>NZ_CAKXZS010000006.1:0-35523 GCF_935822925.1 Mesorhizobium ventifaucium
GATCGCTCGCTCGATGACTTTGTGGCCAGAGTCGAGTCCGTGCTCGAATGAACGGTGAACTTGTTAGTGTCCGCCCCGTTTACCTCGTTCGCAAGTCTATTGGGCGACTTGGGACACCGCTGACATCAGCTCCTGCGGGTTTGGCGCCCCAAACATGTATCGCCCGCCCTCTGGAAACTCGGTGAAGCTCCAGCGGACGATCCCCTGCCGGTCCAGCAGGAACTGACCGGCCAGTTGTCCGTGTCCCGTTGCCATCATCTGCGCGTCGGCTTCGGTCAGTTCGTAATGGTCCCTCTTGTCGAGGATCTCGCCGGCCGCAATAGGATCCATAGGACCGGGCAACTCGCTTGGTATGTCGACCCGCATATCCTTTACCGCTGCCATCGAGACCTTGTACGGCCAGTTCGTCTCGTTTTCGGTGAATTCGAGATTGGGCAGTCCAAAAGCACGATGTGAAGCGCGTTCAGGGTCGGAGGCCGCAAGCAGATTCGGTATCGGGTGGTAACGGAAATAGAGACGCGCCCGTTCAATCGGCGTGTTGACCACCGTCAGGCTCTCCACGCCCTTTTCGCGCAGCTCCGGATCAAGTCGCGCCTGGGCGGCGATATGGCGCCGGCAAAACGCACAATGCAGACCTCGAAACAGGCCGACCAGCACCGGTTTTTGTCCGCGAAAGTCGTCAAGCGCGATCTTGCCTTCCTGGGTAATGGCGTCGAGTACCACGTTCGGTGCACGGTCGCCCGGTTGAAGCGGTACGAAGTCACTGCGCGCGGACATTTCCAATCTCCAACCCGGCTAATCGAGAAAAGGCAGCACCACAAGCGCTTCCGGGTCGAGCCCGTGCTGGGCGCATATACCCTGCGCCAGGGAAAAGTAGCGTTCGGCCTCGGCCAGATTGTCGAGGTCGAGATTAAGCGTTGCGAGACCATCATAGCACGGAAACAGCAGTTGGGGCTCGCCCGTTTCGCGGGCTACGTCCAGTGCTTCGTGGAACAAGCCAGCCGCCAGTTCCGGACGGCCGTGGCATTGGTGGATCTGCGCAAGCACGATCAACGGCACCGGCAGGTGCTCGCGCTGGTCGAGCGCCCGGTCGATCTCGATGGCCTTTTCGGCAGCAGGCACGCCCTCGGTTGGACAGCGATCCGTGAAAGTACAACAAGCGACCGCCAGATTGGCGAGGAGGCGCGCCTGGAAACCCAAGTCACCAATATGGCGCGCCACTTCAAGACCGCGCCGACAGACCTCCATCGCCTGTGCCGGATCGATGGTCGTGTAAAGCACGCCGAGATTGGTGTAGCCGCGGCAGGCCGCGCCCAGTAGACCGGCGGCTTCGGCCAATTCAATGCTATGCTCAACCTGACGCACGGCTTCACGGTTTCGCCCAAGGCGAGCCAACGCAACAGCCTTGGTATTAAGTGCCTCGGCGGTCACAAGAGTGGCATCACACCCTATCTCGGAGTCATGCTCCGTTGTCAGAGAGCGTACGCAATCCAGCGCCGCGTCTGCCCATTTTGCCGCGAGAGCGTGATCTCCGCTACGGAACGCCTGTCGGCCACGTTCTTGCCAGAGATGCGCCTGCTCGATCGGGGCATCCGCTCCATCGAGGAGCGCTGCCGCTTCAGCATAGCGGGATTCTGCGTTGTCCCGCTTGCCGACGTCCCAGAGCAGCCGACCGATCTTACGCAAAACTCGCGCCGACGCGACACGATTGGCTGACTCGCGGTATGCCTGCAACACCGTCTCGTAGTGGCGGTGCGCGATCTCGCGGCGGCCTACCGGGCCGCTCAAATCGGCAATGCGCTCTGCAATTGCCAGTTTGAGCGGTGTTTGCCCGATCGCGCTCAACGCAGTCAGTGCTCGCTCGTAGAAACGAAGGGCGTCGTCGTTGGCGTATATCATGCGAGCGCGATCGCCCGCCGCCTGCAGGTAATGCGCGCCCCTCTCCCGCTCGGCGCTCTGTGCGAAATGATGACCGAGCACGGTCAAGTCCTCGAGCCGTTCCGGCTTGCCGCCGCACAGTTGCTCCAAGGCAGCACCGACCCGCCCGTGAATGTCGGTCCGGCGTTGCAGGAGCATATTCTGGTAGATCACGTCCTGCAGCAATGTTTGCGTAAAGCGGTAGCTTTGCGACGAGACCGAGCCTGATCCGGCAACTTCCTCGATGATTTCCGCATCGCAAAGCAGTTCGCAGCCGGCTTCTAGCCGGCCGGGGTCGGCTGTCACGGCTTTCAGCAGTGTGGCATCGAAACGCGGGCCGATTACCGCGGCTTCCTGGGCCAGCCGGCGCACCTCCTGGGGCAGCCGGTCGACGCGAGCAAGCAACATTGCCTGGATAGTGGCGGGAATGGCGGTTGCGACTTCGCCTGCCACAGTCCGCCATCGCTGGCCCTCGCGCATCAGTACACCGCTATCGATAAGGCCGCGGACGATCTCCTCTACAAAAAGGGGGTTGCCGCCCGCGCGCTCGAGGATCTGGTCGAGAAGCGCTCCTGCGGAGTTTACCCAGCTCTCGCCGAAAAGCGCCGCCAGCAGGCTGCGTCCGTCATCATTGTTGAGCGGCGAAAGCCTGAGCGCTGTGTGACTGACCCGACTTGAGTCGAGCTGGCCGCTGTCCGGCGCCGGACGATGTGTGACCAGCACCATCAACCGCGTGCGTTCCAACCTGTCCATCACGAAACGTAGCGCCTCGAGCGACACGGCGTCGGCCCAGTGCAGGTCTTCGACGACAATCAACAGCGGCGACAACGCAAGCCGCCGTTCGATGATTGTGCGGACTGCGTAGAGAATTTGCCGCCGCAGCTGCTCGGGCTCGACATGCTGCAAGGTGGCCTCGGGGTCGCCAAGGCCGAGCACATGGTAGAGCAAAGGCATCAGCCGCTTCGCCTCCTCGCCCTGCAGGCCGAGATCGGTAAGTAAGCCTGCGAGCTTCCCCCGCACTTCGTCCCCACTGTCGTTTTCCATCATCCCGGCAGCGCTGCGCACCACTGCGCCCAACGCGCCAAATGATTGTTCGCCCAGCGGTGAGCACGTGGCCAGCCGCACGGCGACGTTGCGAAAACGATCCTCGTCGCCGACGCGGGCGACGAACTCCTTCACCAGCCGCGATTTCCCGATACCGGCTTCTCCGACGAGGCGGACAAGTTGAGCCGAGCCGCCGCACGCCTGGTCAAGGCTCGCCATCATTCTATTGAGCTCCGCACCGCGACCTATTATCGGCGCGCTGAGGCCGAGCGCCTCGAGCCCACGCGCTGCACGCGGCGCCGCAAGCGGTGCATCCAGTCGATGGACGAGCACACTGCCAGCCTTGCCGCGGAACACGACATCACCCAGCGACTCGTAAGAGAAGGCATGCCGGGTCAGCCTGTAAGTGAGCTCGCCTACCAGCACCTCACCCGGTGCGGCCAGCGATTGCAGGCGTTGCGCCGTATTCACTGTGTCGCCGGTCACCGAATAGGATCTGGCGGTGCCGATGCCCAATCCGCCAGTAACGACCGGACCAGTGTTTATGCCGATGTGGAGTAACAGAGGCGAGCCTGAGTGGGGGGTGCTTTCGCCGAGCCGCGCCGTCCGGGCGATCATGTCGAGAGCGGCGCGAAGCGCACGTTCCGGATCGTCCTCATGCGCGACCGGCGCACCGAACAAAGCGAGCAGTGCATCGCCAATGAATTTGTCGACGAAACCGCCAAAGTTTCGCACGGCCGCCGTCAATTCCTTGAACAGCTCGTTCTGCAGCGCTTGCATGACCTCGGGGTCGAGCTGCTCGCTGAGTGTCGTGAAGCCGCAAAGGTCGGCGAACAGGACCGTTACCGTCCGGCGATCGGCGTCGGAGACGGGATGCGGCCCTTCTTCGCTTTCGATGTTCGGAAGCAGCCACGTAGTCCGAGAAGGCGGCACAATGGTCCGGCTTGGCGTCGGAGTAGGCCGTTCGACGGCTTTTGCGGGCGCAGCGACGCTGGCCCCACATTTCGGACAGAACTCGAAATCAGGTGCGCAGGGGTAGCCGCAACTGACGCATGGCACGGGCTGGCGCCTGCCACACTTCGGACAGAAAGCGTAACCGCGCTCAACCTCGAAACCGCAGCCCGAGCAGTCCATCGGACAAGACCTCACTAGGGGCCGTGACGGGTGATCTCGCTACGCCCTTCACGGCCAAGGTATTCACAAGAATGAACCGATAGCCGTCGACCAGCAAGCGGCAGCGCAAATGGGCATCGAGCGATCCGTGTGGGTCCGGTGGCAGAGGACTGCCGACTCGGGCGGCTGCGTGGCCGTCGTTTGCGTCGAAGCATCGTTGACAGCCCCTGTTCGAGGATATCAGCAAGCCATCCGCTATCGTTGGCGCAACCCCGCCTTTGAAAACAGATCCCGCTCCTCGTGCCTCAAGTGCGCGGACAGGATTTGACCCTGTGACCTCAGGTTATGAGCCCGATGCTCCAGTTCTCATCTTCGTACGGTTCGGCTGCTTCTAGGGCATACGAATTTTAAGAGCACCGTCCGCTTCCTCGGCATCGAAGTGGACGAAGCTCTGGCGATCTCTGAACAGGTGGACCTGTGAGAGCAGGCAGAGCAACGCGAGCAGGAAGCGTCGCTCTGTGACCCTATTCGGACCTTCCGGAATCGATTTCTCTCCCGAAACCGGACCTTCGCCACAACCAGCGCTGATGACCCCAAGCCGACCTTCATCAACCCGTTTTGCTACCCGATAGCCGACATTCGCGGCAACCAGCACTGATGATTCGTTGCGGACATTCCGTATATGGTGAGAGAGCATCCAGCGCAGAAGGGGCGCGTTAATGGGCGATGAGATCCAGCTCTTTGGAGCCATTGCGGTCCGGCCGGCAGTCCTCCCTCTCATCGCGTCGTTCGAAACGGCGACTGGGCTCAGCGTAGCGAGCAAGTGGGAACTCAACCCGACGGTGAAGGCTCAGATCGAACGAGGACAGCCCTTCGACTTGGTCATCACCAATCCGAATCTAGTTCGGGACCTGACTGCAACCGGATGGGTGCTGGCGGGGAGCCAAGCGCCATTTGGCCGGATCAGCATGGGCGTGGCAGCAAAGGCGGGCGGCCGTGCGTTCCGCGTCGACTCCATCGAAGCGTTCGAGCACGCCCTGAAGAATGCCAAGTCGATCGCCTACGCTAGCGACGGAACCAGCGGTGGCTACTTCACCGGCCTGCTCGAACGGCTGGGCCTGGCGGCTGAGGTGAAGCCAAAACTAGTGCCTATATTGGGAGGGCAGACGGCGACCAGCGTGGCTCGTGGCGAAGCCGAGTTGGCAGTTGTTCCGGTAACCTCCATCCTCGCTGCCGCCCCTGACGTTATTCTCATTGGTCCTTTCCCTGTGCAACTCCAGAGCCACATCGACTTCGACCTCGCCATAAGTGCCGCCACGAACACAGACGCCGCTAGACAGTTGCTGAACTTCCTGTCCTCGCCCGATCTTGATGAGTCCCTCGCGGCCACAGGCATCGAACGGCGTCCTAAGCAGACCTGATCCGCCATTGAGCGACGTCCGCAAATGGCGCTACCGAGCCGGCCAAGGCATTCGCCTAAGCCGCGCAGGCAAAGAGCGTTTAACGCTCAGCCGGGTGGAACGCGGAAAATCCAGCCCATGCATCGAACAGCCTCTTTGCGGAGGCCGTTCGCGTTCAGTGACGCATCGCGGCTCCAGGTCGCCCGGTTCAACGCGAGATGGTATGCTCGTCATCTTATCGGCAAGGGAGGTTCGGCATGCCTGTAACCGTTGGTGCGCACCATCTGACGCTGTTCACACACGACATGGACCGTTTCATTCGCTTTTATGGAGAAATCTTCGACGCGGAAACGAAGTTCGACCTGTCCGAGCCCGGTCCCGGTGGCGGCACTCTTCGTCACTCACTTATCGACGTTGGAGGTGGCTTTGCCCTTCATCCGTTCCAAATGCCGGAACCAACGGGGTATGAAGATGGGTCGATGCAGATGGGCAGGAGAGGTCACATAGATCATCTTGCGCTGAAGGTAGACGGTGAAGAGTGCTTGCAGGAAGTCAGGCGACGTCTGGTCAAGGCCGGCGCTTCGGATGGGACCATTACAGATTTCGGCGCTGTCCGTCTTGTGACCTTCAAGGACCCAGATGGAATGGAGGGCGAGGTCGCACGGTGGACCGATAGCAAACGTGTGCTCGGCTTTAAAGAACGCAAGCGGGAGCTTTGGCCAGACTGATCGCGAAGGTCCGCATTGGGCAGATCCTGCCTCACACCTGTTCTCCCGTCATCGACTGCAACGGGTCGCCTCGAGCCGTTGCGCGAAGGGCAGCTTTTGAGAACGGTCATGAATGTCGCGAAATGGCGCATCCGCGCCGTTGAGACAAATCACGCTCCATCGAGGGACAGGGCTTGAAACCCTTGACCCTCAGGTTATCAGCCTGACGCTCCAGTTCTCATCTTCATCCTCTCCGGCGCGCCATTTCAAACAGGTGTTTGGTTCCTCCGGCCATCTGGGGATTCGTCAAGACGGCTAGCAGGCAAGCCATATGATCGTCGAGGCGGAAGCCGTCGTCGAAATCCCGAAAGGCATCAGCGTCAAGGAAGCGGCCTGACCAGACGCCAGAGGCTCACCGATAGATCGCCGTCGCTTGCGGTTGCGCACCAGAAAATCAACCTGAAGTGAGGCTCAGGTCGCCTTGATCTCTGCCTGGCCGATCTTGCGCCATCGGGCGTTTTCGCGAACTAGCTTCAGGTCGTCGGTCGTCTCGGCAAATGTCCGCAAACGGTATTGCCGGAGCAGGTCCGGGAAGAGCGCCCCTTCCGGCAGGCCGGCAAGCTGCTCGCGGACCGAGATCTTTTCGTCGATGACCCGCATGCCCCAGGCATTCTCCCGAACCTGCAGCTCCGCAGCCAGATCGCGCTCTTCCGGCGCGGTTTCATCTAGCGCAGCCAGCAGGATCGAGTGGAAAAGCGCTACATAACCAATCTGTCTCAGGCCGCCCACAACCCGCACGCGCGGCAATATGGCAAGGACGAGGAACATCAGGAACAAGTTCGGCAGCAGCACGCCGTCCAGCAGCGCCTGCTTGAGATGCGGCCGCTCGAACGGGATGGAAAGACCATGCGGCCTGCCAGGCTCGATCAGGTGCCCGTTCTCGAGGACGAGCTTGCGCACGCGCTCCTCGCGGATGCCCCAGAAATAGGCCGTGGCATTGGGCAGGAATCTGCCAAATGGGCTCGATGCGGCCTCTTGCAAGGCACGTTCGAGACGCTGGCGCCTGGAGGGCTCAATGAGCAGCCTGGAAAGGAGGCTGCCATCATATTCTAGATGCCGCGCCATGGCAGCCGCGGCGAGCCGATCGTCGATGAAAACCGGCTGGGCCATGCCGGCACGATCCCAATCGGCGACAAGATCCTCGTTGAGGGCTGTCAGCGCATCGGCGGCAGTTCCAAACACCTTGTCCTGGCTGGCAAGCAGTGTGCCCAGCCAGCGGCTGGCATCCGTTTCGTCGCCCACCGCTTCGAGCGCGCGCTTGTTGAGGGTGACGGGACCGGCCACGCAGGCGCTTTTACGGCACAGTTTGTGGCGCCCCATGCCAAACAGGTTGACCTTGTCGTCACCGACATCGAGCCATCCCGGCCCCTCCCGGCCAATTGTCTCCATGGTCATCGTCGTTCCCATGAAGCCGAAGAAGGCCGACAGCCCGTTTTCGACCGCGCCGAGCCAGGCAAGCAGGAGGGCATCGAAGGTGATCCGGTCCATCAGAAGCAGGCAGTGCAGGCCGGATTGAATCACCGGTCTGTGCTCGAACTCTTCAAGGGCCTTGCCGATCTCTTCAGGCTGCATGATCACACCAAGGCGCTGATGCAGGACTTCGCGCAGGATCGAGCGGGCGGCGATCGCCGGGCCCGATGCAGGCCTTGCCACCGGCCGCCACAGATGGCGGGCGTAATTGGAAACCGGTGCATTCCAGTTCTGCTCGATGTCACGCACGACTTCCGGGCAGAGCAGCGACAGCACAGCCAGAATTTCCACCGGAGGCGTAGGGGTTGGGTCAAAGACGGCGGTCATTGATTTCGTCTAGCCGCTTGCGGTGCAAACGCCAAGGGAGACCAGACTTGCTGGATGCGACCGGCTCACACATAGATTGTCAACTCGATCAAGATGGTGTGAGACGAAATTGACCGTATCCAACGGAGTTCTCCATGAGCAATCGCCTGTTCGCCGGGACGGCACGAATTGTTAGATTGGCTAAACAGTTAAGGCCAAACAGCGGATCTCAGAACCGCAGCCGGGCCATGCTCAGGAGGTCGTGGTACTGCCCGTCGGTAAAACCGGCCTTCACATGCCGGCCTTCGACCTCGAAGCCGTGGCTTGTGTAGAGACGGACGGCCGGTTCGTTGTCGGCATAGACGGTCAATTCGACCCGCTTCAGGGCGCGCCAGTTGTCGGCCACGTCAAGCAGCGCGCCGAGTATGGCAGAGCCTATACCCTTGCCGACAAAGGCATCGTCAACGCCCATATTGATCTCGCCGATATGCGAACGGCGCGGCGAACCCTGCACGACCAGGCTGCCATGGCCGACGACCTTGCCGTCCAACTCCGCAACGATCCAGGTGGTTTCCTGGCCGGACTTGGCGATGCGCCGCTCCACCTGCTCCACCATCTCGAAGGGCATCCTGAGCGTGCCCCAGCGGAAGCCCGGCATGTTGAAGATAGCGCAAAGCGCCTCCGCATCGCTGGGCCGGACGGACCGGAGCTGCGGCTGGATTTTCTCGGAGGATGGCGAGATCGTGCTGGTCATGGCGCTCCCGGCAAAGCAATCGGCCCGGCACGATGCACCGGACGTCACCTGAAAATCCAGCCGTCTCTGCAACCTATAATGCCGATTGCGAGCTAAAAATACCGGGAGGCGGCGTAGAGTTTGAAGGCGCCGCTGATGCCGATCCAGCCGAAAAGGGCGAGCCAGCACAACGTCCCGGTCGCCGTCCAGTCGATCCGATGCACCGCAGCGTCGGTGACGACGACGCCAAGGATGGCAAGCAGGCCAACCAGAAACTGCGCCAAGCCGAGCACCAGCAGTTCCTCGCGCGGCGCGCTTCTCCAGACGAGATATATGCCGCCCGCACCGGCGAGGAAGATGGCGCTGTAGACCTGAGCGTGGAAGGCATCGATCGGCCATGGCCAGATGCCGCTGAATGTCAGGGGAAACAGCAACAGGCCGACGCCATAGAGCCCGAGGATCGCCGATTCCACCGGCATGTAGCTGCGCCATGCGGGGCTTAAGGGCACGCCTTTTGCAGAAGGACGGGCCCTGGCCCGCCACAGGGACAGTCCGGATACCGCGACCGAAGCGAGATAGACCACAAACCAGAGCCAGGGCGCTTTGCGCTCGAAGTTGAAATAGCCGAGATTGATGAACGAAGCCACCGACACGATGGCGGTGAAGATGAAGGCCATGACGAGCACGAGCCTGCCAGGCGACCAGCGGTTCCAGACCAGCAGCGCCGCCATCACGACCATTTCGGCGGTGTAGAAGCCGCCGAGGAAGCGGGCATTGAACGGCGTGACGGTCCAAGGCCAGCGCGGCTTGACCAGCACAGGCGCGAAAAATAGGCCGGCGCCTACGATCAGCACGATGATGACCACCACAGAGAAAAGGCGCAGGGCCGCGGGAAATGGCGGGTTGTTGGATGTCGGCATGGGAGAACGTCCCAAAGATGAATGCCCCATGGACCATCATAGTGCCGCTTGCGGCCGGTGAAAATCCGCCGAATGGAAATTGAACTGTCACCAGGCTTATCTATTCGAATGGCCGTACGATCCGTTTCGAAGTAAGATGGAGCATTCGGACCCAAGACCGGTCCGGCCAAGACGCCTCGGGGGTGCATTTTCCGGAGCCTGCACGATGAACGAAGCTCAGGATCTGTTCTCGCTTCTGCGGCAATCGACCGATGTCGATCCGCAGGCAATCGACGCGATCAAGCGAACCATCGCGGAGGGCAAGGACCGCGAACTTTGCCGCATCAATGCGCCAGCCTTCGCCAGCAAGCACGGCCTCGACGAGGAACGCGCCATAAGCGCCTTTCTCCATGCGGCGCGGGTGGGCATCTTCGACATTTCCTGGAATGTTCTATGCCCCGGGTGTGGCGGCGTGCTCGACACCAACGCCACGCTGAAAACCCTGCAGAAGGACGAATACACTTGCGCGCTGTGCTCCGAGGGCTATTCGCCGACCCTCGACGAGATGGTCGAGGTGACATTCACCGTCAGTCCCCGCGTGCGCAGGATTGCCGCCCACAATCCACACGAACTGCCGTTGGTGGAATATTTCCGCCAGATCTACTGGGCGTCCGGCGTCGATCTGCCGGAAGAGGATTTCGCGAAAAAGATAGAAGCGTTCTCGCTGGAGGATATCGAGCTTGCCCCCGGTGAAAAGGCGGTTCTGCCCATACAGCTTCCGTCTGAATTCACCATCGTCTTCGAGCCGGTCACCCATTCAGCGCAGTTCATCGACGGGAAGGGCGTACCAACAAAAGAGCGCCGAAGCCTCTCTTTGGTCTTCGATCGCGACCATGTCCAGAACCAGACGCTGGAGATGCAACCCGGCCCGTTGCGCATTTCGCTGGAAAACAGGACCGACACCCGCGTGCTGCCGACGGTCTTCATCGCCGGCCAGGAATTGCATGATTTCCTGGGCAAACGCCGGCCCTTCCTGACCGCCAAGCGCCTGCTCACCAACCAGACGTTCCGCGATCTCTATCGCACGGATACACTCGATATCAACCAGCGCCTGAAGATCACCAGCCTGACCTTCCTGTTCACCGACCTGCGCGGATCGACCGAGCTTTACGAGCGGGTGGGCGATCTTTCAGCCTTCGATCTCGTGCGCGTGCATTTCCAGGTTCTGCACGAGATCGTCGCGGCGGAGGCAGGCGCGGTGGTGAAGACGATCGGTGATGCAGTGATGGCGACCTTCGCGACGCCTGATCGTGCGATTGCTGCGGCCCTCAGGATGCGCGAAGCCATGCGTGAGCTCAACGACAAGAGCGGGCGCGAGGATCTGCTGCTCAAGATCGGAGTCCATTCCGGCCCCTGCATCGCCGTGTCAATGAACGAGCGACAGGACTATTTCGGCCAGACGGTCAACATTGCTTCGCGGGTCCAGAACCTTGCCAACGCACAGGCGATCTTCGCCACTCGTGCGGTGGTCGGCGACAATCTCACCGCCGATCTGTTGCACAGGAACGCGCTGACGCCCGTGCCCCACGAGGTCTCGCTGCGTGGCATTGAGCGGGAGATAGCTGTATATACGATCCCCTGAAGACTTGGCCCCTGAAGACTTGGCCCCTGAAGATTGGGGTCGTCTCGGTCCATCACACGCGCCTGCAGACAAAATAACGATCAGCGGGCACCGAAGGCGGTGGCGGGAGGGGTTGCAACAGCGGGTGATCGAGCGGCGTGCCGCTGACCGCGATGCCACCGACGCGAAGCAGGCGCGCGATCAGATCGGGAAGCCAGGTAGAGGTCACTGCATCGCGATCGTCATAGCCGGTGCCGATGTCGGCATGAACAAGAGCCGCGTCGATTCCAATGAACCTGCTCGCCGTCTCGCGTATTTCGCCGAGCACGAGGTTTTCCGCTTCGGGAATTGAGCTGGCGTGTGCGGCAAGTGCGCGGTCGAACGCCACGATCCGGCGTCCGGGCAGGCGCTCGCGCAGATGGTGGAACGTCCGGCCATTTCCGAGGCCGAGCTCGACCACGGGCCCCTCCATCTTCGCCACCTCGGCGCAGGCAAGATCGAGAATGTCGCGCTGTGCGGTCATTCTGCGGATGAAACTGTCGAGGCGACTCATATGCGATTATATGTCCTGATCTCACTTGTAGGGGTCTGCGGCGTCCCGCAGGCCGTCGCCGAGGAAGTTGAACGCCAAGATGACGAGAATGACGGGGAGCATCGGCAAAAGCAGCCATGGATAGAACGCAATGACGCTGACGCTGCGCGCCTCGGTGAGCAGGATGCCCCAGCTGGTTATCGGCGCCCTCAGGCCGAGCCCGAGGAAGCTCAGCGCCGTCTCGCCCAGGATCATGCCGGGTATGGAGATCGTCGCCGTCGCGATCAGATGCGACATGAAGCCGGGAATGAGATGCCGCCCGATGATGCGGCTGCTTCTGGCGCCCATCAATTGCGCAGCCAGAACGTAATCCTCCTCGCGCAACGCCAGAAGTTTTGAACGCACGGCCCGCGCCAGTCCGGTCCAGTCGAGCAGCCCGAGGATGACGGTGATGCCGAAATAGATCAGGATCGGACTCCAGGTTATCGGCATGATCGCCGCCAGTGCCAGCCATAGCGGAATGCTGGGGATCGATTGCAGAACTTCGATTACCCGTTGAACGATCAGGTCGAAGATACCGCCGTGATAGCCGGCCAGTCCGCCGATCACAATGCCGAGCAGGAAGCTGAAACTGATGCCGACGAGGCCGATTGTCAGTGAAATGCGTGCGCCATAGATGATGCGCGAGAGCACATCGCGCCCCAGCCTGTCGGTGCCGGCCAAAAAGAGCTGGCCGTTTTCGGCAGGGCAGACAAAATGCCTGTCACCTTCGATCAGGCCCCAGAACCGGTAACTGTCGCCCTTGCAGAAGAAACGGATCCGCTGAACATCATCCTGTTTCTCGATGTAGTTCCGCTTGAGCGTGTCCATATCCAGCGTCATCTGGCGGCCATAGACGAACGGCCCGACGAACTGGCCGTTGTGGAACAGGTGCACCCGCTGCGGCGGCGAATAGATGTAGTCCATGTTGCGTGTGTGCAGATCGTAGGGCGCCAGGAACTCGCAGATCAGTATCCCGAAATAAAGCACTGCCAGGAATATGCCGGATATAACGGCAAGCCGGTGCTTTCGGAATTTCCACCACATCAGCCGCAACTGCGACGCCTGAAAGACTTTCGACTGCTCCGGCGTCATCGCCTCGACCGATTGCAGGTCAATGGGCGCGATGGAAACGTAGTGTTGCAGTGGAGCACCTGGAGCGGGCAGCGGCGAAAGCGTGTTCATTTGGTGCTGCCGCCCTGCAAACGAATTCGTGGATCAAGCAGCGCCAGCGCCAGGTCGGAAATCAGGACACCGATGACCGTCAGGAAGGCGAGGAACATCAGGAACGACCCTGCCAGATACATGTCCTGGCTTTGCAGCGCCTTGATCAGCATCGGCCCAGTCGTTTCCAAAGACAGCACGATCGCCGTGATTTCGGCGCCGGAGATGATGGCCGGCAGGATGGAGCCGATGTCGGAAATGAAGAAATTGAGCGCCATGCGCAGCGGATATTTCACCAGCGCCTTGAACGGATGAAGTCCTTTGGCGCGCGCGGTCACGACATATTGCTTGTGTAGCTCGTCGAGAAGATTGGCGCGCAGCCGCCGGATCATGCTTGCCGTGCCCCCGGTGCCGATGATCAGGACCGGAATCCAGAGATGGGCGAGGATCGACTTCGCCTTGGCCCAGCTCATCGGCTCGCCGAGATATTGCTGGTCCATGAGATGGCCGATGGACGTGCCGAACCAGATGTTGGCGAAATACATCAGGATCAGCGCCAGCATGAAGTTCGGAATGGCAAGGCCGAGAAGGCCGAAGAAAGTCAGGCCGTAGTCGCCCCAGCTGTACTGATGCGTGGCGGAGTACATGCCGATCGGAAAGGCGATAAGCCAGGTGAAGATGATCGTGACGAAGGAAACCAGCACGGTCAGCCACATTCGGTCGCCGACGACGTCGCGAACCGGCATCTCATATTCGAAGGAATAGCCGAAATCGCCTTGCAGCATCCCGCCGACCCAGTAGAAGTAGCGAATGACCGGTGGCTGGTCGAAACCATAGTCCTTACGCATCATCTCGATGCGATCGGAATCCACCGCCTCGCCCAGAGCCCGAAGCTCGGCAACATGGCTGTCGAAGTAGTCGCCTGGTGGAAGTTCGATGATCGTGAACACCAGTGCCGATATGACCAGCAGCGTTGGAACCATCACGGCGATGCGCCAGACAAAATATCGAAGCACGCTCAGGAATCTCCAAGCCAGAATGTATCCGGCATGTAGATACCGAAATAGGCGGTCGGGTCGTAGCCGTAGAGTGCCTTGTCAGGCAGATTGCGCAGCCGCGAGGACACCAGAACCGGCTGATGCGTTCCGTTCACGGTGCCGATCGAAAACACCTGATCGGTGTAGATCGACAGCATCGAATTCCAGATGTCGGCTCGCTCTGTGGCTTTGGTCGATGCGTTCCAGCGCTTGAGCAAAGCCATCAGCTCGACCACAGGCGGAAGATCGGGCGCCTCACCGACCTTGCCATGAGACAAGTAGTGAGCACCCCAGAGCGGCCATTGCAGCTGGTCGTCGATGGTGGGGGCCAGCTGGTACGGGTTCATGTCGGCGGTCGGCACGCCATTGTCGATGCCCGACCACATCGACATCATGATCTGGCCGCCAAGCGCGCGGCTGCGGAAGATATCGCGCTGCGAAGTCCGGATGAACAGGGCGATCCCGATCTTCCGCCAGTGATCGGTGATGAGTTCGAGCGCGTCCGTTTCCAGCGTGCTTTCGCCGGCCGTTTCCACTATGATCTTCGCCGGGCGTCCATCGGGAAGTATCCGCAGGCCGTCATCGTCACGCGTCTGAAGCCCGGCCTCGTCGAGCAGGGCATTGGCCTGGTCGGGATCATGGGCGACCCAGGCTTTCGCGAATTCCGGCCGGTAGAGCGGGCTCTCCGGCAGGACCGTATCGGCACTTTCCTGCGCCAGTCCGTAGAACACGGCCATATTGATCTCGCGCCTGTCCACAGCGAGCGACAGTGCGCGGCGCACGCGCACGTCCCGCAAAAGGCCACGCCACGTCTGGTCGGCACAATTCAGATTGGGCAGCAGCGCCAGCCGCGAACCCTGTGTGCGTTTCCAGAGATGCATCTTCACCGGGTAGCGCTTCTCCGCGTCCTTCAGGAAGGAGTAATCGCTGAAGTCAATTCCCATGCTTTGCAGGTCGCTCTCGCCCGCACCGGTCTTGGCGGAGATGATCGCCGACGAGCTGACATTCATGACGATCCGGTCGACATAGGGCAGTTGCCGGCCATTCTCGTCTATTCGATGAAAGAACGGGTTGCGCTCGAAGACGAATTGCTCGGCCGGCGGCTTGGTCCGGTTCCGCCAGGGATCGAGCGTCGGCAGTTCCGGGTTCTCCGGGCGATACTGCCGCGACATGCGGATATGCAGGAGCGTCCATTTCTTGGCCCGGTTCTCCTTCATTAGGCCGGCGAGCCGGAATGGATCCTGGTATTTCTTGTGGAACTGCTTGAGATAGGCGGCCGGCAGAACAAGCGGCAGCGGCGAAGCAGCAGCAAGCTTGGGCAGGAAGTCGGGATTGGGCGCATCCCAACTATAGCGGACCGTCGACGGATCGACGATCTCGAAGCGCGGCGGCTTGCCGTCCGCCAGCAGGGCCGGCGCAAGCCCGCCTTGCGAAAGCTCATCGTTCAGCCAGACATCTTCCCAGCAATAGCGAAAATCCTCCGGCGTCAGCAGGCTACCGTCAGACCATTTATGCCCTTCCCGAATCTTGAAAGTGAAGACGCGATCATCCGCTACGTCGAAACTTTCGAGAATGTCGGGTTGCAAGTTAAGCTTTTCGTCATAGCCGACGAGGCGAGCATACCCGTAGATGGTCATCATCCGGATATCTTTCTGGCTGCCGATGATCGTGCGCAGCGTGCCGCCATACTGGCCGGGCTGGCGGCCCATCGCGGCGAGGTTCAACGCGCGCGGGCTCTTGGGCAGGCGTTCGGCGAGTCCCGGCAGCGCCTTTGCCTTCAGCAGCGGCTGAAGAAAGTCCGGCTCCAGATCGCCGGCGCGCAACGTGCCCGGCAGAAATGCCGAAGCCATGAGGCCAAGGACGGTGCGCCGGCCGATCAATGGCGTAGCTCCCTGACATCGGCCGAACGTCGGGCCAGCACGAGGTGGCCGCCGCCAAGATCGAGCGGCGACAGCATATCCTCGTCGGCCTCGTCGCGGAATTGCGGTCCCCATGCGCTGGTGTCGGAAGCACCGCTGAGCTGCAGCGTTTTGAAATCCATCGGCCTGTCGAGATCGGGGAAAGGTACTGCGGCAACCAGTGAGCGGGTGTAGGGGTGGACCGGTTTCCTAAGCAGGATTTGGCGCGGCGCGAGCTCGACGATACGCCCGCCGCACATCACCGCGATGCGGTCTGCCATGTAGTCCACCACCGCCAGGTTGTGGGATATGAACAGATAGGTCAGGCCCAGTTCCTTCTGCAGATCCTTCAGAAGGTTCAGGATCTGCGCCTGGACAGAGACATCGAGTGCCGAAACCGGCTCGTCGCAGATCAGGAGTTCAGGCCCCAGCGCCAACGCGCGCGCGATGCCGATACGCTGACGCTGCCCGCCGGAGAAACTGTGCGGATAACGCTTGATGAAGCGCGGATCGAGCCCGATTGCCTGCATCAGGCTCTTGACCGTGGCGAGTCGGGACGCGGCATTGCCACGTTGATGGATTTCCAGCGGCTCGCTCAAGATGTTCTCCACCGTCATGCGAGGTGAAAGCGACGAAACCGGATCCTGGAAGACCATCTGGATTTTCGCGCGCAGCATGCGCAGGGCGTCTCTCTCGGCTTCCAAGACGTCGATCGGTCCATCGCGGCCGTTGAAAATCACAGAGCCGCCGCTAGGGGTGATAGCCCGCATGAGGATCTTGCTGACGGTGGTTTTACCGGAACCGCTTTCGCCGACCAGACCCAGGCACTCACCCCGCCTGATATCGAAGCTCACGCTGTCCACGGCGCGAACAGAGGTCTGATGAGCCCCGCTGAACCATCCGGACTTGCGGGTGGTGAAGGTCTTTTTCAGATCCCTGACCGACAGCAGGATGTCGTCCGGCCCCTTCGACGCCGGCGCCGTCTGCTTGCCGAGCAGGTTCCCGACATTCACCGGCACCTCGCGGAGCGCTTTTAGCCTTTCGCCAGGCTTCAGATCGAAATGCGGAACGGCTGCCATCAGGCCCTTCAGGTAAGGGTGACCTGGCCGGCGGAATATCGCCTCGACAGGTCCCGCTTCCATGATCTCGCCATGGTAGATGACCACCACCTCGTCGGCAACATTGGCGACCACGCCAAGGTCGTGCGTGATCAGCAGCATCGCCATGTTCAGCTTGGTCTGAAGCTCGCGCAGCAATTGCAGGATTTGCGCCTGGATGGTGACGTCCAGCGCCGTCGTCGGCTCGTCGGCGATCAACAAGGCGGGCCGGCAGATAAGCGCCATCGCGATCATGGCGCGTTGACGCAATCCTCCCGAAAGTTCAAAGGGATACATGTCATAGGCGCGCTTGGGATTGGGAAAGCCGACAAGGCCGAGCATTTCCTCGGTCCGCGCCTTGCGCTCCGCCCGAGCCATGGGCGTATGAATCTGCAGGGATTCGCTGACCTGGTTGCCGATCGTGTGCAGCGGCGACAGCGATGTCATCGGCTCCTGAAAGATCTTGCCGATGCGGCTGCCTCTCAACGCCCGGATATCGGGTCCGTCACGCGGCATCTGCAGGATATCCTGCGTCGTGCCGGGCTTTTCAGGATCGGAAAACAGGATACGGCCGCGAACATGGGCCGTGTTCGGCAAAATGCCCATCACTGCCTGGCTGATAACCGATTTTCCGGAGCCGGACTCGCCCACAAGCGCGGTAACCTTGCCGGGCAGGACGCGAAGATTTGCACGCCTGACGGCATGCAACGGTCCCCCAACAATGGCAAAAGAGATGCCAACATCCTCGATCCGCAGCAGATCAACACCCGAATTCATTTTCACACCAGCCCCACTCTGGCAGCCTGCCGGGCGGCAGGCCTAGAAAGCGAGACTAGCGCATTGCCAGCCTAGAGCAACTTGGATTCGAATCGGTCGCCAGTTCCGTGGCGGAACCGGCGACCGGACTGCATACCAAGGCGTTCGGATCAGATCGTGGCGGTTACTGGAGCTTCCTCGGGTCGCCCACCGACAGCCGCGCGGCATCGCGATGAAGCAGCATGACCTGTTCGGCGTCGGATATTCGGTCGTAAATCGGCTCCAGCGTGCCGTCTTCATCGAGTGCGAGAGCACCCGACAGATCGGGTGAAAGCACCGTCAGCTTCTGCTTGATACCCGCCAGTCCTTCCTTGCCGAGCGTCAGCCAACTGTTGGCGCCGCAATAGCCCGCGAAGTCCTTACTGGCGAGAACGCTGTGCGGATATTTCTTGGTCAGGGTCTGGAGGCGCTGGACCTCGTTTACAGCCGAGCCGAAGACAGAGAATGTTAGCCGGTCGGTAAGTCCGACATTGCCGAACATCACATTGCCGACATGCAGGCCGATACCAAAGTTTATGTCGGCCAACCCCTGCTCCTTTCTGCGCAGGTTGAGATCCATCATGCGCGCGGTGGCCTTGTGCGCTGCCGCAAGAGCAGCTTGGCAGGCAATCTCGGACTGCGAGCGGTGCCTCTCGCAAGGGTAGACGGCAATGAAGCCATCCCCCATGAAACTCATGATCTGCCCGCCTCTGCGATTGAAAGGTGCGGCAATGGCATCGAAAAACTGGTTCAGCGTATCGATGTAGATTTCACGGCCGGAAGTTTCGGCAAGCCTTGTCGACCCGCGCATATCGGCCATGACCAGTGCGGCCCGGATTGTGTCGCCCTCGCCGCGCTTGATCTGGCCGTCCAGCACCCGCCTGCCGGCGTCGCCGCCGAGATAAGTGGTCATCATGTTGTCGGCCAGCTTGGTGAGCACCGCCATCTTGGTTGCGATAGCGAGATGGTTCTGGATGCGCAGCAGCGCTGAAATCATGCTGTCGCTGAAGCCTGAAGCACTGTCGGTGGACCAGGAGCCGATCATGCCCTGACTGGTATTGCCGCTGAAGGGATGGACGAAAGCCATGTAATCGGTCACGCCCATAAGCCTGAGTTCATCGAAGATAGGAAATTCCGATGGGCCCGACGGGTCGAGCCGGCGCCGCAGATGGTCGAGTTTGTTGCTGAGCAGATGGTAGTATGGGCTGGTCAGGAATCTGTCAGAATGAACGCCGTTCTCTTTGCGGAAGCCTTCCACTTCCATGCCCTGGCCGCGAAGCCAGGTGAAGCCAAGCGCGTCATAAAGCGGATGAAGCATCGAAAAGCTCAAATGCACCCGCTTCAGCGGCAGGCCGGCAGCAGCCAGCCGTTCACAAAAGCCCTTTACCAATGTTTCCAGGTCGTTGCCCGCCAACGCCGATTGGGTCAGCCAATCGGCAACCTTATCCATGAGAATGGTAGAAATTTCTGCTTGCGCTGTGCTCATGCTGTCTTGAGACCCGTCGAAGACGAGCCATTCTCCTTTGATCCGCCACACCACGGTCCGCTAACGACCCAAAGATAAGACCCTCGAGGTCAATAATGCCCTTCGCCGGCAAAAGCCGGCGAAGGGGATTTATGTGGCGAGGCTGCCGGCGGAGTGCAATCACGATCCTGACATCAGGCAAAAAATTCGCCGGCTCAGACGCCGTCAGGCCTTCACCATCGTCTCTCGGGGCTAGCCCGAGCCGGCCAAAAACATTGCGTGTATCGACGATCAGAAGAGCGTGATCAGCGATCGCCTGATAGTCGATCGCGTCGTGGTCGGTTGCAACGACGACAGCATCGAAATCCTTCAAGGCCGCCTCGGTCAATTCGACCGAGCGCCGCCCCTTGATCGCCATATGCTCCCGTGTGGCCGGGATCTCGGTAACATGCGGATCGTGGAATTCCGCCTTGCCGCCCCATTCCTCGATGAGTTCAATGAGCCGCAATGAGGGGCTTTCGCGGATGTCGGGCACATTCTTCTTATAGGCGAGCCCGATGATGAGAATGCGCGAGCGGCTGAGCGCCTTGCCGCAGCGCCGGTCCAGCGCCTTCGCCAGTTCATCGACCACATGACGCGGCATGGCCGTGTTGATCTCTGCCGCCAGCTCGATGCAGCGGGTCGGCAGTTCGTATTCGCGCGCCTTCCACGTCAGGTAGAAGGGATCGATCGGAACGCAGTGTCCGCCAAGTCCAGGGCCAGGATAGAAAGGCATGTAGCCGAAGGGCTTGCTCTTTGCCGCCTCCACGACCTTGGGGAGCGTCGCGACTTCAAACCTGCGGTTGCCGGGATCCTCGCGTTCGGGCGAGAAGCCGAGGAAGAAGTCATCCTCGACTGCAAGCCGGTTTCTTCCAGTATGGGCTTGATCACGTCGTCTGTAGTGCCGGGATAAGTGGTCGATTCCAGCACGATCAGCTGGCCGAGACGCAGATGCTTCGGGATGGTGCATGCCGTGTTCCTGACAAAGGAGAGGTCCGGCTCAGGGTTTTTCGTCAGCGGTGTCGGAACGCAAATGATGACGACATCGCAGACGGCCAGTTCGGCAAAATCCGCAGTGGCGCGGAACCGTCCGCTCGCCACCTGGCCGGCAAGGGCTGTCGACGTCACCGCCTCGATATAGGATGGCCGTTGTCAGGCTCCCGACCTTCTGGGCTTCGATGTCGAAGCCGGAAACCGGGAAGCCGGCGCGTGCGATCGCAACCGCCAGCGGCAACCCGACATAGCCCAGTCCGATCACGCCGACTTGCGCGGCGCGCGTCGAAATCCGGTTCAGAACACGGTCATACGTCGATCGTGAGGCGTCCAAAAATTTGCTTTCCGTCGATTCGGACAGGCCGTCCGCTCCCATGGCGAGGCTCACCTGGTTCCCCAAGAACCCCGAGGCATATTGCGGAAAATCACTTTCGGCAAGCCGTCGTCAGACCGGCACCTTCGCCTTCAGGCTTGCGGCGGCCATCGCATAGCCGCCGGCGGCGCCATCGATGAAATGAACGTGATCGCGCTGCAGCGGCGAGGCGACGAGGCATGTCATCAAAGCCGATTTCTGGCGGTGCAGGCCATAGTTGCAGATGCCCGCTTCTTCCGCCTGTTTCAGTCGGTCCTCGATCCGTTGCAACACATCCGCGTCAACGTCGATAGTCATCTTCAAGCCGTCGTCGAACTTCCGGAAATCCGAATTGCTGGCCACGTCGCGTTTGTAGATCTTCGGATCGAAACTGCCGATCGTCCAGCCATATCTATCTGACACAGCCGTAAGCGTCAGCTGGAGCAATATCCACAGCTTCGACAGCCACCGCCATCCTGCCGGCGCCATGGCCCGCGCCTCGATATCGAGGCCGGCGGGCGAAAAACTGTAGGCCGGCCCGTTCACCGGCAACGGGTGGCCATCGCGTTCCTGCCCGCCGGCAAGGGCGATGATGTCGGAAGCCAGAAACTGAAAACCGCGCAAGTCGCGCGATGCCCCCGGTATGGCTATGATCGAGACGATTTCGCCATGCCGGGCTTCGATCGGGTTCCAGCGGCAGGAGAGGCCGGTCAGATCCGGCCGCGTGCCGGCCGGCGCAGGATCGATGCGGTAGCGCCCCGCTTTCATCTCGGCTTCCGCCCAACTGCCGCCGCCGCCGGCGAACATGGCATAGAAGACCGCTTCGGAGGCCCGGAACCTCGCCACGCGAACGTCGAGGCCTTGCGCTCTTATATCCTTTATCGGCACGATTGCGGCACGCAAGGTCAGGTCCAGTTCGTCCGCCACCCATCTCTGGACAGCCGCCAGCGCGCTGCGGGTGATCTCCAGCGCCGAGCCGGGAAACGCCACGAGCGCGCCGTCGCCGCCGAAGACAAAGGGAAGATCTTGCCGACCCAGCGCATTGAGCAGCGCCGAAATGACGCTGGCGCCGGCCATATTGACGGTTTTATAGCGCCCAGCCCCGATCGCCTTGGTCGAGCCGACGATGTCGGCGGTGGCCAGCGCCCAGCCATCCGGGAGAGGTCGATAGTTATCGATATCGGCAACGCTTTCGAATTTTGCGAAAACCGGCAAAGAAGCGACAAACGGGTCGGACGCGGTAGCTGTTTCCATAAGCATCAGATAGCACATTCCACTGCTTGAAGGTGAAGTCGATCATGCTTCGAAATTGACTTGCGCAGGCTTTCCGATGATAGGGTCCGGCGATGCGAATTGCCTTCTACGCGCCGCTGAAGTCGCCCAATCATCCCGTTGCCTCCGGCGACCGCCAGATGGCACGGATGCTGGTCAAGGCGCTGGAGCATGGAGGGCATAGAGTCGAACTAGCATCCGAATTGCGCTTCTATCTACGCGAACCGGAGTCGAAAAGTTTCGATGCCCTCAAGATCGAGGCCCGAGAGGAAGCCGCGCGGCTGACAAAGCTTTGGGATCGTGACGGCAAGCCCGATCTCTGGTTCTCCTATCATCCCTATTACAAGGCGCCCGACCTGATCGGACCCGAGCTGGCGTCGGCCTTTGCTATCCCCTATGTGACAGCGGAAGCCTCCTATTCGAGGCGGCGCAACGCCGGGTTGTGGGCCGATACGCAAGCGCTGGTGGCGCGAGCCGTCGAACAGGCAGCGCTGAACATCTGCTTCACGCAAAGGGATCGTCAGGGACTGACAGATGCGATTCCCGACGCCGCTCTCGGCATGCTTTCGCCCTTCATCGACACATCGGTATTCCGGGAAATGCCGGCACGGGGTTGTCCGACGCGCCTCGTTACCGTCGCCATGATGCGCCCGGGCGACAAAGTCGAAAGCTATCGCATGCTGGCGCAGGCGCTCGGTCCGATCGGCCACCTGCCCTGGACCATGTCGGTCGTCGGGGATGGGCCTGCCCGTGACGAGGTCAAAGCGCAATTCGCCGGCTTGCCTGCCGACCGTATCGAATGGCTTGGCGCGATTGAGCCAGCCGCCGTGCCGGATGTCCTCTACAGTGGGGGAATTTACGTCTGGCCGGGTTACGGCGAGGCCTATGGCGTTGCCTATCTTGAAGCACAGGCCGCCGGCCTTCCGGTGGTGGCTCAGGACATCGCCGGCGTGCCGGAGGTCGTGCGGGATGGCCAGACCGGGTTTCTGACCCCACCGGGCGATGTGGCGGCGTTCGCTTCTGCCATTGAAGGGCTTCTCGCCCGTAACGACGAAAGAACCATCATGGCCGCGGAAGCCAGACGTTTCATCCTCGAAGAACGCTCCCTCGGTGTTGCAGCGGCGCGTCTGGCCGAACTTCTTGCGAGGATTCCGGTTTCATGACATCCGATCAGATCTGGCAGCCCTTGGTGGAAGAACTGGCGTGCCGGCAACGGGCGAACCGTAAGGCAGAGTTCTGGCTGCGCGACGACGACGCCGTGGATCCGACGCCTCCGCTTGATCGGCTGCTCGACCTCGCCGGTGAATTCGCGGTTCCGGTCACTCTGGCCGTCATTCCAGCCCTGACTGATGAGAAGCTTGTCGTTCGGCTTGGCGAAGCGCCGCACGCCACGGTCGCCATCCATGGCTGGGCGCACCGAAATCATGCGCCCGAGCACCAGAAAAAGCAGGAGCTCGGCGCGCATCGGCCACGCGAGGCGGTGCTCGATGATCTGGCTCGCGGGCTGTCGCACGTAACCGGCCTGCACGGCGCACGTGCCGTTCCGATGCTGGTGCCGCCCTGGAACAGGATCGACGCCGGCTTGGTATCCGACCTTGGATCGATAGGATTTGCGGCATTGTCGGTCTATGGGCCGCCGAAGCCGGCTCCACTGGCGGTCATCAACAGCAATGTCGATATCATGGATTGGCATGGCACGCGCGGCTGCCGCGATCATGACCTATTGGTTCAGGCTATCGTCGCGCAATTGCAGCATGCATTCGACGGCGAACCGGTCGGTCTGCTCACCCATCATCTCGTACATGATGAATCGGCCTGGCTCTTCCTCGAACGGCTGTTCACAGTCACTGCACAGACTGAAGCCTGCGCATGGCTTCCGATCAGGACATTGATCGGGCGCAGCGCCGGTAGAGGAAAATAGCTCAGCGCTTTTTGCGCAATGAGACTGGAAATTGGAGCGTCTGGCCATCCCGCGCGGCAAAAGCGCCGGTAAACCTGTCTTTGGCCAGTCTCTCGATCTCGTCCAGTTCCGCGTCGGTCCGTGTCGGATCGTGGTGAAACAGCGCAAGCCCCCGCGCACCGGCCGCCTCACAGAGCTTGACGCCCTGTTGCCATGTCGAGTGCCCGTAACCGCGGCGGCGTTCCATTTCCTCCTCGGTGTAGGTGCAATCGTAAATGACGAGGTCGGCATTTTCGATCAGGCCGAGCACCGCCTGATCGAGTCTGTCCGGTTCGTGCTCAGTGTCTGTGATCACCGCCACGACGCGGCCGCCCCATTCGACCCGGTAGCCTATGCAGCCGCCCGGATGGATAAGACTGCCGGTTCGGACCACCACCCCTTGGCGCGGCCGAAGCACGTCTCCGGATACGAAATCGCGATAGTCGAGGCTTGCCTTGCAGATCTCCAGTTTCACCGGAAACCACGGCGGCCGCATGAACCCATCGACCATCTGCCGGGTCGTCATGTGTCCTGCAAGATGCCCGGACCAAAGCGTAACCTTGACGCTCCGGTCGTAGATTGGCGCAAAAGACGGCAGCCCGATGATGTGATCGTAATGGCAATGGGTGAAAAGCAGGTCGAAATCGGTCACGGCCAACGCCTGAAGCGCTGCGCCGGCAGGCCGTAGGCCAGAGCCTGCGTCGAACAGAAGCGTATGCTTACCGCATCGCATCTCAATGCAGATTGTGTTGCCGCCATAGCGAGAGAATTCTGGCCCTGATACCGAAATGCTGCCGCGCACACCCCAAAACCTGACCAGAAAAACGGCGTCGTCCATGCTACCCCTTTGCCCATCTTAGCCAAACAACCGCTGCTAGGCGAGACAGGCTTTCTCCGGGTGACCTTCTCAGCAAGAGGACAGTGCCATCACGACGGCGAGGATTCGAGCGCACGTCATTCGTTATTTGGCGCTTCGTGCGTCGATCAGATCCGCGGTCGTATGACTTAGGCGATCGGCAAGAACCCGCAGTATCTCGATGGTCATTTCCGGGAATTCCCTCATAAGCCTCAGGAAATGATCTTTGCGGATTCTCAAGACTTCCAGCGGACTTGCCGCTCTGACGGTGGCAGTGCGGGAGCTGTTGCACAATATGGCAATCTCGCCAACAATCGAATTTGGCTCCAGTTCGGCAACTTTTATCGGTCCACTGTCGGAATCGACCAGAATATCCGCCCTGCCTGAAAGGATGACATAGGCGGCGTCTCCCTCGTCGCCCTGCCGGAAAAGGATCTGACCGGCGCTGTAGCTCACACGATCGGATGTGAAGGCAAGCAGCTTGAGCTTTGTCGGCTCGATCGCAGAGAACAAGGGAACGCGTTGCAGCATTCCAACTTCATCCTTGAGCAGCATTGTCGCAAACCTTCCCAAAATTCGCGTTTGCCAGACTAGAGCAACGGACGCCCAGATGGAATGAAGTCTGTTTCCGGGACGGCGAGACGAACCACGCGAAAGGTGGCGAGCCCGATGTCGTGCGATCGGGCGATGCCGCCTGACAAATGGGCGTCCGCCAACTGGAAACCCTGAAGAGCCGGGTGAATTTCGGCAAACCCCTTCGGGTTTTCGGCGCGGATGTGGTCCAGCTACGCCCTTCGCCGAATCCCTTGATCTTGCAGTAAATTCCCACTGGCAGAATGATCCCGTCTGAATGTCCGTTGCTCATGACAACAATTCCTTGAAGATACCGTTCCTTGCCAAAAGTGCCTCGGGTGTTCCGTCTTCCACCAATTTACCCGAGTCGAAGACGATAACGCGATCGAACATCATCCCCATCGCCGGATTCGTCACGACCCACACAATTGCCGGCGAATGGTCGTCGCGCCTGGCTTCCTCCAGCACGTTTCGCAGCACCTTATGCTGCATGCGCTGGTCGAGCGCCGACAGCGGCCGGTTGAGAATGAGAAAATCAGGACGCTTGAGCAGAGCCCGGGCAACATCAAGCTTCTGTCGCTGTCCACCGGTCAGCCGCCTGCCGCCGGAGCCGACGTTGAAGTCCAGGCCGACATCCAGAAGTTCGGCATAAAGCCCCAGTTCGTCAAGAATATCATAGACGATGGAGCGTATCCGGTCCGGCGCATCGGGATGGTTGTTGCCCACACGCCCGAACAGGACATTATCCATGACGGTGGCCGCGGCAATGTATTTGGCAGGATCATACCGTTCGATCGCATTTTGCAGCTCGGGCGGCAGGTTTTCATAGAACCGGTTGCGTGCAGCGACGATCTTGCTCATCAGCTCGTCGCTCAGCAGGCCGAAGCGGTGCCGGGGCTCGATATACGCAAAGCTCAAGGTGACGATCATGGCGCGGTCGTTCTCCGAAACCGCCTCGTAGGGACGGTTCTTGAGCCGTTGCAGCAAGGTTTCGTAGGTGGGTATCTCCTCGGCGCTCATGAAGGCGAGTTGCTGGAAGAACTGGTGATCGGGCGGCAGGTCGGCAAACAGCTCGATCGCCTGTTCGGCGATCTCCATGCCCATTTCGTAGAGCGTGCGGTCGAGGCCGGCCTGCCTCAGCACAGAAGCAAAATAGGGATTGGCCGCTAGAGCCCTGTCGGCCAGTTCGGGGCCGGCGGCAGCGCCGAAGAGCAGGTTTTGGCCGATCGTTGCTTCCTTGTTATAGGCGCCCGGTTCGAAAGGAACCACAAGTGCGCTCAGCCCTTCGTGTTCCAGCCGGGTTCGCAGCGCCGCACGCAGTTCGACGATCCGCCTGGCAAGCTCCGTGTGACGCGTGAGGTCGGCCAAAGAGCGCAACCCAAGATCCAGAATGTCGCGCGATAGAACAACCGCGTCGAGCACCCGGCGCACGGCTTCAAAGAGGTCTTGCGGGCCGGTAGCGCCAGCGGAAGCATAGTTGATCCAGTCGCTGTGGATATCAAAATCCGGATTGCCCGACTGGCGCGCCTCGTGAATGTTCCAGCGGTGCTGGTCTGCCGCAGCACCGTTATAAGGCACCGATGTTAGCGGCGCATGCTTCAACCCGTAGAGCAGGTTATCGCGGAGGCTTGCCTGGAACAGGAAAACATCCGACGAGGCATAGGACATGCGCCGGCCGGTCACGGCTTCGGGGAGTTCAAGCAGGTCGTCGGCGCCCGAAGCGACCCTTCCGCTATCCGGCCAGTTCAGCCGCGCGAAGGCTTCTGCAAGCGCCTCGGCTCCACCTGTTGCAGTACTGACCAGCGCCACCGTCTCACCCGGCTTGACCTGGAGGGAGATACGGTCGAGGAGCATTGCACCGCCATCGTCTGCTATGGACAGATTGATCGCCGACAGGGGGTTGGTCATCGGATCGGGATCGTCGATCGTCAATGCCTCGATTCTCGGCGCAATGAGATTCTTGGCGGTGAACTGTTCAACGACCTGCTGATATTTGACCTGGACATCCTGCCGCGCCTGATCCCAGTCGATCAGTTCCTTCATCGGTCCGGGCAGGTCCTTGTAGGCGCTGATCACGGCCACGAGCTGACCGACGTCCAGCCGCCCCTGGATGACCAGATACCCGCCTATCATGTAGAACAGAAAGGGCGTGACCTGCGCGAGAAAATTGTTGAGGAACTTCACCATGAATTTCCATTGGTAAAGATCGAAGCGGATTTTAAAGATGAGCCCGAGCCGGGCAGCTATGTCGGCGCGCTCGTAGTTTGATGTGTCGTGGACGTGAACCGCGCCGATGCCGTCGACGATTTCGCCAACCCGGCCCGAAAGCGCGCGCGCCGTCAACTGCCGTTCGCGCCCGAGCACGATCAGCCGCCGCCGCATTCGCGGGATGAGCACGATCTGGATCACCACGATCACGGCCGCTATCATTCCGAGCCAGAAGTTCTGGACCAGGATGAACAGCATGGCCGTCAGCGCCTGGCCGCCGAGCAGCACCGGCTGCACGAAGGCATCGCCGATGAAGCCGCCCAGCGGCTCCACCTCGTCCTTTATCATGGTCGCCACTTCGGCGGATTTCACCCGCTTGAAGTAAAACGGCGGAAACCGCAGCACACGATCGACCAGATCGAAGCGGATACGCCGCAGCATGCGTTCGCCGAGGCGGCCCTTGTAGGTGTTGATGTAGAATTTGAACAGGCCGTTGATGACGACTAGCAAGAGGAACACAAGGCTCAGGGCAAACAGCGTCGCCTTGCGGTCGAGCTGAAAACCGGAGAAGAACTGAACCTCTCCGATGAACGGCAGGTTATAGTGCAGCCTCATGAATGGCTGGGTCGCGCCCGGTTGCTCGAAGCCGCTACCTTGGATCGGGCCGTTGATGATCAGCTTCGGCAGGTCGAAGGACATGAAATACGGGATCATCGAAAGCACGACGATCATCAATATCCATAGCTGCTGCTTCTTGGTGTGCGTCCAGATATAGCGGGCTAGGCTGGGTTCCATATGCGGCTGTGGACCCTTCAGTTGAATGCATGCAGGATGTAAAAGCACCTGCTGGCGAGTGGCGTATCGGCAATTTCTTCGTCGCCAACGACAAGCTCGAAGCTGCAGCGCACGGAGATTGTCCTGCGCTCGACGATGGAAGGAACCTGCGATGCGGCGCGATCCAGTTCCGGCGCATGGTCGATGACAACGCCATGGGCATTGTTGATCAGCGAAGAAAGCAGCCGGCTAAACGGTTCGCGGCCTCCGTAGGGTTTTAGCGAATAGCCGAGCAGCACGAGGCCGCAGCTGCGCCGCTGGTGCTGGCGGATGGACGCCGATGGTCCGGACAGATGCAACAGGCTCTCTCCGGCACCGGGCAATGGCGAAGCGGCTTGCTGCATAATCACGTCCGCGAATTCAAACAGCCTTGCGGGAGGCAAGATTGCGTTGTGTCGCCCGAAATCCCAACTTACAAGACGAATATGATGGATGTCACGCAACCACGCAATGCCGGCATGGACTGGCACGAGCAAGCCTCGGACCTCACGCGGGGAATTGCTGCCTATGTCAACTGCCCTCTCGTGGCAGGGCTGGCGCGCGTCATCGCCAAGCATCCGAAGGCCGATATCGCAAACGCCTTCAACCACAAGCAGGTCGCCTGCAAGATGTGGGCGCTCGACAGGCTGTTCGAAAGCTGCGGCGGCCGGTTCAGGCGCATATGGGTTCTGGGCGGATGGTACGGCGTATTGCCGGCAATGCTTTTCAACGACGCCCGCTTCGACATCGCGGCGGTCGACAGCATCGACATCGATCCCGAAGTCGCGCCGGTCGCCCGGACCCTCAACCGGGAAGCCGGCGACCGGTTCCGGGCTCTGACGGCCGACATGTACGCACTCGACTATGTGGCTGGGCGGCCCGACCTGGTGGTCAATACGAGCTGCGAACACATAGCCGACCTGCCCGCCTGGCTTGCTCTGCTTCCGCGGGGCACGAATGTACTGCTGCAATCGAACGATTATTTCAGCGAGCCGACGCACATCAACTGCGTGGCTTCACTTGCAGCCTTTGAAGCAATGGCGGCGCTACGGGAGGTGCGGTTCTCCGGCGAACTGCCGACAAAAAATTATACGCGCTTCATGCTGATTGGAACTGTTTGATGCATTTCGCCCAAAAGCATGCCCTCGGGCCCGACCCGAGGGTGCGTAGCGGTTTTGGCAACCACATCTATAAAACAACGACTTGAAGCGCGTCGCGCGAATCTCACCAGACGCGACGCGCGTTAGCATCTATCGTCTGCTTGACCATGAACTTTACCGAAACCGGGACCCACCTTTAGGGACCACGTCCGATACCGCTCGCGCAGGATTTGCGCCGAGCGACGCGCGCCTTCCAGATCGAGACGATGCGCGGATGGGGTCGGACCCACAAGCGCCTGTTCGATCGCTTGCGCCAAAACTTCAGGCGTTAGGTCCTTTTCCATCAGCACCGTTGCAAGACCGAGTTCTTCGAGCATCAGAGCGCGAACCGTCTGCTCGGTTTCCCCGCCGGCTGCAAATGGAACGAGCAGGGAGCGACAACCCGCGCGCAGGACATCGCAGACCGTGTTGTAACCCGCCTGCGAGACCGACAGGCGGGCGCCGGTCAGCAGGCTGGCGAAATCCTCGCGGAACCGGAAGATGGACAGGCCCGGCGTGGCATCGCGTGCGATCGCGTCGAACTCGTCTTTCGGCAGGTTTGGGCCGGTGATCAAACACCATTTCCAAGCGTTGTTGGCATTCCGCGCCGCTGCGATGGTGGAGCTGACAAGGCTCTTACCGGCAGCCCCGCCGCCAACCGACACCAGGACGTCGAAGCGCTCGGAGGCCGCGGGCGACGGCGGCGCGGCGACGAGCCCTGTGTAGGTGACCTCGGCCCTGATCGCCCCAGCCAGTGGAAATGTCTTGTCGATGGTTGCGAAAGCCGGATCGCCGTGGACCATAACAAGGTCGAAATGCCTGTTGATGAGATCGACCGTTTCCTCGTTTCGGCCCGGCTTGACGCGCTCCTGAAGGATATCACGGACGGACGTCGCCAGCAGCGGTCTGGGCGACGTCGCGTCGATGGCCTCGATCAGCGGCAGGAGTTCGAAACGCATCTGCCGGCGTCCAAATGGAAACGCCTCGACAATGACGATGTCAGGCCGGCAATCCCGGAATGCCTGCAGCAGCATCTCTGAACGCCATTTCTTGAAATCATCGTCGATGGGTTTGCCCTGCAGGTCGACAAGTCCGGAAAATCCTTCATCACCGGAGGTAACAGGTGGCAGGGTTACAGATTTTACACCCAGTCCCGAAAACCCCGCGATCGGCGCTCCGCCGGTCACGACGGTTACGGCAAAACCGTCATCGACCAGAGCCGCCGCAATGCGGCTGGCGCGCGCGAGATGGCCGATACCGAGGAGGTGCTGGACATAGAAGAAAGCACGCAGCCGCTTCATTCGGCGGCCCGCCACTCCCGCTCGAACAGTTCCTTGAGCTGTCCAATGCTCGCCATATGATCGAAATTGCCGCGCACGCGCCGCTCTGCGGCGTCGCCGAGGCGGGCGCGCAGCACGGGATCGCGGATCAGGCGCTCCAACGCCTGTGCCAGGGCAATTGGGTTTTCCGTCGGAACCAACAGCCCGGTTTCATCCGGCGATAAAAGCTCCGGCACGCCGGAAATATCGGTCGACACGCAGGCAAGCCGTTGGCTAGCCGCCTCCACCAGAACATTCGGCAGACCGTCCCGGTCGCCATTTGCGGCGATCCTGCAGGCCAGGGCGAAGATGTCGGCGCAGCGGTAGTGCTCAAGCACTTCCTCCTGCGCAAGCGCGCCTTTCCAAGAGACGCGACCATCCAGTCCGAGCTTTTGCGCCAGCGCCTTGAACCGTTCCAGTTCCTCGCCGCCGCCGATATGCTCAAAACGCCACGCCAAATCACCAGGCAAGAGGGCAAGGGCCTCCAGCAAGGTATCGTAACCTTTCTTTTCAACGGCGCGCCCGACACTCAGAACGATAACCGGTTCGTCCGGCGCCGAGCCGTCATGCTGTTTTCGCGCCTCGCCGAAACCGCCGAAGCGATCAAGGTCGAGCCCATGATAGCTCAGATGCACAGACGAGTTGCCGTTAGCGAGTTTTTTCAGACGGTCGAAGCCGGCTTTCGTGCAAGTGACCGTCCAGCGCGCCGAGGAAAGCTTGCCAGCCAGATCCCAGTCCGCCGAAGTCCAGATGTCCTTGGCATGGGCCGAGCAGCTCCAGGGCAGGCCACGAAGCTGGCTGGCATAGCGCGTCACCGATGCCGGTGTGTGCGCGAAATGTGCATGCAGCCAGCCCGCGTCTTCCGGCCATTCGGCCGCCAGCACGAGCGCTTGCCCGAAGCGGCGCGCGCGATTGCGCGTAAAGTCGCGGCGGATATCGGTAGCCAGCGATCCGAGCGCGCGCCAGAAGCCCGGCCGCAGCAGATAAGCAAACAGCGAGCGAACCACGCGCAGCGGCTCTTCATGCAGATATTCCGGCAGATAATGGACGGGCGCTTTGATCTCGTCATTCACGGGGTGGCGTTTTGCGTCGGTCGGCCGTCTGAGCGCGACGAGTATCAGGTCGAACCCCGCAAGCTCCAGACCGAGCAGTTCCTGCGCGATGAAGGTTTCCGACAGCCGCGGATAGCCCTTCAGAACGACGACGATCTTGCGATGTTGCAACTCAGTTCATGCCTTCAATGACCGAAAGGTGATGGCCGCCCCGCCGGTCGAGCAGTTCCGCGACGATTTCGGAAATGTGAGGCAGCCCTTCCAGCGTCAGATGCGGATGGCTCTGCGATGGGCCGGGCCGGTCCGGCAGCACCTCCAGTGCATTGGCAAACCGCTGGGAATCCTCGGCTTCTTCCGGCAAAAGCATCTCGATGAGGCCGAGTTCGGCTGCGCGCCGTGCTCGGATAAGTTGTTCCTCGCGGGGCTTGACGCGCGGCACGATCAGCGCCGGCTTGTCGAAAGACAGTATCTCGCAATAGGTGTTGTAACCGCCCATCGCAACGACTGCCTTGGCACCGGCAATCAGCTCTTCCATGCGGTTGTCGAACTCGATGATCCTGATATAGGGGATCTTGGAGCCCTTCTTGAGCAGCTTGTTGCGCTTGCGCGCCGGCATGTAAGGCCCAAGCACGATCAGCGCCCGATGCTGCAATTGCGGATCCTGCTGATAGGCATCGATGACGCTGTGGATCAGTTCGGCGCCGTCACCGCCGCCACCGGTGGTAATGAGGATATAGTCGCCCTCGGGCCGGTGGCCGGGCAACTCGTTCTTCTGCAGGCTCCGTTGCAGGAAGCCGACGAACTTCATCTTTGCCCTGACAGCCGGCGGCACATCCAAGCCGGTCAACGGATCGTAGAAATCCGGCGGACCATAGACCCAGATTTTGTCGTAGAACAGGCCTATCTTGCGCATCACATCCCTGCGTGCCCACTCTGCTTCGAGCAGATGCGGCGCGTCCATCACCTCGCGCAGGCCAAGCACGAGCGTGGTACCCCGCGTCTTGAGGTAGGACAGCGTGTCCTCGATCTCACCGCGCAGGCCGAGCGGTTCCTTGTCGACGATGAAAATATCCGGCCGGAAGGTCTCGGCAGTGTGGCGGATGATCGACTGGCGCATCCTTAGCGTCTCATGCAGATCGATATCCTTTTCCAGCGAGGTGTATTCGCCGTTGCGCAACTTGATGACGCTGGGGATCTTCACGAAGTCGACACGGGCGCGGTAGTCGAAGGCGCCAGCGATAGTCGCACCCGAAATGATAAGCACCTGAAGTCCGCGGAAATCCTCGACCAGCGAATGCGCGATCGTCCGGCAGCGCTGCAAGTGGCCGAGCCCGAACGTGTCGTGGCTGTACATGAGAATTCGAGTATTTTGTGCGTGCTGGGTCATTGTTGAGCGTCTTTTAGAATTCTCGGCTTGAGGACCGTCGGCGACCCGCACGAAACCATCCTCGCGGGTCTACCGAGCTGTTTTGAAACATGAGGGCGCAATTTTCAATTTGTATTACCCAAGAGGGTCCATATGCAGAAGCTTGTCACGTGGTCCAGAAGAACCTGCATCATTTCACTGGTATTGACCATCTCGGATTCTCCCACACCGAAGGTCGACCGTGTGGTCACCGTGGCCTTATGCAGGCAACTTTACCGGACCTCTTTCCCGCCGTGGGCCCCTACCTCTCACAGCCCAAGCGTATCTCGCGCCCAAATTCTAGAGGCGAATGGCAAACAGTCGAAGTTCCCGACCTTGCCATTATCGGGCCCGAATTGTTTGAAGCGGCACGAGATAGGAAAAAGGCTCGTGCAGTTACACACCCAAGCCATCAGCGCCGGCCCCGACGCATGTTGTCGGGGCTTTTGAAGTGCGGTGCTTGTGGAGCGGGATGTCCTCAAACGGCAAGGACAAGTCCAGGCGAATTCGTATCCGATGCTAGTCCGCGACAGAGACGGCGTCAAAGAGGTGGTGAAAGGTGGTAGAGGGAGAGGACCTGAAATCCAACCATCTCCACCGGCGACCCGCATAACCCGCAAGGGCAAAAAGGACGCCGCAAGTGCGGTCACGCCCCCGTTTCAATTGGTTGGTCGGTCGGTTCTTCCCGCTCCGAAGTTCCTGCTAAATATCGCTGTGTGCGCCCCAGCACCGCACCCAATTCAATACGATTTCGCGCGTCAGTTGCATCCTGGCCTCGGACACGTTTTTGTTTGCCCGTTGCGTTCCCGGGGGGAAGGTGGATGAGCATCGCCCAAAGGGTCGGTCCAGTTCTAGATCAGGCGATCGCCGCAATCCTCAACAGGGCGGACCGAGGGGAAACCGTCTCGGTCAAAGCCGCATTAAACCACGTTCGGCAGTCTGCCCCTGATTTGACCGCATGCGACAACCAACTAACCGAGGCTATCGTTGAAGTCGCTGCTGCCCTGGGCCTGTTCGTGGCTTTCGATAATTGCGAGTAGCCGGTCAATCGAGCGCGAGCAGTAGCGAGCAGCACGTTTGTGTAAGCGAATTCGCGCACTGCCAGTGGAACAAGAATTGCTCCGCACCGTTCAAGCTAAGCAATCCGTCGCGGCAGCAATGAAGCGCCGCAGCGGAGTTTGCTTGGAGGCAATATGAGAAAGCAACTTTCCTCGGCCGCGGCAGGAATCCTTCTGCTCGTTGGTGTCAGCGCCGCCGCCGCCCAGGACGTCGTCGTCATTCAACCCGAGCAGGATACTGTGATCCGGGAATACGTGAAAAAGAAACCGATGGCATCCGTCAGCCTTCTCGGCGTGGAGCTCAACATCGGCACAGCTCTGCCCGATACAGTCGAGCTTTACGAGGTGCCGGACGTTCAGTACCGCTACGTAGTCGTCGATGGCCGAACCGTCCTTGTCGACCCATCTACCCGCAAGATTGTGAAGGTCTACGACTGACACGAACTCTTCAGACTGAAGCCCGCCGTGCAGAAAGGTGCGGCGGGCTTTTTTTGTTTGGAACAAGGGCTTTAGACGACAGTTTGGGCTTTTGCAGCATGTTCTCGCAGACCGATCCTGCGATCGGTGTGCTCCGATCAGCCCGCGTCCATCTCTCACAGGGCGCGGGCTTTCATTCCGTAGGCGCGTTACCGGTTCAGCCTTTTCGACGGTCTCAATGATTGCCTTCGCGAGTGCTTCGCCCTCATGGATAGGCTCGGGGGCCGTAGTCTCGACCGGGGAGGCGCCGCGCCGGCTGCCTTATCGCGGGTTACCAATCCGGATTATCATCGAGCCAATATGCTCCAAAACAGCCGAATTGGGGCGGGAGATCCAGTCGCCGTTTGGCGTCAAATGCCATCTCAGAAACAGTCCAGAGTGAGTTGTTCTCCCTCACATTAGGAACGATGGTGTACCCTTCCTCGACAATCGTCAGTCTCAATTCCTCGAAGTGCCTTTTGAAGCCGCTCTTAATTTGGCTCCGTGGATACCGCCGCCCGTGCATGCATTCTTGCTTCAGAATGTCGGAAGACAGCCGGGCACTGGCCGTTCTCACTGCTTCTTCGGCGATCGGCTTGTAAGGAAGCCTGTCATTGGACCAGCATCGTCCTGCCGACGCCACCAGCATCGCGGCCAACAGGCCTGCCAGGAACTTCCCCACGTTGGTCCCTCCCGACCAAGGAGGTATGTTAGTCTCAATCGAAACCGTGCTGCCATCAATGCACAGTCAG
>NZ_CAKXZS010000006.1:35533-45738 GCF_935822925.1 Mesorhizobium ventifaucium
ACTCGTGTCGTATCAATATTTGACCAACACGGAGTTATTTATCTTTTCGCTACCAATTTACAGCGGTCTGTGAATGGCCCGACAGCCTTCGGCCGCCAGGCCTAACCCGGCTCGTGAGGTCTCGCACTCGCCGGCTGGAGCGAATTATAGGCGATTTCATGCATCATTGCTAATTTAGTAAAATGATCATGATCCGTTCCCCTAGCCGCCAGATTGCACGGACCTTGAGTCGACTCGTGGAGGAAGAATGACCGGGATTTCGCCTCCGTTTGCGGGAGTGTTCGTCAAACGGAACATTAGCGTGCGCTAACAGTTGTCTGGCACCAGCGGGCACGCCACCCGCTGCCCGCTGCAGATCGGGACCCTAACCCGATCGGCCCGCGCTCTCCGCCAGAGGCGCGGGTTTCTCAGCGGCCCTTCAGGAACCACCATCCGAGCCGTGCGTTGATAGACGCCGAGGCGTCTGTGCACTGTGAAAGCAGGCTGGACATAAATGCACGGCAAGAGCAGGTCCTTTTTCTGAGGAGTTGGGGCCTGCTTTTTGTTGGTTCAGCCTTTCCACCGTCTCGATAATGGCTTTGGCAAGCGCCTCGCCCTCGTGGATGGGCTCGGGACCATAGAGCAAGCAGGACAGCTTCTTCGCTCGGCAGCACGCCAGCAGGGCAAGTCTGTTCAATAGCCATGCGAACCAGCTTGAGGGCGGCCAGGCGTTATGCTGTTCCCGAACAATACCGAAACCAAGGGCGCGCCAAAGAGGTGGTCAAGGCAGCCCTGGCAGAGGGCGCTGGAAACTAACCTTCTCCATTTTCGGCAATTTGCCAACCGTCGCGATCTCGCGATTGAGCAGCGCGCTCCAGTCACTCATAGCCTGTCATCTCGAGATAGCCGCGCCCGGCATGGGTGCCCTCAAATCGGATCGGGCCTTCCCAATAGGGAAAGCGTGTGTCCATCCAGGCTTCTGGGTTTAGCGTCCGGATGGTCACATCCACTCCGTTTTCCGGCAATTGCACCCTCCAGCGGATCGGCACGCTACGTCCCGCGACTGCCGCCGTTTCGAGCGGCGTCACCCTTAGCGCGCCGGGGGCCTGCGGCTGCGGCCTGCCGTCGGCCTTGATCCATGTGGCCGATGTAAAGCCCGCGCCTCCGTCGCGCAGGCGAAAGCCCATCATCTTTTCGCCGCTGTCGAAATGCAAGGAGAACCAGTCCCACCCGGTCTGATCCTCAGCCAGCGGCTGCGAGGACCATTCGTGGTCCAACCACGCCTGACCGGTCACCGCAATCGCGCCTGCCGGAAGGGTCAGCGTGCCGGTCACGTGGTAGAATGGTTGCGAGTAATAATAGCTCGCCTGCCCCTTCTCGGATTTCACCGAATAGCCTTGCACTCCCTGCGGCACCAGAGGGCCTTTGGCGTCCAGCGCCAGTTCGTAGGAGAACGCCTGTCCCGCCGCACGCAGATCGAGCGCCGACAGCGCATCCGCCTCTGGCAGGGCCCGGCCTGCCATCTGCCAATTGTCAATCCAGGCCGCAAAGGGCGCAGGCGTAACCCCCGCCTGGCCGATGCCGCCCCGTGCCATCCGTTCGGCCACGAATTGGTGCGTTTGCGTCGTCAGCCCCGCATGACCCATCCAAAGCTGCGGACTGGACCAGCCGGACCGCTCCACCGGGGCCAGGGCGGATCGGAAAAGAGTCCATTGCACACCATAGTCCGTTCCATCCGCAGCTTGCAGGTTGGCTGTCAAATACCACCATTCGATCCGGTAACCGGGGTGCGGGCCGTGGTCTGCCGGGAAGTTGAATGCAGTCCCCGGCTGCGGCACTGAAAACCCGTCAGCCTCTGTGCCAAGCCCAGCAAAACCCTGGCCAAAGGCAGGTGCGGCCAAGCACAGATAGATCAGCAATGCCCTAACGCTCATGTGCAAATACGCTCAACAAATCCGATGGCGAAAGACGCGCCAGCCGCCAAGCAGGCACGGCGGCTGCGAGCCCGGCCGCCAGCAGCGCGAGCGCCGCCAGCCGCACCCAGTCACCGGGAAAAAGGTGCATCGGCAGACGCCAGCCAAAAGCCTCGACATTCACCACCGCCAGCAGAACAAAGGCGAGCCCGATACCTACAGGCAGAGCGGCCAGCATGGTCAAGGCTGCCAACAACAAGCCGCGCCAAAGCTCCAGCCATACGAGGTGGCGGCGGGGCAGACCCATGGCCCAGACCGGCGCCAGTTGCGGTAGGCGCATCCCCGACAGGGTCATGAGGCTCGCAAACATCGCCAGCCCCGCGACTCCCAGCGTCAGCACATTCAGCGCGGCTGTCACTCTGAATGTGCGCTCAAACACTTTGAGCGAAAAGACCTTGATCCCGGCCTGGTCAATCACGTTCTGCGCGGGCAGCCCGAATTCCGCCCGCAAACCCGCAGCCAGTGCTTCGGCCTTGCCGGGGGCAATCCGAATGGCATAGCGCAGGCGGGAGACGTCAGGATAGTGCTGGAGCAGTGTGTCGATCCCGATGATCACTTGGCCGATCGGGTTGCCATAGTCGGCATAGACGCCGACGATGCTGGCCCGCCAGCCACCGGGCAGCGTGATCTGGTCCCCCAAGCCCAACTCCTGGCGCCGCGCCAGTTGTTCGTTGATCAGGGCGCCGTCGCCTGTGGCGATCCGGTCCCACACCTCCGGCACTGCAGAGAGGATCGGCCAGTTGTCGCGATAGGTGGCATGATCGGCCACGCCGTATATTGCCGCGGGCTGGCCTGCGACCCGGCCCTCAATGCTCCAGATCGGCAGGACCGCGTCGCTGCGCTGGGCCAGCCAGTCGTGTATCGCCGTGGCCTCTGCTTCAGTGCGGGCGGTCACGTAAAGCTCAGAGGCGAGACGCTGATCGAGCCAGCCGGTGAAGGTCAGCCGAAAGCTCGACACCATCGTGCTGACGCCCACATTGACGGCCAGCGCAAGCAGCAGTGCCATTAGCGCCAATGACAGGCCGGGAAGCTGTTGACGCGTGTCGGCCCAAAACCATTCAGCCAATGGTCCACGCGCCAAGCGGCCGCCAAGGTGCAATATCCCCGTCAGCACGAGCGGCAGCGCCAGTGCCGCCCCCAACAGCAGTGCCGCCAGAAGCGCAAAACCCGCCTCGAGGCCGGATCCGAACTGTGCAATTCCCCCCGCCGTCAACAGGAGCACCATCGCAGCCACGCCTTGCGCGCGCAGGGCCCGCTCCGAAGCCCGCGCCCAGGCCCGAGGCTGGGCCGACGCAAGCAGCGGCAGGTGCCATAGCCGCCAGAGGCTCTGTGCGGCCGCTACCAGCGTGCCGATTACCGCGATCGCCAGCCCCGCTGCCCACACTGCGGGGCGGATCGACAGCGTTCCCGGCACATCGGCCCCGTAAAGCCCGCGCAGGGTGGCGGCGACGTCGGGCAAAAGGGCCGAGGCGACTACATAGCCAAGTGCCACGCCCACCAGCCCCGCGAGGAGGGCGAAGGTCAGCAGCTCGGCGATCAGCAAAAGGACCAGCACGCGTGCCGGCAAGCCCAGTGCGCGCAGCGTGCGAAATACCTGGCGGCGCTGTTCAAAAGCCAGACCGATGGCGGAATGCACGATGAAGAGCCCCACCGCAAAGGCGAGAAAACCGAAAGCCGTCAGGTTCAGGTGAAAACTGTCGGTCAGCCTGGCAAGATCTCCCGTTTCGCTCGGCTCGCGCAGGGTCAGGCCGGGGGCTGTCACCTTTAGAGGGGCACGGCCAATCGGTTGGTCCGGCCAGAGCAAAAGACGAGAGATCTTGTCCTTTGCCCCAAGCAGGACCTGCGCCTGCCCGATGTCGGTGAGGACTGTGCCAGGCGGCAAACCCTCGGCCACGCGCACGGGAGGTGTCGCTTGCTCGGTTAGTCGTGCCGCGGTTTCCGGGGCTGCATAGAGCACACCGGGCGCCGTGATGAACGGCAATAGCTCATCACCCACCGCAACATCCACCTGCTGCGCCTGCGGCGGCAAAGTCAGTGGGTCAATGCCGAGGACGCGCAACCGCACATCCCCAAACCGCATTTCACCTTCAATCACGGGCGAAGCCAGCCAGCCTGCTCGCCGCAGTCTCACAAACACCTGTTGATCCATCCGGGCCCCGTCCTCACGCACCAGTTGCGCGAGCCGGTCCTGCCCAAGGATCGCCGCTGCACGGTCATAGCTCGCCCGCGCCTCACCGTTGATCGCCTGAACCGCTGACCACAGCGCCGTTGCCAGCGATAGCCCCAAAAGCAGCATCGCCAATTGGACAGGCCGCCTGCGCCAGTGAGACAAGAGCGCTGTCAGCCCGGTCCACACCATCACACCAGCCGGCCCGCGTGCAGGTGAACGCGGGCGTTCAGCCGGTTTGCCAGACGGTTGGAATGGGTGACCATTAACAGGGCGGCACCCGTTTCAGCCACCAGCGACAGCATAAGATCGAGTACAGCGTCCCCTGTTGCCTCATCCAGATTGCCCGTGGGCTCATCAGCCAGAACCAGCCGGGGCCGGGCGGCCAAGGTCCGGCCGATCGCCACCCGCTGTTGCTGGCCGGCCGACAGTTGTTCAGGGTAGCGCTTGAGGACTTGGGAGAGGCCCAGCCGGTTGGCAAGGACTTTCAACCATGCCGGATCAGGGCGGCCAGCAAGCCGAGCCTGAAAGGCAAGGTTGGCCGCCACATCAAGCGAAGGGATCAGGTTGAACTGCTGGAACACAAGTCCGATTGTTCCCCGCCGCAGGGCGGCAAGGGCTGTATCGTTCAGCCCCACAATATTGGTACCGCCAAGGTGGATTTCTCCCGCATCAGGGCTGTCGAGCCCTGCAACGAGGTGCAAAAGCGTGCTCTTGCCGCTGCCAGACTCGCCGGTCAGTGCAAGGCTCTTGCCCGCCTCCAGCGAAAGATCGATCCCGTTCAGAACATGCAACGGCCCCTCGCCAGTGGGGTAGAATTTGTCGATCTGGTGCAGCCTCAGCAGCATGTTACTCCCCGGAGGTCCGCGTGCATCTGACACGGCATGCCCGTGAAATAGCGCCAAACAACGACCGCTTTCATACAGCCTCCAAACCCACTGCCTTAATTGGACAATGGTTTTTTTCAGAGGGCTCGCGTTTTGCATCTAACGCGACCTCCACTTGGAATTCGATGTACAATTACGATCTAGAGCGGTTCTCAGCTAGGCGGGATAGGCGTTGACCGTACCGTCGCAACTCACTCTCCAAACGGAACTGGAGCGCTGCCTTCAATTCCTCAGCAGTGCCGATGCCGTTGCTGAAAAGCGCCATGATTATGCCTGCAGCCTGGTCACACTCAGGCGTGCTTGGCTCTATGCCAGCCTCACGGCAATACGCGATCAGAGCTTTCGGGCAACGAGTTCCTCTTCGATCTTTGCGCGGTTGTTTCCATACTTTTTTACCAGCCTGAGGGCATCAGCCCGTTCGAGATGGTGCTTCTTCATGAGGTACCCGACTTCATAGTCTTCGCCACCGTCGACCCGTGCTCTGTCTTGCGGACCACGCTTTGACTTGTCGTCTGCCATGACAACCTCCATGGGCGATCGCCTCGCCCAAACCTGTCAAGGATAATCCTCTAATCGACGGGGACAAGGACGTAGTCCCCAACCATGTCGAAACCGCACAACTCCGCGGTCGCAGGGATAAGCCGATCCCTTACGGGAACGCTTTGCTCGTCCGCTGTTCGAAGCGTTGAGGTTTTCTGGGCTGGTACACGTTCTTGCGGCCGTGGGAGTAAACTTTCCGCGCGACATCACGAATGGAGTCCGGTGATGCATCGAAGGTCGCCAAATAACCCGCTTCGGCTGTGGCTGCTTCCGGTTTTGCGTTCGCGAGCGCTTCGATCTCAATCAAGAACAGCATTTCAAACATGCCATCGTAGCCGAGAAAATGGAGGTATTGTCCGGCCTCGTCGTAAGCTGCGGCTTCGGTTCGGAAAAGTCAGCGCCAAGGTTGAACATACCTCAAGCCGTTAAGAACCGCGTAGCGAACGTCTGTTGCAGGCTCGCGGCCTTGCGTCTCTTCGCATTGTGCGCGTTCAGAATTATCATTCTGGTAGTAGCATCTGTTTTGCTGAGCCCAGCCATGGATCGGCTTCCCATATCTGCCGGTGCCCCGGTGAAGACATGATAGATCGTCCATGACCCGTCCGGCTCTACGCGCCGGCCGTAGTGATAATTCATATCGTATCGATCCGAGGCTCCGCCTTCGTTCTCCCAAATGCTGATATCAACAGCATCGCGAATGCTGATATCAACAGCATCGCGATTTTCGCGGGCTTTGTCGTTGGTGTCGTTCATGGCGGTGCACCTCTTGGGTGGGATAATCAAAGATCCCTATGGTAGAACTAGACCAGCGGCCTCCAGCGAAGCCCGCGCTCTAGAAGCGCCACTCCAGGACGTTTGGGCGCCAGTCGCTACCGACGTCTGGACTTACCAGGTGATGCCGAAAAGCGTCAAATAGACGATGATGCCTATGGCAATCGTGACCGACGCTCTTACGAATAAGCTCTTGTAGTCGTAAAGGTAAACCTGAGCAGGGATATAGGTTTTCACAGCGGCCTCCTTTGTTTTGTTATTTTTTCGGCCAGAAAATCACCCTATCACACAAAGAGCATCCATAATAGTTTTTTTGGAGCTTTCCTGGCGGAAGCGGCTTAGCGGCCAGAACAGGGCATTCGGCAGCTAGCGGTTCTCCAGACAAGCGGCAGTTAAACCGCAATTGGCGCATACCGTTCGTGTATCGTTCTTTTGGCCATGCTTGCTATCGCGGCGTCACAGGCTCTCGACCCGTCAACTCCCCAAATCATCGATTTTGAAAGGGCTGCGTCGCTTCGCGAGCGCAATAATCTGCTCTTTCCAGGGATATGCGAATGAACACCCGCACAAAGCACACGACCGTGAAATTCACGGCACCATTCTCGCTGGGAGGCGTCGATGAGTTTCAGCCGCCGGGCGATTATGCAATCGACGAGGACGACGACTGATCGACGGGATTTCCTGGCTCGCCTACCGGCGTGTCGCCACCTTCATCCATATTCCCGCCGTCTCCTCGACCCTCTATCTCGCGAGCCAGCTTGTGGGTATCGACCACTACGAACTCGAAGCTGCGTTTAGAGCAGGATCAGGAACAGGCGCTAGGCACAATCAGGAGGATCCAGCAATGAACGTTCATCGTTTCGCCGTCGGGCAGTCGGTCAGATGCTATGGTCAAAAAGATAGCAAGGCCGCACATACTAGTGAGCGGCGAGACGAGAAACCATCGGGACAGAAGTAATGTCTGGATCTTTCGAGAGGGGTATTTGGACGGTTGACGGTTTCGCCCGGCATCCTACCCGGCATCCCAAGCCATTCCATCCCCGCAGGCAAGACCGAATACCAAGCCGGGTTTGACCGAGGCGTTGAAGATGCGAAGGAACGGAAGCGGCCTACCAAACCCAAGTAGGCCCGCCATTCCCATACGGCTGGGTAGCGTGGCAACCCCGCATCATCCGGCTAATCAGGTGTTTGTCGGCGTTCTCTTGGCCGGTGAGTTCGCGCACCAGATTCTTGGCGTGCTGAATCCTGTGCGCGTTGGTTACCCGTCCTTCCCCGACCGAAGCCTTGAAGGCATCGCACAGAATTTCAAAGTCGTGAGCGGAGATAAATCCGTCTGAGCGGCTGTCGTTTTCCATCACATAACTCCCATAGGGGCGGGAGTACGATCTACGCTCTCAAGCGCCAGCGCCCGTTCAGTGGCCAGCGACATTGGGAATGTACGCTTTCGACAATCCATTAGCGAGTCATTATGTACCGGCCTGTCACCGGCATTGGTGAATCCGTTCGCCGGGAAGGCACAAAAAAACCCGCTTTCCAGAGGGGATGTTTGAAAGCGGCTTCGTAGCCACCGGACGCGGCGGGGGGCCGCCCGGTCTCTATCAACATATGCGCGAAGTGTTGGTTCCACGGCTGGATAGCGTTTGGCTCGCGTCTAGCCTTCCACACTCTGCGCGCCGATGGGGCTTGCAAGGACGACGGGAGAACACCATCTTTTGATAGCGAACAAACTGGAAACGTCGGTTCGAGTCCGGCGGCCCCGACTAATCGGGGTTTCGTCTAGGGTTAGGACGCCACACTTGATAAACGCCGCTCCCTTCCGGTCGAGCGGCGTTTTCGTATCTTCAAAAGCGAACGAACGGCCCGCCTTGTGAAAGGGCGAGCCGTTCTTTTCGGGTTTGTCATTCCCTTACGGCTGGGTAGGGTCAACTTGGCCTGCTGCCTGTCCACTGAACCGGCAGCAAGCCAGAGAGACCCACCCGGCGGGGCATTTAGTGCGCGACTTCGATAAACCACGGATGATCCTGCGATTGTAGACCTATCTTCCAGCAGCCGAGATGTGCAACTCGGCTTAACGATCGATCTCTCCGAACACGATGTCGAGCGAACCAATGATCGCGGAGACATCGGCGATCATGTGGCCCCGACACAAGAAATCCATTGCCTGCAGATGGGCGAAGGAGGGTGCGCGGATCTTGCACCGGTAGGGAACATTGCTGCCATCGGAAATCAGATAAACGCCGAACTCACCCTTCGGTGCTTCGACCGCAGTGTATACCTCTCCGGCGGGCACGCGATGCCCTTCCGTGTAAAGTTTGAAATGATGGATCGTCGCTTCCATCGAGCGTTTCATCTCGGCACGCGACGGTGGCGCTTTTGATTTGGAATCGCCACCGGCCCCCGGCCTTCCGGTGAACGCAGCTTTTCCAGACATTGCTTCATGATCCGAACCGATTGACGCATTTCCTCCATGCGGACGAGATAGCGGTCATAGCAGTCCCCGTTCTTGCCGACAGGAATATCAAAATCCATCTCAGGATAACATTCGTAGGGTTGCGCCTTGCGCAAATCCCAAGCGGCGCCCGATCCGCGCACCATCACGCCTGAGAAGCCCCAAGCCCAGGCATCGTCGAGGCTGATCACGCCTATATCGACGTTGCGCTGCTTGAAGATACGGTTGTCGGTGAGCAGCACTTCGAGATTGTCGCAGACCTTGAGGAACGGGTCACAGAAATCCCAGATGTCGTCCAGAAGTTTCGGAGGCAGATCCTGATGCACGCCGCCGACCCTGAAATAATTCGCGTGCATGCGGGCGCCGGAAGCGCGCTCGTAGAAGACCATCAGCTTCTCACGCTCGGCGAAACCCCAGAGCGGCGGGGTCAGCGCGCCGATATCCATGGCTTGCGTCGTCACATTGAGAAGGTGCGACAGAAGCCGGCCGATTTCGCAAAAAAAGACACGGATGAGCTGTCCGCGCCGCGGAACCGATATTTCGAGCAGCTTCTCGGCGGCGAGGCAGAATGCATGCTCCTGATTCATTGGCGCGACGTAGTCGAGCCGATCGAAATAGGGCAGGGCCTGCAGATAGTTCTTGTGCTCTATGAGCTTCTCGGTCCCGCGATGGAGCAGGCCGATATGCGGATCGACGCGCTTGACGACCTCGCCATCGAGTTCAAGCACGAGCCGCAAGACACCATGCGCGGCCGGATGCTGCGGTCCGAAATTGATGGTGAAGTTGCGAATTGCGGCCTCGGCCATGGCAATCCTTCCGGCCTCGTAGTTCGCAGTCGATCTCGAATGCCCGATGCAAAGTGCGGCGCCTGACCGACGATCAAATCAAGTCGTCGTCTGGGCCATCGTCACCGATGTTTGGCAGCGACCACATGCGACGAATCCAGCCCGACCGCTGCCGACACCGACACGGCAGGTGGCGTCGCATCGATCGAACTTTGCAGGATATACAACTCTTCAGAGCTCGTTTGGGTAATCACGGCATCGACCTCCGATTTAATTTCCGGAGGCAAATCCTCGATGTCGATGACCGCTACGCTCGTGAAGTCTGGTCACACAAAGTTGGCGGAGCCTGGGTTACATCTGGGGGAAGTTGCGCGCCCGGGGATTGAGCGTAAACTGGCGACGCCACGCCGAGTGCCAAAAGGACGGCGATTGTCGTCAGCATGCGCATGATCTTTCCGTTCCCGTTTGCTCAAAGGAGGATCATCTTGATGGCAACAAAGAGTATCCCTTAGTTGTGGCCCTCGGCTGCCACAGATGTGGCCAAATGGTGAAAGCCGTGCCTGGGAGCTGTTGCCTTGGACATGTCAATCGTGAGACCGGTAATTTTGCTGGGGTAGTGTCTACAGGGATTGGCAGCAAGGTCCGATCCAACAC
>NZ_CAKXZS010000006.1:45748-63595 GCF_935822925.1 Mesorhizobium ventifaucium
CGACGATCGAATGGATTACCTCGATCAAGGGGCGGAATTTACCCCAGCAAAATTACCGGTCTCATCGTCGCTCTCATGACCGATCTCCTTGCTCCCCGACCGCACGAGGCAGTGCTCGAGATCGGCACCGGCCTGGGCTACCAAGCCGCAATCCTCGCGGAACTCGCCGGGCAAGTTTGGAGCGTCGAAATCATCGAGGAATTCGCAAGCCATGCCGGGGCTCTCCTGCAGGGCCTCGGCACCTCCAATGTCGGCATTCGTGTCGGAGACGGGTCTCGCGGCTGGCCTGAGCACGCCCCATTCGACAAGATCCTGGTCACCGTGGCGGCTGAACGGACGCCGCCGGCTTTGCTTGAGCAGCTCAAGCCAGGGGGACGCCTGGTACTGCCTGTTGGATCTGAAGAAGTCCAGTTGCTGGCTGTCATCGACAAGGACGCGGCAGGGCAACTCAAGACTCGGAAACTCATCCCAGTTCGGTTCAGTCGGCTCGAAACGGTCACATGAGGGGTGCGGCTGCGCGGAGCCGTGCTGGAAGATCAGGATAACGCGCGCCGCATCGATCACACGGGCGCTGGATGGCATCGCCGATCTTTTGACATCCATGCCGCAACGCTACTCGTCGAGCACGCCTGCAGCCGCCGGTCGCAGCCGCTGGCGATCATGCCGGCGCGGTCGTATGCGCGCTTCTCAAAGACCCTTATCCAGCCTACTGTGTGCCTACCAGAGGGCAAATGGGTCGCTCATCTGGGAAATGACGGCCAAAGGCTCAAGGAATTCGCCCAGTGGCCAACACGTAGCGGGCAGGAGGTAACGATGGATCTCAAGGACAGGCGCCTCTGGTACGGCGTGGTAGCCGTGATCGTGGTATTGGTCGTGATTGCTTATGCGGCTGGTTGGTTTGGCGGCACACCGATACCAGCGCCGCAGCAATGAGAGCGATCGTCATTCTCGCTTGGCGGCAGCTGACTGCTCAGTCTCTAAAGGTCGAAGGAAGGGACACCTGATTGGCTGTTTCGCTGGCTCGGCTACCATCCTGACGACGCACAGCCTGGACCGTTTTTGAGATGGCTTCCGCTCAACTTGTTGGACGGACCGGTCCTTGGATCGCGCGCAATCCGCAACACTCCGCCATCGGGCCGGATAACTTCGATAATGGTTTCGACACGGACAAACTGCGATCCTACGGAGTAGCCAGGCGCCAGGTCATGCCGGAAGTCGTACACTGGAGCCACAAGGGCCCAACGACCGGGCGGAGAACTCGCATCAGCCCGGCCTTCGGCGGTTTCGAAGCTAAACTGCCACTCCCTTGATCCCGCTGCCCGGCCAGCGATGGAGCCGGGCTACTCCAGCACAGATTCTGCCCGTCGATCACCTCGATCGGCACGGACTCCAGACCGACAGCGTCGAACAGCCGCGCATTTGACCGCGTTCGCCAAATTAATGGCTGGATCTTTGCGAAGCCTCCACATCTGCGTGAACGAAGCCCTCCAGGCATCATCGTGATTGGACTTCACGATCCGTTGGAGTCACGCTGGCTGCAGGCATAAGAAGGATATGGGTTGACCAACTATCGTCCGAATAGGAGGCCAAAATGAAACACCAGACGATCGAGCAACTGCAGATCGTCGCCGAGATCGATCAGGCCTACCCGCGCCAGGCCATGTCGCGCAGCGAACGTCTTGAACGCTGGGCGGAGCTCCTTGAACGGAACCCTGACCGGCGCCTCTCGACGCTGCACCAGACCGAGTATCAGCCGGTTAGAGCACGCGGGGCCATGCGCGGCGACGGCTCGCCGATCTCAGTCGCTTTCGAGGATCCTGTCCTCCGCGCCGCCGGGTTGGAAAACGACAACTACGGCGAAGCGAAGCGGTTCTTCGAACTGACCGACAGGCAATTGCATGAGATCATCTGCTATTGCCATTTCGGCGCGACGGTGACCGCCGCAACGGCCGCCCGTCACATCCGTGCGGCGATTGCCGGGAGACAGCCCGGCATGTTCGCTCGGATGCGTGAGGCGTTCGTCGGATAAGCCGGCGACGCTTCGCGGCATCATTGTTGAAGCGGGCTCGCATTGAAAGCCGCCGCCGCAGCGCAGGCAAGCGCTCCCCACGCGGGAAGGCTGCGTTGAATGAGCGATGGTGCGGTCATGATTATCCAAGGTCCTTTTCGAGAGCGGCGTCAACTGCTGGGCTGAGCTGCACCATCTGTTGCGCCGAACTCTGCAGGGCGATTGCCGGCAGGTGAATGAACGCGCCGACGCGTCGCCAGGCAAGCCTGAGGATCCCCTCAATCGATTCCTCGTCGTGATCGACGCGGTAGTCTCCGGCAGGTTGCGGCGCCTCAAAACCCGGCAGCCGGAACGCGGATGAAAAGTGAACGACGGTCTGCGTGGTGCGACTGGCCATGGGTGCGGCTTTCCGCAGGAGCACGCCGACGCCCCTCCTGCATCTTTTCCATCCGAACCGGAAAGGTCCCAATGCTGCCAGTACATCCGTGGTCAACGCCGTGGTTCAAAGGCTCGAACAGAGCGACATGCGCGCCGAATAAGCGCTATACATTCGCTGTCGGAAAATTCGGTGCTTCATGGCGGGTCGAAGGTCGCGGACCTATGTCGATCGGGACCGCGAAAGCCAAATCGGCCAAATCCACGCAATCTATATAAATGTCTCGATGCACATTAAATCAAGGCTCAATAGGTTTGGTTCGTAATTGCGGATTAATATAGTCTGTTGTCGGAAAAATTAAGAGGGATGAATTACAATAAAATTGCTTATTGCTCCGCTTTTCGGACGGCCAAAAGCGCCGGTAACAACGACTGATTTACATTTCAAATATTTTCGGCTTGAGGAATTAAAAATTTGGCACTCCTATCATTCGAGTGCCAAAGGGGCTATGTTAAGTGTTGCAGTCGCTCTATGTGCGGCGGCAGAAAGAACCCCCAATGAAATTCCGGCCACTCCACGACCGCGTCGTCATTCGGCGCGCGGAAAGCGATACCAAATCCAAGGGCGGGATCATTATTCCCGACACCGCCAAGGAAAAGCCTCAGGAAGGCGAAGTGATCGCCGTTGGGCCCGGCTCGCGTGACGAGAGCGGCAAGCTGATCCCGCTCGACGTCAAGGCCGGCGATCTCATCCTGTTCGGCAAATGGTCCGGCACCGAGGTCAAGATCGACGGCGAGGATCTCCTGATCATGAAGGAGGGCGACATTTTGGGCATCGTCGAGAAGACCAAAGCGGCCAAGAAAGCCGCCTGACCGGGCGATTTCCGATCCCGCAATTTCAAGACTGAACTGGACGTAAAATCATGTCTGCCAAGGAAATCAAATTCGCTACCGATGCCCGCGACCGGATGCTTCGCGGCGTCGAAATTCTGAACAACGCCGTCAAGGTGACGCTCGGCCCCAAAGGCCGCAATGTCGTCATCGACAAGGCCTATGGCGCGCCGCGCATCACCAAGGATGGTGTCGCCGTCGCCAAGGAAATCGAGCTTGCCGACAAGTTCGAGAACATGGGCGCCCAGATGGTGCGCGAAGTGGCCTCGAAGACCAACGACCTTGCTGGTGACGGCACGACGACAGCCACGGTGCTGGCCGCTTCCATCCTGCGCGAAGGTGCCAAATTCGTTGCCGCCGGCATGAACCCGATGGATCTCAAGCGCGGCATCGACCTTGCTGTGGCTGCCGTGGTGAAGGACATTCAAGCCAGGGCCAGGAAAGTCAAATCTTCGGACGAGATCGCCCAGGTTGGTACGATCGCCGCCAATGGCGACGCGTCGGTCGGCGCCATGATCGCCAAGGCGATGAACAAGGTCGGCAATGAGGGCGTGATCACCGTCGAAGAAGCCAAGACAGCCGAAACCGAACTCGATGTCGTCGAAGGCATGCAGTTCGACCGTGGCTATCTCTCGCCCTATTTCGTCACCAATGCCGAGAAGATGCGCGCGGAGCTGGAGGACCCTTACGTTCTCATCCATGAGAAGAAGCTCGGCAATTTGCAGGCGTTGCTGCCGATCCTCGAAGCTGTGGTGCAAAGCGGTAAGCCGCTGCTGATCATCTCGGAAGACGTCGAAGGCGAGGCGCTGGCGACGCTGGTCGTCAACAAGCTGCGCGGCGGCCTCAAGGTCGCGGCCGTCAAGGCGCCAGGCTTCGGTGACCGGCGCAAGGCGATGCTGGAAGACATTGCCGTGCTCACCGCCGGCCAGATGATTTCCGAGGATCTCGGCATCAAACTCGAGAACGTCACGATCGACATGCTCGGGCGGGCTAAGCGCGTGCTCATCGAGAAGGATACGACGACGATCATCGACGGCGCCGGCGAGAAAGCCACCATCCAGGCGCGCGTCCAGCAGATCAAGTTGCAGATCGAGGAAACGACCTCGGATTACGACAAGGAGAAACTCGAGGAGCGGCTGGCGAAGCTGGCTGGCGGCGTTGCCGTCATTCGCGTCGGCGGCGCGACCGAGACGGAAGTCAAGGAAAAGAAGGACCGCATCGATGATGCGCTGAACGCCACTCGTGCAGCCGTGGAAGAAGGCATCGTTGCCGGCGGCGGTGTTGCGCTTTTGCGCGCCAAGGCAGCTTTGACTGAGCTTACTGGCGCGAATGCTGACATGACGGCAGGTATTTCGATTGTGCTGAGAGCACTTGAAGCGCCGATCCGCCAGATTGCCGAGAATTCCGGCGTTGAAGGTTCGATCGTCGTCGGCAAGCTCTCCGACAGCAAGGATCACGATCAGGGCTTCGACGCCCAGAACGAAGACTATGTCGACATGATCAAGGCCGGTATCGTCGACCCCGCCAAGGTCGTTCGCACGGCCCTGCAGGATGCCGGCTCGATTGCCGCGCTCCTGATCACCGCTGAAGCAATGATCGCGGACATTCCGCAGAAGGTTTCGCCCGCTATGGGTGGCGCAGGAGGTATGGGCGGAATGGGCGGAATGGACTACTGAGCGGCGCCTGAGACTATAGCCAGGACGACGGAAGGCCAGCGACGCGGGCACATGCGAGCCGATATCTCGGCGATCATCGGTTCGCTCGACATCGTGTTCGGGAGATCCATCGATAGGCTCGTCGCTGTCGTATTTGCTGCTAAAAATGGTCTTGGAGACAAGAACATGACCGACACTCTTGCCGAGAAAACATGTACGCCTTGTCGCGGCGGCGTCCCGCCGCTCACGCGTGATGAAGCCCAACGCTTCCAGGCACAGGCTCCCGATTGGGAGCTGGGTGACGATGCCCACCGCATCCAGCGAAGCTTTCGATGCCGCAATTTCCGGGACGCGCTCGCCCTTGTTCAGGAGATCGGTGAGCTCGCCGAAACCGAAAGCCATCACCCCGACATCAGCTTCGGCTGGGGTTATGTGACGGTTTCCCTGAGCACCAAGAAGATAAAAGGACTGCACGAGAACGATTTCATCATGGCGAGCAAGATCGACCGGGTGTTCGATCGCTCGGGCCGGCCCCTCGACCGCCAGCGGTGACACGGCAAAATCCATTGCCAATCAAGCGAGGTCGTTTATGCCACACATCCGAACCGACAATCAGCCCGTAACTCAGATCACGGTTATCGAGCCGAGCCGGGAAGCAGGCCCAAACTCCTATATGCTTAGCGCAATGCATAGGTGGTTTCATGGCGCAGTTCTGCCGATTTGTTAACGTGGATACACAGACCATCGTTTGGGTGAACCCCGAACAATTCGGTTTATGCGACCGGACGCGACACATACGATTACGCACATAATCTTCGATGAGGGACATACCCTCAAGGTCGACGGAACTATCGAAAGCACCATGAAGGCCCTCAAAGATGCCGACCGGACCTAAAGGCCAGAAGCGCCCAGTCATTGCGCGGTCGCGGAAATAGACCTGTCGGCAAGAGCGGGCGGCTTAGTCATTCAACGTCAGGAGCGTGTCGGCCGCTGCCGTTGTTTCGATCTTTGGCGCGGTTTACCTTTTCACGGAAAGCAGCCAGTAGATCAGCCGGGGCATCTAGGTCATTGATCGAAGCGAAGAAGGCAGCAACCATCGCGGCTAATTGATCGTCCGCCTTGCCGTTGTCGTTCATCCTGGGCAGTGGCTGCCGCTCCATTTGTTCCATCTCCAGCGTGGAAACTTAGCACATGACCGCGATTGAGTCGCGCTCAACGCGGCCACATTGGAGGACCTTACGCTTTTGCTTTCCGTTTTGCAGGCACCAGGCGCGGCAGCCTTGCGGCCTAGCCCAATAGACTTCGCCAGTTCCGAGCGCTGGGCGGCGTAGTTGGGCGCCGTCATAAGGTAGTCCCCCGGCAAGTCCCACTTGCTTCGAAATTCGGCGGGGTCATGCCATGGTGGGTGGCTAGATGCCGCTTGAGCGATTTGAATTTCTTGCCGTCTTCAAGGCAGGTAATGAAGTCTGGGGTAACCGATTTCTTCGGATTGACGGCGGGGACGAGCGGCCGCTGTTCAACTATCGTCGGCTGGCTAAGATTCGAAAGCGACGAGTGAACTAATGCTAATCAGATCCGGCAGTCCAGCGACGGGCACCGAGTTGTTGCTCACGAACGCAGCTACAACATCGGCAGTAAGTTCAGCTAGCTCGGCAGCGCGACGGTCGGCTTCTTCGGTCAATTCATCAAATCCTTTTGCTGTTCCTAACCGAGACTAGGCGAGGCGTTGGTGGACGTCGTGCTCGGCTCGGCGCCGTGCCATGACTGCCTGCTGTTTAACACGCAGTTGTGTCGTGGCGGTATGCGGTAGTAGCGGCCACTTCCGGAAAGCTAGAAGCCCCGCTTCTTCAGGGTTTTTCGCTGAGGGAAGCGTAGCGGCGACATCGACGGGTGATCCGCAGGGGAGGGAGCAGCGTCAGAGGCCAGCGATGCGGCTTGCTCGGCACGAGACGACGGCAGGCCACCCTCACCAAGCCACTCGTCGTAGTGATGGTCTAAGGCCAACAACAACTCGTCTGGCTTATCCATGCCGCTTCGGAATAACTCGATGATGTGACGGCCAATACGCTCCCTGGCCGGATCGCCAACTGCTATCCCAGCCTGATCGCAATATTCGTCGACCACTGTGGCCAGCATTGAAAGCTGCGTTGGATCCGCTACCCGGTTGAAGCTCAAATCGCTTCTCCCTTGTTGGGCGAAAGCGTGATCGACTCTTCCAATCGCCGGCTTGCCATGTAGGTCACGGCGACCCTCCGCATATAGTGTATCGGTTCCGTACATACGAGTCGATTCTACCTGCGCTGCCCGTTTAATAACTCGGCGCCAATTCGCGCCTACCTCGTCGTGAACGCTGGCCTGATCGCGGGTTATCAAACTAGGTCCAGATGATAAAAAAACCCGCTGCCGGAGGGGGAGGGCAGCGGGTTTGATTTAAGCTCACCACAGGGGGGCGCGGTTAGCTTGGCACCGGCATTGTACCTGGGAGAGGAGCCAGCGGCTGCGACCGGCGGCTGGCTGGCCTGCTCGACGAGTTCGCCATGCGGCATGGATGTCAAGAGATCATGCTTCGCGGACGGGGATTTTTCATCGCGATCCGCAGAGAGCACATCCCGCACCGCGCCGTTGTCGGTTCCGGCCCCGCTCCTATATGCTTAGGGCAATGCATAGGAGCAGGAGCAGGGGCAATGAGTTATTCCATAAAGCTCGGTAAGGAGCCGAATGTCCTGATGGTCAATGACTTGTCCAGCAGGCAGGCCGTAAACCAAGCGCGCGAACTCAAAGCGGGGAATATCAAATTCCACATCTATGCCAGCGACGGCACTTTGACCGAACTGGATGATCTTGAGCGTGCCGTGGAGGGCGACGACGTTGCCAAGCCAACCTAAAGGCCAGAAGCGCCCAGCCGACGTGATCGGCAACGCCGTCCGCGTCACGCGCATTGCGAACGGCGAGGAAGCCGACGACGTTCTTGACGACGGCAAAGACCCTGCCGCAAAGGCGCTTGGCGCAAGGCGCGAAATTGCGCGTGACATTGGCGACGTTGTCGGAGGTGCCGAAGCTCGGCTCCATGGACGTCATCAAGGTGACGAGAGCGACGAGCGCGATCGTCCGCAAGGCAGGGAGCGCCGGTGGCTATTTCCCGCTTATAAAAGAGTAGGGGATTGCCGCGCGAGAACGTTGCGCACGTTCGACACCTGCCATTGGCCATTGCGCGCTGTGGGAACGCCGCGGTTGTTTAGAGCGATTGCCAGTCCACGTAGGCTGGTGATGCCCGACCGCTGAAGGAAGCGATGATTGGCAGCACGGTCTGGGCAAACCGGTCGGCTTCTTCGATCGACATCTTCCGGCCTTTCGCCGCGGCCTCAGCGGTGCTGGTCGGGTTGCCGAGTTTCATGCCAGTGGTCTTGCGCGAGGCGAGGGCGGCCTTGGTTCGTTCCGAGATCATTCGCCGCTCTTTCTCGGCGAGCGCGGCATAGAGGTGCAACATGAACGGATCGGCATCGGCACCGAGTTCGGCCACAATGAAAGGAACGCGCTGGACCATCAGGCCGGCAATGAAGGCGACATCGCGCGAGAGTCGGTCGAGCTTCGCCACAACGACCGGGCTTTTGAGCTGTCGGGCAAGGACGAGGGCGGCGGTCAGTTGCGGGCGTCGATCAAGAGCGTCCGCGCCCTTTCCGGTTTCGATCTCGGTGAACTCCTGGAGGATGATCATTCCCTCGGTCTCGGCAAAGCGGGCGACCGCGGCACGCTGGGCCTCGATGCCTAAGCCTGAACGTCCTTGCCGCTGTGTGGAAACTCGATAATACGCGACTGCGGTCGGCATGTTGCTGTTCCCAAGGGGTGTGCAAACTGCAAACCACCGTTTGCAGTTTGCTCGCCGGCCCCATCAAGGCAAGTTCTTTCTGGTCTTAGCCGGGTAGGCTTTGTCGCCACGCAACATATGGGTTTGCGACTGCGGCGGTGAAACTTCGCCGACCCCTCCAGCGTTACTGCGTCTCTGTTCAACACAAGGGGCATCATGATCAATCCGGGGACGAGCACGCTTCTTCTCATTCTGGCGGCTATCGTGCCGGTCGCGGCGGCGGCAATTGCCGGCAATCTCGCTACCATTCCCAACGTACCGACATGGTACGCCCACCTGACCAAACCCTCTTTCAACCCACCGAATTGGGTATTTGCCCCGGTGTGGACGACGCTGTACCTGATGATGGCCTATGCTTTCTATCGCGTGCTGAAAGCTAACGCCGACTGGATCAGCTTTGCGGTGGCGATCTTTCTAATTCAGATCACGCTCAACGCGGCCTGGTCGTGGGTGTTCTTTTCATTCCACAGCCCGCGAGGTGGCCTCGTGGTCATCACGCTTCTCTGGCTTGCGATCGTCCTGACCATCCTGGCGTTCTGGCAGATCGATCCGACGGCCTCGATGCTACTTTGGACTTACCTGTTGTGGGTCAGCTTCGCGGCAGCATTGAACTGGGAAATCGATCGACTCAACTGACGCTATTTTGGAATGTGCGACGACCGCCTTGCACTGAAGAGGGCTTGGGGTGGTTTCTTGAAGTTCAGGCCCTAGTACCCGGTGACCTCGGAGCGCGACTGATTGTGCCACTCGATCAAGGCATCCTGATCGTCTTGGTCATCGGCATCGGGTGCCTCGTAGGCGACGCACATCAGCAACTCATGTCTGGCCTACCGGGGAAATAGCCTGCGCTCCGTTCAGGTCTGCTGACGCGCGGTCTTGAGCGTGCTTAGCCGGTGTCCTATAGCCACTCTGGATCATTGGGGTTTTAACATGGACGAAAAACTGACAGCGCTCTCAAAACGTCTCAAGGACGAGCAGCGCGATCTACTTCTCGCCGCCGCCGAGCAGAACACAATACCGAGCGCCAGCACGATTCAACGAGTGGCCATGCTTGAGCTCAATATCGCTGCCATTGAGAATACCCTCGCCGACGAAAAATGATCCGAGCGGGAAATGAGCGGACCAGCCGTTCGACGAGCCGGGCGTGCCGCCTACAGGAGCTTCATATCTTCGTAGGTGGTGACGAAGGTCACTGATGTGTCCAGTTTTCCCTCTAGCTCATGGATGGAGGTCTCCTTCCAGCGCGCCCTGGTCTTCAGCCAGAAGATCGCTGCAGTGACGGCCTCCCGACCTTCACCGGTTGCCTTGCGGTAGAGGCTTTCGGCGACCCGTGCGTTGGCCTTGATGGCGCCGCTCTCGAGCTCATGGGCGTAGGTCGCCTTGAGGTCCTGCTCGTCTGTGGCGAGCACGCAGGCGATGTCGGCCGTGCTAAGCCCGAAGCCGGCCAGCGCCTCCACCCTGGAGCTCAGTGGCCGGTTTTCCAGAGGAACTTCGATATCGGGGCTCATTCGGCCCGGTCCGCGTCCCAGAAGGTGACGGGATTGTTCGCTGGCGGCGTGCCGGCAGGAGTCTTGCCCAAGCTTGCAGGATCCGGAGCGCACAGGATGATGCGGCGGATCTCATGCACCTGCTCGATCGGCTTGCCGTCCAGGCCTGAGTGCTCGTTGACGGAGGTCTCCTTCCAGCGGCCGCGTGCCTTGAGCCAGAAGATCGCGGCGATGACCGATTCACGACCTTCGCCCGTTGCCTTGCGGAAGAGGTTCTCCGCCACCTTGGCATTGGCCTTGGTGTGGCCAAAGGCCAGTTCGTGTTTATAGTGCTGCGCAGCGTCTTCGCATCGATACCGAGCATGCCGGCAATGTCGCCGGCACCAGGCTGATGCGCGAATGGCAGGGGGTGGAACATTGCGCGACGGTCCTGGCCGACAGCTACGAATATGATGGCAGGCCCTAAATCGCTCTCGGCAATCGCTCGCGCGATCACCGGCACACGCTGGAACGGCCTGGTCTTTTTCGGCCTGAAGAGCCAGAGGGGGAGGGCGCAATGAACGTGCACTCACCCGACAAAAGCAGGTGGTGCGAAAGCTGCGCTGCGCAGTCTACACCCGCAAGTCTTCGGAGGAGGGGCTCGACATGGAGTTCAACTCCCTCGACGCCCAGCGAGAGGCCTGTGAGGCTTACATCGCCAGCCAGCGGTCTGAGGGATGGGTTCTGGTGCCTGATCGGTATGACGATGGCGGCATCTCCGGCGCCACCTTGGAACGCCCCGGCCTGAAGCGGCTGCTGCGCGATGTCGAAGCCGGCCTGGTCGACGTGGTGGTGGTCTACAGATCGACCGGCTCTCGCGGGCGCTCACCGACTTTTCCCGGCTGGTCGAGCTGTTCGAGGCGAACAACGTCACCTTTGTATCGATCACCCAGAGCTTCAACACCACGACCTCCATGGGCCGGTTGACGCTGAACATCCTGCTTTCCTTCGCCCAGTTCGAGCGCGAGGTCATCGGCGAGCGCATCAGGGACAGGTTCGCTGCATCCAGGCGAAAGGGCATGTGGATGGGTGGCAACGTTCCATTTGGCTACCGGGTCGAGAACCGCAAGCTTTTGATCCAAGAGGACGAGGCAGCCATTGTACGCTCGATCTTCGAGCGATTCCTGCTGATAGGTTCGGCAACCATCCTGGCGCGAACGTTGAATGCGGAGGGTCTCAGGCGCAAGAACGGGAAGGCCTTCGACAAAGGCCTGCTCTACAAGCTTCTCTCGAACAGGGTCTATATCGGCGACGCCGTCCACAAGGGTGCGAGCTTCCCTGGCGAGCATCAGGCGATCATCAGGCGCGAACTCTGGGACAAGGTCCGCTCGATCGTGGCGGAAAGCCCGAGCAAGCGGGCCGGACAGACCCGCAGGCAGACGCCAGCCTTGCTCAAGGGGCTGATCTTTGCTCCGAGCGGCTACGCCATGACACCTGTCCATACCCGCAAGAAGGGAAAGCTCTACCGCTACTACGTCACCACGAGCGTGCAGAAGCTCGGACCGGAGACATGCCCGGTTCGCCGTGCGCCGGCAGGCGAGATCGAGGCTGCGGTCATCGACCAGCTTCGGGCGCTGCTTCGAACGCCCGAGATGACCGTAAAGACCTGGATGGCCACGCGAAAGGACGATTCCAGCATCACTGAAACCGAGGTCCGTGAAGCCCTCGTCCAGTTGGATCCACTCTGGGATGAGCTCTTTCCGGCCGAGCAGGCCCGCATCGTCCAGCTTCTGGTCGAGCGGGTGGATGTCGCCGTCGAGAGCATTTCCATCCGGCTTCGCACGGAAGGCATGGCCAGCCTCGCGACGGAGCTGCGACAGCAGCCGGAGCACAGGAGGACTGCATGATGCCGTCAGTGGCCAAATATGCCGAACTCAGCCCTGACGGCAAATCGCTCACCGTCCATCTGCCGCTGACCCTGCGCAAGCGTGGTGGCCGCAAGATCATCATCTCGCCCGCCGGCGCACAGCAATGGAACCCAGCACGGCCACGCATAGACAACACTCTGATCCGAACGCTGGCGCGGGCGTTCCGGTGGAAACACATGCTGGAAACAGGCGAGTTCGCCACAGTGATCGAACTTGCCGCGGCCGAAAGGCTTGACCGCTCCTTCGTCTCCCACGTGCTCCAGTTGACGCTGCTCGCGCCCGATCTGGTCGAAGCGATACTCGACGGACGGCAGTCCATGGGAGTTCAGCTCCAGGCGCTCGTCAGGGGTTTGCCCGTCGAATGGGAACGGCAACGGGAGTTGATGGCTACTTGCTGCTGACAATCTTCCCTGCGGCCGCCCTCAGAGAAGCCAGGCCAGCGACTGGCGAAGTAATTGTGTCCCATCCTTGTGGAACCACCGGCCATGGCTGAAGATCACGCGCTTTGGCTGAAAAGCCACGAGGCGCTCCGCGGCCGCCTTCGCCTTCTTCCGTTTGATGATCATCCGTAGGTAAATGGGGGCCTTCCCCACAGGTGCCGTGACGCCTAAGAGGCGCGCCGCCGGCCTGATGATGAACGGCAGCTTTTCCGGCTCGAGATTCAGAACTAGATCCGTAAGCACCATAGTTCGGCTGTTCTTGTGATAGAACGCGATTTCGGTGAACCCACCGGCTCCTGGAACGACAACCTGATCGAGATCTTTCGACCAGGCTTCCGGCGCCGCTGCGGCCAGATCGTGATCGATCCTGACGCCAGCCCGACGGACCTGATGGCGCAAGCCCGGAGCGGCCCAAGTCGACGCTCCCTGCACATGGTTCTGCCACTCCTTGAGGAAGGTCCAGTGGGCACTGTTTGGTGCAACCAGATGCACTATCGGACCAATCTGCTCGAGCTGCTTTCTCAGCTCAAAAACGAACCGTGTTGGTGAATGCAGCAGGAGACCGCCATTCCCGAGCTGGATAACCGTCATGCGCACCGGGACTGGAATGCCCATCACGCTCAGCGGTCCGCTGTCGACGATCCAGATCCCAGGGGCGACAGGCTTGGCGACATCAAGAGGAGGGTAGGTGGCGTCTTCGGGTTTCATGGTTGTGCTCCATTCAGCTTGGAGCTGGCGCAACACGCCGTCGCAGAGGCAGGAAGCTTCACGCGCGCTGCGGCTAAGCGCCTTGATGCGGTAGGTCGAGCCGAACTAGCCTTGCAGCGTAACAACTGTCGAGCAGCAGCACTTCAGATGGATTTCAGAGCGGAGCTTTCTGCCTCGGATCGCTTAAAGATGATAGTGACCGCAGTCCCTTCGCCAGCACTCGACTTTACGTCGAACTGCGCCTTGGCATTCTCGGCTAACGAGCGGGCGATCAGCGCGCCAAGCTTGCCGGTCTTGGGCCATGATTCGCCCTCCGGCAGGCCGATACCATCGTCGGCAACGATGACCCGGCAGCCGTCGCCATCTACGACGCTGTGCAGCGTTATCGTGCCTCCCTCACGCCCTCGGAACGCATGCTTCAAAGCGTTGGTCAGCAGTTCGTTCACGACCAGTCCCGCAGGCATGGCAACGTTGATCGACACCGGATATGTGTCCACTTTCATGTCGAGGCGAATACCCTCTACGGCATGCGAAGTCATCACCGCGGACGCGATCTGGCTGAGATAGACGCCAAGGTCGACTTCATCCTTCTGTTCGTCGGCCGATAACGTCTGGTAGAGGATCGCCAGAGCGTCGACACGCCCGGCGAGCCTCTCAAACCGCTGCTGATCGGGCTCCGTGGCGTTGCGGGTTTCGAGACGGATCAACGCCGTGATCATCTGGAGGTTGTTCTTCACCCGATGCTGGAGTTCGCGCAGCAGCGTGTCCTTCTCGCGAACGAGTTCCTCCACCGGGCGCCCGTCATCATTTTCACCATGGGCTGACACGTCGACCAGAGCCACCAACCGGAAGCACCGCATGCCATCGTCGTCCACGATGATGTTTGAATAAACGTCAGTTATCACGGCCCTGTCCGCTTCGCGCTCCAGCCGGAAGGTGCCGACGAAATCGGTCCCCTCAACCACGGCTTCGCCAAGTGGCCGGTCCTGGTGCTGATGGAGGCCGATACCAGGGAGTGCTGCCCAATTCTGCCGGGTAAGCGCGGCCGCCGTTAGACCGGACAGTTTTTCGAATTCCGGATTGGCATAGACCACGCGCTCTTTCGCGCTCAAGTCCGAAACAGCAATCGCGATTGGCACCTGGTCGAGGAATTTTTTGAACTGATCGCTTTCCAGCGCGGTGGCAAGATCGGGTGTATCGAGCAACTGCTCAACGGCCTTCTCTGAATCCGATGTCATCTCGGGGCCCGTTCTTTTCCCTGAAAAGCACAGTACCAGTCATGGGCTCAACCGGCCATCGCCAAATTTGAAGCCGCGGTGAGGTTCACGAGTAGGAAGGCACGAGCCTTGTCTCGCGTAGCGGTAGAACCAAGGTGAAGCGCAGGCCATCTTGTTGATAGTCGAGTTCAACCTTGGCATCACATTGCACGGGTACCACCTTTTCTAGAAGCGCGGTGCCAAAACCCCGCCGCTTCGGCGTCTGAACCGGGGGTCCGTTGCGCTCCTGCCAGGCGAGGCTGAGCGTCTGCCCAGCACCAGAACTGCCGACGGACCAACAGACGGCAAGCTGACCTTCAGGCCGAGACAACGCCCCGAATTTCGCCGAATTGGAGGCAAGCTCATGGAGGGCCATGCCGACCGGTACGGCAATGTCGGCAATGAGCGCGACGTTCGGTCCTTCAAGCCGTATACGTGGGCTGTCGTCTGTCTCGTAATGTCGCAGTTCCCCCTCAAGAAGTTTGTTCAAAGAGGCGGTCTGCCAGTAGTCGTCCGTCAAAATCGAATGCGTTTCGGCCAGTGAGACGATCCTGGCCGAGAAATTACGCACGAACTCCTCAACGCTATCGGTTGACATGGCCGTTGCGCCCATCATGGCCCTAACATTGGCCAGCGTATTCTTGACGCGATGATGCAGTTCCCGGATCAGCAGGTTCTGCCGCTGGGTCACTTCCTGCTTCTGTTCGATATAGGACTTGACCTCGAGCTGGCGGGCGCGGGCGCGCAGAGCAGATCGCACAGAGTTGGCGAAACTCGAGGCCAGAAACGGCCGTTCAAGCACGATCAGGTGACGATCGAGAAACGCAAGACGCTTGTCGAACTCGGTGCCACGCATTGTCAGAAGCACGATTGGAAAATCTGACCACGCCGGCTGATTCTCGAGCCAAGCTGCAAACAGACTGCGATCGGCGCTGATCAGTGCCTCCTCGGCAACGACAAGGCATTGTGCGCGGTCCAGAAGCGGCATTGCTTCGTCGAGACTCGAGCAGATGCATGAACTGATCCGACTGGCAGCGAGGATCGAACTTGCAATCTTGCCATCACGCCCTATCGGCGCAAGCACAAGAACTTCCGGGTCCAGTGTCATCAGGACGGCTCACCTTCGAGAAGGTCGGCCTTCTTGCCCTCGAATGAAGGCACGCCCGTAAGGATGCCTCGGAAACCCTCCAGTGGCTCACCCACAGCCAATCCAGCGGCGGTGATTTTGAACTCACGAATGGTGTCTTCGTGCGGGCCTACGCGCCTTTTTACGACCGAAATAGCGCGCCTCAAGCGACCGCCACTCTCGAAGAAGCGCAAAAGCATGACGGAATCGCAGAGATACGTCATTTCGACAGGAGCTGCCACCTGGCCAATCAATCCATGATTGGCCAAAACCAGAATTGTAACCACTCCCTTGTGATTGAGATAAGTAAGGATCTCGTGCATTTGAAGCACGAGATGCTGCTCTCCAGACATGGTGTTAAGGTAGCCGGTGAGGCTGTCGACGACGACGATCCTTGCATTGGACCGTTCGACGGCGGACTGAATGCGCGCCGACAGCTCACCAGGCGAAAGCTCCGCCGGGTCGATCTGTTCCAGCAACAATCTGCCCTCTTCGGCAAACGCCTCCAGATTCATGCCGAGGCCTGAAGCGCGCGCCATGAAGATTCGTTTTGTCTCGTCGAACAAGAGCACCAGGACGCTCTCGCCTCGGAGGAGCGCAGCATGACAATAAGCGCTGGCAATGGTTGATTTTCCCACCCCGGAGGGACCCATAAGCAGGGTGCTGGTGCCGCGCTCCAAGCCTCCGCCAGCCAAGTTGTCAATTGAAGTTTCGCTTGAAGCAGGCGGGCCATACTCGACCAGCTCATGCTCGGAAGCGACAAGCCTGGGAAACACGGTCAGGCCGCCCGGCCGAATGACGAAATCGTGGTAGCCACCGCGGATTTGTACCCCACGCATCTTGATGACGCGCAGCCGCCGTCGCTCTCCGCCGTACACCGGCGACAGCTGTTCCAACCTAATGACGCCGTGACTGATCGAGTGCAAATTTAGATCGTCATGTCCTGCGGTCAGGTCATCGAGCAATAGGACAGTTGCATTGCTGAGCAGGAAAAAGCTCTTAAGTGCCAGTACTTGCCGCCGATAGCGCAACGAGCCTTGTGACAAGAGACGGATTTCGGATAGCGAATCGAACACGACACGGTCTGGCTTGAGGCGCTCGATTTCCGCCAGCGCTGATTGCACGGTCTCACCAAGCTCGAGATCGGAAGAATGAACCAATGTCTGGAGCTGGGATGGATCGAGGCTAAGCTCTGGAGGGACAAGCTCTAGGATTTCTATGCCATCGAGGCTCAAGCCATGTCGGCTCGCGACCGAAAGCAGCTCGCGCTTACTTTCGGATAGTGTGATGTAGAGGCATCTCTCCTTGTTCTGCGCGCCATTGAGCAAAAACTGCAGCCCGAGTGTGGTCTTTCCCGAGCCGGGTCTGCCTTCGACGAGATGAGATCGGAACTTGGCGTACCCACCTCGAAGGACATAATCGAGGCCTTCAACTCCTGTGACTATCGGTGAAGCGTCGTCAGTTTCCACGTTGGCCCCTTCGGCTTGGTGAACACCCTAACGGCCAGCATTTTCAATAGTTCCGTACGCCCGATATGCCGTTCTCACGCCCGTATATGGTCGGACGGACTATTGCGGCGGACGAAGTCGCAGTTCGCCTCCACGCGGCCCAGCCGCTCGTAGCGGCACCAAAGATGTTCAACACGTGACGCGGCAGCCGTATGGAGCCGCATTGCGATCCTGGCTACCGGAATCCGGCCGCCGACAGAGTGTACGAGTCGCTGAGCGGCCCGCTCGCCTTGAACGGCTACTTTTCATACTTCAAATCAAGAGCGGACTGTCCGTTGGGCCCCCCGTTCGGCACCGGAGCCCTGCTCCTAGGCCGAAGCGGCTGACTAATTGGTCACCGGTCGGTTTGCTTTCTGTGTTCTCCGCATAGCGGCCCGTTGCACCAAACGACCCCCAGCCTCGAGCCGGAAAACCCTGTGATTTCAATGGAGGAAAGCTAGGGAGTAAAAAGGCGCACTCCCCAGCTTTGGAGAATAGGGGCTGACAGAGAGCAAAAAAGGCACCTTCACTACCAGCAACAGTCCCCAGCTTTCGGCCGAAAGCCAGCAGTTCTGCGGGGTTTCTGAGCCGCCAAGTCTACGCAGAGAACGTTCCGGGAGTGCCCTTCCCGAGAGATGGGTG
>NZ_CAKXZS010000007.1 GCF_935822925.1 Mesorhizobium ventifaucium
CTCCCCGTCACTATACGGGGAGAGGATGCCGGCAGGCAGGTGAGGGGCAGCGCCAACGCCCAAGCTCATCATCATATCAATTCCCGGCCTGTGTCTGCGGCAAGAGATAGCCTGATGTCGAATGGTTGAGATTGAGATAGCGCGCCGCAACCTGTCTGACTTCGTCGGCGGTGACCTTGCGGATGCGGCCCGGCCACTCCTCGACATCCCTGACGTTGCCGCCGGTGGCGAGCGTCGCGCCGTAGATGTTGGCCATCGAATCCTGCTTGTCGCGGGCGAAGATCATCGAGCGGACGAAACGATCCTTGGCCTTCTCCAACTCGCCTGATGTGACGCCCTCGCTGGCGATGCGGGCGACCTCGGCCTCGACCGCTGCTTGGACATCGGCCAGCTTGGCGTCGCCGCGCGGCGCGCCATAGACGGTGAAGTTGGTGGCATCGAGCATGGTGCCCTGGAAAAAGGCGCCGGCCTCGGCGGCGATGCCTTGCTTGACGACAAGCTGCTGGTAGAGCCGGCTGCGGCTGCCGCCGCCGAGGATCTCCGCCAGCAGGTCCAGCGCTTCCGCTTCGCCCGGCTTCGCAGTGTGATAGGAGGGAACCACCCATTGCGTCGAAAAGTTCGGCACGCTGACACGCGCGTCGGTGAGCGTCACCGTGCGCCTGGTGTTCTGCTCGGGTTCGGCCGGACGGATGCGCGGCGGCAGGTCTGGACCACGCGCGATCTTGCCATAGGTCTTTTCGGCCAGCACCTTGACCACCTCCGGCTCGACATCGCCGGCGACCACCAGCACGGCGTTGTTAGGCGTGTAATATTTGTCGTAGAAGGCCTTGGCGTCGGCGCGGTTCAGCTTCTCCATCTCCTGCATCCAGCCGATCACCGGAATGCGATAGGGCTGGTTCTGCCAGAGCGTGGCGTCGACCTCCTCGCCGAGCACTGCCTGCGGATTGCTGTCGATGCGCGAGCGGCGTTCCTCGAGGATCACGTCGCGCTCGGTGGCGATGACATCGTCGGTGAGCATGAGGTTGCGCATGCGATCGGCCTCGAAATCCATCATCTGCTCGAGCGCCTGCGGCACCACCGTCTCGTAAAACGCGGTGTAGTCATAGGAGGTGAAAGCGTTGTTCGAACCGCCGATAGCGGAGACGGCGCGGTCGAATGCGCCGGCCGCGTGATTGGTCGTCGCCTTGAACATCAGATGCTCGAAGAAATGGGCGATGCCCGACTTGCCGGGCGGCTCATCCGCGCTGCCGATCTTGTACCACACCATATGGGTGACGATCGGCGCCCGGTGATCGGGAATGACGACAACCTCCATGCCGTTGTCGAGCAGGAAATTCGTCAGTTTGCCGTCGTCCTTGTTGTCGGCCAGAACCGGGCCGGTCATCACGAGAGCCAGCGCCAAGAGCATTCCGCGCAGCCATTCAGCCTGAGGTGTCATCAATGGCTCCGGTTGTCATGGCAGGGACGATAGGCGGGGATGGCGATACAGGCAAAGTGATTTGTTCGTCATTCTTGCGCGCAAAGGAGGCCGAACTCAGGCGGCTTCGATGAAGCGGATAACCGTCTCGCCATAGCTGCGCTCGTCGACAACCGAGAAGCCCGGCCCTGCCTCGAACGGCGCCACTGCCGCCTCCTCGACGACGCAGAGCGCGCCGGGGGCGAGCCAGCCACCGGCCTTGGCCGAGCGCAAGGCACGCTCGCCCAGGCCCTTGCCATAGGGCGGATCGGCGAACACCAGGCCGAACGCGGCCATCGTGCCCGCCTCGCCCAGAGCCGTAGCGTCGCGACGGAATATCTTGGTACGCCCGGTGAGGCCGAAGGTCTCGACATTGGTGCGGATCAGGCCGCGCCCTTCCGCCGATTCTTCGATGAAGATGCCATAAGACGCGCCGCGTGACAGCGCCTCGAGGCCGAGCGCGCCGGTGCCGGCGAACAGGTCGAGCACCCGCGCGCCGACCAGCCTATCGGGGAAACGATGCGCCAGCACGTTGAAGACAGCCTCACGGGTGCGGTCGGTGGTCGGGCGGATGGCGCTTGAGCGGGGCGTCGCCAGCGGACGCCCGCGAAACTCACCGCCGACGATCCGCATTGCCTGCCCTTGATCCCCTGGGGCCGCTGCGCGGCCGGTCGCCACCTTTGCCGCCGCCATCATTCGGGCGTTCGCCACGCGGCTTGCCGAACGGCTTTGCGCCTCCGGGCTTGGCGGGCTTGCCGTAAGACGGCTTGTACGATGCCTTGCGTTCCTTGGCTTCGGCCGCCTTGGCGGCATCGGCATCCGCCCTGCCCTTGCCGATCGGCCGCGCGCCCGGCGCCATCCAGACATTGGCCTTGCGCTGGCCCGGCGGCTCGATCGGACGCTGCTCGCGTTCGGATTTTTTTCCGCCGCCCGGTTTGCCGCCGAAGCCGCCCGGCCCGCTACGTTCAGATTTGGGGCCGCGATCGGCAAAGCCGCCGCGTTCGGGCCCGCTGCGTTCAGATTTAGGGCCACTCTCACCAAAGCTCTTTTCCGGCCCGAAGCTTCTGCCAGGACTTGTCGACAGCTTGCCCAGCGCCTCATCGCGGCTGCCTTCGCGGCGCTTGCGGTTCTTGATCAATCCGCCTTCGCCGATCGGGCGGCGTTCGCCATCGCGGGTGAATTTCGGCCGCTCCGGTTCCTCTTCCCGCTCGCGCCGTACCGGCCTGTTGGAAAACGGCTTGGTGATTTCAGCGTCGAAATTGGCGCCGGACTCCTCGACCAGGCGTTCGCCGAGCTGGTCGCGAAGCACCCGGCCCTTGATCTCCAGCACATGGCCCTCGGGAAGGTCGTCGAGCTGGAATGGTCCGTAGGAAATGCGGATCAGCCGTGTGACGTCGAGGCCAAGCGAGCCCAGTATGTTCCTGACCTCGCGGTTCTTGCCTTCGCGCAGGCCGAGCGTCAGCCAGGCGTTGGTGCCTTGCTCGCGGTCGAGCGTCGCCTCGATGGCGCCGTAGAAGACGCCGTCGACGGCAATGCCTTCGCGCAAGCCGGCGAGCGCACTTTCCTCGACCTTGCCGTGAACGCGCACGCGGTAGCGCCTGAGCCAGCCGGTCGCCGGCAGTTCGAGCACGCGCGCCAGCCCACCATCATTGGTGAGCAGCAGCAGGCCTTCGGTGTTGATGTCGAGCCGGCCGATGGTCATCAGCCGCGGCAGGTCGGCCGGCAGCACGTCGAAGACGGTCTTGCGGCCCTCGGGATCACGATTGGTGGTGACCACGCCGGCCGGCTTGTGGAACAGGAACAGCCGGGTGCGCTCGATCGGCGGGATCTCCATGCCGTCGAGATGGATGATGTCGCCGGGCATCACATTGAAGGCGGGCGAGGACAGCACCCTTCCATTGACCTTGACGCGGCCGGCCGCGATCAGCTCCTCGGCATCGCGGCGCGAGGCGAGGCCGGCGCGGGCCAGCCGCTTGGCAATGCGCTCGCCAGCCTCTTCCGTCGCTTCGGCGGGACGCGGGCGCGGCTTGAAGCCGCCCGATGCCCCTTGGGGCCGATCACCGACAAAATCGCGCTTGGGCCGTTCGCCGAAGTCGTGTTTGGGACGGTCGAAGCGCCTTTCGCCGCGCTCGCCTTCGGCAGCTGCCGGCCGCTCACCGCGCGGTGCGTAGGGTTTGCGCGGACCTTCGCGCTTCTCGTAAGGCCTGCCTTCCGGCCTTGGTCCGTTGCTGAACGACCGATCGCCACTTTTGAAGTCGCGCTTCGGCCGCTCGCCGTCGGCGACCACCGGCCGGTCGCCGCGCGGCGCATAGGGCTTGCGCGGCCCCTCACGCTTCTCGTAGGGCTTGCCGTCAGGGCGCGGCCCCTTGCTGAACGGCCGGTCGCCACTCTTGAAGTCGCGCTTCGGCCGCTCGCCGTCAGCCGCCAGCGGTCGGTCGCCACGCGGCGCGTATGGCTTGCGCGGCCCCTCGCGCTTTTCATAAGGCTTGCCCTCGGGCCGTGGTCCTTTGCTGAACGGCCTATCGCCACTCTTGAAGTCGCGCTTCGGCCGCTCGCCGTCAGCTGCCAGCGGGCGGTCGCCGCGGGGCGCGTAAGGTTTTTTCGCGCCGAAGGATGGCTTACCGCCCTTGCCGGCAGCGGCATCGCGACCACGCGGGCCCGATGGTTTCGGGCCGTTCTTGCCCGGACCCATTTGGCGCGGATCCTTCTGGCGCGGGAGTTTCTTTTCTTTGTCGTCCATGTGGCTTTTGCTCGTTTGCACTACAGCGCCGCGCGTCCGTACGGACGCGCAAACGACGCTGCAGGACTTTGATTTGGCGCATGATCCCTTGCGAAACCGATTCCGGTTTTCGGGGTCATGCGCTAAAGCGCGTCGCGTTTGATCGGCCTTCAGGCGACGCGCTTTAGGTTGTTGTTTTATGCATGTCGTATTCGCAAAACCGCTGCGCACTTTTGCGCGACATGCATTAGATAACAGGATCACGCCGGAGTAGCGAGGAGATAATAGGAATGGAAACCGCTTGAAGCGGCCGGATTTCATGGCGCTGGCGCTGAAAGAGGCCGAAGCCGCGGCCTTGCGCGGCGAAGTGCCGGTCGGCGCGGTCATCGCCAGCGGCGATGCGGTCGTTGCCAGTGCCGGCAACCGCACCCGCGAGCTTGCCGACCCTACGGCACATGCCGAGTTGCTGGCGATCCGCGAGGCCTGCCGCAAGCTGTCAATCGAGCGGCTCACCGGCCACGATCTCTATGTGACGCTGGAGCCCTGCGCCATGTGCGCCGGCGCCATTTCCTTCGCCAGGCTGCGCCGACTTTATTTTGGCGCCGCCGACGAGAAGGGCGGCGCTGTGGTCAACGGCGTGCGCTTCTTCGCCTCACCGACCTGCCACCATGTGCCGGACGTCTATCCAGGCATGGCCGAGAGCGACGCGGCACTGCTTCTGAAGGATTTTTTCAGGGAGCGACGCGAACCGTAGCGTCGGCAGCCTACCCTAAAGCGCGTCGGGTTTGACCGGCCTTATGCGACGCGCTTTAGGTTGCTGCTTTGCGCGACATGCATTGGCGCCTGCAGCCTACCACGGCAGCCAGTCGAACATACCGCCGCTCTTGTTCTTGGCGGCCGCTTCCCGCTTGAGGCGGCGTTCTTTCTTGTACTCGTCCTCGCCGAGGTCGTCGACCGGCGCGGTGCCGGCAGCGGCGCGATATTGCACCGGCGGCTCGCTCAGATATCTGCGGGTGTTCGGGTCACCCTGCTTTTGTTCGGCGAGGCGGCGCTTGACCTCGGCGGCGCGGCCCTTGTCCGAATCCGCCGGCTTCCAGGCCGGCGGATGACTGGAACCCGACTCCTTCAATGCAGCCTTGATCGCCGCCGGATCCGTCTGCACGTCATCGACGATCTGCGCCTGGTAGGACGGATCGTCCTGATTGAGCGTGGCCTCGGCACGCAGGCGAGCGCGGCGTTGCTCAGGCGATTCCGGCCAATCGGCGCTTGCCGTCGCGATGCTGTCCTGCGGCGGCGGCAGTTCCTTCTGGCCTGGCGCCGGCTTCACCAGTTCGGGACGCGGCTTGTAGTCGATCTTTTCCTTGTTCTTCGGCATGACTGAAAAAGCGCTGGTGAGATCGCCGGCAAGCTGCTCGGAGGCGGTCTTGTCGGTCCCGTAGGTCGGCGAGCCCATGCAGCCGGACAGGGCCAGGGCGGATACGACAAGCGGCGCCAGCAGCGCAACGCGCGCGCAAGTTCTTTCGGTCATGCCAAAAAGTCCCACTCTAGACAGCCTCTCGATCGACCCGGCCAAAGGTCCGGTCCCCATCGCGTATGCTCTTCCGACGGAAATCCGGCGACAATTTGTCGTCCGGAGTTTCGCGTGTTTATCTCAACCACTCGTTAAGGGCAACGAGCGGGGGCCAATCAGTCGTCTGCCGTGGCATTTGTGCACCGATATGGTCTGATGCATGTCGTTATCCCACAACCGCTACACACCCCCGGGTCAGGCCTGGGGGCATGCTTTTTGGGCGACATGCATTAAATCCGACCAAGCGCCTTCAATTCATGCAGGACCGCCGCGTCCCGCGCCGAAACGTCGGGGAATTCCTTGTCCTGCCCGACATCGGCCGTGTAGCGCCATGAGCGCGCGCATTTGAGCAGACCCCGGTCCTCGGCCTTCTCGACCACCACGGCGACGCCCTTGACGTCGTCCAGCGTGAAGGCGCCAGAAGGCGCGTTGCCATGCGCAATGACCAGATCGCTGGTGATCGCCATTTCGGCCATGTCGACATCTGATATCGCCGCTTCGAGCGCCGCATCATCGAGCGTGACGACCGGCACCGCTTCCAGCGACGAGCCGATGACCTTCTGGGCGCGCGCGATCTCCAGCGCGCCGGTGACGACACGGCGTACCTGCCGCACCTTGCGCCATTTTTCCGCCAGCGCCTCGTTCTTCCAGTCGGCCGGGATTGGCGGGAATTGGTCGAGATGCACCGAGACGGCGTCCGGATGACGGTCGAGCCAGGCCTCCTCCATGGTAAAGGGCAGCATCGGCGCCAGCCATTTCACCAGGCAGTCGAACAGATGGCGCACCACCTGCACGGACGCCTTGCGCTTCACGCTGGACGGCGCCTCGCAGTAGAGTGCGTCCTTGCGGACGTCGAAATAGAAGGCCGACAGCTCGACCACCATGAAGTCGAGCAGCGTACGGGTGATGCGCTTGAACTCGAAGGCGTCGTAGCCCGCGCGCACGACTTCATCGAGTTCGGCGAGCCGGTGCAGCATCAGCCGCTCCAGCTCCGGCATCTTGTCCAGCGGCACGTCCTCACCATCGTCATGGGCAAGCGTGCCGAGCATCCAGCGGATGGTGTTGCGCAGCTTGCGATAGGCGTCGATGTTGGTCTGCAGAACGTTCTTGCCGAGCCGCTGGTCTTCCCAGTAGTCGGTGGTCACCACCCATAGCCGCAGGATATCGGCGCCCGACTGCTTGATGACGTCTTGCGGCACGACAGTGTTGCCGAGCGACTTCGACATTTTCCGCCCCTCCTCGTCCATGGTGAAACCATGGGTGACGACGGTGTCGTAAGGCGCCCTGCCCCTGGTGCCGCAGCTTTCGAGCAGCGAGGAATGGAACCAGCCGCGATGCTGGTCGGAGCCTTCGAGATAGACGTCGGCCGGCCATTTCAGATCCGGACGATCCTCCAGGGTGAAGACATGGGTCGAGCCGGAATCGAACCAGACGTCGAGGATGTCCATCACCTGCTGCCATTTCGAGGCATCGTGATTGCCGAGGAAGCGCTCCTTGGCGCCGGCCGCAAACCAGGCGTCGGCGCCTTCCTTCTCGAAGGCGTCGATGATGCGCTGGTTGACCGCCTCGTCGCGCAGGACGTTGCCGTCGGCATCGGCGAAGACGGCGATCGGCACGCCCCAGGCGCGCTGGCGCGACAGCACCCAATCGGGGCGCTCCTCGATCATGGCGCGAATGCGGTTCTGGCCGGCGGCCGGCACGAAGCGGGTTTCGTCGATCGCCTTCAGGGCACGGCTGCGCAGCGTCGTGCCGTCGCCGAGCTCCTTGTCCATAAAGACGAACCATTGCGGCGTGTTGCGGAAGATGATCGGCTTCTTCGACCGCCACGAATGCGGATAGGAATGTTTTAGCCGCCCGCGCGCGAACAGGGCGTTGCGCTTGATCAACTCGTCGATGACCGCCTGGTTGGCGTTGCCCTTCTTGCCGTTGTCGTCGATGACGCGCGCCGCACCGCCCTCGCGGTCCGCGCCAAAGCCTGGCGCATCCTTGGTGAAGAAGCCGGCATCGTCGACGGTGAACGGGATCGCTGTGTCGATGCCGCGCTGGCGCAGGTCCGACGCGGCATCCATCCAGGCGTCAAAATCCTCGCGGCCGTGGCCCGGCGCAGTGTGGACGAATCCGGTGCCGGCTTCGTCGGTGACATGCTCGCCGGCGAGCATTGGGACGTCGAATTCATAGCCGCCATTCAAACCTTTGAAGGGATGAGAAAGCGTAAGGCTTCCAAGCTCTTCGGCCGAAATGCTACGGACGCGGTCCATCGTCACCTTGGCTTTGGTTGCAGCCTCTTCCGCCAGCGCGTCGGCGAAGATCAGCCTTTCGCCAGGCTGCGGGCCGAAAGCATTCTCGGCCGCAGTGACCTCGTAGAGGCCATAGTTGATGCGTGGCGAATAGTTCACGGCACGGTTGCCGGGGATGGTCCATGGCGTGGTCGTCCAGATGACGACATCGGCCTCCAGCAAGTCCAGTGACGTCTGCGTAAGCTTCGGATCCAGCTTTGCGAGCTGTCCATCGATGACGTCGGTGACTTGCCGGGCAAGGCTGACGACCGGAAACTTCGCCCAGATCGTGTCGCTCTCATAATCCTGGTATTCGACCTCGGCCTCGGCCAGTGCGGTGCGCTCGACCACGCTCCACATCACCGGCTTTGAGCCGCGATAGAGCTGGCCGGACATGGCGAATTTCAAAAGCTCGCCGGCGATGCGCGCCTCGGCATGGAACGCCATCGTCGTATAGGGGTTGTCGAAGTCGCCGACGACGCCGAGCCTCTGGAACTCTGCGCCCTGCACCTTGATCCAGTGCGCGGCGAACTCGCGGCATTCCTTGCGGAACTCGTTGACCGGGACCTCGTCCTTGTTCTTGCCCTTGGCGCGGTATTGCTCCTCGATCTTCCATTCGATCGGCAGGCCGTGACAATCCCAGCCGGGCACGTAGTTGGAGTCGTAGCCGCGCATCTGGAAAGAGCGGGTGATGACGTCCTTGAGGATCTTGTTCAGCGCATGGCCGATATGGATGTTGCCGTTGGCGTAGGGCGGGCCGTCATGCAGCACGTATTTTTCGCGGCCGGCGGCGTTTTCGCGCAGCTTGCGGTAAAGCTCCATGTCCTGCCAGCGCTTGACCAGCAGCGGCTCCTTCTCGGGCAAGCCGGCGCGCATCGGAAAATCCGTCTGCGGCAGATAAAGCGTTTTGGAATAGTCGATCGTTTCAACAGTGTCGGTCATCGGCGTATCGGTCATTGGTCTGCCATATGCATTGCCCGGCAAAAGAGCCCGGGCGTTGAACTATCATGATCTGGAAAAAGCGCGAGCGGCCGCGCGCAAAATTCCCAGCGGCTCCGGCGGCGCTCAAGCCGTCCGGAACACCGGGCTCGTAATTCGTATCGCAATCGCGAGAGGGCGCGAAACGCTCGTCATGGCTGGGCTTTTAACCGAGACAGGCGATATTGAAAAGCCCGAACTCTCGGTGCCTTCATTGCAGCTAGTGACGTCATAATGCATCCGGCCGCGATTGCCGGGCCAAAGCGCTCACATCGAGAAGTCGAAGCGATAGGTCGTCGATACGCCGATCATGAACTGATCTCTGGAGCCGCGCTCCTTGACCAGGCTGGAATCGGCCGCCGGGCCCATCAGGCGCGAATACTCGCCGAACAGGCTGGCCGTCATCGGCTCGGTCACTTTCCAGGTCACCGCGCCGCCGAGGCCCGCCGACTTCACGCCACCGCCCGGTCGGTACTGGCTGAGACCCGACGCCACGGCTTCCTCGGCGTCGACGCCGTAATAGGCGTCGAAATAGTCCGATGAGGCGAACGAAACGCGCGGCCCGCCCGAAATCCTGACGTCCGGTGTCACGTCGTAGAATGCGTCGGCGGCGATGTCGGCGACAAAGCCGCTATGGGCGCGAATGCCGTGCCGCAATTCGGCGCGGGCGCGCAACCAGTCCAACGGATAGAATTCGAAGAAGCCGCCGGCCTCGCCGCCCCAGCGCACCGGGTCGAGGCCTCTCAGCTCGTCGGTGTCGTCGCCATCGCGCGAAAACAGGATTTTTCCGGCCAGGCCGGCGCTGAAGCCGCCATCGTCGATCAACCCAAGCGAGATGTTGTCGTTGCGCGAGGTGAAGCGGGCCGCAGGACCGACCTTGCCGAGCAAGATGATCGGCTGGGCGCTGAGTATATAGCTCTTGCTGCCTTCGAAATCGGGGGCGACCAGGCCGGTGGCGCCGACTGTCAGATACCAATCGCCGGACATCCAGCCGAAAGCGCCCTCGCCGGCTTCGGCGAGACCGGGACCCCCAAATATGAAGGCGGCCAGAACCACCGGAATCGCTCGGACAGAACGCATCGTTACTCCATACGTCGAACACGTTGGCCGACACAACCAGCCTTCACCAGCCATGGCGCCCGCTCGGTAAAATTTGACTTAATATCCGTAACATCGGCGGCATTGGTCGTACTGTTCCGCATTGCCGTCAATTGTCTAGACCGCCGAGGTCCCAGATCAAGACGTCTGGCAATGCGCCAGCAGCTGCCAACTCGCTTTCCATCCTGGAATGTCTCGGCTGCTGTTTGAATTTGGCAATAGCCGTATGACCCTGGCTGCTCACCCAAGAGTTACAAAAATCCGCGGACAAACGTTCCCGCGCTGTGAAGAGTGCGACGACCGGCACTCAATCCTGCATTCCAAACCGGCCAGGCGTGAATCATATGCGGCCAAATTTCGAGACGTACTTTGACGTCAGCCGCGCCAGCGACTTCCGCGAGCCGAATTGCGTCCGACAACAGCGTCTCGGCCGAACCGACTTGTATCAGCATTGGGGGAAATCCGCTCAAATCGGCGAACAACGGCGAGATCAGGGGATCGCGCCGGCCAACGCCATGGGAGACATAGGCGGTCGCCAGTTCCTCCAAATACGCCCGGTGGATGATAGGGTCGATCGCGTCCTTAGTTGATAGTGTCGCGCCGGACATCGAAAGGTCCGTCCAGGGCGAAACCAGCCAAAGACATCGCGGCAACCGCTCCCCTGCCGCGCACAATGTACTGACCAGGCACAGGGTGAGGTTGCCGCCCGCACTGTCTCCGCCAACCACGATGCGATCCGGCGCGATCCCTTGCCGGCCCAGAAAGCGCCATGCGGTGAGTGCGTCTTCATGTTGCGCAGGGAAAGGATGTTCCGGCGCGCGTCGATAGTCGATCGCGAGGGTGCGCATTCCCATTGCTCGACCTGCCTCGGTCACCATTCGACGATGACTTTTGAGAGAGCCGGAGCAGTAGCCACCACCGTGGAAAAAGAGCAGAACCTTATCCCTGTCACTCCCGGGCGCTAGCGACCACTCTCCCTCGAGGCCGTCGAAAACCGCATCCTCGCATCTGATGTCGTCCGCAATCGGCCACACCGAACCAACCTCGTCGAGCCGTGCCCGGCGTTCGTCCCAGCCCACCGGTCGTGGCTTTGACGTCAACAACCTGCGGACGGCGGTGATCTCCGTCAGATCGAGGTGTTCGTCCACATCGCTCATTTTGCTTCCCAGTCCCCTCAAACGTAAAAAACGGCGGACAGCAGCAGCCACACGTCATCCATAAAGCGCCAATGCCAGCGCTGGGAATTTTTCGTTACAATTGCGCCATGGCGAATTCACGGAACGATAGGTCGCCCGTAACCGGTTCGTCATGCTTTAGCACCGCCAACCCACATGGTCGAATATTCCATCTGATATCTGGCCGCTTCGGTCAAAAAGCCACGTCTGGCAAGCGGATCGCTCGGCGTGTGGCGCTCGCAGCCTGCTCGCTTTACGGGCAAGCGCATCAGCGTTACCCTCCAAGCCGGCAAAGGCAACTTTGAGGGAGAAGGGCGATGACACTGCACGGCGATGCCTTGAAAGATGCAATCGGTCAGACGCGGGCGAAATGGGGATGGTTCGTCGGGCTCGGCGTTCTGCTGCTGATCCTCGGCGGCATCGCTTTCGGCAATCTGTTCATCGCCACAGTCGCCTCGGTCTATGTCGTCGGCTGGCTGATGCTGATGGCCGGAATCATCGAGATCATGCATGCCTTCGGTGTGAAGACTTGGAGCCGGTTCTTCTACTGGCTGCTCAGCGGTCTTCTCTATGCCGTCGCCGGGTTCTTCGCCTTCTACAATCCGTTGCTGGCCTCGGCGGTGCTGACCTTCCTGCTGGCGGTCGCCCTTCTCGCATCAGGCGTGCTCAGGGCCTGGGTCGGGTACAAGCACAGACCGGAAAGAGGCTGGGGCTGGCTGGTTGCGGCCGGCGTCACCAGCGCGCTGGCGGGCCTGATCATCGCCATGGGCTGGCCAGTCAACAGCGTATGGGTGCTGGGGCTGTTTCTCGCCGTCGACCTGATCTTCCAGGGCTGGGCCTTCATTGCGGTCGGCCTGGCGCTCAAAAAATAGGTCGTTATTTTAGCATGATCTTGCCCGAAAACCGGTTCCTACTTTTCGGGATCATGCTTCTTATTTTAGCATGATCTTGTCCGAAAACCGGTTCCTACTTTTCGGGATCATGCTTCATTTTAGCATGATCTTGCCCGAAAACCGGTTCCCACTTTTCGGGATCATGCTTTAGAAAGCAATGGCCGCGTCGAGCTCGGAAAGCGGGCTGACGCCGGCAAGCAGCGCCCTCGCCTCTGCCTCGTCACGTTTCATCTGCGCGACCAGCGCGTCGAGCCCGTCGAACTTCACCTCGGCGCGCAGGAAACCGAAAAAGGACACCGCGCATATCTCGCCGTAGAGATCACCGAAGAAGTCGAAGACGAAGGTTTCCAGAAGCGGCGCGCCGTTGTCATCGATGGTCGGGCGGCGGCCGAAGCTGGCAACGCCATCATGAAGCGTGCCGTCGGCGCGGCGGAAGCGGACGGCGTAAATCCCTTCCTTCAGAGTGGCTTCCGGCGAAAGCCTCATATTGGCGGTTGGGAAGCCGAGCGTCCGGCCAAGCTGCTGGCCGCCGATCACCTCGCTCTCGACCGTGAAGCGGTAGCCGAGCAGGCCGGCGGCCTCGGCCACCGCGCCTTCGCACAGCAGCGCGCGGATTCGGCTCGACGAAACCACCTCGGCGCCCTCGTCGCGAAAGGCGTCAACCAGGGTGACGCCGAAGCCGTGGCGTTCGCCGGCCGCCATCAGATAGGCCGGGCCGCCTTGCCTGTCCTTGCCGAAGTGAAAGTCGAAACCGGTCACGGCGTGAATGATCCCAAGATTCCTGTCAAGCACGTCGGTCACGAACGCTTCCGCCGACAGTGCGGCGAAGTCGCGCGTGAACGGCTGCTCGACGAGTGCGGCAAAGTCTAGATGCGACAGCAGTCGTGCCTTCATCGGCGGCGGTGTCAGCACGAACAGCGGTATCTCGGGCCGGAACACCTTTCTCGGATGCGGCTCGAAGGTCAGCACCAGCGCCGGCACGCCCCGCCGGCGGGCCTCGGTCAGCGCGCGTTCGAGCACGGCCTGGTGGCCGCGGTGGACGCCGTCGAAATTGCCGATCGCCACCACGCCACCCCGCAAATGGGCCGGCAGCGGCGAGATTGCAGAAACGCGTTCGAAGGCTTCCGTCATTTCGCGGCTTCCGTCATCGAGCGAGCCTACTGCAGTCTCGGAATGACCGCGACCGGCCGGTAGCCGTGCCTTTCCAGAAAGGCGATTAGTCTGGCCGGATCCGGTTGTAGCGAATCGCCGTAGTCGCGGGCATGGATGCCGCCCGACACGTAGAGCACGTCGAAGCCATTGTCGGCAGCACCCTTGATGTCGGTCATCATGCCGTCGCCGATGGCCAGCACGTCCGAGCGCTCGACCGGGTGGCCGAGCAGGTCGGCGATCTCCTTCATCGCGACGTCATAGACCGGGGCATAAGGTTTTCCGGCGATCAGCGTGCGCCCGCCGAGCTGGGCATAGTCGCGGGCCAGGGCCCCGGCGCACCAGATCATCCGCTCGCCGCGCTCGACCACGATATCGGGGTTGGCGCAGATGAAGGGCAGGTTCCTGGCGCGCAGCCGCCGCAGAAGATCGGCGTAGTCCTCCGGCTTCTCGATCTCGTCGTCGAACAGCCCAGTGCAGACCACGCCGGACGCCTCGAACTCCTCGACCAGTTCGACATCAAGCCCGTCATAGAGCGTGAAATCGCGATCGGCGCCAATGTGGAAGATCTTTCGCGGCCCCTCGGCGATCAGATCGCGGGTCACGTCACCGGAGGTCACGACGCGGTCATAGGCCGCCGAGGGAACGCCGATCGCATTCATCTGCGCCACCACATCGGCGCTGCGCCGCGGCGAATTGGTGATCAGCACGACAGGTATCTTCGCCTCGCGCGCGGTGGCCAGCGCCAGAGCCGCGGCCGGAAAATGCCGTTCGCCATTGTGGACCACACCCCAGACGTCGCAAAGGATGGCAGAATAGGCTCCCGACAAATCCACAAGCGAGCCGATGATATCGGGCGAGTCCGCCATATCGTTTCCCATATCATGATGGTTGCGAGCGTCGCCGCCGACGGTCCGCCGCGGCAGGTTCGCATTAACCGAAGCTCTTGACCCTGTCACCAGCTTTCACAATTTCCAGGATTGCTCTGGCAATGATCAAGGCAAGCGCGCAAGCCGCTCTTTGCCGAGGCTTCACCGATTCTGAAGGCTTCGGCGGGCGGTCCAGCCGCGCGCAGCAATGCCGGCATCGGCGGCGTGGTTAACGAGCTTTGAAAAAGTGTGCCGACGTTGGATGCTTTTTAGCAATCTGAAATTTAAGGATTGATGGCATCTTTCGCCGACTAGGGTTCTGGCGGGGTGCTGAAGGCAATGATCCGAAAATTCGGTAGGGACCGGCGTGGCAACTATACGCTGATGACGGTGATCACGATGGTGCCGCTGATGGGCGGAGTGGCGCTCAGCGTCGATTACTCGGAACTGCTGCGCCAGAAGCACGCTACGTTGAACGCTTTGGACGCCGCCGGCCTCGCCACCGCTCAGCAGATCGTCTCCGGCGCAACCGACGACGCCGCCAGGGCCTATGCCAAGACTTTCTTCGAAACCAATCTCGGCCCCGTCGATCCGGCCAACACGTCGCTTACCGTCACCCTGCCCAACAGCAATGCGGGTGGCGGTACGTTGAAGCTCTGCAGCGCCCTGACGTATCACCCCTATTTTCTGCCGGCCGCCGCCATGCTGCTGGGCGGCGGGACGACCAGCGGCGGTACAACTTTCACGGAGTGCTCGGAAATCCGCCTCAAGAACACGCTGGAAGTCGCTCTTGTGCTCGACAATTCCGGCTCGATGAACGAACTCGGTTCCGGCACCGGCGCGAAGCGAATAGACCTGCTGAAGACTGCCGCCAAGCAGCTTGTCGATACGCTGGCGCTGCAGGCACAGCAGATGAAGCAGGTCAGCAAACCGGTGCAGTTCTCCCTCGTGCCGTTCGCTGCTTCGGTCAATGTCGGTCCCACCCATGACCAGGATAGCTGGATGGACCAGGACGGCATCTCCCCGATCCAGCACGAGGATTTCGACTGGACGAAGATGACCGCCGCCTACGATCCGGACAAATACGCCGAGAAGTTCAACGGCGTCTGGTACAAACGCGGCACCGGCTGGGGCGACACCGAGGATCAACCACTGACCCGCTTCAGCCTCTTCGCCGACATGACCGTCGAATCCGGTCGTGAAGAAGTGCCCAACAGCAAGCAGTATATCTGCGATCAATACAGGAGAAACGGCACTTGCCGGAGCGGCCACTGGACCACCCCGGAATATATCTACACCACCAGCCGCTATGCGAGCTGGCAGGGTTGCGTGGAGGCGAGGCCGTACCCCTATAATAACGACGACACGACGCCGAGCACCGCCACGCCTGCCACGCTGTTCGTGCCGATGTTCGCGCCCGACGAGGCCGGCACCCTCTGGCTCGATTTCAACCGCGACGGCGCTAACGACGTGACCTATCTGAACTATGGTTACGGCAACAACTGGTGGGCCGACTGGCCCTATTACACCGGCAGCCCAACCGCATCGCAGCGGCAGTCGGACATGCGCAAGTATTTCCTGGTCAAGCCGTACGGTTCGCAGTCCGCAGCCTCGGGCGACGGCCCGAATTCGTCATGCACGACCAACCCGATCACGCCGCTCAGAGACGTCAGTCAGCTTGCCCAGAAAGAGGAAATCAGCAACGCCATCGACGCCATGGCGCCGAACGGCAACACCAACGTGCCGGAAGGCCTTGCCTGGGGCTGGCGGACGGTGTCGAGCAACGAACCCTTCACCGAGGGCCGGCCGAACACTGAAAGAGGCAACGACAAAGTGGTCATCGTGCTGACCGACGGCGCCAATACATACAGCGCCGTCAGCGACAGCGGCTATGCCAACAACAGGTCGACCTACGCCGCCTACGGTTACACCGGCCTGACATATCCGGTGTCTGGAAGCGTGACGCGCCTGTTCATGAACACAAGCAGCGACATCGGCAAGACGACCTACACCGGCGCCAACTACACCGCAGCGCTGGACGAGCAGATGCAGACCCTTTGCGGCAACGCGAAGAATTCGAACATTCTCGTCATGACCGTTGCGCTCGACCTGTCGACCACTGATGCCGGCGACAAGAAAGCACTCGACGCGCTGAAGGCCTGCTCCTCGGACTCGCGCTTCCGCAAGGATCCCACCGATCCGACGAAGCCGGCCAAGCTGTTCTGGAACGCGACCGGGGCGACGCTGTCGGACAATTTCAAGGAAATCGCCAACGAATTGTCGAACCTGCGCATCGTCGGCTGAAGGCGATGGGACTGGTGACTTAAGGGAGAGGCTGGCGGGACAGCGCCCCCTCTGTCCTGCCGGACATCTCCCCCACGAGGGCAGGGGAATCGCATATG
>NZ_CAKXZS010000008.1:0-205314 GCF_935822925.1 Mesorhizobium ventifaucium
CGTCAAATCTGGAAACGCTCTAGTTCTGGTTAGGTCAGGTCGACGTGCGCTTCCGTCTGCATATCCCCGCTGGGATGACCGGAATAAGATTGGACCGGCGATCGCGCCGAGCGGCTACTGCATCTCAGTACTTTGTGCGATCCTGGCTCATCGACATCCTCATCCTCCAGGCGCGGCCTGATAGCGTGACCGGAGATTTGCTCGAATAGCTTCTTCAACGGGTCGGCGGTGGCCACGCCGACGCGCTCCTTGAATGCCTGGACACCTGTATGGCGGCCGATCAGTTCGACGCGCCTTATCCGATCGGCGAGCTTCAGCTTCTTGGCTGTACCGATCACGACGCGCTCGCCTAGCGCGTTCACGCCAAAAAGCTCGCGGACCTCAATGCCGGTGACGAGAGACCGGTGCGCCAGATCGGGGGCCAATCCTTGGGAGGCTTAATCGTGCCGTCAACGTTCAGGATGTCGACGAGATCAGCCTCGGCCTTCGATTGGGTTGGGTCGAGCGCGGTGACCGCAAGGTGTCCGGCTACAGCAGGCCGACACTGACCTGGCCGTTCGCCGCCACCGTGCAGGCGATGGTCGCCGAGCGCGGCTCGATGCCACCCGCGCGCAGGTAGTCGATCTTGACGAACAGCGTGGCGACCCGCGCGCCGCCGGGACCTCTGCGCAGCGGCTCGGTCAGACTGGTCTCGATGGCAACTGGATTGTATTGCGCGGCCCATTCGGCGATTGCCGCGTTGCAGCGGTTGACGGTGGGCCGTTCGGCCAGTGAAACGCCATGGCTGACCGGCATCACCAGCTGCGGTTGGTCCATCTGCGGCAAGTCGGCCGCGCAGACCGGACCGGTGAGAAAAAGCATGGCGGCGCTGAGTACTCGGATCGTGTGCATAGTTTGTAATGCCTTTCCCCAGAGCGTGACCGACATTCCAGCTTAACTGTCTATATCAAGATTGCCAGTGCGACTTTTGGTGGATGGAAGGAGGATGAATCCGTGGCATAGCACTCGCGCTTCGCCGCAACGCGAGGGGCGCGCGCCACCCGGATGCACAAGAAGGGCAAGATTGTGCTTCGCCCTGCTGTAAAAGCGACATCGCTGCAGCAGAACCTCCCTATTCCTCCGGGGCGGTGGCAGGAGCCGTATAACGGCGACGTACCGCATCCAGAACGTGCTTGCGGCTCTCCTGCGCCGACAGCTTTTCGTCCTTTTCCGCCTCGGCGGTCTCGCGCGCCAGCTCCTTGTCCCTGATCTGTCGGCGAAACCATTCGGAATAGTCGCCGGCGCGCAGGTGATGCTCCCAGGTTCTGTCGTCGATGCCCTCGGCAATCTGAGCGAAGATCATCAGGTTGTGGGCCCGGAGGTTCATCGCGTTGTCGGGACCTCTGAAATAGAAGCTGCCGGCCTCGTCGAGTTGACCTTCTGCATATTTGCGGCTGTGACGCTTGAGCGACTGGCGCGGCTCGATCGCTTTGACCATGGCAATTTTCTTGCGGGTTTGCGGCCGCCAGAACAGCACGCGCTCGCCTTCTGGCAATGGAATATCCTTGGGCGGCTTGGTGTCTGTCTCCTGACAAAAGGCCTTGATGACATTCCTGGCCTTGGGACCGAGCGCAATGACGGCAGTGACCAGACGCAGGGCGTCGGTCGAGATCGCTTCCGGATGAACGGTGATCAGGACAGTGCCCGGCAATTCCAACGACAGGATGGCGCGCGTGTCGTCGCGCTTCTTGGGCAGAAGATGATGCGCCTCGTCGATGACCAGCCAATGCGGCCTCGCCGTACGGTAGCGGAAATTGCCAAGACCGGGGAGCAGGTCGGCAAAGAAGTCTGGTCGCTCATTGACCCGCAAGGCCAGCCCATTGACGACCACATTGGTGTCGGGCTTTTCGATCAGGTCGAGCACTTGTGCCTTTGTCGGTTCGCTTGAGCCATCGCCTATCCGGACGGCGCCTTCAAGGCCATCATAGTCGCCTTCCGGATCGAAAACGCAGAATTGAAATCCGTTCTCGACGAAGCGTTCCGTCAGCGCGGTGGCCAAGGTGGATTTGCCGATCCCGGAGCTTCCGGTGATCAGAACCGTGTCGGTCGGCGTCAGATAGACTTCGTCGCCGCCGACCGAACCGAGAAGGATGCCGTCACGGGCTTTTCGGACAAATTCCCGATCACGCTTTACCAGCTTTTCGATCAGTTCCTCGACGCCCTTTCCACGCGCGCCGCGCGTTACAAGATCCGCTGTATCCTTGACCGCTGCAAGTGCATTGGCGACAGCGATGCTGCAGCCGCAGGCCTGCAGGAACGCATGATCGTTTTCAGCATCGCCAATACCGACCACATTGTGTGGCGACAGCCTGAGGTCCTCAAGTGCGGCTGCCAGCCCGGTTGCCTTGTTGATGCCGCTGGGCAGCACCATCACCGCGCCCTTGTTGAAGATGATTTCCAGCTCCAGCCCGAGTTCCCTAATGACGTCAAGAACTGTTGCCTGGTGTGGTTCCCAGGTCGCAACGATCGACCGTCCGACTGAAAGCGGCTTGACGCCGCGTTTCTTCAACTTGGCCACAAATTTCGGCGCCGGTGCCGGTGAGATCGCACGTTCTTCCTCGCTGGCAGGCGTGTAGATCAACGCCCCATTTTCGGCGACGACCTTGTCGAACACGCCGAGCTCGGGAAAAACCCGCTTGAGGTCGGGCAGCTCGCGGCCAGTGACGAGGATGAGCTTGCGGCCGCTTTTCTTGAACCGTTCGAGGGCTGCAAGCGTCTTTTCAGCTACGATCCCGTCGTGCGCCAGCGTGCCGTCATAGTCAGTCGCCAAGGCAATGAAATACATCTGTCGACCATTTCATATCTGAGATCGCCGCTACCACCGTCACAGGCGAGAGGTCCACGATGATCGGGCAGGGCGGCGACAAGCTTTCAGTAGCCGCCGATGATCGGCAATATCTCGCCGGTGATGTAGCTTGAACAATGCGGCGAGGCGAGGAACACATAGGCGGGCGCGATTTCCTCCGGTTGCGCCGGCCGTTTCATCGGCGTGTCAGCGCCAAATTTCGAAACGTCGCCGGCTTGCTTGTCCGATGGGTTGAGCGGCGTCCACACCGGGCCCGGCGCCACGCAGTTCACCCGAATTCCCTTTTCGATGAGGTTGCCGGACAGTGCGCGCGTGAAGGCATGAATGCCGCCCTTGGTCATCGAATAGTCGACCAGCTGCCTCGAGCCCTCTATGCCGGTTATGGAGCCGCTGTTGATGATAGCCGAACCAGGCTTCATATGCGGAACGGCCTCCTGCGCCATGTGGAAATAGCCGTAGAGGTTGGTCTTCAGCGTCGTGTCGAAATGCTCCTCGGTCAGTTCGCTGAAGTCGCTGGAATGGATCTGGAAAGCGGCGTTGTTGACCAGCACGTCGATCCGTCCAAATTCCTTCACCACCTCAGCCACAGCATTGTGGCAGTGGTCGCGTTCGCTGACGTCGGCCTTGACCAACATGCAGCGCCGGCCCTCGGCTTCGACGGCCCTCTTCGTTTCTTCAGCATCCTTGTCCTCGGACAGATAGACGATCACCACATCGGCGCCTTCGCGCGCGTAGAGCACGGCCACGGCTCGGCCGATGCCGGAATCGCCGCCGGTGATGACGGCCACTTTGCCATCCAGCTTTTTCGATCCGATATAGAATGGCGCGTCGTAAAGCGGTGCCGGCTCAATCGCCCATTCGTGCCCCGGCTTCGGTTGGTGCTGCTCGGGAAAGGGCGGCTCGGGATATTTGCGTGCTCCGGCCTGCATGGCGCCTTGTTGCTTGCCGTTGCCTTTCGATTCGTCCTTGGCGTCGATGCCGCGCTGGATGTGGCGTTGCTTGGCGGCCTCGCCGGCGATTTCCGATTTCATCTGCATGGCTGTCTCCTTGGCTTGAAGAACGAACAACGCATGTCCGGCCAAAAAGTTTACTCGACGGCGTCATTCCTTCAGTAACGAATCCAAACGCCAGGAAATCGACGGCGTGTACTGCCCAACTGGCAACGAATGACGCGGCCGGACGTTTGGGCACAAGCGGTGTCCGAGAACCTGAAGGCGCGCCAGCCAGGCAGAAGGTATTCCGAGGCTGGTGACCTGACGATGTCCCGCTACTCGGCCGTACAGGCGATTTTGCCACTGGATCGCGCCAAGGGAGAGGAAAATGGCTGAAGGTCATGCCGGACCGAGCGGGCCGGACCTGGTCGAGGGCATCGCGTTATCCGACCTTGCCGATGGCGGAAAGCTCCTCGGCCATTGCGGCGATGACGAGGTGCTGCTGGTGCGCCGCGGGGCCGAGGTCTTCGCCATCGGAGCGACATGCACACATTATGGCGGGCCGCTCGTCGACGGTCTTGTGGTGGAAGACACTGTCCGGTGTCCCTGGCATCACGCGTGCTTCGATTTGCGGACAGGCGAGGCCTTGCGCGCCCCCGCTTTCAGTCCACTCGCATGCTGGTCGGTGGAACAACGCGATGATCGGATAGTCGTGGGCGAGAAGTGCAAACCGACAGCACCCAAGCAGCGCAATGGAAGCTCGGGCCAGGTTCCGGAGAAGGTCGTCATCGTCGGTGGCGGCGCCGCCGGTTTCGCGGCGGCAGAAACACTGCGGCGCGAACACTATCAAGGCAGCATTGTCATGCTCAGCAACGACGAAGCGCCGCCGGTTGATCGGCCCAATCTTTCCAAGGACTACCTCGCCGGCAAAGCACCGGAGGATTGGATTCCGCTGCGCCGAGAAAGCTTCTATTCGAAGAACGATATCGACCTGCGCCTTAATGCGGACGTCGCCAGCATCGATGCACGTTCTGGCGAGGTTGTGCTCGCGGACGGGGCCCGGACTGCCTACGACAGGCTACTCCTGGCGACCGGAGCCGAACCGGTTCGCCTGACCATACAAGGCGCCGACCAGCCACATGTTCACACGCTGCGCTCGTTCGCAGACTGCAAGGCGATCATCGAGCGAGCCAAAACTGCGCGCCGCGCCGTCGTGCTTGGCGCCAGTTTCATTGGCCTGGAGGTTGCCGCGGCGCTGCGCTCGCGCGCGATCGAAGTTCATGTCGTGGCACCGGAAAAACGGCCCATGGAACGAATCATGGGGCCGCAAATGGCCGACTTTATCCGCGCCCTCCATGAGGAGAATGGTGTCGTATTCCATCTCGAGGACACCGCCAGCAGCATCGACGCCAGCAAGGTGAAACTCAGCGGTGGCGATACGTTGGCGGCGGATCTCGTCGTCGCCGGCATCGGCGTGCGACCGCGGACAGGGCTTGCCGAAACGGCGAGGCTCATCCTTGACCGCGGTGTCGTGGTAAACGCCTTCTTGGAGACGAGCGCACCGCGCATCTTCGCGGCCGGCGACATTGCGCGGTGGCCGGATCCTCACAGTGGCGAGAACATTCGGGTCGAGCATTGGGTGGTTGCGGAGAGGCAGGGGCGAACCGCGGCCCTCAACATGCTCGGCCATCGCGAGAAATTCGTCGCCGTGCCGTTCTTCTGGAGCCAGCACTACGATGTTCCCATCAACTATGTCGGCCATGCCGCGCAATGGGACGAGATCGCGGTCGATGGCGACATCATTGCCAAGGATTGCCTGCTCCGCTTCAAGCGCGAAGGGCGCACGCTGGCTGTCGCTTCGATCTTCCGCGACGTCGAGAATCTAGGCGCCGAGGTGGAGATGGAGCGCCAAATGACCTAGTGGTAAAAGCCTGACACTTGGCACCCGACGTGTGGGGCAGCTCAGGCTGAAAGACCGCCGATCGGGCAACCACGGACAAGATGAAAGGTCAGCCCCCGCAATCGCGCTCAGGGCGTCCTCAATAAGCCCGAGTGAATCCGCCGTCGTGTAGAATGTTCAAGCCTGTCATGTGATCAGTGAGAGGCGACAACAAGCCCTCGACGACGACGGCAACTTCAGACGGCGTCCCATACTTTTTGAGTGGAATATTGTCGGTCTCGACCGCAATCCTTTCTTCAAATGTCAAGCCTGCGTCCTGCGCTCGCCTGCCAATTGCATCCCGATACCAGGGCGACAGTGTGCCACCGAGTGAAAGAGTGTTCACATGAATACCTCTTTCGCCCAGAGCAAAGGCAAGCGTCTTCGCTTCTCCAAGCCAAGCGGTGCGGATGACGTTTGCGGTAGCGTAGTGGCTAAGAACCTGAGCCGAAGAAATGCCGGAAATGATTACGACCTTGCAGCGACGGCCTGCTTCAGGGGCCGGTTCCATCCGAGCGATAGCCGACTTCAACAGGGACAACGGCCCAACGAAGCTTGTCTGAAACAGCGTTCGCCAGACGTCCGGTTCGGGCATAGGGTCAGCGGACGCATGCGGTTGGGGCGGCATAAGAACGACCCCATCAAGCTTGAGGCCCGACGTGGCGAGGTGTCGATCAAACTCGCCCAACGCGGCATCGGATGCCATATCAACCGGTATAGCTTCATGCGAACCGTCGGCCGGTGCAGGCAGGGTCGAAACCAGCGACTCAAGCCGCACCTGATTGCGGGCCGCCACCATCAGCCGCGCGCCACCGGCCGCAAGCCGTTCGCAAATTGCTTGCCCGATCCCACCCGTTGCCCCAGTCACAAGTATGGTCGACATCACACCACCCCGCCAGTTTCGAGCACTATAACGTTGCACTCTGGAAAAGCCATTGGCACCCCGGCTATGGGGCGGTTTCTTGCCGTCCACCGGTATCAAATCGCCCACTGTTATGCGCCTTCCGTGGCGGTCAGCATTCAATTGCGCTTCGCTCATTCCGCGCAGCACTAAGGTCCGGGGCTGCGGGCGCTGTTCGGCCGGTTCAGCCCGCGCAATCAGTCCCGGCGCGCAAGAATCCAGTCGGTCGCGGCCGCGAGATCGGCGACAGTTGCGGTCGGGCGCGGATCAAACCGTTTCTCGTCGCCCTGCCGGTATTTGCCTGTCCGCACCAGCAATGCGTCCGACAGTCCGGCGTGCAGCGCGCCAGCTATGTCGGCCTCGGCGTCGTCGCCGACCATGATCGCCTGGTCTGGAGGACAGTCCATGCTTGCCAGCGCCGACAGAAAGAATTCCGATGACGGCTTGCCGAGAACGGTTGCGCGTTTCAGCGAGGCAAATTCCAATGCCGCGACGAATGGCCCTGCATCGAGGCTGAGCTCGCCGTCGGCATCCCGAAAGGTCCGGTTGGTGGCAAGGGCCAGCAATTCGGCCCCGGCGCCCAGCTCGCGGAACGCGTCATTCAACGCCGCATAGGTGAAGGCGTCTCCGGCATCGCCGACGATGACGGCGCGCTTGTCGCGATCCGGCAGTTCGCAAAAGTCCGGCGCAAGGTCGGGGTGAACCAGCAAGTATGGCGCACGGCCATTGCGAAGCAGCCATTCGCGTGCAGCGTGCGCCGGGGTGAAAACATCTGCCTTGGTAACGGTGAGCCCCATCGCCTGCAGACGTTCGAGAACGCTCTGTTTCGACGAGCGCGTGGTATTGCTTATGAAGCGTATGGCCAAGCCGGCCTGGCGCAAACGCGTGACGGCGTCGAACCCGCCTGGTATGGCGGTCTCGCCATCATAGAGGACGCCTGCGAGGTCCAGCAGTACACCTCTTGTCATCGGTCCAGCATGACCACGAGTCCGTCAGGCGTCAAATCCGGAACAGGCCATGGTTGTTCCTCTTGGATCAGGGGGCAGGCAGATGCGATTAGCCGAGGTCACTGCCACCATCCGGGGAAGGCCGTTCGTGCGGCTTGGGCCAGCGTTGCGATCGCCTCGTCGGGAACCGAGCTGTAGGGCCAGAGCAGTCGCGGGCCAAGCGGCGCCCAGCCGCCGGCTGCCGCCATCGCTTTGTCGAGCGCCGCATCGCTGACAGCGTAGCGCGCGCGAAAGGGCAGAACCTGTGTGGCGAGAAAGGCCTGGATGCGCGTCTCGACCTCGGCAGCGGCTGCCGCGTCGGTGCGGATCGTCTGCCACCACATTACCGCGCCCTCGGGGTTAAGACAGGCGACGTTGGAATAGCTGCCATGCGCTCCTTGGGCAAATCCCGTCGCCAGCGTATGGCCGGGCACGAAGACCGAAAATCCAGGCAGTTCGGCGCGCATGTCGGCGTACCAACAGGCATCGCCGCCCGGCAGTTTGGCGCCGACCAGCGACGGCACCGCTGCACGCAGCCTGGCGATGCCTTCGAGCGTCAGGCGGCGCTTGGCATGCGGTGGATTGTACAGCACCAGCGGCATGTCGGGCGCGGTCTCGCACAGGCCGCCGACGAAGCGCATAACCTCGCCGTCGCTGGGCGGCCACCAGTCGGGCAAGGTGAATTGCACCGCCGCCGGGCGAAGCGCCGACACCCGCATCAGCCGCTCGCGCGCGACGCGCGGATTGGACTGGCTGATGCCGATCTGGAAGGGCAGGCGCGCGCGGCCGGCAATCGCGGCCACCAGGGCGCAAAGCCGGTCGAACTCGGGCTCGGTCTGGCAGTGGAATTCGCAGGCCGTGCCGTTGGAATAGATGCCGTCGACACCTGATGCGCAGAGCCGGGCGATCGTTTCCTCCGTCGCTTCCCAGTCGATTGCCCCGCGATCGTCGATGGCCAGCATCACCGCGCCCCAGACGCCGCGCGGCGCGTGTGCGGGCAAGTGGCTCACGTGGTCGTCGAACTCAGGGCGCACCGGCGATCTCGTGCTCTCGGCGCGTTTCGTTCGACGCAAAGGCGGCCTCGATAATGCCGATGATCTTGCGGCCATAGGCGCCGTCGACCGGCACCGGCTTGTCGTCGGCAATGGCATCGCGCATCGCGCTCCATTCGCGCACCAGCGCAGCATGCATCCAGTTCGGCTCGAATGAGCCGGGTAGGTCGGTCCAGGCTGTGTCGCGGCCAAGCATCGTGCCGCGGTCCATGTCGATGCGCAGCGTTCCATGCTCGCAGACCAGGTCCATGGCGTAGCCGGCCGCGCCATTGCGATAGCCGACGCTCTGCACCTGGCCGAGCCCGCCGCCGGCGAAGCGCAGTCCGAGCAGGGCGGTGTCGTCGGCTTCCTGGTCATGGGACATGGCGCCAAGCATGGCGCTCACCGATACGACGTCGTCATCCATGAGCCAGACCAGACGGTCGAGCGCATGGATGCCGGCCGTCAACAGCATGCCGCCGCCGGTGGCCTTGCGCAGATGCCAGTCGCGGCGATTGTGCTCCATCCACAGCTTGATGATCCAGCTCGATCCGACCAGCGGCCGGCCGAGCGTTCCTTGCTCAAGCATTTGCCTGGCCACCATGCAAGGCAGCGCGAAATGCATGAGATGGGCGACCATCAGCTTGACGCCAGCGGCGGCCACGGCGGCGTTGATCGCATCGCAGGCCACCGCAGTCGGCGCCATCGGCTTTTCGAGCATGACGTGCTTGCCGGCCTTTGCCGCGCCGATCGCCATTTCGGCATGGAGATGGTGAGGACTGGCGATGAGGACAGCGTCGACATCCTTGTCGTCGAGCAGCTTGCGCCAGTCGGTGTAGCCGCGACCACCATGTTCGCTGGTGAAGGCGGCCAGGGCATCGTTATTCCCGCGGCACGATGCGACGAGATGCAGGCCCTGCACCTGCTTGATTGCCCTTGCGTGGGCGGCGCCGAAATCGCCCGCTCCGATAATGCCTATTCCAATCATCGTCCTGCCTTTTCATACGCGGCGTCGATCAGCGACATCGCCGCAACATAGTCTTCGATTGAAGTCGCCGGCGGCGCTTTTCGAGCCAGCCGGTCGAGCGTGTCGCTCATGCACAGGCGGTAGCGCGTCGCCGGCAATTCGATCGGCAATTCGACGATAGCGCCATCGTCGAGCGTCGCACAGAAGGCGCGCTCGCCATAGTCGATGAGGGTCGCATTCTCACTGACGATACGCCATTCGAAATCGCCGCCGGGGCGCATCGAAGCAAAAGTGTATCCGGCCTCGACGACGAACAACGCTCCGGCAGCGTCTTCCAGTACAAGCAGCGCATGGTCCTCGACCGGGGCGCGGTGAATGCGGTTCTCGATCGAGACGGTTTTTAGCCCAAGCCCGCCGGTTGCCAGGCCGAGCGCGGCGTCAACGCCGTGTATGCCGAGGTTCCTCAGCGCGCCGCCGCCACCGATCGCCGGATCCACCACCCAGGCGACGCCGTCCGCCGCATAGCGCTGCGGCGGGCCATTGACCAGCCGGAAATGGCAATGCGCAACCGCACCGGCGCGGCCTTGGCTGCGCAGCCGTTCAAAGGCAGTGGCGGCCGGCCCAAAGCGGTTGGGCAGGGGAACGCTGACAAAGGCCTGGTGCTGCCTCGCCAGTTCGCTGAGCGCGGCCAACGCTGCGGTGCTGCTGGCCGCCGGCTTTTCCAGGATCAGCGGTACGCCGGCTTCGATGACGGTGCGCGCCCGCGCTGGCACCGTCGAAGGGTGTCCCATCAGCAGGATCGCGTCCGGCGGGCCGGAAAGGATTTTCGCAAAGTCGGTGATGAACGGCAAATGATGGCGCGTCGCGAAGGCGCGCGAAAGCTGCGCGTCCTCATCCCAGATGCCGGCAATCGCGGCGCCGCAAAAACGTGCAGCGTCGAGATGCATTTCGGCGTGCCAATGGCTTGAGCCGGCCAGGACGATTTTCATTCAGCGATGTGTTCCTCTTGCTTGCAGGATATCCTACAAGTCGCTATGCTACAAGCATCGACCGCGTTGCGGCGGGCCATCGGCCGCAATTGCAGCGGGAGCAAAATGTCGGAACCCAAATCGAGCCCGGAAACCAAGTTGAACTCGGAACAAAAATCGATCGAACCGCTGACCCGACCGCCGCTGCTTCACGTCAGCGTGCAGGAGAGCCTCAGGAAATATATCCAGAGCAACCAGCTCAAGGCGGGGGACCCCTTGCCTCCGGAGACCTTCCTGGCGCAGCGGCTCGGCGTCGGCCGCAACTCGGTGCGCGAAGCGATCAAGGCGCTGGAGTCGATCGGCATTCTGGAGACGCGTCGCGGCATCGGCGTGTTCGTCAAGGAATTCTCGTTTAAGCCCTTGTTGGATAATCTGGCATACGGCCTGCAGGATTCGCTGCGCGACGTCGAGGAACTGCGCGAGATCCGCCGCGTCCTTGAGACCGGCCTGATCGCCAAGACCATCGAGATGATCAGCGCCGAAGACATCGCCGCGCTGCGCCAGCTAACCGAAAGCATGCGGCGGCGCGCCGAGCGCCAGGAGAGCTTTGCCGAAGAGGACCAGCAATTTCACCAGTTGCTGTTCCGCTGCCAGAACAATCACATGTTGAGCGCGCTGATCGACATCTTCTGGGTGGCCTTCAACAAGGCCTCGAATTTCACCAGCCTCGACAATCCGACGCCGCTGGCGACCTGGCGCGACCATCACGAGATCGTCGAGGCGGTCGCCGCCAAGGACGTCGACCGGGCGCGTCAGCGCCTCGACGACCACTACAGGGGGATTCAGCAAGTGATCGCCAAAAACCGGATTGCCTGACCCAACGCCGGACTACCTGACAATGCCAAGGGAGGAAACCATGCGCATCAAGACCATAGCTCGTCACCTGACTGTTGCGGGGCTGCTGCTCGGCGGCCAAGCCACCAGCGTCCAGGCACAGGACGCCAAGACCATAACCGGGGGCTTCGACGTCGGCCCCGGCGGCTTTCCCAAGAACTTCAATCCACTGGCTGCGACCGGCGGCTTTACCTGGCTCAGCACCTATTTTGAACCGCTGGTCATCTACAACGCCGAACTGACCGAACTCGAAGGCGATCTGGCCAAGGACTACAAGGTCAGCGACGACCAGCTGACCTACACGTTCAACCTTGCCCAGGAGACCTGGCACGACGGCAAGCCGTTCACGTCCAAGGACGTCAAGTTCACGCTTGAGCTCGCCAGGAACAAGGCATCCGGCAGTCTGTTTGCCGCGCGTCTCGGCGATATCGCGTCGGTCGACGCGCCGGACGGTCGCACCGTGGTCGTCAAATTGTCGAAGCCCAACGGCTCTTTCCTGTCGATTCTCTCGCAGGTGATGATCCTGCCGGAGCATGCCCTGGCCGCGATGCCGCCGGAAACGCTGGCCACAAGCACCTGGTGGTCCACCACGCCGGTCGGCACCGGCCCCTTCACGTTCAAGCGTTATGTCAGCGACCAATATGTCGAACTGGCCGCGGATGACGACTATCGCGGCGGCAAGCCGAAGGTCGACGTGCTCATCAACCGGTATTTCGAGAGCCCGGCGGCCGCCGTTGCGGCGCTGCGCGCCGGCGAGATCCAGTTCACCTATGTTGAGCCCGACGATGCGGTATCGTTCAAGGGCGACAGCAATTTCAAGGTGATCGAGGGCGCTTCTTATGTGGTCAACTACATCGGCCTCAACCAGAAGGTCGAGCTGTTCAGGGATGTTCGCGTCCGCCAGGCGATCATGTATGCGATCGATCGCAATGCCATCATCGAGAGCCTCTATGGCGGCGCGGCCAAGCCGGCCAATTGCGGTTACGTCGCGCCGCATCTGCTCCCGCAAGGCCTCGAACCCTATGCCTACGATCCGGCCAAGGCCAAGGCTCTGCTTGCCGAGGCGGGCTGGGACAAGATCAACGGCGACAAGCCGATCACCTTGCTGACCTATTACGGCTCGCCGCAAGCCGCCAATGTGATGGCCGCCATCCAGTCGATGCTGGCCGAGGTCGGCATCAATGTGGTGCCGCGCGTCGTCGATACGCCGACTTACAACGGCATCGTTTACAAGGAAGGCACGCCCGACTGGAACGCGTTTGCGATGGTCTATGCCGGTCTGCAGAACGGTCCCAATCCGGCTGGCATCAGCCCGGGTCTCAACAAGTCGCAGATTCCGCCGGCAGGCTTCAACACCATGCGCATCGAGTTCGACGATCTCAGCGCCGCATTAGACGCTGCGCTCGCCCAGACCGATCCGGTTAAGATCGATCAATCCTGGCAGCAAGTATGCAAGGTGATGAACAAAGATCTGCCCTGGGCGACATTATGGGTGGCCAACCGCTATGGCGTAGCCTCCAGCAAGCTGCGTGACTTTGTCTGGACGCCGGCGCCGGCCGGCGGTCCATATGCGGCTCACCCGGAACGCTGGGACATCCAGTAAAACGGCCTGGCGGGCCATTCCGGCCCGCCAACGAAACGGGCCCGGCGCGATGCCGGCTCCGCTCACCATCGCCACGGACAGCCAATGCTGAGTTTCATTGCCCGCCGCAGCGCTACAGGACTGTTGATGCTGGTCGCCCTGAGCGTCCTCATCTTCATCCTTCTGCGGCTGGCGCCCGGCGATCCGATCGACGCCTATATCAATCCGTCCAGCCCGATGTCTGCTTCCGACCTCGAAGTCCTGCGCGACCGGCTTGGGCTCGACCAGCCGCTTCCCGTGCAATATCTCGCCTGGCTTCGCGCTGCCCTCGGCGGCGACTTCGGCTATTCGATCCAGCGCGGCGGTGTTGCCGTGCTGCCGCTGGTCATGGAGCGCATCGGCCCAACCGCGCTGTTGATGGGCACGGCCCTGGCCATCGCCATCGTGCTCGGCATTTCCGCCGGCATCTTCAGCGCCGTCCGCCGTAACGCGCTGCCCGACATCGCGCTGTCGGTGGTTTCCTTCGTCGGCATCTCCAGCCCGGCTTTTCTGACGGCACTTCTCGGGCTGTACTTTTTCTCGGTGCTGCTGCGCTGGGCGCCATCAGGCGGCATGCAGACCGCCGGCGCACCCTTTTCCGTATCGGACGTGCTCGCGCACCTGGTCCTGCCCGCCTGCCTGCTGTCCATCGGACACGCCGCGCTGATCATGCGCTACATGCGCGCGTCGCTGCTGGAAGTGCTCAACCAGGACTATGTGCGGACCGCACGTGCCAAGGGCGTGCGCGAATTCTGGGTGATCATCAAGCATGCAACCCGCAATGCCCTTTTACCGGTTATCACCCTGATCGGGTCAACGGTCGGCATCGCGATCGGCGGCGCCATCTTCCTCGAAAGCGTGTTCAACTGGCCGGGGATGGGCCTGCTGCTGGTCAACGCCGTCGGCACAAGGGACTACCCGGTGATCATGGGCGCCACTCTGGTGATCGGCATCTGCGTCATTCTGGTCAATCTCCTGACTGATATCGTCTACGCCGTCGTCGACCCGCGCATCCAGGTGTCGTGATGACGATCACCGCACCAGATCCGAAAATTGATCCGACAGTCGTCCCGACAGCCGGGCCGCAAACCAAGGGACCGCTCCGCCGCGCTCTCGACCGCTTCTTTGAAAATCGTGCGGCGCGCGCCGGTCTGCTTATCGTCGTCCCCATCCTGCTGGCGGTTTCGACCTATTCCCTGTGGTGGCCGTTCAGCCCCAACGCCATCGATCTCAGGGCGATCAACAAGGGGCCGTCCGCCATTCATTGGCTAGGCAGCGACGGCGTCGGCCGCGACGTCATGGCCCGGCTTCTGCAAGGCGGACGGATCTCGCTGCTGGTCGCCGTCTGCTCGGTCGCCATCTCGATCGTCATCGGCTTCCTGGTCGGCGCCGTCGCCAGCTTCGGCGGGCGCCTTGTCGACGGCACGGTGATGCGCTTCGTCGACCTCGCAATGACGCTGCCGCCGGTGATCTTCCTGCTCGTGCTCGCTTCGATCGCCGGCACCGGCATTGCGCCGACCATCCTGGTGATCTCGCTGCTCTCATGGCCGGTGCTGTCGCGCATGGTGCGCGCCCGGCTGCTCGAACTGCGCGAGCGCGACTTCGTCGTCGCCGCGCGAGGCATGGGGGCGGGGCTGCCGCATCTCCTGTTTCGTCACGGCCTGCCGAACTGCATCGACATTCTTGTCGTCTACGCCACGCTGCAGATCGCCAATGCCATTCTGCTCGAAGCCGGCCTTTCCTTCCTCGGCCTCGGCATCGCACCGCCCCAAGCCAGCTGGGGCAACATGCTCAATCTCGCCCGCTCGACCGTCGTGCTCGAGCAATATCCTTGGCAATGGATGTTTCCCGGCGCCGTACTCGTGCTCACCGTGCTGGCCATCAACTTCATCGGCGATGGCCTGCGCGATGCATTCGACCCTCGTTCCGATCTCAACTGACCTGAAGGTTTTTGAAAAATGCCCCTGTTTACCGGCGTCGTGCCACCTGTCGTCACCCCGCTCAATGCCAATTTCAGTGTCGATTTTGCGTCGTTCACGCGGACCATCGAAAACCTGCTCGACGGCGGCGTTCACGGCCTGTTCGTGCTCGGCTCGACCAGCGAGGTTGTCTTCCATGACGAGGCCGGCCGCCGGGCGATCATCGAGCACGCGGTCAAGGTCAACAATGGCCGCGTTCCGATCTTCGCCGGGGTCATCGACCCGACAACCGATCGCGTCATCAACCACGCCCTGACAGCCAGATCGGCCGGCGCCGACGCAGTCGTGGTCACCGCGCCGTTCTATGCCCGAACCAGCCAGCCCGAGATCGGGGATCACTTCCGCTACATCAAGGACGCGGTCGACATCCCGATCATCGCCTACGACATCCCGGTCTGCGTCCATGTCAAGCTGGAGCGCCAGACCACCGTCGGCCTTGCCAGCGAGGGCGCTATCGCCGGCATCAAGGATTCCAGCGGTGACGACGGCAATCTACGGTATGTGCTCAAGGACATGGCCAACGATCCGAGTTTCTTCGGCATGACCGGGTCCGAGATCCTGGTCGACAGCGTGCTTGCCATGGGCGCGCATGGTGTCGTGCCGGGCCTCGCCAATGTCGACCCGCACGGTTACGTCAGGCTGTGGAACCTGATGCAGGCGGGTCAGCACGCCGAAGCCCGCCTGGAGCAGGAGCGGCTGTTGAAGTTGTTTGAGATCGTCTGGATCTCGCTCGGCAGGACGAGCGCCGGCTCGGCCGGGGTCGGCGCCTTCAAGACCGCGATGAGGAGCCTCGGCATCATCGCCTCCAATACCATGGCGCGGCCGCAACGCAGCCTGAACGACGAGGAAGCCGCAAAGGTCGACATTATCCTTCGCGACGTCGGCTTGCTGCGCTGACCGTGGACGCTCCGATCCTCTCGATTTCCGGTCTGCGGGCGGTGTTCCGTATCCCCGGACGCGACATCGCCGCCGTGCAGGACGTCGATCTGGTGATAGGCTCGGGCGAGACGGTTGCGCTGGTCGGCGAGTCGGGATCGGGCAAGTCGGTCACCAGCCTGTCGATCATCGGGCTGCTGCCGAAGAAGATCGGACGCATCGCCGAGGGATCGATCGCGCTGCGGCGTAGGGACGGCACGGTCACCGAGCTGACCGGCCTCGATCCCGAGTCGCTGCGCAAGGTGCGCGGCAACGACATCGGCATGGTGTTCCAGGAGCCGATGACCAGCCTCAATCCGGTCTACAGCATCGGCGAACAGATCGCCGAGCCGATCCGCATCCATCTCGGCAAGTCGCATCGTGATGCGGCCACTGATGCCGTGCGACTTCTGGCTCAGGTCGGCATTCCCGATCCCGATCGGCGGGCGCGGCAATACCCGCATGAGCTGTCGGGAGGGATGCGGCAGCGCGCCACCATCGCCATGGCATTGTCCTGCGATCCGACCTTGCTGATCGCCGACGAGCCGACCACCGCGCTCGACGTCACCATCCAGGCCCAGATTCTCGACCTGCTGGCCGCGCTGCAGGCGCAACGCGGCATGGGCATTCTGTTCGTCACGCACAATCTCGGCGTCGTTGCCGAGATCGCCGACCGGGTCGCAGTGATGTATGCCGGGCGCATCGTGGAATCGGGTCCGGTGAGCGAGGTGTTCACCCGTCCGCGTCATCCCTACACCGCCGGCCTGATGCGTTCGGTGCCGCGGCTTGGCCAGGCCACTACGCTGAAGGCAGCAGGAACGCCGTTGCCAACCATCGCCGGCAATGTCCCATCGCTGGCCTTGCTGCCCAAGGGCTGCTCTTTCGCGCCGCGTTGCGCCCTGGCTGTCGATGCCTGCCGCACTGCTGTACCGCCATTGTTCGCGGCGACGTCGACCCAGCAGAGCCGTTGTTTGCGCTGGGAGGATCTTTGACAGTGGACGCTCCCTTCCTTTCGGTCAGGAACCTGACCAAGCATTTTGCGCCGACGGCGTTCTCGCGCGGTCCCGCGGTCAGGGCGCTGCAAGATATTTCCTTCGACATTGCGCGCGGCCAGGTGGTCGGTCTCGTCGGCGAATCCGGATCGGGCAAGACGACGATCGGCCGCTCGGTGCTGCGTCTCATCGAGCCGACGTCCGGCGAAATAAGGTTTGACGGCGTCGATATCACCAGCCTGAGCGCAGGGCCACTGGCTCGCCAGCGCCGCAAGATGCAGTATATTTTCCAGGATCCGTTCGCCAGTCTGTCGCCGCGCATGACCATTGGACAGATCCTGACCGAAGGCCTGGATATTCAGGGCATCGGCAACAGGCGCGAGCGGCGGGCGAGGGCGGAGAAGGCACTTGCCGCGGTCGAGTTGCCGGTCGACGCCTATGACCGCTACGCCCACGAGTTTTCGGGCGGGCAGCGCCAGCGCATTGGCATCGCCCGGGCGCTTACGCTCGAACCCGAATTCATCGTCGCCGACGAGCCGGTCTCTGCCCTCGATGTCTCGATCCAGGCGCAAATCATCAATCTTTTGCGCGACCTGCAGGTCAGGCTCGGTCTGACCATGCTGTTCATTTCGCATGACCTGGCCGTCGTCGAATATATCTGCGACACAGTGATCGTTCTCTACCTCGGCCGGATCATGGAAGTCGCGCCTGCTGCCGCGCTCTATGCCAGGCCGCAGCATCCCTATACGCGCGCGCTGCTCTCTGCCATTCCGTCGCTCGACCCGCTGGCCAGGCAAGGCCGGCAGGTGCTGAAGGGCGACATTCCAAGCCCGGCAAATCCGCCGACGGGGTGTGTTTTCCGAACCCGTTGCCCGGTTGCCCTGGACGCTTGCGCCGGCGTCGTCCCGCCATTGCGGGCAACGTCCGACGGCCATCTGAAGGCCTGCATTCGCGACGACATCGCCTAGGCAAGCCGGCGCGGTGTTCCGCCAATGGGGAAGTTTCACCGCCAGCGCAGGATCCATATTTCGGCGAAGCGGAACCGAAATTGCTTTGTGGCCCCAGGCCCGGGCGATTGGCGACAACGGGAGGCATTTACGCAGCGGCTCGGCGATGAGTGGCTGAACAGCGTCAGCGCTGCTCTGTTGTTTGTCCCGTCAGCCATTGTCCCGATCTCGGACGGACCAGAGGCCGAGCCTGGTCCTGAGTTCGGCCTGGAAATTCGTCGTCCGATGTAGAATGTCTTAAAGTCATCGTATGCCTTCTGTGCTCAGCGTCGGCCGTCGAGTCGCCTGGCTCGCTTCCGTCGTGCTGAGCACGCGATCAGCGAAATCCACGGGAGTGGCAACTTTCAGGCTGCGGCCGGCAGGTGATCGCGGACCCACCTGACGATCTGTCCCGCCGTCATTGCACCGGATGTGCGCGCAACCTCCTGTCCGCCATGGAAGAGGATCATGGTCGGGATGCCGCGGATGCCGAGCCTGGCTGCAACGGCCGGCTCATTGTCGGAATTGAGCTTGATCAGGCGAACATGCGGCTCCAATTCGTTGGCTGCCGCTTCATAGGCCGGCGCCATCATCTTGCACGGGCCGCACCATGGTGCCCATACATCGACGACGACGGGGAGGCTGCTTCGCGTGACCTGGCGATCGAAACTCTGTGCATCGACGTCTGCCGGGTGACCCGAGAACAGCTTGGAGCCGCACTTTCCGCATTTCGCGTCCCCGGCATTGCGTGCCGGCGGCAGGCGATTGACCCCGCCGCATTTGCCGCAAACCGCCAAATTTTCCCGCGTCATGCCCATTTACCCATCTTTATGCGCGTCGTTCGTCGCCGTCAGGATGCGGTCTTGAGTGGACATCCCGCGCAGAAGCGGCCGCGTCCGAAAGCTTGGCCAATTCTGCGGCAATATCGGCGAGCTTCCGATCGGCGTCGACCTTGCGCCAGGTGGACGGGGCGGCCTGTCGCTGCAATTGCCGCGACAAGATATCGACCGTGGCATCAGAAGGACCGCCGCTGCGCTCGCTCACGCGCTGCCAAAGAACGAGCGGATCCGCCTCCAGCCAGAATCCGGCGAAAGCAACGTCTCTGCCATTGGCCGCCTTCTCGATGCGGTCGCGATCGGCCGGCCTGTCAAAGACGGCATCGGCGACCACCGAACCGCCTTCGGAAAGGATCAGGCCGGCGCGCCATGCCATTTCATGGTAGACGCGGTCCGACACCTCCGGTCGATAAGCCCTGTCCGGCAGCTTCGTCTCGGCCGGCACCCCATGCATCGCCTTGCGGATGCGGTCGCTCTCGACAATGCGGGCACCTGGCGGCGCGCCGATATGTGCGGCAAGTGCCTCGGTAACGGCCGTCTTGCCGGAACCACTCAAGCCGCCGATGGCGATCAGGCGAGGAGGTCTTGCATCGAGAAGTGTTCGGGCAAGCTCGAAATAGGTTCTGGCCTCGGCACTCAGACCGCCGGAATCAGCACTGCCTTCCTCGATCTGGGTTGCGGTGACGTGCGCGCGCACTGCGGCTCGCACTGCCATGAAAAACGGCAGGAGGATGAAGCCGTCCTCGTCGTCTGCCTCGTCGAGGTAGCGGTTCATCACCAGGTTGGCGAGTTCCGGAAAGCCGCGATGCCAGAGGTCCATCAGCAGGAAGGCCAGGTCGTAGAGCACATCAATGCTGGCGATCTGATCGTTGAATTCGATGCAGTCGAAGAGGCGGGGCTCTCCGTCGAGGAGACAGATATTGCGCAGATGCAGATCGCCGTGGCATCGCCGGATCTTGCCCGCCGTCTGCCGCCGGTCGAGCAACTCGCGATGGCGGGCGAGGGCGGTGCGGAAAACCCCGGTGAGTGCCTTGATCTCGGCTTCGTCGAAAACATGGCTGGTGGCAAAACCGGCTTCGTTGATGGCGAGCACGCCTGCCAGGTTCGCGGATCCGCTGCCCCTGTGGACCTCCAGCGCGCCGCGATGATAGCGCACGATTATGCGCGCGACCGCCGTCATCAGCGCAGGCGTCAGTTCGCCGCCGACTGCCATTCGATCGAGCAGCTTCGACTGGTCGAAGCGGACCATCTCGATCGCCGCATCGACCAGTTTGCCGCTTCCGTCGAAGGCGAGCCTGCCGCAGGCCTCTCGGGTGATGCGCCGCACCCCGAGATAGAGGCCGGGCGCGGTCCTGGAGTTGAGCTCGACCTCCTTCTCGCAGGCGGCGAGCCGCAGCGCCGGGGTCGAGAAGTCGACATAGGGCAGCCTGACAGCTCGCTTGATCTTGTAGGCGCGCTGGCCAACCAGGAAGATGCGCGAGATGTGGGTTTCGATCGCCTCGACCGGCCCGCTCTCGCCAAATGCGGCAGGGTCCATCAACATCGCGGCCACGGATTGCTGATCCTCGACGATCATCGGACGCCTCTCTGTTTCGTATCCAACCTGGGGAAACCAGCGAGCGTGGTCGCTGAAATTCCGCGCCATCAGGCCCTTGCTGCCACAGCGCCTGGATATGCTTGGATATAACCAGCCAGGTCACGGATGCGTTCCGTGATGCTGCTGCTCCGGTGTTCGGGGCGTATTTCTTGGCGTCCTCCGGCGGCCTGGAACCTGTTGGCGCCGGCCCGTGGGTCACGTTGATACGGATCGAATGATGCCCGGCGGCGTTCTTCACTCGGCGCAAGGAGCGCCGAGCCGTCTCGCTGTTGTTGCAACGACGATTAGCTTTTAGATCGGGAGCAGCCGCCAATGGCTTTCAGGACGATACTTGCCGTTACGGGACCGAACGAGGGAGACGGTGATCTCAAGCTTGCTGCCGATCTATGCAACGAGATCGGCGGCCATCTTGCTGTTCTGGTGGTTGCCGTAGCTGCGCCGCCACCAGTAGGGGAGTATGCCGCGGTCGTTTCAGGAGCCTGGCTCGACGAGCGTCGGGCCGTCGAGGAACTGTTGAAGAAGCGAACTGCTGACCTGTCGGCTTTTCTCGCCGGCAGCGTGCTTTCGGCCGATGTTTCGAGCGAATATCCGGAACCCGGCTGGGTCGACCACACCATCGGCCGCCGTGCCCGCTACGCCGACATCACGGTCATTGGACCGGAGCTGCTTGCCAGCGAAACGCTGAAAAGCAAAGCGATCGAAGGCGCATTGTTTTCTTCGGGAAAGCCCTTGCTGCTCGTCCCCGAGGGGTCGCGGCCGACAATGAAGCCGAAGCGCGTGCTGGTCGCCTGGGATGCCCGTCTGGAGGCATCGCGTGCCGTCCGCGAATCCCTCGACATGCTGCCAGACGCCGACGAGGTGCACCTTGTCATGGTCGATCCGGTGGCGGACGAATACCGCCACGGGGCCGAACCCGGAGCCGACGCCGCTGCCTATCTCGCGCGGCATGGCGTGAATGTCACGGTCGACCGGCTACCCAGCCTGGACCATTCAGTCGTCGACACGCACTCGACATCGCGGCCGACCTGTTGGTGATGGGCGCCTATGGTCATTCCCAGTTGCGCGAGCGCATCTTCGGCGGCGTCACCGTCTCGATGCTTGAAGACCCGTCGATGCCGATCCTTATGGCGCGTTAGCCGTCAGCCTGGCGCGGACCTCGGTCAGTCCACCGGCCAGAGGCGGGCGGTTTCGGGAACGTTAAGTATTTGTTTTTTCTGGTCGGAGTGGCAGGATTTGAACCTGCGACCCCATCGTCCCGAACGATGTGCGCTACCAGGCTGCGCTACACTCCGTGACCAGACCGCGGGCTTATAGCCGCCGTGCTTCGTTCCTGCAAGCGCCAATGGCAGCGCTTCTATCGCATTTCTTGCCGTTTCGCCTTAACGTCATACAGGTTTAAGTTCCCCGCGCGATAAACACCGCTTAACGGCTCGTGTAATAGGCATGGCCACCCGCCTTGAAACCACTCTGAATCCAGTCGCTTGGAGTTGCTGTCTTGTCCCTGAAGATCGTTAGTGAAGCCGTTCCCAACACCTTCGAGTTCGAAACCTCGGCGCTGATCAAGGCGTCCGGCTTTCGTGAGTATGATGCGCGCTGGTGGTTCGGCCATCCTGGCTCTGCCGAGCCGCCGGAGCTCAACCTGATCGGTGTCCAGGCGCTCGGCATGGGACTCGGCACGCTGATCCGGCGCTTGGGGGCCGGGCCGGACATCGTGACCGGGCATGATTTCCGCTCCTATTCGCTGGCGATCAAGCTGGCGCTGGTTTCCGGGCTGATGGCCGCCGGCGCGCGGGTCAGGGATATCGGGCTGGCGCTGTCGCCGATGGCCTATTTCGCCCAGTTCGCGCTCGATACGCCGTCCGTCGCCATGGTCACCGCCTCGCATAATGAAAACGGCTGGAGCGGCGTCAAGATGGGGGCAGCGCGTCCCCTGACCTTCGGCCCGGAGGAAATGAGCGCATTGAAGACGATCGTGCTTGCCGGCGACTTCGATCTGGTCGGCGGCGGCTCCTATGAATTCGTTGCGGATTTCCGCAAAACCTATCTGGACGACCTGACCCGGGACAAGCGCATATCGAGAAAGCTCAAGGTGGTCGCCGCCTGCGGCAACGGCACTGCCGGCGCCTTTGCACCGGAAGCGCTGGAACGGATCGGCTGCGAGGTGGTGCCGCTCGATGTCGAACTCGATCATACGTTTCCGAACTACAATCCTAACCCCGAAGACATGAAGATGCTGCACGCGATCCGCGACAAGGTGCTGGAAACTGGAGCCGATGTCGGACTTGGCTTCGACGGCGATGGCGACCGCTGCGGCGTGGTCGACAATGAAGGCAACGAGATCTTCGCCGACAAGGTCGGCGTCATGCTCGCGCGCGACATCGCGCGACTGCATCCGGGCTCGACCTTCGTCGTCGATGTCAAGTCGACCGGATTGTTCAACACCGACGCCGCCTTGCGTGCCGAAGGCGCCGTCACCGACTATTGGAAGACCGGCCACTCCTACATAAAACGCCGCGTGGCTGAGCTTGGCGCCATCGCCGGGTTCGAGAAATCCGGTCATTTCTTCTTCAATCCGCCGATCGGGCGCGGCTATGACGATGGTCTCATCACAGCCATCGCCATCTGCCAGATGCTGGATCGCAGCCCGACCAGCAGCATGGCCGATCTCTATCGCGACCTGCCGCTGACCTTCGGCACGCCGACCATGTCGCCGCACTGCGCCGACGAGCTGAAATACGGCGTGGTCGAGCGGGTCGTTTCCGATTTCCAGGCAATGAAGCAGGACGGCACGGACTTCGCCGGCCAGAAGATCGCCGACCTGATAACCGTCAATGGCGTGCGCGTAGTGGCCGAGGACGGTACCTGGGGCCTGGTGCGGGCGTCGTCGAACAAGCCGGAGCTGGTCGTGGTGGTGGAGAGCCCGGTGTCGTCGGAGCGGCGCCGGCAGATGTTCGAAGCCGTCGATGCAGTGCTGCGCCGCAGCCCGGAAGTCGGCGCTTATAACCAGACCTTCTAGGTTCTCTCATTTCATCGCGGCGTGAGAAGGCCACGATGGGAAGCGGACCAAGTGTTTCGCGTTGCAGTTGGTCCGCTCCCTCAGGTTTTCATCGGCCGATGATGTCTACGGGACTCAGGCAGCGGAATAAGCCCGCTCAAGGGCACGCCAGTCGAACTTCCGCGCCCAGTCAGCAAAACTGTGCCAGAGGACCTCCGGGAAATCCCTGTGCAAGGCAGCGATATCAACGTCATAGCCGACGCGGTCGAACCATTCGAACATCAGCGCCGTATCTTCGCTTTGTTGGCGAGCCACCGCGATTGGAATTGCCTGATAGATGATCGGGCGGCCGATGGACTGCGAAAGGATCTTGGCCTGGTCTTCGCCGGACAACTCATCTCCCGCAATATCGAAGCGCTTGCCGAACACGCGCTCGCGCCGCTCGACCAGGGCAGCAACGAAGGTTCCGATGTCGGCAAGGGCGACCAGCTGGAGGACACGTTTGGCGGGCATTGCAAAGGCATGCGTGCCCTGGCTGAGCGCGCCGATCGACCACGGCGCGACGAAATTCTCCATGAAGGCAACCGGGGCGCTGATCGTATAGGGAATGCCGAGCCGTTCGACATGCTGCTCGACGAGATATTTGCTTTCGAAATGCGGGATGCCGGTTTTCTTGTTGGCATCGGCAACGGACGAATAGATCAGATGCCCGACACCTGCAGCCTTGGCTGCATCGGCGGCTAGAATCCCCTGGCGGGTCTCCTCTTCCATTCCGGCTTCGTAGCTGTTGCCCATCAAGAACATGGTGTCGACGTCTTTGACTGCCTTCACAATGGAGGCCGTATCGCCGAGATCGCCGGCCACGATCTCGGCGCCTACCGACGCCAGCTGCCGTGCGCCATCGCTGTCCGGCTTGCGGGTCAGTGCCTTGACGCTATGTCCACTCGACAGCAAAGCACGCGCAACTGCGCCGCCTTGCTGGCCGGTGGCGCCGGTCACTAGAACGCTTAGTTTGGTGGTCATGTGCTTGCTCCTTCTTTTTCCGATGGAGCAAAATTAGGGTTTGTCACATTGATGCATAATTGCCTATAATTGGAAAACTTTGTCCCATATGTGGATACAATGCTTGATCTCAATGATATCGTCGTGTTCGCTCGCGTCGTCGAAGCTGGCAGCTTCACCGCTGCCGCGCGGCTACTTGCCATGCCCAAGACGACGGTCAGTCGACGCGTTGCCGCGCTCGAGCGTGAGGTTGGGGTCCGCCTGCTGCAGCGCACGACGCGCAGCCTCAACGTGACGGATGCCGGGCGTCTCTATTACGAGCAGAGCAGCCAGGCGCTGCGGACGATCGAGGAAGCAAATTTGCGCCTCGCGGAGGCAAGAGCGGAGCCATCGGGCACGATTCGCATTTCGGCGCCCGTTGGCTTCGGCGGCTATTTCCTCACCCAGGCGATGGTCGACTTTCTTGCGATGTATCCAAAAACCAAGGTCGAACTGCGCCTGACCGACGACAAACTCAACCTGGTTGAGGATGGTATAGATCTCGCCTTCCGAACCGGCGTCCTTCAGGATTCGACGCTGATTGCCCGCAAACTCGGTTCCACGCACAGGCTGCTCTGCGCCAGCCCGGACTATCTCGCAGGGCACGGGATGCCGGAACGCCTGGCGGATCTCGCGCACCACCAGTGCGTCATCGCAGGCCCTTCGACCTCGGGCACCCATTGGGTGCTGGACGGGCCACACGGTCAGGAAACGGTCACGGTGGCCGGGCGCTTCGCCGCGAATGAAATGCAGGCGGTCGTTGCGGCCACGCTCGCAGGCTTCGGCATCGCCCAATTGCCGCACAGCATCGCCGAGCCCCTCATCAATGGGGGGCGGCTGAGCCGCGTTCTCCGGGACTACACGACTCCGGTCGGCGGGCTGCATGTCCTATATCCGAGCAGCCGGCATCTTTCGCCCCTCGTCAAGGCATTCATCGAGCTCGCATCCGACCGGATTTCCAGTCGGGCAAATACAGCGGCTGACCAGCAGTAGCCGCGAGCCTCAATAGGAGCTCGCCACATCCCCGGTCTCGACATAGACCGACTTCAGCTGCGAATAGAGCGCCAGCGCCGCCAGCGAATTTTCGCGGCCGATACCCGACTGCTTGAAGCCGCCGAAGGGAATCTCGACCGGCGTCAGATTATAGGCGTTGATCCAGCAGGTGCCGGCCTGCAGCTCGGCGATGACGCGGTGGGCGCGTGGCAGGTCGCGCGTGAACACGCCGGCGGCAAGGCCGAATTCGGTATCGTTGGCGCGGTCGATCACCTCGTCCTCACCGTCGAATTTCAGCACGCTCATCACAGGCCCGAAAATCTCCTCGCGCGCGATGCGCATCGTGTCGGTGACGCCGGTGAAGACCGTCGGCTCGACGAAGAAGCCGCCTTGGAAACCCTGCAGCGACGGCACGTTGCCGCCGCAGGCGAGCACAGCACCATCCTGCTTGCCGGCTTCGATATAGAAGATGACCTTCTCGTGCTGGGCCTTGGAGACAAGCGGCCCCATCTGCGTTTCCTGGTCGAGCGGATCGCCGATACGGATTTTCTTGGTCCGCTCGACCAGCCGTTCGACGAAACGGTCGTGGATGCCCTTCTGCACAAACACCCGCGTGCCGTTGGAGCAGATCTGGCCGGTCGAATAGAAATTGCCGAGCATGGCGCCGCCGATGGCATTTTCGAGATCGGCATCGTCGAAGACGATCAGCGGCGACTTGCCGCCAAGCTCCATGGTGGCATGCTTCATCTTCGAGCCGGCGAGCGACAGCACCTTGCGGCCGGTCGGTACCGAGCCCGTCACCGAGACCTTGGCGACGACATCGTGGTCGACGAGGCCGGCGCCGACATCGCCATAGCCCTGCACGACGTTGAACAGCCCGTCGGGCAGGCCGGCCTCGGTATAGATTTCGGCGAGCGCCAGCGCCGACAGCGGCGTGTTCTCCGACGGCTTGAACACCATGGCGTTGCCCATGGCGAGGGCCGGCGCCGATTTCCAGCCGGCGATCTGGATCGGGTAGTTCCAGGCGCCGATGCCGACGCAGACGCCCAGCGCCTCGCGCCGTGTATACGCAAAGGGTCCGCCGAGATCGATGAACTCGCCATTATAGGCTGCGACCGCGCCGCCGAAATATTCGAGGCAGTCGGCTGCCGATGGCGCATCCGCCACCAGCGTCTCCTGGATTGCCTTACCGGTATCCAGCGTCTCGAGGCGCGCCAGGTCGGCGTTGCGCGCGCGCAATATTTCGGCGGCGCGGCGCAGGATGCGCCCGCGCTCGACCGGCTTCAGCCGCGCCCAGGCCGGTTGTGCTGCACGCGCTGCTTCGATCGCCAGTTCCAGCACGTTCGGCGTCGCCGAACGCAGCATCGCGATGGTCTCGCCGGTCGCCGGATAGACGACCGGCAGCGGCGCACCTTGCTCATCGTCGATGTAGCGTCCGTTGACATAGTGCGATGCCTTTGGCTGGGCGCGCATGGGACCTTCTCCAAACTGTCTTTCGATGGGACCGGCGGGGCGGACAGTCCGCCGGATCATCGCCTATCTGTCAGACACCTGCCAGCGCGGATTGATCCATGGTTCCTGGTTGGACGGCGCCAGCGGCGTGCGGCCGAGAATGTGGTCGGTGGCCTTCTCGCCGGTCATGATCGACGGCGCGTTCAGATTGCCGTTGGTGACGCGCGGGAAGATCGAAGAATCGGCGATCCGCAGCCCGTCGACGCCGATGACACGGCATTCCGGATCGACGACACTCATCGGATCATCCTTGCGGCCCATCTTGCAAGTGCCGCAAGGGTGGTACGCGCTTTCGGCGTGATCGCGGATGAAGGCATCGAGATCGTCGTCCGACTGCACGTGCGAGCCCGGCGAGATCTCCTTGCCGCGATAAGGGTCGAAGGCCGACTGGTCGAAGATTTCGCGCGTCAGCCGGATGCAGTGGCGGAACTCGATCCAGTCGTCCGGATGCGACATGTAGTTGAAGCGGATCACCGGCTTCGATTTGGGATCCGGCGAGCGCAGCGTGACGGAACCGCGCGACTTCGATCGCATCGGCCCGACATGCGCCTGGAAGCCGTGTGCCTTCGCCGCCGCCTTGCCGTCATAGCGAACCGCCGCCGGGATGAAATGATACTGGATGTCGGGATAGTCGACGCCGGCGCGCGAGCGCACGAAGGCGGCCGCCTCGAAATGGTTGGTTGCGCCAAGGCCCGACTTGAAGAACAGCCATTGCGCGCCGATCAGCGCCTTGGAGAACGGGTTCAGCACCGAATTCAGCGTGATCGGCTGCGTCGATTCCTGCTGGATGTAGAGTTCCATATGGTCCTGCAGGTTGCGGCCGACGCCGGGCCGGTCGGCGATCACCGGAATGCCGTATTCGCTGAGATGTTCGGCCGGGCCGATGCCGGACAGCATCAGGATCTTGGGCGAATTGATCGAGGAGGCGGCAACGATCACTTCACGGCGCGCCCTGATCACCCGAATCCGTTTGCCCGCTTCGATCTCGACGCCGGTGGCGCGTTGATTCTCGATGATAACCCGCCTGGCGAAACCTTTGACCAGGCTAACATTTTTCCGCCTGAGCGCCGGCCGGAGATAGGCGCTCGCCGCCGACCAGCGGCGGCCGCCGCGAATGGTCTGTTCCATCGGCCCAAAGCCTTCCTGCTTCGCGCCGTTATAGTCGTCGGTCAGCTCGAAGCCGGCCTGACGGCCTGCCTCGACGAAGGCGCCGTAGAGTGGATTCGTCCGTGAGCCGCGCTGCACGGTCAGCGGGCCGCCGTGGCCGCGCCAGCCATTCTCGCCGCCGTTGCTGTCCTCCATGCGCTTGAAGTAGGGGAGCACGTCGGCAAACCCCCAGCCAGCCGCGCCCTGTTCGGCCCAATGGTCGAAATCGCGGGCGTGACCGCGCACATAGACCATGCCGTTGATCGAGGACGAGCCGCCGATGACCTTGCCGCGCGGCGTCGCCAGCACACGGCCGCCGAGATGCGGCTCCGGCTCGCTGGCAAAACCCCAGTCGTAGAGGCTCATATTGAGCGGGATCGACAGCGCCGAGGGCATCTGGATCAGCGGCCCGATGTCGCTGCCGCCAAATTCGATGACGATCACCGAATGCTTGCCGTCCTCCGACAGCCGGTAGGCCGTAGCCGAGCCGGCCGAGCCGGCGCCGATGATGACGAAATCCGCCTCAAGCATGGTTCATATGAACCCATCGTTCGTATGCGTCATGAAATCGGTGAGCGAGACATTGCCGCCGGTTGCCACCACGAGCACGCTCTTGCCGCTCACATCCACCTTGCCGCCGAGCAGCGCCGCCAGCGATGCAGCGCCCGAAGGTTCCAGCACCAGCTTCAACCGTTCGAAGGCGATGCACATCGCGCGGCGCACCGATTGATCGTCGACGGTGATGCCGCGAACGCCCGCGGTTCTGACCGCCGCGAACGGCGCATCGCCGGGCTTGCGCGCCATCAGCCCGTCGCATATCGATTTCGGCCCGATCGGCATGGTTTCGATGACGCCATGCGCCAGCGACGCGCCCATGCCGTCGAAACCTTCCGGCTCGACGCCAATGATCTCGGTCGCCGGCGACAGATAGTGGAAAGCCAGCGAAACGCCGCCGATCAGCCCGCCGCCGCCGACCGAACAGAACAGAAGATCGACACTGGCATTCCTGGCATCGAGTTGCTCGAGTGCCTCCAGCCCGGCACCAGCCTGGCCGGCGACGATCTCGGGGTCGTCGAACGGATGCAGCAGCGCCAGCCCCTCGGTCTCGGCGATCTCGCGCGCCGTGGCGGCGGCAACCTCCTCACGCGCGCGCTCGCCATGCTCGGTCAGCACCACGCGCGCGCCATAGCCGGTCGTTGCGTCGCGCTTGGCGGCCGGCGCGTCGATCGGCATGACGATGGTCACCGGAATGCCCAGCGTCTGGCCGGCGGCGGCCAGGCCTTGCGCGAAATTGCCGGACGAATAGGCGACGACGCCCTTCCTGGCTTCATCGGGCGAAAGCCGCTTCAGCCGCCAATAGGCGCCGCGCACCTTGAATGAACCCGCCCATTGCAGCGACTCCGGCTTGACGAAGACGCGCGCGGCGCCGGTCTCTCTGGCCAAGGCCGCTGACTCCAGCAGCGGCGTGATCTGCGTCGCCTTGGCGGTGACGGCATAGGCCTGTTTGAGGTGATCGAGGGAGGGGACAAGGGTTGTCATCATTCGCCTCGCGGAAAGCGCTTCTGCTCTTCGAGCAGGTCGAGGTTCATGTGGTTGCGCATGTAACGTTCCGACGCCTTCTGCAGCGGCTGGAATTCCCAGGGGTAATGCGTGCCGTTGCGCAGCGCCGGATAGACCACCCAGCGGCGCGCCTGGCTGGCGCGTACGGCGGCATCGAAGGCAACCATGTCCCAGCGCGCCAAAACCTTGTCCGTGAAGGAAGCCACCAAAGCCGCGTGCGCCGGATCGGCGGCGAGGTTGGTCAATTCCTGCGGATCCGATTCAAGATCAAATAGTTGCGGCGGATCGATCTCACAATGGATGAATTTGTAACGGCCCTCGCGGATCGCCACCATCGGCGCGTTGGAGCCTTCGGCCGCATATTCCATCAGCACCGGTGCGGTGCGTTCCTTGCCGTCGAGCAGCGGCAGCAGCGACTGGCCGTCGGTCCATGGCGCAATCCCGCTCATGTCGATGCCGGCGAGGTGGCAAAGCGTCGGCGTCACGTCGAGATTGGAGACCGGCGCGTCGATCAGGGTGGCGTGTATACCCCTGCCGGCGATCATCAGCGGCACCCGCGCCGAGCCTTCGAAGAAGCACATCTTGAACCACAGGCCGCGTTCGCCGAGCATGTCGCCATGATCCGAGCAGAACAGGATGATCGTGTCGTCGAGCATCCGCGTGCGCTCGAGCACCGACAGAAGTTGGCCGAGCTTGTCGTCGAGATAGGAGATGTTGGCGAAATAGCCGCGCCGCGCGCGGCGGATCTGCTCGCCCGTGATGTCGAAACTGTCGTGATCGCTGGCGCGGTAAAGCCGCTGCGAATGCGGATCCTGTTCGTCGTAGCGAATAAAGCCGATCTCGGGCTCGAGCGCCGGGCAATCCTCGTAGAGGTCCCAGTAGCGCCGGCGCGCGACATACGGGTCGTGCGGATGGGTGAAGGAGACGGTCAGGCACCACGGCCGGCGCGCGGCATCGTCGGAGACGCGGGCGAAATCATAAAGCTTCTGCACCGCGTGAAAGGCGACTTCGTCGTCATACTCCATCTGGTTGGTGATCTCGGCGACACCGGCGCCGGCCACGGAACCGAGATTATGATACCACCAGTCGATGCGCTCGCCGGGTTTGCGATAATCCGGCGTCCAGCCGAAATCGGCCGGATAGATGTCAGTGGTCAGCCGCTCCTCGAAGCCATGCAACTGATCCGGCCCGACGAAATGCATCTTGCCGGACAGGCAGGTGTGGTAGCCGGCGGCGCGCAGATGATGTGCATAGGTCGGGATCGAAGAGGCGAATTCGGCGGCATTGTCATAGACCTCGGTGCGCGACGGCAACTGGCCGCTCATGAACGCGGCGCGGCCCGGCGCGCAGAGCGGCGAGGCGGTGTAATTGTTCTTGAAGCGCGCGCCCCGCGCAGCCAGCGCCTTCAGATGCGGCGCATGCAGGAAGTCCGCAGGTCCGTCCGGGAAAAATGTGCCGTTGAGCTGATCGGCCATGACGATCAGAAAATTGGGTCGCTTGGACGTCACTGCGCGCTCCGCCGGCCGAGTTTCGTTTCCAGATAGTCCTCGATCAGTGCGATGGCGGTCGCGGCATTGGGCACGCCGTCCTTCAGCGCGCGCCTGATGTAGAGCCCGTCGATTAGCGCCGCTGTCGCCTCAGCGGTGCGGTCAGCTTCGCTTCTCGGCAGGATGCCGGTCAGCCCGCTCAACAGATTGGAATGCAGGCGCCGCGCATAGACCTTGAGCAGCCGGCGCAGCGCTGCCGATTTCTGCGCCTCGACATAGAAGGCGAGCCAGGCGGCTATCGTTTCCGGCTGGAACTGGGCGTCGGAGAAATTGACGGCGACCACGGCCGAAACGCGCTGGCGTGCCGTGCTGGCCGATCGAAGCGCGCGCCGCATGTCGGCGGTCAGCTCAGCCAGGATGTGCCGCATCGTCGCCAGCAAAAGTTCGTCCTTGGCGCCGAAATAGTGATGGGCGAGCGCCGAGGACACGCCGGCGCGTCCGGCGATTTCCGACATCGTCACATCAAGCGAACCGCGCTCGCCAATCGCCGAGATCGTCGCGTCGATGAGCGCCCTGCGGCGCAGCGGCTCCATTCCGATTTTCGGCATCTTTGCTCCGGTCCGTTGCGGCAAGATTATTTTTTATTGACGGATCAATCAACAAAAATCCGACGCGATTGTGTGGCAAATGTCAGCTGCCGTGACCAGATATCAAGATCAAGCGATTGTGTGGTTCTGGCCCTTCACGAAGTCGCTGGAACGGTTCATGCTTGAACAATGTCGATAGCGCGCCGCGACATCGCGTAGCCCGGCCCGCAGGATGGAGATAACCATGACAGCATGCATCGTCGGCTGGGCGCATTCGCGCTTCGGCAAGCTCGAAGGCGAGACGCTGGAGGGCCTGATCACCAAGGTGGCCAGCGAGGCGCTCGATCATGCCGGCATCGGTCCCGACGAGGTCGACGAGATCGTCCTCGGACACTTCAATGCCGGCTTTTCCGCACAGGATTTCACCGCAAGCCTGGTCTTGCAGGCCGACGACCGGCTGCGCTTCAAGCCGGCGACGCGCGTCGAGAACGCCTGCGCCACCGGCTCGGCGGCGGTCAGGCAAGGCGTCCGCGCCATCGACGCCAATGCGGCGCGCATCGTGCTGGTGGTCGGCGCCGAGCAGATGACGACGACACCAGGTCCGGAAATCGGCAAGAATCTTCTCAAGGCCTCGTATCTGCCCGAGGAGGGCGAGACCCCGGCAGGCTTCGCCGGCGTTTTCGGCCAGATCGCGCAGGCCTATTTCCAACGCTATGGCGATCAATCGGACGCGCTGGCGATGATCGCCGCCAAGAACCACAGGAACGGCGTCGACAATCCCTATGCACAGATGCGCAAGGATTTCGGCTATGAGTTCTGCCGGCACGAGAGCGAGAAGAACCCCTTCGTCGCCGGTCCCCTGAAACGCACCGACTGCTCGCTGGTCTCGGACGGCGCCGCCGCCCTGGTGCTTGCCGACACCGCGACTGCATTGAAGATGCGCCGCGCCGTCGCCTTCCGCGCCAACGAGCATGTGCAGGATTTCCTGCCGATGTCGAAGCGCGACATCCTGGCGTTCGAAGGCTGCGAACAGGCCTGGAACCAGGCGCTGCAGAAGGCCGGCGTCACGCTCGACGATCTGTCCTTCGTCGAGACGCATGACTGCTTCACCATCGCCGAGCTGATCGAATATGAGGCGATGGGTCTGGCGAAACCGGGCGAGGGCGCAAAACTGGCGCTGGACGGCGAGACGGCGAAGGACGGCCGGTTGCCGGTCAATCCGTCAGGCGGGCTGAAAGCCAAAGGCCATCCGATCGGCGCCACCGGCGTCTCGATGCATGTGCTGAGCGCCATGCAGCTCGTCGGCGAGGCCGGCGGCATCCAGGTGCCGGGCGCCAAGCTCGGCGGCATCTTCAACATGGGCGGTGCCGCGGTCGCCAACTACGTTTCCATTCTCGATCGGATCAGATAAAAGCGGCCCGCATTACAGCGCCGCGCGCCCTTTTGGGGCGCGCGAAGGACGCTGTAACACTTCGATTTTCCGCATGATCCTTTTCGAAAGAGGTCATGCGTTAGCGGGGATTCATGACAAATCCGGTTCTGGTCGAAGTTTTGCGCGGCGCTGCGGTAGAGAGCGCGCATCGTGGCGCCATTGCGGTCTTCGATGCCGATGGCAAGCCGTTCCTGGAGATCGGCGATACGGCTCGCCCGGTGTTTCCGCGCTCGGCGGTCAAGGCGATCCAGGCGCTGCCGCTGGTCGAAAGCGGCGCGGCCGATGCGTACGGTTTCGGCGACCACGAACTGGCGCTAGCCTGCGCTTCGCATTCCGGCGAGCCGGCGCATGTCGAACTGGCGCGGGCGATGCTGGCCAAGGCCGGGCTGGACGTGGCGGCGCTGGAATGCGGCGGCCATTGGCCGTCCAGCCATGCGGCAACAGTTGCGCTCGCCCGTGCCGGCAAGGCACCAAACGCGCTGCACAACAACTGCTCAGGCAAGCATGCGGGCTTTCTCTGCACCTGCGTCCACGCCGGCATCGCCCATCGCGGCTACGTCAAATCAGGCCATGCCTCGCAGGAGATGGTGCGTGATGCAATGCAAGCGGTGACCGGTGCTGCCCATGATTTCGACCATTGCGGCACTGACGGCTGCTCGATCCCGACCTATGCCGTGCCGCTGCGCAGCTTCGCGCTCGGATTTGCCCGCATGGCGACAGGTATCGGCTTTGAACCCATTCGCGCCAAAGCCGCAAGGAGGCTGCTTTCCGCCTGCATGGCCGAGCCATTTCTGGTCGCCGGCACGGGCAGGGCTGATGTGGCACTGACGCAGGCCGCGTCAGGCAGGATTTTTGTGAAGGGAGGAGCCGAAGGCGTCTATTGCGCGGCACTTCCCGAGCTTGGCCTTGGCATTGCGCTGAAATGCGATGATGGCGCCGGCCGCGCCGCTGAAGTCATGGTCGCTGCCGTGCTGGCCAGGGTTTTGCACGCCGACGAGGCGCTGGCGGCGATACTGATCGACCAGGCACATCCGCCGATAGAAAGCCGGATCGGCGCCAAGGTAGGCTCACTCCGCGCCACTGCTGCGCTGAGCTGAAAACGGCATTCAGCTCACAGGATTGCGTCCGATGGTCAGATGCGCATAGCCGGCATTGCCTGATGAGGCCAGACCGGATCGGCCGATCCTTTGCCGGCAATAGCTTGTGAAGTCGCCGCGCGAGGCATAAGCTCGATCAATGAGCAGAGCCTTCACGCGCGAAGAGGATAGCGAAAACGCCATCGCCGGCATCGGCGAGCGGCCGATCAGCCACCACCGTAATCTGGTGACGCAACGCGGCCTGGCAATGATCGACGCCGAACTGGCGGCCCTGCGCGATGAACTGGGCAGGGCGGAGAAGAGGGCCGACCGCGAGCGCATCGCGCTTATCTCACGCGACCTGCGCTACTGGACCGCGCGGCGTGAAAGCGCCGAGCTTTCCGTGCCGGAGTCGGGCAGCGACCTGGTTCGCTTCGGCATGGGCGTCACGCTGGAATGCGACGACGGCAGGAAGGTGCACTGGAAGATCGTCGGCGAGGATGAGGCCGATCCGGCCAAGGGGACGATTTCCCATGTTTCACCGATGGCCTTGGCCTTGTTCGGCAAGAAGGTCGGCGAAACTGCCGTGGTGAACGGCAGGGAATGGGAGATTGTAAAGCTCTCCGACAACTAATGCATGGCGCGCAAAGCATGCCCTCGGGCCTGACCCGAGGGTGCGCAGCGGCTTAGCTATAACGACATGCATAACAACGAGAACTTAAAGCGGGTCGCGTGAATCCATTTCAAATGCGACGGGTTTTAGTCCTCGATGTTGATGACATGGTCGCGGAAGAACGCCGCAGCACCAGCCTCGTCGATCTCGCCGGCGGCGACCATCATGACCAGTTGAATGATGTCCGCCTGCTCGGCTTCGATGCTTAGCCCATTGAAATAAAGAAAAAGATCGGCTGCGGCAAAAGCGGTGCGCTTGTTGCCGTCGACGAATGGATGGTTCTTGGCGATGCCGAAAAGATAAGCGGATGCCAGCTCGCAGAGGTCGGGGTCGCCATAAATCTCCCTCTGTTGCGGTCGATAAAGCGCCGACTCCAGCACTCCTTCGTCGCGGATACCCGCTGCTCCTCCGTGGAGGCGCAACTGCTCGGCGTGAAGCGCCTCCACGAACTCCCTCGAATGATGCTCGGTCATTTTGCGAGCGCGCGGTAGGCAACCTCATACTTCTTCATACGCTCGCGCGCGATTTTCATCTTGCGCTCAAATTCCTCGGCAGTGTCTTCGGTGCGGCGCAGGCGAAGCTCATCCCCCTCTTGGACGATGACGATGCTGTCGCCGGCCTTCAGGTTCAGGCGGTCGAGAATTTCCTTGGGCAAGATCACGCCTTCGGAATTGCCGATCTTGCGGATAGTCGTGTTCATGGCGCTGCACCCTTGTTGCAACAACAATTATAACGCCATCCGTTCTTAGTTGCAACGAATATTATAACAGGCTCATCTGGCCTGCAACAGCCGATCCATCAGCCGGTCGGCGGCCTCGGGGATAACCGTGCCCGGCGGGAAGATCTCCGCCGCCCCCGCCTGCATCACAGCATCGTAATCCTGCGGAGGGATGACGCCACCGGCAACGATCAGCATATCGTCGCGGCCAAGCTTCTTCAGCGCGTCCCTGAGTTCGGGAATGAGCGTCAAATGGCCCGCCGCCAGCGACGAGGCGCCGATGATATGCACGTCGTGCTCGACCGCGAGCCTGCCGATCTCGTCCGGCGTCTGGAACATCGGCCCGACGGTGACGTCGAAGCCGAGATCGGCAAAGGCGGTGGCGATCACCTTCTGGCCGCGATCATGGCCGTCCTGTCCCATCTTGGCGACGAGAATGCGTGGCTTGCCGCCGGACTTCTCCTCGAACGCCACGATCTTGTCCTGCAGCCGATCGACCACCGGATTGTCGCCGAGCGCCTTGCGATAGACGCCGGAGATCGTCTGGACCGAGGCGACATGGCGGCCGAAAACCTTTTCCAGCGCCAGCGAGATCTCGCCGACCGTGGCGTTGGCGCGCGCGGCGCGAATGGCGAACTCCAGCAGATTTTCGCCGCTCTCAGCAGCCCGGCTCAGCGCACTCAGTGCGCTCTCGACGGCGCCGACGTCGCGCGTGCCTTTCAGCCGCTGCAGTTTCGACAATTGCCGGGCTTTGACTTCGGCGTTGTCGATCTTCAGCACGTCGACTTTGATATCCGTCTCGGGACGATGGGCGTTGACGCCGACCAGGATCTGCTCGCCGGAATCGATCCGCGCCTGCGTGCGCGCGGCGGCCTCTTCGATGCGCAGCTTCGGTATGTTTTTTTCGGTTGCGGCGGCCATGCCGCCCAGGCTCTCGACCTCTTCGATATGGGCAAGCGCGCGCGCCGCCAGGTCATGCGTCAGCCGTTCGAGATAGGCAGAGCCGCCCCACGGGTCGATGATGCGGGCGGTGCCGGACTCCTTTTGCAGGATGAGCTGCGTGTTGCGGGCGATGCGGGCCGAATGGTCGGTCGGCAGCGCCATCGCCTCGTCGAAGGAGTTGGTGTGCAGCGATTGCGTATGACCCTGCGTCGCCGCCATCGCCTCGATCATGGTACGGATGATGTTGTTGTAAGGGTCCTGCGCCGTCAGCGACCAGCCCGAAGTCTGGCAATGGGTGCGTAGCGACAGCGAGCGCTCGTCCTTCGGCGAAAAGTTTTTCAGTATCAGGGTCGACCACAAAAGGCGGGCTGCCCTCAGCTTGGCTACCTCCATGAAGAAGTTCATGCCGATCGCCCAGAAGAAGGAGAGGCGCGGCGCAAAACGGTCGATATCGAGACCCGCCGCGACACCGGCGCGGGCATATTCGATGCCGTCGGCGATGGTGTAGGCGAGCTCGAGGTCGGCGGTCGCCCCTGCCTCCTGCATGTGATAGCCGGAGATCGAAATCGAATTGAACTTCGGCATGTGCTGCGACGTGTAGGAGAAGATGTCCGACACGATCCGCATCGAAGGTTTTGGCGGATAGATGTAGGTGTTGCGCACCATGAACTCTTTCAGGATGTCGTTCTGAATGGTCCCGGCGAGGTCCTTTTGCTCAACGCCCTGTTCCTCCGCGGCGACGATGTAGAGCGCCATGATCGGCAGCACCGCGCCGTTCATGGTCATCGACACCGTCATCTCGTCAAGCGGGATGCCGTCGAAGAGCTGGCGCATGTCGAGGATGGAATCGATGGCGACGCCGGCCATGCCGACATCACCGGCAACGCGCGGATGATCGCTGTCGTAGCCGCGATGCGTGGCAAGGTCGAAAGCGACCGACAGTCCCTTCTGGCCGGCCGCGAGGTTGCGCCGGTAAAAGGCGTTCGACTCTTCCGCCGTCGAGAAGCCGGCATATTGCCGGATCGTCCACGGCTGCTGAACATACATGGTTGGGTAGGGGCCGCGCACGAATGGCGGCAGGCCCGGATAAGTGTCGAGATACGGCAACCCCTTGAGGTCGCCCTGGTTGTAGAGATGCTTGATGGCCAGTCCTTCCGGGGTCATCCGCTGGCCCTTGACCTCGATCGGCGCCCGGCGCGGCGCCGACCAGCCGATTTGGCTGAAATCCGGGATCATGATGCTGCTCCGATCGATTGATCGAGGCGGATCGGAAACAGCGGCTCGCACACCGCGACGCCCTCGGTGACAGCGGGCCGCCGCTCCGCCGCCAAGGTTTCGACCGGACGTTCGCTCTTCAACGGGTGAAGCGTCGTGCCGATGATGGCCCGCTCGCATGCCTGATAGGCGGCATTGCGGCGGGCGGAGGCGGCCTGAACCCGTTTCTGGATATGCCCTTGCTGCAGGCTGGACAGCACGCCGCCTTCCGCCTCGATCCGCTGGAATTCTTCCCAGGCCGCTTCGCAGAGTTCAGCAGTCAGCGCTTCAACGGCGCCCGAACCGCAAGCAGGGTCGGCGACATGATCGATATGGCTTTCGTTGGCCATGATCAGTTGCGTGTTGCGGGCGACACGGCGGGCAAAGCCCGCCGGCAGGCCATGCGCGATTGTATGCGGCAGGATTGAGATCGAATCCGCTCCGCCGGCTGCCGCGGCAAAACTGGCGATCGTGGTGCGCAGGATGTTCGTCTCCGGGTCCGCCGAAGTCATCATACGGAACGACGTTTCGGCATGGACGTTGGCGGTGGAAGCCGCGATCGAGCATGCCTCCTGGACCCGCGCCCACAGCCTGCGCAAAGCCCTGACCTTGGCCATCGACGCGAACTGGTCCTGGTCGACGCTGAGCGCAAAGCCGATATGGGGCGCCGCATAGACAAGCGGCTGGCGCGCCTCCTCGAACATCCGGAGATAGGAGACCGCCGAAGCCATCATGGTGCCCAGCTCCTGCGCTTCGGTGGCGCCGGCATTGTGGAAGACGCGCCCGTCTGCCTCCAGCAGGACCCCGGGCACGCCCATCGAGAAAAAGTGCGCCAGGGACTGCGGCATCGACGCCTGCAAGGCCTCGATCGACATCCGCAACCGGCCGGTTCCGGCAAAGATCGCCGCCGGGTCGATACCGAAGGACAGGTTGAGCTTTGCCGGGTCTGACCGGCGCTTGCCCAGGAACGCAACCAGCCAGTCGGCCACGGCGCGGCTCCAGGGATGCGCGTCGATGCGGACCTGGATCCGGTTGAGCGGCACGCTGTCGAGCACGGTCTCCAGCGCCTCGGCAGTCCTCGGCAGGCCGTAGCCGAACGCATTCGGCGCGCCTTCGAAGACAAGCGACAGTCCGGTGGCCCCCTGTGCGACGTCCTCCAGGGCCTGGGCTTTGGCGCGGCCGACATCGGGGTCGTCGATACGCTGGCTGACGATCCAGGGCGATCCGGGATTTGCCCGCGCGAGAGGCTCTGCGGTGACCGAACGATCATAGAGCGGCTCGATGCGGATGCCATCGTCCGTATGGCTTACGAGCTTTTCCTCGAAGGATCCGCCGGCCAAGGCTTTTTCCGCAACGGCCAGCCACCGCTGCCGGTCAGGGTTCGGAAGTTCGGCATCGTGGTTCAAGGCACCGGCCATCCGCTTTCCTCGTCTTCTCGGCCGATAGGCCTGGAACGTCAGTCTACGGTTCCCCGTCGCATATCACAATGCAACACGCGTCCTGCTACGGGGAACCGCCAACCGATTGCCAAACATGCGCAAAATCCGCAAGCTCCAAAAAGCCCAATTTCGACCATGGCCATTGTCGCTGCGCAATGGCGTCATTATACCTGCGGCGAGCCCCGTTACTTTCAATAGATCAGGGGCATTCAACACTTCAGGCTTGCGGAGACCGAACACATGGTTGACGACACCAGTATTTTCATCGGAGCCAGCCGAAAGCCTGATGACAGCTACCAGCGCGCCGAAAATCTGCTGCTTCAGTATGGCAATCGTCACGGCCTGGTCACCGGCGCGACCGGCACCGGCAAGACCGTGAGCTTGCAGATTCTGGCGGAAGGTTTCTCCAATGCCGGCGTGCCGGTCTTCTGCGCCGACATTAAGGGCGATCTGTCCGGTATCGCCATGATGGGCACGGCACAGGATTTTCTGGTCAAGCGCGCCGAGCAGGTCAAGCTCGATCCCTATGATTTCCAGGAATTTCCGGTCATCTTCTGGGATCTTTTCGGCGAGCAGGGCCATCCGATCCGCGCCACTGTCTCGGAAATGGGGCCGCTGCTGCTGTCGCGCCTTATGAACCTGTCCGAGGCGCAGGAAGGCATCATGAACATCGCCTTCCGCATCGCCGACGAGGAAGGCTTGTTGCTGCTGGACCTGAAGGACCTGCAAGCGCTTCTTGCCAACATCGCCGAACGCGCCGAAGAAATCGGCGCTCGCTACGGCAATGTGACGAAACCTTCGGTTGGCGCAATCCAGCGCACGCTGCTGGTTCTTGAGCAGCAGGGCGCGACGAATTTCTTCGGCGAGCCGGCATTACGGATCGCCGACATCATGCGCACCACCCGCGACGGGCGCGGCGCGATCAGCGTGCTGGCCGCCGACAAGCTTATGATGAATCCTCGGCTCTATGCGACATTCCTGTTGTGGCTGATGTCGGAACTGTTCGAGGAACTGCCCGAAGTCGGCGATCCCGACAAGCCAAAGCTGGTCTTCTTCTTTGACGAGGCGCACCTTCTGTTTGACGACGCGCCTAAGGTGCTGATCGACCGCGTCGAACAGGTGGTCCGCCTGATCCGTTCGAAGGGCGTCGGCGTTTACTTCGTCACCCAGAATCCGCTGGATATCCCCGAAACCGTTCTGGCCCAGCTCGGCAACCGGGTGCAGCACGCCCTGCGCGCCTACACGCCACGGGAGCAGAAGGCTGTGAGGACCGCCGCCGAGACGTTCAGGCCCAATCCCGACTTCGACTGTGCTACCGTGATCACGCAACTCGGCACCGGGGAGGCGCTGGTCTCCACGCTGGAAGCCAAAGGTGTTCCGTCCATGGTCCAGCGGACGCTGGTTCGCCCGCCGTCGTCGCGACTTGGCCCGATCACGCCTGACGAGCGCCGCACGCTGATCACCGAGAGCCCGGTTGCGGGACAGTACGATCAGACCGTCGATCGCGAATCGGCTTTCGAGATGCTGCAGAAAAAAGCCAAGGATGCTTTGGACGCGGAGGCGCAGCAGCAGGAGAGCGGCGGCTCGCGCTGGACCATTCCAGGCTTCGGCAATGACGATCCCGCCCCCCAGCCCACCGGCGGCAGGCGAGCACCGGCGCCGCGAGCGTCCAATCGCCAGACGGTGGCGGAGGCGGCGATCAAATCGGTGGTTCGCTCGGTCGGCACGTCGGTTGGACGGGCGATCGTGCGCGGCATCCTCGGCAGCCTGGCTAGGGGGCGGCGCTGAAAGCACCGCATCGGACCCAAAACCAGGCACCGGTTTTGCGAGAAGCTGATGCTCAGGGAAAAGCATCGGACCGGAAAATTGCGGCGCCGAAAGTCCGCCGCTCCAGCGCTTCGATCAGCTCAAAAGATCGAGTCCGTGATCGCCCTTGCCGGGCCGAGCAGGATCGATCCTTCCGGCACGCCCGCATCGATTGGAATGGCTTTGCGGTCTGCCGTGGCAACCAGTTCCTGACCGACACCGGCGGTAACGACCACCGGCGTCTTGTTGGGCACACGGTCATAAAGGTCAATAATGTCCTGATTTATCAAGCGAACGCACCCAGATGACACCGATTTGCCTATGGAAAACCACTCCGGGGAGCCGTGCAGGCGGTAAAGCGTGTCCTCGTTGCCCTCGAAGAGATACAGCGCCCGCGCTCCGAGCGGATTGGTTAGCCCGCCGGGCATGCCGCCATTCTCGGCGCTGTATTCTGCGAGCTCGGGCTGGCGGGCGATCATTTCGGCCGGCGGGGTCCATTTCGGCCACTTCTGCTTCCACTGGACGACGGCACCACCAGACCATTCGAAACCGGCGCGACCCAGCCCGACCCCATAACGAATGGCTTGTCCGCCCGGACGCACGAGATAGAGGTGGTGGCCGGCCGTATCGACGACGATGGTGCCGGGCGGCTGGCCGGTCGGATCGGGAACGATCTGACGCAGAAATTGCTCGTCGATTTTCTCGTAAGGTATGCCCGGCAGCTCGAACCCACTGTCGCTGACCGGACCGTACATTGTTGCATAGTCCAGGAACGGCGGCTCGACATTGGCTGGCGGCGGCGGCTCGACCGGCCGCTGCGCCACCGTGGTGCAGGCGGAAACCGCAATCGAGGCGGCGCCGAGCGCAGCGGCGTTGAGAAAGCCACGACGGCTCAGGCGATAGGAGTCGATTTCGGTTGTGAACATCGTTGCCTTTTCTAGGTCTCAGATCGGAATACGCCGATCAGTACGGCGCCAGCCCTACCAATGCCTGGCGCGATAGGCGGTTCCGATTCTGGCCTGACGGTGAACAAACAAAGGCAAAGCTGTGACGGTTCCGCCCCTGTTGCGCCGAGGCAACAGCCCCACAGCGCCGCGCGTCGGTAAAGAACGCTGTAGCAGTTTTATTTTGCACATGGTCCTTTCCAAAAAATCGATTCCGATTTGGCGTCATGCGTCAGCCTGCGGCGAGCAGGCCTTCGAGCGAGGGCAGGATCAGGGCCGGCGGAAAGTCCCGGTATTCCTCGGGCTGGTTGGAGCGGTTGATCCAGACAGTCCGGAAGCCGAATTTGGTGGCGCCGGCGACGTCCCAGCGGTTGGATGACTGAAACGACACCGCACCCGGATAGAGACGCCAGCCTGTCGTGACCATGTCGTAGACCGACGGATCGGCCTTGAAGCGCTTGACGGCATCGACGGAATAGATGTCGTCCAGAAACTGGTCGAGCGCGGCCGATTTGACCGCCGCTTCCAGCATTTCAGGCGAGCCGTTGGAGAGGATCGCCAGCTTGGCGCCCGATGCTTTGAGCGCCTTTAGCACGGCCGGCACCTCCGGATAGCAGTCCAGCCGCCAATAGGCGTCGAGCAGCTTGGCCCTGAGCCCCTTGTCCGCGGAGGGAACCTGGCGCAGGGCGAAATCGAGCGCCTGCTCGGTGAGTTGCCAGAAGTCGGCGTAGGCGCCCATCAGCGTCCTCACCCAGGAATATTCCAGTTGCTTGGCGCGCCAGATCTCCGACAGGAGCTGGCCGTCTGGCCCGATCTGGTCGGCATGACGGCGCACGGCGGCATGGACATCGAACAGCGTGCCGTAGGCGTCGAAAACGTAAGCCGCATGGTGCATGGTGACAGTTTTGCGGCGAGGCAAGGCGAGGCGCAAGCACGGATTGCAATTCGCATGCCGCTGGCCTTAACAAATCTCAGCCATATCAGTTGACGGCAGGCGCCAAAGCATCTTCCAATGGCGAGACAGGACAGCTTTTTGAAACGCGGAACCAAGCGATGACACTGGCGGCTGCGGCGCAATCCGCGACATGGACCTTCGTGGATGGCGACTGGCACGAGGGCAACGTCGCCATTCTGGGGCCGCGCAGTCATGCCATGTGGCTCGGCACCAGCGTATTCGACGGCGCCCGCTGGTTCGAGGGTGTCGCCCCCGACCTCGACCGCCACGCCGCGAGGGTGAACGCTTCGGCGATCGCGCTTGGTCTCAAACCATCCATGAGCGCCGAAAAGATCGTCGGGCTGACCTGGGACGGGCTGAAGAAGTTCAACGGGAAGACGGCGGTCTACATAAGGCCGATGTACTGGGCCGAGCATGGTGGCTATATGGGTGTGCCGGCAGATCCGGCCTCGACCCGTTTCTGCCTTTGCCTTTACGAATCGCCAATGATCTCGCCGGCGGGCTTTTCGGTCACCGTCTCGCCGTTCCGCCGCCCGACCATCGAAACCATGCCGACCAACGCCAAGGCCGGCTGCCTTTATCCCAATAACGGCCGGGCCATCCTTGAAGCCAAGATGCGCGGCTTCGACAACGCCCTGGTGCTTGACATGCTGGGCAATGTCGCCGAGACCGGAACCTCGAACATTTTCCTGGTCAAGGATGGCCATGTCCTGACGCCGGCGCCGAACGGCACGTTCTTGTCCGGCATCACCCGCTCGCGGACGATGACGCTGCTTGACGAGTATGGATTCAAGACCATCGAAAAGGCGCTGTCGGTGCGCGAGTTCCTCGAAGCGGACGAGATATTCTCGACGGGAAATCATTCGAAGGTCGTGCCGGTCACCCGCATCGAGGATCGCAATCTCCAGCCCGGGCCGGTAGCCAAAAAGGCGCGCGAACTCTATTGGGATTGGGCGCATTCGACTTCGGCCGGCTGACTGGCAAAAAGAGGAACCGGCGCTTCATTCCGGAGTTGTTCCACACCAATCCAGACCTATGTTAGTCCGGTACCGACACCGGATTTTTCCACGAGGAGTACGACCGATGGCTTTTGAACTGCCCGCCTTGCCCTATGACTACGAGGCCTTGCAGCCTTACATGTCGAAGGAGACGCTGGAGTATCACCACGACAAGCACCACAAGGCCTATGTCGACAACGGCAACAAGCTGGCTGCCGAAGCCGGGCTCGGCGATTTGTCGGTCGAAGAGGTTGTCAAACAGTCCTTCGGCAAGAACCCCGGACTCTTCAACAATGCCGGTCAGCATTACAATCATATCCATTTCTGGAAGTGGATGAAGAAGGGGGGCGGCGGCAACAAATTGCCGGGCGCGCTGCAAAAGGCGTTCGACAGCGATCTTGGCGGCTACGACAAGTTCAAGGCCGATTTCATCGCCGCCGGAACCACCCAGTTCGGTTCGGGCTGGGCCTGGGTTTCGGTCAAGGACGGCAAGCTGGCGATCTCGAAGACGCCGAACGGCGAGAACCCGCTGGTCCATGGCGCGACGCCGATCCTGGGCGTCGATGTCTGGGAGCACTCCTATTACATCGACTATCGCAACGCCCGGCCGAAATATCTTGAAGCCTTCGTCGACAGTCTCATCAACTGGGACCATGTCCTTGAGCTCTACGAAAAGGTATAGGCCTAACTGAGTTGCAGAAAAGCCCCGGCAAAACCGGGGCTTTTCTGTGTGTGCCAAAGGATCGGCCGCCCTTTTCCAGCACAGAACGACCGTCGCGAAAATTCACAGAAGCGTGAGGCGAATTCCCGGAATTTTCAAGCCACCTTTGCCGTTATCCATCAGTCGGACCTTCACCCGAAACATGATCATCACGGAGCCAATTGAATGAGAAAGCTTATCCTCGCCATCTCGATCCTCGCCTTCACCGGTTCGGCGGCGTTTGCCGATCCGATCCAGGAGCGGCAGGCCCTGATGAAGGAACGTGGAAAGATCGCCGGCCAATTGTCGAAAGTCGTCAAGGGCGAGATCCCTTACGACGCAGCGGCCGTGCTGACGGCGTTGAGGGCGCTGGAGGCCAACGCCGAGAAATTCCACGCAAACGTCGAAACCCTTTTCCCGGCTGGCAGCAACACCGGCGACACCACCGCTGCCCCAAAGATCTGGGAAGATATGGCCGGCTTCAAGGCGGTTGAAGAGAAATATCTCGCCGACGTCAAGGCTGCCGCGGCCGCCGCTCCTGCCGATGTCGATGCCTTGAAGGCGGGGTTCAACACCATAGGCGGCGATTGCGGCACCTGCCACCAGACATACAGGATAAAGAAGGGCTGATAGCGGGCGATGCGCCTGCTGAAAAAACTTGTCTGCGCCGCCCTCGTTCTGGGCGCCGCCGGCGCGGTCGCCGGCTGGTTCATGTCGGCGCCGGTCAGGCTCGACGCCGACACCCTGGCGACGCAACTTGGCCCGGGCGATGCCGCCAGGGGCAAGCGCATTTTTGATGCCGGCGGCTGTACATCCTGTCATGCGAAGCCAGGCTCGCAAGGCGATGCCCGCCTTCAACTGGTCGGGGGTCTCGAACTCAAGACGCCGTTCGGCATCTTCGTGCCACCGAACATCTCTCAGGATGCCAAGGACGGTATCGGCGCCTGGTCGGTCGAAGACCTCGCCAACGCCATGCTGAAGGGCGTTTCGCCGAGCGGCGAGCACTTCTATCCGGCGTTTCCCTATGCGTCCTACGCACGCATGAAGCCGGCCGACATCGCCGATCTTCATGCCTTCCTGAAAACGCTTCCGGCGGTCGCCGGCAAGACGCCGCCCAATTCGCTGGGATTCCCATTCAACATCCGTCGCGGCATCGGGCTGTGGAAACGTCTTTATTTGAGTGACCAGCCGGTGGTTTCCTTCCCCGATGGCACGCCGGATCCGGTGATGGCCGGCCGCTACCTGGTCGAAGGGCCGGGCCATTGCGGCGAATGCCACACGCCGCGTGATTTTGCTGGCGGCACCAGGAAGAGCCAGTGGCTGGCGGGTGCCGCGGCTGCCGAAGGCAGCGGCATCGTGCCGAACATCACCTCGGGCGAAGGCGGGCTCAGTGACTGGTCGGAGGCCGACATCGCCTACTTTCTCGAAACCGGCTTCACGCCCGATTTCGATTCGGTGGGCGGCGCCATGGTCGATGTGCAGAGAAACATGGCCGAGCTGGCGCCCGAGGACCGGGCGGCGATATCAGCCTATCTGAAGGCCATACCGCCGCATCCCAACGGCTATTCGGCGCCCAAGCAGCCTTCGAACTGACGCGAAACCGGGCGGGATGGCGGCGCGTCAGCGGTCGCCTAGGAAATCGAAGCCGGCTTCGAAGAAATGATTGTAGTTGCAGGTCATTTCCTCGCCGGGCGCGATGTCGCGCGACGCATATGTCTCCTCGGGCGAGGAGACGTCGCAATTCGGGTCATCGGCATGGTTCATGTAGCGGGCGTCGTCGGCTTCGAAGACGATGTAATTCGGGTCGCGCCGGTCGGGATAGGAATAGCGATCGAGATAAGTTTTGATCGGCCCGGTTTCGCGCTCATAGACCTCGACAGGGATGCGCCGGTCGTAATTGGGATCGAGCTTCCAAACCAGTGTGCCGCGGGGAATGTGGTTCTTGGCAAAGACACCGATGCCCTGGATGGGCGATTTGTCGAGGTAGACGTCGACGAGCAACATGGCGGACCCTTGACGTGACTGGATGATTTTGGGTGGCGCGGCTGCGAAAAGCCGCGCATTGGGTAACGCGCGGCCATTGCAATTGCGAGCGGAAAATCGACCAGGCCCTGAGCCGAATCGGAATCAATTCTCCGCTGGGGATCGTGCGCAAGATCAAGTTCCTACAGCGCCGTTTGCGTGTCCAAAAGGATGGGCGGCGCTGTGGTGGCAAGGTCGGCCTTGCCCGCCACCTTCAGCGCAAACGCATAGGTGAAGGCGATTTCCTCGAGCCTGGAAAACCGGCCGGATGCGCCGGCATGGCCGGAGTCCATATTGATCTTGAACAGCACCGGATTGTCGCCGATCTTGCGGTCGCGCAGCCGCGCCACCCACTTGGCCGGCTCCCAATAGGTGACACGCGGGTCGGTGAGGCCGGCAAGCGCCAGGATCGGCGGATAGTCGAGCGCGGCGACATTGTCATAGGGCGAGTAGGCGGCGATCGTTCGGTAGTCCTCCTCCGAGGCGATCGGGTTGCCCCATTCGGGCCATTCCGGCGGCGTCAGCGGCAAGGTCGCGTCGAGCATGGTGGTGAGCACGTCGACGAACGGAACCTCGGCGACAATACCGCCGAAGCATTCCGGCGCCATATTCGCCACGGCGCCCATCAGCAGGCCGCCGGCCGAGCCGCCCTGAGCGACGATGCGATCATGTTGCGTATAGCGTTCGGCGACGAGGTGGTGGGCGACTGCGACGAAATCGGTGAACGTGTTCATTTTGTGCGCCCGCTTGCCGTCGTCGTACCAGCCATAGCCCTTGTCCTTGCCGCCGCGGACATGGGCAATCGCGTAGACGAAGCCGCGGTCGACCAGCGAAAACAAATTGGTGTTAAAGGCGGCCGGGACCGTGATGCCGTAGGAGCCGTAGCCGTAAAGCAGGCAAGGCGCTGATCCGTCGAGCGGCGTGTCGCGATGATGAAGGAGCGAGACCGGCACCAGTTCGCCGTCGGCTGCGGGCGCCATCAGCCGCCGCGTCATGTAATGGTCCGGGTCGTGACCGGACGGAACTTCCTGGGTCTTCAGCAGCACGCGCTCGCGGGTCCGCATGTGGTAGTCGAAGACCTGCGCCGGCGTTGTCATCGACGAATAGGAAAAGCGCATGATCTCGGTATCGTATTCATAGGATCCCGACAGGCCGAGCGAGAAGGCTTCCTCGTCGAAGGAGATGAGGTGTTCCTCGCCGCTGTTGCGGTCATGCACGACGATGCGCGGCAGGCCTTCCTTGCGTTCAAGCCTGACCATGTGGTCCTTGAAACCGATCACCGAAAGGATCAGCCGGCCCGCTTCGTGCGGCACCAACTCCTGCCAGTTGGCGCGCACCGGGTCGCTCGCCGGCGCGGTCATGATCTTGAAATCCTTGGCGCCGTCGGCGTTGGTGAGAATGAAGAAGACATCGCCGCCTTCTTCGAGGTCGTATTGCAGGCCGGTCTCGCGCGGAGCAACCAGCTTCGGTTCGGCGAACGGTTCTTTGGCGCTCATGATGCGATATTCCGAAGTCTCATGGTCGTTGATGCCAACCATGATCCACTCGTTGGAGCGTGTGCCGCCGACATTCATGAAGAAGCCTGGATCGGCTTCTTCATAGATCAGCCGGTCGTTCTCAGGACTGTCGCCAAGGGCATGGAACAGTACTTTGGAAGGACGGTGGTTGGGATCGAGGCGGGTGTAGAAAAATCCGTCATTTCCGGCATCCCACACGCCGCCGCCACCCGTATCCGGAATCCTGTCCGCCAGATCGTTCCCGTCGACGAGATCGCGGACGCGAAGCGTGTAGAATTCGGAACCCTTGTCGTCGAAGGCCCAGAGAAGCTTGCGGTGATCGGTCGAATGGTCGACACCGCCGAGGCGGAAATAGGCCTTGCCTTCTGCCTCGAGGTCGCCGTCGAGCAGGATCTCTTGGTTGCCGCCGTCGCGCGGCGTGCGGAAATAACGCGGCTGCTCGCCGCCAAGCTTGAAAGATGACCCATAGGCGTACCGCCCATCCTTCATCGGCACGGACGAATCATCCTCCTTGATGCGGCCCTTCATCTCCTTGAAAAGCTGCTTCCGCACCTGGGCGGTGTCGGCCATGAGCGCTGCCTGATAGGCGTTCTCGGCTTCGAGATGGGCGCGGATCTGGGCGTCAAGCAGCGACGGATCCCTGAACATCTCTTGCCAGTTGTCGGCTCTCAGCCAGGCATAGTCGTCCGTCCGGGTCACTCCATGATGCAGATCGAAGACCGGTCGCTTCTCTGGTTGCGGCGGGCTGACAGTTGGAAATGCTGGGGTTCGGGTCATTGCGTCTCGCTATGGAAGTTACTTGTATGGGGAATGAACACGCCGATCAGCGCAGGTTCAAGAGCCGGAGTATATGTTTGCCGGGCTCCAGAAGATGAGCCGGAGGAGAGGGAAAAATGAAGTTTCGTTTTCACGCTGCTGCGGCTTTCGCCGTCGCTTCGACAGTCTTGGCCTTCACCGGCCCATCTCATGCAACCGTGTTCGCAGCTTGGCAAGTGACCAACGTTCCGTTTGGCGACGCGCTCAACGTGCGCAAGTATCCGGCGGGATCGTCCCAGAAGCAGGCCGCCTATCCCAACGGTGCCGTTTTGCAGATGACCGGGAGATGCACCGGCGGCATAAACCTGCTCGACATCGTCAAGCAGCCGGTTTGGACGCAGGAACAGAAGATCCGCTATCGCTGGTGCGAAGTCTGGCACGATCCGGCACAGAACGGCAAGTTCGTCACCGGCTGGGTCTACGGAAAATATATCACCCCACATTGATGGATCGGCGCGGTCCGCAGGCTGATTTCAGGCTTGCTTCCAACAGCAAATCGCAACCTATGGTTTTGTAGATTCCGAAAACAACCAGATAGCCCGTAACACAACCAAGCATAGCCAAGCATTGGAAACTTTTACCGGCCATCGAGGATGTAACGGTAGCTCGACATGGCGTCAGCCGTTGCTGGTCGGACCAAAAAAATCTCAAAATTACAGAGTGCACGAAAGGGTGAAGCTGATCGTCGTATATTTTATTGCCATCGATGAATACAGCGCAAGAAGCGAATTGACTTACTTGGTTTAGTGGCTCATTAGGATACTGCGACGCGAATCGCAGAGGCTCTTTCCTGCAAAAATTTCGCGCGATGCCCGACCCGTCAAAATAGGGCGCAGGTAGAAACAACTCACGTTGGGGCTATGAAGCCATGGATATTATCGAATCACCTTCCAGAAATAGTGATGCGCTGATCGAATTGACGGCCGACGTCGTAGCCGCCTATGTCAGCAACAATCCGGTGCCGGTCGGCGAGCTGCCTAGCCTCATCGCCGATGTCCATGCCGCCCTCGGGCGCGTGGGCGGGGCCAGTGAACAGCCTCCTGCCGACAAGCAGAAGCCGGCAGTAAACCCGAAACGCTCCGTCCATGACGACTACATCGTCTGTCTTGAAGACGGCAAAAAGTTCAAGTCGCTGAAGCGCCACTTGATGACCCACTACGGTCTGACGCCGGATGAGTATCGTGAAAAATGGGGCCTGGACGCAAGCTACCCGATGGTTGCTCCCAACTATGCTGCCGCCCGCTCACAACTCGCCAAGAAGATGGGTCTCGGCCGCAAGCGCAAGGGGCGCTGATACCGGCTCTCTTCCCAACCTGGGTTAGATGATCAACGGCGCCTCCGGCGCCGTTTTGATCTTGGGGCGATGCTGGAGCAATCGATATGCGTTGCGACATCTGCGGCTCCGATCATGTCGGGCCATCGCGCGCTGTTCGTCTGATCAGGCGGTCTGCTTTAAGGCCGCCTCAGCGTCGCGCTTGATGCGCTTGACCATGGAACGAAGACCATTGGCGCGTTGCGGCGACAGGTGTTCGTCGAGGCCAAGTGCCTTCAGCGTGGCTTCCGCGTCGGTTTTCTGGATCTCGCTGGCGGGTCGTCTCGAAAACAGCGCCAGCATTATAGCGACGAGGCCGCGCACGATATGCGCGTCCGAATCACCGGCGAAGGTGACGACTGGGTCAGGCCCCGGTCCATACTCGGTGGTCAGCCAGACCTGGCTGACGCAGCCGGGCACCTTGTTGGCAGGGTTGCGTTCCTCATCGGGAAATGGCGGCAGGGCCTCGCCCAGTTCGATCACATAGCGATAGCGGTCTTCCCACTCGTCAAGCAGGGAGAAGTCGTCGCGGATCGTTTGGATCGTCGTGGTCATAGCCCCGGATATAATCATCCGGCGACGCTGCGTCACGGAAAAAGAGGAAAACACCATAGGCGTATAATGCATGTCGCGCAAAAGCATGCCCTCGGGCCTGACCCGAGGGTGTGCAGCGGTTTTGCGATGACGGCGTGCATGAAACAACAACCTGAAGCGCGTCGCGGGAGGCCGGTCAAATGCGACGCGCTTTAGGGGCGGACGGCCTGCGGTGCAGTGACAGCTGCGCTGAAAGGATTTCAGTTTTTCGCCGGCAACTCGACTTTCGCCGGCAAGACGATGTCTTCGGGCACGCTGCCGGTCGTTGTCGCCGTGTCAGGTTCGGCGGTCTTGTCGTCCAACATGGCGGCCGCGATCTTGGCTGTCTCCTTGGCCCGGGCGGTGATCGTGTGCATCGCGGACTTGCCGGTCTCGCAGACGTCGGGCTTGCGCTCGCATATGCCGGCAATGTCGCCAACCGCTTCGCGTGCCGCAAACAACGCCTGGATCGGCCCGACGCTTTGGTGGCCTGTCTCGTCGGAGCCGACATTCAGCGGCAGCGCCAGAAGCACCAGCGAAAACCAGAAAGCCATTCTGATCAGAAAGCCCATCTGTATGCCCTCATTCGTGACCGGATCATGCGTTCGTGCGACATGACCTCTTTATGGCTACGATAGTGGCATAGACGCGCAAAGGACGGCTTGCCTGGTCAGCGAAAATTTTCCTCAAATTTTAGGTAAATTCGAAACGAAGCATTTTGCAATCGATTTGTCTCAAATCCAGCCGGTTTTCTTTACTTAAGGTTAACCATCTATCCAGCTGTTTTCCATATCTATTTTCCAGAAGCGCGGCGTACCGGGGGCGATTGTCGGAGGCGGAAGGGCGGTTCGCCCGGATAACGCTCCATTTACTATGGCTATAATTGCCAAGGTTTGGCCGCGCCGGCCTCCCAATATCTGCCTCGGGCCGGGCATTGATCGGTCCTGCCTTATCCATTCCTTAAACGCTGGATGCGAGTTTCAGATCAACAAAAGCAATCTGCGAAGCAGGGCTGTTCACGACCAGATGCGAGTGCGTTGAGTTGAGTTCGATAAGGGCCAGATACGTTGAGTTGCCCGGCGCGATGGCAGCCGGTTGCGAACGTATGGTTCATCCGTCGATCCTCGGACAGAACGACCGCCGGTGCCAGAGGCGGTTTATCGGTGTCATGCTGGCCGCTCCGTTCTTTGCCGCAGGCGCAGCAGTCACGCTGGTCACTTCGGGCATGGGCGTGGCCGTGACCATGGCTGCAATCTTTGCGATGTTCGGCCTCTGCTGGTTTGCAGCCTTGCTGGTGGCAGCATCGGGCAAGATGGCGTTCGCCGGCCAGGTCGCTCTGGTGATGGGCAGTCTTGCTCTTGCCGGTGTCATTGCCGCGGCGGGCGGGATGGCCTCGCCGGTCGCCATGCTTGTCGTGGCGCTGCCGTTCGAAGCCTGGTGGATCGGCGCGTCTCGTCGCGCTGCACTCTGGGGTGCCGTATCCGTATTTGTCGCTATCCTGCTGCAGGCTTTTGCCGGTTCTGTCTTTCCGTTCGGTCCGGCGGTAACAGCCGCTTGGCATTGGCTGCTGCCGCTGGCCTGGGCGCTTACCCTCGTTCCCCGCGTCGCAGCGCTTGGCAGCCCGGCCGGCGCGCAGCTTGATCCGGCGACCGACGATCGGCTCGAGAACATCATCGACGCCGTTGTCCTGCGGGCCGGCAGGCATGGCGAGGTTCTGGATGCGTCGGCAAAGGCGCGCACGATCCTGAAGCTGCAGCCGGAGCTGCTGTTCGGTGCCGGCCTGTTCGACCGTATCCATCTGTCCGACCGCGTCGCATACCTCAGCGCGCTGGCCGACATGCGCGATGGCGCGCTGGTGCGCCGGCTGGATCTTCGCGTCCGGCTGCCGCAAAACGGCAATGGCCCGACGGCGGACAATTACCGGCCGTTTTCGCTTGAATTGGCGCGGGGGGAAGAGCAGCAGGACGTCCTCACGTTCGTCCTGCGCGAAAACGACGAACTCGCCGGCTTGCGCGAAGAGCTTGCCGCTGCGAAAGAGGCGGCCGCGTCTGCCGAAGTGGCAAAGGGACGGTTTCTGGCGGTCGTCAGCCACGAGCTGCGCACGCCGTTGAACGCCATCATCGGTTTTTCCGACATGCTGCTGCATGAGATGTTCGGCACCTTCAAGGATCCGCGCCAGAAGGAATATGTCGGCCTGGTCAAGGAGTCCGGCCAGCATTTGCTTGCGATCGTCACCTCGATACTCGACGTATCGAGGATCGAAGCCGGCGCCTACGCAACCGAGCCGGAACCATTCCGTTTCGTGGAAGCGGTCGAAATGTGCCAGTCGATGATGAGCTTGCAGGCCGAGGCAAAGAACATCGATCTACAGGCCCAGATCGCACCGGATGCAGCCGAGATAAACGCCGATCGTCGTGCCGTGCAGCAGATACTCATCAACCTCGTCTCCAACGCCATCAAGTTCACGCCCGATGGCGGCGATGTCGTCGTCGGCGCCAAGCGAATCGGCTCGCGACTGCATTTCTGGGTCAGGGACACCGGCATCGGCATCGCCGAGGAAGACTTTGCCAATCTCGGCAAGCCGTTCATGCAGATCCAGAACGACTATACGCGCCGCTTCGAGGGGACCGGGCTCGGCCTCTCGCTGGTGAAGGGTCTGGTGGCGCTGCACGAGGGCACGATGTCGATCGAAAGCATGCCGGGGGAGGGCACCACGGTCACGATCAGCTTGCCGGTGAACGGACCGAAAGGACGTTCGAATGACAAGCCCGGCGTACTGCCGATACCTGCGGCCAAGGCGGAGACGAAAGGGGACAGGCATGGCTCGCTCCGCAAAACAGCCTAAGGCGGTCAAGCGCCGCGGCAATGCCTTCCAGCGCAGCGCGGTCGCCGTCGGCAGCCAGATTTTACGCAATCCGGTTCTGGTTGGCGGTTCGACCGCCTTCCTGGTGACGCTGTTCTACGTCTCGGCGAACGCTTTGTGGTATCAGCCTTTTCCTCACGCCGGCGCTTTTTTTGCGACCAGGAGCATACAGGGCTTTCCTCGAGCAGCCGACGAGCCTGAAACCACCATCAACATCGTGCGGCCGGACCCGGCCCCGGTCAAGAGCGATCCGGTTGTCGAGCAGGTCCAGGGCATATTGAAGGATCTGGATTTCTATTCCGGCACCGTCGACGGTATTTCCGGCCCCAACACGCGTAAGGCCATCCAAGCCTATCAGCAGAAGGTCGGGCTCAACGCTTCCGGCGAGATCGACAGCGTTCTGCTCGATCAACTGGGCGCCACGCAAACCGCCTCGACGGTCGTGCCGCATCCGGCACCCCGCCCGGGCGACATGGCTGCGATTCCCGTTTCCGCTTCGGCGCCGGCAGATGCGCCGACGCAGGCACCCGACGCCCGCATCATCAAGATCCAGGCCGGGTTGAAGGCATTCGGCAATGACGACATGCAGCTCGATGGCGTGGTCGGGGCCCGCACCAAGGCAGCGATCAAGGAGTTCCAGTCGCTGTTCGGGCTGCCTGAGACCGGCGAGCCCGACGAGGTCGTCTACGTCAAGATGCGCGAGATCGGCCTGACCAACTGATGGGCGGAGGCGCGCGGTTTTGGTTTCACCCAAACGCAAAGCGCTCTAAGTACCCTCCAATGTCGTTCAGAATCCTGCCATGCGCGTAACCACCGATCTGTGGGTGTCGGCCCTGTTGCGCCGGGTTTTCGGCGCCGGCGGCTTTGCCGCCGTGGTCAAGCGCGGCGCAACCGAGGCCGGCGCCGTCTTCGTGCTGGCGCGAGGCCGCATGGGCGAGATTGCTTTGTTTGGACCGGCGCCGCAGACGAGCTACGATTCAGCCAAACCCGACGATCGTTTCTTCAGTCTGCTCGGTGCCGGCGACGATGCCGCCGTCTTTGACGCGCGACTGGAAAGGGAGAAGAAATTCGATCCCGACATCTGGGTGGTCGAGATCGAGGCCGGCTCTGTTCCCGTCGAGAAACTTATTTCCGTCAAGTCGCAATAGCGATATGCATGAAAGACAAAGGCTTAGAGCGTTCGCTTGAATTTCTTTTCAGACGCGACGCGCCTGGGGCTGGCGGCAGTATTGTCGCTGTCCGCTTTGCGGACGTCGGCGTTTGCCGCGATCGGTCCGGTATTGCGAATAGCCATCGACAGTGTCTCGGCTTTCCAGCCGCCTAGCCTGTCCAGCGCGGCGTCGCGATGCAGCAGCCGGTAGCGGTCGAGGAAGATGCGGATGCCCTGCGGATGCGAAAACTCTGCGGGATAGACGGCGGCGGTGATCAGGAACGCCCTCTCTTCGCCGAGATCGAGCGCGCGCAGGGCGGCCAGCAGCGACATGTAGTTCTGGTTCGCGGTGAGCGACCGCGCCGTTGAAAAATCGATCTCGAGCGCGTCGGCCAGCGCTGTCTGGAAGAATGCGGCATTGCCGGTCAGCGCCGTCTCGCGCAGTTTGACATAGGTGTTAGCGCCGGCGAACGGATTGATGGTCGCGCCGCCGCTCTCGGCATCACGCATCATCGACCGCAGCCGGCGCCGTGCATTCTCGGCGCCGGCGCTGGGCACCTGCTGGCTGTCGGCGACGACCTCGGCGCTTTCGGGCAGCGTCTTGGCGTTCGCCTCCGGCTGCCGCACGCTCACCAGCGTCGGCTTTTCAAGCGCCCTGATCAGATGGGCGATGGTCGGGTTCAGATCCTTGCGGCGCGCAATGGCGCGCGCATGCGGCAGGCCATGGCGTCCGATCAGCGCGATGAGGTCGATATCGCTGAGCGCGCGCGAGCGGATGAGCAGCGGCGCGGCAACGTCGACCGGCTCCTCGCAAAGCCGCCGGACCAGCGCAGCAGGCGCATATTCGCATTCGGAAAGGGCGGCGGCGACGTAGCGGCGCGATTCGACCGACACATCGGCGAAAAGCGGAAGCGTCAGGTCCTCAAGTTGCGCGATCTCCCGGCGCGAAGGGCGGGTGAGCGAACAGAACGCCGACACCGTGGCGCGGAACAGCCTTTCGGCCTTTCCCGATTCAGCCCGTATAGCGATTTGCCTGAAATCCGCAGATGACACGAAGGATACGCCTGACACTCAACACAATCTGGATCATGCTCGACCGGGGCTGTGTCGGTTTCGCATTTACCTCGGGTCAGGACTTCCTGACCTCAGCACAAAGTTCAAATTAGCGGCGATCCGTTAGCGTTCCGTTAACCTAGTGGCTCCTTAATCAGATTGGAGGCGTTGCGTTGTGCTCCGGGGCAACCGAGAGGAATGCACGAACCATGGGAATGGTACTGTCTTTCGTGCCGCGAACGGCGGCAACCAATCGAGCAGAACGAAACACCGGAACGCCGGCGGCGGTGATCATTTTCCCCGGCGTCCGCTACGAGCAACCGCCACTGACGGGCGAGACGCGGCCAGGCGCCGGTCCGGACAAGCCGGGTTCGTCAAGGACGATGCCGGGGACGTCGGGGACGTTGCCTGTTCCGCATCATTAAAGCGCGTCGCGGCTTGCGCGACATGTAATGAAAGCGCCACGCGCAAAGGATGCTCTATCCTCTTGAACGAGCGCCGCAGCCCTGTTCGGCTCGCAAAGCCATGGGCCGGAACCGGCGGCATATTTCGGTTGACGTCAGTAGTCCTGCACCTCGCAGGAACTCTGCTCGAGAAACCGCGACACGGTCGGCTTCCAGCTGTCGTCGGGCACGAAGGAGCGGATGACGAGCATGCCTTCGTCGATGGGCGCTTCGACGAAGATTGCCCCTTGCAATTCTTCCGGCAGATCCTTGCGGATCTCGATCATCTGCGCCGGTGTCAGTACGATACTGTCCAGCACCCTTCCGGTCGCGCTGTGGTCGTTGAAGGAGTAAATATTATGGCCGCTGCGGTCATAGACCGATACGGACCAGAACGGGACGTTTCCCGGTGCCTTCACCCGAACCATCCCATCGGACAGATCGAAGCGGCAAGCCGCAGCATAAAACAGCGGATCGACGGATTTCACCACTGGCGTACCGCCGGCCTCAGCGTCCAGCCTGGTCATCCGATAAAGGTTGGAGGCCATGGCCAGCCGCGACCAGGCATTACGTTCGGAAAATTCCGGGACGAGCAGCAGCACGATGATGTGTACGATGCCGGCGCCAAGCAGGCCGAGCAAGATCGCGTGCGGCAGCCTACGCATTGCAGCCGACCTTCACGATCTGCGGCAGCGTGACATCCGAAAGGCCCGTGCTGCTGGCGATCGGCGTGTCGTAGAATGTCAGCACGAGATACATTCGGCCGAAGCCGTCGGAAAGCAGCCAGTTGCCCGGCGCGGGGCGGTTGCTGACGGAAATAAGCACGGAATTGTCGGGCTGGCGCAGCACCTGGTAGGACTGAAGTGCCGCAAGCCTTGGCTTGCCGGTATCGACCACGCCGAGCGACCGATCGGCGGCATAGAGGGTCCAGAACCGGGCTGTGGGAAATCCGCCTTCGATTTCATAGGCGCATTGGCGTTTCAATTGTTCGCCACCGGAATCACGTTCGGCGACAAACGACAGGCCTTCTGCCTGCCCGAGTGCAAGGACACCCTCGCGCGCCACGCGGGCTTTCGAATAAGGATCCGCCGCCTGCGTGCCGATATCGGGAAACGCCGTCCATTGGCCGATCCTGATCGCGCCAATGCCATCCTGCGTCTTGAGAGCGTACCAGACGCTGCCGCCGCCGCCGCCGATGGCTATGGCAAGCGCGAGGAGCGTCAGGAATGCGTTCTTGAGCATGAAGAGCCGCGGGCAAGAGGAGTGCCGCTCGGGGATATCGCGGGGCAGGGGGCCATGGCAAGCGGTGGAATTGCGGCGCGAGGGATGGCCTGGCCCGTCGTGCCGGCATCAAAGCGCCGACAGGGTCTCCGGTGTCGCAGGCGCCTGGAGGACGGGCGCCGACTGGAACAGCCTTGTGATGTCTCTGAGCGCCCGCGTCGTCTGGCTGGACAGCACCGGCGGCCGCTCGGCGGCGGAGTCGGCCGCTGCCTGCTCGGCATTCTTCTTTTCCGCTTCCTCGGCCTTGGCGGCGATCTCTTCGTCGACGAAGGGATGATCGAGGCCGGGGATCGGCTTGAGGTCGATATTCTGGTGTGCATAGACCATCAGCCGCTGCCAAACCATCGCCGGCAGCGAGCCGCCGGTCATGTTGTTGGTTGGGGTGAAGTCGTCATTGCCGAGCCACACGGCAGCCGTGTAGTTGCCTGTAAAGCCGACATACCAGGCGTCGCGGTAAGACTGCGTAGTGCCGGTCTTGCCGGCCGAAACGATATTGGGAAGGGCAGCGCGCCGCGCCGTGCCCATCACCGGCACCGCCGCCAGCATGGTGTTCATAGATTTCAGCGCCTGCTCCGAGAGCACACGGCGCGGCGGCGGCGCATCCTTGGCGAAATCGTAAACCACCTCGCCGGTACGGGTGACGAGCTGGGTGACGCCATGCCGGGAGCCGACAAAGCCGTTCTGGGCGAACACGCTATAGCCTGTCGCCTGGTCCATCACGGTCATGCCCGATGTGCCGAGCACCATCGTCTTGTGCGATTCGAGCGGCGATTCGACGCCCATGGCTTCCGCCATCGCCTTGATCGGCTTGATGCCGAGATGATTCTTGGCAAGCCGCACCGGCACGGTGTTGACCGATTTCGCCATCGCCGTGATCAGCGTGACCTTGCCGGCCCGTCCGTCATTGTAATTGTGCGGCGACCAGGCACCCCAGGAGATCGGCGCGCCGGAAACGACGGAGTCCGACGTGAAGCCGTGCTCCATCGCCGTTGCGTATACGTAGGGTTTAAACGATGAGCCGCTCTGGCGCAGCGCCTTGGTGGCGCGGTTGAACTGGCTGGCGCCGTAGTCGCGGCCGCCGACGATCGCCCTGACTGCGCCATTGGTTTCGATGACGACCATGGCGCCTTCGGTGACGTTGTATTCCTTGCCGAACTGGCGAAGATGGAACTCCATCGATTCTTCCGCCGCCTTCTGGATGTTGGCGTCGAAAGTGGTGTGGGCGACCAGCGAATGCTGGCCGGACTTCGCCGCGATCTTCTTGACCTCTTCGAATGCCCAGTCGAGGTAGTAATCCGGGCTCTTCTGCTCGCCGCGGTCGACGATTTCAGCCGGATGCAGCCGCGCCTGCAGCACCTGACCCTCGCTCATGAAGCCGCCTTCGACGAGATTTGACAGCACCACATTGGCCCGCGCCCTGGCAGCAGGCAGGTTGATGTGCGGCGCGTATTTGGTCGGTGCCTTGAACAGGCCGGCCAGCATCGCCGCTTCGGCGAGGTTCACATCCTTGACGCTTTTGCCGAAATAGAAATCGGCGGCCGCTTCGATGCCGAACGTGCCGCCGCCCATATAGACGCGGTCGAGATAGAGCTGCAGGATCTCCTTCTTCGACAGATTGGCCTCGAGCCACAGCGCCAGGAAGGCTTCCTTGACCTTGCGCTCCAACGTCCGTTCATTGGTCAGGAACAGGTTCTTGGCCAACTGCTGGGTGATGCTCGAGCCGCCCTGCACCACGGAATTCGCCCGCACATTCGCGAAGATCGCGCGCGAAAGGCCGAGCGCGTCGATGCCGTAGTGATCGAAGAAACGCCGATCCTCGGTGGCCAGCACCGCCTTGATGACCTGGTCGGGCATCTCGTCGACCGGCACCGAATCGCGCTGGATGATGCCGCGCTGGCCGATCTCATTGCCGTAGCGGTCGAGGAAGGTGATGGCGAAATCGCCCTGGGCGCGCCAGTCGCCGGCGGTTTCCTGGAAGGCCGGCAACGCGAGCGCCAGCATGACGACGATGCCGCCGGCGCCGAGGGTGAAACCTTCGCTCAAGAGTTCGATGATGCCGCGGCGCCAGCCGGAGACGCCGAAGCGCCGGAAAAAAATGGTGGCCGCTTCCCAGAACCGGCGCGCCTTGAAGCCGATCTCGTAGAGCGAGGAATCGAACCACGCATCCGCCGCCAGCAGTCTTGCGGCAATCGGACCCCTTCTCCTGCGTGATTTCAAAGGACTGGCCATTCCAAGATCCGGCTGCGACTGCGCCTTCCACTGAGAAACTGCTTGCGGGCAATTTCAGGTCGGCACTCTACCAGACTATTTGTCCATTTTGGCCTCACTCACAAGGGCGAGGGGGCTTTCGCGGTACAGTTTGTTGATACCAGGGTCGGGCCTGCCACCTCGCATCCACCTACCGCGCGGCGATAAAGCGCACGAAATGCGCCACGTCGGCATCGCTTGGCTCCTGGCCGGTGAAACTGCGCAGATAGGCGGCGAGATGACTGACCCTCGCCTCGACCGGTTCCTTGAGGTCGAGCACGTAATAGCCGATCTGCATATAGTACAGCACACGGGCGCGGATGAAGGCATCCTCTTCGCCGTAGCCATGCCGGCGATACATGTCACGGATCGCGCCCAGTCGGTCATTGTCGGCCAAGTCGATGGCCCGGCGCACGTCGTCGGAGCGCCGCGCCCATTCCCGGATGGCGAAGTCGAGCCTGGGATCGAACAGGCGCTCGTCCGCCCAGCATTCGAACACGTTCATGACCCCCATGATGATGCTTTCGGCCGGCCGCTGCGCGCGTTCGACGATCGCCCTGGTGTTGGTGTCCCGCCAATGGGCAAGCAACTGGTCGAGCAGGTCCTGACGGCTCTCGAAATACCAGTAGAAGCTTGAGCGCGAAACGCCGAGCTTCTGGCCGAGCGGCAGCACGCGCACGCTTGCGACGCCGTCTGAAATCAGTGTCTGGAGTGCAAGACCGATCCAGTCCCGGCGCGTCACCTTGGTGTTGCCGGACGCCGGCTCGTCCTGCGGAGCAATCATGGTCATGGCCGCACAATAGGCATGAGGGCAAGCTGCATACAACCGTACTAGACACATATGTACAGTGCAAGTATCCTGTCTGCCTCAGCGAACTGGGCCGAGCGGCCGACGCGCGTCATCGCGGCTTCTCCCTACGATCGGCAAGGCAGGGCAATACGGCAATGAGGAGCATCCGCCATGGTCGATGACGCTGCACGCAATCTCAGGCGCGAACGCAGGCGGCGACGAACCGGCGAGGCCGGCAGCGAGACCAGCCGCCGGCCGGACTATCGTTCGCTGAAGAACCCGTTCCTGCCGCAGCCGATCTTTTCGGCCGACCAGGTCGCCGCGATCCACGACACGGCGCTGCGCGTGCTCGAGCAACTCGGCGCCAAGGTGCTGCTGCCGGAGGCGCGCGCCATTCTTGCTCGTGCCGGCGCGCTGGTTGACAAGGACAGCCAGATGGTGCGCATCGGCCGCGACATCGTCTCGGCCGCGCTGGCCTCGGCGCCGAAATCGATCCGCGTCCATGCCGGTGACCGTGCCCGCGACCTGACGCTCGAACTCGGCTCGATGGCGTTCCTGGCAGGATCCGGGGCGCCGAACGTCACCGATCTAGAGCACGGCCGGCGGCCGGGAACGCTTGCCGCCTTCGAGGATCTCATCCGGCTGGTGCAGCATTTCGACGTGCTGCACATGCTGGGACCTTGCATCGAGCCGCAGGACGTCGACAACCGCTTCCGCCATTATGCCGTCAACCGCGCGCAGCTGACGCTGTCGGACAAGCTGCCGTTCGTCTTCGCGCGCGGCACGCCGCAGGTCGAGGACGGCTTCGAGATGCTGCGGCTGGCGCGCGGCTTGTCCGAGGTCGAATTCCGTTCGGGCGCTCATTGCTACACCGTCATCAACACCAATTCGCCGCGTCAGCTCGATGTTCCGATGGCACAAGGCATCATCGATTTTGCCAGGGCGGGGCAAGTGCTGATCATCACGCCCTTCTGCCTGGCCGGCGCCATGGCGCCGATCACCGTGGCCGGCGCGCTGACGCTGCAGCACGCCGAAGCGCTGGCCGGGCTGACGCTGGCCCAGATCGTGCGGCCGGGCGCGCCGGTCGTCTATGGCTCCTTTTCCTCAAATGTCGACATGAAGTCCGGGGCGCCGGCCTTCGGCACGCCGGAGCACGTCAAGGCGACGCTCGGCGCCGGTCAGCTTGCACGCTTCACCGGCCTTCCCTGGCGGTCCGGCGGCGGCAGTGCCGCCAACATTTCGGACGCGCAGGCAGCCCACGAAACGCAGTTCGCGCTGTGGGGCTCGGTGCTCGCCGGCGCGACGGTCTGCATCCATGCTGCGGGCTGGCTCGAAGGCGGGTTGAGCGTCTCGTTCGAGAAGCTGATCACCGATATCGAGGCGCTGCAGACCATCGCGGAACTCTGCGTGGCGACGCCCGGCGACGAGGCCGCGATCGGCTTCGAGGCTATCGCCGAAGTGCAGCCGGGCGGGCATTTCTTTTCGGCCGGGCACACAATGGCGCGCTACCGCACCGCTTTCTACGAACCGCTGGTCGCCGATTGGTCGAATTTCGGCAACTGGACGCAGGCCGGGTCAAGAACCGCCACGGAGCGCGCCACCGGCATCTGGAAACGGCTGCTGGCCGATTTTCGGCCGCCGGCTTGCGCCGCTGCCACATCAGGTGTTCTCGACGAATTCATTGCGCGGCGCACGGAAGAGGGTGGCGCAGCACCGGTCTCGTGATGTAGTTCAGCGAGCGCGCGTTACACGGGGCGCTTGTCGCCTGCCTTCTGCGGGTTGCGGCGGATCGTGCCGGCATCGGCTTTCCTGTGCTTGTCGGCGGCGAGTCTGCGAATGCGATCGAAGCGGCTTTCCTCGGCCACTTTGGTCTTTACTACAGCATTTGGCTTCGGGACGAATGTAATCATGGATCGATCTCCTTGCCGACGGCTGCGCGCCGGGGGATGCCCCGGCGGCTGTCTTTCAGGCTCTCGTCAAGAGCACGTTCTCTCCGAGAGGTCGAAGATGTTAGGTGGCGAGAGCGACCGCGCAGCTTTGCGCACCCAGCCTGTCGGGCGAGGTTTTTCCGGGCATGGTCGCCCAGCCGCCCGTCTCGATGAACTGCCGCTTCTTGTAGCTGTCGGTTATGGCCTTGAACTCGACAAGTTTGGCGGCCGCGTCGGGCGCCGTATTGAAGCGATCGACGCAGACCGCCGAGGCCAGTTCGCTGCGCGCCGTATCGCCGGCGGTGGCCGCCAGCGCGCGCGAGGTGCCGCCGGTCACCCAGCCGCCCCAGTTGAAACCGATGATCAGCGTGGCGACGAAGGTTCCAGCGCATGCCCACAAGAGCGTGGATTTGACCGGCTGGTAATCTTCCCATCGACGCGCGAGAGATGGCTTGCTGCTTTGTGTGGCCACGGACAGTTCCTTCCTGGTTGATGTTGGGATCGGTCGCCCGGCCTTGCTGGGCCAGGCCTTGCAGGGCCTATTTACGGGAGGGGGTGGTCAGTAGCCGCCCATGCCGGCCGAAGGCGCAGCGTCTTTTGCTGGAATGTCGGTGATCATGGCTTCCGCGGTGATCAGCAGCGCCGCGATCGACCCGGCATCCTGCAACGCGGTCCGCACCACCTTTGCGGGATCGACGATGCCGGCCTTGATCATGTCGACATAGATCTCGTTCTGGGCATCGAAGCCCTGGTTGTGATCCTTGCTGTCCATGAGCCTGCCGACAACGATCGAACCTTCGACGCCGGAGTTCTCGGCGATCTGGCGGATCGGCGCTTCGAGCGCTCTCGACACGATCGAAATGCCCGCCGTAACATCGGCATTGGCCCCGGTCAGCCCGTTCAGCACGGCCTTGGCGCGCAGCAGCGCGACACCGCCGCCGGGAACGATACCTTCTTCCACCGCCGCGCGCGTGGCGTTCAGCGCATCGTCGATACGGTCCTTCTTTTCCTTGACCTCGGACTCGGTCGCACCACCGACGCGAATGACCGCGACGCCGCCGGCGAGCTTGGCCAGCCGCTCCTGCAGCTTCTCCTTGTCGTAGTCGGAAGTGGTTTCCTCGATCTGCCCCTTGATCTGCTGGACACGCGCCTGGATGGTGGCTTTCTCGCCTGCACCGTCGATGATCGTCGTTGTGTCCTTTTCGATCAGCACGCGCTTGGCGCGGCCTAGCATGTCGATGGTAATGTTTTCGAGCTTGATGCCGAGGTCCTCCGAAATCATCTGGCCGGCGGTGAGCACCGCGATGTCTTCCAGCATCGCCTTGCGGCGGTCACCGAAGCCCGGCGCCTTGACGGCCGCAACCTTGAGGCCGCCGCGCAATTTGTTGACGACCAGCGTCGCCAGCGCTTCGCCTTCGACGTCCTCGGAGATGATCAGCAGCGGCTTGCCGCTTTGCACCACGGCTTCGAGGATCGGCAGCATCGCCTGCAGATTGCCGAGCTTCTTTTCATGGATGAGGACGTAAGGGTCCTCCAACTCGGCGCGCATCTTCTCGGCATTGGTGACGAAATAGGGGCTGAGATAGCCACGGTCGAACTGCATGCCCTCGACGACGTCGAGTTCGGTGTCGGCGGTCTTGGCTTCCTCGACGGTGATGACGCCGTCATTGCCGACCTTGTCCATCGCCCTGGCGATCATGGCGCCGACGGTGGTGTCGCCATTGGCGGCAATGGTGCCGACTTGCGCGATTTCACCGGAAGATTTGACCTTCTTGGCGCGTGCCTGGATTTCCTTGACGACAGCGGTAACGGCAAGGTCGATGCCGCGCTTGAGGTCCATCGGGTTCATGCCGGCGGCAACGAATTTGGCGCCCTCGCGCAAGATGGAAGCGGCAAGCACCGTGGCGGTGGTGGTACCGTCGCCGGCAAGGTCGTTGGTCTTCGACGCCACTTCGCGCACCATCTGCGCGCCCATGTTCTCGAACTTGTCGGAAAGCTCGATTTCCTTGGCTACCGCCACCCCGTCCTTGGTGATGCGCGGTGCGCCATAGGCCTTGTCGATGACGACGTTGCGGCCCTTGGGGCCGAGCGTCACCTTGACGGCGTTGTTGAGGATTTCGACACCGCGCAGCATGCGGTCACGCGCATCGGTGGAGAATTTGATTTCCTTGGCAGACATGATTTTTCATCCCGTTTGTGTGTGGAGTAGGCCCGTTCGCTTTGGAACCAGAAAGACTTCGGCGTTCCGCCTGAAGCATCGGCTCGAAAATCGGAATCGATTTTCGGAAAAGCACGATGCGTAGATTCAAAAACTTGGAGCGTCCTTTGCGCGTCCAAGAGGACACGCGGCGCTCCAATCAGGCGGCCTTCTTGGCAGCCATGGTCTTCTCGATGATGCCCATGATGTCGGCCTCCTTCATGATCAGAAGGTCCTCGCCATCTATCTTGACCTCGGTTCCCGACCATTTGCCAAACAGGATGAGGTCGCCGGCCTTGACGTCGAGCGCGATCAGCGCGCCGCTTTCGTCACGCGCGCCCGGCCCGACGGCGATCACTTCGCCTTCCTGCGGCTTTTCCTTGGCATTGTCGGGAATGATGATGCCGCCCTTGGATTTGGTGTCGCTTTCGGCGCGCCGAATAACGACGCGATCGTGGAGGGGCCGGAATTTCATGGGAACTCTTTCTGGGGCCGGCTTAGGCGGCCGCACCCTTCTATAGGCCCGTTGGCACTCGATTGATAGGAGTGCCAAAAAATATTCATGCTCTGTCGGAAACTATTGAATAGTATTATTTTGCTGTTTCGTTTTCAGAATTTCGACCAATCCAAAATAATCCGGAAGTTGAATTTTTTGTTCCGAGTTCCTATTTTAGATGGGAAATTCACTTTCATAATCTCAGTCAAAAGGAGATTTTATCGATGGCGGAATTTAGCCAGAACATCATGGAAAAAGCTGAAGCGCGCTTCATGGAGAAGCAGAAGAAAACCGCGGAACGCAACCAGGCAACGGCCGAATATGTTTCCGAGGCCAAGGCCAGGACCATTAAGACGGCAAGATTGCGGGCGTTGCGGCTGGCCAAGGAAGAGGCCGACCGCGCCGCGGAGGCCCTCAATCCCGTCGCCCCCAAGAAAAAGCGGGCGTCGCGGGCGGTCAAGAAAGCAGACGTTGCATCAACGGAGGTCCAGTCATGAGCCTGACATTTCCCAATCGAAGCCGCAGCTACGACGAGGCGGGCAAACGCATCCGCTTCGTCGGCCATGACGGCATGTTCCAGATTTCCTTCTCTGTCGCCACTGATGCCATCTCGAAGGCACCATCAGAGGCACCAACTGCTGAAGCCACCTATCTGGCGGCGTTCGACACCGCCTCCAGTTCCATCCATGAAATCGCCAGAAATGCCTATGCCCGCACTCGCAAGAGCATATATGTGCTGACCGCGGCCGATTTTCGCTAAATCCCGAGCGGCTGCGCTATCGGGGCCAATACGCCAGATTCCAACCTAGGCGCAAATGCCGCCTGAGGCAGGCTCAGGATTTGCCGTCCGCCTTTGCCCGCCGCTTGACGTCTCGGCTGTTCAGCCGATCGACCATCGCGTCCACATCGCGTGTGTTCATGCCAACCATGACCTGGCGCTTGAGCTCGACGGGCTGGCCGGTGAAGACATCGAAGACGGTCCAGCTGTGCGGATGCTCCATGCGCAGTGCATAGCGGTTTGCCATCCCGGCATCCTTTTTCGTTTCTGCCCCGATCGATGGATGTCGATTGGTCAGGCCTGCGTAATGAAGAACACTGCCGCCAGTACAAGGACCGTCCACACAACGACGGACAGCTTCAAGGCCAGGGCCCCGTGTGAAGATAAAAGCTTCCGAATGCGGATCACCATGTTCTTCGACACGGTCGGCGCCGCAGCAATGGCCGCTGGCGGCTTGATCCCAAGCTTTCCAAAGACAGGCAGCAGCGATGGCTCGCGCACGAAAATAACCTCGAATGTCCGGAGAAAACCGAGCCTCTTCATAGCACCGTTTTTAAACGCCTTGCATGCCAAATGAGAAAGGCACGGTTGGTCACCAAACCGTAAAGACATCCCTGACTCGAAAGGCCGCGTCATTGGGGTCCCCTGATCTGGCGCCAGAATTTCAATGCGGCTACGCTGCAAGCAGGAATCGCTGACGGCGTAAAGGCCTGTTTAGCCGTGACGGGCGAGGGAGAAGACGATGACCGCGCCGGCTGCCGCGTTGCAGAAGGCCTTGTTCCAAGCGCTGGACGCTGACGGTTCCCTGTCAGCGGCATTGGGCGGCGCAAAACTATTCGACGATGCTCCGGAAAACATCCCGTTTCCCTATGTGACGTTCGGCCGGACCAGCGTCTATGACTGGGTAACAGGCAGGGAGAACGACGCCGAGCAGCTTTTCACTCTGCATTTCTGGTCGAAATCCGAGGCCAAGAAAGAAATGCTCGACGTGATGGACATGGTCAGCGCCCGCCTCCAGGATGCGGCGCTCGCGCTCGACGAGCATCACCGCGTCAAGCTCAGGCTCGAATTCACCGAGGTCCGTTACGACGAGGATCTTTCAGCCTGTCACGGGCTGCTGCGCTTTCGTGCCGTGACGGAAGAAAACGCCTGACGCGCTTTCAATATGGCTGCAACACAGTCTAGACTGGCGCTTGGATTTGCCGGGTTGGGGCGGCGAAATCATAAGCTTGTTGTGTCGCATTTCAGGGGGAGAGATAGGGCATGTGTTGCAGGCGTTCGATGTTCATATCACGTTCAGCACCGATGCGTTAGGACGCTGATCATGAAAACGCTTCGCTCCCACTTCCCAACCGCGACACTTGCGCTCTGCGCTGCCGGTCTATTTGCGTCGCAGGCGACGGCGCTGCCGGTCGTCGTGCCCGAGCACAACCGGCTGATCGTCCTGGCTGCCTCCGACTGCTACGCGATCGGTCAGCAGGTCGCCGAGCAGAATGGCGGCACGCTGGCCAAGGCGTCGCAGTCGACGCGCGGTGGCCAGCCGGTCTGCGTCATCGTCGTGCTGGTTCCGGGCAAGGATGGGCAGCGTCCACGCCGCACGGAGATCGTCGTTCCGCTGAACTGATGCCTGGCGTATCCCAGGCGCTGGAATCGGCCTATATCTGACGTCCAGCTCCTCAACAGGCCGATTCTTCAACAGGTATGATCCCCGCATGCGCGTACTCGTTGTCGAAGATGATAAGGATCTGAACCGGCAGATATCAGACGCGCTGGTCGATGCCGGCTATGTTGTCGACCGGGCTTTCGACGGTGAGGAAGGTCATTTCCTCGGCGACACCGAACCCTATGACGCCGTGGTTCTCGACATCGGCTTGCCGCAGATGGACGGCATCAGCGTGGTCGAACGCTGGCGGCGCGGCGGCCGCAAGATGCCGGTCCTGATTCTGACGGCGCGCGATCGCTGGAGCGACAAGGTATCCGGCATCGACGCCGGCGCCGACGATTATGTCACCAAGCCGTTCCACATCGAAGAGGTGCTGGCCAGGGTCCGAGCGCTCATCCGGCGCGCGGCCGGCCATGCGTCGTCCGAGTTGACCTGCGGGCCGCTGCGGCTCGACACCAAAGCCTCCAAGGCCGATGTCGACGGCGTGCCGTTGAAGCTGACGTCGCACGAATTTCGCCTGCTTGCCTATTTGATGCACCATATGGGCGAGGTCGTGTCCCGAACCGAGTTGGTCGAGCACCTTTACGATCAGGATTTCGACCGCGATTCCAACACAATCGAGGTCTTTGTCGGGCGGCTTCGCAAGAAGATGGGCATCGACATGATAGAAACCGTTCGCGGCATGGGCTATCGAATGCGTGAGCCGGAGGCGTAAGGCGGAACCGCTCAAACAGACTGCAAGGACGCCGCTTTCACTGCGGTTCGGGCCGCGTTCGCTGGCGTTCCGGGTGATCGCCTTTTCCACGGTCTGGGCGATACTCACCCTGATTGTCATCTTCACGCTGATCACGACCCTTTATCGCCAGGCGAGCGAGCGCGGTTTCGACAGCCTGCTGTCGGCGCATCTGTTCAATTTGATCGGCTCGGTCGGCGTGTCCGAAGGCGGTTCGCTGACCGGCGCTCCCGACCTGGGCGACCTTCGGTTCTCGGAGCCGAATTCCGGCTGGTACTGGTCGGTCGAGCCTGCGTCGGAAGGCGTGAGCGGTGAGCTGCACTCCTCCTCGATGACCAAGGCGGTCCTGTCGCCAAGCGTCGCCGAGGTTCCTTTCAATGCCAGCTTCCAGCGCAGCTATGCGACAGAAGGAATCGATGGCGAGGAATTGGAAGTGTTCGAGAGCGAATTCGTTCTCGACGCGAAAAATCGCGCAGCGCGCTTCCGCGTCATGGGCAACAAGACCGAGCTCGAGCAGGAGATAAGCGCCTTTCAGCGTCGCCTGCTGACCTATCTTTCCCTGTTCGGCGTCGGCATGATCGCTATCAACGCCATCGCGATCCTGCTGGGCCTGCAGCCGTTGCGCCGGGTCAGGGACGCTCTTGCCATGGTGCGCGAAGGAACCGCGCAAAAGCTCGACGGTCGCTTCCCTGCCGAGATCGAGCCGCTCGCCGACGAGACCAACGCGTTGATCGAAAACAACAAGCGTATCGTCGAGCGCTCGCGGACGCAGGTCGGCAACCTCGCCCATTCGCTGAAGACGCCGCTGGCGGTGCTGATCAACGAGGGGCGGGCGCTCGGCGGCGCCAAGGGCCAGCTCATAGCCGAACAGGCCGCCTCGATGCAGAAGCAGGTTGACCATTACCTGCAGCGCGCCCGCGTTGCGGCGCAACGCGACAGCGTCGTCTACCGCACGCCGGTGGCGCCGCTGGTCCAGCGCATGGTGCGCGTGCTGCAAAAACTCAACCCGCAGACCGCTCTCTCACTTTCGCTGCCGGCAGTCGATATCGTCTTTGCCGGCGAACGCGAGGATCTGGAAGAATTGCTTGGCAATTTGCTCGACAACGCCATGAAATGGGCAAAGAGCTCGGTCGCCGTGTCGGTGGCGCCAATCTCCGGCAAGAAGACTGGCTCCGGCAAGAAGAGTGGCGCCGGCAAGGAGGGTGCTGTCAATCTGTTCGAGATCAGCATCGAGGATGACGGCCCGGGCATTCCAGAAGACAAGGCACGCGAGGCGCTGAAGCGCGGACGGCGTCTCGACGAGACAAAGCCGGGGACCGGGCTTGGACTTGCCATTGTCGCCGACCTCGTCCACGAATACGGAGGCGTTCTGGCTCTGGAACGGTCCAGCATGGGCGGGTTGAAGGCGGTGGTTCGATTGCGGAGCCTTCACTAGGCCTATGCTTTTTGCTGGGCCAGTCGACATTGATCGACGGTGCGTGATATTGCGGCATGTCGACTGGTCCCGGAGCCGTCGGCCGCGGCCAAATTTCCGACAAACATCGACACTATGCCACGCCGACTTCCTCGATGGCGCGGCCCCCAGCTTAACTCAAGAGACCGGTTGTTGGCATGAAGATTCGCGTCGCACTCGTTTCCGCACTGCTGGCCGTTTCCGGCTGCACGACGCTGGGCAGGAGCCCTGGCGCCACGGTGGCGCTGCAGCCGGCCGCAACGCCGCCAAGTGACGGCAAGATCGCGACGACGGTCATTTCCGCCATGGGCGGCGGCCTCGTCAGCGGATCGATCGGCACCGGCTTGAGCGATCCCGAGAAGCGCAAGGCGCTGGAGTCGGAGTACAGGGCGCTCGAGTACACGGCGAGCGGCCAAAAGGTGACGTGGAAGAGCGATCGGTCGGCGTATTACGGTGAAGTCGTGCCCGCCCAGCCCTATCGTGTCGGCTCGCAGGACTGCCGACAATACACGCATACGGTCTTTACCGGCGCTGCCGGCGCCACCGCACGCGGAACCGCTTGCCGCAACGCCGATGGCAGCTGGACGCCGCTGACGTAACGACCGGCCGGATAGTGCATGTCGCGCAAAAGTATGCCCTCGGGCCTGACCGAGGGTGTGCGGCGGTTTTGCGATAACGACATGCATAAAAACAAGAAGTCGCGCAAAATGTGCAGCGGTCTTGCGATGACGACATGCATGAAAACAACTATCTAAAGCGCGTCGCTTCGGCCGGTCGAACGCGACGCGCTTTAGGTCCGGTTGACATCAATCAAGGACATGCGACGCATCTGCCGTCAAAGCGTCGCAGGACGCCTGTGTTGGCAGGGCAGGGCTCTGCCGTTATTGGAAGAAGCATGCTGTTCTGGGTCATAGCCGCCATTCTCACGCTGGGTGCAAGCCTGGCGGTTCTGCTGCCGCTGGCCGGTGGCCCGAAGGGTGGTTCGGCGAGCAGCGATCATGACCTTGAAGTCTATCGCGACCAGTTGTCCGAGCTTGACCGCGACGTGGCGCGTGGCCTGATCCAGCCGGCGGAGGCCGAAGAGGCGCGTGCGGAGATCGCCCGCCGCATCCTTCGCCTGGACAATGCCGCCGACAAAGCAGCGGCGCGGCAGCCGTCGATGGCGACCAGGCTGGTTGCGACGGCTGCGGTCCTGGCGGTTCCGCTGGTCAGCTGGGGCTTGTACAGCCAACTCGGCTCGCCCGATCTGCCGTCGCAGCCGCTCAGCGAGCGGCTGGCCAAGAATCCCGCCGACAGTTCGGTGGACGAACTGGTGGCACGCGCCGAGGCCCACCTTGCCGCCAACCCGTCCGATGGCAGGGGTTGGGACGTCCTGGCGCCAATCTATCTGCGCATGCAGCGGTTCTCCGACGCGGTGACGGCGTACCGCAACGCCATTCGCCTCGACGGCGACAGCGCAGCCCGCCAGGCCGGCCTAGGCGAGGCCATCGCCAGCGAAGCGGGCGGCGTTGTCTCGGCCGACGCTCAGGCCGCCTTCGAGGCGGCGCTGAAGCTCGATCCGGCAAATCCGAAGGCCAGCTTTTATCTCGCGATGGGCATGGCGCAGGAAGGCCGCATTGAGGAGGCGACGGCCGGCTGGCAGAAAATGCTCGCGGCCTTGCCGCAGGACTCGCCCTGGCGCGGCGCCGTCGAGCAGGCACTGGCCGAATCCGCCAGGCGCAGCGTCGCTTCGGGAGTGCCTGCAAAAGGCCCGAACGCCGGGGATGTCGAGGCCGCCTCGTCGATGTCGCCGCAGGATAGGGAAGCGATGATCAACACCATGGTTGTGGGGCTTGATGAAAAACTGCGGCAGAACCCGCGCGATGCGGAAGGATGGATGCAGCTTATTCGTTCCTATGTCGTGCTGGGCAAGGCCGATCAGGCGCGCGACGCGCTCAATCGCGGTATCGCCGTTTTTGGCTCCGATAGTGACGAAGCGAAGAAATTCACCGCCCTTGCCGCCTCGCTTGGCCTGACGGCGACGGAGTAAGAAATGACGCGCAAGCAGAAAAGACTGTCGGTGATCGCTGGAGGGTTGGCCTTCCTCGGTGCCGCCACCGGCCTGACCTTCTACGCGCTTGGGCAGAAGGCCTCCTACTTCTACATGCCCGCCGATCTGACCATCGCCAGCCTGCAGCCTGGGCAGCGTATCAGGCTCGGCGGCCTCGTCGAAAAAGGCACGATCGAGCGCGGTCAGGGGACCACCGTCGCTTTTTCGGTGACCGACAACCAGAAGCAGGTCAAGGTCACCTACACCGGCATTCTTCCCGACCTTTTCCGCGAGGAGCAGGGCGTCATCACTGAAGGCACGTTTCGCCCGGACGGCGTCTTCGTCGCCGACAGCGTGCTGGCCAAGCACGACGAGAACTACATGCCCAAGGAGGTGGCCGACGGCCTCAAGTCCAAGGGCGTGTGGCAGGAGAGCAAAAGTGACTAAGCAGGTTCCGCAAAAGTGTCCCACGGTTTTGCGGCAAGACCCTGCCGCAAAACAAAAACCTGGCGGGCTTGTGCACGATGGTTGAAACCGGACATTTCGCGCTGGTCCTGGCGTTCGCGCTGTCTTTGGTACAGGCGCTGGTGCCGCTGTTCGGCGCGCGCATCAACAGCCAGAAGATGATGGCCGTCGGCGGTCCGGTCGCGGTGACCGGCTTTGCCTTGACCTCTCTCTCCTTTGCGGCGCTGGCGACGGCCTATGCGACGTCCGACTTTTCGGTGGCCAACGTCTGGGACAACTCGCATTCGCTGCAGCCGCTGATCTACAAGATCACCGGCACTTGGGGCAATCACGAGGGCTCGATGCTGCTCTGGGTGCTAATCCTGACCTTCTTCGGGGCGCTCGTCGCTGCTTTCGGCAGCAATCTTCCAGCGCCCCTTCGAGCCAACGTGCTGGCTGTGCAAGGCGCGATCGGCGCCACCTTCTTGCTGTTCATCCTGGCGACGTCCAACCCGTTCGCCAGGCTCAATCCGGCGCCGATCGAGGGCCGCGATCTCAACCCGATCCTGCAGGATCTCGGCCTCGCCATCCATCCGCCGCTGCTCTATCTCGGCTATGTCGGCTTCTCGATCTGCTTTTCCTTCTCGGTCGCCGCCCTCATCGAAGGCCGCATCGACGCGTCCTGGGCGCGCTGGGTGCGGCCATGGACGCTGGTCGCCTGGATGTTCCTGACCGGCGGCATCGCAATGGGTTCCTACTGGGCCTATTACGAACTTGGCTGGGGCGGTTTCTGGTTCTGGGATCCGGTCGAGAACGCCTCGTTCATGCCTTGGCTGGCCGGCACGGCGCTGCTCCATTCGGCGATCGTCATGGAAAAGCGCTCGGCCCTGAAGATCTGGACGCTGTTGCTGGCGATCCTGACCTTCTCGCTGTCGCTGCTCGGCACCTTCCTGGTGCGCTCCGGCGTGCTCACCTCCGTCCACGCCTTCGCCACCGATCCGACGCGCGGCGTGTTCATTCTCTGCATCCTGACACTGTTCATCGGTGGATCCCTGGCGTTGTTCGCCTTTCGCGCCTCGAGGTTGACGGCCGGCGGCCTGTTTCATCCGATCTCGCGCGAAGGAGCGCTGGTCCTCAACAACCTGTTCCTGACCACGGCCACCGCCACCGTGCTGATCGGCACGCTGTACCCGCTGGTCGTCGAGGCCGTTTCAGCCGACAAGATTTCGGTCGGCGCGCCATTCTTCAACCTGACGTTCGGCCCGCTGATGGTGCCGCTCCTGGTCGCGGTTCCGTTCGGGCCGCTTCTGGCCTGGAAGCGCGGCGACATTTTCGCCGTCGCCCAGCGGCTGATGGCTGCCTTCGCGGCAGCGCTTCTGGCCGTGCTGGTGACGGCCTTGTTCATCGACGGCGCGTCGGTGTTCGCAGCACTTGGCGTCGGCCTGGCCTTCTGGCTGATCTGCGGCGCGCTCACCGATATTGCCGTCAAGTCCGGCCTTGGCAGTGTCGCGCCCGGCATCATGCTCAGGCGCTGCGCCGGCCTGCCGCGTTCGGTCTTCGGTACCGCGCTCGCCCATCTCGGTCTTGGGCTGACGACGCTGGGCATTGTCGGCACGCTTTGCTTCGGCACCGAGAAGATACTCTCGATGCATGCAGGCGAGACCGTGCAACTGTCCGGCCACACGCTGCGTTTCGAAGGGCTCTATCCGGCTCAGGGGCCTAACTACAGCGAGGATCGCGGCCGCTTCGCCCTGCTCGGCGCTGATGGAAGCACCACCTCCGTGATCACGTCGTCCAAGCGCTCCTATCCGGTCCGACAGATGACGACGACCGAGTCCGGTATCAAGACGATCGGTTTCAGCCAGCTCTACCTCTCGCTTGGCGACGAGGCGACCGACGGCTCCGTCGTGGTGCGGCTGTGGTGGAAGCCGCTGGTGACTCTGATCTGGGGCGGCGGCCTTGTCATGATGGCAGGTGCTGCGATGTCGCTGATGGACCGCCGGCTGCGCGTCGGCGCACCGTCCCGCCGCCGCAAGTCGACGGGCGCCGTGCCTTCCGCGAGCCTGCCATGACCGTAAGATTTTCACTGGCCTCCCTGATCCTGCTGCTGACGCTGTTGTTTGCCGGCGCCGCACTTGCGGTGAGGCCGGACGAGGTTCTGGCCGACCCGGCGCTCGAGGCGCGGGCGCGGACGCTTTCGGAAGAGCTGCGCTGCATGGTTTGCCAGAACCAGTCGATCGACGAATCCGATGCCGACCTTGCTCGCGACCTGCGCGTGCTGGTGCGCCAGCGCCTCGTCGCCGGCGACACCGACCGGCAGGTGATAGACTACATCGTTTCCCGCTACGGCGAGTTCGTGCTGTTGAAGCCGCGATTCAACCTGCGCAACGCGTTGCTCTGGGGCACGCCGGCCCTTCTGCTCCTTGCCGGCGGGATTTTCATCGTGCTGACCGCCCGGTCGCGCCGTTCGACGCCTGCGGCCATGCTCACCGCCGAGGAGAAGGCAGCGTTGGACAAGGTGCTGGGTAACTAACCCGGCCAGGCCGCCCCGTCGCCATGTCGCCAAGACCACGGCCCGTGTCACGAATGCGATCCGCAAGGCGTCTGGCGGCGGCTGGATTGTCCCGCGCGATGAGCGCGATTTGCTGTTTTATGTCGTCCAGCGCTTCTCGCGACCAGGTGACGAACCGCTTCACGCCTTGTCCGCGCGCTTGCCTTTCGACGTTTCGATGATGGCGTCGATTTCAGCCATGGCTTCGTCGTGCGGCACGACACGGCCAGCTGCCGCGTCGGCCATGCCGCGTTTGATGCCTTCGATGATCCCAAACTCGCGATCGACATAGGCCGATATTGCCTCGGCCGCGAGGAAGGATTTGCTGCGCTGAGTGTCGGCGGCGATCCGCTCCAGCTTCAGCTTGGTTTCGGACGAAACCCGAATCGTCATGGTGGCGCTTGCGGTCATGGTGAAGGCCTTGTGCTGAACTGTGTACAACATCGGGCAACGGGCGGGTCGCAACCAAGGGCGTTTGTGCCCGCAAACATTACCAAAGTTTCATGCACTGGAAATGGCGCCGTAATGTGCGCGCCTCTATTTCTCTTGGCCGAGGATGCCGACCGAAGCGCATCCCTTGAAAGAGGATACGAAACCCATGAATAATGCCCCCAATTCACATTCCCGCACCCGCAAACGCCTGATGGCTGCCGCCGCATCAGTGGCCATTGCCGGCGCGATCGGCTTCGGCGCGGTTGCCACCGGGACAGCCCCCGTCCTGGCCGAGGCCGTGCGTGTCGAGGCGCCTCAGGTCCCGAGCTTCGCCGACGTGGTCGAGCGCGTTTCGCCGGCGGTCGTCAGTGTCCGCGTCAAAGCCAAGATAGAATCGACCGCCGACGACGGCTCCGACCTGCCCGACGCCTTCGGCAATCTCCCCGACGATCCGCAATTGCGCCGCTTCTTCAGGGAGTTCCGTGGCTTTGGCGATCAGGATCGCCCGGATGGAATGCGACGTTTCGGACCCCGTGACCGCCAGCCGCGGCCGGTCGCCCAGGGTTCCGGTTTCTTCATCTCCGAGGATGGCTACCTCGTCACCAACAACCATGTCGTCGGAGAGGGCTCGTCCTTCACGGTGGTGATGCATGACGGCAAGGAACTCGACGCCAAATTGGTCGGCACAGATCCGCGCACCGATCTCGCAGTGCTCAAGGTCGAAGGCGACGGCAAGTTCACCTATGTCGACTTCGCCGATGATTCAAAGGTTCGCGTCGGCGACTGGGTCGTGGCCGTCGGCAATCCGTTCGGCCTCGGCGGCACGGTCACCGCCGGCATTGTCTCCGCCCGTGGTCGCGACATCGGCGCCGGTCCTTATGATGACTTCATCCAGATCGATGCGTCGGTGAACCGCGGCAATTCGGGCGGCCCGACCTTCAACCTCAACGGCCAGGTCGTCGGCATCAACACCGCGATTTTCTCGCCGTCCGGCGGCAGCGTCGGCATTGCCTTCGACATTCCCGCCTCGACCGCCAAACAGGTCGTGCACGATCTGATGAAGGACGGCACCGTCCAGCGCGGCTGGCTTGGCGTCGAGATCCAGCCGGTCACCTCCGAAATCGCCGAATCGCTCGGGTTGAAGTCCGATAAGGGTGCGCTCGTTTCCAGCGCCCAGGACGATGGTCCCGGCAGGAAGGCCGGCATATCAGCTGGTGACGTCATCACTCAGGTGGACGGCAAGGATGTCGCTTCGCCGAAGGAACTCGCCCGTCTGATCGGCGCCTACCCGCCCGGCAAGCCGGTCGACGTCACCCTGTGGCGTGACGGCAAGAGTGAAACGGTCAAGGTCGACCTCGGCACGCTGCCTTCGAGTGACAAGCAGGCTTCCGCCGACCAGCAGCCTTCCGCTCCGCCAACGGCCGATACGCTGGCCGACCTCGGTCTCACTGTTACCAGGTCCGACGATGGCAAAGGGCTTGTGGTAACCGATGTCGATCCCGACAGCGATGCCGCCGATCGCGACATCCAGCCCGGCGACCTCATCACCTCGGTCAATTCGACGGAGGTCAATGGCACCGACGACGTCGCCAAGGCCATGGCTGACGCGGTGAAGTCGGGCCGCAAGGCGGTGCTGATGCAGATCACCCGCGACGACAGCAACCGCTTCGTCGCGCTGCCTGTCGCCAAGGGCTGACGTCCCAGACTATTCCAATGCGGCGGTTTCAAATACCCCGAGCCGTCGCATGGGAAAGCACAGGGCTTGAACACGTTAGTCAGTCATCGTGTTCCGCCCCAGCGGCAGCGGGCTCCCATCGCTCGCTGCCGCTCGGACAGAGCGTGATATGCTCAAGCAACAAAGCATGTCGCCCAAAGTGTGAAGCGGTTTTGGGATGACGAAATGCTCAATCAACACAAAGCATGTCGCCCAAAAGTGTGAAGCGGTTTTGGGATGACGACATGCTCAAACAGCAGAGCATCTCGCCCAAAAGCCTGCACCGAGCTTAATCCGAGAATGCCGCGGCTCGGGTGGTCAACAAAATTCCAAAACAAAGACTTACGGCTCGTCCTTGAATCACTTTGTTCGCGATACACCTCGAGGCCATGATGCCTATGCCGGCCACTCAATCTTCCAGCGAAATCGCGTATAACGGTCCGATGAAGATTCTCGTCATAGAAGACGATCGCGAAGCGGCCGATTACCTCCAGAAAGCCTTTACCGAGGCCGGACATACCGCCCATGTCGCCGGCGACGGCGAAACCGGCTTCGCGCTCGCTGACTCTGGCGACTATGACGTGATGGTCGTCGACCGCATGTTGCCGCGCCGCGACGGCCTGTCGGTCATCGCCGGTCTGAGATCCCGAGGCAAGACTACGCCGGTGCTGATCCTGTCGGCGCTCGGCGAAGTCGACGACCGGGTTACCGGCTTGCGCGCCGGCGGCGACGACTATCTGACCAAGCCCTATGCCTTTTCCGAGCTTCTGGCCCGGGTTGAGGTGCTGAACCGCCGCGCCAGCGCCAGGGAGGCCGAAACCGTCTACCGGGTCGGCGATCTCGAACTCGACAGGCTGTCGCATTCGGTGCGGCGCGCGGCCCGCGAGATTACGCTGCAGCCGCGCGAATTCCGCCTGCTGGAATATCTGATGCGCCATGCCGGCCAGGTGGTGACGCGCACCATGCTGCTGGAAAATGTCTGGGACTATCATTTCGATCCGCAGACCAACGTCATCGACGTTCACGTCTCGCGGCTGCGCGGCAAGATCGAGAAGGGCTTCGACAAGCCGATCCTGCACACGGTTCGTGGCGCCGGCTATATGCTCAAGAGCGGCTAGCATGGCCCTTTCCATGCCGGCCATCATGAAGACGACGGCAGCGCGGCTTTCGGCGCTCTATCTCCTGCTGTTCGCCATCTGTGCGGTGCTGCTCGTCTTCTACATGACCTCGCTGTCGGCGCGCATGCTGACCGGCCAGACGCAGGAGACCATCAACGACGAGGTGCTCGGCCTCGCCCGGGTTTATCAGCGCGGCGGCTTGCCGCTGCTGGTCCGCGTGGTCGAGCAGCGCTCCCGCCAGCCCGGCGCCAATCTCTATTTGATCGCCGACGCCAACGGCCAGATCCTGACCGGCAACGTGCAGAGCCTGGAACTCGGCGTCCTCGAGGCCGAGGGCTGGACGACGGAGCCGTTTTCCTACCGGCGCTTCGGCGAGGGCGAGCTCGAGCGGCATCGCAATCCGATCGCCGACCCCAACGAATCCAGCCAGGGCGAAGTCCAGGTCGAAGGTGAGAAGGGCCACAACGCCATTGCCTTGGTGCTGCGCCTGCCGAACCAGATGATCATGCTGGTCGGTCGCGATCTCGGCGAGCCTGAGCGGTTCCGCGCCGTCATCCGCCGCGCCTTGATGCTGGCGCTCGGCATGATGGCGCTTGGCGGAATTTTGATCTGGTTCTTCGTCGGCCGCGCGGCGCTGAAGCGCATCGACTCGGTGTCGCAGGCCAGTCGCCGCATCTTGGGCGGCGACCTTTCCGGCCGGCTGCCGGTCACCGGGGCCGGCGACGAGTTCGATCGGCTCTCCGAAAATCTCAATTCCATGCTGGCCAGGATCGCCATGCTGAATGAAGGGCTGAAGCAGGTCTCCGACAATATCGCCCACGATCTGAAGACGCCGCTGACCCGGCTGCGCAACCGCGCCGAGGCGACGCTATCCGGCAAGCGCACCCCGGCCAACTACCGGCAGGCGCTGGAAGCGACCATCGCCGAGTCCGACCAGCTGATAAAGACCTTCAACGCCATCCTGATGATCTCAAGGCTGGAGGCGGGCTATTCCTCCGAAAGCACCAGCCGGGTCGATCTGGCTGCTTCCGTGCGCGATGTCGTTGAGCTTTACGAGCCGGTGGCTGAGGCGGCGGGTGTGACACTCGAGACCTCGGTGCAGGATGGCTTCGCCGTCGAAGGCAATCGCGAGCTGATCGGCCAGGCGCTATCGAACATCGTCGACAACGCGATCAAATATTCAATCGACTCGACAGCCAAGCCGACGGTCCGCGTGACGCTCGATCGCGTCGGCAGCGAAATCAGGCTTTCCGTCACAGACAACGGCCAGGGCATTCCCGACGATGCCGATCGCGCCAGGGCGACCGAGCGATTCGTGCGGCTGGAGAAGAGCCGCTCGCAGCCGGGTTCCGGTCTCGGCCTCAGCCTCGCCAAGGCGATCATGACATTCCACAACGGGCGGCTTGATCTCCTGCCCGGCAATCCTGGATTGTCAGTCGTCATGAGTTTTCCCGAACGGGAGGATCGCTGATGGCGGTGAAGGCGGCTGCGGAACACACCAACTGGCTTCTAAAGCCGGCGGCAAAGCTCGTGCCTCTGGATCAGAACCGAGCCCGGCGGGAATTGTCGGAGATCGCTTCCGCAGCGCAGGAAGAGGGGCTTGCCCGGCTGGCGAAATTCCTGGCCGGCAAGGGTGCCGTCCAGGATTTCCTCGCGGCAGTGTTCGACCTGTCGCCGTTCCTGCGCGACACGGTGCGCCGCCGCCCGCAGATCCTGGATGCGCTTTTCGATGAGACCGTCGAGGTCCGGCTGGCGTCGATCGGCGCCGCGATCGACAAGGCCGCGCGGGCGGAAGCCATGTCCGAAAGCAGCCTGATGATGGAGCTGCGGCAATGGAAAGCGGAAGCGCATGTTCTGATCGCGCTGGCCGATCTTGCAGGCGAGGCCGAAACCGCAATCACAGTACGGCGGCTGAGCGATCTTGCCGACGCCTGCACCCGCGCTGCTGTCGATTTCCTGCTTCGCGACGCGCACCGACAGGGCAAGCTCAAACTGCCGGACCTCGAGGATCCGGCGCGCCGGTCGGGCTGGATCCTGCTCGGCATGGGCAAGCTTGGCGCGCATGAATTGAACTTCTCTTCCGACATCGACCTCGTCGTTTTCTTCGACCCGCAAGCGCCAGCAGTCGTCGATCCGCTCGATGCGACGGAGCTGTTTTCGCGCCTGACCCGCTGGCTGGTCCGCATTCTCCAGGACCGCACCGAACACGGCTATGTTTTCCGCACCGACCTCAGGCTTCGTCCCGACCCCGGTTCGACGCCGCTGGCGATCCCGGTCGAGGCGGCGCTGCGCTACTACGAGGCGCGGGGCCAGAACTGGGAGAGGGCCGCAATGATCAAGGCGCGTCCGGTGGCCGGCGATGTCGCCGCCGGCACTGCGTTCCTGAAGGACCTCCAACCCTACATCTGGCGCAAATACATGGACTATGCGGCGATCGCCGACGTCCATTCGATCAAGCGCCAGATCCACGCACACAAGGGTCTGGGCGAGATCACGGTGAAGGGCCACAACGTCAAGCTCGGACGCGGCGGCATCCGCGAGATCGAGTTCTTCGTCCAGACCCAGCAGCTCATCGCCGGCGGCCGCTTCTCCGAACTGCGCGGCCGCGAGACGGTGCCGATGCTTGGCCAGCTTGCGGCACGCGGCTGGATCACGGCCGATGCGCGCGATACGCTCACAAGGCAGTACTGGCTCCTGCGCCGCGTCGAGCACGCCGTCCAGATGGTCGCCGACGAGCAGATCCATATACTGCCGGAAGATGACGAAGGGCTCGAACGCATTGCCCGCATGCTCGGTTTTACCGATGCGGCGACCTTTGCCGAGGCGTTCCGCGCCGCACTCCATCAGGTCGAACGCCACTACGCAGCGCTTTTCGAGACCGCGCCCGAGCTTTCGGCGGGCATCGGCAATCTGGTCTTTACCGGCGATGTCGACGACCCCGATACATTGCAGACCCTGCAGAGATTGGGATTCCAGCGGGCGAGCGACATCTGCCGCGTCATCCGCGGCTGGCATTTCGGCCGCTATCGCGTCACTCAGTCGGCCGAGGCGCGCGAGCGGTTGACCGAACTGACGCCGGCGCTCCTGCAATCCTTCGGCCAGACGCGCCGGGCGGACGAGGCGTTGATACGCTTCGACGAATTCCTTGCCGGTCTGCCCGCCGGCATTCAGCTCTTCTCGCTGCTCAACTCCAATCCAGCTCTGCTGAAGCTGCTTGCGACCATCATGGGCGCGGCGCCCCGGCTGGCCGCCATCATCACACGCCGGCCGCACGTGTTTGACGGCCTGCTTGATCCGGCCCTTTTGACCGAACTGCCGGACCGCGCCTATCTGTCCGGCCGTCTTGCGGCGTTCCTCGAAGGCGACAGGGCCTATGAGGACGTGCTCGATCGCTTGCGCATCTTTGCGTCCGAGCAAAAATTCCTGATCGGCGTCAGGCTGCTTGCCGGCTCGATCGATCCGGCCCGCGCCGGCCGTGCCTTTTCCGATCTGGCCGATCTCACCATCGACGCGGCGCTGCAGGCGGTCATCGCCGAGTTCGCGCTACGCCACGGTCGCATCGCCGGCGGCACCGTTGCGCTGCTCGGCATGGGCAAGCTCGGCAGCCGCGAACTGACGGCCGGCTCAGATGTCGACCTCATCCTGCTTTATGATCACGACGCCGATGCCGAAGAATCCGATGGCGACAAGCCGCTCGCCCCGTCTCACTATTACGCCAGGATGACGCAGCGGCTGATCGCTGCAGTGTCCGCGCCGACCGCCGAGGGCGTTCTCTACGAGCTCGACCTTCGCTTGCGGCCGTCCGGCAACAAGGGGCCGGTGGCGACCCATGTCGATGCTTTCAAGAAGTACCAGCGCCGGGACGCGTGGACCTGGGAGCATATGGCGCTGTCAAGGGGCCGCGCGATCGGCGGCGATCAAGCGCTATGCGCCGAGGTTGAGGCCGAAGTGGCACAGGTGCTTGCCCTGCCGCGCGACAGCGCCAAGGTGATGGCCGAAGCATCCGAGATGCGCGCGATGATCGAGAAGGAGAAGCCGCCGCGCGATCTCTGGGACATCAAGCTGATCCCCGGTGGTCTCATCGATCTCGAATTCATCGCGCAGGTGGCGGTAATCACGGGAAAGATCGAAGCCGGCCGCCGGGTCACCGGGACGGCGGACGTGCTGTCGAGGCTGGCGCCGGCTTTCGCTGAGGCCCAGGTCAGGCAGGAGCTTTGCGATGCCTATGCGCTCTATCTGGCGCTCACCCAGATGACGCGGCTCTGCCTCACCGGCGTATTCGAACGGGACGACGTTCCGCCGGGGCTTTCGGATCTGCTTCTGGCGGTCACCGACCTGCCGGATTTCGGCGTGCTGGAAGCACACCTCAAGGAGACTTCGCAAAAGGTCAGGAAGGATTTCGACCTTTTGCTTCGTGCGAAACGACCGTGACGGCGCAACGCCAATCGACTGTTTCGAACAGCATCGGGGTGCTGTCCCTCCGGCGTTTCCGAAAGTTGCAACCGCTTCACGACAACAGAGGGTCAGGCGGCGGCTCTGACCAGCTGCGTCGGCTTGCTGGTCGGAATGCGCACCGACACGATCGTGCCGGTGCCTTCGGTGGAGCGGATTTTCAAGGCGCCGCCCTGAAGCTCGGCCAACGAGCGTGAGATGGCAAGGCCAAGGCCGGAACCGGCATGGCTCTTGGAAAACTGGTTCTGCACCTGCTCGAACGGGCGGCCGAGCTTGCTCAGCGCCTCCTTCGGGATGCCGCAGCCATTGTCTTCGATCGTCAGGACCAGAGCACTGGACGTGTTGCGGGCCCTTACCGCAATGCGGCCGCCCTGGCCGGTGAATTTCACCGCATTCGACAGCAGGTTGATGATGATCTGCTTGATCGCCCGGCGGTCGGCGAACAGCGTCAGGGAGTCAGGGATGCGTGTTTCGACGGTGATCGACTTTTCCGCCGCCTGCAGCGAGATGACGCGCACCGTTTCCCGCATCAGCGGGCAGAGGTCGATTTCCTCCTGATCCATCGAGAACTGGCCGGCCTCGATCTTCGACATGTCGAGGATGTCGTTGATGACGCCCAGAAGATATTTGCCGCTGCCGTTGATGTCGGTGGCATATTCCTCGTAGCGCGGCGAACCCAAGGGCCCGAACAGCGACTGTTCCATCAGCTCGGAGAAGCCGATGATCGCGTTGAGCGGCGTGCGCAATTCATGCGACATGTTGGCCAGGAACTCGGATTTGGCCCGGTTCGCGGCCTCGGCGCGCTCGGTTTCCTTCATGTATTTGTGATTGAGCTCGACCAGTTCGCGCGACCGTTCTTCCTCTGCCCGGCGGGCAAGGCTGAGGTCATGGATCGTCGCCATCAGCCGGCGCTCGCTGTCGACCAGCTTCTCCTGGTGCAGCTTGATCTGGGTGATGTCGGACCCGACCGAGACGGTGCCGCCGTCCCTGGTTCGCAACTCGTTCACCTGCAACCAGCGGCCATCGGCAAGCTGCCGCTCGAAGGTCACGCCGCCTTGCTGCCCGTTGGTGTTGGCAAGCCGGCGCTCCGAGGCGAAGGCAAGCATGCGATCTTCGAGAACGGCGCGCGAGGCGCCCGGCATCACGTCGCGATCCGACAGGCCGTTGTCCTGCTGGTACTTGGAATTGCACATGATCAGGCGCTGGGCCGAATCCCAGAGCACGAAGGATTCGTTGATGTTTTCGATGGCCGTTCGCAGGCGAAGATCCGCGGCCTCGGAGCGTAGCGCCAGGTGCCGCTGCTCGGTGACGTCGACGGCGATGCCGATCAGCTGGATCTCCGGCGCTTCCGGGTCGATCACCTGCGCCCTTGCGCGCATCCACACCCATTGTCCGTCGGCGTGGCGCATCCGGAACACCTGGTCGATGTGGTCGATCTCGCGTGCGACGATCCTGTTGGCGAGTTGGAACAGGTCGCCGTCGTCGGGATGGATGATCCCGTCGACCTCGCCAAACGACAGCATCGTGTCGCAGGGCTCATAGCCCAGCATGTCGTACATCGAGCGCGACCAGTACATCTTGCCGCGCACCATATCCCAATCCCACAGGCCGCAACGGCCGCGCACCAGCGCCATGTCGATGCGTTGGTGCGCTTCTAGATAGATCCGGTCGGCAGCCTGGGCGCGCGCCGCCTGACCGAAATAGGCGTAGAGGATGATGATCAGCACGCCGGCCGTCAGCACGAACAGCGTGACGTTGAGCGAAACGGTTTTGCGCCACGTGTCGAAGACCGCATCCTGCGGAACGAGTGCTGCGGCAGCACCATTCCTGCCATTTGCCAGGCTCACCGCGGCAAACCAGTCCTGGCCGCCGATGCTGACCTCCATCACCCCGGCACGGTCGCCGAACATGAACAGCGGTTGACCGCCCTGGGCGATGCCGTCGAGCGACCGCCCCTCCCAGCCCGTCGATTGCGGTGTCACGGCAACGATCTTGAACGCGCTGTCGGTGACCGCAAGCACGTGGCTTCGACCCATTGCGCCCTGACGGCTGATGCCCTCCAACAGGTCCTGCGTCGCGCCCGGCGTCGAGGCCATGCTCGCATCGCCGCTAATTGAACTGGCCAGTTGGCCCGCGGCGAGCGAGAGGATCGCCTTGGCGTCGCGTTCCACGTCGTCGCGCTCGTGCATCAGCGACAGGAACCGTAGCGCCGCGATGACGACCAGGAAAATGATGATGAGGGCCGGTATCGATCGGCGCAGCAATGGCTCGGCTGCCAGGAGCCGTCGGTAGGCGGGTTCAGCGATGAGCCGCGCGTTGCCGGCGAGGCCGTCGCTTCTCGCCTCACGCTCAAAACCCGTCCCTCCGGGCGCGCCCCACGCGTCCGCCTTGGCCATAAATGGCTCTCCCCGATACTTAAAACTGCTTGACGATCCGGCGACGCCGCACTTCCGAATCTTTAGCTAAAGAATCAAAGGTGATTCGCCTTGTCCAGAGGCGCGGCGAAAAAAGATTAAAAATCGACTAAAATAATGACTTTTCCGCCCGATGATGCCGGGCGGCAACCTTCTAAGGTGTGTTGAGATTCAGGTCAGGCCGCGCCGAGAACGGTGGATTCCGAGAACCGGAGCGGAGCGTACTTTTGGTACGTGAGCACCGGAAGCGCAGGAAACCGCCGTTCGCAGGCCGGCATCACCTGAATATCAACATACCTTACGCCAGCGTGCGCTCAATGATGTCGCGCAAATCGGCCGACAGGTTCTCGGTATTGGCAATCGAAAGCAGCGCTTCCCTTGCCATGCCCTGCCGGGCAGGTTCGAGCGAGCGCCATGATCTGAGTGCTGTCGCCAGCCTGGCGGCCAATTGCGGGTTGCGCTTTTCGACCTGGAGGACCGTTTCGACGAAAAACCGGTAGCCTTCGCCGTCGGCGCGATGGAAGCCGGTCTGGTTGGCGCTGGAAAACGTGCCGACGAGCGAGCGCACCCGGTTCGGGTTGGCCATCGAGAAGGCCGGGTGGCCGGTCAGGGCGCGCACCGCATGAATGGTTTGCGGGCCCGGCACGCTCGCCTGGATCTGGAACCATTTGTCCATCACCAGCGGATCGGTCGCATATTTCGCTTCGAAGTCCGCCACCGCCTTGACCGTCTCCGGCGAACCGCTATGGCGGAGCGCAAGCACGCTCAATGCGGCGGCGCGGTCGGTCATGTTGGTCGCGGACTGGAAATGCCGAGCCGCAAGCGCCGCACCTCCCTGCAACAGCGAAAGATAGTCGAGCAAGGTGTTGCGCAGCGCCCGGCGACCGGCGCTTGCCGCATCCGGCCTGAACGCGTCCTTGTCGGTCAGTCGATGGTAGAGGTCGGAGAATATCTCGCGGTTCGCCTCGGCGATCGCGACCGTCAGCGCCTCGCGGGCCGAGAAAATGGCATCGGGGTCGATGTTCTTGCCTATGTCACGGGCGATATCTGCTTCGCTCGGAAGCGCCAGAGCCAGCGCCCGATAGGCCGGTTCGAGTGTCTCGTCGCCGGCTATTTTGCCGGCAAGCTCGATCAACCGCGATGCGAAACCTGGCTGCCTGCTGTCAAGGACCTGGCGGAAGGCTGAGATCAGCACCTCGGTCAAAAGCGTGTTGAACGCCTGCCAGCGTGAGAAGGTATCGTTGTCATGGCCGGCAAGGAAGAACTGATCGTCGGCCTTCTGCTCGACGGAAAGCGTCACCGGCGCCGAGAAGCCGCGGTTGAGCGACATCGCCGGGCGCTCGGCGACGCCCGAGAAGCGCACCACGTGCCGGCGCTTGCGGATATGGATGACGCCGTCCTCGACGCTGGCGCCCTCGACGCCGCTATATTCTATTGCTTTGCCGTCGGCGCCGACCAGGCTGAAGGCCAGCGGAATATGCATCAGCCGCTTGCGGCTTTCGGACGGCGTTGGCGGTACCGACTGCTCGATCTCGAGCGTGAATTCCTGGGCCGCCGCATTATGCGTCGAACTGATGGTCAGATTGGGCGTGCCGGCCTGATGGTACCAGAGCGAAAATTGCGAGAGGTCGCGCCCGGACACATCCTCGAACACCTTGATGAAGTCCTCGATCGTCGCAGCCTCGCCATCATGGCGCTCGAAATAGAGATCCATGCCAGCCCGGAACGTCTCCGCGCCGAGAATGGTGCGGATCATGCGCACCACTTCCGAGCCCTTTTCGTAGACTGTCGCCGTGTAGAAATTGTTGATCTCGCGGTAGCGGCGCGGTCGCACCGGATGCGCCAGCGGTCCCTGGTCTTCGGGAAACTGATGTGCCTTGAGCGTGCGCACTTCGGCAATGCGTTTCACCGCTCGCGATCGCTGGTCGGCGGAGAATTCGTGATCGCGGAAAACCGTCAGCCCTTCCTTCAGGCAAAGCTGGAACCAGTCGCGGCAAGTGATTCTGTTGCCAGTCCAATTGTGGAAATACTCGTGCGCGATGATCGCCTCGATATTGGCGAAATCGGCGTCCGTTGCGGTCTCGTGGTCGGCCAGCACATATTTGTCGTTGAAGATGTTGAGGCCTTTGTTCTCCATTGCGCCCATGTTGAAGTCGGACACGGCTACGATGTTGAAGACGTCGAGGTCGTATTCGCGGCCGAACGCCTCCTCGTCCCATTTCATCGACCGTTTCAAGGCGTCCATGGCGTAGCCAGCGAGCCGCTCCTTGCCCGGCTCGACAAAGATGCCGAGCTCGACCTCGCGGCCGGACAACGTGACGAAGCTGTCCGCGACCTTGCCGAGAGCGCCCGCGACCAGGGCGAACAGATAGGACGGCTTGGGGAAGGGGTCGTGCCAGACTGCATAGTGCCAGCCGTCGGCAAGTTCGCCGCTGCCAGCCGGGTTGCCGTTGGAAAGAAGCAGTGGCGCCTCGTGGTGCGGCGCCTCGATGCGCACCGTATAGATGGACAGGATATCCGGGCGATCGAGAAAATAGGTGATGCGCCGAAAGCCCTCGGCCTCGCATTGCGTGCAATAGACGTTGCTGGAGCGATAGAGGCCCATCAGGGCCTCGTTGTGCGCCGGCGCCAGCTCGGTTTCGATCAGGAGCTGGAAGCGGGCTGCCGCGGGCGGCGTGGTGATCGTCAACTGATCGGGCGTGGCAAAAAAATCGGTCGGCGCAAGTGTCTGGCCGTCGATTGCGACGCGGCCGAGCGTCAGGCCATCGCCGTCCAGCACCAGCGGCACTGACGCCGCGATGCCGTCGCGGCGCTCGACCGTCAGCACGGCGGTGACGCGCGTGGCTTCTGGCGACAGGCGGAAAGTCAGGCCGGTTTCCGGAATGAGATAGTCGGTGGGGCGATAGTCTTCGAGCTTGAAGACCTGGCCGGTGTCCGTGCGCATTCCGTGAGGTTTCCTGTCGATTCCCGCAGCGGCAGGTGGATCCGCTGGTCGAAGAAATTTGAAGCACGCGCTCTTTACACGAAACCGTCACTCGACAAAACTGCCGCAGCGCCTATTCAGGCACTCGTTTTCCAATCATCGTCGCGAGGTATCCATGACCGTCGTCACACCGAAATTCGGCATGGGCGCCTCTGTGCTGCGTCGCGAGGAGCAGGAAGCAGCTGCCAAGTGAACCCGACGGACCATCCCGGCGGGCACAACACGCTGACCGGGATCATGCTCAAGGTCGTCTCAGTGGCGGTCTTTGTCGCCATGTCGTCCTGCATCAAGGCGGCGGGCACGGTGCCGGCGGGCCAGATCGTCTTCTTCCGCTCGTTCTTTGCCATCTTTCCGATCGTCATCTTCCTGGCCTTCCAGGGAAAACTTGGCACCGCGTTTTCGACCAAGCGCCCGCTCAACCACATTGCGCGCGGCGTTGTCGGCGTCTGCGCCATGGGGCTCGGCTTCTTCGCGCTGATACGGCTGCCGCTGCCGGAAGCGATCGCGCTGAACTACGCACAGCCGCTGCTGGTGGTGGTGTTCAGTTCGATCTTCCTCGGCGAAGCGATCCGCGTCTATCGCTGGAGCGCGGTTGCGGTCGGACTGATCGGGGTGCTGGTCATCTCATGGCCGGAACTGACGCTGCTGGGTTCGGGCGCAGCACTTGGCGATCAAGAGGTGCTCGGCGTCATCGCCGCACTGGTCGCGGCAGCGATCTCGGCCGCCGCCATGCTGCTGGTGCGCAACCTCGTCCAGAGCGAACCGACGGCAACCATCGTGCTGTGGTTTTCGGTGACGGCGAGCCTCCTGGCGTTGCTGTCGCTGCCGTTCGGCTGGCAGGCGCTGACACCGGCGCAGGCGGGCCTGCTCATTGCTGCAGGCTTTTGCGGCGGGCTCGCTCAGATTCTGATGACGGCAGCTTATCGCCATGCCGAGGCCTCGGTCGTAGCGCCTTTCGAATACACGTCGATGCTGCTTGGCATCGTTGTCGGCTATCTCGCCTTCGGCGACGTCCCGACGGTTCATATGCTCATCGGCGGCGTGATCGTCGTTGCCGCGGGCATCTTCATCATCTGGCGCGAGCGGCAACTGGGCCTTGAACGTGCCCGCACCCGCCAGGCGACCCCGCCGCAAGGATGATCAGGACGGCTCGGTCCGCTCGTTCGCCAATCGCACCAGCACCGTCCTTGTCTGCTCATCGGCGGGGAAAAAGGATTCGATCGCCAGTTCCGACAGCGTCACGTCGAGCGGCGTGCCGAACACGGTGATGGTGCTGATGAACGACAGCACGGCATCGCCATGGGCAAGCCGCAGCGGATGCACGATCGCGTTCGGCTCGACCGGCACCGGCCTTGTGCCGTTCATGCCGGACGGATAGGTCCGAAGCTCGCGTTCCAGTTCGACCAGAACCGGGTCGCCTGAGGCGTCATTCTGGTGTTTCAGCCGGTCAAGAAGATGCGCGCGCCATTCGGCGAGGTTGACGATGCGCGGCGCGACGCCATCCGGGTGCAGGCTGAGCCGCAGCACGTTGACCGGCGGCTTCAGCAAGGAGGGCTCGGCGACGTTGGCCAGGAAAGGGCCGATGGCGGCGTTCGCCGATACCAGGTCCCAGTGCCGGTCGACAGCCAGCGCTGGGAAGGGTTCGTGGCCCTTGAGCACGATCTCGACCGCCGCCATCGCCGGCGCCAGCGAGGCATCGGTGAGCGGACGCTCGCTGAAGCTCGGGGCAAAGCCTGCGGCCAGCAGGAGCTGGTTGCGCTGCCTCAGCGGGATCGACAGCTGCTCGGCCAGGTGCAGCACCATGTGGCGCGAGGGTGCCGCGCGGCCGCTTTCCACGAAGCTCAGATGCCGCTGCGAGATTTCGGCTTCCATGGCGAGATCAAGCTGGCTCATACGCCGACGCATGCGCCATTCGCGAATGAGGCTGCCGGCGGAAGTCTGGGTTGCTGTCATGAGCGCATGACTAGGCCGGCCGCAGATGCATTTCAATTACCGGGGAGGTTATTGGTACAGCATCCACTTCGGAGATTGGCGAAAGCGGTGATGACAGCCAATCTCCCCCTTTGTGGGGGAGATGCCTGGCAAGGCAGAGGGGGGCGCTGTCCCACCGACCTATCGGGAGACCACGAAAGTGGGCGATCCTTCGCGCCCCCTCTGGCCTGCCGGCAATCTCCCCCCACGAGGGCGGAGATTGGCCAACCTTGAACCTTCAGCCCAGCGTCCGCAGTTTCGCCTTCACTTCAAGGAAATCCCGCCACGCCAGCTTCTTGTGCGCGGGGGTTCTCAAGAGATAGGCCGGATGAAGCGTCGGCATGGCTGGAATGGCAATGCCGGCGGCGGTCGTGTGGACGCGCCAGTTGCCGCGCAGCCGCAGGATGCCCTCTGTGGTGTTGAGAAGGGTGTTTGCCGAGGGGCCGCCCAAATTGACCAGCACCTTCGGATTGACCAGCTCGATCTGCCGTTCGATGAACGGCCGGCAAATCTCGGTCTCGTGCAGCGTCGGCGTGCGGTTGCCCGGCGGCCGCCAGGGGATGACATTGGCGATGTAGGCCGAGGTCCGGTCGAGGCCGATCGCGGCCAGCATCCGGTCGAGCAGCCGGCCCGAGCGGCCGACGAACGGCAATCCCTCGATGTCCTCGTCGCGCCCGGGCGCCTCGCCGACCAGCATCACCGCGGCATTCGGATTTCCGTCGGCGAACACCAGGTTCTTGGCGGTGAATTTGAGGTTGCAGCCGTCGAAAGCCGCCATGTACTGGCGAAGCTCGTCCAGGGTCGCCGCCGTCGTCGCCAATTGGCGAGCCAATGCCGCTTGCTGCTCGTCGGGCACTGTCACCGTACCGGACGGCGCGCGCACCGCCGGTGCCGCAGCTTGCCATTCGCCCATTTGGGCGCGTGACAGGCTTGTCGAGCGTGGCAGCGCTGCGTTTTCACCGGTTGGCGGCGTAACTGTCGCTGGCGCCCGCTCAGGCGGCTTTGACGCAGTCTCGGCAAACCTGTTCAGCGGCTCCTCTTCGAGCGCGTCATCGACCCCGGCGCTGGCGTAGAAGGCCAGCAGGTCGGCAATATCAGGTCGGTTGTCTCGGGAAACGGCAGTCATGCTTTCACATTCAGCCGCGCGGCAGGAATTTGCAACATCGTGATTGGCGCGATGCTTCATGATTTCGTCACCCTGGGGCGGAGCTGGAGCGAAGCGACGCTGCGAAGACCCTGGAATGACGAAGTAGTTCAGCTCGACGGTATCCGCGGATCCTGCACCAGATAGAACGTCCAGCGCGGTGTGTAGTCGGTGATCAGGTAATCGAATTTTGCTGTCTTCAACGGGTCGATCTTGCCGCTCTTGAACAGCAACCGGTCATAGGGTTCGAAGTCGCGATCGAAATCGGCAAAGCTGCTCGACCCGATGTTGTCAGGCGTTTTGTTGCGCTGGTCGAACGACAGCCCGTCGCCGAACACGCTCGGCCGGTGGAGTATCTCCTGGAGCTCGAACTGGAACTCGACCCAGGCCTGGCCGCTGTTGTTGAGCACATCGATGCGCATATACATGAGGCCGTTGGCAAATTGGCCCGCAGTGCCGAAGGGCTGGATCGGCTTCGTCGTGCGGATCGTCAGTGTCACTGGTGTCGCCGAATTCAGCTCTTCGGTGATGACAAGCGGGTCCTCCTTTGTCCCGATGCCCGAGGCGCTGGTGATACGGAAGCCGCCCAGCTCGTCGGAAAAGGAGTAGGCTCCGGCCACCCAGACCTTTTGCGGCTCGGCGTGGGCGCCAACGGACGCCAGCGGCAAAAGGGCCAAAACGAGCGCCCGGCAAATCCGTCCGGGCGACGAAAAAAAGCGCGTCGATGAAAAGCCGGATGGCCCGTATGTGCGCATGGTTCGAAGTATGGCCGATAAGCAAGCCGTCGAACAATTAAAAAACGTCGGGGCAACGGCTCACTTTGCAATGGCTTGACCCGGATCGATGTTCCGGTGACCGCAAATCGCGATTTTGTAGTACGACGCGCGCGACTTTTGACGAAATCGGCATTGTCACGTCAGCGCCGGTTTCGCGTCGCGAATTGATGCGCTATGCAGCGGATAAGCCAGCAAGATGCGCAAATGCGGCAGCCAGTGAGGGGTTGATGAGCGAGATCGAACGCGAAAGCATGGAATTCGACGTGGTCATCGTCGGCGCCGGTCCGGCCGGCCTTGCTGCCGCGATCCGTCTCAAGCAGGTCAATCCCGAGCTTTCCGTCGTCGTCCTGGAAAAGGGTGGCGAAGTCGGCGCCCACATCCTGTCCGGCGCCGTCGTCGATCCGATCGGCATCGACCGGCTGCTGCCGGGCTGGCGTGACGAGGAGGGACATCCGTTCAAGACGCCGGTCACGGCAGACCATTTCCTGGTCCTTGGCCCCGCCGGTTCGTTCCGCCTGCCCAATATCCTGATGCCGCCGCTGATGAACAACCACGGCAACTACATCGTTTCGCTCGGCAATGTCTGTCGCTGGCTGGCGACCAAGGCCGAGGCGCTGGGCGTTGAGATCTATCCGGGCTTTGCCGCCGTGGATCTCATTTACAGTGGCGAGGGCGCGGTCACCGGCGTTGTCACCGGCGACATGGGCGTCGAGAAGGATGGCACGCATGGCCCGGGCTTCGCGCCGGGCATGGCGCTGATGGGCAAATATGTGCTGATCGGAGAGGGCGCGCGCGGCTCGCTGGCCAAGCAGCTGATCGCCAAATACCATCTTTCCGACGGCCGCGAGCCCGGCAAATACGGCATCGGTCTCAAGGAGCTCTGGCAGGTCAAGCCGGAGAACCACCGGCCAGGCCTTGTCCAGCACTCCTTCGGCTGGCCGCTCGACATGAAGACCGGCGGCGGCTCCTTCCTCTACCATCTGGAAGACAACCAGGTGGCGGTCGGCTTCGTCGTCCACCTCAACTACAAGAACCCCTATCTGTCGCCGTTCGACGAGTTCCAGCGCTTCAAGACCCACCCGGCGATCAGGGGCACATTCGAGGGCGGCAAGCGGCTCGGCTATGGCGCCCGTGCCATCACCGAGGGTGGCTGGCAGTCGGTGCCGAAACTGTCCTTTCCCGGCGGCGCGCTGATCGGTTGTGCTGCCGGCTTCGTCAACGTGCCGCGCATCAAGGGTTCGCACAATGCCGTGCTCTCCGGAATGCTGGCGGCCGAGCATGTCGCCGAGGCGATCGGCGCCGGCCGCGCCAATGACGAACTGGCTTCCTACGAGGCGGCATGGCGGGCAACCGACATCGGCAAGGATTTGAAGAAGGTGCGCAACGTCAAGCCATTGTGGTCGCGCTTCGGCACCGTCGTCGGCGTCGGCATCGGCGGCCTCGACATGTGGCTGAATTCGCTGTTCGGCTTCTCGCCTTTTGGCACGCTGAAGCACGGCAATGCCGATTATGCGACGCTGGAGCCGGCCGCCAGGCATAAGAAGATCGCCTATCCGAAGCCGGATGGTGTGCTCACCTTCGACCGCCTGTCCTCGGTGTTTCTCTCCAACACCAACCACGAGGAAAACGAGCCCGTCCACCTGCTGGTCGCGGATATGGATCTGCAGCAGCGTTCCGAGCACGATGTCTATGCCGGGCCCTCGACACGCTACTGCCCGGCCGGCGTCTACGAATGGGTCGACAAGGATGGCAACGCCGCCGCCGATTCCGCAGCGAAGGACGTGCGCTTTGTCATCAACGCGCAAAACTGCGTCCACTGCAAGACCTGCGACATCAAGGACCCGAACCGAAACATTACCTGGGTGCCGCCACAAGGTGGAGAGGGACCAGTCTACCAAAACATGTAGTCTACCAGAACATGTAGCCCCAGCAAGCCAGATCGGCCCGGCGGCCGTCTCGACCGCCGACCAAAAATGAAAGCCGGTGAAGGCCTATTATATGTGCGGCGTCTAAAAGAAGTTGAAGCGGGGCGGCGCTTGTGGTTCCATTCTTTCTGACCCGGGAGATGACCATGCGCCTGGCGGTTCTGACGTGCCTTGTGGCGATTGGCGGCTTGTGCGGCTTCGCACCGTCGGCATTGGCTGACACGAAGGTGCTGGTCAAGACCCGGACCTACGACATCATTGGAACCACGGGCGCCGCCCTGATCGAGGCCATGGACCGCAACGGTCCGAAGCGGCACGGCTTCATGACGCACGCCATCGCGCTGGCCGCCTATACCGTCGATTGGGACCTTGAGGTCACAAGGGAGGGTGGTGTCTGCCGTCTGCGGCAGGCCAATGGCACACTCGATCTCACCTACACCTTGCCGCGTTTGGCCTCAGCCGCGACACCGGCGCTGCAGAAGCGCTGGAAGCGGTTTTTCGCGGGCGTTCGTGCTCACGAGCATCACCATGGCCGCATCGCCAGGACAATGATGCGGGCGACCGAAAGATCGATCACTGGACTGGAGTTCGCCGACAACTTGTTTTGCAGCAAGACGCACCGCGAGGCGAGGCGCCGGATCAAGGCCGTCTATGCCGAATACGAGGCGAAACAGAACGCCTTCGACGCGCGCGAGCATCGCGAAGGCGGCCATGTCGAGCACCTCATCAGGGCGCTGTTGCGCAAGCAGTAGCTCAGCCTCGGGGCCTGCCGTTCTGTCGCACGGATGCCGTCGCAGTTTCATGTTCGTCGACTGGCTTCTTCTGTTCCGGCCTGAGCGAGAATTCCACCATCAGCGGAAGATGGTCGGAGCCCGTGCCTTCCAGCCGCGACACCGAACGGATGAGAACCGCGCCCTTGCTGAAAACCTGGTCGATCGGCAGTCCGGCGAAGCGCAGGAAATCCGGCAACTCGATATAGAGCCAGGTCGGCCCCGGCGAAGGCGCCACGGTCAGCTTGCCAAGATTTGCGACGCGCCGCACGGCGGCGCTCCACGGCACTGCATTGCAGTCGCCTGCCATGATCGATGTCTCGCCAAGCGAGGCGAACTCCCCCGACAATTCGCCGATCTGCGGTGACTGGTGGCGCGGCCATGGCCAGGTGAGGTGCACGGCGGCGACGTCGACGTTGGTTCCGCCGAAATCGACCGTCGCGATGGCCATCGCGCCGCGGCCATCGCAGCGCGGTTGCGTGCCGGCGGCAAACGGCCGTCTGGACAGCAGCGCAACGCCGAAAACGCCATTGGGGTAGGGGCAGAGGATCCGGTAAGGGTAGGCGCTGGCAAGATGGCCAAGCTTCGCCTTCCACATGTCGGACACCTCATCGAGGGTGATCACATCAGGCTGGGTCCGGCCGATCAGCGACAGGACTTTTTCAGGCGTTGGATTGTTGAACCGCAAGTTCATCTGCAGCAGGCGGTAGACCGCTTGGTCACCGGGGTAGACCGCCTGGTCGCCGGCCTCGGCTTCGTAGGCTGCCTGGACCGGCCACAGGCGGGGCACCGACAGGGCGTTCGAGGTGGTGGCAAACGCAGCCACTGCAAAGAGCAGCGCTGTGGCCGCCTGTAGGCGAAACGAGGTCGCCAGCAGTGGCAGCGCGCAAAGCGTCATCAGCACGGCAAGATGAACGCGGAAATGAGCGAAGGAATCGAAGGCCGGATGCAGCGTTCCGAAAAACCCGGCCACCAGCGCGACCGAGAAGACGAGCATTGCTACGAACGCCATCGAAGCCATCATGTCTCGAACGGGTGCCATCTACTTTGCTTATCGGCAGAAATGCAGCCCAAAGCAAGATTACGAAATGCCGTGCCGCGCTGTTACCAAGGTCGCAGGCCGAGCGGTGCTACTGGAACGCCGTCTCCGAAAAGCTTCTGAGCTTGCGCGAATGCAACCGTTCCATCGGCATCTCGGCCAGCTTTTCCATCGCCCTGATGCCGATCGTCAAATGCTGTGCCACCTGCCGCTTGTAGAATTCGGTCGCCATGCCTGGCAGCTTCAATTCGCCATGCAGGGGCTTGTCGGAGACGCAAAGCAGCGTACCGTAGGGTACGCGGAAGCGGAAGCCATTGGCCGCGATCGTCGCCGACTCCATGTCGAGCGCGATCGCCCGTGACTGCGACAGCCGCTGCACCGGCCCACGCTGGTCGCGCAACTCCCAGTTGCGGTTGTCGATGGTGGCAACGGTGCCGGTGCGCATGATACGCTTGAGGTCATAGCCGGAAAGGCCGGTGACTTCGGCGACCGCCTCCTGCAGCGCCACCTGGATTTCGGCCAGGGGCGGGATCGGCACCCAGACCGGAAGGTCATCGTCCAGTACATGGTCTTCCCGCACATAGGCATGCGCCAGCACATAGTCGCCCAGCGCCTGGGTGTTGCGCAGGCCGGCGCAATGGCCGAGCATTACCCAGGCATGCGGCCTGAGCACCGCAATGTGGTCGGTGATCGTCTTGGCGTTGGAGGGGCCGACGCCGATATTGACCATGGTGATGCCGCCATGATTCGGCTTCTTCAGATGATAGGCCGGCATCTGCGGCAGGCGCGGCGGCGCCACGCCATGGCTGGGCGCGCTTTGTCCAGCCTTGGTGACGACGTTTCCCGGCTCGACGAATTCGACGTATCCGCCGCCGCCTTTCGCCATCAGATCGTGCGCACGGGCGACGAATTCGTCGATGTAGAACTGGTAATTGGTGAACAGCACGAAATTCTGGAAATGCTGCGGACTGGTCGCCGTGTAGTGCGACATCCGGTGCAGCGAGTAGTCGATGCGTTGCGCCGTGAACGCCGCCAATGGCCTGGCTTCGCCCAACGCAACTTCGAACGTGCCGTTGGCGATCTGGTCGTCGGTGCCGTCGAGATCCGGCACGTCGAACAGGTCACGGATCGGCCGCCTGATGCGCTCGGCTGCCGCGCCGTCGACATGGGAGCCTTCCAGGAACGCGAAATGCAGCGGGATGGGCGTCGTCGATTCCGAAACCGTGACCGGAACGCCGTGATTGCGCATGATCAGGCGAAGCTGTTCGATGAGATAGCGTTCGAAAAGGGCGGGCTGGGTTATGGTGGTCGAGAAATGCCCGGGCGTCGGCATATGGCCGTAAGCCTGCCGCGAGTCGATCTGGGTGAACGAAGTCGTGGTGACACCGACCTCCGGATAAAAGGCCCGGTAGCGCTTGTTGTTGTCGCCGCCTGCGGCGAGCGCCGTAAACGAATCGCGCAGGAATTTGGTGTTGCGGTCGTAGAGGGCCTGCAAGGCCGCGACAGCCTTTCCTGCATCATTGAAGATCTGCCGGCCAAACGGCTCCGGCATCACGATTGAGTCTATAGCTTGGGGATAGATTCGCTTTTCCATGACCCAATATAGAGGCTTGGCCATGCGGTTGGGAGGGGGCCAAAGGGTCGTTTTTTATTTTTGAATGGTTCGATGAAGGCCGATTGCCTAACCACGCCGCAGGCTAACCAACAGCACAAAGCCGACGCCGGTCTTCTTCAGCGCTGGCGCTTCGATCGTCGAGCCGGCATCGGCGCGCATCGTCGGCACGGCCAGAACCGGCGCTGCAAGAACCATCAGGATGAGCGTCGCCCGCGGCACAAGCCGAAGGGTCTTGAGGGCGTTGGCGACGATGCGGTTCATGGCTTGTTGCTTCTCTCTGGGGGTTTTTGTCGGCGTCAATGGCGAAAGTGGCTCGGGCAACCGAACCGGCAGGAATTGGCCTGGTCCCAGGAGCGGGCCAATTCCTGCCGGTTCGGCCGCCCGGCCTCGGCAACGAGGATGGCGAACGACATGCCGAACAGGCTCATCAGCAGGCAGACGATGGTGAAGCGGCGGGCGAACATGGCGCGGTTCTCCTTCTACACGCATGAGAATACTCTGATGCAACTGAACCGGTTCTGATGCCGGCGTTCATCTGCGGTTCAAATTTAGACGGAGTGCCGGGTGGCGGCCGTCAAACCGCGCCGTCACCGGCCACGAGCGTCGCCGCAGTCTTGCTGCCGGCCCGCATTGCTGCCCCCAAATCTTGCTTGCCCCAAATCTTGCTGGCCCGAATCTTGCCGGCAGGGGTCGAAGGACGCGCAAAAATTGCTGTTGGGCGCAGAAGGCGCAGCCCGCACGATTGATTGGTGTCCTAAATACAGAGGCGCGAACAAAAACGGAGCCTTCGCGGCCCCGTTTTCAATTCGTGGCAGTCGCAACGATCAGAGCTTGTGCCAGGTCTGGCTCCGGCAGATCAGCCCGCCGAGGACGCAGCCGCTCATCTTGAGCGAAGCGCCTGAGACCGAGGCCTTGCCCGAATAGGTCTTGTCGGTCTCCGGGTCGGTTATCGTCCCGGTATATTTGTTGGCGCCGGACACCTTGAACGAACCGATGCGCTTGCCGGCAAACTTGCCAGATTTGAGCGTGATGGAAAATGCGCCGCCACCGCCCGCGATGGCGGCGGTCGAACCGGCTTGCGTTTTCCAGTTGCCTTCGATCGGGTCGGCCCAAGCCGTGCCGGCCATGATCAATGTGGCCGCAAGGGCCATGCTGATTTTGCGAAACATGTTTCTCCTCCCTGGGGCATCCGACCGGGTGTTGCGCCCCGCCAGTCTGCCTCTTACGCAAACGTAAGCTAATCCACCTCCCGGCAAAACAAAAGCGGTGCCGCCGCGGAAGACGTCGGGATTTTTCAGGCCGCCCGAAGCGGTCTGGTCAGCGAGAAATGAAACGCCTTGCATGCTGGCTTTGTCTCCCGTGGTTAGCGGAGTCTTGATTTGCGCCTCGCAAATTTTCATCAATTTTAGCCCAAACCGGCGCAATTGCTGGCTTTGCATCGTTAATGAATTTCTGCGTTTACCTATTGTTTTAGCTTTGTTTTCCTCAAATTAAGCACGCCACTTAACGACGGATTCAAGCCTTCGGTTCATTCTCGAAAGCATCGAAAGAGCGGCCGCCCCAAGGGTTTCCAAGGGCCAGAAGGAGGCAGCTCTCGGGAGCCTGACAGGGGCTAGAACAGGGGATTGAAAATGGCACGTTTTGAAATGCCTGAAGCCGGCTTCGGCGCCATGGGGGCAACTGCCCAGGCCGACATTCTTTTCGAACTGGGCATGATGTATGCGACCGGCCGCGATTGCGAGACCGATGTCGTCGCCGCCCACAAATGGTTCAACATCGCTGCGATCAAGGGCTCGGCCCGGGCAGCGGAACTGCGCTCGGAATTGTCGGCCGCCATGTCGAAGGTCGAGATCGCCAGGGCGCTGCGCGAAGCCCGCGAATGGATGACGATGCACTAAGTTTGACCTGAGTTCATCAGGCCCTCAGTTCATGAGGCATTGAGATCACCGACAGGGACGCTTCAAGGCCGCGCAAGACGGACCGGACCGGCAAGAACAAGGCCGCGCAAGACGGCCGGACCAACAATGACAAGAACGCTGCAGGCCGGATACAGCCAAGCCGCGCGACGACAGGGAAGGCGAGCGATTTTCGGGGCGCGCGTGGGAGCGTTCGGGATTGTTCGATCGACAAAAGCCGCGACCGGCCGGAACAAGGCAGGCGCGGCTTTTTGGTTTTCGGACCCTGATCCCAAAAAGTGGAAATCGATTTTTGGAAAGATCGTGGTCCAACAGAAAGGCGGCAGGCCCAGCCGCCGATGCGCCTAGACAGGCTTGGCGAGGGGTGAAATTCTCCCACCTATTCTGGAAGAGGCGCGGCCGAAGCGGCCGTGCGCGAGTGGAGGAGTTGTATCGTCATGAAAAAATTGGTTATTTTGAGCGCGGCCATAGTCGGCCTGGTGATGAGTGCGCCGGTTGCCTTCGCCGAAGACATCACCTTTTCGGTGGTCGGACCGATGACCGGACAGCTTGCCACCATCGGCGATCAGTTCAAGCAGGGCGCGCAAGCCGCGGCCGATGCGATCAACGCGGCCGGCGGCGTCGACGGCCGCCAGATCAAGCTCGACGTCCAGGATGACCAGTGCGATCCGAAGCAGGCGGTTTCGGTCGCCAACCGCATCGTCGCCAACGGCGTCAAGTTCATCGATGGCCATGCCTGCTCGGGCTCGAGCATCCCGGCCTCGGCCGTCTATGCCGAAGCCGGTGCGCTGATGATGAGTCCGGCCTCGTCGAACCCGGAGCTGACGGACGCGGCGGCGAAAGCCGACTGGCCGACGATCATGCGCCTTTACACGCGCGACGATGCCCAAGGCGCCTTCATCGGTCCATGGATCGCCAAGAAATACGCCGGCAAGAAAGTCGTCATCATGCATGACAAGAGCGCCTACGGGCAGGGCGTGGCCGATGCCGTCAAGGCGACGATGAACCAGAATGGCCTCAACGAGATCCTCTATGAGGGCATCAACGCCGGCGAAAAGGACTACTCGGCGCTTGTCACCAAACTCAAGGAGCTGAAGGCTGATGCGGTCTATTTCGGCGGCTACCACCCGGAGGCCGGCCTCATCCTGCGCCAGTCGGCGGAACAGGACTTCAAGTTCCAGCTGATCATGCCGGACTCGATCGCCACGCCGGAATTCTGGCAGGTTGCCGGCCCGGCCGGCGAAGGCACCATGTTCGTCTTCCCGTCGGATCCGCAGGCGAAGCCCGAAGCCAAGCAGGCCATCGAAAAGATCAAGGCGGGCGGCTTCGTGCCCGAGGGCTTTACGCTGTTCTCCTATGCCGTGATCCAGGCCTTTGCCGAGGGTATCAAGCGCGCCGGCAGCGACGACCCGGCCAAGGTTGCCGAAGCGATGAAGAACGGTGAGCCGATCAGCACCGTCGTCGGCCCTGTCACTTTCGATGAAAAAGGCGACCTCAAGAACGTCAGCTACGACATCAACCAGTGGCACGACGGCAAATACGCGCCGATCAAGCCGTGATGGCTGGCGTCGCCTGGCGATTATCGGAGATGGCCGGTCAGATCCGGCCATTATCCATGTTGGCATGCGTTTGTGGAGCGTGTGTTCCGACGTCGCCTCGTGGATGAACAGCGGTCAGCCGTGGGCTTCCTCGGCAAAACGCACCAGCACCGTGCCATCAGTGACCTGCGCGCCCTCTGTTGCGATCTCGGCGATCGTCCCGTCGTGCGTGGCGGAAATCGTGTGCTCCATCTTCATCGCTTCCAGGATCAACAGCGGCTGGCCCTTGATGACGGCTTCGCCTTTTGCCGCGCGCACCAGCTTGACCAGGCCCGGCATCGGCGCGCGCAGGCTGTCGGCACCGGCCGCGATTTCGTCAGCCCTTGCCAACGGGTCCGGCACCGCGAAGCTGTAGCCGACGGCGCCCGAAAAGACAGTGACATGACTTGGCCAGCGGGCGAGGCGAGGGGCAGCGCGAAGATCAAGCGCGCTGTCATAAGGTGCGTCCAGTGCCACTTGGAAGCGCCCGTCCGGCCGCACCGAAACAAGCGCGAGGATATCATCCTCGCCGTAGCGCAGCCGCGTGCGCCGCGGAACAGTGTGGAAATGCGCATAACCGGCAAGCGACGACCACGGGTCTCGGGTCTGCGCCTGAGCCCCGGCGCGGGACGCCGCAAGTGCGGCCGCGGCGACGATCTCGCTGCTCGGCGGCGGCACTGCGGTCAGCGCTTGCTGGTGCCTGCCGATCAGCCCGGTGTCGACGTCACCTGCCGAAAAATCCGCGTCAGCGGCTAGGGCCGCGAGAAAGGCGGTGTTGACGGTCGAGCCGGCGATCTCGGTCTGCGAAAGGGCTATGCCCAGGGCTTCGAGCGCCGCCTGCCTGTTCTTGCCGTGGACGACGAGCTTGGCGATCATCGGGTCGTAGAACGGCGAGATGGCATTGCCGGCCTGCACGCCAGTCTCGATCCGCATGCTGGCGCCCTCGGGCGCTGTATCCGGAAATTTCAGGTGATGCAGCGTGCCCGTCGCCGGCAAAAAGCCCTTTGCAGCGTCCTCGGCATAGATGCGCGCCTCGAAGGCGTGTCCGGAGAGCGTGATCTCGCTCTGCGTCTTCGGCAGCTTTTCGCCGGACGCCACCCGCAACTGCCATTCGACCAGGTCGGTGCCGGTGACCATTTCGGTGACGGGGTGCTCGACCTGCAGGCGGGTGTTCATTTCCATGAACCAGAAGCGGTCGGCCTTCAGCCCTTGCGAGGCATCGACGATGAACTCGATGGTGCCGGCGCCGGAATAGTCGATCGCCTTGGCGGCCTTCACCGCCGCCTCCGTCATCGCCTTGCGCAATGCCGGTGTCATTCCGGGGGCGGGTGCCTCCTCGATCACCTTCTGGTGGCGGCGCTGCGCCGAGCAGTCGCGCTCGTAGAGATGCACGACATTGCCAAACATATCGCCGAATACCTGAACCTCGATGTGGCGCGGCTTCTCGACATATTTCTCGACCAGCACGCGGTCGTCGCCGAAAGCGGCCTTAGCCTCGCGCCGCGCACCCGACAGCGCCTCGGAAAAGTCGTCGGGATGTTCGACGCGCCGCATGCCCTTGCCGCCGCCACCGGCGCGCGCCTTGATCAGCACGGGATAGCCGATCTCGCGTGCCTTGGAGGCGAGCAGCACGATCTCCTGCGCCTCGCCGTGATAGCCTGGCACAACCGGCACGCCGGCCTTCTCCATCAGCCGCTTGGCCGCGTCCTTCAGCCCCATGGCGCGGATCGAGGCGGCCGACGGGCCGATGAAGACGAGCCCGGCCGCGGTCACCTGATCGACGAAGTCAGGGTTTTCCGACAGAAAGCCGTAGCCGGGATGGATGGCTTCGGCGCCGGTGGCCAAAGCCGCCGCGACAATCTTGTCGCCGCGCAGATAACTTTCGCCGACCGGCGAGGGACCGATATGCACAGCTTCGTCGGCCATCTCGACATGCAAGGCGCCGGCGTCGGCGTCGGAATAGACGGCGACCGTGCGCATGCCCATCCTGCGCGCGGTGCGGATCACCCGGCAAGCGATCTCGCCGCGGTTGGCGATCAGGATTTTGGCGAACATGGAACCTCCAAAGCCAGTGCTTGCCGCCAACGGCGTGGGTGTTCCTTCGCGCCCCCCTCTGTCCTGCCCTCTTTGCCACCACTTGGCATCTCCCCCACAATGCGGGAGATTGGCAGCTGCTGCCTCGCAGTCCTTCTTTCAATGTTGGAGATTGGCGAAAGCAGGGGAGCCAGCCAATCTCCCCCCAAGTGGGGGAGATGTCCGGCAGGACAGAGGGGGGCGCTGTCCCGCCAGCGCAACGGAGCGAGCGTTCTCATCACCATATCACATCACGCTCCGCCAGGCGCAGCAATGGCCTGCCGGTACAGGTCCGCCGTTCGCTGGTCGAAGCAGCAGAAGATGACGGTCTCCGGAACCGCGTTGTGGGTGATGAAGGCGCTCACGGCGCCAACGGCGATCTGCGTCGCCTGGTCCTTTGGATACCGGTATACACCGGTCGAGATCGCCGGAAATGCACCGTCCGGCAACCCTTGGCGGCGGCAAGTTCGAGCGACCGGCGATAGCAGGAGGCCAACAGCTCAGCTTCGCCCTTGCCGCCGCCTTGCCAAACCGGTCCGACCGTGTGGATGACATAGCGTGCCGGCAGCCTGTAACCTTTGGTGAGTTTCGCGTCGCCGACTTTGCAGCCATTGAGTGTCCGGCATTCGGCCAGGAGTTCGGGGCCGGCCGCACGGTGGATGGCGCCGTCGACGCCTCCGCCGCCCAGAAGTGAGGTGTTGGCGGCGTTGACGATGGCATCGACCGCCAGTTTGGTGATGTCGCCGACATGAACGCGAATTCTGGGGTCGATCTTGCTCATCGTCACATCCTGAACACGCCGAAGCTTGTCTCCTCGATCCCGGCGTTCAGCGCGGCTGACAGGCTGAGCGCCAGCACCTCACGCGTCTTGGCCGGATCGATGATGCCGTCGTCCCAGAGCCGGGCGGAGGAATAGAGCGGGTGGCCTTCATGCTCGTATTTCATCAGGATCGGCTTCTTGAATTTTGCCTCCTCCTCCGCGCTCCATTGCCCGCCCTTGCGCTCGATCCCCTCGCGCTTGACGACGGCCAGCACGGTGGCCGCCTGCTCGCCGCCCATCACCGAGATGCGGGCATTCGGCCACATCCACAGGAAGCGTGGCGAATAGGCGCGTCCGCACATGCCGTAATTGCCGGCGCCGAACGAGCCGCCGATGATCATGGTGACCTTCGGCACGCGGGCCGTGGCGACCGCCATCACCAGCTTGGCGCCATCCCTGGCGATGCCGCCGGCCTCGTATTTTCGCCCGACCATGAAGCCGGTGATGTTTTGCAGGAAGATCAGCGGGATCTTGCGCTGGCAGCACAGCTCGATGAAATGCGCGCCCTTCAGCGCGCTTTCGGAAAACAGCACGCCGTTGTTGGCGATGATGCCGACCGGCATGCCCTGAAGATGGGCAAAGCCGGTGACCAGCGTGGTGCCATAGTTCTGCTTGAACTCCTCGAATTCGGAGCCGTCGACAATGCGGGCCATCACTTCGCGCACGTCATAGGGCTGGCGCAGATCGGTCGGCACGATGCCGTAGAGTTCTTCCGCTGCATGGAGCGGCGCAATCGGATCGCGTAGCGCCAGCCCGATCTGCTTGTTTCGATTGAGGTTCTTGACGATGCGGCGCGCGATCGCCAGCGCATGCTCGTCGTCCAGCGCATAATGATCGGCAACACCGGAAAGCCGCGTGTGGACATCGGCGCCGCCCAGCTCCTCCGCGCTGACGTCCTCGCCGGTGGCGGCCTTCACCAGCGGCGGGCCGCCGAGGAAGATGGTCGCCTGGTTGCGCACCATGATCGTCTCGTCCGACATCGCCGGCACATAGGCGCCGCCCGCCGTGCACGAACCCATGACGCAGGCGATCTGCGGTATGCCCGCAGCCGACATGTTGGCCTGGTTGTAGAAGATGCGGCCGAAATGGTCGCGGTCGGGAAACACCTCGTCCTGGTTGGGCAGATTGGCGCCGCCGCTGTCGACCAGATAGACGCAAGGCAATCTGTTCTGCAGCGCGATCTCCTGGGCGCGCAGATGCTTCTTCACCGTCAGCGGATAATAGGTGCCGCCCTTCACCGTGGCGTCGTTGACGACGACCATGACTTCGGTGCCTTCGACGCGGCCGATGCCGGTAATGATGCCGGCCGATGCGATGTCTTCGCCATACATCGACCACGCCGCGAACTGGCCGATCTCGAGGAATGGCGAGCCGGTGTCGAGCAATTGGGCGAGGCGCTCGCGCGGCAAAAGCTTGCCGCGGCTCTGGTGGCGCTCACGCGCTTCCTCCGAGCCGCCACGCTCGACGGTTGCTGCCTTTTGCGCAATGTCGGCGACCAGCGCCCGCATGCGCTCGGCATTGGCGCGGAAGGTGTCGGAGGCGGGCGAGATCTGGGTTTGCAGCGTGGCCATAAGTCATAATTCCAAAGCAGTAGATTTCAACGCCTTCCATTGAGCCGCATAAGAGGGATAAGGCGTTGATTTCTTGTACATGTATATATCGTATGTATTGAATTTGTTTTCGTACATATCACTGTATTCTAGTTTTGCGTGAAAGTATGGCTCAATTTCATCGAACGCCGCATAGGAAGAAAAATAATTTACGAGCGTTTCATCGACGATTGCCATTACGACCTGTGGGACGGAGAAATCGTTTTTTTCGTTTCGTTTTATTGACGAGTTTCGAAAATCAAGGGCACTTCCTAAATTAAATAGGATATGTTTTTTACCCGCTTCAAACTTCAGGTAGCCAGATTCCTTGTTTAGAACAAATCTGTCAGAAAGGTTTTCGTAAAGCCTAGCAAAGTCCCACGTAATCGAAACATCGAGCATTGGCCCTTGTCCGACATTCTCAATGGAAAGAGTGGCTTCTTTCAAGTCGTCGTCGTCGTCCACAGTTCGCTCGAATCTCGTGCCTGTCAGAACCGCGTAAGGTCTAACCGAGTTCCTGCTTTGCCTCTGCATTTCACGGGCTGTTAATAACGCTGCGATTGCCGCCGCGAGTGTCCCCGCCGTTCCTGCCACCTGAATGGCCACAAAAGTGTCAAATGCCATGTAATCACCCCCCATCTGCCATGATTTCGCGCCCGATCAACCAGCGACGGATCTCGCTGGTGCCGGCGCCGATCTCGTAGAGCTTGGCGTCGCGCAGAAGCCGGCCGGTCGGATAGTCATTGATGTAGCCATTGCCGCCCAGCAGCTGGATGGCGTCGAGCGCCATCTGCGTCGCCTTCTCGGCGGCGAACAGCACGCAAGCGGCGGCGTCCTTGCGGCTCGTCTGGCCGCGGTCGCAGGCGGCGGCGACGGTATAGACATAGGCGCGCGCGGCATTCATCGTCGTATACATGTCGGCGAGCTTGCCCTGCACCAGCTGGAACTCGCCGATCGGCTGGCCGAATTGATTGCGTTCGTGCACATAGGGTACCGCCACATCGAGGCACGCCGCCATCAGTCCGAGCGGGCCGCCGGCGAGCACCGTGCGCTCGTAGTCGAGACCCGACATCAGCACCTCGACGCCGCGCCCTTCCTCATGCAGCATATTGTCGAACGGCACTTCGACATCCGAAAAAACCAGTTCGCCGGTGTTGGAGCCTCGCATGCCGAGCTTGTCGAGCTTTTGCGCGACGGAAAATCCGGCCATCGATTTTTCGACGATGAAGGCGGTGATGCCGCGCGACTGGAGCTCCGGATCGGTCTTGGCATAGACGACCAGCGTCTCGGCGTCCGGGCCGTTGGTGATCCACATCTTGGTGCCGTTGAGCACATAGCAATCGTTGCGCTTTTCGGCGCGCAGTTTGAGCGACACGACGTCGGAGCCGGCGCCGGATTCCGACATTGCCAGCGCGCCGACCTTTTCGCCGCTGCACAGCGCGGGCAGATATTTTTTCTTCTGCGCCGGCGTCGCCCAGCGATTGATCTGGTTGACGCAGAGGTTGGAATGGGCGCCGTAGGAGAGGCCGACCGAGGCCGAGGCTCGCGAAATCTCCTCCATCGCGACGACATGAGCGAGATAGCCCATGCCGGTGCCGCCGAAATCCGGATCGGCGGTGATGCCGAGCAGGCCGAGCCCACCGAGCTCGGCCCACAGATGCGCCGGGAATTCATTCGAGCGGTCGATCTCGGCGGCGATCGGGGCGATCTTGTCCTGGGCGAAGCGCCGCACCAGGTCGCGTAGCGCCTCGATGTCTTCGTCAAGCCCGAAGTTAAGTGTGTGCGTGTACATGCCGTTCCTCCCGGCGCATGACCCCGAAATCGAATTCGATTTTCGCGGTGGATCATGCGCAAAATCAAAGTGCTACAGCGTCGTTTGTTCGCTCGGCGCTGTCGGTCGTTGTCGCGCTGCGGGCCTTTGCTCCAACCAGGCGCATCGTCATTGAAAGATATGTGGCGGTTACCTCCGAGATCGATAGCCGCTCGCCCGGCCGGAACCAGACGATGACGCCGGTCATCATCTGGATCAGCGCCATGGCAGTCAGCCCCGTGTCTTCGATGTCGAAGACGCCGGCTTCTGCGCCATCGCGCAGAATGGCGCGCAGCTCCTTTTCATAGGTCGTGCGCAGCTTGAGGATCTGCGTCAGGCGATTATGCGACAGGCTGCGCAATTCCATGTTCGAGACATGGGTGGAATGGCGGCGTTCGATGTGGAAGGCGATGTGGTTTTCGACATAGGCGGCGAGCCGGGTCGCCGGATCGGCCGCGGCCGGGCGCGCCGCGTCCCACGCCTCGATCAGCCCTTCCATGTGCTCGCGCATCAGCGTGAACAAAAGGTCTTCCTTGGTCGGAAAATAATGGTAGAGCGCCGCCGCCTGGACGCCGACCTCGGCGGCCAGCTGGCGCATCGACATTGCCTCATAGCCAAGACGCGCGATCAGGCTGACCGCCGCCTCGCGAACCGCTGCTTCGGTCTTTTCGCCGTCGGAACCGGTCGTGCGCGCCATGCAAGCCTCGTCGAGAGAGGCGAGAATAAAACGAACGTTTAATTAATTCAAGGGAGCGACAGCGCTCTTCCCTTCTCCCCTTGTGGGAGAAGGTGGATCGGCGCGTAGCGCCGAGCCGGATGAGGGGTGTTGGACGGAGTGCTGTCGGTGCCAGGCTGGAACACCCCTCATCCGACCTCGCTTCGCGAGGCCACCTTCTCCCACAAGGGCAGAAGGAAGAGCGCGCGTCTGTTCAGCCTTTCAGCTCCCCCGTGCCGCCGCCAGCGCACCCGGCAATTCCTCGGCAAAAATGTCGAGCTCGTGGTCGAGGCCGACGCTGACCCTGATGCAGCGGTCGAGCACCGGCACCATCGGCTTGCGGATGAACACATCGCGCGACAAAAGCGCCTGCAGCACTTTAAGCGCGAAGGCGCCGTCGCCGTTGCAGTCCAGGGTGACGAAATTGGTAGCCGAGGGCAGCGGCTTCAGCCCATTGGCCTCGGCGATCTCAGCGATGCGCCGGCGGCCGGAAGCGACCCGGACCACCACGCTTTGCAGATAGTCCTGATCGGCCAGCGCCTCGACGCCGGCGATCTGCGCCATGCGGCTGACGCCGTAATGGTTGCGGATCTTCTCGAAATCGCGGATCAGCTGGGCGTCGGCCACTGCATAGCCGCAGCGTATGCCGGCCAGCCCGTAGGCTTTTGAGAAGGTGCGCATGCGGATGACGTTCGGCCGCGACACGTCGATCGGCGGCAGCGCCGAGGCCGGGCCCAATTCGCCATAGGCCTCGTCGAGCACCAGCATGGTGGTCTCCGGCAGGGCTTCGATGAAGCGGATGAGTTCGGCCGCCTCCCACCAGCTTCCCATCGGATTGTCCGGGTTGGATAGGTAGACCAGCGGCGCTTTATCCTTGGCGATCGCAGCCAACAGGCCGTCGAGGTTTTCCCGGTCGTTCTCGTAGGGGACCGCGACCAGCCGGCCGCCGACGCCGGCAATATGGAAATTGAAGGTCGGATAGGCGCCGAGCGAGGTGACCACCGCGTCGCCTGATGCCACATACATGCGCGCCACCAGACTGAGCAACCCGTCTATGCCTTCGCCGACCACCACGTTTTCGACGCGAACGCCAAGATGCGCGGCGACAGCCAGCTTCAGATCGTGATTGTCGGGATCACAATACATCCACATGTCGCGGGCGACGCCGGCCATGCGGGCGATGACGCGCGGCGAGGGGCCAAAACTGCTCTCATTGGCGCCGATGCGGGCGCGAAACGCGCGACCGCGATCCCGCTCCTGCGCCTCCGGGCCGACAAACGGCACCGTCGATGGAAGCGCGCTGATGATCGGCGTGAGGGGAGGGCGCTGGCGCATGGCAAAGGCTCGCTCGAAAAGGGCCTTCTTGCTAGCGCGGCACAGGTGGCCGCGCAAGCTCCCGGGCTGCCGGAACTGTCGGCGGGCTTGCGCATGCTTCAAAAACAAAAAACCCGGCGGTTGCCCGCCGGGTTCGTCTTCAGTCAGGAAAGCCTGTTAGAACGAGCGCTGGAAGCGAAGCATGCCGCCGATGCTGTCCTCATCATCAGCGTTGGTCCAGTTCCTGTCATAGCCTTCATCGAACTGACCGTCGTGTGCATAGTCAACTTCGGCCGTGATTACGAAGCCGGGAACCGCCTCGTAGGCGATGTTGGCTGCGATGCCATAGTTCTCGTCCTCGTCATACGACAACTGCGTGTTGAACGAGGTCTTCTCGTTGATAGTGTAGGTGCCACCACCGAAGATTGCCCAATTGCCGCCCCACTGCTTGTAGAAGTTGCGGTCAATGTTGTCATCCGTGCCGTAGCCGACCATGAGGAACAGCGACAGGTTCTCCATCGGGGTCACGTCGAGCTTGACCTTGCCGGCCCACTCTTCCCAGGAGCTGTTATAGGCACCGAGCGCGGTGATCGCACCCCAGCCCTGCGTCCATTTCACGCCGCCAACGACGTATGGGACGTAGCTGTCGATCGAGTCTTGGCCTGTGACGCCACCAGTCTCCGGATTGACGTCTTGGAATTGGCCACCAGGACCGCTGAAAGGGTTGCCTGCACCGGTTTCGAGCGAGGCCACGGCCGAAAAGCCATTGCCGAAGTCGAAGTAGTACTGAACCACGTTGGTGTCGAAGCCGCCATAGGGAACCAGCGTATCGTTGATGACGTTGCCGAGGTAACCGTGAAACGTGAGGAAGGCCGATTCGTCCTTGCCGACGCGAAGACCGCCGAGCTGCATCCAGGCGAAGTTCAGGCTAGTTCCCTTAAACCCCTGGTCGTTTCTTTCCAAGCCATCACCGTAGGCATTATCATTGCCCCAATTAAAGCGGGTCTCGGTGTAGGTCCTCAAGGTGCCGAGCTCGGTTTCCTGGCCGGTGTAGGTCCTCACCGTAAAGCGGGCGTTCTTGTAATAAGTGCTTTGCTCTTCATCGTCCAAGTAGTCGTTCGACTCGGCGCCAGTGAAAGCGCCGACGTCGCCGACGCCGATGTCGTAGCGGACATAGCCGCCGATGCGCAGGCAGATTTCGGTGCCGGGGATGTAGAAGTAGCCAGCGCCGTAGACGTCGCAGATGCGGACGTATTCAGCGGGTTCCGGCTCGGCGACGACGACGGCGTCGGCGGCGCGCGCACCGGAAACTGCGACCAGAGCCGCAGCGGAGCCGAGAAGAAGGCTCTTGATGTTCATTTTCTGACCTCCAGTCAAAAGTTAAAAAACGGGTCTGGGTATTCTTTGCTGAAGGACAGCGTTCCCTGCCCCATCCCCACTACCGAAAAAGATGCGCACCGCGCCGCTCCTTCGAACCCGACATTACCCATGAGGCGGCGGCGTTCAACAACCATCGCATCGGCGAAAGGTCTGTGCAGGCGCTATCACCCTGCCTTGTTGCACAAATGACACGATTTGGCCTCACTCGGAAAGCTCCCGTTAACCATTGAGCTGTCGGAGGCCCTTGGGCGAGCCCTTGCAATCCGGCCGAATCTGGCAATTGCCTGCCGCAATTGCGGCGATGTTTGTGAGTCGTCAGCCAAGGCATTGCCGCAGAATCGCCGCATGGCAAAAGCAGCGCGGTTTCGGCGGAAGCCGGTTTTTTCAACGATAATGGGTCAGGCTTGTTGATTGTGCCGACGCTTTTCTTTATCCACCGGCGCAACGGAGAGGTGGCCGAGTGGTCGAAGGCGCTCCCCTGCTAAGGGAGTAGAGGTCAAAAGCTTCTCGTGGGTTCGAATCCCATCCTCTCCGCCACCCTACGCCCTGCGGGCTTCGGGTGGCAGGCCACCCGGAACCGCATTTTGGGCGTAGGAGTGTCGCCCGAAGCTACGAAGTAGCGTAGGGGGACCATGTGGTACGTCTATTTCCTGCAACTCCGTAACGGCGATGTCTATGTCGGATCGACCAACGACCTTCGGCGCCGTTTCGAATCGCATCGATCAGGGTATGTGACTTCGACCAAGGCTTATCTGCCTGCCACTTTGAAGTCCTACATTGCGGTTGAAACCGAGGTCAACGCACGGCAACTCGAGCGATATTTCAAGACCGGCTCGGGCAAGGCCTTTGCGGGCAAGCGTTTTTGGTCCCACTGATGGCTTAAAGATTATCTATTTGAAATAAAAGAAAAACAGCACAACGAGTTGCTTTTGGCCGACCTCCGCCTTCGATTCTGACTGGAGGTCAGAAATGAACACCAAGAGCCTTCTTCTCGGCTCAGCTGCGACCTTGATCTCAGTTTCCGGTGCGCGCCGCCGTCGTCGTCGCCGAGCCAGAACCCGTTGACAGGATCGAAATCGACCCTGGAGTTTACTTCAAGTCAAACCGTTTGCTCGACCCTGTCCAGAAAAGCGGCGATGGCGCCGGGCAGGCCGCCTGTCTCGAGGAAAGGCGCATGTCCCTGGTCCTCGACCGTGATCGTCTCGATGCAAGGGTGACGTTTTCGCATCCATTCGAAGGTCTCGGCGGACAGCAGCTTCGAATTGCCGCCGCGGATGGCGAGCAAGGGTATTGCCGCCAGTGCCTCGAACTGCGGCCACATGTCTGGCAGTGGCCGGGTCAGATCGAGGCCCGCCAGCGTGTCGACCAGCTTCGGGTCGAAATCCGGCAATAATCCTTCATCCGTCTCTCGGTAGAGGGCCGCTCCCATCCGCTCCCAATCCGCCTCGGTCAGAGCTGGAAAGTCGCTGCCGTGCGCGCCGCGCAGGGCGCTGATCGCCTCAGCATGGGTTTTCGGCTTCGGCGTGCGCTCGAGATAGGAGCGGATATGGGCTAGACCGCCAGCCTCGACCACCGGGCCGATATCGTTGAGCACGATAGCCCTCAGGACGCCCGGCCGCAGCGCGCCGAGCACATGGATGATCAGCCCGCCGCGTGACGTGCCGATGAAACATGCCCCGTCGATGCCGAGCGCCGCCAACCCAGCGAGGATGTCACCGGCTTCGACGCCGACATTGTAGTGGCTAACATCGGGGTCGTAGGCGGATTGCCCGCGCCCGCGATAGTCGAAGGCCACGATTTTTCGCGGGCGTTCGGGCCGTCGCGACAGGTGCAGCGCCAGTTCATGAAAATCGCGGCTGTTGCGGGTCAGGCCGGGCAGGCAGACGACCGGCCAGTGGCCGGAGTTCGCTTCGCCGTAGATACGGGCGTGGAGTTGCAGCCCGTCCGGCGAGGCGTAGAAAAAATCGGAAAAACCGCTCGACATTTGAACTCGATTCCTCGCCGTTGCCGGATGGTCGAGACTGCTACAGGCGAGGGCGGGGGTGGTCAATCGAGGGCGGAACGGCCAAGCTGCCAATCTCCCCCCTCGTGGGGGAGATCGGCCGTCATCGACGCTTTCGCCAATCTCGAACGCCGTCGACGCCCTCAACTCCGCCCGTTCACCAAATCCCCCACAATGTCGTACTTGCCGGAAATGCGCATCTTGTAGACTTCGTAATTCTCCATCACGCGCTGCACGTAACTTCTTGTTTCGGTGTAGGGAATCCGCTCGATCCAGTCGACGACGGCGTCGATGTCCTTGCCGCGCGGGTCGCCATATCTGGCCACCCACTGGGCGGCGCGGCTGGGGCCGGCATTGTAACCGGCGAAGGTCAGCACATAGGAGCCGTCGAAGCGGCCGAGCTGCTCGCCGAGGAAGGCGGCGCCCAAGGTCGCGTTGTAGCCGGCGTCGGTGGTCAGCCGCGCCTGCGAGAAGGTCATCCCGGCCTTCTTCGCCAATTGCCTGGCGGTTCCCGGCATCAGCTGCAGCAGCCCGCGCGCGCCGGCGCTGGAGACGGCGCCGATGTTGAACTCGCTTTCCTGGCGGGCAATCGCATAGGCCAGCGCCTTGCCGGAGCCGGAAATGTTGGCGGTCTCGGGAATGACGCCGAGCGGATGCGACAGCGCCCCGACATCGATGCCGCGCGCGCCGGCGATCTTGCCGACTTTCAGCGCCAGGAAGTGATTGCCCTGCTTTTCCGCCATAGCCGCCAGCAGCGCCAGCTCTCCGGGGCTGGTCAATTGTCCGGCGAGGTCGCGGTAAAGTGTGTCGGCGTAGCGCTGATAGCCCGCCTGCTGCAGTCGCTTTATGGCGCTGACCGCCTCGCGGCTGGCGAAATTGCGATGATCGGCGGCGCTCGGCTGCGGATGGGCGATGTTGAGGACCTGCCGGCCGACGCGTTCGCCGGCGAGTTGGCCGTAGAACGTCGTGCTGTAAGCAGCGGCACGGCTAAAATAATCCTTGGCGCTGCCGGGACCGCCGGCTTCGGCCGCACGGCCGAGCCAGTAATAGGCGCGCGACAGCGATATCGGCCCTTGGGCGAGACCGGCGATCCGCTCAAAATGCCTGGCAGCGGTGGTGGGATCGTTGAGGCCGCGCAGCGCGTACCAGCCGGCATGAAACTCCGCATCCGCCGCGTTGGCAGCAGCTTCGGCGGCGTGTGCTGCGACTATCCTGTAGGCGGTCTTCATGTCGCCCTGGTCGACCAGTTCGCGCGACAGCACCCGGCGCTCGGCCCACCAGGCATCCGGATCGATCAGAGCGTTGCGGTCGCTCGGCGCCTTCATCACCATTGCGGCGGCGTCGGAAAACTTCTGCTGCTTGCGCAGATATTGGGCTTGGGCGAAGAGATAGCCGGCCGAACGCTGCGCGGCGGGCACCGCCTTCAGCAGTCTGGCCGCGTTCTTGTCGCCCGCCTTCTTGTCGCCCGTACTCTTGTCGCCCTTGTCCGCCGCGGCCCAGGCGTCGGCCAGTTGCTGGGCGCCGGCAAGACCGGCGACGCGCAGCGCCGAATTGACCCGATCGGCATAAAACATGCGCTCCATGCGAAAGCGGTGGTCGGCGGCGGGGATCAGCGTGCCGAATTCCTGGATGATCGCCGCTTCGTCCCTGGCTTCCAATTTCTCGGTGCGCCAGAAAGGCGACAGCACCGAGCGCGCCGCCTGGACGTTGCCCTGCGAGACATAGGAGCGGGCGAGGATGACGACGCCCTCGGCTGTTTGCGGCTGGCTCCCGCCAAAAGCCTGCACCACGATCTCCGGCGCGGGGTTCTCGCGGTAGAGTGCGCGCTCGCTGTTCTTGCGCAAGGCGATCATGCCCGGCCAGTTCGGCAGCATTTTCGCAGCATCGGCGATGTCGCCGCTTGGCACCCTGTCGCCGCCATAGAGCGCGATCGCCCAGGCAAGGACGTGCCGGTCGAGCGAGTTGACCGGCAGGGTTTCGCGCAGTTGACGCGCGCCGGCAACGTCGTTTGCCGCCAGCGCGTCGAGGCCGCTCTTCAGCCTGGCGAGGCTGGCGGCTGGAGATCCGGTATCCTGCAGAATTGGCATCGGAATGGCCGAAGTGACCCGCACATCGATTTTGCCGGCGGCCAGAAGGGTCGGCGTCAACAGAACAATTGCGCCAAGCAGCGCGAAAAAATGAGGCTGCCTGGTCGGCATGGTCTTCATCATTCCTGCCTTGCACATGACCAACAGGCACAGATCAACTGAAGCCTAGTTGGCTGTGATGAAGAGCCCGTAAACAAAGGGCTATCGAGGTCATTCAAATTGCGCCTGCTGGCACTGCTGCCATGCTTGCCGCGCAACGGTGTCGAGACTATGGTGCGCCGCTTCGCTTTCGGCTAGAAGGCGCGCACGACAAAACACCTGCAGCGCCGCGCGTCGCCTCGGACGCGCAAAGGACGCTGTAGCACTTTAAATTTGGCGCATGACCTTTCCGTAAATCGGCTCCGATTTTCGCGGTCGCGCGCCAGTCCCAAGGAGTTGGACGACATGCTGAGAGGCTCGCTTACCGCGCTCGTGACACCGTTCGAAACGAGCGGCCGTTTCGACGAGAAAGCCTTTCGCGCCCTTGTTGCCTGGCAGATCGCCGAAGGCACGACCGGCCTGGTTCCGGTCGGCACCACCGGCGAGTCGCCAACGCTGTCGCATGACGAGCACCGCCACGTCGTCAAGGTGTGCATCGAGGTGGCCAAGGGCCGCGCTCCGGTCGTCGCCGGCGCCGGCTCCAACAACACCGAGGAGGCGGTGGGCCTGGTGCAATATGCCGAGAGGGCGGGCGCCGACGCGGCACTCGTCGTCACGCCTTACTACAACAAGCCGACGCAGCGCGGCCTCTATGCGCATTTCGCCGCCGTCGCCAAGGCGACCAGCCTGCCGATCATCATCTACAACATTCCGCCGCGCTCGGTGATCGACATGAGCCCCGAGACGATGGGCGAACTGGTGCGTGACTTCAAGAACATCGTCGGCGTCAAGGACGCCACCGGCAAGGTCGAGCGGGTTTCCGAGCAGCGCGCCACCTGCGGCAAGGATTTCATCCAGCTTTCCGGCGAGGACGCCTCGGCGCTCGGTTTCAACGCCCATGGCGGCGTCGGCTGCATCTCGGTGACGGCGAATGTCGCGCCGCGGCTGTGCGCCGAGTTCCAGGAGGCGACGCTTTCCGGCGAGAATGCCAAGGCGCTGGACTTGCAGGACCGCCTGCTGCCGCTGCACAAGGCGATTTTCCTGGAACCCGGCGTGTCCGGCGCGAAATATGCGCTGTCGAAGCTCGGCAAGGTCGAGAACGTGCTGCGTTCGCCGCTGGTCACCGTCGAGCAGTCGACCGCCGAAAAGATCGATGCGGCGATGAAGCACGCCGGCTTGATTAACTAGGAATGAGGCGCCACCTCTCCGCATCATGAACCAGGTCAGAAAAGCCGATCCCAACAACAAGACCGTTGCGGAAAACCGCAAGGCGCGGTTTTCCTACGAGGTGCTCGACACGATCGAGGCCGGCCTGGTGCTGACCGGCACCGAGGTGAAGTCGCTGCGCCAGGGCCAGGCCAACATCCAGGACAGCTACGCCTCGGTCGAGGGCGGCGAGATCTGGCTGATCAACTCCTATCTGCCGGAATATCTGCAGGCCAACCGCTTCAACCATGAGCCACGCCGGCGCCGCAAGCTCCTGCTCAACAAGCGCGAGATGGCCAAGCTGTCGCAGAGCGTCGATCGCGAAGGCATGACGCTGGTGCCGCTAAAAATCTATTTCAACGACCAGGGCCGGGCGAAGCTTTTGCTCGCCGTCGGCCGCGGCAAGAAACTGCACGACAAGCGCGAGACCGAAAAGCAGCGCGACTGGTCGCGCGAGAAGGGGCGGCTGCTGAAGGAGCGTGGATGAGAAGCGGTCCGCAAAGCGGTCGAAAAGCCAACGATTTGGCTTTTCGAGCGACGAACGCCCGCAGCCCATGGCGCAGGGCAGGGCGGCTCAACAGGGATAGGCCTCTTTTGAAGAACCGGATCGTCCTTTGGGGTGCGGGTGGCCTGATCCTGGCGTGCCTAGTCGCGGCCGGCGGCTATCTCTACTTCCAAGCGTTTTCTCCGGACCGCGGCAAATATCCGCTCAGGGGCATCGACGTTTCGCATCACCAACGACAGATCGACTGGGGGCGTGTTGCCGCCGATGACGTCGCCTTCGCCATAATCAAGGCAACTGAAGGCGGCGACCATGTCGACGATGCCTTCGCGGCCAATCTGCGTGAGGCGCGCGCGGCCGGTCTGGCGGTCGGTGCCTATCATTTCTTCACCTTCTGCAGGCCTGGCGCCGATCAGGCGAAGAATTTCATCTCCGTCGTGCCGCGCGATCAAACGCTGCTGCCGCCGGTGGTGGATATCGAATTCGTCGGCAATTGCCCGCGGCGGCCATTGCCCGAAGAATTGAGTGTTGAACTCTCGGCTTTCCTCGGCCCTGTCGAGGCAGCTTTCGGCAAGACGGCGATCCTCTATGTCACCGACGACGCGGCACGGGCCTATGCCGGCCAGATTGTCGGCCGCCCGCGCTGGGTTCGTTCGCTGGCGCTGCAGCCAGGTTATGACGACTGGATCTATTGGCAGTACCACGACAAAGGTCGCGTCGACGGCATCAGTGGCGATGTCGATCTGAATGTGCTTCAGGGTGGGCAGGAAACGCTGACTACACTGTTCGCAGCGCCACCTGAATCCATGCCTTCAGAAATCCCGCGAACACCCTGAACGGGTTCAGAGAGGGATATCGCCGCTGGTGAGGCGCTTTTCGGTCGCTCTTACGCCGCAGCTTGCGATGTCTGCGGGCTGAGGGCAACATTTGCATCGCCGCAGGCCTTTAGGGCGGTGATCACCGGTTCCAGGCTCCTGCCGCGCGGCGTCAGGCTGTATTCCACTTTCGGCGGCACCTGCGGATAGATCTTGCGGGCGATTAGCCCATCCGCCTCCAACTCGCGGAGCTGATTGGTCAGCATGCGTTGCGTGCAATTCGGTATCCGCCGGCGAATCTCGTTGAAGCGCAATGTTCCCTCGAACAGATGGTAGAGCACGACGCCTTTCCACTTTCCGTCGATGTAGCGGAGCGTACCCTCCACGGTGCAGCCGGGGCTGCAATCAAATCGCTCGTGGCGAATGCGCGGCATAACGGTATCCTTTTCTACACTATGTGCTTTATATGTGCATTCTTGCGCATGGTGATCGTAGACAGCATGTCTATCCCTTACAACAGCGATCACGGAGATGAAGATGCGCGCCGTCGGTTATCAAATTCCAGCCCCCATCACGGACGAGGCCTCCCTCGTCGACATCGAACTGCCGAAGCCGGACCCCAAGGGACGCGACCTGCTGGTCGAGGTGAAGGCGATCTCGGTCAACCCGGTCGACACCAAGGTGCGGCGCAACATCGCTCCCGAAGCCGGCCAATGGCGGGTGCTCGGTGGGGATGCCGCCGGCCGGGTTGTCGCGACCGGCCCCGGCGCTGAGCTCTTCAGGGCCGGCGACGATGTCTTCTATTCAGGCGCCCTTGCGCCGCAAGGCACCAATGCCGAATTCCATTGTGTCGACGAGCGGCTCGTCGGCCGCAAGCCGACCTCACTCGGCTATGCGGAAGCAGCAGCGCTGCCGTTGACGGCGGTCACTGCCTGGGAGACCCTGTTCGATCGTCTCGACGTCAGAAAGCCCGTTGCGGGTGCGGCACCCGCCATCCTGATCATCGGCGGCGCCGGCGGCGTCGGATCGATCGCAGTGCAGCTTGCGAGACAACTGACCGGTCTGACGGTGATTGCCACCGCGTCGAGGCTCGAAACACGGGCCTGGGCGCTTGGGCTCGGCGCCCACCATGTCGTCGATCATTCCAAGCCGCTGGCGGCCGAAGTCGCAGCACTGGACATCGGTGCCCCTAGCTTCGTGTTCTCGACGACGAACACTGACGAGCATCTGGCCGAGATCGCCGCGTTGATCGCGCCGCAAGGACGTTTCGCGGTTATCGACGATCCGAAATCGCTCGACATCAATCCGTTCAAGCGCAAGAGCGTCTCGGTGCATTGGGAGTTCATGTTCACCCGCTCGATGTTCGAGACGGCGGACATGGCATCGCAAGGCGAACATCTGAACGAATTGGCGAGGCTCGTTGACACTGGCGCGATCCGGACGACGCTTGGCGAGACTGGCGGCCTCATCAATGCCGCCAATTTGAAGCACGCCCATGCGCTGATCGAGAGCGGCAAGGCCAAGGGAAAGATCGTCCTGGAGGGCTTCTAGCCAACTGACGGCGGCGCATCCGGCTCTTATTTCTGCAAAAACTCTTCTATCTCGCTGAAGACGTTGACGAACATCGCTTCGGTCAGGACGCCGGTATTGGTGTTGTAGCGCGAGCAATGGTAGCTGGAGAACAGCGTGACGCCATTGGTTTGCTGCTGCCCGCCGTGGCGGAAGGGAAAAGCGGCGACACGCTGGCCGAGCGCCCGCACGGTCGACTGGTGCGCGATCGAGCCCAGCGCCAGCACGGCGCGCAGGTTTTTAAACCGTGCAATCGTCGGCATCAGGAATGTTCGGCAGGTGGCAATCTCGGCGCCGACCGGCTTGTTGTCAGGCGGCACGCAGCGCACTGCATTGGTGATCGCCGTGCCGACAAGCTCCAGCCCGTCATCGGGCCTCGCCTTGAATTGGCCGCGCGCAAAGTCGTGTGCGATCAGCGTGTTGTAGAGCAGGTCGCCGGCAAAATCGCCGGTGAAGGGGCGTCCTGTGCGGTTTGCACCACGCAGGCCCGGCGCCAGCCCGACAATTAACAGTTTAACGGCATCCTCGCCCTCCGGCGGCAAGAAAGTCGGCACCGGTGCATTGAACCAGGACGGCTCGCGCTGCCGCCATTGCGCGATGAAATCATGCAGCCGCGGGCAGAGCGGGCAATCGCGATCGGGCTCTGGGGACGCGACCAGCGGAGCGGTCAAGACCGCCGCCGTCAATACTCGTCCTCGTCGACTTCGGCCGGTTCGGGTCGGCGCACCGACCGCTCGGATGGATCGCGGCCGACATCGCTCTTCAGCGTCATCAGGTCGATGAAATGATCGGCCTGGCGGCGCAGATCGTCGGAAATCATCGGCGGCTGCGAAGCCATGGTCGAGACGATCGAGACCTTGCGCCCGCGCCGCTGCAGCGCCTCGACTAGCGTGCGGAAATCGCCGTCGCCGGAAAAGATGACATAGTGGTCGACGACATCGGCGAGTTCCAGCGCATCGACGGTCAGCTCGATATCCATATTGCCCTTGATCTTGCGGCGGCCGGTCGAGTCGGTGAACTCTTTGGCCGGCTTGGTCACCACCTTGAAGCCGTTATAGTCGAGCCAATCGATCAGCGGCCGGATCGAGGAATATTCCTGATCCTCGACCAGCGCGGTGTAGTAGTAGGCACGCAGCAGGTAGCCGCGCTTCTGGAAGCTCGACAAAAGCCTGCGGTAGTCGATGTCGAAGCCGAGCGCGCGCGACGTGGCGTAAAGATTGGCGCCGTCGATGAAAAGCGCGATTTTTTCACGAGGATCGAACATGGCAAATATTCCTTTTCGAAAATAAGCGGTCGTCTAAATGCGCGTGACTATCGGTCGGTCTGAAATAACCGGCTGACCTTCGTCATTCGAGATAACGCCGGTTTTACGGCAAACCAAGGGTATGATGCTGCATAGCAAGCAATTGTGATCGGTGCCGTATAGTCGCAGGCGGCGCGCGCCCAGATTGGCCGTGGCCGGGCCCCGGGCCCGGCCCCGACCTGGTATTGCCAAAAAGCTTGTATTTTGGCGGCGTTCGGGTTAAGGACCGCGCCTGTTTTCCATCAAATCCAGGCATGAAAGGGGCAGCTCATGGCCCGCGTAACCGTTGAAGATTGCATCGACAAGGTCAACAACCGCTTCGAGCTCGTGCTTCTGGCCGGCCACCGCGCCCGTCAGATCAGCCAGGGCGCGCAGATCACCGTTCCTCGTGACAACGACAAGAATCCGGTCATCGCGCTGCGCGAGATTGCCGAGGAGACATTGTCGCCCGACGACCTCAAGGAAGATCTCATCCACTCGCTGCAGAAGCATGTCGAGGTCGACGAGCCGGAAGCCGATGGCGAGGCGATCGCCGACCAGACCGGTACCGCCGCTGCGGCAACCGACGCCGACGACACCGAGGACAACATCACCTTCGACCGCATGACCGAGGAAGACCTCCTGGCCGGCATCGAAGGTCTGGTGCCGCCGGAAAAAAGCGACGATTATTAATCTTCCCATCGGCCGCCGACACTTTCGCGCCGGTGGTTTCGTGGTTATCTATGACATGCGCCGTACGCCAGTGCGGCGCATGATTCATTTCAGCACTGCGAGATCCCGCCCATGATGCGTCAGTATGAGCTTGTCGAGCGCGTCCAGCGCTACAAGCCTGACGTCAACGAGGCGCTGCTCAACAAGGCCTATGTCTACGCCATGCAGAAGCATGGTCACCAGAAGCGCGCCTCCGGCGATCCTTATTTCTCGCATCCGCTCGAAGTCGCCGCCATCCTCACCGAAATGCACATGGACGAGGCGACCATCGCGGTTGCCCTGCTGCACGACACGATCGAGGACACCACGGCGACCAGGGCCGAGATCGACGAGCTGTTCGGTCCGGAAATGGGCAAGCTGGTCGAAGGCCTGACCAAGCTGAAGAAACTCGACCTCGTCTCCAAGAAGGCCGAGCAGGCGGAAAACCTGCGCAAGCTCTTGCTGGCGATATCGGAAGACGTTCGCGTGCTTCTGGTCAAGCTTGCCGACCGCTTGCACAACATGCGCACGCTCGACCATGTGCCCGAAGCCAAGCGCCTGCGCATCGCCGAGGAAACGATGGATATCTATGCGCCGTTGGCCGGGCGCATGGGCATGCAAGGCATGCGCGAGGAGCTCGAGGAGATCGCCTTCCGCTTCATCAATCCCGAAGCCTACCGCGCCGTCACCGCGCGGCTCGCCGAAATCTTCGAGCGCAACAAGGATGTGCTGTCCGAGATCGAGAAGGCGCTATCCAAGCTTTTCGACAAATATGCGATCAAGGCCGAGGTCAAGAGCCGTCAGAAGAAGCCGTGGTCGGTGTTCCGCAAGATGGAGGCCAAGGCGCTGTCCTTCGAGCAGCTGTCCGACATTTTCGGCTTTCGCGTCGTCGTCGATACCGTCGAGGACTGCTACCGGGCGCTCGGCGCCATCCACACGACATGGTCGATGGTGCCCGGCCGCTTCAAGGACTACATCTCGACCCCGAAGCAGAACGACTACCGTTCGATCCACACCACCATCGTCGGACCGTCGCGGCAGCGCGTCGAGCTGCAGATCCGCACCTATCAGATGAACAAGATCGCCGAATATGGCGTTGCCGCGCATTCGATCTACAAGGACAGCGGCGGCAAGGTGAACGGCACCGCCCACGCGATCTCGAAGGAGACCAACGCCTATGCCTGGCTGCGGCGCACCATCGAGCAGCTAGCCGAAGGCGACAATCCCGAGGACTTCCTCGAAAACACCAAGCTGGAGCTGTTCCAGGACCAGGTGTTCTGCTTCACGCCCAAGGGAATGCTGATCGCGCTGCCGCGCGGCGCCACGCCGATCGACTTCGCCTATGCGGTGCACACCGATGTCGGTGATACCTGCGTCGGGGCCAAGGTCAATGGCCGCATCATGCCGCTGATGACCGAGCTGAAGAATGGCGACGAGGTCGAGATCATCCGCTCCAAGGCGCAGGTGCCGCCGGCGGCATGGGAATCGGTCGTCGTCACCGGCAAGGCGCGCTCGGCGATCCGCCGCGCCACCAAGAATGCCATCCGCAAGCAGTATTCGGGTCTCGGCATCCGCATACTGGAACGCGCTTTCGAGCGGTCAGGCAAGATTTTTACCAAGGAAAGCTTGAAATCGGTGCTGCATCGGCTGGCACGCAAGGACATCGAGGATGTGCTGGCCTCTGTCGGCCGCGGCGAGCTTGCCTCCACCGATGTCATGAAGGCGGTGTTTCCCGACTACAAGGACGAGCGCATCACGCTGGCGGCGCCCAAGCAGCGCGAGGAGGGCTGGTCGAAGATCCGCAACGCCGCCGGCATGCTGTTCCAGATTCCGGGCCGCGCGGCGCGCAAGGACAAGGACCAGCCAAGGGACGGCGCCGTGCCGATCCGCGGCGTGCGCGGGGACCTGCCGGTGCGCTTCGCGCCGGAAGGTGCTGTGCCCGGCGACCGCATCGTCGGTATCGTGCAGCCGGGGACCGGTATCACCATCTATCCGATCCAATCGCCGGCGCTGCAGGCCTTCGACGACCAGCCAGAACGCTGGATCGACGTGCGCTGGGACATAGACGAGCGCACCAAGGAGCGGTTTCCAGCGCGCGTCTCGGTCACCGCCATCAACGCGCCGGGCTCGCTGGCCGACATCGCGCAGGTCGTCGCATCCAACGACGCCAACATCCATACATTGTCGATGGTGCGCACCGCGCCTGATTTCACCGAGATGCTGATCGATCTCGAAGTCTGGGACCTGAAGCACCTGAACCGGCTGCTGTCGCAGCTCAAGGATAATTCGAGCGTCAGCGATGCACGGCGCGTGAATGGGTGAATTGAATAGAGAGTAGTGAATAGTGAGAGCACCCTCTTTCACTATTCACCATTCACATGGAGCGAACAATGAACACCGACGAAGTGCTGGGCGTTTTCCGTGAAGCCGGTGCCATTCTCGAAGGGCATTTCATCCTGACATCGGGCTTGCGAAGCCCGGTCTTCCTGCAGAAGGCGCGGGTCTTCATGCATGCCGACAAGACCGAGCGCCTGTGCAAGGCGCTGGCCGAAAAGATCCGCGCTGCTGTGTCCGGCGGGATCGATTATGTCGTCGGCCCGGCGATCGGCGGGCTGATCCCTGCCTACGAGACCTCGCGCCATCTTGGCGCACCTGCGATCTGGGTCGAGCGGGAAGGGGGCGAGTTCCGGCTCCGCCGCTTCGAGATCGCCAGGGGTTCGCGCGTCGTCATCGTCGAGGACATCGTCACCACCGGCCTGTCGATCCGCGAGACCATCGACTGCCTGCGCGCGCTTGGCGCCGAGGTCGTTGCCGCTGCCTGCATCATCGACCGCTCGGCCGGCAAGACCGATGTCGGCGTGCCGCTGATCGCGCTCGCCGAATATGAGGTTCCGGCCTACCCGGCCGACAGGCTGCCGCCCGAGCTTGCCGCCATACCGCCAGTCAAGCCGGGCAGCCGCAACATCTAATGCATGTCGCTCAAAAGTGCGCAGCGGTTTTGGGGTAACGACATGCATAAACAAGGAATGCATGTCGCCCAAAAGTGCGCAGCGGTTTTGGGGTGACGACATGCATAAACAAGGAATGCATGTCGCCAAAGGCATGCCCTTGAGCTTGACCGAGGGTGCGCAGCGGTTTTGGGACAAGGACATGGCAAACAAACATTAAACGAGGCGCTACCTTGATTGCCGGTATCGATCATCTCGTGCTGACGGTTAGCTCCGTCGAAGGCACCTGCGCCTTCTATCAGCGCGTGCTTGGCTTCAAGCGCGTCGACACACCGAACCTGCCGACGGCGCTGCTTTTCGGATCGCAGAAGATCAATGTGCATGAGGCAGGCCACACTTTCGAGCCAAAGGCCAAGGCGCCGACTCCAGGCTCCGCTGATTTCTGTCTGATCGCCGCCCGCCCGCTCGCAGAGATATGCGCCAGCCTGGCTGCCAACGGCGTGGCGATAGAAGTCGGGCCAGTCGAGCGGATCGGAGCCCGTGGCCCGATGATATCAGTCTATTTCCGCGATCCGGACGGCAATCTCGTCGAGATCAGCGATTACAACAGGTAACCGGTATTTTTGGCGAGAACGAAGTGCGTCGGCAAGGTCGGCTTGCGGGCAACCGTGTTCACGCCTGCCGCAGCCATCATCCAGGTGCGACGCGCTTTAGTTTGCCAAAGCCACAGCTCAGGCCAGTTCCGCTTCCACAGGGCAGTCGAGGCAAGCGGTATAGTTGCAGAGCCGGCAAATACGGTATGCATGGTCCTCGGTGCTGACGAGCCCACGCAACAGCTTAGCGGCAAGGTTACCGAATTCCTGCAACTCCTCCTGATTTAGAACAGCGAGCGCTGACGCGAGCCCTTTCTGGCGAGCGGAAAGAATAGCACTGCTGGTCGTCTCGCCCAAAGGAGTGAGCCTTAGCGCTACCGCGCGATGGTCGTCAGGCGCCGAGAACCGAGCCGCCAATCCATCCGCAACCAGTCGATCGACCAGTCTAACGGTGCCCGAATGAGACAGTGACAATGCGCGACGCAGCCTCTCGATGGACAGGCCCGGTACGTGGCCAATGAGGGTGATCGCGGAAGCCGCTGGGCCGGGCTCCGGTGCTTTTGCCTGAGCGTCCCGCTGCAAAATGTCCGCAAAGGCGAGCGCTAGAGCGCCAATCACATTCTCAATCCTGGAATCGGTCATCGAGAAAAAATATATGCTCGGAGCATATACATCAAGGTCGAATTATTATATGCTTGGAGCATACAACTCGAAAGGAGAAGGCCATGTCTACCTCTGCAACCGCCAACGCTCCGTTCGTGGCGCGCATCAATCAAGCTGGCTACCAACTTGCTGCCGTCGGTCGCGCGGTAACCCTTTTGGGAGTGGTTCTCCCTCTGCTGTTGATCGGCATCTTGAAATTCACCGCAATCGAGATCGAGGCGCTTAGGCCATTCGTCGAGAATACGCCTTGGCTGGCATGGCTCTATCCCGCATTCGGATCTGCGGGGGCCTCCTACTTCTTGGGCGTGGTCGAACTGGCCACAGCGTTTCTGCTGATAGCATCTGTCCGCAGCGTTTGGGCCGGCCTCATAGGGGGTGCCATCGGATCAGTCATCTTCGCGCTGACATCCTCGCAAATGCTCACCCTGCCGATCTGGGAAACGGGTTCCGGAGGGTTTCCTTTCCTCAATGGGTTAGGTGCCTTTCTGATCAAGGATGTCGCCTTGCTCGGAGTGAGTCTGGTTATATTGGGGGGCAGCCTTCAGCAACTCGACCGAAAAAATGATCGCAGTGATCAACAACGAATCGAGAGGTGAGAGTATGTCTCTACTCGCTATCTGGCGCAGGACGGACGAACCAGGGCACGATGTCGTGCAGCTAAATCAGACAGATCTCGGCTGGCTCTTGAATGGAGCCGCTGTATACCTATCGGATGCGGGCCCGGCACGTTTGGACTACACTGTGCAACTGGCCGAAGATTGGACGACCAGATCCGGCAGCGTTCGCGGGTTCATCGGTTCCCAGTCAGTTGATCTCACAATCATCCGCAACGAGACCGGCATCCGCAACGAGACCGGCATCCGCAACGAGACCGGCATCCGCAGCGAGACCGGCTGGACTATTAATGGGCAGCGGCAGCCGGCGGTTCAGTCGATGGTGGATCTGGACTACAGCTTTACGCCGGCGACGAACCTGCAACAAATTCGCAGAATGAACCTGAAGGTCGGCGACAAGGCGGATTTTCCGGTGGCCTGGCTGGTTGCCGGCGCGTCGAGTTTGGTTGTTCTGCCGCAAACCTACCATCGTGTGAGTGAGACCGAGTACATCTACGAGGCTCCCACAGTGCCTTACTGCGCTACGCTGCTCATTCCCGAGGCTGGCTTTGCTCAAGATTACCCCGACGGCTGGGTTTTCGAGACCGGCAACGCCGGCCGTTCACTATAGGATTGCGGCTGAAGCTTGGCTGCTCGCAAGCTGACATCCATGCAACTTGCTGCTGCGGGCAAGGCGAACCCGTCACATTTGGTTACCTCCTGTGGAGACCATCGCGGCAGCGATTCGTTGTCTTGGGGCTTGGGTGTCGCTATATCGAAGCCTTGATTGTCTTCCGGCGTGCTTGAAGCGCAAGATGTGAAGCCACGACCCGCTACCGGGTGGCCGGGCTGGCGTAGTGGATCAGGACAGGGACAGAGTGCTTTTTCGACGCCGCAAGCCTGATGGTCTTCTCGAGCGGGTGCGTCTCCATGTGTGGCCACGCCGCTCTTTCTCGCGCTCCATGCGCCTGACGAACAGAGCTGGAATAGCCGGACGGGAAGTTCCCGCCCAATGATCATTGGGATCGGCAGCGACCTGATCGATATCAGACGCATCGAAAAATCGCTGGCGCGCCATGGCCAGCGCTTCATCCAGCGTATCTACACCGAGGTCGAACAGGCCCGGTCCGAAAGCCGCGGCGCTCGCGCCGCCTCGTATGCCAAGCGTTTTGCTGCCAAGGAGGCATGCGCCAAAGCGCTGGGCACCGGTATGGCGCAAGGGGTGTTCTGGCGCGACATGGGCGTCGTCAATCTGGCCAGCGGCAAGCCCACCATGGCGTTGACCGGCGGGGCGGCGGCGCAGTTGGACAAAATCCTGCCTGATGGGCACAGAGCGGCGATCCACCTCACCATCACCGATGATTTTCCGCTTGCTCAAGCCTTTGTGATCATCGAGGCGTTTCCCGTCCAAGAAGCGCCGTATTGATTGCATCTGACCACCGGCATGACGTTGCCCAGCGCGCGCCGAGACTCTATACCAACCAACGCATAATCGAGGACGACATGAGCGTGGCTGAAAAATCCCAGAAGAAATCCGGCGGGCTTGGCGAAACCGTCAGCGTCATCGTCCAGGCGCTGTTGCTCGCTCTGGTCATCCGCACGCTTCTTTTCCAACCATTCTCTATCCCGTCCGGGTCGATGCGGCCGACCTTGCTCGAAGGCGACTATCTCTTCGTCACCAAATGGTCCTATGGCTTCTCGCGCTATTCGCTGCCGTTCGGGCCGGACCTCTTTTCGGGCCGCATCTGGGGCGCCGAGCCGAAACGCGGCGACGTGGCTGTGTTCAAGTTCCCGCCGGACCCCTCTGTCGACTACATCAAGCGCGTCGTCGGCCTGCCGGGCGACAAGATCCAGGTCAAGGATGGCCAGCTCTTCATCAACGGCGTCGGCGTGCCGCGCCAGAAGGTCGGGCAGATCGACAATCGCGACATCACCGAGGAGAGCGGGCCGGTCGACGTCTATCGCGAGACATTGCCGAATGGCGTCAGCTATGACACGCTCGACCTGGTACCCAACTCGATCGGTGACAACACCCAGGAATTCGATGTGCCGCCCGGCCACTATTTCATGATGGGCGATAACAGGGACAATTCCTCGGACAGCCGCTTCACCGTCGGTTTCGTGCCCGACGAGAACCTGGTCGGTCGCGCCAATCTCATCTTCTTCTCGATCGGTGGCAGCGCCAGCCCGCTCGAAATCTGGAAATGGCCGTCGCAGATGCGCGCGTCGCGCCTGCTCCATTTCGTCAAATAGGTCATGGTGGCGACAAAACGGCTGACCGTCGACGCGCTCGCCGAAGCGCTCATGGAGCCCACCGGCCACGCCTTTGCCGACCGACAGCGCTTGCAGCGCGCACTGACCCATGCCAGCGCCCGCAGCAGCCATGCCGGCATCGACTATGAGCGTTTCGAATTCCTGGGCGACCGCGTCCTCGGTCTGGTCGTCGCCGACATGCTGCTGGCCGCGTATCCGGATGCTGCCGAAGGTGAGCTGTCGCTCCGGCTCAACGCGCTGGTCAATGCCGAGGTGCTGGCCGAGATCGCCGAGGAGATCGGCCTGCCGGAGTTGATCCGTGCCGGCTCGGACGTACGCGGCCTGGACGGGCGCAAGCGCGTCAATCTGCGGGCTGATGCGCTGGAATCGCTGATCGCCGTGCTCTATCTCGATGGCGGGCTGGAGGCGGCCCGCGCCTTCATCCACAAATACTGGCGGCCGCGCTCGCAGGCCACCGGTGCCGCCCGCCGCGATGCCAAGACCGAGTTGCAGGAGTGGGCGCATCAGGCGGCGGGCGCCGTGCCGGTCTATATAATCGACAGTCGCGAAGGACCGGACCACGATCCGTTGTTCACTGTCACCGTCAAGGTCGGCGCCTATCCGCCAGCGACCGGCAGCGGGCGCTCGAAGCGCGAGGCCGAGCAAACCGCCGCGACTGCACTGCTGTTGCGCGAAGGCGTCTGGCTGAACAAGGGGAGCGCGGCATGACCGCCACCGAAGACGTCCCGCCGGCAACAGAAGCCGTCACCACACACTCTGGCTTCGTTGCGCTGATCGGCGCGCCCAATGCGGGAAAATCGACGCTGGTCAACCAATTGGTCGGCGCCAAGGTGTCGATCGTCACCCACAAGGTGCAGACGACGCGCGCCATCGTGCGCGGCATCGCAATCCACAATAACGCACAGATCGTCTTCGTCGACACGCCGGGCATCTTCAAGCCGAAGCGGCGGTTGGACACTGCGATGGTGACGACCGCCTGGGGCGGCGCCAAGGACGCCGACATCGTGCTGCTGCTGATCGACGCCGAGCGCGGCATCAGGGGCGACGCCGACGCGATCCTCGAACGGCTGAAGGATGTCCGCCAGCCGATGGTGCTGATCCTCAACAAGGTCGACCGGGTCAAGCCCGAGGCGCTGCTGGCCCTGTCCGCGGCAGCGAATGAAAGAGTGCCTTTCAAGCGCACCTTCATGGTCTCCGCGCTAACCGGGTCGGGCTGCAAGGACCTGCTCGACTATCTCTCGGAAACCCTGCCTGCCGGCCCCTGGTATTACCCGGAGGACCAGATCTCCGACCTACCGATGCGTCAGCTGGCGGCCGAAATCACTCGCGAAAAGCTCTATCTCAGGCTGCATCAGGAACTGCCCTATTCCTCCCATATCGAGACCGAGAAATGGGAAGAGAAGAAGGACGGCTCGGTGCGCATCGACCAGACCATCTATGTCGAGCGTGACAGCCAAAAGAAGATCGTGCTCGGCCACAAGGGCGAGACGATCCGTGCCATCGGCCAGGCGGCGCGCATGGAGATATCCGGCATCCTCGAACAGAAGGTGCATCTTTTCCTGTTCGTCAAGGTGCGCGAGAACTGGGGCGACGACCCGGAGCGCTATCGCGAGATGGGGCTGGAATTTCCGCATTAGAGCATGTTCCCGAAAAGTGGGAGCCGGTTTTCGGAAAAGATCATGCTCAAACAAGAAGTCACTATCGACACAGCTCTCGTGAGCCGGTTGGTGGCCACGCAATTGATCGATGACGTGCTCGCCGATCACCTCCGCGCGGACCGCCGCGGACGGCACCCACACAGCGCCTGAAAAACTTGATTTTGCCACCGAAGCGGTGACAAGCTCCGTTCATGGAATGGCGCGATGAGGGAATTATTCTCGGCACCCGCAAGCATGGCGAAACCAGCGCCATTCTTGAGGTCATGACGCGTGCGCATGGCCGCCATCTCGGCCTTGTGCGCGGCGGCCGCTCGCGCAAGCAGCAGCCGGTTCTGCAGCCCGGCAACCGCGTCGACCTGTTTTGGCGGGCGCGGCTCGACGAACATCTTGGCACCTTTCAGGCCGAGGCGATCGAGATGAACGCCGCCCGGCTGATGGACAGCGCCGTCGCCATCTATGGGCTGCAGACGATGGCTGCGCATCTGCGCCTGCTGCCCGAGCGCGACGCGCATGACGGCCTCTACGAGACGCTGGCCGTGATGATCGCCCATCTCGACGATGCGGACGCCGCCGGCGAGCTGGTGGCGCGCTTCGAATTGCTGATTCTCGACGAACTCGGCTTCGGCCTCGATCTCAGCCAGTGTGCCGCGACCGGCGCCAGGCAGGACCTCGCCTATGTCTCGCCGAAGTCTGGGCGCGCCGTGTCGCGCCAGGCCGGCGCGCCGTGGCGCGACAAGATGCTGGTGCTCCCCGCATTCCTGCAGCGCCGCTCCGGGCTGCGCGCCGATCCGGCGGCGATCGAGGACGCCTTCCGGCTGACCGGCTTCTTTTTTACCCGCCATGTCTACGAGCCGCGCGGGATCGAGGCGCCCGGTGCCCGCGCCGGCTTCCTCGCCGCCCTGCGCAAGCATCACGCGGCGGGCAAGGAGATTGGCGCCGAGACCGCCGCCGGAGAAATCACTACATGAGCGAAGTGGAACTCTAGCCCGGCCGGGTCTCGCGGCTCGACCTCGGCACCATTCCGCACCGCAACATCGCTGAATATACCGGCCTGGAATTGCTCCAGCGCATCATCGACAACAAATACAAGGCGCCTCCGCTGGCTTTCGGCACCGAAATATGCTCGATCTTTCCGGTCGCCGATCTGGCGGCGCACTGACTCGGTGGCCGTCTGGCCGCCGTATTTGTCGGTAACTACTGGCCTGGTTTGGGGGAACCGCCATGTTGGAAAGCCTGACCGGCCTAGTCGCCATCATCGCGCTGTTCGTCATTATCTCGCGCCAGCAGAGCCGCATCGGCCTGATCGAGCGCGAACTCGGTGCGCTGCGCAGCCTGGTGCTTTCGGGTGTCCATGTGGCCCCGCCGCAGGCCAAGCCGGTAGAACAGGCCGCAAACGACAGCATGCCGGCAGACGCGGCAATTGCGGCCGCGACCGACATTGCCCCGCCATCGGCGGGCGAAGCTGCTGCTGAGGAAAAGTCGTCCACAGAGGCTGAAGCCGCGGAGGCTGCGTCCGGACCGTGGGCTGCGGGCGAAGCGGCGCCGGCTGGGCCTGCACCTGCGCAACTGGCCGCCGCGACGGTGAAAGCGGCCCAAAAACCCGACATTGAAACGGCGCTCGGCACCCGCTGGGCGGTCTGGGTCGGTGGCATCGCGCTGGCGCTGGGCGGGCTGTTTCTGATCCGCTACACCATCGAGGCCGGCATTTTCGGTCCCGGCGTGCGGCTGAGCATGGCAGCAATGCTCGGGCTGGTGCTGGTCGGCGTCGGCGAGTTCATCCGCCGTACCGGCTTCAAGGTGCCGGTGCAGGGCGTTGCCGGCGCCTATATTCCGGCGATCCTGACGGCGGCCGGTGCTTTCATCCTGTTCGGCACGGTTTATGCCGCGCATGGCGTCTACGGCTTCATCGGGCCGGCGCTCGCCTTCACGCTGCTCGGCGCCATCGGCGTGGCGACGATCGCAGCAGCCCTCGTCCATGGCCAGGCACTGGCCGGCGTCGGCCTGCTCGGCGCGGTGGTGACGCCCATGTTGGTCGCCTCGCAGGCACCGAATCCTTGGGCGCTGTTCGGCTATTTGGCGATTGTGCTCGCCGCTACCGGCGTGATCGCCCGCCTGCGCGACTGGAAATTGCTGATGGCGGCAGCGTTCCTCGGCACCGGCCTGTGGACCATTCTTTACATGACCGATGCGCCGGGCACCAACCTGCCTGTCATCCTCTTTATCAACGCGGTGACCCTGGCCGTGCTCGCCCTCGTCTGGCTCGGCCGTCGCGGTGGCGAAGCAGGCCACGCCAGGGGCTTCGACTGGCCATCGATCGCGCCCGGCTTCTTCGTCGGCCTTTCGGCGATGGCGCTGTTCGTCGACCCCGCATACGCTGCCGGCGATGCTCTGCCGGGAGCGGCCCTTATCGCAGCCCTGGTCGGGGTGGCGCTCTACCGGTCGCTGGCGCTGGCGCTTCTGCACGCCGCAGGGCTGGCGACGGTGCTGGTCTATCTCGGCATCATTCCGCCAACCTCCGTCGCTTCAGACTTTTCAGGTGGCGCTCTCGGCGTCGATGGCCTGCCGGCGGCAGTTGCCGATACGCTGATGCTCAGGATCGGCATCTTTCTCGGACTTGTGTTCATCGGAGCCGGCTTCTGGGCAGCGCGCAAATTTGCTGCATCGGCTCACATCCGCGCCGCCTCATGGGCGGCATGGGGCGTTGTCGCACCGCTGGTCATTCTGTTGGCGCTCTGGTTCACCTTCGGCAATCTCGACCGCGATCTTGTCTACGCAGCGGTTGCAGCCCTTCTGGTGGTGGTCTTCGCCGCCGGCGGCGAGTGGATTGCGCGCGGTGAACAGCCGCCGCTACAGGGCGGCGCTGCCGTCTCGTTCGCGCTTGGCGGGGCAGCAGTCGGTGCCTTGCTGATGCTCTACATGGCTTTTGGGTCCGGCTGGACGACCATCCTGCTGGGTGCTGCAGCCATCGTGCCGGCGCTGGCCACCCGCTGGCGCGCCTACCCGGTGCTCGGCTGGATTTCGGTCGGCGCGGTCATCGCGGTGCTCGGCCGCATCGCCTTCGATCCGACAATCGTCGGCGCTGAATTCCTGTCAAGGACGCCGGTGTTCAACTGGCTGCTGCCGGGCTGCGGCGTGCCGGCGCTTGCCTTCGGCTTTGCCGCCTGGCAACTCGCCCGCACCACAAATGGCCGGCCACGCCTCGCCATGGAAGCGGGCGCAGCACTGTTTGCAGTGCTCACGGTTGCCATATTGGTGCGCCACGCCATGCATGGCGGCGTCGTCGACACGGGTGCTGCGACGCTCGCCGAGCAGGCGATCTATACGCTGATCGCCATCGGCACCGGCGCCATCCTGGTCGCCATCGACATGCGCTCGCCAAGCTCGGTGCTGCGCTATGGTTCGCTTGCTGCGGGCGTGGTCTCGGTCGCCTTCATCGTCATCCAGCATTTTGGGGCGCTGAACCCGCTGTTTACCGACGAATCGACCGGCCGGATCCCGGTGTTCAACCTGCTGTTCCTCGCCTATCTCTTGCCGGCCCTCGCTGCCGGGGGGCTCGCGCTTTACGCACGTGACAAGCGGCCGAAATGGTATGCCGCGATGCTGGCGCTGATGGCAGCGCTGCTCGCCTTCGTCTATGCGACGCTGTCGGTGCGGCGGCTGTTCAAGGGCGAGTTCATCGGCCTGTGGAGCGGCCTCGGCCAGCTCGAGACCTACACCTATTCCGCCCTGTGGCTGATCATTGGCGTGGCGCTGCTCACCGCCGGCGTGTGGCTGAAGTCGCAGGTACTGCGCGTTGCGTCGGCCGCGCTGATCTCGGTCGCCGTGTTGAAGGTCTTCCTCTTCGACATGTCGGAACTGGAAGGCGTGCTGAGGGCGCTGTCCTTCATCGGCCTCGGCGCGGTGCTGATCGGCATCGGCCTGTTCTACCAGCGGCTGCTGACAAGAGCGGCGAGAGGAACCTAAGGGATCATCTGTTTGAATGTCCAATAAATGGGATAGTTGAAGGTTCAGCAGGAGATATTCAAAAGTGCCTCTCGATATTCGCGACAAAGTAGTGGATGCGCTAGCCACAAAATTGCAGCGCGAGATCAACGTCGCCAGCAAAACGGAAGCAGTGCGGATTGCACTTTTGCATGACTTGAGCGTAACCACGCCCGCAAGCCTTTGCGTGACCGGATTGCGGTGTTGCAGGAGAAGTGTGCCGCGTTGGGGCCATCCGATCCCCACTTCGACATGAAGGCATTCACCGACGAGGCATGGGAAGAATGACGTTGGCGACCCCGGTCCCGGCGGTTCTACTGTGAGTCCCAATACAGCGCGGGATATTCCGCAGCGATGCGCCTTCCGGCACATGCCACGGCGGGTGTATCGGGGGCCTTCGTCGCGTCGCCCGCGATGGGACGACTCTGCTTTGCCTCTCAATCCCACCGGGAATAAACCGGTCCGCGCCAGCGTTATCCTGTTGCTTGGGTGGCCGGGCGGCGGACCGCTTCGCGCTGGCCGCTTGCGCCGCGCCGTGAAGGCGCGTTCAATCGGATGAACAAGGGCGACCTCAGAACCAGCGGTCATGGACGAAAAGAAGGCAGCAATCCTGGGCGAGATACCACGCCTGCGCCGTTATGCGCGCTCGCTGCTGCGCGATCGCGATTCCGCCGACGATCTCGTTCAGGACTGTCTCGAACGGGCGCTTGTGCGGCTCGACAATTGGCAGACTGGAGATAGCCCCAGGAGGTGGCTGTTTACGATCATGCATCATTTGTTCATCGATCAGATGCGCAAGGTGAACCGGCGCGGCGAAGCAGCGATGCTGCCGCTGGAAGCGCGCGAGGCGCAGGCAGCACCCGCTGAGCAGGTGGAGAGCATCGCCTCGCGCGAGATCATCGACGCGTTGCAGGCGATCAGCCCCGATCGGCGCGCAGCACTGGTCATGGTCGCCATCGAAGGCTTCTCCTATGCCGAGGCCGCCAACATCCTCGGCGTTCCGGCCGGCACGCTGATGTCGCGCATCGCGCGCGGGCGTGACGAGTTGCGCGGGTTGCTGGATGATGCCGCGCGTCGCCGGGCGATAAGGATCGTCGAGAAATGACCCGGCGCGATTTTTCCGAACGCGACATCCATATGGCTCTCGATGGCGAGTTGCCGGTTGACGAGCGCGCGGCTTATGACGCCTGGCTCGAGGCCAATCCTGAAATGAAGGCGAGGAGCGTCCGCTATGTCGCCGACCGCGCAGCGCTGCGTGCGGCCTTCGCCGGCGTGCTCGACGAGCCGGTGCCGGCACGGTTAAAAAAAATCGTGTTCGACGAGGCGCCGGTCGAGACGGCGGCGTCGAGCTCGCGCTGGTGGCGGGCGGCTGCCGCAGCGGCGATGCTGGCCATTGGCGGTGTTGGCGGTTATGTCGCCGGCATCGACAATCTCGGTCTGGAAGACCCGGCCGAGGACCAACTCGCCGAGCAGGCGATCGCAGCCCATCTCATCTATGCCGCCGAGCAGCGGCATGCGGTGGAAGTACCCGCCAGCGACAAGGATCATCTGCAGACCTGGCTGTCCAATAGGGTCGGCCTGAAGCTGGTCGCACCGGATCTGGCGGCGCAAGGATTCCAGCTCGTCGGCGGTCGGCTGCTGCCCGCTGGCGAGAGCAAGGCCGCGATGTTGCTTTATGAGGACGCCAAGGGCGAGCGCATCTCGCTGTTCGTCACAGCGGAATCGGCCGAGAAGACCAAGGGCACTTATGGATCGGGAGAGGACGGCCCCGAGGCGATCTACTGGTTGGATAAGGGCTATGGCTGCGCCGTCGTCGGCTCGCTGCCGCGCGCGCAGCTGACCGCAGTGGCGAAGAGCGCCTACAGCCAGCTTATTGCCGGGCTGGCCAGCTGAGCTGCGCCTGTTTTACAAAGGTTGCGTCTACGGGCGCGCCCCGCGTTTTTGGACGCGCAAAGGACGCTGTAGCACCTAAAGCGCGTCGCATTTGAACGGATTCATGCGACGCGCTTTAACTTTTTATTTTATGCATGTCGTTATCGCGAAACCGCTGCGCACGTTTGCGCGACATGCATCAATTTGCGCATGTTCCTTTCCGAAAATCGATTTCGATTTTAAGGGGTCATGCGCCGCCGAAACTGTCACAATTCAGCCCGAATCGAGGTGCGATAGCGCTTGACGGATGCTGGCGCTTCGGCTGTGTTGTCGACACTTCCGACCAGGCCCTTCCACAATCCAATCGAGGTTTTCCAAGCCCGCATGCCTGCCGAGATTCGCACGGCCCGCGCGTCCGACGTCGATGACCTCGCGGCGATCGAGAAGGCTGTTTTCTCTGGCGACCGCATTTCCCGGCGTTCCTTTCGTCAGTTGATCGAACGCGAGACCGCCGAGATGCTGGTTGCCGAAAACGACGGCCGCGTCGCCGGCTATGCGGTCGTGCTGTTTCGCAAGGGCAGCGGAGTCGCGCGGCTCTATTCCATCGCCACCGGTCCGCTTTCCGGCGGGCTTGGCATTGGCCGCATGCTGCTTGAACGGGCCGAGGAAGCCGCCTTCGAGCACAACCGGATGATGCTGCGTCTCGAGGTGCGCGAGGACAACAGCCGAGCCATCCGCATTTACGAGCAGAGCGGCTACCGCAAGATCGGCCGCGAACCGGATTATTACGAGGACGGTGCCACGGCGCTGCGCTACGAAAAGACCTTGCGCGGCGACATTCCGGTCGCCACCAGGGTGCCGTTCTACCAGCAGACCTGCGATTTCACTTGCGGCCCGTGCTGCCTGATGATGGCGATGGCCAATTTCGATGCCGGCTTCGTGCCCGACCCGGTGATGGAAATCCGCTTGTGGCGCGAGTCGACCACCGTTTTCATGATGTCGGGGCCGGGCGGCTGCGAGCCGTTCGGCCTCGCTGTTGCCGGCCACGAAAGCGGGCTGTCTGCCGAGATATATGTCTCCTTCCATGGTGCGCTGTTCCTGCAGTCGGTGCGCAGCCAAGACAAGCGGCGGGTGATGGAACTGGCGCAGGTCGACTTTCGCCGGCGCGCGGAACATTACGGCATCCCGCTGAATTACCGTCCATTCGCCCTCGACGATGTTCGCACCGCGATCGCAGAAGGAAAACTGGTGTTGGTCCTGATCAGCGGCTTCCTAATGTTTGGCAAGAAGGTTCCGCACTGGGTGCTGGCCATCGGCGACGATGGCGACCATATCCTGATCCACGATCCCTGGGTCGAAGACGAGAGACAGGAGACCATCCTTGATGCCGCCAACATTCCGGTGCCTTACGGCATCTTCATGAACATGGCGCAATTCGGCCGCGATGGATTGCGTGCCGCTATAATCCTCGGAAAGCGCGACAGACAATGACCTGGGTCATCCTTACCGGCCGGCAGAACGATCTCGACCAGGTGGCGACACCGCACAAGATCATCACCAATCGCGACTATCTTGCGCATCCGGCGCTGTTTCGCGGCCAGCGGCCGAAAGTCATCAACCTGTCGAACAATTACGGCTACCAAAGCCGCGGCTACTATGCCTCGCTGCTCGCCGGTTCGCGCGGTCACAAGGTCATTCCGACGGTCGAGACGATGATCGACCTGTCCGAGCGCAAGCTCTACGATCATGCGCTGCCGGAGCTGGAACTCGCGCTCAACAAATGTCGCAAGGATCTGGGCGGAGCCTTTCCGCAAAAAGTCTGCATCTTCTTCGGCATCGGCTCGTCGAGGATATGGGATCGCTTCGCCAAGCTTTTGTTCGACTGGTTCCGAGCGCCGGCATTGGAAGTCCACATCACGGACAGCGCCGAATGGGCCTCGATCCGCAAGATCGGCTTCCATCCGCTGGCCAGGATGACCGAGGAGGAAGAAAAGCGCTTCCTTCAGTGCCTCGAGACCTACACCAGCCGCGAGTGGCGTGACACCAAGGGCCGCACGCCGGCGCGCTACACCTTCGCCACGCTGGTCGATCCTCATGAGGAGTTGCCGCCATCGGAGATCTCGTCGCTGCGCTATTGGGCCAAGATCGCCGAAAAGATGGGCGTCGAAATCGAGCCGATCACCAAAAAGGATCTGGCCAAGCTCGCCAACTACGACGCGCTGTTCATCCGCGAGACGACTTCGATCTCCAATCACACCTACCGCTTCGCACGCCGCGCCCAGCAGGAAGGCATGCCGGTCATCGATGATCCGCTGTCGATGATCCGCTGCACCAACAAGGTCTATCTCAACGAGCTGATGACCTACAACAAGGTGCCGGTGCCGCCGACGGTGATGATCGCCGGCATCTCGGACCTTGAAGTGGCGGCGCAGACGCTGGGCTTTCCGCTGGTGCTGAAAATCCCGGACTCGTCGTTTTCACGCGGCGTCAAGAAATGCGCCACCTTTGAGGAGCTGAAGACGCTTGCCACCGAATGGCTGGAGGATTCCGATCTCTTGATCGCACAGAAATTCATTCCGACCCAATATGACTGGCGCGTCGGCGTGCTCGGCGGCCAGCCTCTGTTTGCCGTGCACTACCTGATGGCCAAGAAGCACTGGCAGATCGTCAACCACAAGGCCAACGGTAAGCCCGACCAGGGCGGCATCAAGACTTTCACCTTGAAGGAGGCGCCGGCCCATGTCGTCGAGACCGCGGTGAGGGCGGCGCGCTGCATCGGCGATGGCCTCTACGGCGTCGACCTCAAGGAGACCAAGGACGGTGTCTTCGTCATCGAGGTCAACGACAATCCCAATCTCGACCACGGCTGGGAGGACTCTGGCGAAAAAGACGAGGTCTGGGTGCGGCTGACGCAGTGGTTCCTGGAGCGGCTGGACCGACCGGGACGATAATCATCCGAGTGGGGGACAGAGGTGCTGTTTTTTGTGACCGAGGATTTTCGCGGCTGTGACCGGAAGGAGATCTACCGTCGCTTTCGCGACCAGGGCCGCCTGAAGCCGGACGCGCTTCTCGTGCACCACAGCTGGATCGGGGCGGATATGAGCCGCTGTTTCCTGCTGGTGGAGGCCGATGACGTGACGCTGCTGCAGCGCTGGGTCGTCGAATGGGCGGATCTGGTCGAATTCGAGATCGTTCCCGTGGCGACGAACAAGGACATGGCCGAGGCATTGAGCGGCCACCTGTGACCCGGCGGGAACGTCCGGGTTTCGCCATGACAGCATGCCGTGTCGCGGTTGTCGATGTCGCGAATGAAGGAGGGGTCGATCTTGATCTTGTCGACAGAGAAGCGGCGGATATAGCCGAGGGACGAATAACCGATGCCGAAATCGTTTCCTCGTAGGTCGAAGTTTCGCTTGGATCCGTTTCGGTTAATTTGCCGTTTTTCAGTCGGCCGGCTGCAGCGTTTGGCGCCGCGATTTCTCGATTGCCGCGTACCGTTCGAGGAACGCGTCTTGCGCCCAGGTCACCGAACGCGGGGTGAAATCGAAGCGGTCGGCATTGAAGCCGCGCGGCCGGCCGAAGAATTCGGTCGCCTCGGCGGTCGAAAAGCCGGCAAGCAGCGTCGCCTCGAAATAGGCGGCGATCTGGTCGGCGCGCTTGATCTCCTTGCGCAGGCCCGCAATCGGTTCGACCGCCAGCGAAAAGCGCAGATGGATGGCACGCTGCAGCCTCAGCTCGCACTCCTTGTAGCTGCCGCCCATCACCGATTTGAACGGTGAGATCATGTCGCCGATGACATATTCCGGCGCGTCGTGCAGCAAAGCCGCCAGCCGAGCGTCGGCTGGGGCGTCCGGCACCAGCTCGCCGAAAAGCGCCTCGACCAGCAGCGAATGCTGGGCGACGGAAAAGGCGTGATCGCCGATGGTCTGGCCATTCCAGCGGGCGACGCGGGCGAGCCCATGGGCGATGTCCGAGATCTCGATGTCGAGCGGCGAGGGGTCGAGCAGATCGAGGCGCCGGCCCGACAGCATGCGCTGCCAGGCGCGCGGTGGCGCGCCGGGACGGTCGGCCGCCATCAGGCCTCCTCCGCGCCGACGGGTTCCTGCGGGAAGATGAATTTCGCCCAGGCTGGGATGGTGAGCGACACCGGGACGTCATCCGCCATGATCGGCTGGCCGGCGTCGAGCGCTGCCTTGACACGGTCGATGCGGGCTATGGCGAGGCCCGCCGTGCCGGCGGCCGTGCCAAGCGTGCCGACCGGTCGCCAGGCAACTGTCAACTCTGTGCCGGGGGCGGGCAGGGGCTGTTCGGCCGAAACGATCAGCACCCGCCGTCTGGCGGTGCCGCGATGCTGCATCCGCGAAACCACCTCCTGGCCGACATAGCACCCCTTCCTGAAGCCGACGCCGCCGGTTTCATCGAGCAGCACATCATGCGGGAAGGCTTCACCGAGCTGATAGTCGCTGCCACTTTCGGCAATCCCATGGGCGATGCGCAGAGCTTGCCATGCGGCCGGGTCGCCGCCCGCGGCAGCGGCGCCATAAAAGCGATTGACGACTGCGTCGAGGAACCGTGCATCGGCAACCGGTGTTGAATCAAATTGCGAAGTGGTTGAATCATCTCCCCACGCAACAGCGACAAGCCCCTGATCGACCTTGGCGATCTCGACCTTGGCGCGCAACTTGTAGAGCATCAGCCGGCGCATGAAATCGTCTGATATATCGGATCGGCATTCGAGTCGGAACAAATTCTCGCCAGCGCGGGAGATCAGGAAATCGAACAGGATCTTGCCTTGCGGCGTCAGCAAAGCGCCCGGCTTTGCTTCGCCGGCAGCCAGTGCGTCGAGGTCGGTGGTCAGAATGTTCTGCAAAAAGGTCTCGGCATCCGGGCCTGACACGGAAACGAGCGCGCGGTCTTTCAACTGGGCAAAGGGCATGGGCGGAAACCTGATCTTGCAAAACAGTCGGCCATTACGTAAGCCGCTGACACTCCCCCCGCAAGAGACCGGATCAGCATGGCCACGACCTACGACCTCATCCTGACAGGCGGCACGGTGGTCAACCACGATGGCGAAGGCCGGCGCGACATCGGCATCAACGGCGGGCGCATCGCCGCTATCGGCGATGTTGGCCAGGCTTCCGCTGGCGAGACAGTCGACTGTCGCGGCCTGCACATCCTGCCGGGCGTCGTCGACAGTCAGGTGCATTTCCGCGAGCCAGGGCTGGAGCACAAGGAAGATTTGGAGACAGGCTCGCGGGCAGCGGTGCTGGGCGGCGTCACCACCGTCTTCGAGATGCCCAACACCAACCCGCTGACCACCAGCGAAGCAGCGCTTGCCGACAAGATTCGGCGCGCCACCGGCCGCATGCATTGCGACTTTGCCTTCTGGGTCGGTGGCACCCGCGAGAACGCAAAGGACGCCGGCGAACTGGAGCGGCTGCCCGGCGCGGCCGGCATAAAAGTGTTCATGGGCTCGTCCACCGGCGATCTATTGGTCGAGGATGATGAAAGCGTTGCCTCGATCCTGAGGAATACGCGCCGCCGTGCGGCCTTCCATTCCGAGGACGAATTCCGGCTGCGCGAGCGGCTCGGCGAACGCATCGAGGGCGATCCGGCCTCGCATCCGGTGTGGCGCGACGAGATCGCGGCACTTCGCTGCACCGAGCGCCTGGTGCGTATCGCGCGCCAGGTTCGTGCCCGCATCCACGTGCTGCACATCTCAACCTCCGAGGAGATCGCCTTCCTCGAGCAGCATAAGGATGTCGCGACCTGCGAGGCGACGCCGCATCATCTGACGCTGAGCGCGAATGATTATGCGCAGCTTGGCACGCTGATCCAGATGAACCCGCCGGTACGCGCATCGCGCCACCGCGACGGCATCTGGCACGGCATTGCGCAAGGCATTATCGATGTGCTGGGTTCCGACCACGCCCCGCACACGCCGGCCGAAAAGGCAAAGCCCTATCCGGCCTCGCCGTCGGGCATGACCGGCGTGCAGACGCTGGTGCCGATCATGCTCGACCACGTCAATGCCGGCCGGCTGACGTTGCAGCGTTTCGTCGACCTGTCCAGCCACGGTCCGCAGCGCATCTTCGGCATGGCCAGGAAAGGCCGCATCGCCGCCGGCTACGACGCCGACTTCACGATTGTCGATCTGAAGCGCCGCGAGACCATCACCAATGCGCAGGCAGGCTCGAAGGCCGGCTGGACACCCTATGACGGCAGAGAAGTGACCGGGTGGCCGGTCGGAACCGTCGTGCGCGGCCGGCGTGTGATGTGGGAAGGCGAGATCGTCACCCTCGGACAGGGCCGGGCGGTGGAGTTTTCCGAGGCGCTAGCGGTTTAGATCGGCGGACTTTCAAATCGCATCGTACCGCCGCTTATCTTCTGTTTGAGCATCGGATTTTCCCAAAAACCGGTATCCACTCCGATGCTCTGGGCGGGCTTGAGGGTAGGAGAGGCAATGCCGCTCAATCCCCTGCGACGAAGAACGTCCACTGTCCATCCGGGGTGATGCCGACGCGGTAGAAGATGTAGGCGCCGAACTGCTTCATGCTGTCATAGTCGCCGGCAGTGACGATCTTGAACAGTTCGACCCGCTGCCTGGCGTCGAGCTTGTCCAGCGGCAGCGCGAAGAAATATGGCCAGACATAGAGCTCCTGCGGCGTGCCGACATCGACATGGACATAGCCGGCACTGAGCACCTCTTCCAGGATGGCGAGGATTTCCTGGCCTTCCGTGTCACCCGAAAGCCCTTTCAGGAAGGTGATCGGGTCGCCTTCGATCTCGCTCAGCGACAATTGGGTCATCGCATCGCCCTGGCCGATCAGCGGCCGGAGTTTTTCGATGTCGCCGCTCTTGCAGGCCTCGATGATCAAATCGTGCATGCGCCTGACCGGCTCCGGCAGCTTGCCGAGATCGTAGACGACCTCGGGCAAGGGTTCATCCGGGTCGGCTTGCGGATTGGCTATGCCACCATCGTCTGTTGGCCCGCCCGGTTCGATCTGTTCCCGTTCGTCGGGCGGCGTCGGTTGGCTGGCCGCAGGCGGCGTCGCGCCGAGCGGGCCGGGCGTCGGCACCGCGGTTCCGGGCGGCGACATGTCGTCGTCGGCGGGCGGCGTGACTGGCGAGGGCAGCTCCTCGCGCTTGATTTCACTCAAAGCATAGGCGGGGCTGATTGCGAGGGAAAGCGCCAGCGGAAACGCGGCGCAAAAAGCGGCGAGCTGGATGCTGAGGGCCAAGCCACGCGGCTGGCCTGACGTCGAAAAATTCACCGCCTGCCTCTCCATGATTCCGTCCAGATGCCCAGGCCCTTACAGGTGCCCAGACCCGCCCAGGTACCCGGGGCATAACGCCCAGGCGGCACGCGTTGGTCAACGAGCCTGATGCCGGTCAGTGCCGCAGCCGTCCTGGTTCGAAGGCCCCGGCTATCACCTTTTCACGCATGCGGTCGAGCAGGGCAAGGGCCGAGGTCTCGCCATTGGCGCGCAGCATCTCGCCGAACGCGGTTTCGAGGGCCGCCTCGGCGATGATTTCCGGCTCAATTCCGGCCGAAAGCCCTTCCGCCCAGGCCTCGCTGTGGCTTTCCACTGCAGTCAGGCGCTTTTCTTCCCTGACCAGCGCGTCGATGTCGTTGACGCCATGTTCCATTGCGATGTCCACCCTTTTCAAGCGGCGATCCGGCGGATGCGGATCAGGCTTGGGCTGTCCCTTTTACACGCAGGTTAAGTAAGTACTTGTAAATACGACATTTCTGGGGTCGTTTCGACAAGGGTTCGTCACGTTTTGCAAACCTGCGTTCGATCCGATTCAAACTTAGCCGATTAGGCCGGCGAGCGGGATGAAAACCTTCAGTTTGAGTTAATTCCACATCCGCGCCGTAACGTTTCGTTAACATCGTTGCAGAAATGCAACACAACGATTGCACCAAGACGCAACCGAAACACAAGCGGGCCGAACACGAGCGAGCCGGACACAAGCGGGCCGGACACAAGCAAAGGGAGCCAGGGTCAGTTGCCGTAGCGCGAGGCGATGTCGCGCGACAGCGTCTCGCCTTCCTTCATGTAGCGGCTGATGGCTTCGGTCGCCGAGGCGGTACACTGCTTGTAGGTGCCGCCGAAGGAGCGGTAGCCGCGGTTGAAGCTGGCGATAAAGCGGGCGCGCCGCTCCGGGTTCGGGTTTTCCGAAGCAATCAGCTTCTCCATCTCCACCCGCCACTGGTCGCCCTTCTCGCCGCAGAGATTACGCAGGAAATGCAGCGACCCAAGCACCTCCGCCAGCCGCATCAGCCCCGGCTCGAACGGCGACTCGGCGGCCATGGCCGGCCGCGTCCCGATCGCCGTACTGGCGGCGAGGCAAGCTGCAAGGAAAAGCGATGCGCGGATCATAAATCTATGTGGCCAAACAATTTGTCGCCTGCAAGGCGATTTTGGACGTTACGCCCCTGTATTCCTGAGCAATTCTTCGGCAACGGCAAACACCGAAGCGGCAAGCGGCAGCGCCGTCATTTCGCTGAGTGTATAGAAGGCGGCGGTCTCGGCGTCGTCGCTGGCCACGGGCTCGCCGCTGGCATAGGTGGCGCCGAATACCGTCAGCAGGTAGTCGACCGGGTGCCCGTCGCTGCCGCCGTCGATGTGGATTTCCCGAAGCGGGCGGTAGTTGCGCGCCTGCAACCCGGTTTCCTCCAGCAATTCGCGTTGCGCGGCTTGTTCCAGCGTTTCGCCGGCCTCGACCTTGCCGCCTGGAAACGCGTAAAATCCTTGCGAAGGCTGCCGCGCCCGCTTGACCAGCAGCACCGTGTCGCCGCGGACAATGGCGACCGATACAGCCGGCAGTATTTTACGCATCTCGTCCATGGGTCTCCGATCGTCATTTGCTGCAGCCGGTTGTGGACCGGTCGGCGTGAGGAAGCATTAGCGGTTGCGCGACGCCGGTTCCATCGCCACCTTCACATCTGACCAATCCAACGAGTTTTTAGCTTATGTGCGGACGCTTCGCCTTGACCGCCACGCCGGACCGGGCCGCCGCTTTTCTTGGTCTGCCAGAACTGGAGGATTTCCCGGCCCGCTACAATATCGCACCGACGCAGCCGGTGCTGATGGCGATTGCAGGCTTGCCGCGGGCGCCAGGTTCGAACCTGCCAGACCGGCAGCCGATGCTGGTGCGCTGGGGGCTGATCCCGGCGTGGGTGAAGGACACGCGTGAGTTTCCGCTGCTGTTCAACGCGCGCTCGGAGGGAGCAGCGGAAAAGGCCTCGTTTCGCGCCGCCATGCGCCATCGCCGCGCTTTGGTGCCGGCTTCCGGCTTCTACGAATGCGTCAATCAGGCGGCAAGAGGGGACAGCCCTATTGGGTGCGGCCGAAGCATGGCGGGCTTGTCGCCTTCGCCGGACTGATCGAGACCTATGCCGAGCCGGGCGGCTCGGAGATGGACACCGGCGCCATCCTGACCGTCAACGCCAATGCCGACATTGTTCATATCCACGACCGCATGCCGGTTGTGATAGATCCGCAGGATTTCGCCCGCTGGCTGGATTGCCGCACGCGCGAGCCGCGCGACGTGGCCGACCTGCTCAGACCGGCACAACTCGATTTCTTCGAGGCCGTCCCGGTTTCCGACCTCGTCAACAAGGTCGCCAACACCGGACCGGAGATTCAGGAAAGGGGCATGGCGGGCCGGAGCCCGAGAAGGCCAGGCGCCGGAAGCCGGGCGCGGACGACAGTCCAGATGAGCTTGTTTCAGCAGTAGCTGCTATTTCCGGGGACGCTTCAGCGCCTTCATTGCCGGCGCTCCCATTTACTGGCGAACGGCCGGGCGCGCGTCACATCAGGCAGCGCGCGGCGAGGTGATCTTCTGCACCGGCTTCTTCTTCTTCGCTGTGTGGAGAAGGGCGGCGACAATCGCGGCTGGGCCGATCGCCCGGTATTGGCTGGCAAGCGCCGGTTGCTTGGCGCTGCTGGAGTCCTGCTTGGCTCGAGGCATTTTTCTCTTCCCTGGTAACGTCTTCGTGTCCGCGTTTGCTGGTCGAATCCGACGAAATCGTGACGTCTGGTGGTCTAGCCGGCGAATGTTTCATGACTGTGCCGAGATGTTTAATAAAATGTTTCATTGCGTCATTACCTGTGATCAAGCCACTCTTTTGCCGAAAGTTGCGACTTGACGGCAACACTGGGTGAGGCGATAAAGCCGCTCATGAGAACGTCTTTCGCCATTTGTGGCATCTGCATTATTGGCTAGCTTCACGCTGGTCCGGACGTTTTCGCCTATCTTCCTTCTAGAGTGGACAAACGCCCCGGCCAGCAGGCTGGTGCCTGATTGCGTCTCGGCGCAAGTGGCCCCAACCAAAAAGTAACGCACCGGGAAGGCACGAATGTCTGACGCATCGAAGGGCCTGCGCCTCTACAACACGCTGACGCGGACCAAGGAGGATTTCTTCCCGATCGATCCGCGCCATGTGCGCATGTATGTCTGCGGCCCGACGGTCTACGACTTTGCCCATATCGGCAACGCGCGGCCAGTAATCGTCTTCGACGTGCTGTTTCGTCTGCTGCGCCATCTCTACGGGCAAGCGCACGTCACCTATGTGCGCAACATCACGGATGTCGACGACAAGATTAATGATCGCGCACTGCGCGATTTCGGCGCCGAGATTGCCTCCGGAAAGCTGTCGCTGAACGAAGCGATCCGGCGGGTCACCGAAAAGACCGCTGACCAGTTCCACAAGGATGTGGCGACGCTCGGCTGCCTGGAACCGACGGTCGAGCCGCGCGCCACCGAATTCGTCGAGCCGCGCGCCGATGGCAAAGTCGACATGATCTCCTTGATTCAACGGTTGATTGAACGCGGCCATGCCTATGTTGCGGCAGGCGAAGTACTGTTCGACACGGCCTCGATGCCGGACTACGGCCAATTGTCGAAGCGCAATCTCGACGAACAGCAGGCCGGCGCTCGCGTCGCCGTCGATCCACACAAGAAGAATCCTGGCGATTTCGTGCTGTGGAAGCTGTCATCGCCGGAAGAGCCGGGCTGGGACAGCCCGTGGGGCAGGGGCCGGCCAGGCTGGCACATCGAGTGCTCGGCGATGTCGGCCGCCTATCTCGGCGAGGTCTTCGACATCCATGGCGGCGGGCTCGACCTGATCTTCCCGCACCACGAGAACGAGATCGCCCAGTCGCGCTGCGCCCACGGCACCGATGTGATGGCCAAGGTGTGGATGCACAACGGCTTCCTGCAGGTCGAGGGGCAGAAGATGTCCAAGAGCCTGGGCAACTTCTACTCGATCAACGAGTTGCTGGAGACGGAGACCTTTGGCGGCCGCAGATGGCCGGGCGAGGTGCTCAGGCTGGCGATGCTGATGACGCATTATCGCGAGCCGATCGACTTTTCCGTGCGCAAGCTGGAAGAGGCGGAAAATACGCTGCGCAAATGGAAGCGGGCGGCGGACCTTGTGCCAGCGGCGGCAAAGCAATTGCCGGTAGAAGTGGTGGAAGCCCTGTCGGACGATCTCGCAACCTATCCTGCGTTCCAGGTGCTGACCCGGCTTGCTGGTGAGGCCGTGGATTTCAATGCTGCCGGTGATGGCAACGCAACCGCGTGCAACGATGCTGCCGCTTCGCTGAAGGCGGCGTTGCTGTTCCTTGGCTTCGACGTTACGCCGGCCAAGGTTGATGAAGACGCCATCGCCAGGGCGATCGCCAAACGCCTGACCCTCATCGCTGCAGGAAATTGGGCCGAGGCCGACCGCATCCGTGCCGAATTGCTGGCGCAAGGTATCCAGCTGAAGGACGGCAAGGACCCCGTCACCAGCGCCCGCATCACCACCTGGGAGGTAAAAAGATGATCGATCATCTTGGCATCACCGTTTCCGATTTCGACGCGTCGGAGGCGTTTTATGACAAGGCGATGGCGCCGCTCGGTGCCTCACTGCTCTACATGGTGCCGCAGGAATATACCGGCGGCGCCAAGGTCGGCGGCTATGGCCGCGACCGGCCGGTGTTTTGGCTGCATCAAGGCAAGGACAAGCCGAAGGACCGCCAGCATGTCGCCTTCACCGCGCGCAGCCGCGCCGAAGTCGATGCCTTCCACGCCGCCGCCATTGCCGCCGGCGGTAAGGATAATGGTGGGCCGGGCCTTCGTCCGCACTATCACGCGAGCTACTATGGCGCCTTTGTCTTCGACCCCGACGGCAATAATATCGAAGCCGTCTGCCATGCCCCGGAGTGAAGCGATGAGCCTGGATAACAGACCGGTCTACACAGGCGGCTGCCAGTGCGGCGCCGTGCGTTTCCGTGTCGAAGGCGCGCTGGGCGACGCCTCCGTCTGTCATTGCCGCATGTGCCAGAAGGCAAGCGGCAATTTCTACCTGCCGCTGGTGTCGGTGCGTGGCGCAAAACTCGACTGGACGCGCGGCGCGCCCAAACGCTTTCGTTCCTCCAGCGCCGCCTGGCGCGGTTTTTGCGCCGATTGCGGCACGCCGCTCACTTTCGACGCGCCCGACGGCATCGCACTCGCCATCGCGGCCTTCGACCATGCGGAGGAGATCGCGCCGACCGTCCAGTGGGGCACCGAAGCAAAACTCCCCTATGTCGATCACATCCACGAATTGCCTGGCGAGGATACGATGGCCGATATTTCGTCGTCCTCCTATCTCGCCGATCTCGTCTCTTACCAGCACCCCGACCACGACACCGAACAATGGCCGCCGGAGGAAAGATCATGACCGAAACCGTTCGAACCGGCGGCTGCCAGTGCGGCGCCGTGCGTTTCCGCATTCGTGGGGCGCTTGGACGCCCTTCCATCTGCCATTGCCGCATGTGCCAGAAACAGTTCGGTTCCTTCTTCGGCGCGCTGGTGACGGTGCCGAAGGACGGTGTCGAATGGGTGCGCGAGGAGCCGAGCTATTTCCAGTCGTCGGTCAACATCGATCGCGGTTTTTGCAGCCGCTGCGGCACGCCGTTGACCTACAGGCAGCCTGGCGGGCTTGAGATCGCCATCGGCGCATTTGACGATCGCTCCGACCTCGCACCGCAGATCCAGATCAACTACGCCGCCCGGCTGCCCTGGGTGGAGAAGATCTTCGACGCGCCGGTCCATGACGATCCCGACTACTACACAAGGCAGGAATTGATCATCTCCTTCCAGCATCCGGATCACGAGACGGCCAACTGGCCGCAGCAGGGCCTGAAATTATGAGCAGTGAACTGCGCACCCTCTATCCGGAGATAGAGGCTTACGAGTCCGGCATGCTCGATGTCGGCGATGGCCATCAGATCTATTGGGAGCGTTCCGGCACCAGGGGCGCCAAGCCGGCCGTGTTCCTGCATGGCGGACCAGGCGGCACGATTTCGCCAAAGCACCGACGGCTGTTCGATCCGAAGCTTTACGACGTCATCCTGTTCGACCAGCGCGGCTGCGGAAAGTCGACGCCCAACGCCTCGCTCGAGGCCAACACCACCTGGCATCTGATCGCCGACATCGAGCGCCTGCGCGACACGTGCGACTTCGAAAAATGGCTGGTGTTCGGCGGCTCGTGGGGCTCGACCCTGGCGCTGGCTTATGCCGAGACGCACCCCGAGCGGGTCAGCGAACTGGTCGTGCGCGGCATTTACACACTGACGCGTGCGGAGCTCGAATGGTACTATCAGTTCGGCGTCTCGGAAATGTTTCCCGACAAATGGGAGCGCTTCCTGGCGCCGATCCCCGAGGCCGAGCGCGGCGACATGATGGCCGCCTATCGCAAGCGGCTGGTCGGCAGCGACCGCAAGGCACAGGTCGAGGCCGCCCGCGCCTGGAGCCTGTGGGAAGGCGAGACGATCACGCTGTTGCCCGATCCGGAAACCAGCAGCACGTTTGGCGAAGACGATTACGCCGTGGCCTTCGCCCGCATCGAGAACCATTATTTCGTCCATGCTGGCTGGCTTGAGGACGGGCAGCTGCTGCGTGATGCCTTCAAGTTGAAGGACATCCCCGGCACCATCGTCCAAGGCCGCTACGACATGCCGTGCCCGGCGCGCTATGCCTGGGCGCTGCACAAGGCGTGGCCGAAGGCGGACTTCCATCTGGTCGAGGGCGCAGGGCATGCCTATTCGGAGCCGGGCATCCTCGACCGGCTGATCCGGGCGACGGACAAGTTTGCGGGGAAATGATCATGGGCCGCGAGCGCCTCTATCTCTTCGACACCACACTGCGTGATGGCCAGCAGACGCCGGGCATCGACTTTTCGATCGAGGACAAGATCGCCATCGCCGGGCTGCTCGACGAGTTCGGCGTCGACTATATCGAAGGCGGCTATCCCGGTGCCAACCCGACCGACACCGCCTTCTTTGCCAAGCACCGCACGGCAACCGCCAAATTCGTCGCCTTCGGCATGACCAAAAGGGCAGGGGCGTCGGCTTCGAACGATCCAGGCCTTGCCGCACTGGTCCAGTCGAAGTCGGACGCCATCTGCTTTGTCGCCAAGAGCTGGGACTACCATGTCCGCGTCGCGCTGGGTTGCACCAACGAAGAAAACCTCGAGGCGATCAAGGCCTCGGTCGAGGCGGCGGTTGCTGCCGGGAAGGAAGCACTGGTGGACTGCGAGCATTTCTTCGACGGCTTCAAGGCCAATCCCGATTATGCGCTGGCTTGCGCCAGGACCGCTTACGACGCCGGCGCGCGCTGGGTGGTGCTGTGCGATACCAATGGCGGCACACAGCCGTCGGAAGTGCGCGCCATCGTCGAGAAGGTCATCGCCTCCGGCATTCCCGGAGACCATCTCGGCATCCATGCCCATGACGACACCGGCCAGGCGGTGGCGAATTCGCTGGCCGCCGTCGAGGCCGGCGTGCGCCAGATCCAGGGCACGCTGAACGGCATCGGCGAGCGCTGTGGCAACGCCAATCTGATCTCGATCGTGCCGACGCTGGCGCTGAAGCCGGCCTTCTCCAACCGTTTTATGACGGGCATCTCGGCCGAAGCATTGGCCGGCATATCGCGCCTTTCCCGCGCCTTCGACGAATTGCTGAACCGCGCGCCGGAAGCGCAGGCGCCCTATGTCGGCGCTTCCGCCTTCGCCACCAAGGCCGGCATCCATGCCTCGGCGCTGGCCAAGGAGCCGGCCACCTACGAGCACGTGCCGCCGGAAGCGGTCGGCAACCGCCGCCGGGTCATGGTCTCGGACCAGGGCGGCAAGGCCAATTTCCTCGCCGAATTGAAACGGCGCGGCATCGAAATGCCGAAAGACGACCACCGGCTTGACGCGCTGATATCAGTGGTCAAGGAGCGCGAGGCCGAGGGCTATGCCTATGAAGGCGCCGACGCCAGCTTCGAGCTGCTGGCGCGCAAGATGCTGCACGGCCTGCCGGAATTCTTCAGCGTCACCTCGTTCCGCTGCATGGTCGAGCGCCGCTTCGACGCCAATGGCCAGCTGAAGACGGTCTCAGAGGCGATCGTCAAGGTGCTGGTCGACGGCGAGGAGAAGATGTCGGTGGCGGAAGGGCACGGTCCGGTCAACGCGCTCGACATCGCGCTGCGCAAAGATCTCGGAAAATTCCAGAACGAGATCGCCGACCTCGAGCTTGCCGACTTCAAGGTGCGTATCCTCAATGGCGGCACTGAGGCGATCACGCGCGTGCTGATTGAATCGCATGACAGCACCGGCGCCCGCTGGTGGACGGTCGGTGTCTCAGAAAACATCATCGACGCCTCGTTCCAGGCGCTGATGGATTCGATCGTCTACAAGCTGATGAAGAACCGCGAGATGGCCGGGCTGGTCGCGGCGGAGTAGGATTGAACCATCAGCGAAAGTCCATTGATCCATCAGAACTTTGCGATGGTCTTGGCCCGGCGGCTGGCGCATAGCGTTGGGCCATGGCCACGCAAGCAATTCAGCTCGAAGCAGACTCAAAGGCCCGGCGTGGATTCCTGCTGGCGCTGGGCGCCTATCTCCTGTGGGGGTTGCTGCCCTTCTATATGAAGGCCGTCGCATATCTGCCGCTGGCCGAAGTCATCGCGCACCGCATCGTCTGGTCGGTGCCGATCGCGGCGGCCGTTTTGATTTGGGCCGGCCGCACGGCGGATTTTAAAGCGGCGTTGCGTCCGCCGCGCATCATTTCTATGGCGGCGCTGACGGCGGCGCTGATTTCGGTCAACTGGGGCATCTATGTCTGGGCCATCGCGGTCGACCGTACCATCGAGACCGCGCTTGGCTACTACATCAACCCGCTTGTCAGCGTCGTTGTCGGCGCGCTGCTGCTCAGCGAACGGCTCGACCGGCTGCAAATCGCGGCGGTGGTGCTGGCGGCCATCGCGGTCGCGGTGCTGACGATCGACGCCGGCAAGCTGCCGTGGGTATCGCTGGTGCTGGCGTTTTCCTTCGCCGCCTACGCCTTCTTCCGCAAGACCCTGCCGATCGGTCCCAGCCAGGGTTTCTTGCTCGAAGTGCTGTTGCTGTCGGTGCCGGCGCTCGGCTACATCATCTTCCTCATCGTCACCGGGCAGGACCATTTCGTCTCCAGTTCCCTGAACGATACCGCACTGCTGATCGGCTGCGGCCCGGTCACCGCCATACCGCTACTGCTGTTTGGCTTCGGGGCCAAGCTGCTGCGTCTCTCCACCATCGGCATCATGCAGTATATCGCGCCGACCATTGTGTTCGTGATCGCCGTGCTGATTTTCGGCGAACCCTTCGGCAGCACCCAGGCCATCGCCTTCGGCCTGATCTGGGCGGCGCTGGCGATCTATTCCTGGTCGATGTTCCGCGGCCGCGAGATCCGGCCGGCAATGCGTTAGAGCGAGGATTTTCGATGTACGTGCTGCACATAGCAAACAAGAATTACTCCTCATGGTCGCTGCGGCCATGGGTGCTGATGCGGACATTGGACGTCCCCTTCGAGGAGCGGCTGACACCGTTTCCGACCGGATCGAGTTGGAGCCTCTACCGGCCGTTCTCGCCCAGCGGCCTCGTACCGTGCCTGATTGACGACGGCTGGGCAGTCTGGGATTCGCTCGCCATCACTGAACATCTGGCCGAGCGCCACACTGGCGTCTGGCCTGCCGACGCGAAGGCGCGAGCCTGGGCGCGGTCGGCAGCGGCCGAAATGCATTCGAGCTTCACCGCCTTGCGCGGCTCCTGTCCGATGAACTGCGGTGTCCGCGTCGCGCCGGTGACGATGTCGGATGCGCTGAAGCACGACCTCTTCCGTCTCGGCGATCTCTGGGACGATGGGCTGCGCCGCTTTGGCGGACCGTTCCTGGCTGGCGATCGCTTCACTGCCGTTGACGCCTTCTTTGCCCCGGTGGCTTTTAGGGTTCAGTCCTACGGGCTGTCCTTCGAGGGCGCAGCTGCCAGCTATCCGGCGCGATTGCTGGCTCTGCCGGCGATGCGCGAATGGTACGCGGCAGCCCTTGCAGAGGTGTGGCGCGAGCCGAACCACGAAGCGGAGGTGCGCACTGCCGGCACTGTCATCGAGGATTTTCGCGCAACCTTGTAACGGTGCCGCTACATCCCGCGCCCCAGGCGCCTGACGAACAGATAGACGACCACCGCGACCGCGAGCGATATCGCCGACGCCACCCAAAAGCCCACCGGCGTATCGACCAGCGGCAGCCCGCCGACATTCATGCCGAACAGGCCTGAGATGATCGTCATTGGCAACAGCACCGCGGTCATCACCGACAGCATGTAAAGCAACTGGTTCGACTGCGTCGTCAGCTTGGCCATCAGCTCGTCCTGCAAGAGCCGGGCGCGCGCCTGCAATTGCTCGCCGTCATGATGCAACGTATGGGCGCGGTGCGAAAGCCGTGCCGCCATGTCGTTGATCGCGTCCGGCAGGTCATTGCGATGCGAATGGTCAAGATGGCGGAACAGGCTGGTCAGCGTCGCCATCTGCCGATGGATCACCACCAGTTGCCGGCGCGCATCGACCAGCGCCTGCCGCTCATTGTGCCATGCATCGCAGACGATGCGGTCCTCGATGCCATCGAGCGTGTCGCCAAGGCCAGCGAGTTCCGTCGTCATGCCGTCGAGCGACTGGCCCATGACAGCCTCGATCAGTTCGGCCGGAGAGCGGAACTTTCGCGATCCGTTGTCGATCGCCTTGCGGATCTTGTCGACCGATTGCAGCGGTTGCTTGCGGCCGCCGATCAGCATCATGTCGTTGAAGGCGAAGCGGAAATGGCCAAGCCCGCGCGCCTCCGCCGAATAGTCGTGGCGCAGGTCCGGCAAATCGCCGTACAGCCAGTCGCCCTCGAGGTCGATATGGCAGCCATGGCCGGCCGACAAGAAGGCATCGCGCACCGGCGGCGGCAAAGCCGGCTCGGTGGCGATCTCGTGGCGGGCGCGCATGTCGGAAAGCTGGTAGCTGCGCCATGTCCAGTGTGTGGCGGCCGGGTCTTTGGTCCGCACGCCTTCGGCGGTGAAGTGATAGACGAAGAACAGCCCGTGCTCGTCTGGCAGGTAAGGCGACAGATCGCTGCCGTCTGGATTGAGAGGGATGTTCATTATCGCGTCGCCAGTGTCTCGAATACGCCGCGTGGCGGCGACCCAGACTGTGATTATTAGCACGGGCGAACCGTTTTCGTGTGACTGTTTTGACGGTCATCCGAGGCGGCGTACCAACGCCGTTGTTCGGAGACAGTTTGGAATAATACGTCGTTGACTCGCGTTTGCGTAAAGAGCACGACGCAATCCATGCGGAGGACGTCCGATGCACGCCGGCTTCCCACGAAGCCTACTCATAGCGATATTGGGAGCCGTCATGGCGGGCTGCGCTGGCTTTTCGGCGCAGAAAACGGGGGCAATAATCGGCTATGGCCCCAACCCAACCTTACCGAAACCAAGACCGACGCTGATCCCGACCGTCAACATCGCCGACGCGAAAGGCTGGCAGAAAGGTGGTACGCCGACCCCGGCGAACGGGCTGAAGGTGAACGCCTTCGCCACCGGCCTCGACCATCCGCGCTGGCTGCACGTGCTTCCGAACGGGGACGTGCTGGTTGCCGAAACCAATGCCCCTGCCAAGCATGACGAGGGCTTCAGCCTTAGAAAGGTCTTTATGGACCTGGCTATGAAGCGCGCCGGGGCCGCGACCAAAAGCGCCAACCGCATCACGCTCCTGCGCGACACCAATGGCGACGGCATTGCGGATGTGCGCAGGACGTTCGCAGAAGGCCTCAATTCTCCCTTCGGTATGACGCTGTCCAAAGGCATTCTCTATGTAGCGAATACCGACGCGCTTGTCGCTTTCCCCTACTCCAATGGCCAGACCCGAGCCACAACGCCGCCGGAAAAGATTGTCGACTTACCGGCCGGAGATCTCAACCATCATTGGACCAAGGATGTGATCGCAAGTCCGGACGGAGGCAAGCTCTATGTCAGCGTCGGCTCCAACAGTAACGTGGGAGAAAACGGCATGACCGCGGAGAAGAACCGCGCCGCCGTCCTTGAAGTGGACCGGTCGACCCGCCGTACCCGGGTCTTCGCGTCAGGGCTGCGCAACCCGAACGGGCTCTCCCGGAACCCTGAAACCGGCAAGCTTTGGGTCGCCGTGAACGAGCGTGACGAGATCGGCGACGATCTCGTGCCGGACTACATGACCTCGGTTCGTGACGGCGCTTTTTACGGCTGGCCCTACAGCTATTTCGGACAGAACGTCGACGAACGCGTCAAGCCGCAGCGCCCCGATCTCGTGGCTAGCGCGGTCAAGCCCGACTATGCGCTGGGTTCCCATACCGCCTCGCTGGGACTGACCTTCTCCAAAGGCGCGTCGCTCGGCCCAGCCTACGGCAACGGCGCGTTCGTTGGCCAGCACGGCTCGTGGAACAGAAGTGTGCTCAGCGGTTACAAGGTGATCTTCGTGCCGTTCCGAGGTGGTAAACCGAGCGGTCCCCCGAAAGATGTGCTCGCTGGCTTCGTTGGGCGTGACGGCAAGGCGATGGGCCGTCCGGTCGGCGTTGCTATCGATGAGACCGGCGCACTGCTCGTCGCCGACGATGTCGGCAATGTCATCTGGCGGGTCAGTAGGGCAGTAGGGCAGTAGGGCAGGCGCGGCATGCACTACATACTCCCCTAAAGCTTGTCGATCACCGACTGCACACCTTCGGTCGGTGCGTCGACCGACGATCCCGCGACCATGATGGCAGCGACGATCGCTTCCGGATCGTCGACCACCAGCGGCCGGACCCGCTGCGCGGTGTGGATGAAGCCTTCGGCCATCATATGGTCGAGCAGCGCCAGCATCGGGTCCCAGAATCCTCCAACGTTGCCGAAGACGATCGGCTTGCGATGATGGCCGAGCTGGCCCCAGGTCATGATCTCGATGATTTCCTCGACCGTGCCGATGCCGCCCGGAAGCGCCACAAACGCGTCGGATTTCTCGAACATCGTATGCTTGCGCTCGTGCATGTTTTCGGTGATGACGAGCTCGTCAAGCCGGTCAAGCGCGGTTTCGGTGGCCTCCCTGTTGATCAGGAAGCGCGGAATGATCCCCGTCACCTTGCCGCCGGCCCGCATTGCGCCCTCGGCGACGGCTCCCATGATGCCCCTGGTGCCGCCGCCATAGATCAGACGCAGGCCGGACTTGGCGATCGAACGCCCAAGCAGGTGTCCGGCCTTGGCATAGGTTACATCGCGGCCCGGAGACGAGCCGCAATAGACGCAGATGGATCGAATCGTGTTCATGAGATGATTGGTGATTGGGTCTTTATTCGCGGTCAAGCCCGGACGGGGTTTTTCTTGTCGGCCCACTTTTCTCGTCGACCCCTTTTTCTTGTCGGCTTGGGCAAAACAGGCTAGACCGGCATTAGGTGGCTAAGGGCAGGGAAATATGACAATTAATCCAGTAAAGGCGCTTTTGTTCGCCGTCGGCGGCTCCATCGCCGCGGCGGGGACCGCCTATGTGTCAGGCGCGCTCGACCCGTATCTCAATCGTGCGCCGCCGGCGGAAGTGGCATCGCTGACGCCGCCGGTGGAGAAGCCGGCCGAGCCGGCGACCGATGCACCGCCTCCGCCGGCGCCGGCCACAGCTGCGATGGCACCAGCAGCGCCGGCCACGGCCGATGCGATCGCGCCGACCTTCGATGTCGTTAGGGTCGAAATCAAGGGCTCTATCGTCGTCGCCGGCAATGCCGCACCCAACGCCAAGGTCGAGATTCTCAACGGTTCTACGGTTCTCGGCTCGACGGTCGCCGGTGCCGATGGCGCTTTTGCCATCGTCCTCGACGATCCGCTGAAACCCGGCGATTACACGATCGCGCTGCGCTCGATGACCGGCAATGTCGTGACGCCCTCGGCGCAGACGGCTATCGTCTCGATTCCCAAGAGTCCTGCTGGCCAGGTGCTGGCGATGATCGAGGAGCCAGGCAAGGCCTCCGAATTGCTCACCGTTCCTACACCCGAAACAAAGCCTGGATCGCCGCCTGCCGGCGACAAGGCGGCCGCCCCGGCTGCCGAGGACTCCGCTGTCGGGGACCCCGCTGCCGCAGCACCAACCCCAGCCGCACCGGCTGCCACGTCGGCCACTGTCGAAGCCGCGCCCGCTCCGGGCGGGCCGGCCCCACCGGCGACACCAGCTGCAGGGCCAAAGGTCGTCGTCGAAGCGATCGAGATCGACGGCAACAAGATCTTCGTCGCCGGGCTCGCCGACCCCGGCCGCAAGGTGCGCGCCTATGCCAACGATATCTTGCTCGGCGACGCGAAGACTTCGCCCGACGGCCATTTCCTGGTCGAGGCGACACGCAACATTCCGGTCGGCACCTACACGATCCACGTCGATGCGCTCGATGCCGACGGGGTCAAGGTGGTGGCCCGTGCCGCCGTGCCGTTCGAGCGCGAGCCGGGCGAGTCGATCGCCGCCGTGGCGCCTGCCGAGGCAAAGCCGGCCGCGCCGGCAACCACGCCTGCGGCGCCCGCGGCCGAGGCGCCAGCCGATGTGGCGGCTGCGACGCCCCAGGCTGAAGTGCCCGAGACCGCGGCGCCGAAGCTCGAACACGCCGACAGCGCCGTTATCATCCGCCGCCACGATACGCTGTGGCGGATTTCGCGGCGCGTCTACGGCCAAGGCGTTCGCTACTCGACCATCTACCTCGCCAATCAGGATCAGATCAGGAATCCCGACCGCATCTGGCCGGGGCAGGTGTTCAAGGTCCCCGGAAAATCGCAGGAAGGCGAAGCCGCCAACCTCAAGGCGATGGGTGACCAGATGACGACGGCCCCGACAAAGGCCAACTAGAAATCCTTTTCTTCTCTGGCGGGCTCTTGCGGAAAGTTCATTCATCGTCTATCGCCGATAGACGATGAACGCTCCCTTGATCGAGAAGACCTGCGGCTTCGCCGACAGCCAGACCGTCGCCGCGAAGCTCGCCGCGCTTTCGCATCCGACCCGGATCGAAATTCTCCGGCACCTTTCGGCCAGCCGCTCCTGCTGCTGCCGCGAGATCGTCGACCATCTCGACCTGGCGCAGTCCACCGTTTCGCAGCACCTAAAGATATTGGTCGATGCCGGGCTCGTCCGCTACGAGCCGGATCGGCAACGCTCGCGCTATGAAGTCGACAGCGATGCGCTCGAAGATGTTTCCGCATCGCTGGCCGCACTGGTCAATTCGTGCTGCTCCGGCCGCTAGACTATCATCCCGAACCGAAGGACCGCGTCTGCGAAAAGTGGAAGCCGGTGTTCTGAAAAGATCATGGTCAAAGCAATAAGAAATACGAAAAGGCGATAAAATGGCCGAAAAAACTGTCTCCGCCGATTCTGGCTCGACCTTCAAGACATTGCGCAATCTGTGGCCCTATATGTGGCCGGCCGACCGTGCCGACCTGCGGGCGCGGGTGGCGTGGGCGACCGTGCTTCTGGTCGTCGCCAAGCTGACACTGGTTGCCGGTCCCTACTTCTTCAAATGGGCGACCGATGCGCTGGCTGGTGACGCCAAGTCGGTGCCGCCGCTGCCGGCCTTCATGCTGGCGCCAGTCATGCTGGTCATCGCCTACAATGTCGTGCGGCTGGTGCAGCTCGGTTTCAACCAGCTGCGCGACGCGCTGTTTGCCCGCGTCGGGCAGTATGCGGTGCGCCAGCTCGCCTTCCGCACTTTCGTCCACATGCATCAATTGTCGCTGCGCTTCCATCTCGAGCGCCGCACCGGCGGCCTGTCGCGCATCATCGAGCGCGGCACCAAGGGCATCGAGACGATCGTCCGCTTCACCGTGCTCAACACCTTGCCGACCATCCTCGAATTCGCGCTGACAGCCGGCATCTTCGCGGTCACCTATGGCTGGAAGTACGTGGCTGTGGTGGCGGTGACGGTCTGGCTCTATATCTGGTTCACCATCAGGGCGAGCGACTGGCGCATCGTCATTCGCCGCGACATGAACGACAGCGACACCGATGCCAGCACCAAGGCGATCGACTCGCTGCTCAATTTCGAGACGGTCAAGTATTTCAACAACGAGGGCATGGAAGCCGAGCGCTTCGACCGTTCGATGGCGCGCTACGAGACTGCCGCCACCAGGATATGGACCTCGCTCGGCTGGCTGAACTTCGGCCAGGGCGTCATCTTCGGTCTCGGCACGGTTATCGTCATGTGCCTTTCGGCGCTTGAGGTGCAGGCTGGGACGCAGACGGTTGGCGACTTCGTCTTCATCAACGCAATGCTGATCCAGCTTTCGGTGCCACTCAACTTCATCGGCTTCATCTATCGCGAAATCCGCCAGGGCCTGACCGACATCGAGCAGATGTTCGATCTGCTCGATGTGCCGCAGGAGATCGTCGACAAGCCGGGTGTCAAGCCGCTGGTCGTCGGCTCCGGCAAGGTCGAGTTCTGCGACGTGCAGTTTTCCTACGATCCCAACCGCAAGATCCTGAAAGGCATCAGCTTCGAAGTGCCGGCCGGCAAGACGGTTGCCATTGTCGGGCCATCGGGCGCCGGCAAGTCGACCATTTCGCGGCTGCTGTTCCGCTTTTACGACATCCAGGGCGGCAAGATTCTGATCGACGGCCAGGACATTCGCGACGTGACTCAGGAGAGCTTGCGCGCGGCGATCGGCATGGTGCCGCAGGACACCGTGCTGTTCAACGACACCATCGCATACAACATCCGCTACGGCCGCGTCGATGCCGGCGAGGAGGATGTGCGCAAGGCGGCAGAACTCGCCCAGATCGGGCCGTTCATCGAGCGGCTGCCCGACGGCTACCGTTCGATGGTCGGAGAGCGCGGACTGAAACTGTCCGGCGGTGAGAAGCAGCGCGTGGCAATCGCCCGCACCATTTTGAAGGCGCCGCCGATCCTGATGCTCGACGAGGCGACCTCGGCTCTCGACAGCCATACCGAACAGGAGATCCAGGCGGCGCTCGACCTCGTGAGCAAGGGCCGCACCACCATCGTCATCGCCCACCGGCTGTCGACGGTGATTGCGGCCGACGAGATCATCGTGCTGCAGGACGGCCAGATCGCCGAGCGCGGCACGCATGCCGCCTTGATGCGCAAGGCCGGCCTGTACGCGTCGATGTGGGACCGCCAGCGTGAGGCAACCGAGGCCGAGGAGCGGTTGCGCATTGCTCGCGAGCGCGACGAGTTCGGCGTCGTCGTCCGCCGCCGCCCCTCCGAGGTGTCGTAGCCCTTACGGCCAGCCAGCGCCCGGCGCGGAAGCCTCGATGCTGAGCACCAGGCCGGTGCGGGCGTCGCTGATCATGTGTTCGAAGCCGCGCCATTCGGCGGCGACGATGAACAGCGTCTTGCCCTCGGCGCCGCCGAGCATGCAGGCAAAGCAGCCGCGATCGGCATCGACGCTGTCGAGCATCGCCCCGCCCTCGCGCACCCGCACGCAGTGCCGGTTGGGGACGTCGGCATACCAGATGGCGCCGTCGGCATCGAGGCAGATGCCATCGGGAAAGCCGTTGCCGAGGTCGGCCCATCGCCGCCGGTTGGCAAGGCTGCCATCGGCGGCGATGTCGAAGGCGGTCAGCCTGTTGGCGTGGGACTCGGCGACGATCAACGTCTTGTTGTCAGGCGACACCGCCATCCCATTGGCGAAGGCGATCTTGTCTGCCACCTGCCGCACGGACCCGTCCGGGGCAATCAGCACGATGGTGCCGGGGCCGAAATGCTGGCCGGGAAGCGGCGCTGGCCCACCGCCATTGACGTAGATGTTGCCGCGCCCGTCGACGACGATCTCGTTCCAGGCGTTCCCTGAGAGGTGTCGCAGATCGGCGTGGGTGACCAGCGTCCCGTCTGCTTCCTGGCGCAGCACCAACCCCTCACGCCCGCAGACGACGACCAGGCGACCGTCCGGCAGCCAATCGACCGAATAGGGCAGGGTGGCCGGCACGGTGAGCATGATCTCACTGTTGCCGTCGGCATCGACGGCGATGATCTGGCCGGTTCCCCAGTTGCAGAACCAAAGCCTGCCATCATGCCAGCGCGGCGATTCGCCGAACGCCAGACCGTTCATCACGACCCGCGCTTCCTTTGCTGCTGATTTCTGTGACAGCATTTGTTGCCTCCAGCTTTCGTTCGGCGGGCGCTTTGATAAGGCCCGTATCTCCAAGGACGCATGAGACCGGCTCGCCCCGACAACTGTCATGCCTTTGTGGACAGGCTCATTGGACCCTTCCAACGCCCGCGATCGACTAATACGGACGAGAACGCCCCGATCCGGCGTTCCCTCATTGTTGCGTTGCGACCACAGGGTGTTTCCGCTATGGAGGCCGGACCTGAAACTAGGCTGTTTCCATTCCATGGACCTCGTCGACACGATCAAGAAAACGTTTGTTCCGATCCATCGCGAAGGCTATCCGTTTATCGCCGCCTTCGCAGCGGTGACGCTTTTCCTCGGCTATTTCTCTTCGATCCTGTTCTGGGTCTGCCTCATCCTGACGGCCTGGTGCGTCTATTTCTTCCGCGATCCCGAGCGCGTCACGCCGGTCGACGACCGGCTGGTGGTGAGCCCGGCCGACGGCATCATCACGGCGGTCGGTCCGGCAGTGCCACCGCGCGAACTTGGCCTCGGCGGCGGCGAGATGACCCGCATCTCGGTGTTCATGGACGTCTTCTCCTGCCATGTGAACCGGGCTCCGGTGCGCGGCCGCATCACAAGGATAGAGCATCGGCCTGGCCAGTTCCTCAACGCCGCACTCGACAAGGCGAGCGCCGACAACGAGCGCAACGGGCTGGTCATCGACAGTCCCAACGGCACGGTGGCTGCGGTGCAAATCGCCGGCCTCGTGGCGCGGCGCATCGTCTGCTGGGCCGAGACCGGCGGCACGATCGGTATCGGCGAGCGCTTCGGGCTGATCCGCTTCGGCTCGCGCGTCGATGTGTTCCTGCCGTCGACCGCAACACCGCGTGTCGCCGTCGGCCAGACCGCGGTTGGTGGTGAAACCATACTGGCCGAATTCGGCGGCATTGCCGCAACGCCGCTCGTGCGGGTGTCCTGAGCCGTGGGCGCGCCGTTCAAAAAATTCGAGGCGCATGGCAGCGGCGGCCCGCGCATCCGTGAAATTCCGTTGCGCATGGTGCTGCCCAATCTGGTCACAGTGCTCGCCATCTGCGCCGGCCTCTCGGGCATCCGCTTCGGCTTCGAAGGCCGTTTCGAGCCGGCAGTGGTGATGGTGCTGCTGGCCGCCTTCCTCGACGGCATCGATGGCCGCCTGGCACGTATGCTGAAGGCGACGTCCAAATTCGGCGCGCAGATGGATTCGCTGGCCGACATCGTCAATTTCGGCGTAGCACCCGCACTGGTGCTCTATGCCTTCCTGCTCGACCAGGCCGGCTCGCCGGGCTGGATTGCCGCGCTCCTGTTCACCATCGCCTGCGGGCTGAGACTCGCTCGCTACAACGTGCTCGACGAAGAGACTGATCGCCCGCAGTGGCAGACCGAGTATTTCGTCGGCGTGCCGGCGCCGGCGGGCGCCGTGCTGGTGATGCTGCCGCTTTACCTCTACTTCCTGCGGCTTGGCGTGGAGCCGTCCCGCCCTGCCGCCTTCATCGCCGCCGGTTTCACCGTTCTGATAGCCTTCCTGCTGGTCAGCCGGCTGCCGGTCTATTCCGGAAAAAGCCTGAAAGTCCCGGGCGACAAGGTGCTGCCGATCATCCTCGGCGTCGTTCTCTACATCCTGCTGTTGATGACCTATCCCTGGTACACGCTGACGGCGTCGGTTGCCGGCTATCTGCTCTTCCTGCCGCTTAGCATCCGCGCCTATTCAAAGCGCGCCAAGCGCGAAGGCGAGAAGGTGCCGCCTTCGGACTTCGGCTGACAGACCTGTCGCCTATTCCCTGATGGTCATGCCGAGCATTTTGCAGCCAAGTGGAATCACTTGGCGTCGCAGAAATGCGGCTAAACAAAGATAGAGCGAGATGCCCAGTTCAATTTGTTCAATTCGGACGCATCCCGCTCTCGCGGGAACCTGCCGGCATCTTGACCGTTCTGTCTCAGCGGGCGAGGCGAGCGACGTCGCGAACGCCTCGCTATCAGCCCTTAAAGCTGCTGTCTCAGGCGCAGGAGCTTAAGAAGAGTGAGGAGAAATGGCTGTCGTCCTCATTGGCGCGTTGCTCATTGTCGCTGGCGTTGTGTACATGGCTGGCGCAGCCCTATGGCGCGGGCGGCTCAGCGATCCGGCGCCTGCTCGCGCGGCGCCGGATCGCTCGACGCCAAATCTCGCAACGCCAAATCTCGCGACGCCAGGTCCGACACTTGAGCCGCGGCGGCGCGGCCTCGGTTTCCTCGGCCTGTCGCAGAACTGGCCGGGCCTGCTGATGATGGCGGCAGGGTTCATCCTGCTGTTGTCGGTGGTGGTCCTCTAATGCATGCCCCTCAAAAGCATGCCGCAGCGGTTTCGGGCAACGACATTGCATAAAACAAGAACCTAAAGCGCGACGCGACGCGCTTGAGGCGCTAGGCTGCTGCGCTAAGCCCCAGTCGGTCAATCGCCAGTTTGCGGGTCGAGACATAGTCGGTTTTGCCAGAGCCCAGCACCGGGATTTCCTCGACCTTGACGATGTCGTTCGGCACCATCAGATCGGCGGCGCCGGCTCGTCTGCCAAATTTGCGCAATTCATCGGGGTCGGCGTCATCGGCGGTGGTGACCAGCACGATACGCTCGCCGCGGCGCTTGTCCGGTACCGCCACCACAGCGTGGTGTTCCTCCGGCCACAGCGACTGCACCAGCATCTCGACCGCGCCCAGCGACACCATCTCGCCGGCGATCTTGGCGAAGCGCTTGGCCCGGCCGCGAATGGTAATGAAGCCCTCGCGGTCGACAGAAACGATGTCGCCGCTGTCGTGCCAGCCGTCGAGCGGCTGCAATTTCCCGGGTCGATCTGAGGTCATGTAGCCCATCATCAAATTCGGCCCCTTGAGCAATAACCGTCCGGCGCCGCTAATGCCCTCGACCGGCTCGAGCTTCATGCGCATGGCCGGCAACAGTCGCCCGACCGTGCCGTCGCGGCCGTGGATGGCGGTGTTGACGGCAACGACGGGCGCTGCCTCGGTCAGCCCGAAACCCTCGATGATCTCGGCCTGGAAGCGCTCCCGGTAGACGCGGCGTGTCTCCGGTTTCACCGCCTCGGCGCCGGCGACGATGAAGCGCAGGCTGGAGAAATCGCCGTCCTTGGCGGTGCGCGCATAGTTGGCGAGGAACGTGTCGGTGCCGAACATGACCGTCGGCCTTGCCTTGCGTGCGACCTCGGGGATCAGCTTGTAGTGCAGCGGCGAGGGGTAGAGGAACAGTTTCACGCCGGTGACCAGTGGCAGGATGGTGCCGCCGGTGAGCCCGAACGAGTGGAACACCGGCAGCACGTTGAGCAGGATGTCGGCCGGCGAAATGGTGATGCGGGCCTCAGCCTGCATGGCGTTGGCGAGAAGATTTCTGTGCGACAGGACCACCGCCTTCGGCGTGCCTTCCGAGCCTGAGGTGAACAGGATCACTGCCGGCTTGGCCGCATTCTGCGGCTGCAGCGGCCAGCGCCACAGCAAGGCGGCAGCGAGCTTGTTCAGCACGGTTACGCTGGCCCGCACATCCTCCAGCCATAGCAGCTTGGCGCCGCCCTCTTCCACCGCCGCGACGATGTCAGCGAGGTTGGCCTTGTCGATAAAGGCTCGCGACGAAACCACGGTGCGGACCTCAGCCGTGCGCACGGCGGCGGTGACGCTGGCCGGGCCAGCGGTGTAGTTGATCATCGCCGCCACCCGGCTCGCTGACAACAGGCCAACGAGCGACAGCACGACACCGTTAGCGTTGGGCAGCAGCACTCCAACCGCTTCATCCGGCGCCGTCACCGCCTCGAAGCGGCGGCCCAGCACCCGCGCGCCGATGAACAGCTTTCTATAATTCAACGTGCCGCTGACCACGTCTTCGAGGATTGGATGCGAGGCGCCGACTCGGTCGGCGGCGTCGCGCATGGCGAGGAACAGGCCGCGATTAAGATCGCTGCCGAAAAGCCGGGCTTCGGCGAAACGGTCGAACAGCGCATTGGTGTTTGAGGCCTGATCCGGGTTTCGCGCTACCAGCTCGGCGATGGTCATCGGCTCCAGCACGCTGATCGACAGGCGCGGAAACCCGCGCCGCGGCGCCATGTCCGCCGGCGTCAGCGATACCGGCAGTGCGCGCGCGCCGGCAACGAAGATCGGCACGATGCGGGCATCGGCCTGCATGGCGATGCGGGTGACGGCGCGAAACAGGCGAAATGTCTTGATATCAGGCTCGACCGCATCCGGCAGATAGACGGCAAGGCGGCCCTTGCCCTTCAGCACCCGCACCAGCCGGCGGCTGACGAAGATATGCTCGGCGTTGAAGGCGATGGTGCGGCCAAGCTCGCGCCATGGTTCGAGCCAAGGCGACCTGGCAGAGGCCTGGTCGAGAATGTGCAGCGTGTCTTCCGGCAGCAACGACAGCATCAGCGCCGGTTCGAGCCGCGACTGGTGCGAAACGACGTAGATAACCGGGGCGGCTGCGTTGCGGGCGATCTTGATGCGGCCGTCGGCAATCCGGTAGGCGAGCTTGAACGGCACATAGAGCAGCGCCTGCGTGAAACCCAGGCCGAGGCGGAACTTTTCCACCACGCCGATCAGCAGCCAGGCCGCGACGAGCCCCGCAAGCAGCGCCAGTGTCAGGATCATGCCGCGTCTCTCCCAACAGATTTTCACCTCGCGGCTCTTCCTGACCGCTTCGATGAGAACCTAGACGAAGTGCGCTCAACGTCAATGAGGTGCGGTATCTTCGCCTTGCCTGGCTAGCCGGCAATGAAAAAGTGCGGTGCCTATGTTTCCTTGTGGCAGAGAAAGCGCCTGCGGCATGAGCCTGGATCGATGGGGGCGGCTCACGCCGCCTTCGATCTCCCGCTGATGAAGCGGAATTCCTGTGTCTTGCCCCCATAGCCATAGGCGGCTGCCGGGACTTCATGCACGAAGGCATAGCTCTCCTCATGCACCTTGCCCAGCAGGCTGCCAAAGCCAAGGAAGATCGCCTTAAGATAGGCCTCCAGTTCAAGCTTGGTGTTGGTGCCGTCGACCACCTTGATGTCGAGCCAGAAACTGTTGGCGCCATGCTCGGCCAGCGACTTGCCGCCGGCGAACCAGTGCTCGGGGTCATGATAGGAAATGGCCACCGCTGTGATCGTCGCATCCTTGCGCAGATGCGTAACGGTCAGTTCGGTCACCTGTTTGGCGATGGCGGCGGACAAAGCGGCATCGGGCTTGCCTGTGACGCTGACATTGATGATCGGCATAATTTCTCTCCTCGGGTAACGCGGCATCTCTTCGCCGTCAGAAATCTTGCCATCGCTCTTGCCTTATAAAAATCGAATTGTTTTCAGGGAAAACTTTGATACTGTCGAATTATGTCAATGCTCGACCCCGACCTCCTCAAAACCTTTCTCGCCTTCGTCGATGGCGGCTCGCTGGCGCAGGCGGCGTCATTTGTCGGGCGCTCGGCGTCGGCGGTGACCACGCAGATGCAGCGGCTTGAGGATATTGTCGGCGAACCACTTCTGGTGCCGCAGGGAAGAGGGCGCGTCCTGACGCCGGCGGGCGAAGATCTGGCCGGTCATGCGCGGCGCATCCTTGCTGTGCATCGCGAAGCGTGGCTGGCCCTCAAGGGCGTGCGAGCCGATGGGCGCGTGGCCATAGGCACGACACAAGATTTCGCCGACAGCGGCCTCCCGGAGCTGCTCAGGGCCTTTGCCGCGAGCTATCCGCGCGTCAGGATCGAACTGCGCGTCGGCCGCTCCGCCGAATTGGCCGAGGCACTGCAAACCGGCATCCTCGATCTGATGGTCGCTATGCGACAGGCTCCGGCGCCGGACGAGATCAGTGTGCTCCGCGAGCCGATGATGTGGCTCTGTTCGCAAAGAGGCTTGGCCACACGCCAGGACGAACTGCCGCTGGCGTTGCTCGATCCGCATTGCGGCTTTCGCGAAGCGGCGATCGCGGCACTCGACAGGGTAGGCCGCCGCTACCGCATCGCCGCCGGCAGCGCCAGCCTGGCCGGTCTCCGCACGGCGGTGAACGCCGGCATTGCTCTGACGCTGCGGACGGCGCGCTTTGCCCATTCCGGCATCGTCGAGGCACCGCGTGACCTTGGCCTGCCGCAGGTTCCCATCGCCGAGTTCGCCATCCGGCTGCGCCAGGATGCCGAGCCCCCGGCACAGGATCTGGCTGCGCTGTTCAGCGGCAACCTTGCCTTGGCAGGCGCACCAAGCTGATTTCGCAAAAGAAAAAGCCGACCTTGCGATCGGCTATAGGTTAGACGGGCCGAGGGGTTTGGGGGACTTGGATGACCCGTCAAGCCAACAATGCCTGAACCTGTTGATGGTTCCATGACCTTGCAAAATTTTTTTCGGGGGCAGATTTTTTCTCAGGCAGAGTGCTGCCTGGCCGCTTGCCAGTCGCGCCCGGCATGCGCGAACACCGCGCACAGCACGATGGCGCCGCCGATCATGCTGGCGGCTGGCGGGACCTCGGCCAGGAACAGGAAGGCGAACAGGATCGCGAACGGTACTTCAGCCGAGCCCAGCAGTCCGGATTCGGCAGCCGGAATGAGCCGCGCGCCCTCAGTCCACAGAATAGAGGCCAGCGCGAACGACATGCCGAAGGCGACGAGCAGCATTGCGTCTCTGGCCGAGACCGCCAATGGATCGGTGACGAACCAACCGAGCACGAACAAAAGGAATGCCGACACCGCTCCGGCCCACACCACAGGCGTGTCGCGGAAAGCGCGCACCATGATCATGTAGAGAGCGCTGCCGATTGTCATCAGCAGCGCCAGCCCGTCGCCGAACAGATGGCCGGTGCCGAAGCCGGACCAGACCATGATCGCCACGCCGCTAAGCGACACGGCGGCGGCGGCAAGCGTCTGCAGCCGGAAGCGCTCACGAACCAGAATGAAGGCAAGCAGCGCGGTGATGAAGGGCGCAGTGGCGTAGATGATCGCAACATTGGCGACGAAGGTGAACTTGAATGCCGAGATGAAGGCGATGCTGGCTAGCGCGCCCTCGATTGCCAACAGCCAGCCGCGCCAGCCGAGACGCAGGCTTTCACGCCCACCGGATCGGCGGCGCCGCCAAAGCACATAGAGGCTGATCAGAATCGAGCCAACGAAGCCGCGCCAGCAGGTGATGGTCAGCGGATCGGCATGGATCGACTTGGTCAGCACGCCGGTGAGGCCGAACACCGCCGCCGATGTCGAAACCAGGATGATGCCGAGGGTGCGCTCAGCGATGGTGTCAGGCATGGATAGGAGTCCCGTCATGTCACCAGACTATGCTGCCTTGTCCTGACACCGTACTGTCAGCAGGGGTTGCCGTATCCTACAGCCTCTGCGGAAATGTTCGTTGCCGATGATCAGCAGACCGGCCGCGACGATCAGGCCCACGGCGTACGCTACACGGCCAGAACCCTGCGCGGCGCTGCGCCAGTGACGAGCTTGCGTTGGGACAGGGCTGGCCCCGGTGATCGGCCACTTTTTCTGCTCACACGCTCCCGCGCGATACTGGACCTGGCGGCTGTCGGCACCGACGAAGCGATCATCCTCTGCCCAGCCAATCACAGCCCTCCAACGTATGTCGCCGCGTACCCCGGCACTCCCGGCTACGAGGCCGTCGCTACCTGCCTTGCCTCACCCGAGGTGCGGGCTCGGACGGACGGCGTCATCGCGTGGCCGCCCCAGGCGGCATCAGGTCTAACGACGCAGCAACGTCTGGGCAGCTTGCCACTCCGATCCAAATGTCGTGAAATCGAAGTTTAGGCCGTGCCAGTTCTATTCGAGTATCGTGACGAGCGATGAAAATGACTGCCGAAAAGGGTTGGACATGGACGCCACCGGACTGAGGGCCATGCAGGCGCCGCTCAAGGAGGCGTATCGCGACGACGCATCGCGCGCGCTGATTACGCTTCGGGCCAAGGGCTCGATCGACGACCAGTCGATCGCCTGCAAAGTCGAGACCGGCAGGGCGCTGGCCGTTGCCGGGATGCATCCGGCAACCGGCGGTTCCGGGCTTGAATTGTGCTCGGGCGACATGCTGCTGGAGGCGCTGGTCGCTTGCGCCGGCGTAACGCTGAAGGCGGTGGCGACGGCGCTGGAGTTCAAGCTCGGCGCCGCCACGGTGGAGGCCGAAGGCGATCTCGACTTTCGCGGCACCTTAGGTGTGGCAAGAGATGCGCCGGTCGGCTTTCGCGCCATCCGGCTGACATTCGGCCTCGAGACCGACGAGCCACAGGAGCGCGTCGACGCGTTGCTCAAGCTGACCGAACGCTATTGCGTGGTGTTTCAGACCATCAATACGAGGCCGGAACTGACGGTCAGCGCGCAGCGTTGAAACGCGCCCCCAGCTACTCACTTTCGCCCTCGTCGGCGAACGGCGAGGCGCTCGGCACGCACTGCACCGACCAGCCGGCCGGCGTTGGCTGCTTCTGATATTCGGTGACGGCGAAGGCGCACTGTTCGCGAGTGTCGAACGTGCTGGGCAGCACCACCATGCCGCCTTGCGGGCCGGCAATCACCAGATACCAGACCAACGCTACGCTCGAAGCCATGGAATTTCCTCGCTTGTTGTGGGAGTGGGGTGATCCTATTAACTCCGGGCGATCGGCGAAAGCGCCGGGCGGTGGTCAGCAACCGCCGATGTTCAGAACAGCTCAGTTCACGGCAAAGCAGTAGAACAGGCCGTCGCCGCCGGTGCTCCTCAGCGCCTCCTGACTGCAGCCGCCGCGTGAAGCGTGCGAGGAATTCCACGATTTGGCGGCGGCCGAATCGTCGAGACCGGTGCGGTCGTGATGGCCCGTCATTGCCGCACCTTCCGCTCCGCTGAGCGTCCAGTCGCCGCAGGTCTGGTCGGCAATTTTCGTGCCGTCGGGCTTGGAGCCGGTCAGCACGTCGTGCCGGTTGGGCTTGTCGCCGCGGCCGTTGACCACTTCGCCCTTTTCGTTGAGCGCTGTTTGCTTGGTGATGGCGTTGGCATCGCTATGCAGCGAAGCGACATCGTCGGCGATCTTGACGCCCTTGGCGTTGAACCACGGCCCCTTACCAATGCGATCGCGCGCATCGGTGTCGCTGGTCGAGAGATAGGCGCGCCATGTCTTGCCCGTAACGCCCGCGGCTTCAGCCAGCGACGCGCAATGCGCATCGGCGCCCGCAAGGCCGCCGAGATCGGCGCCCTTGCCTGAGCCGACGCTGGTGACGAAGAAGCTCATCGTCGCATCCTGCGAGGATGCGACGCCCATGGCTGCCAGCGATGCAGCGGCGGTGACGAGAAGCAGTCTGCGCATGGTGGTCCTCCGTTTCGGAAATCTGGCATTCCAATAACGTCGGCGGCGGCGCAATTCTTCCGTCGAAATGTGCGATGCGTCTACTCCGGCTGCCGGTAGGCAACAAAGCGGTTGTGCTTGGCCTGGAAGATCAGTCCGGTTTCCGTAAGCGCAGGGCTGGCCAGCGGCACGATGCGTTTGGCGATCTCCTGGGGGTGCGGCAGCGTCTCTGGATCCTCGCCGGGCACCGCCTGTGCTCGCATGGCAGTGCGGGTGGCGCCGGGATCGGCGGCATTGACCCTGAGGGCCAAGTTTTCCGTCTCATGCGCCCAGGAACGCATCATGGTCTCGACTGCCGCCTTCGACGCCGCATAGGGCGCCCAGAAGGCCCGCGCCGAATGGGCGGCATTGGAGGAGAGCACGATGGCGCGGCCGGCGTCGGAGAGCCTGAGCAACGGGTCGACCGAGCGGATCAGCCGCCATGTCGAGGTGACGTTGATGGTCATCACCTTCTCGAAAGTCTTGGCTTCGACATGGCCGATCGGCGAGATGACGCCGAGCACCGCCGCATTGGCGACCAGGATGTCGAGCTTGCCCCATCGCTCATGGATGGCGCCGCCCAGCCGGTCGATGCCGGCCATGTCGGCGAGGTCCAGAGGCACCAGCGTCGCCTGTCCGCCCGTTGCCTTGATCTGATCGTCGAGCTCCTCCAGTCCGCCGACGGTGCGGGCAACCGCGATGACGTGCGCTCCAGCGGCGGCAAGTTCCAGGGCGATGAAGTAGCCGATGCCACGCGAGGCGCCGGTGACGACCGCGACGCGGCCGGAAAGGTCGAGGGGAGGGGTCACCGGGCAACTCCGAAGGTTAGCGCTCTACGTCGCCCCAGCCGAATCCAGCCCTGCCTGTTCGGCCTTTGCAATTGGCGAAAGCGGGGCTGACGGCGCAATACCGCTTCGGCTTCGCCAACCGCCTGCGGTGGCAAGCGGTCGGGACAGGGCGCTGGCGAAGAAATCTGCAAACAGGTGAAATTCACAACTATCGCAAAGCCCTAACCCCCGCCTGCCGCCAGCAGCGACAGCGTGCGCACATTGTCCGAACCTTCGAAATCGGCAAGCCGGGTCGGATATTGCCCGGTGAAGCAGGCGTCGCAGAATTGCGGCTGCTCATTGTTGCGGCCGGCCTCGCCGACGGCGCGATAAAGCCCGTCGATCGACAGGAATCCGAGCGAATCGACGCGGATGAACTCGGCCATCTCTTCGACCGACATGCGTGACGCGAGCAGCTTCGATTTTTCCGGCGTGTCGACGCCGTAGAAGCAGGAAGCGCGCGTCGGCGGCGAGGCGATGCGCATGTGCACTTCCTTGGCGCCGGCATCGCGCACCATCTGCACGATTTTTTGGCTGGTGGTGCCGCGCACGATCGAATCGTCGACCAGCACCACGCGCTTGCCTTCGATCATGCGGCGGTTGGCGTTGTGCTTGAGTTTGACGCCCATGTGGCGGATTGAATCGCCAGGCTGGATGAAGGTGCGGCCGACATAATGATTGCGGATGATGCCGAGCTCGAACGGGATGCCCGCGGCTTGCGAAAAGCCGATCGCCGCCGGAGTGCCGCTGTCCGGCACCGGCACGACGATGTCGGCCTCGACTGGGCTTTCGAGCGCCAGCTCGGCGCCGATGCGCTTGCGCACCTCGTAGACGTTGCGGCCTTCGACCGACGAATCCGGGCGCGCGAAATAGACATATTCGAAGATACAGAAGCGGGTCTTCTGCGGCTCGAACGGAAACAGGCTCTCAATGCCCTTGCCGGTGACGACGACCATCTCGCCGGGCTTCAGGTCGCGCACGAAACGCGCGCCGATGATGTCGAGCGCGCAGGTTTCGGAAGCCAGGATCCAGGCGCCGTCGAGATCGCCGAGCACCAGCGGGCGGATGCCGAGCGGATCGCGGCAGCCGATCATCTTCTTTGAAGTCATCGCCACCAGCGAGAAGGCGCCTTCGACCTGGCGCACCGCATCGATGAAGCGCGAGTTGAGATCGCGTTCCCTGCTGGTGGCGACCAGATGCAGCAGCGTCTCGGTGTCGGAGGTCGACGAGAAGATCGCGCCCTGTTTCTGAAGCGCGCGCTGCACAGTCATGGCATTGGTGAGGTTGCCGTTGTGGGCGACGGCGAAGCCGCCATCGGCTAGCTCAGCGAAAAACGGCTGGATGTTGCGCTGGCCGGCACCGCCTGTGGTGGCGTAGCGCGTGTGGCCGATGGCGCGGTTGCCTTGCAGGCTGTCGATGACGCGCTGTTTGGTGAACGTATCGCCGATCAGGCCGACATGATGTTCGACATGGAACTGGGTGCCGTCATAGGAAACGATACCGGCCGCTTCCTGGCCGCGATGCTGCAACGCATGCAGGCCAAGCGTGACGATAGCTGCGGCGTCCTGCCGGCCGAAAATGCCGAACACACCGCATTCGTCATGGAAATGGTCGTCGGCTTCGGCGGAAAGCACGTCGTCTGCGTCTGCCATCTTCAGCTCCGCTAAAGTCGCTATATAGTGTGATGACTGCTCGAGAGCAACGTAGAGTTTGCGGCTTTCACATGATCGTCAGTTTGCCGGCGCCGGATTGGCCGGTGCATTGTCGGCCGGTGGCGCGTTGGTCTCGCTGCCCTCGGGCGCCGGAGCATCGTCGCCGGTTGCCGGTGCGTCCGCCGCGGGTGCGTCCGCTGCCGGAGGTGTCTCGGCGCCGGTCTCGGGTGCCGGCTGGCTAGGATTGAGCCTGTTGAGGATCGCGTTTTCCGGATCCTCGGGCAGCAGGCTTTCGAGCTTGGCGCCAATCGATTCGAGCAGCGGCCGCGACTTGGCATCGGCGACCCAGCCCGGAGCCTTGGGGCCGGCCAGCCAGTTGAAGAACAGCAGGGCCACCGCGACCACCAGGATGCCGCGCGCCGCGCCATAGAGAAAACCAAGCGTGCGATCGAGCGCGCCGACCCTGGAATCGATGATCCAGTCGGCGAGTTTCATTGTGATGACGGAAACGATGATCAGCGCGACGATGAAGACGATGCCGGCGGCGGCGGCCATGGCAATCTTCTCATTGTCGACATAGGGCTGAACGTAAGGCAGGACCGGTTGGTAGAAAAAGAACGCTGCCGCGGCCGCCGCTATCCAGGAGATGACGGAAAGGATCTCGCGCGAAAAGCCGCGAACCATGGCGAGCATCGCCGAGACCAAGGTGAAGCCGACGAGAATTCCGTCAAGCAGCGTAATCGGCATGTCTTTTGCCCCACTTCATGAGCCGCGTCATTCTTGCACGTCGGCGCGGCTGCGCCGTGAGCCGGCTATACGCGCCACGAGATCGGCAAGCTCGGTGGGCTGGAAAGCGCCGGCCCCTATCCCCCCGGCAAGTTCCTCGCTGCCCAAGGGCAGAACCGCGCTTCCAAAACCCAGCTTTTCGGCTTCCTTCAGGCGCTGCTGCGCGTGCGCAACCGGCCTCACGGCGCCCGAAAGGCTGATTTCGCCGAAATAGACGCAATCGGCGGGAAGGGCAAGACCAGTGAGCGAGGAAACCAGTGCGGCCGCCACCGCCAGATCGGCAGCCGGCTCCGAGATACGGTAGCCGCCGGCGACGTTGAGATAGACGTCATGCGTGCCAAAGCGGACTCCGCAATGGGCTTCGAGAACGGCGAGGATCATCGACAGCCGGGCGCCGTCCCAGCCGACGACGGCGCGACGCGGCGTGCCCAGCGACGACGGCGCCACCAGCGCCTGGATCTCGACCAGCACCGGCCTGGTACCTTCCATGCCGGCGAAAACCGCGGCGCCCGGCGCTTTCGCATGGCGTTCGCCGAGAAAAAGCTCGGATGGATTGGCGACCTCGCGCAGACCCATATCAGACATTTCGAACACGCCGATCTCGTCTGTCGGTCCGAAGCGGTTCTTGACAGTGCGCAGAATGCGGTAGTGGTGGCCGCCTTCGCCCTCGAAATAAAGCACCGCGTCGACCATATGCTCGATGACGCGCGGCCCGGCGATCTGGCCTTCCTTGGTAACGTGGCCGACGAGCACGATCGCCGCCCCTGTAGATTTGGCATAGCGGATCATCGCCTGGGCGGCGGCACGCACCTGGGTAACGGTGCCGGGCGCCGAATCGGCCATGTCGGTCCACAAGGTCTGGATCGAATCGAGGATCACCAGGTCGGGCCGCTTGCCGTCGGCGATGGTGGCGAGGATGTCCTCGACGTTGGTTTCGGCGGCAAGCTCCACCGGGGTCGAGGCGACGCCGAGCCGCTGCGCGCGCAGCCTGATCTGGGCGACCGCCTCTTCGCCCGAGACATAGACGATGCGGTGGCCCTTTGCCGCGAGCGCGGCTGCCGCCTGGGTCAACAGCGTTGACTTGCCGATGCCGGGATCGCCGCCGACCAGAAGGGCCGAGCCGCGCACGAAACCGCCGCCCGTGGCGCGGTCGAGTTCGCCAATGCCGGAAACGATGCGTGGCGCGTCCTCGATGTCGCCGGACAAAGTCGTGAGCACGACTGCGCGGCCCTTGCGCGCATTGCGGGTGTTGGCGGGACCCGAGCCGATGCCGCCGGACGTGCCTTCCTCGACCAGCGTATTCCACTCGCCGCAGGCATCACATTTGCCGGCCCAGCGCTGATGCACCGAACCGCAATTCTGGCAAATGAACTGGATGCGCGATTTAGCCATGAGATCTCGCCCACTTTTGAAGGGAGGAGGACCGAGACCGTCCGCATTTTCGGCCGGGGTTTGGCGAGCGCGGATGCAATTCAGCGTTTCTTGGTGAGAGCGCGAACTTCGGCAAGCGACTCGTTGAGCAACTGCGGATCGGGCGATAGCATCTGTGTGTCGTAAATGGAGATCATTCCTTGTGTTTGGCCTACAAGCTCAGGCTCCGCTTTCCGCGCCTCCTCATCAATCGCGTCGACGTAAAACAAGAAATTCTGCCCAGCCAGAACAGGCACGCCGCATCCTCCCATGATCAGAGTGGTCGTGGAAATCACACATTGGGTTCCGGGTTGCCCTTGAACACCTCCATTGTCTCGTAGCGTACGTTAACCAGTATCCGACTATCACCCTCATCGGCTGGGACAGTTCCAAGTTTTGTTGGACTAAGCTCGGTGGCTGTCACCAAGCTTCGGAACACTAGGGCCGCCTCAGCAAATGCTCGCTGCGGCGTCCAGTTTGCAGGCATGGAACAAGCTGAAGCGACGTCAGGCAGGACAGCCGCGCTGACGAGCGCGAGAGTCAGAGTGACAGAAAACCTGAAACGCTCGCCCATGCTCATTCAAACCGATCCGGCAGATGATCCTCTTCGGCGAGGTCGGAGAAGCGAGTGAACTCGCCCTGGAAGGCAAGGCTAACAGTGCCCGTTGGGCCATGGCGCTGCTTTGCAATGATCACCTCGGCCTTGCCTTGAACCTCTCTCATTTTTGTTTCCCAAGTGAGGTACTCTGGCGTGTTTTTCTCAGGCTCTTTGTTCTTTATGTAGTATTCCTCGCGATACACAAAGAGCACCACGTCAGCGTCTTGCTCAATTGAGCCTGATTCGCGCAAGTCCGACAGCTGAGGATGCTTGTCATCCCGGCTTTCGACTTGTCGCGAAAGCTGTGAAAGAGCAATAATTGGAACATTGAGTTCTTTTCCAAGCGCCTTCAAGCCGGTGGTAATCTCAGTGATTTCCTGGACGCGGTTTTGCGAGGCTTTGGCGGTCGATCCCTGCATGAGCTGGATGTAATCAATGACCATCACATCTAACCCGCGCTGGCGCTTAAGACGGCGGGCGCGAGCCGCGAGCTGAGCAATCGAAATACCGCCCGTTTGATCGATGAACAGCGGGCGTTTGTGATTTTCTTGGGTGTAGGCAACGAGCTTTCCGAAGTCAGCTTCAGTCAGATCGCCACGTCTAATCTTCGATGACGGGATTTCGGTCTGCTCGGAAATGATACGGGTGGCGAGCTGTTCCGACGACATTTCGAGCGAGAAGAAGCCGACGACGCCGCCATTGGCCGCCTTGAATGAGCCGTCGGCCTGTGGTGCCGGCTCATAGGCGGCAGCGATGTTGTACGCGATGTTCGTAGCAAGCGAGGTCTTGCCCATGCCGGGGCGACCGGCGATGATGATCAGGTCGGATGGCTGCAGTCCACCCATGCGGTGGTCGAGATCACGCAGGCCTGTGGCAATACCTGACAGATGGCCGTCGCGCATATAGGCGGCGCTCGCCATGTCGACGGCGTTTTTCAAAGCATCGGAAAAACTCTCGAAGCCGCCATCGTAGCGGCCGGTCTCGGCCAGTTCGAACAGGCGCCGCTCGGCATCCTCGATCTGCTCGGACGGCGACATGTCGACCGGCGCATCGTAGGCGATGTTGACCATGTCTTCGCCGACGGTGATCAGAGCGCGCCGCGTGGCGAGATCGTAGATGGCGCGGCCATAGTCGGCGGCGTTGACGACGGTGACCGCCTCGACGGCCAGCCGCACGATATATTGCGCAACCGTCATGTCGCCGACCTTCTCGTCGGCCGGCAGGAAGGTCTTCAGCGTGATCGGTGTCGCCACCTTGCCCATGCGGATGAGTTCGGCGGCGACCTCGAAGATTTTTCTGTGCAGCGGCTCGTAGAAATGGCCGGATTTCAGGAAGTCCGACACGCGGTAGAAGGCATCGTTGTTGACGAGAATGGCGCCGAGCAGTGCCTGCTCGGCCTCGATGTTGTTCGGTGCCTCGCGATAGAGCGGTTGCTCCGCGACGCCGAATTTTCGCGCTGCCTCAGCCATGATGTCCCCGAATTTCGATCCCGACCTCTCGATACCAGAACGAGAAAAAGCAGGTGCTGACTTATATGCATCACTCGCGTTCAATCAGCGTTGATGCCCGCTGTTCACAGGAACGGCAAACCGTCCACAGGACAGAACTCCCGGGCTCTGATTCCATTTGACTCGGCAAGGTCGCGATTCTACGCAATGAATTGAACAAATCAAGAACAAAATCGAAGAGAAGGAGCTGCACAGGAATCGATGCGAGACTAGACTGCGTCGCCCCAGTCCAGCCGTCGAGCCAGCCTGAACACATCGCCGTCGCGCCTGGTGAATAGTTTCTCGTCGGCACCGCCGTCCTTTTCGCAAAGTTTCAGCAGGACCTTGCCGGAGCCTGATTTCGGCGGTGCGATCACCCGCGCCTGCGGCGGGGCAACAGCGTGGCGGGAGGCGGCGACGTAGATGAATTTCTCGTCCTCCCATGGCACGTCGGCGTCCTTGGCCAGCCGGTGCAGGCGCGAACGCGCGACACGGCGCGAAAAATGGCACCAGTCGGGCGGCGCGAGCGGGCAGGGTGACTTATGCGGGCAAGGCGCAAGCACGTGCGCGCCCGCCTCGATCAGGTGCCGGCGCACCGCAAGGATGCGCTGCCATCCGGCCGGCGTGCCCGGCTCGACGACCAGCAGCGTGTCGTCGGTCAGGTGCCAGAGCCGGTCGATGAGTTTTGGCAGCGACACCGGTCCGATCTCGTCCAGCACATAGGCGCAGGTGACTAGCTCGGCCGGCTTTAGATCGGCGAGATCGAGGGTGATATCGCCGGCCAGCCAGGCGACCCTGGCCGTCATCGCCTCAGCGGCAAGCGCCGCGCCGACCCGGCGCACCGCGGCGCTCGCCTCGATCAGCACCGCCTGCTCGAGGTCGGGCCAGAGATCGAGCGCAGCCCAAAGCACGGTGCCAGGGCCGGCGCCGATATCGAGCAGGGTTTTGAGTGCATAATCGGGCCTTGCCTCGCTGACCGCATCGAGACTGGCACGAACGGCGGCATAGGTCGCCGGCAGGCGCGTCGCCAGATAAGCCTTGACCGCGATCTCCTCAGCCATATGCAGGCGGCCGTCGCGCAGTTCGGCGCGATAGCGGTCCGACAGCGTTTTTGCCGCTTGCTTCAGCGTCGGCAGCAGTACTTTTTCGAGGAGGCGCTCGACGCCCTGTCGAAGCGTGATAGGCAGTTCCATAGCTCAGGCACTCCGAGGTGCGAGCAGGATCACCGAGGCGCCAACGATGCAGAGCGCGGAACCGGCGAGGTCAAAACGGTCGGGGGGTACGCCTTCCACCAGCCACAGCCATCCGAGCGAGGCGGCGATATAAATGCCGCCATAGGCGGCATAGGCGCGGCCCGCAGCACTGATGTCTACCAGCGCTAGCAGGAAGCCGAACAGGGCGAGCGAGACCAGGCCTGGCGCCAGCCACAGCGGCGACTTTTCCAGCCGCCACCACGCCCAGATCGAAAAGCAGCCGGCGATCTCGGCAAGGGCAGCAACGACGTAGATGAGATAGGTCATGAAAAAAGGTCTCGCGGCGGCGACGAGACCTTTTTCAGCGTGCGGGCCGGCAATGGCAAGCGGCAATGGCGTGATCGCCGGCAGTCTACTCCATATCCGCCACCTTGCGACGCCGAGCGGGCTTGGCGGCAGGGGCTTTTGGGCGATGCCCCATGTCGCGCAGCTGCAACGCCTTCTCGCATTTGGCCATATAGTCGCGAGACATCGGCAGCGTGTCGTTCTTCTTGGCGATCTGGATTTGGAAGACCACGAGATCCTGCCAGCGGAAAGCGGCTTCCGAGGCTGCCAGATAGAACTCCCACATACGGCAAAACCGTTCGTCATAAATCGCCTTGGCCTTGTCGCGGTTGGCGGCAAAGCGCTCGCTCCAATGCCTCAGCGTCTCGGCATAATGTAGCCGCAGGACTTCGATGTCGGTGACGATGAGGCCCGACTTTTCGATCGCCGGCATCACTTCCGAGAGCGACGGGATGTAGCCGCCCGGGAAAATGTATTTGCGGATGAAGGCGCTGGTTGCCCACGGCGCGCCGGAACGGCCGATCGTGTGCAGCAGCATGACGCCGTCCGGCTTCAAAAGCGTCGCCGATTTGTCGAAGAAGGTGCGGTAGTGGTTGACGCCGACATGCTCGAACATGCCGACCGAGACGATGCGGTCGAAACGCTCGTTGAGCTCGCGGTAATCCCTCAATTCGAAATGCACGCGGTTTTCCAGGCCTTGCGCATGGGCGCAGTCGGTGGCGACGCCATGCTGCTCGGTCGACAGCGTCACACCTTGCACGTCGACGTCGAAGGACTTGGCGAGATAGAGACCGAGCCCACCCCAACCGGAGCCGATGTCGAGCACCGTCTGGCCGGCCTTCAGCCTGAGCTTGGCGGCAATATGGCGCTTCTTGGCTGCCTGCGCCTCGTCGAGCGTCATGTCCGGCTGCTCGAAATAGGCGCAGGAATACTGCATGTCCTCGTCGAGGAAGAGTCTGTAGAGGTCGCCCGACAGATCATAGTGGCGCTGCACGTTGCGGCGCGCGCGCGCTGCCGTGTTGATCTGCTGCAGGCGGCGGAAAGCGTGACGCAGGCCTTCGATCGCCTTCGACCAGGTGGCATCGATGCCGCCGCTATCCATGTTCTGGAAGGCGATGCGCATCACCCCCAGCACGCCGCCCTCGAGTATGTCGAGCTCACCGTCCATATAGGCTTCCGGCACCGCCAGCATCGGATCGAAGGTGATGGCGCGCTCGGCATGGGCGGTCTTGATGTGCATGTGCACCAGATCGCCGCTGCCGTCGCCGAAGATCACCGAGAGGCCTTTCGGTCCGGTGACTTTGAGATTGCCGGTGCGCACCAGGCGGTCGAGAATGCGTTTCAGCAGAATATTCATGACCAATGTCCCCTCTCGGCCAGACACGCTGTCTCGGCGCATGACCCCGAAAATCGAAATCGATTTTCGGGTCATGCGCCAACCAAAGTTCTACAGCGTCCTTTGCGCGTCCAAACGACGCGCGGCGTTGTAGTCTGCATCAATATATAGGGGGTCGAAAAGTTCCTTTTGGCACAAAAAAGCCCGGGCGAGAGGCCCGGGCGTTGGTCCAGAAATGACTGGAAGCCGACGAAACGTTTTAAAGCGCCGCTCTGACGCCTTGTGACATGCAATCAGCCGTTGTCTTCGCCGCCTTCGAACTCGGCATTGGGATCGAAGAAGTTGTCCGGGCGCGCATTGTCGTTGATGTCGTCGCCATAGATGGCTTCGGCTGTGGTCAGCGTCTCGCCCTTGGCCTGGCGCTCAGCTTCGTCGGCGGTGCGGGCGATGTTGAGCGTGATGGCGACCTCGACTTCCGGATGCAGCGCGATCGCCACATTGGTCAGGCCGATGGTCTTGATCGGCTGGTTGAGCAGGATCTGGTTGCGGTGGACCGAGAAACCTTCCGCCGTCAGCAACTCGGCGATGTCGCGGGTCGACACCGAGCCGTAGAGCTGGCCGGTTTCACCGGCCGAACGCACGGCGATGAAGCTCTTGCCGTCCAGCTTTTCCGAAATCTGCATCGCCTCGGACTTGCGCTCGAGGTTGCGGGCTTCGAGCTGGGCGCGCTGGCCTTCGAATTTCTTCTTGTTCGCTTCGTTGGCGCGCAGCGCCTTGCCCTGCGGCAGCAGGAAGTTGCGGGCGAATCCATCCTTGACCTTGACGGTATCGCCCATCTGGCCGAGGCGGGAAACGCGTTCGAGAAGAATGACATCCATGGTTTTGTTCCTTCGTTTGGGCGCCAAATCACTGGCATCGACGCCGAATTGTCTGGAACAGGTCAGGAAGCTAAGGGCGTCGCCGCCGATGTCGCTGTCCTGCCTGTCGCGGCAGTTAGAGGTCTTCACCTCAACCCGGGATTTGATGGCAACCCTGCGGCGCCCGTCGCCGTGGGAAAAGCGGGCGGCGAACCGCCCGCTGGCTAGGCCATGATCCCGAAAAGTGGAAACCGGTTTTCGGAGAAGATCATAGTCAACTAATCAGTGTTAGCGAACCACGTAGGGCAGCAGGCCGAGGAAGCGGGCGCGCTTGATCGCCTTGGCGAGCTCGCGCTGCTTCTTCTGGCTGACGGCGGTGATGCGCGACGGCACGATCTTGCCGCGTTCGGAAATATAGCGCTGCAGAAGACGTACGTCCTTGTAGTCGATCTTGGGCGCGTTGGCGCCGGAGAACGGGCAGGTCTTGCGGCGGCGATGGAACGGGCGCCGGGTCGGGATCTGGTTGATGTCGACCATTATTCTGCACCCCCTTCAACACCTTCGCGCGGACGGCGCGGGCCACGGTCTGCACCATCGCCACCGAAGCTGCGCGGCGGGCGATCGCCACGGTCGCCGCGATCGCGGTCGCCGAACGAGCGTGGGCCACGGTCACGGTCGCCGAAGCCGCCGCGTTCCGAGCGCTCTTCGCGCTTCTGCATCATTGCCGACGGGCCTTCCTCATGCGCATCGACCTTGATGGTGAGGAAACGCAGCACATCCTCGGACAGGCCCATCTGGCGCTCCATCTCGTTGAGCGCAGCCGGCGGGCAGGTGATGTCCATCAGCGTGTAGTATGCCTTCCGGTTCTTGTTGACCCGGTAGGTGAGGGACTTCAGTCCCCAGTTCTCGACCCGGCCGACGGACCCGCCATTCGCGGAGATGACGCCCTTGTACTGTTCGACAAGCGCATCGACCTGCTGCTGCGAGAGGTCCTGCCGGGCAAGAAACACATGTTCGTAAAGAGCCATATTGTTCTTTGCCTTTCTTCGTTTCTCTCCCGGCCCCGGCGGCAAAAGCCTCTGCAACTTCTCTGACCCGGCGATCCCTAGCGGGGCGGGGAAGAAAGGAGCATGACGAGACGGTCGAGAGCGGAGACACGGGAGGCGGAAGCGCTTCTGGCTCCACACGAAGGTTTTCTAGAAACCTCCGGCCCTCCGTTCAGCCCCCAGCAAGGACCGGCAGATTGCGGGCGTCTATACAGGAATTTGGCCGCAAGACAAGGGCGAGCCAAAAAACCCCCGCGCTTAGGACGACATGTCGCGGCATCTTCAGCTTGTATGCGGGACCCGCTTGTTCACCGTTTCCGGGAAGAAATCAGGCGCTGCACGGCGCTTGCCGAACATCATGTCGTATTGCAGCAGACGGAAATCGCGAATGGCCGGGTCGATTTGCTTCTTGCGCGCCCAGTCGGGCGTGTCCTCGCCCGTCGGCGTCAATAGTAAATTGCGGTCGACGATGCTGTATCGCTCGCGCATCTGGCCGAGGAAGCCGGTGTAATAGGGGTGGCTGATCCCGGCCGTGGTCAGCACGTGGTAGGGCAGAAAGGCTGGACTGACAGTGCCCATGTCCGCGACCGGACCGGTGCGGTTGGACCATACGATCAGCGGTGTTCGGTGATGCAGCAGCATCTGGTCGGGCGGCTCCTTGCGTGGCGCGACGTTATCCTTGAGGAAGCCGGTCTCGACATAGACCGGACCGAGCGGCGGCAGATGGTCACCGAAGAATGCGATGACCGTCGGTCGCCGCCGGTTCTTCGCCCATTCGATGAGGCGCTCGAGGCTCTTGTCGGCGTCGGATGCGCCTTCGGTGAAGCTCAGCAGCGAATCCTTTGCCCACTGGCTGGTCGGAGCCTGCACCTTGTGGGTCGGATTGTGATAGCGACTCGGTTCGTAGGGTCCGTGGTTTTGCAGGCTGACGGCGAAGTAGAAGAACGGATCGTCCGTGGCGTTGGCTTCGCGGATGATCTCGTCGGTCATCGCCGCGTCCGACGTGAGCGGCCCGCGCTTTTCGAGGTATGGCATATTTTCTTCCGACTTGAAGTCGTCGAAGCCGAAATCCGCATAGACCGGCGTGCGGTTCCAGAACCAGCTCGTCCCAGGGTGGATAGCGCGGGTCTCATAGCCCTGGCTCTTCAGGAACGTCGCCATCGACGGCACCGGCGCGCGGACATATTGCTGGTAGGGGATGCTGCCGGCCGGCAGGAAGGCGTTGGAAAAGCCGGTCAGCGCCTCGAACTCGACATTGGCGGTCATGCCGCCGAATTCGGGCGAGAACACGTGGCCGGAGCGCAGCGCCCGCACGTTGGGAATCGGATCGGGCGTGATGGTGACGCCGGGCAGTTCGGTCGGATCCCAGAAGGATTCGCTCATGACGATGATGATGTCTGGCTTCTCGGTCGGCACCGATGCCTTCACATCAGGCCTTTCGATCGCCGCGATCGCCTTGTCGGAGTAGCCGGCAGGCGCGGGGACATGGGCCATCGGCACGTTGAGGGCGAAGGCCAATGCGAAGCCGTTGGAGGCGTAATTTTCCTTCTGGTCCCACATGATTGGGATGATTTGCAGCCGGTCGCGGGTCCACGAGAATGTCGCGTAATCCATAATCGACACGAAGAAGGCGAGCAGCGGCACGGTCAGTGTCAGCCGGGCCAGGCGACCCTTGCGGCTGAGCGCCGGTACCCGGCGGCGCCACAGCCGCCAGCCATAAACGAGCAGCAAGAGGCCGCCAACGATGCCGACCGCCAGAGCGATGGCGGTTCCCGGACGTTCGCGCACCAGCAGCGGCATCAGCGCCACGATCTGACGTGAATAGAGGAAATCGGTCGGATAGAGCGGATCGCCGAGATAGAGCGATTTCTGGTGGCCGACAAAGGCCAGCGCCAGCGTCAGCGGCGCGACGATCATCAGGCTCTGGTGGCTGCGGCCCAGCACGGCATCGAGGCCGATCAGGATCAGCGCGAAGATGATGATGGTGGTCCAGCCCGGCTTGAAGGGCTGCAGGAAGAAGCCGACGGTGCCGACAAAGTCACCGCGCACGATCAGTTCGATCGCAAAAACCAGGACGGTGGCGGCGAGAAGGCTGACGAGGCCATAGCGGATAACAGGCCATTTCCGGCCCGGCAGATAGCCGGTGGCCGGATCGCCTTCCAGAAACTGTGGCGCGGATTTGCCAACGCCTTTCTTAGTCCTTGCCACCTTACAATTCCCCCGACCATACACAAAAGTGTCATTGAGCTGTCATCGATATGTCACGAAAAGCTAGCGCCTGTGGCTGAAATAAGAAGAGCCAGCAAACGAATCGTGAGCGATTTTCATCATGAGTGATCGACAAAAAGCCTTTTGAAACAGGTACTCGGCCAGCGATACCGAGCGGGAGCGGCCCGGGTCGGGGTGCTCGTGGACTTGACTTGCCCGCCCGCCTTGCGCCACAGGCAAGAAAAATCAGCCGCTTGGGAGCCACGCATGGCCGTCGCATTCACCTTTCCGGGACAGGGCAGCCAGGCTGTCGGCATGGGCAAGGACCTCGCCGACGCCTTTCCGGAATCGCGGAAGATTTTCGAAGAGGTCGACGACGCGCTTGGCGAAAACCTGTCGAAGCTGATCTGGGAAGGGCCGGAAGAGAGGCTGACGCTGACCGCCAATGCCCAGCCGGCCCTGATGGCTGTGTCGCTCGCCGCCATCCGGGCGCTGGAATCGCGTGGCCTCTCGCTGAAGGACAAGGTCGCCTATGTCGCCGGCCATTCGCTCGGCGAATATTCGGCACTCGCCGCCGCCGGTTTCGTTTCGGTCGCCGATGCCGCCCGGCTCTTGCGCATCCGCGGCAATGCCATGCAGGCGGCTGTGCCGGCCGGCGAGGGCGCCATGGCGGCGATCATCGGGCTGGAACAGGCCGATGTCGAAGCCGCCTGCGCTGAAGCGGCCAAAGATTCGATTTGCCAGATCGCCAACGACAATGGCGGTGGCCAGCTGGTGATCTCCGGCGCCAGGGTGGCGGTCGAGCTGGCGGCGAAGCTTTGCACGGAAAAGGGCGCCAAGCGGGCGCTGATGCTGCAGGTCTCGGCGCCCTTCCATTCGGCGCTGATGGCACCGGCGGCCGAGGTCATGCGCGAGGCGCTGGCCGGCGTGACGAAGAACGCGCCGTTCGTACCCGTGGTCTCCAACGTGTCGGTCACGCCGTCCAGCGATCCGGACGCAATCGCCCACCGCCTGGTCGAACAGGTGACAGGGCGCGTGCGCTGGCGCGAAACGGTGGAGTGGTTTGGCGCCAACGGCATTGCGACGCTGTACGAGGTGGGTGCCGGCAAGGTGCTGTCGGGATTGGCGCGGCGAATCAACCGCGACATTGCCACCGGGGCCGTCGGCACGCCGGCCGATGTCGAGGCGGCGCTGGTGGCGCTCGATTGAACCATGCGCGTCCGGCTGATGCGGGCGCTTGAATTCTTAGCCTCGTCGGGATATGTGAATACATGTATTCACAGGAGATCGGAATGCCGACGTCAATCCGACTTGCCCCCGAAATCGAAGAGCGTCTGGATTTCCTCGCGGCCAAGACTGGCCGCAGTAAAGCTTATTATCTGCGCGAACTCATCGAGCGCGGTCTTGAGGACGTAGAAGACTATTACCTCGCGGCCGAGGTGTTGGAGCGGATCAGAAGCGGCGAGGAGGACGTCATGACAGCCGAGGACTTCTGGCGTGGCCTGGACGCTTGAATATGCCCGCTCGGCGCGCAAATTTGTTGAAAAACTGGATCCGCAGACACGTCACCGGCTCCGCGACTTCATCGAGAACCGTATTGCCGCCCTCGACAATCCGCGTGAAGCCGGCAAGCCGCTGAAGGGACCTTTAGCGACTTTTTGGAGGTACCGGGTTGGGGACTATCGAATTATCTGCGATGTGCAGGACAAGCAGCTCGTCATTCTGGTGGTAACAATAGGCCGCCGCAGCGATGTCTACAGGTAGCCACGTTCGCCGGCCTGTCTGATTTGGAAGAGGATCAAAGACATGTTCGAATTGACCGGCCGAAAGGCGCTCGTCACAGGCGCATCGGGAGGCATCGGCGAGGCGATCGCCCGAGTGCTGCATGCGCAGGGCGCCGTTGTCGGCCTGCACGGCACCCGCGTCGAGAAGCTGGAAACGCTGGCGGCCGAGCTCGGCGATCGGGTCAACCTGTTCCCGGCGAACCTTGCCAATCGAGACGAGGTCAAGGCGCTCGGCCAGAAGGTCGAGGCCGATCTCGAGGGCGTCGACATTCTCGTCAACAATGCCGGCATCACCAAGGACGGGCTGTTCGTGCGCATGGCGGACGCCGACTGGGATACGGTGCTCGAGGTCAATCTGACCGCCGTGTTCCGGCTGACCCGCGAACTGACCCATCCGATGATGCGGCGCCGGCATGGCCGCATCATCAACATCACCTCTGTGGTTGGCGTCACCGGCAATCCCGGCCAAACCAACTACTGCGCCTCCAAGGCCGGCATGATCGGCTTTTCCAAATCGCTGGCGCAGGAGATCGCCACGCGCAACATCACCGTCAACTGCGTCGCCCCGGGCTTCATCGAATCGGCGATGACCGACAAGCTCAACGACAAGCAGAAAGAGGCGATCATGGCGGCGATTCCGACACGGCGCATGGGCACCACCGCCGAAGTCGCCTCCGCCGTCGCCTACCTCGCTTCCAACGAAGCCGCCTATGTCACCGGCCAGACAATTCACGTGAATGGCGGTATGGCGATGATTTGACAGTTGCGGGAAAACACCCCTTTTCACCTTGGACCCCGGCCGATTTTCGTGTAATGCGGCCCGCAACCCGGCGGTTCGGGCAAAAACCGGTCCGGTGCCGTTGCGTTTCCGACAGGACCATCTTTCAGCTTGATTAGCGGCATTCTGCCCGCTAACGAAGACAGACAAACAAAAGACGAGGATGCCCAAATGAGTGACACCGCAGAGCGCGTCAAGAAGATCGTTATCGAGCACCTTGGCGTCGATGCAGACAAGGTGACGGAGCAGGCGAGCTTCATCGATGATCTGGGCGCGGACAGTCTCGACACGGTCGAACTCGTCATGGCGTTCGAAGAAGAATTCGGCGTCGAGATCCCGGACGATGCGGCCGAAACCATCCTCACTGTCGGCGATGCGGTGAAGTACATCGACAAGGCTTCGGCCTGACGCTATTTGCAGTCATCACCGAGGAGGACCTGCGATGAGGCGTGTCGTCGTCACGGGCCTTGGGCTGCTTTCGCCGTTCGGCGTAGGCTTCGAGCATGGCTGGAAGGAACTTCTGACCGGCCGCAGCGCAGCCAAGCGCATCACCGAGTTCGAGGTGGAGGATCTTGCCTGCAAGGTTGCCCACGTCATCCCGCGCGGCAATGGTGAGAATGCCACCTTCAATCCCGAGGTCGTTCTCGAGCCGAAGGAACTGCGCAAGATCGGCGACTTCATTCTCTACGGGCTCGCGGCCGCCGACGAGGCGCTGAAGGATTCGGGGTGGGCGCCGAAGACGCATGAGGAGCAGTGCGCCACCGGCGTGCTGATCGGCTCCGGCATCGGCGGCATTGAAGGCATCGCCGAGAACGCGTTGATCCTGAAGGAGCGCGGACCGCGCCGCATCAGCCCGTTCTTCATCCCCGGGCAGATCATCAATCTCGTCTCCGGCCAGGTTTCGATCCGACACGGGCTGAAAGGCCCCAACCACGCCGTCGTCACCGCTTGCTCCACCGGCGCGCATGCCATCGGCGATGCCGCGCGGCTGATCATGTGGGGCGATGCCGACGTGATGGTCGCAGGCGGCACGGAAGCGCCGGTGACGCGGTTGTCGATCGCCGGCTTCGCCGCCTGCCGGGCGCTGTCGACCGACCGCAACGACGCTCCGGAAGCGGCCTCGCGACCCTATGACCGCGACCGCGACGGCTTCATCATGGGCGAGGGCGCCGGCGTCGTCATTCTGGAGGAACTGGAACACGCCAAGGCGCGCGGCGCCAAGATCTATGCCGAGGTCACCGGTTACGGCTTGACCGGCGATGCCTATCACATCACCGCGCCGGCCGAAGATGGCGACGGCGCCTTCCGTTGCATGGTTGCGGCGCTGAACCGGGCCAAGCTGGCGCCCGCAGACGTCGACTACATCAATGCGCATGGCACCTCGACCATGGCCGACACGATCGAGCTCGGCGCCGTCGAGCGGCTGGTCGGCAACGCCGCGTCGAAAATATCGATGTCGTCGACCAAGTCGTCGATAGGCCATCTTCTGGGTGCGGCGGGCGCCGCCGAGGCGATTTTTTCGATCCTTGCCATTCGCGACAACATCGCGCCGGCCACCATCAATCTCGACAACCCGGAGCGCGAAACGGCGATCGACCTGGTGCCGCACAAGCCGCGCGCCCGCCAAATCGATGTGGCGCTGTCCAATTCCTTCGGCTTCGGCGGCACCAATGCCTCGCTGGTCTTCCAGCGCTACAATGGCTGACCGGTCCGCCGGCCGCCATGGTCTATGTGTGTCGTCAATTTTGCCATATTCGCCCCTACTGTGCCCAAGGGGATTCGTTGCAGGATCAAACGGTAGGGCGCCATGAGCACAAATTCGGCGGACAACGGGCAATTCGGGCAACGGTCCGTACCGTCCGGCCCGATCGTGCCGAAAACGGCCAGCGAGGCATTGCGGCCAGAGGCCGGCACGCCGCCGCCCAAGCGCTCGCGCGCCTCGCGCAGCCAGTTCGTTGTGTTCATGAACTTCGTCATCTCCTTAGTGATGCTGATGGTTCTGGCGGCTGGCTTTGCATTGTATTTCGGCAAGCAGGAATTCAACGAGCCCGGCCCGTCGGCCAATGCCGACACCTTCCTGGTCAAGCCGAACACCGGCGTCCAGGAGATTGCAGAGCAGCTTGAGCGGCGCGGACTGATCAGCGACGCGCGCATCTTCCGCCTTGGCGTGCGCGCTTTTGGCAATGATTCCGCTCTGAAGGCCGGCGAATACGAGATCAAGCCGCAGGCCTCGATGCGCGACATCATGGAATTGCTGAAGAGCGGCAAGTCGGTGATGTATTCGCTGACCGTCCCCGAGGGGCTGACGGTCGAGCAGGCGCTGCAGCGCATCGCCGATCAGGCAGCGCTCGACGGCGATATGCCGGGGACCATTCCACCTGAGGGCAGCCTTGCTACCGACACGCTGCGTTTCACTCGCGGCGCGACACGCCAGCAGATGGTCGAAAAGCTTTTGGCGGACCAGAAGAAGCTGGTCGAGGAAGTCTGGCACCGGCGCGCCCCCGATCTGCCTCTGGCCAGTGTCGACGACTTCGTCACCCTGGCTTCGATCGTCGAGAAAGAGACGGGCAAGGGCAACGAACGCTCACGCGTCGCGGCCGTCTTCCTCAACCGGTTGGCCAAGGGCATGCGGCTGCAGTCCGATCCGACCATTATCTACGGCCTGTTCGGCGGCAAGGGCAAACCCGCCGACCGCCCGATCTATCAGTCTGACATCAAGAAGCCGACGCCCTACAACACTTATCTGATCAACGGCTTGCCGCCGACGCCGATCGCCAATCCTGGCCGTGCGGCACTGGAAGCCGTCGCCAATCCGTCGAAGACCGACGACCTGTATTTCGTTGCCGACGGCACCGGGGGTCACGTCTTTGCCGCGACGCTCGCCGAGCACAACGAGAACGTCGCCCGCTACCGGGCGCGGCAGAAGGAGCTGGCCGATGAAGCCCCCAAGGCCGGTGCTGCCAAGGCCGACGCCGCCAAGGTGGAAGGTCAGACCGATGCACCGGTTGACGACGGCGATGGCGACGCCGGAGCGGCGGCGCAGTAGCGCCGGACGGTTGTGAAGTCGTCCCTCCGATTCGTCTGACGGCAGGGACGTGCTGATTTTGTGATCAGGAGCGCCCTGCGTCCGATTCGACGCGAAGACGCGCTCCGGCATTTTGAAGCCGCGCACGATCTGGCCTGGAACCGTTTCCGGGATCATGCGCCAGGGGGAAGCAAGGGCATCATGAATTTGCAGAGCATGACCGGTTTTGCACGGGCCGTCGCCGAACATGACGGCACGTCGATCGCCTGGGAGGTCAAGTCGGTCAACGGCAAGAGCGTCGAGGTCAGGCTGCGGCTGCCGCAAGGCCTCGAACGGCTTGAGCCGGCCGTCAGGCAGACGGTGCAAAAGCGCTTTGCGCGCGGCAATTTCCAGGCAACGCTGACCGTCGGCCGCGCAGCCGGCCAGCAGGCGCAGCCCGTGGTCAACGAGGCCTTCCTGAGAGATCTGGCGGGGCTGGCCAAGCGGCTGCAGGAGCAGTTCGGCGCAGCGCCTGCGACAGCCGACGGGCTGCTTTCGCTGCGCGGCGTGCTCGACATCCCCGAAACCGCCGAAACCGAAGAGGCGCGGGCGGCGCTCGACAGCGCGATACTCTCGGCGCTCGAAGTGGCACTGGGCGGACTGGAGCAGGCACGCCAGGGCGAGGGCGCCGCCCTGCGCTCGCTGCTGTCCGGTCATATCGACGCTATCGAGGCGCTGACGCTGCGCGCCGAGGCCGATCCGTCGCGCGAGCCGGCGGTGATCCGCGAACGGATTACCGAGCAGGTGCGGCTGCTGATGGATGCCTCCGCCAATCTCGACGCCAGCCGGTTGCATATGGAAGCGGCGTTCCTGGCCACCAAGGCCGACATCCGCGAGGAGATCGACCGGCTGAAGACACATGTGGCATCCGGCCGGGTGCTGCTGGCAGGCGGGGGCGCCATCGGGCGCAAGCTCGATTTTCTGGCGCAGGAATTCAACCGCGAATCGAATACGCTGTGTTCGAAGTCGAACGCCGCTGCGATCACCGCCATAGGGCTAGAGCTGAAGGCGGTCGTCGACCAGTTTCGCGAACAGGTCCAGAATCTGGAGTAGCCCTGATGGTCGCCAAGGAGCCTATGGTTGCCAGGGATTTGGGTTCCCGCATTCGCCGCCGGGGTTTGATGCTCGTGCTGTCGTCGCCGTCCGGCGCCGGCAAGTCGACGATCGCGCGCAATCTTCTGGAGAGCGATTCCAGTCTCGAACTGTCGGTCTCCGTCACCACGCGGCCGCGCCGCGGCAGCGAGATCGAGGGCGTCCACTATCATTTCCGCACCATGCGTGAGTTCGAGCGGCTGCGCGATTCGGACGAACTGCTTGAATGGGCCGAAGTGCATGGCAATTGCTATGCCACGCCGCGTGAGCCGGCCGAACTGGCGCTGGCACAGGGCCGCGACATGTTGTTCGACATCGACTGGCAGGGCGCCCAGCAGCTCAAGGAGAAGATGCGCGCCGACATCGTCTCGATCTTCATCCTGCCGCCCTCGATGAAAGAGTTGAAGGCTCGGCTGAAGCGCCGCGCCGAGGACCAGGAATCGGTGATCGAGACGCGTCTGAAGAACGCTCGCAACGAAATCGAGCACTGGACGGAATATGATTTCGTCATCATCAACGACGATCTCGACCGTGCCTTCGCCGAGGTACGCGGCATAGTCATCGCCGAGCGGCTCAGACGCGACCGCCGGCCCGGCCTGTTCGATTTCGTCTCGGGGCTGCTCGACGAGAAGACGGATTAGGGCGACCTTTCCTTCTCCCCTTTGTGGGAGAAGGTGGCCGCGCCCACGGGTCTTGTTTCCGGCAAGCCCGAGGACAGGCTCCGCTCGGTCGGATGAAGGGCTGCTCCAGCTTGGCGCCGACAGTACTCCGTCAAGCACCCTTCATCTCATCCGCCTCGGCGCTGTCGCGCCGATCCACCTTTCCCACAAGCGGAAGAGACGACCTACGCAGTTACACTGCGTTGGTCAGTCGCACAAATTCCTCGACGTCAAGCGTTTCGGCGCGGCGGGTCGGATCGATGCCGGCGCGGCTGAGCAGGGCTTCGCCGCCGAGGCTCTTGACGCTCTGCCGCAGCATTTTGCGGCGCTGGCCGAAGGCCGCTTCGGTAACGCGGCCGAGCTTCTTGACTTCGGCGGGCAGGGGATTTGCCCGCGGCACCAGATGCACCACCGACGACACCACCTTGGGCGGCGGCGTGAAGGCTTGCGGCGACACGTCGAAAGCGATTTTTGCCTCCGTCCGCCAGCCTGCCAGCACGCCCAGCCGGCCATAGGCATCGCTGCCGGGGCGGGCGACGATGCGCTCGGCCACCTCGCGCTGGAACATAAGCGTCATCGATGCGTAAAAGGGCGGCCACTCGGCGACGGTGAGCCAGCGTATCAAAAGTTCGGTGCCGATATTGTAGGGCAGGTTGGCGACGATCCTCACAGATCCATTGCCCCCATGTGCGCCTTCGGCAAGCGCTGCAAAATCCGTCTTCAGCGCATCGCCGGCAATGATTTCCAAACGACCCGGATAGTGGTCTGACACCTCCGCGAGCGCTGCCAGGCACCGCTCGTCGCGCTCGATGGCGATGACCCGGCCAGCGCCGTGGGACAGCAGCGCCCGGGTCAGGCCACCGGGACCCGGACCGACCTCGATCACCGTGGCGCCCGTCAGGTCGCCGGCGGCGCGCGCGATCTTGCCGGTAAGGTTGAGGTCGAGCAGGAAATTCTGGCCGAGCGCCTTTTTTGCCTGCAACCCGTGGCGTTCGATCACCGCGCGCAACGGCGGCAGCCCGTCGATGCTCATGCGACCGCTCTCATGCAAAGGCTCATGCGGCGGCAGCCTTCGTCCCGACGTCGGCAAGCCTGCGGGCGAGCCTGAGCGCCGCGATCAGGCTGTCGGTACGGGCGATGCCTTTGCCAGCGATATCGAAGGCGGTGCCGTGATCCGGTGAGGTGCGGATGAAGGGTAGGCCGAGCGTAACGTTGACCGCCTCGTCGAACGCCAGCGCCTTGGCCGGGATCAGCGCCTGGTCATGATACATGCACAGCGCCACATCGTAGCCGGCTCGGGCGCGGGCATGGAACAGCGTGTCGGCCGGCAACGGCCCGAAAGCGTCGATGCCCTCCGCCCTCAGCCTTTCGACCGCCGGGCGGATTATGCGCTCGTCCTCGGCGCCCATCGCGCCGCCTTCGCCGGCATGCGGATTGAGGCCGGCAACGGCAAGCCGCGGCTTGGCAATGCCGAAGCGATGTTCGAGGTCGGCGGCGGTGATGCGGGCAGTCGCGACGATCAAGTCCGTCGTCAGCGCTCTCGGCACCTCGCGCAGCGCAATATGGATGGTGACCGGAACCGTGCGCAACTCGGGACCGGCAAGCATCATCACCGGCATTGCTTGTGCGCCGGTGTGGACGGTGTGGCCGGGAAAACGGAAGCCGGCATCGTAAAGCGGCTTCTTGGCGATCGGGCACGTGACGACTGCCGCTGCGCGGCCACCAAGGCAGTCGTCAACGGCGCGGTCGATGGCCTCGATGATGCCAGCGGCGTTGGCTGGGTCCGGCCGGCCGGGGCCGTCGACGAAGCGGGTGGCAAGCGGCACGACGGGCAGGGCGCGCTCAAAGACGCGCTTCGCTTCGGCTGGCACTGTCTCCGTGATTGGCACATCGGCGCCGAGCAGGCGCGCCCGTGCGGCAATCAACGCCGGATCGGCTATAAGATAGAAGGGCGGCACGCCGGCGCTGTCGCGCGCCTGCCAGGCGGCAACCGCGATTTCCGGCCCAACGCCGGATGGATCACCGGCGCTCAGCGCCAGCGCTGCCTCTGGCGACTTCAGCGCTCGACGATGCGGGCTTTCTTCCGCAACTCCTCGATATATTTCGTGGAGAGCTCGTCGGCGTCCTTGCCGCTCGAGCCCTCGCTCTGGAACACCATCTGGGCGGCCTTGTCGTCGGACACTTCGCGCGACGAGCAGATGCCGATGAACTCGACGCCTCGGTCTGTTTCGCGCGTGGGGGTGGCGCCGCCGACCTTGGTGGCCTTGATCTGATCGGCCCAGTCCGGCGGCAATTGCGGTGCCAGTATCCGGCCGAGATCGCGAACGGTGACATCGATAAGGCCCTTGGCAAATTCGCGCGAGGTGTTGCAGCCGTTGAACCGGGCGCGCATGGCGTCGGCCTCGCGCTTGCGCTTGGACAGCGTCACGCTGCGCTCGGCCGCCGGCACGACGAAAATGACCTGCTGCAGCATGTACTCCATGGCGGTCGGCTTGGTGCCGCCATTGTCGAGCATGCGCCTGACCACGTCCTGCTCGCTCAACGCGCCGCCGCTCTCTGAGCGACGGCGCGCGGTAAGCGCCTGGTTCCAGGCCATCTGGGAGCGGATGAACTCCTTGAAATGCTCCTTGCCGACGCCGGCCTGCGCCATGACACCATCGAGTTGCTTGAGCTGCATCTTGTTGGTCGTGGCAAAGCGCTGATAGGCGGCCTCGACCTGGGCGTCGCTGATACGAATGCCGAGACGCTTGGCTTCGGCGACGCGCAGCGTCTGGCCGATCATTTCCTCGGCGGCATTGCCCTTCTTGCGCTGCAGGCGCAGGAAGGCAGCCCGATGCTGGATGTCGCCAGTGGTGATCGGTACGTTGTTGACGACGTATTTGATCTGGCTGGCGAAAGCCGGCGGCGTCATCATGGTGATCGAGGCTGAGGTCGCCGCCACCAGCAGCGCGAACCCTGCCGAAAAGAGGTATTTCCTCATCGAAGCATCCCAATCCTATCTCGGTTCCGGCCCAATTTTATCGCATTCTGAGGGAACTGGAACCCGTGCCTGCCCTATGCGGCGAAACGATGTCGATAGCCGCATAGGGCATCCACTTTGACGCACGAAGTACGCTCAAACACTTTGAATTTTTCGGGCCGGTGCGTTGGCCGGCCGCCCGTTCCGCCCGTCCGTTATTGGCCAGTCATCTGCTACTGGACAGTGTTGATGGAGCTTTGTGTCGAGCCGAAATCGCCGAGCGTGCGGAACGACAGGTTGAAACCGATGTTCTGCGACACTTCCTTGGTGCTCAGGTCGCGGGATTCCGAGAACGTCATCAAGTAGGTGAAGCATGAATCGCTATAGGCAAAGCCCACCCCGTCCTTGACCAGGACGCTTTGCTCGAGATCGTAGGTGCCGGTACCGAAGACACGCCAGTTCTCGGCAAGTTGCGCCGAGGCGCCGAGCGTGACCTCGTGACGATCGGTCGTAAAGCCATAGAGCGGCTGAGCCTGGATGAAGGCGTATTTGGCGCTGAACGAAATCGGCAGGCCGGAATAGGCTGCCTTCACCTCGGCGCGGCGAACCTCGAAGCTCTGCTCGTCGAAGCGGCCGCTGACCGAGCCGGAAAGCCCGCTGGGGCTGTTGAAGCCGACAAGGCCGACATAATCGGAGGTCGCGTTCTCAAGGCCCGAATCGGCGCCGACGTTGACCAGGTCCGGCGCGGCGAAGGAATTCTGGCCGTCAAGCTGGTAGGATTGGCCGAACAGCGCGTTGGTGCTCCAGCCACTGTCATAGGCGCCGGAATAGCGCAGCCCGACATTGGCGCGGGTGCCGCCTTCCAAGCGGTCGTAACCGGAGAATTTGTCGCGCTCGAACAATGTCGTGGCATCAAAGACGAAGCTCTGCGCGTCCTCGTTGGGAACAGCGAGGCCGCCGACATATTGCTCGTTCGGACGCACGAACACCTGCGCCATCGGCTCAAAGATGTGGCTGGAACTGGTCGACGAGAACAGCACCGGCCAACGCATTTCCAGCCCGGCGGTCGCCATGAAGCGGGCGAGCGACGATCGCATATCGTCGTCGACGCCGAGGTTAGACGCCATCTGATTGATGGCATTGAGCGATCCCGAAGAGGCATTGAGATAGCCTGCGTCGCCGCGCAGCGCCAGCAGCGGCGTCAGCAGCAGCCCACCATCGGTGGTGAAGGTGCGCTTCCATTCCGCTTCGGCGGTGAGACGGCCCGACTGGCCCTCGATGCCGCGGACTCTGTTGACGGACGCATTGTTGTTCGGATCGGCAAGGACCGTATCCAGCCTGTCGCGGCTGATGGCCTGCGCGTTGACATTGAACGACAACTGCCCGCCGCCCACCGGCATGTCGGGGATGTAGGCGTAGTCGAGCGAGGGCAGCACCCAGGGCTGCTTGCCGGCGACTGCGGTCGGATCGTCAGGGAGTGTCTTTTCCTGGACCTCGAAGCGCATGGCGCGCACGTCGAAATAGTTGCGGCCGTTGAGGCCGGTCAGGTAGATCGAGGAGCGATGCACGCTATCGTTGAAGTCCTCGATGGCGTAGGTGCGTGAGAAGTTCTTGTCGGTCTGCAACAGGACGTCCCAGCCGAAGTCCCAGCGCGGATTGATAGCGAACTGACCCTTGGTGCCCATCATGGCGCGAAACTTGTTCGGGTCGCCTGCCGCACCCGAATCGACATTGTGCCCGTCGCTGTCGATGAACTCGTCGGGATCCTCTTGCCGGATGCCGGCGATCTTCAGGCTGTACTGGCCGTTGTTGAATCGCTGGCGCCACTCGGCTTCGCCGAGGAAGCCCTGCTTGGTATAGCCGCTGCCGGTGACGGTGAGGTCGTAGGTTGGTGAGAGCGCGAAATAATAGGGGACTTTGACGCCGACGCCGAGGTCGCTCTCGTAGGCGATGCCGGGGATCAGGAAGCCGCTCTTGCGCTTGACGGTCGGGTCGGCAATCTCGAAGGCCGGCAGATAGGCGAGCGGAAAGCCGAAGAACTCGAAATTCGAATTCTCGAAGCGAACCGTCTTCTTTTCGCCGTTCCAGATGATCTTTCTGGCCTTGATGCGCCAGGTAGGCGCTTTGTCCGGTTTGTCCTCGCACGGCTCGCAGGCCGTGTAGACGCCGTTGTGGAACGTCGTCAGCACGCCGCCCATGCGTTCCGCGCTTTCGGCGGCGAAATAGGCCTTGTCGACGGTTTCGACACGCAGCGCGTTGACGAAGCCGTCGGCGAAATCGTCGGTGATGTCGACATGCTGCGAATAGATCTTGGTGCCGTCGCTGTTGATGACCTCGACATTGCCGCTGGCGACGAGCCGCTTGGTGTTGCGATTGTATTCCACCCGCTGGGCGACGAGGCGGTTGCCGCCATAATCGATCTGCACGCCGCCGACGGCCGTTACGGTCTGGTTGTCATTGTCATAGACCAGCGTATCTGCCGCCAGCAGCATTTGCGAGCCGGCGGGAACGTCGGCTGCCATGTCGCTGATATCCTGGGCAAAAGCCGGGATATTCGGAACGACGCAAGCGAGCAGGCATGCCAAGGCGCTCGCCCCATAGAGGCGCGCCGAATCGGCCTGCCTATGGCTGCGCAAAACCGCCCCCCTCACTAGCCGTCTTCCTTGTACAGCAAGAAAGTCACCCCGAAGAACATAGCCACGACAACCGGAACCCATGCAGCCACGACTGTGGGTACGAATCCCGCCACGCCGAATGCCTTGACCAGCACTGTCACGACATAAAGCAGAAACCCGGCCAGGACGCCACCCAGAATCATCGTCGCGGATTGTCCCATCCTCGCAAATCGCATCGACACCGTTGCGGCGATCAAAGTCATGGCGACGAGAAGGAACGGCAGCGCTACCAGTGAATCGAACTGCATTGCAAAGGCATTTGCCTTGAGGCCGAAGGAGCGGGCAACCTCGATCTTGCCGGGCAGATCGTAGAAAGGGATGGTTTCCGGGCGCGCCAGCCGCTCTTGCACGAACTCGGGCTTGAGATCGGTCGGTATGCGGTCGGTTGCCACCGATTGGATGTTGCCGTCCCGGAACACCTTGACGTCCTGCAGTTCCCAGTAGCCATCCCGCAAATAGGCGTGCGCTGCGTCCTTGCGTTCGACGATGTCGCCTTGCGCGTTGAGGACGAAGAAGGCGGCGTCGGCCATCTCCAGGCCCTGATTGAGAATGGCGCGCGCGCCGATGATGGTATCGCCGGAACTGGTTTTCTGCCGGATCCAGGGCTCGGCGTCAGCCGAGACGGTGTTCGACTTGCCGGAGCGGAGCTGGGTTTCGATTTTTTCGGACCAGGAAAACGCATACGCGGCGATCGGATTGATGACGCCGACCGACAACACCCCGAACAGAAGCGCCCCGGTGCAGCACGGCAGCAGGAATTGCCATGCGGATACGCCGGCGGAACGCGCGATGACCAGTTCATACCTGCGATTGAGCGAGACCAGCGTCGCCATCGCCGAGAACAGGCCGACGAACGGCACCGTCTGCAGCATGATCATCGGCATTCGCAACCCTGAAATGGCAAACGCCGTGCCGTAGGTAAAACCCGGCAAGCCGGTCGTGCGGCCGGAAAGCTCGGTGAAGTCGATCAGGAACACAAGCGCCAGGAGGCCGATGAAGAACCAGATGGTGATCGTCACGTAGCGGAAGAAGAAGTATCTGCCCAGAGTCCAGCCCATTAGCGTGTCCAGCCCATTAGAGTATCCAGCCCATCAGCCGGCCCCTTGGCCAGAAGCGCCGCGCCTGGCGAAGCGGAGCTTCAGGGCGCTCCAGCCGTCACCGAAGCGGCCGGCGAAATTCGTCATCCAGTCGGCCCAGGCGACCGGCAGCTCCATGGTCCGGTTGGAGACGATGAACCATGTCGCGACCGCGGACGCCACGATGGGAACGCCGTAGACCATATAGGCGTATTGCGGAATGTTGTCGGCATTCCCAGCGGCAAAGAAACCGAGCCAGCGCACGAAAAGAGCAATTGCGATAGACGTGATCAGCGGATGAATGCGCGCCTCGCGGTGGGAGCGCGCGTCTCCCGCGACCGCAAGCGCGATCAGCGCGAAAACGAGTGAATAGGACCATTCGGAAAAACGCTGGTGGACCTCGGCCAGGTATTTGTTCGGTTTTTTCTGGAACATCTTGTCGTTCGGATTGGGATTGAGCAGGTACTGTGTCGTCCGGTCCTTCGGCAAGAGCAATACGTCCGATGAGGCCGACATGAAGGCCGACAGGTCGAAGGCATAGGAGGTGAACCGGATGACCGAAAGATCGCCGGCCAGCGTTTCGCGATGGATGACGCCGTCGTTCATCATCAGCACCCTTTCTTCGCCGCTTTCGATGATGGCGCCGCTCTTGGCGTAGTAGATGAGGTTGACGCCTTCTTCGCGTGAATCGGCGACAAAAATGCCGCCAAGGCGGTTGTCCGGAAGCCGCTCGCCGATCTGCAGGAACAGGCCGTCGTCGATCTTGCGGAAGGTGCCTTCCTGGATGATCAGCGACAGAAGATCGGCGCGCGACGACGCCACCAGTTCGCGGTTTTTCTGTCGTGCATAGGGATCGACGCCGTTGTCGACGGCGAACGAAAAAACACTGGCCGCCAGCGCCAGGAGCATGATCGGCCTGACGATGGTCCAGCGCGAAGCGCCTGCGGCGTTCAAGACGGCAAGCTCAGAGTCGGAATTCATCGCGCTCAGTGTCTGCGCGACCGCGACCACCAGGGCGAAGGGCACGACGATCGGGACGATCGACGGAATGATCAGCGCAGCGACCTCGAAGAAGGTCAGCGCCGACTGCCCGCTGTCGGTCACGAGATCGATGCGGGCGAGCACCTGCGTCGTCCACACGATCGCCAGCGTCCAGATAAGCGCTGCGAGGAAGACCGCCAGCGCACGACGCATGATGTAGCGTTCAACGACCTTCATGAAGGCTTTTCTCGATTTTGCCGAACGGCATCATGCCCCCAGACAAGGTAGTCGCCCGGCGACGCCTGCACAACTGGTCCGTTGGCGGTTCGATCTGGTTCCCGTCCCACATCGTTAGTTCCGGTGGGCCGGAGTGTCGGCGGCAATGGATAAGAAATGGCGAACATCAATGGTTAACAACAGGTTGCGGCAGTAAGCGGGGCCGTGCCGCGACGAATCGCCATCGATTCCATCTGCCATATGGGATCGGATTCCGGCAAAGTCTTGCCAAATGCCGGAAAACGACCAAATGTCGCGCCGATCACGGTCATGGCCGCCGCGGCTGCGACAGGCACAGGCATGAAAGCAGAAGTAACAGAATTGCGCAGCCAAACCGGCCAGCAATCGATTTTTCCCGGTGCGATCGTGATCGGCGCCGGCGCGGCGGGGCTGGCCGCCCATGTGCTGAAAAAGGCGGGCGTGCCGACGCTTGTCCTGGAAAAGGAAAGCCGGGCGCAATCTCGTAGCAGATCGTCAGGCAGGGGCGATGATTGAAATTGGGGGTGGTGCTTCCGATCGGAAACAGCCAAATATCTAGTTTCGTCAAGGCACTCTCCCGAAAACCCAACGCCCTTCCCGAAAGTAGGACATGATGACTTCGAGACCTTCGATCGCCTTTGCCAGGTTCGCAGTGCCCAAAAAAGGCAGTGTCTTCGTGCTGGCGGCCAACGATGGCGGTCTCGGCGACGCGGCAAAGGCTTGCGATCCGGCAAAGACCCTGGAGCGGGCGTTTCCGGTGGCCGACTTTTCCGGCAAGTTCGCCGGCCTGGTCGAAGTGCTGGCGCCGGAGGGCACATCGCTCGATCGGCTGGTGGCGGTTGGCGCCGGTAAGGTCTCGGCGCTCGACGATCATGCCTGGCTCAAGCTTGGCGGCACCATCACTACATCCTTGCGCAAGGCGACGGAGGTGGCCGTCGTGCTCGACCTACCGGGTGCTGACGTCGGCGGCAGGCAAGCGGCACAGCTTGCCGCGGGCATTCTTCTGCGCAGCTATGCTTTCGACAAGTACAAGACGAAAAAGGACAATGGCGACGGCCAGCGCGACGGCAACAAGGCCGAGCCCAAAAAGCCGGTCAAGGTGACTATCCACACCGCCGATCCGGCGGCGGCGAAAAAGGCCTTCTCCGACGAGGTGGCGGTGATCGACGGGGTGCTCCTGGCGCGCGATCTGGTCAACGAACCGGCCAATATACTGGGGCCGGTGGAATTCGCCGCCCGCGTCAACGAACTGGAGGCGCTCGGCGTTGCGGTCGAGATCCTGGTCGAGAAGGAGATGAAGAAGCTCGGCATGGGCGCGCTGCTCGGCGTCGCGCAAGGCTCGCCGCGTGGCGCGCGCCTGGCCGTCATGCGATGGAACGGCGGCAAGGCCAAGGACAGCCCGATTGCTTTCGTCGGCAAAGGCGTCACTTTCGACACCGGCGGCAATTCGATAAAGACGGCCTCCGGCATGGAGGACATGAAGGGCGACATGGGCGGCGCGGCCGCGGTGACCGGGCTGATGCACGCGCTGGCCGCCCGCAAGGCCAACGCCAATGTCGTCGGCATCATCGGGCTGGTGGAAAATGCCGTCGATGGCCATGCGCAACGCCCCGGCGACATCGTCACCTCGATGTCGGGCCAGACCATCGAGGTGCTCAACACCGACGCCGAAGGCCGCCTCGTCCTGGCCGATGCGCTGTGGTACTGCAACGATCGCTTCCAGCCGAAATTCATCGTCAATCTGGCGACGCTGACCGGCGCCATCATGGTCGCGCTCGGCCAGCATTATGCGGGCCTGTTCTCCAACAATGATGAACTGGCGAACCGGCTGACGAGCGCCGGGCAGGCGACGCAGGAACGCGTGTGGCGGATGCCGCTCGGCACTGAATACGACAAGCTGATCGACTCGAAAAATGCCGACATGAAGAATATCGGCGGCCGCTATGGTGGCGCCATCATCGCGGCGCAGTTCCTGCAGCGCTTCGTCAAGGATACGCCCTGGGCGCATCTCGACATTGCCGGCACCGCAATAGGCGCGCCGTCCAGCGAGATCAACCAGTCATGGGCCTCCGGCTTCGGCGTCAGGCTGCTCGACCGGCTGGTGCGCGACAACTACGAGGGGTGAGGCCTTTCAAGGCGCGATCATGGCCGACGTCCTGTTCTATCACCTGACCGAATCGACTCTGGAGGATGCGCTGCCCGGCCTGCTCGAGCGCAGCGTCGATCGCGGCTGGCGCGCCGTGGTGCAGACAGGCACCGAGGAGCGGCGCGACGCGCTGGACCAGCATCTTTGGACCTTCAGGGACGATTCCTTCCTGGCGCATGCGACGGACCGCGAATCCTATCTGGCCGAGCAGCCGATCCTTTTGACCACCGGCCATGACAATCCGAACGAGGCGCAGATACGCTTCCTGGTTGACGGCGCGGTGCCGCCGAAGCTTACCGGATATAAGCGCGCCGTGTTCCTGTTCGACGGCCACGATGCCGCCCAGGTCGAGGCGGCGCGCACGCACTGGAAGACGATGAAGGAAGCCGGCCACGCAGTCACCTACTGGCAGCAGACTTCAGACCGGCGCTGGGAACGCAAGGCGTAAACCTGCCGCGTGGGCTATCCCGATGCCGCTGGCAGCCACACCCAGAATGGCGCCATCAGACGACGCACGGAGGAAACCCGCCGTGGTGGCCGCATCCATGGCCTTCGCTGCCTGAAAGCCGGGGCCTAGCAGAGCCGGAATCAGAAGGGGCTCAGCCAGTAAATTGAGATCGCTGTCGTGCCGTAGCGATCAGCTCTGCTCTTCAGCATTTTCTTCTCCTTCGAATTTCTTCCGCAGCGCCTTCATGACACCGCCGGCTCTTTCGAGGTCTTCGATGGGAAAACCCTCCGCGAGCGTGTTGACACGTGGGTCGTACAATCTGATCGCGGCGTCATAGGTCTGCTGTCCCTTATCGGTCAGCACGACAAGGTGCGCGCGGCGGTGGTGCGGATTGGGTTCGAATCTGACGAGCCCTTCCTTCGCCAAATCGTTGACGATGCGCTGCACGTTCTGGCGGTTGGCGCCGAGATCGCGTGCGAGCCACGCGACCGGCTGCGGGCGTTCGGCTGCGACGATGGCGCCGAGGATCTGCCAACGGGCGCTGGTCAGCCCAAGCGGAGCCACGAGCCGATCGCCCCACGTCAAACTCAGGTTATTGACCCTGAACAGGCCGAGAATGAGATCGGTCAGGGCTTCACCCGCCGGGGTTCGGTTTGGGGTCTTCGTTGTTTCGCTCATTTGTCACCATAGGATGATATTGACATTATGATGTCAATTAGGTATGTGTGCATCATACCGGATCGACATCGTCCAACCAAAGTGAAAAGGAACATGTCTCTTATGCGCCCACTGGACCCTGCATTCCCGATCGAACGTCAGATCGCAATCGATGCTGCCTCCGTCGTGCTGTTGAACGTATTCACGCTCGACAAGGCGGACGAACAGACCTTTCTCCGAGCCTGGCAGGACGATGCGCTGTTCATGAAACAGCAGCCGGGTTTCATCTCGACCCAGCTTCACCGCGCGGTCGGCGAAAGTCCTACTTATCTGAACTATGCCGTCTGGGGATCGACAGCAGACTTCCGGACTGCGTTCATGCATCCGGAGTTCAGGGCGAAACTCTCAGTCTATCCGGCTTCGGCGGTCGCTTCTCCGCACCTGTTTCAAAAAGTTGGCGTGGCGGGCGTCTGCCTCGCATAGGCGCGGCGTCAGCAAGAACCCGAAGTCATCAAATCGAAAGAAAAGAAAGAAAGGCAGGAGAGATTCCGTTGCGACTCCTATTCAACATTCTCGCTATCTCGGGTTCGGCGATGTTCGCCGGCGTCATGCTGACGATCGGCGTAACGTTGGGCGGCTACTGGAAGAGCCTTCCGGCTGCCGAATTCCTCGACTGGTTTAGCCAGAACGACCAGTTCATCATAAGGACGATCCCCTTTGTCGTCGTTCCGACCCTCATCGGGCTGATCGGTTCGCTCTCGCTCAGCTGGAGCGAGGGAGGTATACGTTCACTGTGGATCGGGGCGATCGCCTGTGTCGTTGCCGTTCTGGTTCTCACTATGGCCTGGTTCCTTCCGACCAACGCGCAATTCGCCACCAAGTCGATTCCCCTGGATCAGGTGCCCGCCCGGCTAGACACCTGGCTCATGGTCCACAACGTTCGAATCCTGCTCGCCACCGTCGCGTCGGTGCTCGGGATTCTGGCAGTCGCTCGGTGAAGCGCGGGACCGGCGCTGGGAACGCAAGGCGTAGTGAAGCCTTTCATCTTGGCTATCCGCAACCCGGGATAGATCGTGGAGCAATGGGTCGCGACGCCGAAGAGAGCATCGGGCGAATCATGGAAGAACCCTGAAGGGGGTGGTTTGCTGATCGTTGAGACCGCGCTACAACTGAAGTCGTTCAGCCAAGTCAATGAAGTCGCTGGCCACCATGTCCCAGGCTTGATCAGGGTGCAGATCCGTGGTCTGCGCTACCCCGTGCTCGGTCGGACGCGGGACAAAGGCTGTTCGCAATCCGCATGCCCGAGCCGCTGCAAGGTCGCCATTGTGGGCGGCCACAAGACAGATCTCATCCGGCTTCATTGCCAGGACGTCAGCGGTGCGAAGATAGGCTTGCGGCATCGGCTTGTACGCTTGCACGACTTCGGCGCCGAGGATCGCATCCCAGGGGATGCGACTACGCTTCGCCATGTTGAGCATGAGGACGATGTTGCCGTTCGAGAGCGGCGCGATGATATAGCGGGCCTTGAGCCGTGTAAGGCCGGCCACCGCGTCAGGCCATGGCTCCAGTCGGTGCCATGCCAGGTTCAGTTCGTCCAGCTCGGACGCTGGCACCGAAGCCGGGTCGATCCCGAAGTCTGGCAAAACGGTCTCCAGATTCTCCCGATGCAGCACGTCGAGCCTTGTAAAGGGCCGCCGGCCGCTACGCACCTCCTCCATCGCTGGGGAGTAACGGCGGCGCCACGCATCCGCGAAAGCGGTAGGAATAGCGGATCCTGCTCCATGCCGCTTCAGGAACGGCTCAGCTTCGCGCGCCACGCCGCTACGCCAATCGACGACAGTGCCGAACACGTCGAATAACAACGCACGTACACCATACAATACCATCCCAATCGGCTCCTTGATCCGCACACTGCATGACCGTCGCATTTCGGGGTGGCGAGCGCCCCCTTGCGGCTCTCGCAAAATCGGTGCGAAACACCACTATTGCGAGGAACATTTTTGCGACAGGCAAACCATTGACCGGATGGACAGGGTGAAACCAAGATTAAGCACTTTTTTCCTTCGTCGCCTGCGTCGTTTTTCTCCGTTTCACGGCCTTGCCAATTTGCTCGGCGATGCGGTCGGGCTTACGATGACGGCTGTGCAAAGTAGATAAAGGGCACTGTCTCCGAAATTCCAGTGGCCTGGGCGCCGGCAACAACCCGGTAGCGGCATGAGCGGACGGGTGGCGGGCGCCACCGTCGCGCCGACCCTCTTTCATTCGTTTGCCTTGAGCCAGATCTTTTGCGGACCGTGATCCTTGAAGGGGTATTGTGGATCACTAGGATCGTGAACGAGTGATGGCCCGCTGGCGTCAAGGGGCGGGCACCAACGAAAACTGAACCCGTCGCTTCGCAAGAGAGTTCAAAATCGCAGCCTCCAAATGCGAGGCCGACCCGGCGTCCCATTAGCTTTGATTACGCTGAAAATACTCCCAGATGATCTTCTGGGCTCGGTCGCTGGGCATCGCCGCGGCCGTGAACTCCAAGTACATCGTCCAGGCCTTCGGTTTGATAAGGAGGCTCCTAATCGCATCCTCTCCAGGAGAATTATCGGCTCCGAAAGCGGAAACGGAAAGTAGGACGATTGCCAAGGCGGATGGGATTGCCCGCTCATGCAGACCCCGTTAAGAACAAATCTGTGCCTTGTTGTAGCGCAGTCAGGGAGGCAAATCAGCAAAATGTCCGGCATGATCTCGGAATGCCGGTTGTCCGGTTTTGCTGTTGATGGCGTCGAATTCCGGATCGCGGTAGGGACGCCCATTGCTGAGCGTCCCTACCGCG
>NZ_CAKXZS010000008.1:205324-228646 GCF_935822925.1 Mesorhizobium ventifaucium
ACGCCCATTGCTGAGCGTCCCTACCGCGATCCGGAATTCGTAATTCCGCGGAACTCAGGATAATTGCGAAAGGCGACCGGCACCACCTATTCCAGAATGACGACGGCCTCCACCTCAAAGAGCATGGGGTCAATTGCAAGCTTGGGAACGGGAATCAGAGTCTGCGCCGGCAGCGCCTCGCCGAACATTTTCTTGACGTTCTTGGTCAACACCTCAAGCTTGGACATATCGTGATCGACCACGAAGACCGTGAGCTTGGCGACCTGATCCGGCCTCGCACCGAGCGCATCGAGGGCGGTGCGCAAATTTGTGTAGGCCTGCTCAACCTGGACGGCGAAGTCGGGCGACAAGGCTCCTGTGCTGTCTTGGCCGCCCTGTCCGGAGATGTAGGCCACCCGGGCTCCGCGGGGCGTGATCACCGCCGTGCTGTAGCCATTCGGCGACGGATCGTAGAGGTTTTGTGGATTGACGATGGTCAGCTTGAGATCCTTCTCATTGGCTGTCGTCGCCGTGGGAACTCCCATGGTCATGATGATTAGCCCTTCGATAAGCAGATGCTTGATTGCGCGCGACATGATTTTCTCACGTGACATGATTTTCTCTTGGCTCTGCGAGGAACGTGCCCTCGCAGCCGGCATGTGAACTTTACCATACACCGACTCGTACATAGTACGAGTCGGTATTTGGTACGCCGTACGAGGAAATCCTTCAAGATCGACATTCATCGCTTTGCCGGTCAAAATCGACGTTCTCAACAGCGAGGAAGACGGATGGCAGCCAAACGTAGCGACGCCCGGGGCAAACGGCCTCAGCGGATAAGTGAGTGGCTCCAGCCCGTGCATGAGCCACGCAGTGAACCGCCGCTCTCTCGGGATCGTATCGTGGTGACCGCGGTGGAACTGCTTGACGCTCAAGGAGTCGACGGATTGACGATGCGTCGGCTGGCCGATCGCCTCGGCTCGGGCGTGATGAGCCTATACTGGCACGTCGACAACAAAGAGGATGTCTTTGATCTGGCGCTCGACTCGGTGCTCGAATATCGCGGACCGCAGCAAATAGCTCAAGACTGGCGCGGAGAAGTCGTTCATATGCTCGAAGACTGGCGCGCCAGCATGCTGCGCCATCCTTGGTCGGCATCGCTGTTGCCGCGCCGAGCGCTCGGCCCGAACATCCTCAGTCGCCTGGAACTGCTGAGCAAGACCTTGTCCCGAGCCGGTGTTGCCGACGCAGATGTGAACGTCGCGATATGGTCGCTCTGGAACTATGTGATGGGCGCCACCATCACCCGGGCGAGCTTCGACCTCTCGGACGACGACAGGGCCGCCGCGCAGCAGCGCCTTACACGTCTCAGCGAACGCTACCCGACAATCGAACGCTCTCGTCTGCTGTTGGACAATGATTGGGACGGCGCTTTCCGGAAAGGCCTCGGCTTCCTGCTCGATGGCCTCTCTCCAAGATGAGGCTGAACGGTAGCTTTGGCTCAAAGCAACTGTTGCAAAATCTCCGATTAAACGACGTTTTGCATCTGATTTTGCAAGGTCGCAGAAGACGCCCTTTGCGGCAACGTTCAAGGTTCCGCAATGGGTGTGAGCCGACATGCAACTGAGACACTGCCCAGGCCACTTGACGAAAGGCGGGCGGCGCGCAAAACTGCTAAGATGTCAGACCAATTTTGGGCGTAGGTGCCCGTGCGAACGCGCGGCGAACTGCCCGGGGCACCTGCCACGCGCGTGGCAATCGCCACGCTCCCGCCCTTGGACCGCGGCAAACAAGTTATGGAAGCGCTGGCCGACTATGTCGAGCGCGCTGCGCTGAAGAGCGGTGACCGGCTTCCGACCGAACGCGAATTGATGGCCGCGCTTTCCGTCGGGCGTTCGACGATACGGGAGGCGATGGGGCGTTTCGAAGCGCTTGGCGTTACCGAAACCCGCAAAGGCAGCGGCACCTATCTGCTCAAGCCGATATCCGCCGGCACGATTCATTTGCCGCTGTCGCTCGATGCGGCAGAGCTGCGCGATGGTCTCTTGCACACCCTCGAGGTGCGCCGCGGCATCGAGGCCGAGGCAAGCATGGTTGCGGCGCGGCGGCGGACAGTCGACGATCTGCGGACGATCGAGGAAAAACTCATCGAGATGGAGCGCGTCCATCTCGCCACCGGCACGTCGGGGCCGGAAGACCTGGCATTTCACCTGGCCGTCTACGACGCCACGCACAATCCGCTTTTCCGGCAGCTGCTGGGGCAGATGCGCGAAGCGTTCGAGCGCTTCTGGGACCATCCTTTCGACCGGCAGGATTTCGCGCGGCGATCGTTCCCGTATCACCGCGAGCTGTTCGATGCCATCGTCGCCAGGGATGCGGACCTGGCGCGCGGAAAAACGCTGAAGATCCTCGAGATCGTGGAAGAGGATATCGAGGAAATGTCGAAATGAACGGTCCCGATTTTTTCGACCAGGCCTCGCTGATCGCCGCCCATGACGAGGGCAACGCCTTCGATGCCGTCGTCCCGCCGATCGTGCAGACCTCGCTCTTCACCTTCGCGAATTATGACGAGATGCTCGAGACATACCGCGGCGAAAAAGTGCGGCCGACCTACACGCGCGGGCTGAACCCGACCGTGCGCATGTTCGAGGAAATGCTGGCAAAGCTGGAGGGCGCCGAGGACGCGATCGGTTTTGCAAGCGGCATGTCCGCCATCTCATCGGCAGTGCTGAGCTTCGTCGAACCGGGCGACCGCATTGTCGCGGTCAGGCATATCTACCCGGACGCGTTCAGACTGTTCGGGACATTGCTCGCGCGCATGCGCGTCGAAGTGACCTATGTCGACGGGCGCGACGAGGCGGCTGTCGCGAGCGCCCTGCCTGGCGCCAGGCTGTTCTATATGGAAAGCCCGACCAGTTGGGTCATGGAAACGCATGACATCGGTGCGCTCGCTGCTCTGGCAAAGTCCGGCGGTATCCCGACCATCATCGATAACAGCTGGGCCAGCCCGGTCTTTCAGCGGCCGCTGTCGCTCGGTGTCGACGTTGTGGTCCACTCCGCATCCAAGTACCTGGGCGGCCACAGCGATGTGGTGGCCGGCGTGGTCGCGGGCTCCAAGGAATTGATCGGCCGCATCCGCGGCGAAGCCTATCCATATCTCGGCGGCAAGCTGTCGCCATTCGACGCCTGGCTCTTGATCCGCGGCTTGCGCACACTGCCGATCCGGATGCGCGCGCATCAGGCCTCCGGCCTCGAAATCGCCCGGCGCCTGCAGGAACATCATGTCGTCGAGAAGGTCTGCCATCCGGGGTTGGCCAACCTGCTTCCCGCCGGGCTCACCGGCACGTCGGGCCTGTTCTCATTTGTCTTCCGCGACGGCATCGACATCCGCACCTTTGCCGACCGCCTCAAGTTGTTCAAGCTGGGCGTGTCGTGGGGCGGCCACGAAAGCCTCATCGTGCCCGGCGAGGTCGTGCTGCAGCAAAAGGCCCAACCCAATTCCGCGATGGCGTTCGGCGTTCATCCGCGGTCCGTGCGTCTTCATGTCGGCCTCGAGGGAACCGAGGCGCTGTGGAGTGACCTGGAAGCGGCGATCGACGTCGCTTCCGAAGAAAAGACCTGAAGCAACCAGACAAGAAGGGAACGGAAAATGAAGAAGCTTCTTATCGCCACATTCGCCACCGTACTGATGTCGGGTGCTGCACTCGCCGACACGACGCTGAAGCTCGTGGAGGTGATCACCAGCCCCGAGCGCACCGAAACCCTGAAGTCGATCGTCTCCAAATTCGAGGCGGCCAACCCGGGCACGAAGGTCGAGGTGATCTCGCTGCCCTGGGGCGAGGCGTTCCAGAAATTCGCGACCATGGTGTCCGCCGGCGAAATCCCCGACGTCATGGAGATGCCGGACACCTGGCTGTCGCTCTATGCCAACAATGGCCTTCTCGAAAGCCTCGAACCCCATCTTGCCAAATGGGAGCATACCTCGGGCCTCACCGATCGCGCGCTCGAACTCGGCCGCGACGTGAACAACACCGCCTACATGCTGCCCTACGGCTTCTATCTCCGGGCGATGTTCTACAACAAGAAGCTGTTCCAGGAGGCTGGTGTCACCGAGCCGCCCAAGACGATGGACGAGTTCGTGGCGGCGTCGGAAAAAGTTTCCAAGCTTCCAGGCAAATATGGCTACTGCCTGCGCGGCGGGCCGGGCGGCCTCAACGGCTGGATCATGTTCGGCGCATCCATGGCCGGTTCCAACAAGTTCTTCAATGAAGACGGCACCTCGACGATGAACAGCGAAGGCTGGGTCAAGGGACTGACCTGGGTCGTCGACCTGTACAAGAAGGGATTGGCGCCGAAGGACAGCGTCAACTGGGGTTTTAACGAAATCGTCGCCGGATTCTACACCGGCACCTGCGCAATGCTCGATCAGGATCCAGACGCGCTGATCGCGATAGCCGAGCGGATGAAGCCGGAAGACTACGGTGTCACGACCATGCCGAAGGGGCCGAGCGGCAAGACGTTCCCGACCATCGGCTACGCCGGTTGGTCGATGATGGCGGCCAGCCAGAACAAGGACCTCTCCTGGAAGCTGATCGAAACGCTCGAAGGGCCGGAGGGCAATATCGAGTGGAACAAGCGCACCGGAGCGCTGCCGGTCCACAAGTCGGCCGAAAAGGATCCCTTCTACGCAAGCGAGCAGTTCAAGGGCTGGTTCGCCGAACTCGAGGACAAGAATGCGGTGCCGACTGTCATGCCGACCTATCTCGAGGAGTTCGCCTTCTTCAAGGACTCGATGGTCATCAAGACCAGTCAACAGGCACTGCTTGGCGATATCACGCCAGAGGAAATGGCCAACCAGTGGGCCGACTATCTGACCAAGGCGCAGCAGAAATACCTGGCCAAGAAATAAACGGCGGACCTGGAGCATCGGAGCCGCCCTTCGCGGGTGGCTCCGTTAGTCTCGTCCATGGGCGATTGGAAGGATGGCCAATTGGAGCGAAAGCGTTAGCTGATGGTTTTTGACGCCACCGCCGGGTTCCCGGAATCGCGCCGCCGGTCGCTGGTCGACCGGATCACGCGTCACGCCGAGCCATATCTTTACACCGCCCCGGCGCTGATTCTGATCGTCACCATCATGCTGGCGCCGCTTGTGCTGGGCCTGTCCTATGCCTTCCGCGACGTGCACTTGCTCAATCCCTTCTCCGGCGGGTATGTCGGGCTCGATCATTTTCGCACCCTTTATGAGGACGACAATTTTTACCGGGCGCTACGCAACACGCTGTGGTGGACCGGCGCGTCCGTCTTGCTGCAATTCGTGTTCGGCCTGATCCTGGCGCTGTTGCTCGACCGGCCGTTCGCCGGCCGCGCCATAGCGCAGGCGCTGGTGTTCCTGCCCTGGGCGGTGCCGACTTTCCTCACCGGGCTCAACTGGGCGTGGCTGTTCAACCCCGTCATCGGACCGCTGCCGCATTGGCTTTATGGGCTCGGCCTCATGAGTGAGCCGACCAACATCCTTTCCAATCCGCAGCTTGCCATGTGGGGACCGATCATCGCCAACGTCTGGTGGGGCATTCCCTTCTTCGCCATCACGCTGCTGGCCGCGCTCCAGGCCATCCCGCGCGACCTCTACGAGGCGGCGGCGATCGACGGCGCCGGGGCATTCAGGCGGTTCACGTCGATCACCTTGCCATTCCTTGCGCCGACCATTGCGATCACCGTGCTGTTGCGCACCGTCTGGATCTCGAACTTCGCCGACCTGATCATCGTCATGACCAGCGGCGGGCCTGCCGACCGCACGCAGATCGTCGCGAGCTACATCTTCACGCAAGCCTTCAGGGCCCTGGATTTCGGCTATGCCTCGGCCATTGCGCTGGTGCTGCTCGTCCTGTTGCTCGCCTATTCGATGCTGATCGTCATGCTGCGGCAAGTCCTGATGGATCGGGCCTGATCGGGGATGACCAGATGAACAGCTATTCGACATTCGGCACCGCGCTGCACCGCGTGGCGATCCTCTGCTACGTCCTCTTTGCACTGTTCCCGCTGTTCTGGCTGTTGAAAGTATCGGTCACGCCGAACGACCTGCTCTATTCGGAGGGCGTGCGAATGTGGCCGTCGCGGATGAGCTTTGAACATTTCCGCTTCGTGCTGGCCCACAGCGCATTCCCGGTCTTCTTCAGGAACAGCATGATCGTTGCCGGCGCGACGGCCGTGATCGTGACGCTGCTCGCGTCTCTCTCCGGCTATGCGCTGTCGCGCTTCACCTTCCGTGGCAAATACTGGCTGGTCGCGCTGATGCTGCTCACCCAGATGTTTCCATTGGTGATGCTGGTCGCGCCGATCTTCAAGATGCTCTCTCCGCTCGGGCTGACCAACAGCCTGACCGGGCTCGTGGTCGTCTACACCGCCTTCAACATCCCCTTCGCGACGTTCCTGATGCAGTCGTTTTTCGACGGCATTCCCAAGGAATTGGAGGAGGCGGCCAAGATCGATGGCGCCACGCAGTTCATGGCGTTTCGCCAGATCGTCCTGCCGCTGACGCTGCCCGGCATTGCCGCGACGCTGGGTTTTGTATTCACCGCCGCATGGAGCGAACTGCTGTTCGCGCTGATGCTGATTTCAGGCAACAGCGCCGCCACGTTTCCCGTCGGTTTGCTCACCTTCGTGTCGAAGTTTTCGGTCGATTTCGGGCAGATGATGGCGGCCGGCGTGCTGGCGCTGATCCCGGCCTGCCTCTTCTTCCTGTTCATCCAGCGCTATCTGGTCCAGGGCCTGACGGCCGGCGCGGTCAAGGGCTGAGTGAGGTTTCATGGCATCGATCGAAGTCCGCAACGTCCGCAAGAATTTCGGCATCGTCTCCGTGCTGCACGGCGTCGACCTGTCGATAGCGAACGGCGAGTTCGTGGTGCTGGTGGGGCCGTCGGGCTGCGGCAAGAGCACGCTGCTGCGCATGATCGCCGGGCTCGAGGAGGTGACCGAAGGTGAGATCCGGATCGACGGCATGCGCGTCAATGAGCGGGCGCCCAAAGACCGCGACATCGCCATGGTGTTCCAGTCCTACGCGCTCTACCCGCACATGAATGTCGCCGAGAACATGAGCTACGGCCTGCGCATCCGGAAGGCTGCCCGCGAGAAGATCACGGCCGCCGTCAGCAATGCGGCCAGGAAGCTTGAGCTGCAGCCGCTGCTTGCGCGGCGGCCGAAGGCATTGTCGGGCGGTCAGCGCCAGCGTGTGGCGATGGGCCGCGCGATCGTGCGACAGCCCAAGGCATTCCTGTTCGACGAGCCGCTGTCCAATCTCGACGCGCGCTTGCGTGAGCAGATGCGGGCAGAGATCAAGAAGCTGCACCGCGATCTCGGCGCGACCTCGATTTATGTCACCCACGACCAGATTGAGGCGATGACCTTGGCCGACCGGATTGTCGCCATGCATGAGGGCGTCGTGCAGCAGGTCGGCAGCCCGCTGGAGCTTTACGACCGCCCTGCCAACCTGTTCGTCGCCGGCTTCATCGGATCGCCGGCCATGAATTTTCTGTCGGCGCGCTATGAGGTCGGCGCAGGCACGGCCGGCGCACGATTGCCTGACGGAACGCTGATTGGGCTTTCGTCTGGTTATCAACTGGAGGAAGGCGCGGCGGTGACGCTCGGCATCCGGCCGGAGCATGTCGAGATGTCGCCGGCCTCGGAGAGCAGCCTGAGGGCGACGGTCGACCTGATCGAGCCCACCGGCTTCGGCATCATCCTGCATCTCGGCCTGCATGGCCTGCCGTTCAACGTCTTCACGCTCGACCGGGCTGCGCTGACGGCTGGCCCGACGGTGACGGTGGCATTCCCGCCGCAACATTTGCATTTGTTCGATGAGACTGGAAAGCGCGCATTGGAATCGAGCCTCCAGAAGGGGAAGGGCTGATCCCCTCTTTCGGCCGTTCAGATCATTCGGATTTTCCCAAAACCGGTTCCCACCTTTGGGTCCGATGCTATTGTCAGCGAAGCAAAAAGTGGGAACCGGTTTTCGGACGAGATCATGATCAAACAACAACAGGGCTAGGTAGTCGAGCGCATGCGCTTTCTGTTTCTTCTGATCCTGCTCGCCGGCATCGGCATCGGCGTCGTCTATCCCTGGGCGATGACCAATTTCTCCGGCCATGAGATCGGCACCTGGCGGGTCTACGAACAGGGCCGGTTCAGGCCGGTGACCGTGCCGCTGGCCGTTCGCGACGCGCCGGTGCGGGTGCTGGTCGACCTCACCGCGAGAACCGAACGCATCGACGTCTCGCAACAGCGCACCGTGCTGACGCTGACCGCCGCCACCGGCGGCAGGACGGTGCTCGCCTCGACGCTGCAATTCAACCATTCGGAAAATCCGCGCCAGGTCAGCCCGCAACTGCCGGACAAGATCTTTCGCGACGAAGCCGGCCTGATCGCGAAGGTCAGCCCCGGCCCGTACCTCTTCACCATCGGCCCGGGCGACGCCGAGGGCATCGAGATGCGGGCCGTGGACCTCGTGCTGCGTTCCGGTGTCGGCGAGATCGACCGCCGGGCGCGGCCGGTCGGCTTCTCGCTGATGGCGGCCGGCCTGATCGGGCTGCTGTTGGCGTTGCGTTTCGGCGGCCGCCGGCCGCAAGATCCGAACTCGCAGCCGCCACCGCCACGCTGGGGCAGGGGCTCGAACTAGATCGTGAATTACCGCCACGCCTATCACGCCGGAAACTTCGCCGATGTCGTCAAGCATGTCGTGCTGAGCCGGCTCGTCGAATATCTGAAGCAGAAGGACAAGGCGTTCCGCGTCATCGACACCCATGCCGGCATCGGCCGCTACGACCTGTCGGCGACTGAAGCGCAAAAGACCGGCGAATGGCAAGGCGGCATCGGCCGGCTTGTCGATGCCGCGTTCGACGCGCCGGCGGCAGCGCTGCTGGCGCCTTATCTGGAAGCCGTCCGTTCGCTCAATCCTGGCGGCGGCGTGAAAAAATATCCGGGCTCGCCGCTGATCGCGCGTCATCTCATGCGCAAGCAGGACCGGCTGTCGGCGATCGAATTGCATCGCCAGGACGCCGCGAAGCTGAGGGCGCTATTCGCTGGCGATTTCCAGACCCGGGTGATCGAGATCGACGGCTGGCTGGCGCTCGGCGCGCATCTGCCGCCGAAGGAAAGGCGCGGCCTCGTGCTCGTCGATCCGCCCTTCGAAGAGAAGGGTGAATTCGACCGCCTCGTCGACGGGCTGCGCAAAGCCCACAAGCGCTGGCCCGGCGGCGTCTATGCGTTGTGGTATCCGGTCAAGGACCGCAAGGCGGTCGCCGCCTTCCGCAAGGTGCTGGTGCAGTCAGGTGTCCCGAAGCTGCTCGACATCGGCTTCGAGATCAGGCCGCCATCGGCCGAGCCCAGCCTTGACGGCAGCGGCATGGTGGTGGTCAACCCGCCGTTCACGCTGGAAGGCGAATTGCGCACGCTGCTGCCGGCCTTGCACAAATTGCTTGTCGTTGAAAAACCGGCGCATTGGACGCTGGAATGGCTGGCCGCGTAGAGGTGGCGGACGTATCCGCGCGCCTGCCCTGGTTGAAGGCGATTTCAGACTAGGAAACCATTGTCGCTACAACCGCTTGACCGCGCGCAAGCGAATCCGCACAGTGCACGCAGTCGACCATAAGAGGCTGCCATGACTCGCTTCGCCCAATCCGCGCTTGCCGCACTGATCGCCCTTTGCACGCCGCTCGGCACGTCACTCGCTGTCACCCAGGCAGCAAAGGCGGCCGACCTTGCCGTCTATACCGAAGAAGACAGCGGCGTTTGCGGTGAGGCCTGGGTGCTGAACAAGATCACCAGCCGCTTCTCCTACCAGGTGCACCACGTGCCGAATCTGCCCGACGTCGAGATCACCGATTTCCAGGGCATCCACCAGCACCGCTATCTGCCGGCCAATGAAACCTGGCCGATCGGCCGCCGCTATTGCGGCGCCACCGTCAGCCTGTCCGACGGCGACGCCCGCAGCATCTGGTATCTGATCGAGGAAGGGCAGGGCTTTGCCTCGATCGGCGACAATGTCGAATTCTGCGTCGCGGGCTTCGACCGCTGGATGGTCTACAACGGCCGCTGCCGAGTCCTGCGCTGACCGCGTTTGCCTGGCTGCTCCGCCTCATCGAGGATGGCGCGAAGGAAGGCGGCGTGACCGCGAAAGGCGCGCCGTCCGACTGACGTCGCCTTGACGCGCGTTTGCGGCCGACGACCGACAAACAGCTTTTCGACATCGACATATCCCGCCTTGGCGAGCATATCGATATGCGCGCCGAGATTGCCGTCGGTCGCATTGACGATGGCCTTCAATCGGGCGAATTCCAGCGCTTTGCGCCGTTCCAGAGCATTCAGCGTGGCCATGATCCTGAGACGCACGCTCTGGTGGATGATTTCGTCGGCAACCATCATCGGGCCTGCTGTGGTGTCAGGCGTTCAGTCTCACTGATCTGGGACAGCGCCGGTTGATCTTGCGCGAATGACATGCGCTTCTCCCGCATACTGCAGAATACTCTGCGGAATAGAGTAATCTGTCAACCTCGGCAAAAATTGCCCTCTCGAACGCAGGCAAGGTCCTGGCGCAGAGCGGGCCGCGTTTTGCTTTGTGGCTTGTGTAGATCGTCTGGTTGCACAAGACGATGAGATGGTTGAAGCAGTCCATCATGGCGTTGCCGGTCGATGATCGACGAGCAAAACGCTTGCTAACCTTCAGCGCTTCGTAGCGAGATTGGTCGGGTAAAACGCGCAGAATGTCTGTCGCAAACCCTCGTCAAAGCGCGAAGAGCAGCAGCCGCATTTTGCGAAATCAGCACGAGCGTGTGTCGCCGGTAATCAAAACTTAAACTGAAAGAATCATGCTAATGCTTCGCTGGCTAGACAAGCGCGAGTCAGATATGCATTACGCGCCGGGGTCATTAACGGCCGTCGGCACAACGAAGGGGCATGATATGGCTAAACAGTCATCCAAAGCGCCGGCATCCAAGTCACCGGCAAAGCAGGCACCGGCAAAGAAAGCACCAGTAAAAGCAGTGGCGGCAAAGGCCGCAGCCGCTGTGAAGAAAGCAGCACCTGCTGCCAAGCCGAAGGCCGCCGCGGCTAAGGCAAAAGCAGCGCCGGCCAAGAAGCCGGCCGCGAAGGCCGCGGCAAAACCGGCGGTGAAGAAAGCAGCACCTGCCAAGGCTGCCTCCGCCAAGGCAAAAGCAGCGCCGGCCAAGAAGCCGGCTGCAAAAGCCGCGGCGAAGCCGGCAACGAAGAAAGCAGCGCCTGCCAAGACTGCGCCGGCCAAGAAGGCTGCACCGGCCAAGCAGGCTGCGCCGGCAAAGAAAGCGGCTGCAGCGAAGTCTTCGGTAGCGGTGAAGAAAGCAGCGCCTGCGGCCAAGCCGAAGGCCGCGACCGCGAAGGCCAAGAAGTAATCGCGTTTCTTCGCTCGCGGAGGACAGTGCTGAAGACGGTTGAGGGCGGGTGCCGAACAGGCGCCTCGCTCGCAGGGTCAGTGCTCGGGCAGCAACAGAGGCGGAGGGAAGACAGCTTTTCGCAGCTCCCAGGACTTCGCCGTACGGCGAAGTCCGGTGGGGCATTTCTCTGTGCCCGGAGAGAAATTCCTGGTGCAAGACCGAGTTGGCTCGGCTTCGGATCCGTCTGACCTGCTCAGATGCTCTTAGGCTGGAACTGCCGTACCGCTCGTTTGCCTCGGGATCGTGGAGGAGGACGGTCGTTCGCCGTGGCGCCCGGTTTTTCCGCCTGTGGCTGTTGATCATACCGGGATGTCCGGCCAACAGTGTCGCGGAAATGGATCATACGCAGATTTAAAGTGCTACAGCGTCCTTTGCGCGTCCATGCTCTGTACTCGGCAAACAGGAAATCGATCATGCCCAGACTGCTCTACGCGTCCACGTCACCCTATAGTTCCAAAGTGCGCATGGCCGCGCTTTATGCCGGCATCGCCGTCGATCTCGTGCCGATAAAAACCGAGGACAAACCGGCTGAGCTGATCGACGCCAATCCACTCGGCAAGATCCCGGTGCTGGTGCTCGACGACGGCCGCTCGATCCACGATAGCCGCGCCATTACCCAGCATCTCAACCGCATGTCGAAGAACGCGCTGTTTCCGCGCAATCCCGACAAGCGCCTCGAGGCGGAAGTGCTGGAAGCGCTGGCCGACGGCATCTGCGACTGCGCGCTGTCGATGGTCTATGAGCGGCGCACGCGCCCCGAAGACATGGTCTACCAGCCGTGGCTCGACCGCCAATGGGCGAAGATCACCAGCGCGCTCGATCTGCTCAACGCCAATCCCCCAAAGCTGCCAAAGAAGATCACCACCGGTCAGCTGGCGCTGCGCGTCTGCCTTGGCTATCTCTCGCTGCGCTTTGCCGGAAAATGGGAAAAGGGCCGCAACCGGCTGGTCCGCTGGGCAGCGCGCTTCGACGAGAGGTTTCCGGAGCTGAAGGCCTGCATCCCGGCGTGAGCGGCAGCCAGAGAACGGGTCATAAAAAAGCCGGGCACGAGGCCCGGCTTTTTCGTGTCGTGGCTTGGACGATTTTAGAACTTCATGCCGACGCCGAAGGTGACGCGGTTGTCGGTCGACTTGACCTTGCCGATACCGTCAAAGTCCTTGTCGCCGAAGTCGGTGTAGCGATACTCGACACGGCCGAACACATTGTCGGTGATCTTGATGTCGGTACCGACGCCGGCCGTCCAGCCGAGCATGGTGTTTTCGTCGCTGGCGCCGGCCGCTTCGATCTCCTGGTTCTTGAGCGCGCCACCGGCGGTGCCGTAGAGCAGGATTTCCGGGGTGACGGCGTAGCCGAGGCGGGCGCGCAGCGAGCCTTCGAAGCCGCCCTTGGCCTCGACGCCAGCGTCGTCGCCCTCGATGCCGCTATAGCCGATATCGGCTTCAGCACCGTACACGAAGTTCTCCGCCTGCCACTGATAGCCGCCGAAGACGCCGCCGACAAAACCATCGGTGTCGACGTCGACGCCGAAATCGTCGGCATCAGCATGACCGCTGAAGCCGTAGCCGACGCTCACACCGGCATAGGGACCGGCCCACGAAGCGACCGGAAGTTCGGCGATCGGGGCGGGTGCCGGCGGCTCTTCCGAGATGACGTCAGCAGCATAGGCGGTTCCGCCGAGGGCGAAGAGCCCAAACGCCACCGCCAGCGGTCGCGCAAATTTAAGATTGGCTTGCATTGTTCTTTACTCCTTAAGCCACAGGCACAGGCTTGCTTTTCACAAGCGCCCTCAACCCGCCGGGGGGATAAACGGGTCTGGCGCTCAACGGTTCCGAATGTCGTGTCGAAATGCGGCTGAAGCGAACCTGAACTTGGGTCATTACCGGGCACGAATGAGGCCGAACTTTGACGTTGCATCTGCGCAACAGATAGTGTCAGGAGGCTTTGCCGTGCCGCGCTGAACACCGCTTGGAGCAAGGGGTCCGGAGCCCTATATTGCGGTCTGACGGCCGAGTCCCGGCCACAGTCGAAAGACCGATCCGGCCGCTTTGCCACAATGCTGCCCAAGGTCCGAACGGCATTTAACGCTTGGCCAGCCATAGTTCGCCGACTGGCTGAAATCGAAGCCCACTGAGGATTGACAGGATGAGCAAGGCCGCTGGAACGGCGCTGGTGACGGGCGGGGGCAAGCGGATCGGCAAGGCTATCGTCGAGGATCTGGCCGCGAACGGTTTTTCTGTCGCCATCCATTGCAACCGCTCGCGGGCCGAGGCGGAAGCGTTGGCTGCGCGGATCAACGGCGGCCACTTTGGCCAAGATGGCCGCGCCGCTGTGGTCGCCGCCGACCTGACCGACATGGCCGCGGTCGGCGACCTGGTCGGCCGCGCCGCAGCCGCGCTCGGACCTGTTACACTGCTGGTCAACAATGCCTCGATGTTCGTGGACGACACGGTTCAGGACGTCGACTGGATTGCCTGGGACCGTCACTTCGCCGTCCATGTGAAGGCGCCGGCACTTTTGGCGCAACAATTCGCCCGCGCTCTGCCGGAAGGCCAAGACGGGCTGATCGTCAATATGATTGACCAGCGCGTCTGGCGCCCGACGCCACGCTATTTCTCCTATGCGCTGTCGAAATCGACATTGTGGACGCAGACGCAGATGATGGCGCAGGCGCTGGCACCCCGCATTCGCGTCAATGCCATCGGTCCCGGCCCGACGCTGAAGAGCGCGCGCCAGCAAGACAGGGATTTTGCCGCGCAGGTCGACGGCCTGATCCTGAAGCGCGGCCCGGAATTGCCTGAATTCGGCGCCACCATCCGCTATCTCTGGGGCGCAAGCTCGGTCACCGGCCAGATGATCGCGCTCGACGGCGGCCAGCACCTTGCGTGGCAGACGCCGGATGTGACAGGCATTGTCGAATGAGTCCCATGGACCAGAAACACAAACGCGGCGGCGCCGCCGACGACCTGCCCCCCGATGTCGACCTCGAGGACGAGGCGGCGGAGGAGATCGTCGAACCGTCAACGCCCGGTTCCGACGGCCCTGATGTCGCTTTCACGGCCATCGATTGGGCGCCGCATGCCGGCGATGCAGACGGCATGGTCGGCGCCGAAGTCATCCAGACGCTGGTCAAACGGCTGCCCAACGCGCCCGGCGTGTACCGCATGATGAATGCCGCCGGAGATGTGCTCTATGTCGGCAAGGCGCGCAGCCTGAAGAAACGGGTGACCAATTACGCGCAAGGCCGTTTCCACACCAGCCGCATCGGCCGCATGGTGCGCGAGACGGCGACGATGGAGTTCGTCGTCACCCGCACCGAGATCGAAGCGCTGCTGCTTGAAGCCAACCTTATCAAGCGCTTGCGGCCGCGATTCAATGTGCTGATGCGGGACGACAAGTCGTTCCCCTACATCCTTTTGACCGGCGATCATGTCTCGCCCGGCATCTACAAGCATCGTGGCGCGCGCTCGCGCAAGGGCGACTATTTCGGCCCCTTCGCCTCGGCCGGCGCCGTCGGCCGCACCATCAATTCGCTGCAGCGCGCCTTCCTGCTCAGGAGCTGCACCAACTCCTTCTACGAGAACCGCACCCGGCCTTGCCTGCTGTTCCAGATCAAGCGCTGCGCCGGCCCGTGCACCGGCGAAATCTCGCATAGTAACTATGCCAAGCTGGTCGCCGAGGCGAAGGACTTCTTGTCCGGCCGCAGCCAGAAGGTGAAGACCGATATCTCCGCTGCCATGCAGCAGGCCGCGGAAAATCTCGATTTCGAGCGTGCCGCCATCTATCGTGACCGGCTGGCGGCGCTGTCGCATGTGCAGAGCCATCAGGGTATCAACCCGCAGACCGTCGACGAGGCCGATGTCTTCGCCATCCATCAGGAAGGCGGCCAGGTCTGCATCCAGGTGTTCTTCTTCCGCACCGGCCAGAACTGGGGCAACCGCGCCTATTTCCCCAAGGCCGATCCGGCGCTGGGGGCGGCCGAGGTGCTGGGCTCGTTCCTGGCGCAATTCTATGACGACAAGCCGACGCCGCGCGCCATCCTGTTGTCGCAGGGCGTCGAGGACCAGGAACTTTTGGCCGAGGCTCTCTCCACCCGCGCGGGTCGCAAGGTGGCGATCTCAGTGCCGCGGCGCGGCGAGAAGAAGGACCTGACCGACAACGCCCTGCAGAACGCCCGTGAGGCGCTCGGCCGCCGGCTGGCCGAGACCTCGACGCAAGGGCGGTTGCTCACCGGTTTTGCCGAGACTTTCGGCCTGAAGAAACCGCCGGTACGCATCGAGGTCTACGACAACTCCCACATCATGGGCACCAACGCCGTCGGCGCCATGGTGGTCGCCGGGCCGGAAGGCTTCGTTAAGAACCAGTACCGGAAATTCAACATCCGCTCGACCGAGATCACGCCGGGAGACGATTTCGGCATGATGCGCGAGGTGATGGGGCGGCGTTTCTCCCGGCTGCTGAAGGAACATGGCGAGGTGCCGCAGAGCGAACAGCCGGCGGACGACATCCTGGCCGAACAGGGCGACGATATCGAGGACACCGGTTTCCCGGCCTGGCCAGACGTCATCCTCATCGATGGCGGCCAGGGCCAGATGACGGCGGTACGACAGATCCTCGCCGACCTCGGCATCGAGGACCGTGTCCAGGCCATCGGCATCGCCAAGGGGCAGGACCGTGACGCCGGCCGCGAACGCTTCTTCGTCAGGGGCAAGCCACCGTTTTCGCTCCCCGTGCGCGACCCCGTGCTCTATTTCGTTCAGCGGCTGCGCGACGAGGTCCACCGCTTCGCCATCGGCTCGCACCGCGCCCGCCGCAAGAAGGAGATGGTCAAGAGCCCGCTTGACGAGATCAGCGGCATCGGTCCCGGTCGCAAGCGCGCGCTGCTCATGCATTTCGGCACCGCCAAGGCGGTCAGCCGCGCCGCGATCGAGGATCTGGTCAAGGTTGATGGTATATCCGAGCAGGTCGCCAAGCTGGTCTACAACCATTTTCACGAGAGCTGATGATTCGGCTATTTTCGGCTGGTCCATCGACTATCGCCTGTTGACCCCCCACATTCGCTTCTGATTTGAGTAGGCAGGCAGAGAGAGTTTCCAAAAATATGGCCCAGCGCGCATTCAACCTGCCCAACATGCTCACCTACGTCCGTATCCTCGCGGTGCCGCTGGTTGTGCTGTGTTTCTTTCTAGAAGGCCATCTGAAGTCGAGCGACTTCGCCCGCTGGTCGGCGCTGATCATTTTCCTGCTCGCCTCAATCACCGATTATTTCGACGGCTATCTGGCGCGTGCCTGGCAGCAGACCTCGAATATCGGCAAGATGCTCGATCCGATCGCCGACAAGTTGCTGGTCGCCACGTGCCTGCTGCTGCTGGCGGCCGATACCGATAGGCATGCCGGCATCGCCGGCTGGTCGCTGTGGGCGGCAATCATCATCCTGTGCCGCGAAATCCTGGTCTCGGGCCTGCGCGAATATTTGGCGGCGCTGAAGGTCTCGGTACCGGTGACGCAGCTGGCAAAGTGGAAGACCACCATCCAGATGATCGCCATCGCCTTTCTGCTCGCGGGACCTGCCGGCGACAAGATCTTCCCGCTGACCACCCAGACCGGGCTGGTGCTGTTGTGGATCGCCGCGCTGGTGACGCTTTACACCGGCTACGACTATTTCCGCGCCGGCCTCAAGCACATCATGGACGAGTAGCATGTCGACGCGGCTCATTTATTTCGCCTGGGTGCGCGAGCGGATCGGCAAGCCGCAAGAGGACGTCGAATTGCCCGACGGCATCGAGACGGTGGCCGACCTGCTGCGCTGGCTGAAATCGCGCGGCGAGGAGTACGAGCACGCGCTGCAATATCCTGACGTGATCCGCGTCGCCATCAACCAGGAACATGTCGAGCACCGCGAGAAGATATCAGGCGCGCGCGAGATCGCGCTGTTCCCGCCGATGACGGGTGGCTGAAATGCCTGGCGCGGTGGTGCCGACGGTGCGCATCCAGGCGGAGGATTTCGATGTCGCCGCCGAGATCGCCAAGATGACGCAAGGCCGCGCCGACATCGGCGCCGTGGTGACTTTCTCGGGTCTCTGCCGCGATGAAGCGGGCAGGCTCGCGGCACTCGAACTCGAACATTATCCCGGCATGGCCGAGGTCGAGATCGGCCGCATTGCCGCCGAAGCGGTTCACCGCTGGCCGCTGCAGGGCATCACCGCCATCCATCGCCATGGCAGGATCGCACCCGGTGAGAACATCGTGCTGGTGGTCGCTGCCTCCACGCACCGGCAGGCGGCATTCGAGGCGGCGAACTTCCTGATGGACTACCTGAAATCACGCGCGCCGTTCTGGAAGAAGGAACACCACACCGACGGCTCGGAAGGCGGCTGGGTCGATGCCAAGGAGGCTGACGACGAGGCCGCAAGCCGCTGGAAGCAGGCCAATTGATGCTTCGCGTCACCGCCAGGGGCTGCCGAATGGCAATCCTTCGATCCTGATCTTAAGCGGAGGCTCGTTCGCCAGCGGCCGAATTCACGCCCACGGCCCGTTGCGGAAAACATGCTACCCGCAGCGCGACTGATTTATTGGGAGCGACTAGGTGTTTGGTATTCTTGGCGTCCATGGCTCGTCGGGGCACCCAGCCCTTATCGAGGGCTTTGTAGAAAAGCTCGCACCTGACGTTCCGTCCTACTGCCCAAAAGGGACATTTCCGATGGTGACGGTTTCACTTTTTTCCAACGCGGTCCGGATTTTAGCATATCTGCGGAAACTCTGCTCGACCTCGCAAAAGAAAGCATATCTCCTGTCGGCTTTGTTTCCGAATTCGGCAGCGAGACCATGCTCGCTATTGGATATTCCAGTGGGGCAATTTTTGCGACAGCTCTGCTTGCAGTTGCACCGCAATTGTTTGTCGGAGCTATTTTGCTGCGTCCACAAGTGATCGCCGAGGATTTTGTCTTTCCAAAGTTATCAAGAAAGCCGGTGCTCATCTTTTCAGGGCTCCATGACAGCAGGCGACAGCCGCACCATGCCCTGCAACTTGTCGAGCAGCTTTCAGAAGCTAAAGCCCATGTCAACTATCATGCGCTGGAGGCGGGCACGATTGGGCACCCGACAATTATGATCTCATTCTTGCAGGCTCTTGGATGGCAGAGAACCTTAGACCCGGTGAATGATAGGTTGTATTGCGGCGTTCTTGCCAAACCTCGCGTGCTGGGTGGAAGCCTACCATTACTCCAGCACCTGATGGCAATGCGGAAGCGGAAGAGGAAGAGGTGGATTAGCTCAGCCCTTGTCAGTGCCGATCCGGTGATCGAGCGCAATCCGGCCGGGTCCCCATGCCATGATGCCGAGCGCCATCGCCGCCCAGGTGATGTGCAGCGGCCAGCCGTCCGGCACGGTGAGTTGTATGACCAGCGTCATCACGAGCAGCCCGAATGCCGCCAGTCTCGTCGCCAGGCCGAGAACGAGAAGAATTGGCAGCAGGATTTCTGCCGACCCTGAGGCGAACGCCACCAGCCCAGGTGCAGGAAAATCGTAAGGGCCGCCGGGCAGATGCAGCTTGAGCTCCGAGCTGAAAAGCAGCACGGCGACATCGTTCAACTGCAAAAAACCGTCCCATTTGTTGATGCCGGACCGCCAGAACGGGACGGCGAGCGCGCAGCGCAGGACAAGCTGCGTCAGCGACGGTGTGGCACTCGTGCGCAGCGCGGCGTTCACCCTCTCGGCGAGGGCGAGCCCTCGCGGCCCGGTGCTGGCGTTCCGCCCGTGGTTCGTCATGCTCACCCTCCCTGGTGTGCCGCTGTGAAGGCGCTTGCCTGCAGCAGGCCGGCAATATTAGCGGCAAGGTCGAATTCGGCACGCTCTGCCAATGCTGCGCCGGCCGCCGCGCCGAGTGGCTCGCCCGCCATGAGACGATCCAGAAAGGCCGCGCCGCCGGGCGGCAGGTGGCGAACAAAGACTTCGAGCCCGGGCCGCGTGACCAGCGCATCTTCAGGGCGGTCCGCCTCGATCCGCCCGACAGGGCCGTTGCGCCGGTTTGCCGCAAAGATCGTCACGACCGGAAAGCGCGAGCGCGTGGCACGCGTTGCCGGGTGTGGCACGAACACGGTATCGGCTAGCCGTTCGGGCGGGATCGAGGCCAGTGCTGCGGAAGCCAGCGGTTCCGCGTCGGCGGCATGATAGGCGTCGAGCCAGGCCCGCTCCAAGCGCGCCACGTCAGCCAGCCATGGCATCGGCCGCGCATAGTCGTAGCGCTCGATGAAGTCGGGAAAGTCGCGGCCGTATTCGAACAGAAGCGGCGAAGTGGGTGGCGTTTCGCGGACATGGAAGCGCGCCATCGCCCGAAAGAAGTCCGGGCCGGTGATGCGCAGCGTCGCTGGAAAGCTGGCGGTCAGCGCATCGATCAGGCTGACCGTGACGTTGTTGCGGTAGACGGCGTATCGTTTGACCGCTGCCTTCCCGTTCGGCCCCGAGACAGCGTCAGGCGGGGCACGGTCAGGATCGAGCAAACCGGCGGTGAATGCCGCGGCATAGTCGAACCGGTGGCTAAGGTCGCCCGACTGGAGCTCATCCTGCGGCATGGGCTTTTCCGAACACATGGTGGATGTCGGCGTGATTGTCGAGAATCGCTTGGGCGGCGGCGGCCTCCGCCTTGAGCACCGGCCAGTCGGGAATGTTGCTGTCCCATTCGATCAGCGTCGGCAGCGGTCCGCATCGGCCGATGACGATATCGAAAAGCTTCCAGACCGCGTCGGCGACCGGCCCGTCATGGCTGTCGATGAGCAGCAGGTCGCCCTCGTCATCCGCCTGCTCGGCGTGCCCGGCCAGATGGATTTCGCCAACATGCGCGAGCGGGAAATCCGCGAGGTAGGAAAGGGCTGAATAGCCGTGATTGGTGGCCGAAACGAAGACGTTGTTGACGTCGAGCAATAGGCCGCAACCGGTACGCTGCACCAGCGCGCCGATGAAATCCGTCTCGCTCATCGTCGATTCCGCGAAAAGGACGTAGGTCGAGGGGTTCTCGAGCAGGATCGGGCGGCCGATCGTCTCCTGCATTTCATCGATGTGATCCGCCACGCGCGAAACCGTTGCCGGCGTATAGGGCAGGGGAAGCAGGTCGTTGTAATAGGTGGTGTCGTGGGTCGACCAGGCGAGATGCTCCGAAACCAGCGCCGGCTCATAGCGGTCGACGAGCGCCTTGAAACGACCGAGATGCGCTTTGTCGAGCGGCCGCGGTCCGCCGATCGACATGCACACCCCGTGCAGCGAAACGGGATAGTCGCGGCGGATGCTGGCCAGCGCATCGTGCGGCGGGCCGCCGGCGCCCATGTAGTTTTCGGCGTGGACCTCGAAGAAGCCGTCCTTTGGGCCGTCGCCAAGGATCGCGTGTAGATGCTCGTGCTTGAAACTGGTGCCGGCGAGGCCGGCGATCGGGTGCGCCGGAAAGCGCGAGGTTTTCGATATGCGGGATGCTGGGGCCAGTCCGTTCATCTTCATCTCCGCTTTCCGGGGCAGGCTGCATTGCTTAGGACGGGACGTCGCGGCTCAGCGCCGTGAGCGAGCCCTTGCGGTCGCCGGGCAGGTCCATCGTCGTGCAGGTACCGCCGTCGACGAACTTCCAGGCGTTGCCCTGGTAATCGACCGTCGAGGTGCCTTGGCAGGTGGTGCCGGGTCCTGCCGCGCAGTCGTTCTGCCCCTTCAGGGCGACGCCAAAGCACTTCTCCTTGCCGGCATCCATCGCCGCCTTGGCCTCTGCCTCGGACAGCGGCGCGGCCGCCGCAAAAGAAGCGAGAGCCGTGGCAACGGCGCCGGCCAGGAAGGCCGCGCTCACGGTTGATATTGTTGACATGATTTCACCTCCGCTTGAGTTGTTGCGCGCGCCATTCCTCAAGCGCGCATTGGTCAGTTCGGTCCGGAGGCTCGCTGCGTTACACCTTATGAGAACACGACTTCGTGATCGCCTGGGCTGGCCCACCAGGTCGATCCGCTGATCATCAGTGGGAGAAGATGAGAACGTCGAGCCAGAGGCCGGCGGCGGCCCTGCTCTGTTCGGTCAGTTGCCGGCTTCGGCGTCCGGTGCCGGATCGCAGCAATGAAAAAAGGCCGGCATTGCGCCGGCCCCTTTTTGCGTGGTGATGGGTTGTCGGCTCAGCCGACGATCTCGGTGTCCGAGAACCAGTACTTGATCTCCTGCGCGGCGGTCTCGGGCGCGTCGGAGCCGTGCACGGAATTCTCGCCGATCGACCGCGCGTGCACCTTGCGGATGGTACCTTCGGCCGCGTTGGTCGGGTTGGTGGCGCCCATCACGTCGCGGTTTTTGGCAATGGCGTTCTCGCCTTCCAGCACCTGCACGACCGTGGGACCCGACGACATCGACTCGACCAACTCGCCGAAGAACGGACGATCCTTGTGGACGGCGTAAAAACCTTCCGCCTCGCGGCGGCTCATCCACACCCGGCGCGAGGCGACGACGCGCAGGCCGGCTTCTTCGAGCATCTGGGTGATGGCGCCGGTGAGATTGCGCCGCGTTGCATCCGGCTTGATCATGGAAAAGGTGCGTTCGAGCGCCATGGGGTCGTCCTTGTGATGGAGAGTGGAATTCAGGGTGGCGGGCTCTATACAAGCCGCCCGCCGGCTTGCCAAGGGGCTGGCGCTAATGCATGTCGCGCAAAAGTGCTCAGCGGTTTTGCGATAACGACATCCATAAAAACAAGAACTTAAGCGCGTCGCCGACGTGCTTTAGCCGCCGCATAGCGTGTCGCCGTCAGCCAAAACCAATGTTGTCATAACTGCATCTCGATCGTCAGGTTGGCCGTGTCACCAGCCCGAAGGCCTTCGCGGACCCGCACCGCTGTCTTGATCGGCAACAGCATGCTGCCGGATTTCTTGTCGGGAAACAGCGATGTCCGCCATCTGGTCTGGCCGATGACGGCCTCCACGCCAAGCGAGCCCCAGGGCCGTGCCATGCCCGCCGTCGCCGTCTTGATCCGTGCCCCAAGCTCCGGCGGCAGCGTCACGAAATGCCAGCCGCCCTTGCCCGGATAGACCCAGATCCCGGCCTGCACGTCGTAGCGAAACATTTTGGGCCTCTCCTCAGATAAAGGCCGTCGCGGCTGGCTTGCCATGGTGTCTTGTTGGCAACGCCGGCGATCGGCGAATTCATCCATAATATCCATTCTTCCCTGCAAGGGAGGCTGGCAGCGTCGCCGTTGCACTACCGCCTTGTCACCATCGGAGCGCGCCGGTCTTCCCAGCCTTCTCGCTCCAGTTCCGGCACGCTGTGGCTCTCGCTCGGGTAGCCGACGCAGAAGTAACCGATCAGCGTCCACTCCGGCGGCGCATCCAGGATCGTCGCCATTTCGGCCGGGTCGAGGATCGAGACCCAGCCCATGCCTATTCCTTCGGCGCGCGCCGCCAGCCAAAAAGTGTGGATCGCCATCACCGCCGAATATTCGATGGTCGCGGGCATGGTCAGGCGGCCGAGCCCATGTCCCTGTTGCGTCGCGCGGTCGGCAAAGACCGCGAATTGACAAGGCGCTTCGTTCAAGCCGGCAAGCTTCAGGCGCGCATAGAGCGCGGCGCGTTCGCCGCCGAACGATGCGAGCGCCTCCGCATTGCAGCGCTCAAAGCAAGCCCTCACGGCGCCGCGGCACGCCGCACTCTCGACCACGACGAAACGCCAGGGCTGGCTCAGCCCGACCGAGGGCGCAATGCTGGAGAGGTCAAGCAGCCGCTCCAGCGCGCCTTCGGGGAGCGGCGTCGGCTTGAAACGCCTGACATCCCGCCGCCACAGGAAGAGGTTGACCAGCTCGGCGCGAAAATCGTCCGGGAATTCCGGGTCTGACGTCATGGTGTCGTACTGTCTTTGCGAAGGGAGAAGGGCAGTAGGGCAGTAGGG
>NZ_CAKXZS010000009.1:0-84962 GCF_935822925.1 Mesorhizobium ventifaucium
CTATGTGTCCAGAATGGACCTTTTGAGTTTGGCTGGGGCGCCAGGATTCGAACCTGGGATTGTCGGTACCAAAAACCGATGCCTTACCACTTGGCTACGCCCCAACAGTCAGTACATGCGCGCTGCGCGCGGCCTTATAGGACGAGCAGACGCAAAGCTCAATGCCGAGAATAGCAAGGCGCGGAACTGATCCACCGGTTCCCGCAGCGTTCGCATAGCATCGTCTGCTGTCGGGCGACGCGCCTATTCACCCCCAACTCATTGCTGGCCGGATCTCGCCCCTGACCCCAGGGTGGCGCGCAGCGGTTTGCGATAACGACATTTGCACATTACCACATCCCGTCCAGGCGCTTCCGCGCGAGTTCCCTACGACGGTCCGGGCTGGTTCAATAGAGTCGGCTTTGCCTGGAGTTCCTCCAGTATGATGAGGCAGGCCGATTCCACGTCGGAGACGATATGGTCGCGGACCCCCGATATGTCGCCGTCCTCCAACGCCGCGATGATTTTCCGATGTTCGTCGTTCGCGATGGTCCTGTAACGGCCGTCCATGAACAGGACTTTCATGTAAGGCCCGGCGCGCCCCCACAAGTCCTGTATGATCTGAAGCAGTTGCGGCGAATCGGCACAATCATAAAGCGTGAAATGAAACTGCTGGTTCGTGGACCTATAGGTGTCGTAGTCGTCTCGCTCGAGTGCCGCTTCCATTGCTTGCAATAGCTTCTTGAGGCGGCGAAGATGCACTTTCTCCAGATATTTCGCGCCGAGTTCTGCAGCCAGGCCTTCAAGCGCACAACGGATGCGAAGGATCTCCGCAAATTTTTCGGCATTTAGCTCCGGAACCGCTATCGTCCGGTTTGGCAGCAGGTCGAGAAGCCGTTCAGCCACGAGGCGTTGCAGCGCCTCCCTGACGGGGGTCGTTGAAATGCCGTAGGTTTCGGCCAGGTTGCGTATGATAAGTGGTTGGCCCGGTCCGAACTCCGCTGCCATGAGACCCTTTTTGATGGCCTCGTATGCGTGGTCGTTCAGTGTTTTATACTCGATCTTCGACAATGGACGCTCTCCCCAAGTTGATATATGATATAGTGCAGTCCGGGGGGGGAGACAATAATTCTCTTATACCGGGCGCAGGGCCGCCCCGGCCTTGTACACAACGTCTGCTTGTATGTCGCGACGCAGCGGTTCGACCAGCGCGCTACTGGTGTTCGATGACCACGGCCACGGCACCGGCATCGACACCCTCCTGGCCTTCCGAAATGTTGATCGCAGAGACCTTTCCTGCCACCGGGCTTGTATGGGGCACTTCGGTTTTCATCAACTCCATGATGAAGAGCGTCTGGCCGGCTTCTACGATGTCGCCGACGGATGCCATGACTTTCCAGATATTTCCAGGGGTATCCGTCAAAACGTTGGTTTGCATGATCTTGTCCAAGCCGGTGGAAATTGTTTGCTGCAGGTTACTGAATGCCGCAAGCATTGCGGAAAGCTGAGCGTGCATCCCTTTCGGAAATCGTCGCGTACTGCTGCAGGGCGAGCGACGCCCGAGGGTTGTTGCGAAGGATATAGGCGCTGTTCTCAGGGTAGAGCTTCGATCGCCATTCCGTAATTGTGACCGTCATCGCGTTCCTCGTGTTGATGAGGTCGAAAAGGATATCGATCTCCTCATCGAGGAGAGGATTGACAGCGTGGTAGGCGGACAGCAGCTCAGTCGCAAGCGAAAGCGGATGTCCTGAACTCGTCACCTGGTACGAGCAGGCGACTGCCACGTCGTAAATGACCGGCGTGTCGACCACATCGCCGAAGTCCAATATGCCGCTCACTCTGTCGTGCTCGGATTGATCCACCAGAACGTTGTGGGGGTTGAAATCGTTGTGGACGACTTGATGCCGCAGCGATGGCTCGATCACCTTCACATGATCGCGGAAGCGGCACATGGTTTTCTCGACCAGCTTCCGTTTGGCGGCATCGCTTATGGATTGCGTGTGCTCTTCGAGCTTGGCGGTATTCTTCAGGTCCCAAAGGATTCCATGTCCGGCAGCAGGATGAGTGAAGTCAGCCAGCGCCAGCGACAGGCCGGCGAGGGAAGCACCCAGCGCCTTTCGCTGTTTGGAGGTGGATTGCGTCATGTGCACGGGCACACCCTGGAGATAGCTGAGCGTGCGTGCGACATGTCGATTGCCATCGATGTGCAGCGTGATCTGGGAAGCGCCGTCAAGTGACCGGATCACTTCAGGAACGGGAACGTCGCAGGACATCGAGGCGACATGGTCGAGAGCCTTGTTCTGCAGGTCGACAACTGCTGGGTCTTCCGAGGAATTGGCTACCTTGAAAACGAACTCGCGACCGCCGTGTGCGGCCACGACATGGGCGGTCAGATCGCGTTCGCTCGTAAGCAACGTCACGGCGCCCCGGATTCCATAGTTCTTCGCGAGCACATCCTGAATGTCGCCCAGTGACATCTTGGGTGATTGTGTCCTGAAAGCCGACGGGGGCGGCGTCGCCAAGGCAGACGGCATCTTTCCTCTCTTCGGTGTTGGGTCCGCCAGTTCCGGGGGATTGAAATCCCCGAGAAGCGTCTCGATTCTGCAGCGTCGGTCGAGTTCGCGGCGCATGGCGTTGGCCTCGGCCAGATCGACTTTCCTGAAGCGCACTACGGTGTTGGGCCGCAGGTGGGCAAGCTTCCAGAAGGCAGCCCTCGGGATCGTGAATGGATTTATGAAACCACCCGCGCTGGGTCCGTCATTGATGAGGATGATCGGCGTCTGCCCCGCGAGATTGACGGCGCCGAGCGGGTAGCCATGGTCTACGATGTTGGAAGCGTCCTGGCCGTGTTCGGGCAACTTGTTGAGGGCTTTTTCCGCAAATGTGAAGGTTGGACCGGAAAGACGGATGCCGGTGCGATTGCTGCGAGCCTGCACCGACCATTCGCTTGCGAAAAACATGTCGATGGCGGCTTCGTCCAGCCAGTCGTCATTAGGTCCGGGCATGCATTCGACAAGGGCCGCCGAGCTTTCGCCGATCGCGGGGCGGGCCTCCTCAGGAACCCTGAGATGGCCTGCGGAACCATTGGCGGATGCGAGCGGGATCGTTTGACCGGCCTTGAGCGCGAAGCCATCAATGCCGCCGACACCGGCCATATGGAACGTCGAACGGGAACCCAGCACCGGCGGTGTGTCGATGCCGCCCGCAAATGCCACGTAGGTCCGGGCGCCGGTCGTTGCCGCGCCCATGGTCAGGATCTGCCCGGTCTTGACCGGAACTGTCACCCACATCCGGATCGGCACACCATCGATGGCTGCTCCCATCGGTGCCCCTGCTATGGCAATGAATCCATCGGCGTTGAAGCGCAGCGATGGTCCGAGGAATTGGCACTCGAGCGCCGCCGCGTCGCGGTCGTTGCCGACCAGAAGGTTGGCAAGGCGGAATGACCATTCATCCACCGGACCGGATGGCGGAAATCCTTGGGCCCAGAAACCAAGACGACCGGGAAGCTCCTGGATAGAAGTTTCAAGGCCTGGCTTGATGACTTCGATCATCGGCCGTCCTCCAGAATGCTGTCCCGCCACTGTCGGTATCGCGCCACCGAGAATGTTTGGTACTCGACACAGGGGTGTTGATACGTCCCGTCCGCGACCTTGCGTTCCACATGGTCATATTCTTCGCGATCGATTGGGACGAAGCGAACGCGGTCGCCGGCCCTGAACAGCGCGAGGCTGTCCTTGAAGGCGGGCAGACGGCCCTCGCGGTCCCAAATAGGCATGGGTGTCCGTGCGAAGATCTGGTAGCCGCCGGGCGTACGGTCCGGATAGATGGATGTCAGGCCGCCGCCGAGCCCAATGGTGCCTTTTGGGGTCCACATCCTGGGAGGATTGTATTTCGGCGCGATCAGCCGGCTACGCGGATCGAGCGGCATCAGCGAGCAGAGGCCCGGCCAGAAACCCAGGGCAGCCACCCAATACTCTGTTCCAGAGTGGACCCGCATCAGTTCACGGCGGTCCGCCAGGCCATTGATCTCGCACAAATAGTCGGGGTCCAGCACCTTATCCCTTACTTTTGCGCGGTACTCCTCGACGCACTCCGCCGTCCAGGGATCGAAATAAAACAGCGGCACGTGGAAGAGCCGGCTCTCACGTTCCGAGGCCCCCGATCCGGTCAGCGAGTGACGCACGCCTTCTATCTCACGCACGATGTCGTCGTAGCCGATACGGTCGGGATCGTAGGACACCTGAAACGACGCCAGCTCGGGTATGAGCTCGATCAATCCCGCGATGCCCGCCTGCTCGACTGCTGCCGCGAGATTGTGGACGATGACATTCAGGTCGAATGTGAGTTCATTTCCTAATTCCACCTCGATGAAGCGGTCTCCGGCAATGCGATACCGCGGCTCGTCGTAAATCATAGGGCGACCTGTCCAGAATGTTGATATAACATATATCTCCACCGCGTCGGCCTGTCTAGGTTGATGACGACCAATAACTCGACTTGACTGGTGTATGGTGCATCATATAGCAGAGCTTGTCCGTGTCATTTTGCAAGCGAAGCCCGTGTCCGCCTCACGCTGGCTGTCGGAGCGGTGGCGGCGTTCAGAGAGCTGACGATCAGCGATGCGTGGGCAAGGAGACGTGTGAATGTCCAAGAAGATCGACCTGTCCATGCCGAATGCATTTGTGCCGGGGCAGGGCAACTTGAGTTCAGAAGACGATGCCATGGTCGCCCGGCGCTACAGGCTGCTGGGACCTGCGTACCGGCTGATGTACGAAAATCCGCTGCATCTCGTGCGCGGCGAAGGTGTTTGGCTCTACGACGTCAATGGCAGGCCCTATTTGGATGTGTACAACAATGTCACCTCGCTCGGGCACTGCCACCCGCGGGTTGTGGAAGCGATCCGCGAGCAGGTTGGCATACTTGCCACGAACACCCGGTACCTTCACTCGCTGATCCTTGATTATGCCGAAAGGCTGCTCGCCACGTTTCCGTCGGCGCTCGGTCATGTCATGTTTGCCTGTACTGGAAGCGAAGCCAACGATCTCGCCTATCGCATCGCGAAATTCCATACAGGCGGGACTGGCGTGATTGTCACGGATATGTCCTATCACGGTATCAGTGACACGGTTTCCCAGTTCTCGCCGTCGCTTGGGAAATCGGTCAATTTGGGCGTCCACGTGCGCACGGTCCCGTCGCCGCACGCCTACCACTACCCACATTGCGATATCGGCGCCAAATTCACTGCGGATGTGAAGTCCGCTATCGACGATCTGCTGCGCCACGGCATCAAGCCAGCGATGCTGATTGTCGACAGCTTGTTCACCAGCGATGGCGTCCTGGCCGATCCAGGAGGGTTCCTGAAAGGGGCGGTAGACGCGATCCGAGCGGCCGGGGGGATCTTCGTCGCTGACGAAGTGCAGCCTGGATTCGCACGAACCGGCGACTTCATGTGGGGCTTTCAACGCCACGGCGTCGAGCCTGACATGGTTACGCTTGGAAAGCCGATGGGCAACGGGCAGCCCATTTCCGCTACGGTGATCCGTCCGGAGATCTTGCAAGAGTTTGGTGAAAACGCGCGCTACTTCAATACCTTCGGCGGCAATGCCGTGTCCTGCGCCGCTGCATTTGCAGTGCTGCAGGCAATACAGGATGAGAAGCTCCAGGAGAACGCGCGTGTCGTCGGTGCTCACATGGCCGAGGGACTTTCGAAATTGAAAGCTCGGCATGACATTGTCGGCGACGTTCGCGGCGCCGGCCTTATCTTCGGCCTGGAGATAGTAACTGACCAGACAAGCGCAAAGGCGGGCAGGGAGGCAACGACCCGCGTTGTCAATCGGATGCGCGACGATGGCGTACTGATCAGCGTCTGCGGCAAAGGCTACAACGTCCTGAAAATACGTCCCCCGCTGGTTTTCTCGCGCGAGAACGCGGATATGTTCCTTGCAGCGCTTGATAGGGCACTCGCCGCCGAATGAAGTGACTTCGGCTATCGACTGCGGCGATCGCTGCAACTGCGGCCTTGAGCAGATCGCCGGGTATGAAGGCAAGCGATCCGCATGCCACCCCCGCATGCCACCACTAAGAACGGTGTTCCTGCAGCCGCAAACGGGGCGGCATTACGCAACGTCATGACTTGTCGATCCTCGCATAAAGCACCCAGAAAACTCCGGCCAACAGCGGTAGTGTCACCAGCAGTATGATCGTGGCTAAAGCGAAAATAATCGGAACCTGGGATTGCTGGGACGCCGCCATCGTCCAGTTGTAGATAGGCATGGTCGTCGACGTGCCGCGAAGGAACATGGTTCGCAGCACTTCATTGAACGACAGCAGGAAGCCAAAAAGGCCAGCTCCTACTATGCCGGGACGCAGGATCGGCAACTCGATGTCAAGGAAGGTGCGCAGCTTCGAGGCTCCGAGATCCTCTGCCGCCTCCACCAGTCTATGGTCGAAGCGAGATGTGAGGACAAGAACGACCAGCAGGCCAAAGGGAAATGCCCAAATAAAGTGGCCTGCAATGATCGACCAGTATCCGAGCTTTAGCCCCAACATCGCCCGGAAGACGATGAAAAGCGCTGCACCCATGGACATTCCAGGCACGAAGAGAGGAATCACGCAAAGCAACAGTTTGAGCCCCGACCGCTTGGCGTTCGGAAGGTGCCGCCCCACAAGCGTGGCGGCGATCGCACTGACGATGCCGACGAAAACAGCAATGAGCAGGCTGATGCTGAACGGAGCCACCCACCTTGTGTCGTCGACAAGCGCTCGGTAATTGTCCATCGTCAGGGGCAACGGAATGCCGGAAAGCGGGCGCTCGCTGATCGACATCAGGGCCAGCCAGGCGAGCGGAAAATAGATCAGAAAGATAAACAGAAGGCCGCCCCATTTGGCCATGACAGTCCAGGCCGTCCAGTCTCCGAGCTGCGTCCGTGTCGGGCGAACCGCCGGATGATCGATGGCGAGCGTATTCATCGGCTAGCTCCTCAAGGTCGAGAAAACGGCGCCGAGACTACCGAACCGCCTTGCGAGGATCGCGAGCGCGACCACGAGGATCGCCAGCATGAGCATGACGAAGCTGGAGAGCGCCGCGACGACCGGGTAGCGCAACGCGCTGTATGCACTTTCAACTGAATTGCTGAGCAGGTTTACAAACCCTCCGCCAAGCATGCTTGGCTCGATCCATGCGGCCAGTGCCGGTCCAAGCGTCAGGATGACGCCAGCGAGAATTCCGGGAAGTGACAGCGGTACGATGATCCTGAGCAGCGTGTCCTTGCGGCTGGCTCCCAGATCGGCGCTCGCCTGAATCAGCGCATCGTCGATTATGGAAATAGCCATGTAGATCGGCAGAACCATGGTCGGAAAATACGTGACCAGCATGCCGAAATGCACGGCCCACTCGTTGTAGAGAAGCCAGTCAACCGGACCGCTTGTCAGTCCGGACTCAACCAGAAGGTGGCTGATCAGGCCATTCTCACTGAGAATGGATCGCCAGATTATTATGCGCGACGACAAGTCGAGGAAGAACGGAATTGTCAAAAGAGCAAGGATGATTGCCTGCGTCGACTTGGCGACCCCTCCCTTGGCCAGCCACAAGGCGAACGGGAAAGCGATGAGGAACTCGATCAGCGTTACCGTGAGAGCGATTCTGAGTGTCCGCAGCGATACCGTAAGACGGCCGGAATCCAGCAACGAAAGCCACGTGTTCAAAGTCGGAGTGTAGGTCGTCACGAAACTCTTCGTTTCGAAGAAGCTGAATGAGAACAGGACGAGAAGAGGGATGATGACGAGGCAGAACCACAACACGAAATAGAGGTTGACGAGCGTGTTGCTCGCTGGCCTCAGCCGACTGAGGCTTTTGGACAGAGCACTTCTCGAAACTGCCGCCATGCTGTTCGTCCTCGAAGAAACCGCGAGTGGAAGATTGCCCCGCATTCAGCGGGGCAATCCGTTTTCAGAGGAAAGCCCTCAGGCGTTGAGGAAACGCTGCCACTCTTCCTCGATGGCATCGGAGTTCGTCGGTGTCGTCGTGCTCGTGTAGGGTTTGGCGAACTTTCGGGCGACTTTCTTCTCGGTATTGCTCAAGTTCTCGATCTCTTCCGCAGACCACCCGTTTTCCTTGGCATACTGCACGCCGAGGTCCATGTTTGGTCCGGCATAGCCACGGTCTCGAGCCTGGATCGCACGATACTCGCCACCGAGATAGTAGTTCAGCACCTTGTAGATGTTGTCGAGGTTTCCGCGCCCCTCGGCTTGAGCAGCGATGTATGCGCCGTGCCCCCACTTGAAGTAACCCTCCTTGGTGTATGCATAACGCGTTTTGTCGGAACCAAGGCTCTTGTTGGTTTCGCGGACCGCTGGTTCCCAGCAATTTATGACATCCACGGTCCCGCTGGAGAGCAGCTGTATTTGCTCCTCAAAAGCGGTGTGGAGCGTGCGGAACTGTCCGGCCTTCTTCCTCTCGATGAGGAAATTTACGACCTTCGCGGCTTCCTCGCCGGTCATGTCGGCGACATCCTTGACCCCGATCTTTCCGAGGCCCATCAGGTAGAGGGCCGCCACTCCGATCGAGTAGGTCCAGGTCTGGTCATAAGCGACGCGACCTCGAGTCTTCTCGTCATCAAACATCAGTGACCAGGAGAGTTCGTCATTGCCGTCCGACGCGGCATCCATCTTGTCTGGATAATAGCCGAAGCTGTCGGCATTGCCGATCACCGGAACGCCGTACTGCACGCCTTCCTTGTCGACCACGGTTTCGGAACGCTTCCATTCATCGGGAGTGCGGTCCCACAGCGTCAGCTCCGGATGCTTCTCGTCGATCTTGAGGTAAATACCCTGCGGTCCCAGCACGTCTTCCGTGCCGGACTCGAAGACGAAAATATCGGCATCGTCTCCCAGTTGGGAGGCGACGACGTCGCGCAGGAACACGCCGACCGAGTTGTTGGTGCCCGTGAACTCCATCGAGACGCCGGTAGACTTCTGCATGATGGACCAGTCCTTGAGCTGCGATGTCGTAACGCCATAGCCGCGCACGACATTGGATGCTGCCGCTTGAGCTGTCTCGGCAAAGCTCGTTCCGAGGACGGCCGCACCGGCAGCGACAGCCGTCGATTGCAGAAACCCGCGCCGTGTCAGGCCCAACTGCGTGGTTGTCGAAAACTTGTCCTTCATTTCATTCCCCTTTTATGTTTTGCGGTTAGCTGCTGTCGGTAGAACGATGCAGTCTTCAGCTCTCCAGCTTACAGAGCTGATCTCCTCCGGAAGGCTGGCGTTGTCCCAGGTCCGAACTTTCAATTTGCCTGCAGCGGTCTCGATATCGAGGTCGGAGTATTTTCCGCGGTACCGCTGATCGATTTTGGTGCCGGCAAGGGTATTGAGATGGCGGCATTGCTTGCGCGAAACGTCTGAATGGCTGAGGCGCTCGGCCCGTATGGCTATAGTGACCAGATCCCCCTGCGAGATCCCGGCAGGATTTGCGGCGATGCCCACCACTGGGCTGCCACCGCTCAACGCTACGCTGACCAGGTTCCCGTCGACCGATCTTGCCACCCCAGGCAGCAGGTTCTCGAAGCCCATGAACTCTGCCGCAAATGTGCTTGTCGGAAGATCGAACAATTCTGAGGGCGTTCCCAATTGCTCGATGCGCCCAGATCGCATCAGAACGATGCGATCACTCATCGCCAATGCTTCTTCCTGGCTATGAGTGATGTAGACGAACGTCGTCTTGAGCTGCCTTTGCAGATCAGTCAGCTCGTTCTGCATGTTTAGGCGGAGCCGTTCGTCCAGTGCTCCTAGCGGCTCGTCCAGCAAGAGCACTGCAGGACGCGTCACGATGGCGCGCGCGATTGCAACGCGCTGTTTCTGGCCTCCAGATAGCTGCGATACGCGACGATCCTCAAAACCTGGAAGCCTCACCGTCTCGAGCGCCTTGGATGCTTGCTTGCGCGCATCGTCGCGTGAGATGCCCCGCACGACGAGTCCGTATGCGATGTTTTCCGCAACGCTCATGTGCGGAAAAAGCGCGTAGGATTGGAAGACCGTCGTGCAATTGCGCCGCGAAGGCGGCACGCCGACGACGTTCTCGCCGCCGATCATCAGCTTGCCGACTTCCGTAGGTTGCTCAAGCCCTGAGATGACGCGCAGCAGGGTAGTCTTGCCGGAGCCACTCTCGCCCAAAATTGTCAGAAACTCTCCCTGCCTTGCGGAAAGAGAGACATTGTCGAGCGCAGTCAATTCGCCGTAGCGGTGCGTTGCACCCTCGATCTCCAGCATGGCCGTTGAGCCGGCGTTAAATTGCAAAGCGAGTACCCCATTTTTCATTTATGTTCTTGCCGACGACTCCCAGCCGCCGGATCATCTTCCAGTAAGGATAGCGTCACCTCCCAGGAACGCTTCGGCGGCCGAGGCCGCGCGCTCGAAAATCCGGGTGGTGAGAAGCAGTGGATCCTGGATCTCCACATCCACCGGAAGGGAGGCGAGCATCGCACCTGCGGCGAGAACATCGCGAGTTGAGCCGGATGCACCGGATCGGTTGTAGACGATGCGCTCATGCAAGCTGACGATGCCCGCCATCAAGCAGCGACGAGCAGCCCTGGCCTCGGGGCTGTCCGCATCAGGCACCGCTCTCGCCCACGAGCTTGCGCCACCAACAATTGTTCCGCCTTCGAGTGCCGACATCGTCGACGAGACGGCGCGCCTGGCTTGACTGAGCATTGTCTCCGACTCGCGTGAGCCAAATTGGGCCAGCAGCAGTTCGGCAAAGCTTCTTCGCAACCACGCGGCACGCCGCACCAGCCGCTCCCTGTCGAGGGATAGAAGCCGCTTGCGATTCGCTTCGGCAACGAGTGCGCGGTTTCTGGCGGTGCAGGCCTCCGCGGAACCGGCGGGATTGCGTAAATGGATTCGCCCTGCGCTGTACCGGAATCCGCCGGCGCGCCCGAGCATGGCAGGCCGTAGCGATGATAGGCTACTGCCTTGAAGACTGCAGACGAGTTCGGCGCTCGTGGCTATCGACACGTCCTCAAGCACGTCGGCCGCTTCCTGCCCGACCGCCCGCGGCCGAAAGGCCACCACGGCGAGGTCAGGCGATGCGCGGTTCACCGCGAGGGTCTGGCGTGCGAGACCAGTGACATCGCGCGCCAGAATGACAAGGCATTTCCCATGCGAGGCGAACGCCTCAAGCAACGGCACAAGGTGACCGAAATCATCGATGATTTCGTTGGCCACCAGCAGATAAGCATTGCTGAACTCGCAGCCTGCCATTTCGCCGAGGACCGGCTCGGCTTCCAGCAGGAAACAATCGTGAAACTGCAATTGCGGTCGGACATCGCCTCCCTTCGAGACCTCTATCAAGCCACCAGCACCGACACTGGCAGCCGCCTTGCCAATCAACCCGGCCAACTCGACATCGGCCCCGGCGGTTCGTGCGACAGCGATCAAGCTCGGTTCGGAGTTCGCTTGGCTGGCAAGGTTCGATGCGAAGCTCTCGACAATGCCGCGCAGCGCGTGACCGAGCTGCCGGCTGTCTATCCCGGCCTCGACCGCCTGCACCGCCTCGCGGAACATGGCGTGGGTCAAGACCGCGAGACGCGTTGTGCCGTCACCGAGATCGCGGTCTGCACTGTGCAAAAGCTCAGCCAGCATTCTCGGAACTGCCCGCCCCGAACCGTGATCCGGCACCATGAACCGAGCTACATCAAATCCTGTTGCGAGTTCGGTCACCACATTGCCGCCGGAGAACAGGCGCGCCCGTTTATTCGGCCCGAAACCCGCGCCAATCGCATGCATGATCGGCCCCATCGCTTTCAGGGACATTTGATGCGCGGCCGCTCCGCTGACAAAGCGCATCGCCGGGTTCCCGCTACTGCATCGCGGCCAAGGTTTCGTGGACGGTCTTCGCGACCGCCAAGGCTCCCGGCGTGTCGCTATGAACGCAGATCGACTCCGCCACCACCGACACTTCCTTTCCGTAAATCGAAGTTGTCAGCCCTTCGAGAATGGCGCGGCGCACCTTCCTGGCAACCATTTCTGCGGCGACGGGCGGATGCTCCATGGTGATGATTTGCCGACCGTCATCGTCATAGTCGAGATCGACATAGAACTCGCAAGAGAATGCCAATCCCCGGCGAGCATACACTTCCGACATCACGCAATTTGCGTTGGCGATCAGCGGCAATCCGAACATTTCCGCAGCATCCGCGATACCCATTGCGACATGCTCTTCGCGCTGGGCCATGCCCATAAGGGAGCCATGCGGCTTGATGTGGGACAGCGCCACTCCTTCGGCGCGAGCGAAGGCATCGAGCGCCCCGGTCTGGTAGATGACAAGGGCGGAGACCTCTTCCCGGGTCATGCGCATCTCGCGCCGCCCGAAGCCTTCCCGGTCGGGCAGCCCGGGATGAGATCCGATCTTCACCCCGTGCTCCTTCGCAAGGCGGACTGTCTTGCGCATGACGATCGGGTCGGAGGCGTGGAATCCGCAAGCGATGTTCGCATGCGTCACGAACGGGAGACATGCCTCGTCGCTGCCGAAACTGTAGATGCCGAAAGACTCTCCCATGTCGCAGTTCACAGTCACGCCCGTCATCCGACCTGCTCCTTTCAAGCTTGAATCGGGAGGAACTTATCACTCCCACGATACATCATATACCAACTTTAGGCTTGAAGGTGTATCATATACCAACTATGCGTCAATAATAAGGTCCAAAATTCTCGGCCAAAGGAATCGGCATGAAGAAGGTACTAGTCGCCAACCGCGGTGAGATCGCGTGCCGCATAATGAGGACATGTCACGCTCTGGGTTATGCCACGGTCGCTATTCACTCGTCCGTGGAGGATGATGCCCAGCATGTGCTGATGGCGAAGGAGAGCGTCGCCATCCAGGCAGCGACACCGGTGAAGTCATATCTTGACGGCGCCGCGATCATAGCAGCGGCGATCAAGACGGGCGCCGACGCGATCCACCCCGGGTATGGGTTTCTGGCCGAAAACGAGGGCTTTGCTCAAGCCGTAGAAGATGCGGGGCTCATATTCATTGGCCCCCGTCCTGAGACGATCGCAGCCATGGGTGACAAGGAACGGGCCCGCAGCCTGGCCGAGGCAGCCGGCGTTCCAGTTGTGCCGGGAAGCCCACGTTTTGCCGAGGGCGACCTCTCCAGGATCAGGGATGCCGGGGACGCTGTGGGGTATCCCTTGCTGGTCAAATCCTGCGCAGGCGGGGGCGGCATCGGAATGCGCGTCGTTGAACAGGCGCAGGATCTGGAGGACGCCGCCCGATCGACACAAAGTCTGGCAGCGCGCTCTTTCAATGACGGCACGATCTTCCTCGAACGCTACATCCGCAATGCCCGGCACGTTGAAGTGCAGGTTCTCGGATTCGGCAACGGCGAAGCCGTGCATCTGTTCGAGCGTGAGTGCTCGATACAGCGTCGCTTCCAGAAGATCGTCGAGGAAAGCCCGTCCCCCGGCATCGATGAAGGCGTAAGGCAGAGCATGACAGCGGCAGCCCTCGCGCTGGCGCGCAGCGTATCCTACCGCGGAGTCGGAACGCTTGAATTCATCGTCGACGGAGTGTCTCAAGACTTTTTCTTCCTGGAGATGAACACGCGAATTCAGGTCGAACATCCCGTTACCGAAATGGTCACGGGCCGGGATCTTGTGGAACTGCAACTCGCTGTGGCCTCGGGTCAGATCGGGCCGAACGACGTGCCGCAGTCCGATATCGCACTTCGCGGAAGCGCGATCGAGGTGAGGCTGTGCGCCGAAAATCCGAACCGCATGTTTCTGCCGTCGCCTGGCGAACTGCGAAACTTGTCCTTTCCCCCGCAAGGAAACGGGGTTCGGATCGAAACCGGCTACAGGGAGGGCGACAGGGTCACGCCCCACTTCGATTCACTGATCGCCAAGATCATCTGCCACGGGGCCGATAGACAGGAGGCGATCGAGCGGATGCGCAGCGCGCTCGCAGAGGTCCGGATGGGTGAGTTTGTAAGCAACCTGCCTCTGCTCCGCGCAATCATCGAGAACAGCGCCTTCCAGCGCGGTGCAACATTCACGGATTTTCTCGCGAAGAACAAGGAAGGGCTCGGACTATGACGAGGCTGGCGAGCCGGCCCAGGGGGCCGCGTCTCGGGCTGTCGATGATGGCGTTTCGCGCGAGTGCTCTAGGCAGTCGCCTGGACATCGAACGGGTTGAATGATGAACAGCTACAACATCGCACTCATCCCTGGGGACGGCATTGGCAGCAGCGTCACCGATGCGACGTGGGAGGTCCTCGGTGCGGCTGCAAAGACCTGCGGGTTCCACCTTGAAGGGAAGGAATTCCGCTGGTCCTGCGCTTTCTACAAGGAAACCGGCGCAATGATGCCAGCCAACGGCATCGAGACATTGCGGGGTTTCGATGCCATCCTGCTGGGTGCCGTCGGCTGGCCGGCAGAAGTACCGGATTCGGTCTCGCTGCACGGCCTGCTGCTGCCGATCCGCAAAGCGTTCGTCCAATATGCCAACATCCGTCCGCATCGGCTTCTGCCGGGAGTGCAGGGACCGCTAAAGTCGCAAGACTTCGACATCGTCTGCATACGTGAGAATACGGAAGGCGAGTATTCCGGGGCAGGCGGGCGCGTGCATCAAGGGACGTCCGAGGAGGTGGCGGTCGAGACCTCCATCTTCACCCGCATGGGCGTCGAGCGCATTCTGCGCTTCGGTTTCGAGCAAGCGCGCAAGCGTCGCGGCAGGCTCGCCTCTGTGACCAAGTCAAACGCCCAGAAATACTCGATGGTTTTCTGGGACGAGATGACCCACAAGCTCGCCGCCGAATATTCCGATGTCTGCGTTTCCAGCTTTCACATCGACGCGATGGCGGCACGTATGATTATGGCGCCCGAAAGCCTCGACGTAGTCGTGGCCTCCAATCTCTTCGGCGACATCTTGACAGATCTTGGCGCCGCCATCCAGGGAGGTCTCGGTTTCGCTGCCTCGGCCAACATCAACCCCGATCGCAGCGCACCTTCGATGTTCGAGCCAGTCCACGGCTCGGCACCTGATATCGCCCATCTCGGCACCGCCAATCCGATAGCCGCCGTCTGGTCAGGCGCGATGATGCTGGAACATCTGGGCGAGGCGAGCGCGGCGAGCCTGGTCATGGCCGCGCTCGAAAAGACCACCACTCAAGGCATTGGCACCGTCCCGGGCAAAGACAAGACCGACGCCATCACAGCTGCGGTTCTGGCTGCACTCGACTGATACTCGCTCGTAGCGGAGGCGAAGAGATGCCGCCGAGGATCAACCCGTGCGGCATCCCCAACATGGTTGCTCAGTTTCGAAATTCGCCCATGCAAATCTGGTCCACCATGGAACGGCCTACTTCATCGCTATGAGGACGATCTCGACGAGCGTATCCGGACTTCCAAGCGTGGCGCCGACGGTCGCGCGCGCCGGCTGACAACCCGGCTGCACCCAGGCCTCCCACGCCTCGTTCATCTCGGGCTCTTTGGACTTGTCCGACAAATAGCAGGTCGCCGAAAGCACCTTGGATTTGTCGCTTCCAGCGAGCATCAACTTCTGATCGATCGTAGAAAGCACCTCGGCCGTCTGATCCTTCAGATTGTTGGATCGATCTTGCGCCGTAACTCCGGTCAGGAAGATCATACCGTTGGCTTCGACCACGCGACTCATGTGCGCGTCAGATTCGTATCTCTTGATGGCCATTCTTCTCCGTTCTCCCATAGCAATGTTCCACCTCAGGCGAAGCGAGCAGTGAAACAGACAATCCGTCCGGTCACGACGCTCGCTCCCAGTTGATAGTGAAGACGTAAAGCGATCGGCTTTGACGTCTCAAACGGTCGGAACTGGAGCAGATTCGGGCAGCAGCCCCTCGTGCTTCAATTCCGCCCACAGGTCGTTCGGGATGGGATGCCGGATCAGGTCAAGGCACTGCTGCACCCTTTCCGGTTTCGACATTCCCACCGCGACGCTACTTACCTTTTCGTGTCCCAAGGGAAACTGGATGGCGGCCGCAGCCAGCGGGACGTTGTGGCGCTTGCAAACGTCTTCGATCCTGCTGACCTTCTGCACAACTTGGGCGGGCGCCTCCTTGTAGTTGTAGCGAGCATCCTTCTGGCTCCCTGTCGCAAGGATGCCCGAATTGAATACGCCCCCAGCCAGGATGCCGATGTTCTTTTCCACACAAAGCGGCAAAAACTCTTCGAGGGCGGTCTGTTCGTAAAGCGTGTAGCGTCCCGCCAAAAGCATGCAGTCGAAGTCTCCGGCTTTGGCAAAGCGGGCGCACATATCCGCCTCGTTGACACCTACGCCGATCGCCTTGACGTCTCCGTTGCTACGCAACTCAGTCAGCGCACGATACCCACTGTCCATGACCTGTTTGAAATACTTGTCGGCCAATTCTCGCGACCCGTGACTCCACACATCGACATCGTGGATCAGGAGAATATCCAAACGATTGGTCGCCAGTCGTTGATACGACTGCTCAACTGACCGCATGATGCCGTCGTAGGAGTAGTCCACGATCGATTCGAAATCGAGCGTGCCGAGCCAGAATCCTCTATCGATCTTGTGGCGTGCTTGCGGCTTCAACCAACGACCGACCTTGGTGCTGATTGTATAGCTATCGCGCGGAAGCTGTCTGAGCGCGTGCCCGATCCTGTAGTCGCTCAACCCGTGTCCATAAAAGGGGGCAGTGTCAAACAAGCGAATACCCGCGTCATATGCAGTGCGGACAACGCCTTCCGCAAAAGAATCATCGAGATTTTCCCACAGATCTCCGATCGTGGCTCCGCCGAACGACAAAGGATTCACCTGCAACGGCGACGAGCCGAGGGACCGCAAATTAGTCACATCCATATCCATTCTCTCTTTCTACTTCGCAGGGTGCATGACGGAAGCGTCCGTCACAACCAGACCCGCGAATTCATCTGAAAAAACTTACCGCTGCCGATTGCTGCTCGCGCGGCAGCGATAAGCCTCGTTATCGGGCAATCGACCCTAGTTCTTGCCCCACAACTTCCTGTAGGCGTCGCGGTATCCATTGTCCGGATCGTTGAGATTCTTGGGACCGCCGTCGTCGGCGATATTGTCCGGGGTCACCAAATGAACCGGCGCAACGAAGCCGCTTGGCGGCTGGCCCGCAAACGCCCTGTTCAGTTCATCGACGGCCTGCCAGCCATGCAGGCTGAGCGGCTCTGCGACCGTGCCTGCCTGGAATTGCTTCTCACGAATTCTCTGAAATGCCGCGATGCTGCCGTCGCCAGCAGAAATATTGCGTGGCCGGCCCGCCGGGGACAGCCCGGCGTTCCGAAGCGCGGGAGCGGCTGCATCGAAGTACAGATCGTTGATGCCGAGCGTGTGCGTCCACTGTTCGCCGTACTTTTGCAGAAAGGAGGTTGTGAGCGGCGGAATTCGGGCAGATGTGTCGCTAAGTGGAGTATCGACGAGCTCGAGCACCTTACACTCGCCACAGCGTTCGATCACCTCTTTCATCTTGTTCGATTTCACGATCGAGATGTCGTATGTGGAGTCGGTATAGATGACGACGCCCGCCTTTCCTTTCGATTCGTTGATCACGTAACTGGCTGCAGCTGTCGCGACGTCGTTTGCGTCCGTTGCCAGGTTGGTAAAGATGCCGATCTCGGGAGCTGAGCCGGGCTTGGCCAGCGAATGCCAACCGACGACCGTGATTCCCTGCTGCTTGGCCAGTTCAAGTCCCGGACCAATTTCCTTCGCATCGACACTTCCAAGTATAATTCCACTGGGCTTGAGTGCGATCGCCTGGTTCAAGGCGGCCGTTCGACCCGAGACGGTGCCGCGCCCATCGATCAGCCGGAACTCCCAGCCGATAGCCTTTGCGGCTTCCTTCACGCCTTCGCCTACACCGAGAACGCCGCCATTCTGTTGATCGGCGGAAACATACACGACCAACTTGTCGGCTTGAGCCTTGGGTCCAGACGTCGGCCCGGTCCATTCGGCCTGCCGACCTGTGGCTGTGGCCACTATTTTTGCGGCTTCCGCGAGATATTCTTGCGCGAACGCGCGCTCCACGGCGAAGCTCGACATGGAAAACGCAAGTAGGGCAATAGTCATTGCGCGTGGATGATTGAAAGTATTATTATCCGGCATTTTCAGTTCCCCTATGATGTGATTAATACTCGGTGTTTCAGTGAAACACGCTCCATCGCGTCGCTTAAGCGCTTCTCTTTTTGTCGTTTCTGCCGTCTTTTACCTTGGCTCTTCTGCGACCCGAATGACTGGCCAGCCCGATAGCCACGATTAGCGTGGCCCCATTGAACAGCGGCTCGACGTAGAACTCACCGCCGAACTGCTGAATTCCCGAGATGCCAACGGCGAGAATGCTCACACCAATGAGGGTGCCCCAGACGTTCACACGCCCCGGCCGGATGGTCGTCGATCCCAGGAATGCTCCGACGAGCGCGGGGAGCAGAAACTCCAGGCCTACGCTCGCCTGCCCAATGCGCAGCTTGGATGCCAACAGCACGCCCGCGAACGCTCCCAGCACTCCCGAGACGACGAAAGCGAGAATGACGGACGACCTGACGCTTATGCCATTCAGTTGGGCGGCTCGTGGGTTGGCGCCGATTGCGTAGAAATAGCGCCCGAGCGGGAGGTATTCCAAGGCTACCCACAACGCTAATGCGATGGCCAGCACATAGAATGCGGGGAGGGGTATGCCAAATATGTCTCCCGCATTTATCAGCAGGAAGCCGTCCGGCAGGTGACCAACCACCTGCCGACCGCCTGTGTACCAGAGGGAGATCGCATAAAGGATCGTCCCCGTGCCGAGCGTCGCAATGAAAGCATCGATCTGAGCCAATTCGACAAGCAGGCCGTTTATCACCCCGAGAATGGCCCCCAGGAGCAATACGATGAGCACTGCGACTGGCCACGGCAGATCGCTTTGAACAATCAGCGCAACGGCCAGAATATGCCACAAGGCGACCCCGTATCCGACGGACAGATCTATTTTGCCTGTCACCATCGGCACCATTGCCGCGAGCGCCAATACCGCTATGACCGCCTTGTCTCCCAGTATCGCGCGAACATTCAGAAACGTCGGAAATGTCTGCGGCAGGAGGATCGAGAAGAGGGCTATCAGCAGGACCATTATGACAGGAAGGCCGTATACGGGCAGCCACCGGACAATTTTGTGGGCGATCCTGCTTGGGCCGCCCCCCGCATAATCGTCGGGACCCGGCTCCAAAGCATCGGATCGTATCGACTGGCCATAATGATTGGTCATGTAATTACCTCGAACTCGTGCTTTGACCTTCGTGACAATCCAGACGCGGCATGGATCAGCGTTTCCATCGATAGCTGCTCGCGCGCCAGTTCGGTCGCCACACGCCCGCGGTTGAACACGAACGCACGATTGCAAACATTGGCCACTTCTTCGAAATCAGCCGAGATCATCAAAATCGCGGCGCCGCGCTCGAGCGCTTGGTTGAGGAGACCGTAGATCTCGGCCTTCGCCCCGACATCGACGCCCTGCGTCGGATCCTCAAGGATGAGCAACTGTCCGCCATAGTCGAGCCATCGCGCGAGAACGACCTTCTGCTGGTTTCCTCCGCTAAGGGAATTGATGCTCAACTCGGGGTCGTTGGGACGAACTGAAAACCGTCCGGCCAGATCGCGCGCCTGGCGCCTTTCAGCGGCGTTGGACATCAATCGCAGAGGCTTTCGTCCACGCATACCGGGATTGATCATCAGATTTTCGCGAATGGAATTGCTCATCGCCAGGCTCTCTTCCTGACGGTTTCCCGAGACGAAGCCGACGCCCGTCGCCATCGCGTCTCGCGGCGATCGAGGGGTCAGGGAGCGACCATTGAGGTGCATCGAGCCGTCGACTACCGGCTCCAGGCCGAAGAGAACACGCCCGATCAACTCCTGGCCTGCGCCGCGAAGACCGGCCAGTGCCACCATCTCCCCGGCCCGAACCTCGAGCGATACCGGCCCCACCTCACCAGCCGAAAGGCTCCGCAGCACCAGCACAGGCCCGGCCTCGGGTGGCGGCGCCTTTGAGAATACCTCTGACGGAGGTCGCCCGACGATCATCAGAACCAGATCCTGGGCGCTTGTCTCTGAGACAGGACGATCGCCGACGAGCTTGCCGTCGCGCATGACGACGACGCGATCCGCCAGGCGATAGACCTCGTCCAATCTGTGCGACACGTAGATTATTGCGACACCGCGTTTGCGAAGCCGCTCCAGGACCTCAAACAGACGCGCGACGTCCTCTTCTGGCAAGCTCGCCGTCGGCTCATCCAGGACCAGCAGTTCGGCATCGACCGCCAGCGCCCGCGCGATGGTAAGCAGCGACTTCTCTGCCCTGGATAGCCTGAACACTCGCTGCCTGGGGTCGATTCCGCCGCCCACCACCTTGAGAGCCTCGGCAGCCGAGCGCTCCACTTCGTTCCAGTCGATCAGGCCCCACCGACGAGGAAAACCCGTCGCCATCGCCATGTTCTCGGCAACCGTCATCCATTCGATAAGGCCGAGGTCCTGATGGATAAACGAGATCGGATGGCTTTCGGCGTTGCCATCAAGCTGCCGGCCATTGACGAGGATTTCGCCTGCGTCAGGACGATGGATGCCGGCGAGTACCTTGATCAAGGTCGACTTGCCCGCGCCATTCTCGCCGAGCAGAGCGAGGATCGATCCACGCTCCACGTCAAAGCTGACATTGTTGACCGCTACCGTGCCGCCAAACTTCTTTGTCACCCCGCGAAAGCTGACGATCGGAGAACTACCTGAAGTTGTGTTGCGGCCGATTTCCATTAGCCAGCTTCCTTTTCGGAACGCGCCATCGGACGAAAACTTTCCGGTTTGTGAGCCCAGCATAACTAGGCAAGCGCACCTGTCAATGGTATATGTTGCATAATATATCATTTGAACTCGTGGAGCCTGTTAATGAACCTCAAGGATGCATCGCTTCTCAAAAGTCGCTGTCTTGTTAATGGAGAATGGATCGGCAATCCCGAAATCGTCGTCGAGAACCCGTCGACGAATGAGGCGATAGGAAGCGTGCCCAGACTTGGCGGCGCAGATGCGCGGCTGGCCATAAAGCACGCTCAGACCGCATTCCCTCATTGGTCCAGGATGACTGCGAAAGAGCGCGGCAAGATCATCCGCCGCTGGTACGAACTCATGATTGAGAACAAGGATGATCTGGCACTCATCCTCACAAGCGAGCAGGGCAAACCCCTCGCTGAGGCCGCCGGCGAGATCGATTACGCTGCGAATTTCCTGGAATTCTTTGCCGAGGAAGCAAAGCGGGTCTACGGCGAAACGATTCCTTCCCACAAGGCGAACGCCCGGATCGTCGTTACCAAGCAGCCGGTCGGGGTCGTGGCGGCCATTACGCCCTGGAATTTTCCTGCGGCTATGATCACTCGCAAGGTGGGAGCCGCGTTGGCGGTTGGATGTACGGTGGTTTGCAAGCCGGCCACCGAAACGCCGCTAACGGCCCTGGCGCTCGCCGAACTGGGGCAGCGCGCCGGTATCCCCGCCGGCGTCCTCAATGTAATTACTGGAAAATCGTTCGAGATCGGAGAGGAACTGACATCAAACCCGGCGGTGCGCGCGGTTACGTTTACCGGATCGACGGAAGTCGGGAAAATCCTGATGCGACAGTGCGCTTCAACGATCAAGAAGGTAGCGCTCGAACTGGGTGGGAACGCTCCGTTCATTGTGTTCGATGACGCCGATCTCCACGCAGCTGTGAAGGGCGCCGTCGAAGCGAAATTCCGCAACACCGGCCAAACCTGCGTCTGCGCGAACCGAATCCTGGTGCAGTCCGGTGTGTATTCCGTCTTCATCGAACTGTTGGCGAAGGAAGTCGCCAAGCTGAAGGTAGGCGACGGGACCGGTCGTGGCGTGGTTCAGGGACCATTGATAAACGCAGCGGCTGTTCGGAAGGTCGAAGAGCACATCAAGGACGCCGTTGAACTCGGCGCCGAGATCGTCGTTGGCGGCGAGCGACATGAATTGGGGGGCAACTTCATACAACCCACCGTCCTAAAGAACGTCACGACCAGTATGCTGTTGACCCGCGAGGAGACTTTCGGACCGTTAGCCCCCGTCTGCAAATTCGAAACGGAAGAAGAGGCGGTTGCACTCGCGAACGATACGCCGTCGGGCCTTGCCGCATATCTTTACAGCAGGGATATCGGCCGCTGCTGGCGCGTCGCCGAGGCTCTCGAGGTTGGCATGGTTGGCGTGAATGAAGGCCTTCTGGCAACCGAGCTGGCCCCGTTTGGTGGCGTCAAGGAGTCGGGGCTCGGCCGAGAAGGCTCTCACTACGGGATCGAAGAGTTTGTCGAGGCCAAATACATGCTGGTCGGCGGCTTGGGTATTCCGACGGCATGAGATTGCCGAGGCGTTGGCAGGATCACCGCCAACCGTCGCAGACTGGTGTCGATCTGATTTCCATCGGCTGGTTGACTCACAGCGCGCCGATCCTCGATATCGGCTTCGACTATCGTAAGCTTTGATCGTCGGGCTGATTACCGGCAGCGGCCTCTCCTCGATGTAGTCGCGATAACGCAAGGAACGGGATTGAAAATGCACGCAGCGATTTCGGAAAAGACCGCGCCCGCAGTTCGAGCAGTCGGCGATCGCCGGATGTGGACCATGGAAGAGGCTCGGGCGCTCCATGACGCACCTTTCAATGACCTGCTGTTTCAGGCGCAAACCGTTCACCGCCAGAATTTCGATCCCAACAAGGTCCAGCTGAGCCGGCTTCTCAGCATCAAGACAGGTGGATGCTCGGAAGATTGCGGCTATTGCAGCCAGTCGGCGCATCACGAAACGGGCCTCAAGGCGTCGAAGCTGATGGAGGTCCGGCGCGTCATTGCCGAGGCGACAAAAGCGCGCCACGCCGGCGCCACCCGCTATTGCATGGGTGCTGCCTGGCGAAACCCCAAGGCGCGCGACATGGATGCGGTCGTGGCAATGGTCGAAGGCGTCAAGGCGCTGGGCATGGAGACCTGCATGACGCTCGGCATGCTCGATCTCGAGCAGGCCGCTAGACTGAAGCAGGCTGGTCTCGACTACTACAACCACAACATCGATACGTCGGAGCGCTACTACGGCGAGATCATCTCGACTCGCACGTTTGCCGATCGGCTGGATACGCTCGCCAATGTCCGCGACAGCGGCATCAAGGTCTGCTGCGGAGGCATTGTTGGCATGGGTGAAGAGCCGGTGGACCGGATCGACATGCTGGTGTCGCTGGCCAATCTGCCGGAACATCCGCAAAGCGTTCCGATCAACATGCTGATCCCGATCGCCGGCACGCCGCTTGCCGAGGCCAAGCCGATCGAGCCGATCGAATTCGTGCGTGTGATCGCGCTGGCACGCATCATGATGCCAAAATCTCACGTCCGTCTTTCCGCCGGCCGCACCGCCATGACCGACGAGATGCAGGCGCTGTGCTTTTTTGCCGGCGCCAATTCGATCTTCGTCGGCGACACGCTGCTGACGGCGGACAATCCCGGCGAAGACAAGGATACTCTCCTATTCCGCCGCCTCGGCATCGAGCCGATGGAACTCGAGACGCAATGAACGCGTCGCCGCTTGCCCGCTACGACGCGACCTTGCGCGGACTGGCGCGGAAGGACCGGATGCGGACGCTGTCGCCGCGCGCCGGGCTCGATTTCTCGTCCAACGACTATCTCGGGCTTGCCGCCTCCAAAAGACTTGGCGATGCGGTTGTGATGGCGATTGCACAGGGCACGCCAGTCGGCGCCAGCGGGTCGCGGCTGTTGCGCGGCAACACGCCGGAGCATGAGGCGCTGGAGGCGGACGCTGCGGCGTTCTTCGGCGCCGAACGCGCACTGTTCTTCGGCAGTGGTTACATCGCCAACTTCGCTCTCCTGACCGCACTGCCGCAGAAGGGCGATCTGCTGGTCCTCGACGAGCTCGCTCACGCCAGCATGCATGAGGGTGCGCAGGCCGGACGCGCCGAGTTCAAGCTGGCCGCGCACAACGACGTCAATGCTGTCGAGGATGCGATCAGCAAATGGCGCGCCGAAGGCGGCATTGGGCGCGTCTGGATAGGGGTCGAAAGCCTCTACAGCATGGATGGCGACCGCGCGCCGATGGAGAGCCTCGTCGCGCTTGCCGATCGGCACGACGCATTCCTCATCGTCGACGAGGCGCATGCCACCGGCGTCTGCGGAACCGAAGGCCGCGGGCTGGCCGCTGCGTTCGAGGGCCGCGACAACATCGTCGCGCTGCACACATGCGGCAAGGCGCTCGGCGCGTCCGGCGCGCTCGTCACCGGCCCGCGAACACTGTGCGACTATCTCATCAACCGTTGCCGGCCATTCATCTACGCCACCGCGCCATCGCCGCTGATGGCTGTCGCGGCGCGCGAAGCGCTGGCCATGTTGTCCGACGAGCCCACGCGCCGCGTCCAGCTGCAGGAACGCGTTGCCTTCGCGGGCCGCCAACTGGCCGAGCGCTGCGGCGTGATCCCCAGCGGCTCGCAGATCCAGCCATTTGTCATCGGCGAGAACCGGCGCACCATGGCGGTGGCGGCGGCACTGCAGGCCCGCGGCTTCGACATACGCGGCATTCGTCCGCCGACCGTGTCCGAGGGCACGTCGCGGCTGCGCATTTCGCTGACGCTCAACGTCGACGAGACCGCCATTTCCGCAATGGTCGAGGCGCTCGTCGAGGTGTTGGCCTCGGCATGACCAAGCGCATCGTCGTCACCGGAACAGACACGGGAATTGGCAAGACGGTATTTGCGGCCGGGCTCGCCGGCCTGCTCGACGGCTTCTACTGGAAGCCGGTGCAATCGGGCCTCGACGACGAAACCGACAGCGAGGTGGTTGCGCGGCTTGCCGGCCTGCCGTCGGGGCGCGTGCTGCCGGAAGCCTACCGCTTGAAGAGCCCGTTGTCGCCGCATCGTTCGGCCGAAATCGACGGCGTCATGATCGAGCCGGCAGACTTCTCCCTTCCGGCCGTGCCGGGACCGCTCGTCATCGAGGGTGCGGGTGGGCTGATGGTGCCGCTCAACCGGCGGACAATGGTCATCGACATTTTCGAGCGGTGGCAACTTCCAGTTGTCTTGTGCGCACGCACGTCGCTCGGAACGATCAACCATACGTTGCTGTCGATCGAGGCCCTGCGGGCTCGCTCCATCCCGCTCATCGGAGTCGCCTTCATCGGCGAAGAGGTGGCTGATACGCAAAGAACAATCGTGGAGTTCGGCGGCGTGCCGCAACTCGGCAGGCTGCCGCACCTCGACCCGCTGACGGGTGAAACGCTGAGAGAGGCGATGATCGGCGGCTTCGACCTTGCCCTAATTGCCGGAGGCGAATGATGTCGCAGTCCGCAGTCTGGCATCCGTTCACGCAGCATGCGCTGGAGCCGGCGATTCCGGAAATCGTGCTGACGGAGGGAGCCTATCTCCATAAAGCTGACGGCACGCGTATCCTGGACGCCATCTCTTCCTGGTGGGTCGTCACCCACGGCCACCGCCATCCCCGCATCATGAAGGCCATCGAGACGACCACGTCGGGCCTCGACCAGATCATCTTTGCAGGCTTCACGCACGAGCCAGCCGAACGCCTGGCCAGAGCGCTTGTCGGCCTTGCTCCCGCCGGGCTCGACTGGGTGTTCTATTCCGACAGCGGCTCGACCTCAGTCGAAGTCGCGCTGAAGATGGCGCTCGGCTATTTCCGCAACATCGGCGCGCCGCGTTCACGCATCGTCGTCATGGAGCACAGCTATCATGGCGACACGATCGGCACGATGAGCATCGGCGCCCGCGGCGTGTTCAACGTCGCTTACGAGCCTTTGCTGTTCGAGGTCGACACCATTCCCTTCCCAGCTGCAGGGCGCGAGCAAGAGACGCTGGATCGGTTCGAGGCACTCTCTCGCCACCGGCGCGCTGCCGCGCTGATCGTCGAGCCGCTGGTGCTCGGCGCCGGCGGCATGCTGATGTATCCGGCCTGGGTTCTGGCGGAATTGAAGAGGATCGCCGTAACCTCCGGTACGCTGCTCATCGCCGACGAGGTGATGACCGGCTGGGGGCGCACCGGGACCATGTTCGCCTGCGAGCAGGCGTCCATCTCTCCGGACATCTTGTGCACCTCGAAGGGCCTGACCGGCGGCGCCATTCCGCTGGCCGCCACGCTTGCCACCGATGCCATCTTCCAGGCCCATTATTCCGAGGACCGGAAGAAGACGTTTTTCCACTCGAGTTCCTACACCGCCAATCCGATCGCCTGCGCGGCAGCACTTGCCAATGTCGAGATCTGGCGCGACGAGCCGGTGGCCGAACGGATCGCGGCCTTGAGCGCGAGGCAGGCCGCCGGGCTTTTGCGCTTTCGCGACAATCCGTTCTTCACCGACAGCCGGGCGACCGGCACCATCGTGGCCCTCGATTTGCGCACCGGCTCTGCCGGCTACCTGGCCGAAATCGGGCCGAGGCTGCGCGCATTCTTCCTAGAACATGGCCTGCTCGTGCGCCCGCTCGGCAACGTTCTCTATCTTCTGCCGCCCTATTGCATCACTGGCGACGAAATTGATGGGCTCTATGATGCAATCGAGGAGGCCGGCAAACGCTTCGGCTCGCGGCCATGAGCCGATCGTCGCGCATTCTCGGTTTTGGTCATCATGCGCCGTCGCGCAAGGTCGAGAATCTGGAAATAGAAGACCATCTCGGGCTCAAGCCCGGCTGGATCGAGCGCCGCACCGGAATTCGTTCCCGCTTCTGGGCAACCGACGATGATACGCTCTCGGGCCTTGCCGCGCAGGCCGGCGACATTGCGCTGGCCAACGCCGGCATCGACCGGAGCGACATAGGGCTGCTGTTGCTTGCCACCTCGACGCCCGACCATCTTCTGCCGCCAAGCGCGCCGCTGGTCGCGCATCGGCTGGGTCTGGGGCGGGCGGGCGCTGTCGATCTGACCGGCGCCTGTGCCGGCTTCATCTATGCGCTGATGTTTGCGGATGGGTTCACCCGCGTGCACGGCAAAGCGAGCCTGGTCATTGCCGCCAACATCCTCAGCCGCCGCATCAATCCGGCCGAGCGCGCCAGCGCCGTGCTTTTTGCCGATGCCGCCGGCGCCGTGGTGATCGGTCCGTCCCATGACCCGGATCGGGGCATTCTCGGTGCTTCAGTGGATTCCGACGGCTCGCGCTACGGGCTGATCCAGATTCCCGCCGGAGGAAGCGACATGCCATTCCATGGCGATCTCGACCTTGGGCAGACCCGGATGACGATCACCGACGGCCGTGAGGTGTTCGCCAAAGCCGTGGACATGATGACGGATTGCTCGTTAGGTGCGCTCGCCGCGGCCGGGATGCGGCCGCAAGATGTGGGCCGGTTCGTGCCGCATCAGGCCAATGCCCGCATTTTCGACGCGGTCGGGCGAAACCTCGGCATATCAGATCAAGCGATCGTCAAGTCGATTGCCGACTACGGCAATTCTTCCGCCGCGACGATCCCGCTGTCGCTGTCGCTGGCCAATCGGACGGAGCCATTCCGGCCTGGCGAGAAAATCCTCCTGGCGGCCGCGGGTGCGGGTCTCAGCGGCGGTGCGCTCGTCGTCGGAATTTAGCCGAGCAGCCGCGTCAGCCTGTCCAGCGTTCGACCGCTTGTAGGCATTTCCAGATAACCAAGTCTTCCGGTCAGTCTCACGGCGTTACCCATAGTTCCTGTTTTGTTCTGTTCAAATGGCCGCCCGAGCCGCAAGTTCTTTTCGCCATCGCTTTTTGTTAATCGATTGTAGAGCTGGCTGGCTTTGCCGGCGCCTTGCCTTTCGCACTGCAGCATCATATCGCTCGTGTAGCGACACGGCGGGACTTCGGCTTCGTCAATCTTTTCAATCTCCTGCAACCGGAGAGCAAGCATGACCAAATGGGTCTACACCTTTGGCGACGGCGCTGCGGAAGGCCGTGCCGGCGACAGGAACCTCCTGGGCGGCAAGGGCGCCAATCTGGCCGAAATGTGCAGCCTGGGCCTGCCGGTGCCGCCGGGGTTCACCATCACCACCGAGGTCTGCAACGCCTATTACGCCAACGGCCGCACCTACCCGGCCTCGCTGGAAGCAGATGTCGCGGTTGCGCTTGACCACATCGGCCGGCTGACCGGGCGCCGTTTCGGCGATCCGTCGAAACTACTTTTGGTGTCGGTGCGTTCCGGTGGCCGCGCCTCGATGCCCGGCATGATGGACACCGTGCTCAACCTCGGTCTGAACGACGAGACGGTCGAGGCGCTGGCCGCCGATTCAGGCGACGCCCGCTTTGCCTATGACAGCTACCGGCGTTTCATCCAGATGTATTCCGATGTCGTCATGGGCCTCGACCATGAGGTGTTCGAGGAAATCCTCGAAGACCAGAAGGGCGGGCTCGGCCATGAACTCGATACCGAACTGTCCGCCATCGAATGGCAGGGCGTGATCGCGCTCTATAAGGCCAAGGTCGAGGAGGAACTCGGCAAGCCGTTTCCGCAAGATCCGAACGAGCAGCTCTGGGGCGCAATCGGCGCCGTGTTTTCGAGCTGGATGAACAACCGCGCCATCACCTACCGGCGCCTGCACGACATTCCCGAAAGCTGGGGCACGGCGGTCAACGTCCAGGCCATGGTCTTCGGCAATATGGGCGAGACCTCGGCCACCGGCGTCGCCTTCACCCGCAATCCGTCGACCGGCGAAAAGATGCTCTATGGCGAGTTCCTGGTCAATGCGCAGGGCGAGGATGTTGTCGCCGGCATCCGCACGCCGCAAAACATCACCGAGGCGGCGCGCATTGCCGCCGGCTCCGACAAGCCGTCGCTGCAGAAGCTGATGCCGGACGCCTTCCAGTCTTTCGTCACCATCTCCGACCGTCTGGAAAAGCACTACCGCGATATGCAGGATCTCGAATTCACCATCGAGCGCGGCAAATTGTGGATGCTGCAGACGAGGTCCGGCAAGCGCACCGCCAAGGCGGCGCTCAAAATCGCCGTCGAAATGGCGCGCGACAAGCTCATTTCAAAGGAGGAGGCCGTCGTCCGCATCGATCCGGCCTCGCTCGACCAGTTGCTGCATCCGACCATCGATCCGAAGGCGGCACGCGACGTCATCGGTGTCGGCCTGCCCGCATCTCCGGGTGCTGCCACCGGCGAGATCGTCTTTTCCTCCAACGATGCCGAGGAGCTCAAGACGCAAGGCCGCAAGGCGATCCTGGTGCGCATCGAGACCAGTCCCGAGGACATCCACGGCATGCATGCGGCGGAAGGCATCCTGACCACGCGTGGCGGCATGACCAGCCACGCCGCGGTGGTGGCGCGCGGCATGGGCAAGCCTTGCGTGTCGGGCGCCGGCTCGCTGCGCGTCGACTACAGGGCCGGCACGCTGATGGCGATGGGGTCGACGTTCCGCAAGGGCGACATCATCACCATCGACGGCGGCAACGGCCAGGTGCTGAAAGGCGCCGTGCCGATGCTGCAGCCGGAGCTGTCGGGCGATTTCGCCGCCATCATGGAATGGGCCGATGCCGTGCGCCGCATGAAGGTGCGCACCAACGCCGAGACGCCGCTCGACGCGCGCATGGCGCGTTCCTTCGGCGCCGAAGGCATCGGGCTTTGCCGCACAGAGCACATGTTCTTCGAGGGCGACCGCATCGTTGCCATGCGCGAGATGATCCTGGCCGACACGGAAAAAGGCCGGCGAACGGCGCTCGCAAAACTCTTGCCCATGCAGCGCTCGGATTTCCTCGAATTGTTCGAGATCATGGCCGGCCTGCCGGTGACGATCCGCTTGCTCGATCCGCCGCTCCACGAATTCCTGCCCAAGACCGAGGAAGAGGTAGCCGAAGTCGCCGCCGCCATGAACGTGTCGCCCGACAAGCTCAGGCAGCGCACCGAGGCCCTGCACGAATTCAACCCGATGCTTGGCCATCGCGGCTGCCGGCTTGCGGTTTCCTATCCCGAAATCGCCGAGATGCAGGCGCGCGCCATTTTCGAGGCGGCCGTCGAAGCCGGCAGGAAGGCCGGCGCGCTGGTGGTCCCGGAAATCATGGTGCCGCTGGTCGGTCTGGTGAAGGAGCTCGACTACGTCAAGGCGCGGATCGATGCCGTCGCCACGAGCGTGATGGAGGAGACCGGCGTCAAGATCACCTATCTTACTGGCACGATGATCGAACTGCCGCGCGCCGCGATCCGCGCCCATGTCATCGCCGAGGCGGCCGAATTCTTCTCTTTCGGCACCAACGATCTGACCCAGACCACTTTCGGCATCTCACGCGACGATGCGGCCTCGTTCCTGGAGACTTATCGCCAGAAGGGCATCATCGAGCAGGATCCGTTCGTGTCGCTCGACATCGAGGGCGTCGGCGAACTGGTGCGGATGGCCGCCGAAAAGGGCCGGGCGACGCGGCCGGAGATCAAGCTCGGCATTTGCGGCGAGCATGGTGGTGATCCGGCGTCGATCCATTTCTGCGAGGAGGTCGGCCTCGACTACGTGTCGTGCTCTCCCTACCGCGTGCCGATCGCCAGGCTGGCTGCCGCGCAGGCGGCGGTGCAGACTGCAAAGAACGGTCGCGGGTAAGCGGCCGACGCCGGCCTGGCCGTGCCACCGATGATCAGCAGTAGGTCACCTCCGTCCCTGCTCAGGCTGGCCCTGCTCAGGCTGGTTCGGCTTCGACCGTCACCTTGTTGGGATAGAACGCGCCGTGATGGCGGATTTCGATCATCTCGTCGAAAGGCTGCTCATAGGCCCACATCGCATCCTGGCCTGCTTCCGCGGCAGGTAGCACGCTCCAATAGCTCGCATCGCCCTTGAATGGGCAATGAGTCGATGATTCCGTCTTGCGAAGCTGGTCGAAATCGATGTCTTCGAATGGAATGTAGAGGGCCGGGGGGTAGGGGGATTCGGTCAAAACCTTGGCCTTCGTGGACGAGGCAATGACCGTGTCGCCGGCGCGTACGGTCACGGTTCCGATATAGGGCTCGACAGTAATCACTTTATCGGGGTTGCGTTGAAAGCCGAGTGACGGATTGGCGATCTGGTCCATGACGGGTTCTCCTTGCATCGACCTAAGGTGTGTCGGGCGTGCGCGCCGCGCAAGGCCGCCGTCGAATGCGGGGTGCGAAAACCATCGCCTTTCGTGTTGCTGGGTCTCTGTCAAGCCGGTCCAGCCGACGACCGATCAGGCAGCAGCCTGAAACGCATCCATCAGCCCGGCATAGGCAGCGGCGATACCGGCGACCGGATTGGTGCTTCGCGACGCGGTTTCGACTTTGAGCGCACCACCGCCGGTCGGCAGGGTAAGAAGCAGGAACTGGCGGTTGCCGCCATCGCCGACGCAAGCCGCGGCGACATGCTGGCTTTCGCCTTCGTTCTGAACGCACATCTTGAACAGCAGCGTGCCGCCGACCGCCTCAAGGGCGCCGCCGACGACTTCGATGAACTCGTCCTCGGAAACGGTTTTGGCGTCCGGCGCCAGATCGGCCAGGCTTTCGGCAAGCGAATCTTCGAGAGTCTTGTCGTCGAGCTGCGCGTCCATGCGAACCTCTTTCAGTCGCCAATCTCACCCCTGCCCAATTAATCAAGGTTAACGCCGACGATGGCCGGATTGTGGCGGTTTTCCCCGTGTTTCGATCAAAGCATCGCTTCTGCCCGGTCACGGCTGGACAATCCGCTGGTTCGTCCCACAATGGAACGAAAGACCAATGGGAGGAAAGAATGCTCGGACTGATGCAGGAATGGCCGCTGCTTTGCCACAAGCTCATCGACAATGCAGCCAGGCAGCACGGCGAACGCGAGATCGTGTCGCGCTCGATCGAGGGCCCGATCGTCCGCACCACTTACGCCGAAATTCACCGCCGCGCCTTGCGGGTCGCCGAGCGGCTCGAGCGTGACGGTTTTGGGCTAGGCGACCGCATCGCCACACTGGCTTGGAATACGGCGCGCCACCTCGAAGCCTGGTACGGCATCATGGGTGTCGGCGCGATCTATCACACGCTCAATCCGCGCCTGTTTCCCGAGCAGATCGTCTGGATCATGAACAATGCCGAGGACAAGGCGATCTTCGTCGATCTGACATTCATGCCGCTGCTTGAAAAGATCGCCGGCGCGGTTAAATCGCTCAAGCAGGTGATCGTGCTGACCGACAAGGCGCACATGCCGCAGACGGCGCCGCCGAATGCTGTTGCCTATGAGGAATGGCTTGACGAAGCCGACGGCGCCTTCACCTGGAAGACGTTCGATGAAAACACCGCCGCCGGCATGTGCTACACCTCGGGCACGACAGGCGATCCGAAAGGCGTCCTCTACAGCCATCGCTCGAACGTGCTGCACGCCATGATTGCGGCGATGCCCGATGCGATGGGCCTCTCCTCGCGCGACACCATACTGCCGGTTGTGCCGATGTTCCACGCCAACGCCTGGGGCCTTGGCCAGAGCGGCCCGATGATCGGCGCCAGGCTGGTCATGCCTGGCTGCAAGCTGGACGGCGCCTCGATCTATGAACTGCTCGACACCGAAAAGGTGACGTTCAGCGCCGCCGTGCCGACAGTGTGGCTGATGCTGCTGCAGTACTTGGAGGAGACCGGCAAAAAACTTCCCTATCTGAACCGAGTCGTCATCGGCGGCTCATCCTGCCCGCGTGCGATCACGGCAAAGTTCCAGGGCAATTACGATGTCGAGGTCATCCATGCATGGGGCATGACGGAAATGTCGCCGCTCGGCACGCTGTGCACCATGAAGCCGGGCTATGCCGGGCTTGAGGGCGATGCCCGGCTCGAGGTCCAGAGCAAGCAGGGCTATCCGCCTTTCGGCGTCGAAATGAAGGTGACCGACGACGACGACAAGGAGCTGCCATGGGACGGCAGGACATTCGGGCGCCTGAAGGTCCGCGGACCGGCTGTCGCGCGCGCCTATTATGGCGGCATCGGGTCCGAACAGTTCGATGAAGACGGCTGGTTCGATACCGGTGATGTCGCCCATATCGACCCGAGCGGTTATATGCAGATCACCGATCGCGCCAAGGACGTCATCAAGTCGGGCGGCGAATGGATCTCGACCATCGAGCTCGAGAACCTCGCGGTCGGTCATCCGGATGTGGCGGAAGCGGCCGCCATCGGCATCCAGCATTCGAAATGGGGCGAACGGCCGTTGCTTGTCGTCGTCCGCAAGCCGGGCCGCGAGCCGACCAGGGCCGATATCCTCGCTTTCATGGACGGCAAGGTGGCCAAGTGGTGGATGCCGGATGACGTCGCCTTCGTCGGCGAAATTCCCCACACCGCTACGGGCAAGATCCAGAAGACAACCTTGCGCCGGCAATTCAGGGACTATCGCCTGCCGACGGTTTGACTGAGATGACGTCTTTCGCCTTCAAGCCGCCGCTAAACGGCTTCAAGCGCCGGTTCGGGGTGAAGCAGTGCTGAAAATGATGAAAACTCCCGAGCGACAGACATCGAGGGCGGCCGGCTGGTCGCGGCGGACAGGCGCTTTTTCGGCGGTCCTGCTGCTGACCGTTCTCGTCGGCCACCGATATCAGCTTGTTGAAACGCCGGCTTTCCTTTGGGTGCTCGGCATTGTCGCGCTGCTTGCCGCCTTTGCGCTGTTGTTCGCCGGATTTGCCTTTTCGAGATTGTGGAATTTCGGCGACCGTGGCGGTCGCGATCTCACCGTCGGCACGGTGCTGGCACTGCTGGTGCTTGTTCCTTTTGGCATTGCCGCCTACTGGGCAGCGACTTATCCACCGCTCAGGGACATTTCGACGGATTTCGACGATCCGCCGGTGCTCGACACCAGCACCCGGACCTGGGATATGAACGCGCTTTCGCCGCCGACCCCGGGCGAGCGGCGCCTGCAGACAGAAACCTATCCGCTTGTCACCGGACGCAGCTATGTCCTGCCTTTCGATCGGGTCCTGGAAGCGGTCGGAACCGTGCTCGATCGTCGGGATTGGCAGCTAACGGCGCCGGTTCCCCGCGCGATCGGGCAAAGCGAGGTGACGATCAACGCCCTGGCCAGGAGCTTCATCCTCAGCCTTCCCGCCGACGTCGCCATCCGTGTGAGCGACGATGGCGATGCGGTCATGGTCGACATGCGTTCGGCCTCGCGTTACGGCCGCTACGACCTTGGCGACAATGCGGCCCGCATCGTGGATTTCCTAGCCGAGCTGGATCAGGAAGTCGCCGGCCAGGTCGGCACTGCCCCGGCCGAGTGACGGCCAGAGCATTCGGCTTATACAATCATAGGTTGAGTCTGCGGGCAGGCTATTCGCCGGGGTCGAATTCACCCCTGAGCAAAATTGTTTCGACCGGCCCAAGCGGATTGATGATCCGGCTCTCGAGGACTTCGATGAGCTTGCGTCCGACAGCCGCCATATCGACGGAATGAACTTCGATCTTCGCCGGCAGGAAGCGTGCCAGCCGCGTGCTGTCACGCGTTACAATGTGGACGTCGCTCCCCGGCGCAAGACCTCTTTTGCCAAGAGCGTGTAGCGCCCCTAGAAGGCCCAGTTCGTTGGCGCATGCCAAGCCTGTCGGCGGATCTGAACAAGCCAGCAAGCGATCGAACCAGGCTGCGCTCGATTCCATGGTGAACATGCCATGACCGATCAGCGATTGGTCGATCGGAATGCCGGCCTCGGCCATTGCCCTTGCATAGCCGGAAAGACGCATGGCACTCCCCTGATCCTCCGGAACCAGAAGTTGCAGTGCAATGCGTCGACAGCCCTTATCCATGAGCCGTCGGGTTGCCTCGTAGGCAATCTGTTCATTGTCGACATCGACATAAGGATACGCGGTATCCAGGTCGGTTCTTCCAAACGCGACGAATGGCATGCGTTGATCCAGCAGCAGCTTGACGCGCGGATCACCCGACACCAGGCGCGTGATGATCAGTCCGTCCGTGCTGCGCGCCTGAAGCTGCCGCTGCACACTCTCGACTGGATCGTCGTCGGGAGTGGTGGAATAGATGGACAGACTATAACCGGCTTGCCGCGCCGCCAGCGTCATGCCTTCGATCAAAGGCAGCTTCAACAGATCGGACAGATGATCTCGGGTCTCCATCGGGAGTACTGCCGTCAGCGTCAGCGTTCGACCGGTCTTGAGCGCACGACCATGATGATTTGGCAGATAGCCGACCCGCTTGGCCGCCTCCTTGACGCGGGCTATGGTCGAGGGCTGCACTTCCGGGCCATCCTTCAGAGCGCGGGACACCGTGGTCACCGAGAGGGAAAGTTCCGCCGCGATCTGCTTTAGATTGGCCATTGTTCGCCCGACTTCATTTGCGAAAGCGCCGGCTGCCTTGCTGACCGCCATAACGTTACCGGATTCGACATCCCGGTCAATCCAGACGCCCGTAGCAAGCAGCTTGACTCCTGCGTATTCAGATGCAATCGTAACGTTACGATTACGAATAAATAGCCATTTCAGGCAATATTTGATAAAGTTCGGGAGGAGAACCTATGTCCTGGCTGCGCCTTTCCTTAACAGCATTCGCCATCTCGGCTGCCATGCCCGTCCATGCGCAAACACTCACCATCACGACCGCAGGCGGCGATTATGGCAACGCCATGAAAGAGGCCATGTGGGCCCCTGCTGCAAAAGAGCTTGGCTATGATGTCCGCGAGGAAACCCTGAGCGACGGCCTGGCCGCCTTGAAGATGCAGGTCACCTCGGGGGCAATTGCGACCGACATTATCCACCTCGGCTCGCCGGAAGGCGCGCAGGCCGCCGCTCAATCGCTGCTGGAGCCACTCGATTACAAGATCATCGATCCCAAATCCGTGCCGGAGGGTGCCAAGTCCGACTACTGCTATCCGTTCGATTCCTATGGCACCGTCATGTCGTGGAACACCAAGACCTATGGTGAGAACCCGCCGAAGACCTGGGCTGAGTTCTGGGACGTAGCCAAATTCCCGGGCCGCCGCGCGTTGCGCGCCAATGCGCAGGACTCGATCGAGATCGCGCTTCTCTCCGATGGCGTGGCGCCGGCGGACGTCTATTCCGTGCTCAGCACGCCGGAAGGGCTGGAGCGCGCCATCAAGCGGCTTGAAGCGATCAAACCAGATGTCGCCGTGTGGTGGACCTCGGGAGCCCAGTCCGCGCAGCTGCTGAAAGACGGTGAGGCGGATCTGGTCGTTACCTGGAACGGACGGGCAGAGACCGTGAAAAAGGATGGCGGCGCGGCTGACTACACGTTCAAGGGTTCGGTCATCGGCACGGACTGCCTTGGGGTGCCGAAGGGAGCGCCGAACAAGGAAGCCGCGATGAAGCTCATCGCTGCGATGACGCAGCCCGCGCGCGTTGCGAAGCTGACCGATTTCATCGCCTATGGCCCGGTCAATCCTGTGGCATATGAGGGTGGCCTAATTCCCGAGGACCGTCTGAAGACGCTTGCGACCGCGCCTGAAAATGCCGGCACTTCGGTGTTTTCGAATTCAGAATGGTGGGTCAAGAACGGCGAGGCTGCCCAACAAGCCTTCGATGAGATGATGGCCCGCTGAGTCTCAGCTGATAAGGCTGGAGCAGATGATGAAGTCGCTCCCGATCACCATCGACAGCGTCAGCAAGGCTTACGGGTCCTACGTCGCACTGGATGATGTCTCGCTCGACATTCAAGCTGGCGAGTTCCTCACGCTGCTGGGGCCCTCGGGATCGGGCAAGACCACGCTACTCATGGCTCTGGCCGGTTTTGTCCGGCCGGATTCCGGTAAGCTCTTGTTGGGCGATCGCGACATCACTCGCCTGGCGCCCAACAAACGGGACATCGGCATAGTATTCCAGAATTACGCCTTGTTTCCCCACATGAATGTCCTGGCCAATGTCGCGTATCCGCTGGCGCTGCGCAAGACGCCGAGAGCAGAGGCGCGTCAGCGGGCGCTTGCCACCTTGGCCCGCGTGAAGCTGGATGGCCTGGCGGAGCGCAATGTTGCCGCACTGTCCGGCGGCCAGCGTCAACGGGTGGCGTTGGCGCGGGCAATCGTCTTCGAACCGCGCGTGATGCTGATGGACGAGCCGCTGTCGGCGCTCGACAAGAATCTGCGCGAAACCATGCAGTATGAGATCCGGCGTCTGCACGATGATCTGGGGATCACCACAATCTACGTGACCCATGACCAGCGCGAGGCGCTGATCATGTCTGACCGGATTGCGGTGATGAACTCCGGCCGCATCCAGCAGATCGATACGCCGCAGCGGATCTATGATCGTCCATCGACCCGCTTCGTCGCCGAATTCATGGGCGAGGCAAACATTGTGGCGCCGGGCTCGGTGCGCAGGATCGATGGCGCCGAAGCGTCAGGCGAAACTCTGATGATTCGCGCCGAAAGCTTCCATCTTGATGCGAAGCTCGTCGGGTCAGACGCAGTGGCTCTCGAAGGAATACTGCGCGCCAAGGCGTTCCGCGGCGAGAACTGGCTTTTGACGCTGGCGCTTGACGGTGGCCAGGAGGTCCTTGTCTGCATTCCGGCAGCGCTGGCCGGCGGTTGCGCCGAGCTTGCCGCCGGTCAGCGGATGACCGCATATGCACCAGCAGCGAAGGTTCACGCCATACCGGGAGCGATGGCGTGACCGTCACTGTGGATCCTGCGCTCGCCGGAGATGCGCGCCGCGAGCGGCGGTTTTTTCTTTCGCTTTCGCTGCCGGCGCTGTTCATCGTTGGACTGGCGGCGATATTGCCCATCCTTTGGATCATCCGGCAATCTTTCCTGACCACAGGCGGTGAGTACACTGTCGCCAACTACTCGAAAGTGCTTTCGAGCGGACTGACATGGTCGGCGCTCGTCACCACCCTTGAACTGTCCCTCGGCACGCTGGCGATTTGCATTCTTCTGGGCACCCCGCTGGCACTCGCCTTGGCCAGCGCCAGACCAAGGGTGGCCAATTTGCTGATGGCCTTCGTCATGCTGCCATTGTGGACCGCCATCCTGGTGCGCACCTATGGCTGGCTCGTGCTCTTGCGGCGTGATGGCCTGATCAACGCGGCTTTGACTGGTTCGGGCCTGACAGCGGAGCCTTTGCCGCTGGTCTATAACTTCACAGGAACGCTGATCGGCATGGTTCACTACATGCTGCCGCTCTTCCTGCTGCCCGTTTATGCCGCGATGCGCGATATCGACCCAAACCTCATTCGCGCGGCAGCGAGCATGGGAGCCACGCTCGGGCAGGTCATCCGCACCGTCATAATGCCGCTTTCGGCCGGCGGCATCTTCTCGGGTTCGGTCATCGTCCTCATCTATTCCATCGGTTTTTTCATCACGCCGGCGGTGCTTGGCGGCGGCAAGGTAAATCCTCTCTCTACCCGGATCGAGCGTGCGCTATCGACCTTTCAGGATTGGGGGTCGGCGAGCGTCCTGGGCATTCTGCTCCTCGTTCTGATGGCGCTGATCGGTGTGATGCTGCTGGCGGCACGCCGCCTGCTGGCCCAGAACACGGTGGCAGCCTCCCATGCTTGAAGCCTATCCGCAAAACCGGCTCGCCCGCATTGTCCTCTGGAGCTTTGCTGCTCTTGTCATGGCATTTCTGATGTTGCCGACGCTCGTGGTGGTGCCGCTTTCGTTTTCGGCGTCGAATCTCCTCGAGTTTCCGCCGCACGCCTACTCGCTGCGCTGGTACGAGAACTTCTTCGGCTCGGCAACGTGGATGGCAGCACTCAGGACGAGCCTGATCCTTGGGACATTGACGGCGCTGATCGCGGTGCCTTTTGCGCTGCTCGCCTGCATTTCAATGAATCGGCTGGGCGGGAAGACCGCAGCTTCCATCCAGGGCATCCTGCTCACCCCCTCGGTCACCCCAGGAATCCTGCTGGCGATCGGCCTCTTTTTTGTGCTGGCGGCACAACGTCTGGTCGGAACGTTGTTCGGTGTGCTGGTCGGACATGTGGTGCTGGCTGTTCCGGTGGCGTGCATTGTGTTGTTGCCCGCCCTGGCTCGCTTCGACTGGAACCAGGTTCAGGCGGCGCGCAGCCTCGGCGCGGACTGGGCCAGGGCTGTTGGCGGAATAATCGTTCCGCAACTTCAGCTCAGTCTGTTGTCGGCGACATTGATGGCGTTCCTGACGTCGCTCGATGAGTCTGTGATTTCGATCTTCATCGCGAGTGGTCGCAACAGCACGATGCCTAAGCTCATGTTCCTGTCGCTGCGCGATCAGATCGATCCGACCATTGCGGCGATCTCGACATTGTGGACCGCTATTGTTGTCGTCGTCGTCGTGATCGTGGCCCTTCGCCAAAAAGCCTGACCGAGCCAACAATCCTGACCAAGCCAAAATCCTGACTGAGATTGGAAGCATGCCCAAAAATCATCACGCAGCCGGTGCTCCGGCGGATCGATCGACTGACATACCTCAGGTTGGGTTGGCCATCATCACCGGGTCGGCAAACTGGGGCCTTGCCTTCCCGGAAGATGTCGGCTTCGATGGCGTGCGCACGCTGCGGCGCGACATGAGTTTTGATACGCCTTTCGGTCGTTCCGACAACTGGAAGTTGCTCGAGTTCGATGCCTCGATTTCAGCCGAAGGAAGAGCAAAGCGGGCGTTGTGCATGTATTCGCACGGCAATCCCCGCGACCATATCGACCATTCCTGCCATCGCCGCGCGTTCTGGGTGTTGATGAAAGCGGGTGTGCGGCAAGTCCTCGCCTGTTCGACCGTTGGCGCCGTCAACAAGGCGATCCAGCCCGGCGACTTGGTGGTGAACGCCGACATCATCGAACTGACGCAGACCCCGTTTTCACTGCTGCCGGACCGCCAGAGCTTCGACTGTTCGGGCAAGCAGATCGTATGTCCAAGATGTGCGGCGGTTCTGGTTGAGACGGCCCGCGGTTATTGGCCGGCCGAATGCCGCGTTCATGGCATCGAACAGCAGTTGGTGGCTGCCCACTGTTACGGGCCGCGACTGACAACCCCAGCCGAGGCTTTGGCGTATCGCGGCATGGGGGCGGATGTGCTTAACCATTCTATTGCCCCTGAGGCCACCTTGGCGCGCGAGATCGGCGCCTGCTTCGTGCCCTGTGCGTTCGTCACGGCGGGTTTTAACGACTATATGGACCGCAACCGCCAGAAATTGCTGCAGGAGGACGTGCTGCCCAATCTCTCCATGACAGCCTCGCGGGTCGCGCTGGAAACCGCCGCGCGACTTCCGGCCAATCCGCAATGCTCTTGCCAGGGTCTGAAGTCGCCTCAACCGGAAGAGCGTTCCAGCCGGTTCTGAGCTTTCATGAGCGTAGTGCGAGTTCTGGCGGGATCTTAGCCAGGCAGGCTGAAAATGCCGTCGATCGCAGGGTCGCCGTCGGTGCTCACCAGGCCGCGCGCCACCAGGTCCTCGAGATGGGCAAGCACCGACAGTCCGGCAGCGCCGTGCAGGCGCGGATCGGTATCGCGATAGATCGCCGCGACCATCTCCTTGATCGTCCGGTCGCCGCTTGTGATCCGCTCCAGGATCGCGCGTTCGCGCATTCGGCGATGCGACTTCAACTCGCGCATGAAGCTGCGCGGCGCTGTCACCGGCCCGCCATGGCCGGGCAGCAGCAGGCGGTCGTCGCGCTCGATCAGCCGATCCAGCGAGGCCATAAAGTCGGCCATGGCGCCGTCCGGCGGCGCAACGATGGAGGTCGCCCAGGCCATGACATGATCGGCCGAGAACAGGATACCGGTTCCTTCCAGCGCAAAGGCTGCATGATTGGCGGCATGGCCCGGCGTCAGCACCGTTCTGATCGCCCAGCCGTCGCCGTTTACCACCAAACCATCGGGAAGCGCGATATCCGGATTGAAGGCGGTGTCGGCGCTGGCGTCGAGCGGATTGATTTCGCCTATGCGCAGCGGCCTCGCCGGCCGATGTGGGCCCTCGGCCAGGATAATTGCGCCAGTGTGCTGCTTCAGCCGCGCTGCCAGCGGAGAATGGTCGCGATGCGTGTGGCTGACGAAAATATGGCTGACCGGTCTGTCTGCGATCACCTCGAGCAGTGTCTTGAGATGCGCATCGTCATCCGGCCCCGGATCGATCACCGCCAGCGTCTCGCGCCCGACGATGTAGCTGTTGGTGCCGTAGAATGTGAACGGGCCGGGATTTTTTGCGGTAATCCGGAGCACGTCGGGTGCAACGATCACGCCCTGGCCGTAGGACGGGTCGAAGTCGGTGTCGAATCTCAGCGCCATGGCCAATGTCGTTCAGTTCTACTCCAGAGGCGGCAAAACCGATTGCCGCATAGCACGGAAGCCAATATAGGAAAACGCAAGGCCGCGATCTGCGGCAATCCGCAATGAGGAAGACCATGGCAATTGCAACGACGCCGCTTGTTTCTCTCGCTCTGCCTGAAAAGGGCGCGGCCCGCCTGGCGACGCAGCTTTTGCTGGCGATCGTCGGAACGCTGCTGCTGACCTTGTCGGCCAAGACCAGGGTTCTGCTCGGACCCGTCGACATCTCGATGCAGACCTTGGCCGTCTTTCTGATCGCCGCTGCATTCGGCATGCGCCTCGGCGTCGCCACGCTGCTTCTCTACATGGCGGAGGGCGCCATCGGCTTGCCGGTCTTCCAGGGCACGCCGGAAAAGGGCATCGGCATCGCTTACATGCTCGGCTCGACCGGCGGCTATCTTGCCGGCTTCGTCGTCATGGCGGCGATCGTCGGCTGGGCCGCCGATCGCGGTTGGGATCGCCATCCGATCAAGCTCTTCAACGCGATGCTGGTTGCCGAAATCGTCATGATGGCGATGGGCTTTGCCTGGCTGGCGCTGCTCATCGGCCCGGAAAAGTCATGGCAGTTCGGCGTCGTGCCGTTCATCGTCGGCGACCTGATCAAGGTCGGCCTGGCGGCGAGCCTTGTGCCAGCCGTCTGGTCGCTGCTCAAACGCTCCTGACCCCTGGTCGATAGATCGGGCGCGGCACTGATCGGACCCACGCAACCACAGATCGTCGCATGGTCCCGTTTCAGCGACGGCCTGCCGCGAGTTCTCGTCGAAGCAGGCCGCCGCCGCGGTCGGTAACGCTTTGGTAACGATAACGTCACACTATGTTCAAATCGACCGATTAAGGACCCAGAAGAGCCAGCGGTTCGTCGCGAGTCAGCGTAACCAGCAGCTACATATCGACGCAATTGCTCGATACCGCTGCTAGATAGCTAAGAAAGAAAGCGGCGCGAGGACTTTTAGGCGCAGCTAAAGTAGTGGACAATTAGCAGGATTCGACCAACCACATCGATTCTCGCGACATGGTTGCTTGCTGGTATCTTCGCGCTGTCGTAACCCATGCTGTCAACCATGCCGAGGACCGCCGAGAGGGGATGCGTGACCAGCCCGGAAAAAACAACTGTTAAGGCGACTGTAGCATTGCAGCGGCCCGCAACCGGCACCGCAGCACGCTGGTATGCCGCCAGCGTGTTTCCGGGAAAAGAAGACGTCGCCGAACGGCATCTTCGGTTACAGGGGTTTCACCCGTTTGTACCTCGCTGCGAGAAGACCATACGTCATGCCCGGCGCATCGAGACGCGACCGGCGGCGTATTTTCCAGGTTACATGTTCATCGCCCTCGATGTCGCGCTGCAGCAGTGGCGCTCGGTCAATGGAACGTTTGGCGTGCGCTCCCTCATCATGCAGGGCGAGCGGCCATTGCCGGTCCTGTCGGGGCTGGTGGAGCGGTTCATTGCCCTGACCGGCAAGGATGGCCTGCTTGATTTCACCGGAGGCCTCGCTGCGGGCTCTTCGGTTCGGATTCTCTCGGGTCCTTTCGCCGAGATGATCGGTCGCCTTGACCGGCTCGATCCCGCCGGAAGGGCCCGGGTCCTGGTTGCCATCATGAATGGCGAGATCCCTGTTGACATGGATTCAAGGGAACTCGTCGCGATCGCATAATTGACGCTCGGATTATGCGATGCAGGCTGCTGCAAAGTCGGCTCTCGGGTTTCACCCGGGAGTGCGGTAGCCATTGTTGGAGATTGTGCCTTTTGACCGAAGCAGGCGAAAAACAGATGGGCAGCCGAGGGCTGCTTCACCGGCTCCCTCGGTATATCGGTTGACCGGTCGAGGAATTTTGATTTGAAATCCTTATTGTCGGATCGAAGAATTATCGGGCCCCGAGAATTGAGAATGGTCGAATTCTCTACCGATATGCCAGTGAGCGCCTGGAATTGAATGCTCCAATCATAAAGCCGCAAAGCCAGCGGCACCTGCTGCATCGGATTAGATTTCAGCTTCTTGGTGGATTGGCTTTTGCAATTCTAACTCCTGCGCTAGTTAGAATGCTGATAAATACCGATATATTGTATGACTCAAACGTTCAGATTACGATGTTTGCGGGCATCGTCGCACATACTTCAGGATTTTTTTTCTTCCGTCGAATAATCAATCTGCCGGGCGTCGCGGCTGCTGGGTATATTTTGCCCACTTTTGCGCTGTCCTACGGACTTGTATATTTGGCGATTTTCCTGTTCCGAATTGACTACAGCGCTTTCCAGGCAGCCGGCAGTTTGACGCTGTCAATCTTCTGGTATTTCAGTCTGAGCATCCTGAGCCGGCGCCTGGACCCGTACAGTCTCGCCGTGGTTCCAGGCGGGTCTGTCAGTCGTCTTGACGAGATTAGCGGCGTGAATTGGCATTGGCTCCGCTCCCCCGAGACGGTCATTGACCGCGTGAGCGGCGTCGTGGCCGACCTTCGTGCCGAGCTATCCGATGATTGGGAGCGCTACATAGCCGACCAGGCTCTCGCGGGCGTTCCTGTCTATCACGTCAAGCAGATCAGTGAGTCTCTGACGGGTCGCGTTGAAATTGAGCATTTGTCCGAAAACACGCTGGGTTCGCTTAATCCCAACCAGGCTTACATCAAGATCAAGCAGGTGATCGACTGGGTTTCCGCCCTGTTAGCCCTGATTATGCTGGCGCCGTTCTTATTATTGATTGCGCTGATGATCAGGCTGGAATCTCCCGGACCTGCCATATTTCGCCAGGAGCGCTTAGGCTACGGCGGAAAATCATTTACGGTCTTTAAGTTCCGAACAATGACCGTCAGCGCACCTGATGCGGCCAACGTTCGCAGTCTTGCAGTGACGAAGCCGGGCGACAGCAGGATCACCCGGCTCGGCCGCTTCCTTCGCAGGAGCCGAATTGACGAACTGCCGCAGTTGATAAATATCGTTCGCTCGGAAATGAGTTGGATTGGGCCCCGCCCCGAAGCGACGGTGTTGTCTTCTCATTATTCGATGGCGCTGCCGTTCTATCGCTACCGAAATATCGTTCGTCCAGGAATTTCAGGGTGGGCTCAGGTGAATCAGGGATACGTGTCGGACGACGACGACGAGATCGAGAAGCTGCACTATGATTTCTATTACATCAAGAATTTCTCGCCATGGCTCGATATCGTTATTGTGCTAAGGACCCTAAAAACGATGCTAAGCGGGTTTGGGTCACGATAATAGCCAAGTTGAATTAGTCTGCTCCAGGGGTCGAATGCCGCCGTTCGACTGGAGAATATGGTTGTGTTTCTATAGCCGCCGAAGGGAACAAAATGAGCCGAAAAACCGCACTCATCACCGGCATCACCGGTCAGGATGGCGCCTATCTGGCGGAACTCCTGCTGGCAAAGGGCTATGACGTCCACGGCATCAAGCGACGTTCATCGTCGTTCAACACCGGTCGCATCGACAATCTCTACCAGGATCCGCATGAGAAGGACGTAAGGCTGTCGCTGCATTATGGCGACATGACCGACGCCACCAACCTCATCCGCATCGTCCAGGAGGTGCAGCCAGACGAGATCTACAATCTCGCTGCACAATCGCATGTCCAGGTGAGTTTCGAGACCGCGGAATATACCGCGAATGCCGACGCGATCGGCACATTGCGTCTCCTTGAAGCCATCCGGCTGCTTGGCCTGACAAAAAAGACGCGTTTTTACCAAGCGTCGACTTCCGAGCTCTACGGCAAGGTGCAGGAGATTCCGCAGCGGGAGACGACGCCTTTCTATCCTCGCTCGCCCTATGCGGCGGCAAAGATTTACGCCTACTGGATCACCGTGAATTACCGCGAAGCTTACGATATCCATGCTTCCAACGGCATCCTGTTCAATCACGAAAGCCCGATGCGCGGCGAGACCTTCGTCACCCGCAAGATCACGCGCGCGGCTGCTGCAATCAGGCTCGGCCTCCAGGACAAGCTCTACCTCGGCAATCTGTCGGCTGAACGGGATTGGGGCCATGCCCGCGATTACGTCGAAGGCATGTGGAGAATCCTTCAGCATGAAGTGCCGGACGACTACGTCCTTGCAACCGGCGTAAAGAATTCGGTCCGCCGCTTTGTCGAGCTTGCATTCAGCGAGGTCGGCATCGAGATCGAGTGGGTCGGTTCCGGTATCGACGAAAAAGGCGTCGATGCAAAATCAGGCGCTGTCCTGATCGAGGTGGATCCGCGCTATTTCAGGCCGACCGAAGTAGAGCTGTTGATCGGCGACCCCTCGAAAGCGGAGCGCGTTCTCGGGTGGAAGGCAACAACCTCGCTCGATGCGATGGTCCAGGAAATGGTTCAGTCCGACCTTGAAACGGTAAGACGGGAATTCGAGCACCGGCGCCTGGATGAGGATCGAATCCGCGTTGCGGCACAGTAGGCGACTGGGCCGGGTCGACATGAAAATCTCGGTCTTGACCGTCTGTTGGAACTCTGCGGCGACGATCAGGCATACGATCGATAGCTTCCTGGCCCAGGATCATCGCGACAAGGAACTGGTGGTCATCGACGGCAATTCGTCGGACGAGACGGTGTCAATTGTCCGGTCCTACCCACAGGAGCAGATCCGGCTGGTCAGCGAGCCCGACAGCGGAATGTATGATGCACTCAACAAGGGACTCGCACTTTGCACGGGCGAGGCAATCGGGGCTCTTAACGCGGACGACGCGTTCCATGACAGTTCCGTGCTCGGCAAGATCAGCGGGGCGCTTGCCGACGCCGAAATTGTCCACGGCCATCTCGACTTTGTCGACAACCATGACAACAAACGGGTCGTTCGTCGCTGGCGGGCAGAACCCAGACCTCACAACGGGTTCCGTTCGGGTTGGATGCCTGCTCACCCGACCTTCTATGTCCGGCGCCGCGTTGCCGAAAAGGTCGGATCGTTCGACCTGACGCTGAAGGTTTCCTCAGACTACGATTGGATGCTGCGGGCCGTCGAGCTCCATGGATTCAGGCTCGCGACGATGGATCAGGTCCTTGTTGACATGATGATCGGAGGCGCAAGCACAAGGAGCTTCCGTTCCCACATCGGACACAATCTGGAAGCGCTACGTTCCAGACGCCGTTGGCTTGGGTCAGGGCCCCTCGACTACGCGCTCATTGCGAAGCCAGTGCGCAAGCTGGGGCAGCTTTCGTCGAAACAAGGCGGTAAATCACGCATGAAGAAATCTATCTGATGAATGACCCAAAGAGCATTTTGGAGCCGATCGGAGGCTATGCCCTTGACCTCATTGCGAAGGTGCGCAACCGACAGTTTGTCCCGCATTCGCTAACGAAGTTGCACAATATGAAAACCTGCAGGGATATGACTGGCGCCACGACTGCGGTGGAAATTGGCTCCTACAAGGGCGTGACGACAAAACGAATATCTCACCTGTTTGAGAAGGTGATCTCGGTCGAAATTGACGAAGCACTGTATCATCAAGCCAGCAAGCGCTGCGCGGGACGGAAAAATGTGAAATTGCTGCTCGGCGACGGCGCCAAGCTGCTGCCCGAAATAGCTTCGCGGGTGAACAAGGCGCTTATCTATCTGGATGGACACTTCAGCGGTGGCGAAACGGGACAGGGCGACGAGCCGGAGCCGGTGCTGAAAGAACTCGATCTCATCGCGCCTTTCATCTCGAATTTTGTTGCGGTTGTGGTCGATGATTTCCGACTCTTCGGCGTCGAGCCGGGATGGCCAAGGAAATCGGAAGTGATGCAAAAGCTGGAAATGCTGCTGCCGGAAACACAATGGAGACTTTCCGTCCTCAACGATCAGTTTTTGGCCGTCCGAAAGCTTGGCTAGATTGGCGTCCCATGATGAACTGACCAGGGGAGGACCGTGGCATCTGCCGGTTCTTAGCCGCTGGGATGCGGGTGTCATCCGCTCACCCGGGCCAGGGCTAGGCAATCTTCTCTTTCCGATCGCGCGCGCGTTGATCGGGCAGAAGGTTCACGGCGGTGTCTTCATTCATCCGACCCTGAGACAGCTCAAGCTGGGAACATTCCTCCGCCGCGAACGGGACACGCGAACCTACGGCAACGTGATACGCAGCCGCACGGGTGCCGAGTGGCGCGATTGGGCGCAAGCTCAGTGGTGTCCGAAGGTCGACGAAGATGCCTATCGCGGCGAGATCGGCGTTGCGGTGCGCTATTCGGGCCTAAAGAGTTATTTCCATGACCTCGCCGGTCATGGCGAAATCGTGTCGGCCTGGCTCAAGGATACGGTCCGCGGCGTCGGAGTCATGGACGATGCTTATGACATAGGGCTCCACATCCGGCTCGGTGATTTCGCGCAGTCTGGTAGCGATCAGGGTGGCAATAATGTTCGGTTGCCCTTCGATTGGTATCGCGCCGCACTCGCAGAAGCACGGCGGCTCGCTGGCACCGCAAATCCGCGAACTACGCTTTTTACGGATGGCGACGTGAACTTCGTCAAGCGCGAATTGGGGATACCGGATCTTACGATGGATCCGAGCGGCAATGCGCTCACCGCGATGCACAATCTGTCACGGGCGCGTGTGGTGATCGCTTCCCGATCGACGTTTTCCATGTGGGCAGTCTATCTTGGTGGCATGCCAGCGATCTGGGACGGGAAATTCGATCTTCAACGCGGCTTTCCCGGACGCCCTGGTCTCGACCATAGACTTTAATGCGGGCGGTTAGGGAATATTCGATGATGTCGTTTCAGAGCGAGCACCGCAGATTTGATGCTGGGCCAGGCGCCAAAGCGAGATCGAGCCCCCGACCCTCCGTGATGGGGCAAGTCGTCACGCGAGGCTACGTCACCGTGGGCTCGCCCCTTGGGCATCGCGAGTCTTATGTCGAGACTTTGTCTGGTGTCACAGGGCTCACTCGACTCATCGAACCTCGCGGCGTTTCGACGTTGAGGACGCTTCTGGCCGCGGACTCAGTGCTGTTTGCCACGCTTGAGGACGACATCGCGTTCTTTTTTGTCGTAGCCATATTGCGCGCCGTCCTCGGTCGCCGCACGGTCGCGATCTTCATGAGTCCGAGGCTTTGCTTCATCGGGGGCTTCTTTAAAACCACTGTGCGGCGCCACGCTTTTCGCCTTCTCAAGCGGCTCCGAAGTGTGACCTTACTGTCGATCCTGCCCTTCTATCTCGATCAACGGTTCGCGAGCGTGGCAGATAACTGGATTTACGATCCGCAGTTTTGGGATTTGGACAGTAGGACCGCGTACGCCGATTGGCCCGACAGCGCACTTGCGCAGGACGTGAAACGGAAGGCCCAGGGTCGCCCCATCCTCTTGTTTCTTGGCGGACCGTCCGTCATGAAAGGTTTTCCGTTCCTGGCCAAAATCTTGCAAGCCAAGCCTGCCATTACCGACCGGCTGATGATTGTCGTCGCCGGTAAAGTCCCGGCAGATCAAAAGCGGTTCGCAGAACTGGTGAGCGAGGCCGGCGGCCTGGTGATCGACCGCTATCTGACTGATGACGAGGTTTTGTCTGCGAAGCTGTGCGCTACCTGCCTATGGGCCTGCTACGACCCGTCCTATGATTCTTCTTCCGGGCTGTTCGGCCGCGCCATGCAGCTTGGTAAACAAGCCATTGTCCGGCGGGGATCGTACATTGACAGCATTGCATCGCACCTCAATTATCCGGTTCATCGTTGCGCATTCGGTGATATTGACGAGGGCGTGGCAATTCTCACGAAGATCGGCGAAGCGGACACGCAGCCGCAGTCCGACGGTATAGCAATGACATGCCGGGACCAATCGGTGGCACGTTTGCGTGCGGCATTTGAAAATCGGGACAATGACTTTGCCGACGCAACTGGCGGGAAAGCTGAACCGCATCGGTAGTGGCAAAAAACAAGAAATCCCAAGCATCAAAATGGAACATCATGGGTCCGCAGACTAAACAGGCTCTACGCGACGTCGGCCGACGGTTTGGCTTGGACATCCGGCTGAACGGCCTGAATTCGCGCGATGACCTTCGTTTCATTCATTTCCTGCGCATGCACGGGATCGATACGGTTCTCGATGTAGGCGCCAATCGGGGGCAATTCGCCCAGCAGCTTTTCAAAAGCGGGTTTGAGGGGCGTATCATCTCGTTCGAGCCGCTGCCCGACGAGCACGCGCTCTTGCTCGAAGCGGCCGCAGTGTTCGGGGACCGATGGTCCATCGCACCGCGTTTGGCAGTGGGCGACAAAGCGGGCAGGGCGAGCTTTTATGTTACGCAGGGCTCTGCCAGCAGCTCGCTGCTCGAGCCGCTCGGAGGCTTCGTCGAGTCGGCCCCGCAGGTCAAGGTGGACAGGCAGATCGAGGTCGAAACCCAGAGGCTCGACGCACTTTGGCCTAACCTTGGTCTGATCGGTCGCAATGTCTTCTTGAAGATCGATGTGCAGGGCAGCGAGGCCCTGGTTCTTGAGGGCGCGCGCGCCGTCCTGCCGCACGTTCAGGGCATTCTCGTCGAGCTTTCGTTGGTCGATCTTTATGCCGGGCAATCTTCGGGGATCGCGGTACAGCAGTGGATGGCCGAGCAGGGTTTCGGCCTATGGGACATCTGGATTGGATTCCGCAATCCGCAAACCCATCGGCTTAACCAGATCGATGCGCTTTTTTTTCGGGATGGCAATGGCACTACAGGCGAGGCTGCTCAGTGAAAGTCGTTCAAATCGTCGATTGTCTTGGCAGGGGCGTAGATGCGCGCACTGCCTGATCTCTGTCGGAAAGCGGTATTCGATTCAAACAATCCATCTGGAATACTTAGGAAGACAGACGGATGAGCAAATTTTCGGTCAGCGTCATTATTCCAACTTTTAGGCGGATTCCAATGCTTCGTAGAGCCTTGAGAGGCGTTTTGGAGCAATCCTCTACGCCTGATGAGGTGCTAGTGATTGTCTCCGATCCAGATGAGTATGATGAGATTTTTCGCCTCGATGAGGTCGCAAAAAACAACACCGTTCGTGTCATTTCCTGCTCCAAACGACTGAAAGGTGGTGAAGCAAGGAATGTTGGCATTAAGAATGCTTCTGGAGAAATTATATTTTTTCTTGATGATGACGATCACTGGTTACCAAATAAGATCGAACGACATTTAGCTGCACACACTGCGAATCGACGTATCGGTGTAGTCTATTCAGGCGCGATCGTACGTCACGATAGCGGTAAAAGGAAAGATACTTTCGCCTTTGGCCGACCGGTACCGGAAAACGTCGTAACGGCAATGTCGGATGGCTCATTTGCCCTGCATACCGCTAGCGCTGTCTCTGCGAGAAAGACGTGCCTGGACGCAGTGGATGGGTTCGACCCCGAGCTATCAAGTTTCCAAGACTGGGATCTTTGGTTGCGGATGGCTATGAACGAAGTTAAATTCTATAGCATTCATGAGCCATTGACTATTTACACGCTTCACGGAGGATATAGTGTTTCCAAGGATTCGAATACACGATTGCATGGATTAAAACAGCTATATGACAAGTATAAATGTAAACTTAACATTGATAAATTTTACAAGAAGCACAGTTCATTGATAGCATATGGTGAACTTTCAGATATTGTGCAAAGAAAAGATGTATTGTACTTTGCTAAAGCCTATCTTAACTGTGTTAGAAGCGGTAGAATTGACCCTCTGGGGGCGCTTTCGATGAAGATATTTGCGAAGCTCCTGTTCTCTGCATTTCGTCCTCAATACGTCCACCCTCACGACTAGGTAAGCCGTAGCTAGCGAATGGAATCCGGCCAGGGCAAAGAGTACAAACGTTGAGACTGATCCCCTCAGCCTCCGAGGAGGCACTGTCCAGTGAACACCTGACCAGAGATCTCGGGAGACGCACGGCATCCGGCGGGGTCATAGCCATTGGCACGCAGGTTTTGGTCCTCCTCATGCAACTCGGCTACATGGCGATGATGGCGCGCCTGCTTCAGCCCGAGGACTTCGGGCTTGTGGCCATGGCGGCGTCAGTCACCGCGTTTGTCGGAGTCTTCGCCGACATGGGTCTGTCGATGGCGACCATCCAGCGAAAAGAGCTTGATCATGACACCGTGAGCGCGCTTTTTTTCCTCAATCTCGCCGCCGGTTTCGTTCTCATGCTGGTGACGTGGCTGATGGCGCCGCTCGCTGCATGGACCTTCAATGATCGTCGCCTTTTGGACCTCGTCCTGGTTCTGGCACTCGCCATCCCGATCACCGCAGCCGGTGCGCAGCACAAGGCGCTGTTGACTCGCAATATGCAATGGCCGTCGCTGCATGGCGTGAGCCTTGGCAGTCTCTTGTGCGGATTTGCCGTTGGTATTGCAATGGCATGGGTCTGGGACTTCGGTTACTGGTCGCTTGCCGCCGCGACGCTCACAACGGCTTCTGTTGGCACGGTTGGCCAGTGGATGCTGTCGCCCTGGCGTCCGAGCCGCGTCGGCAATTGGAAGGGCAGCCGGTCGGCCATAAATTTCGGCGTTAATTTAAGTGCTTTCAATGCTATCAATTATTTTCACCGCCAAGCCGACAATATTCTGATCGGTTATTACCTAGGAAGCGCTCAGCTAGGCTTTTATACGCGCGCCTACTCGATTTTCACGCTGCCTATTTCACTTGTAAACGGTCCCCTTGCAACGGCCTTCATACCGGCTCTGTCGCGACTACAAACCGAGTCCAGCCAATGGAGAAAAGCCTTTCTTGATATGCTGGCGCTTGTCACAATCATTGGTTCGGCCATTGCCGCATCGTTGTTTGTACTTGCCGCGCCACTGGTCACGTTGTTGCTTGGTCCTTCGTGGGCCGCTTCCGCTAAAATTTTGAATTACCTCTCTTTGTCGATATTCGTCTCAACCCCCCTTTCGGCTATGGGCTGGATTTATATTTCGCTAGAGCAAACGAATCGGATGTTTGCTTGGTCAATATTTGCGACAGCGATGATTTTGGCCGCGTTTGCCATTGGGTTGTCCGACGGCGCTTCGGGTGTTGCCCTTGCATATTCCGTCGTCATCTACGTCCTGGCGCTGCCATCGTTTTGGTACGCATCAAGAAAGGCTCCCGTATCCATGGGAGATATCTCGAAGACGGTATTTCCTATTGTGGGAGCCGGAATTGTATCTACAACCGTACTTTGGTTGCCACCATACTGGAGCAGTTCGAGAGTTTCTGAATCGCCTGTTGACGCGATTGGCTTTGTGTTGGTGAAGTTCCCAATGGTTGCTGGGCTCTATTGCGTGCTGGTTGGCTTAGCTTGCGTCATCAGCCCCCGCAATAGGGGCCTTGTCTTGCGCGTTATCCCGTTCCTTTCAAGAAATAGAGGCTAAAGAGATGGTAGATGAAGCGGTAAAGCAATTCTATGACGAATTTCTGTCCAAACGGATGGTCAACTATAGAATCCGCGGACCAAACGCTAGACTCAGGGCAGCAATTGAACTCGTGAAGCCACTCGTGAAGAGCAGGACTGCGATCGCAGACATTGGATGCGGAATTGGGATTGTCTCTGAGGCAATGGCAAAGCAATGCCAAGAGTGCCACGTCTATGGTATCGACATCTCTGCGGCGAATATCGAATACGCTCGCCGGACTTGCTCCGAACCAAATCTGACGTTTATTTCCGCGAGCGTGACAGATCAATTTGAGAAACTGGAACAAGTTGCGAAAAAGCCGTTCGAACTCATCACTTTGATCGATGTTATCGAGCACGTGCCCGAGGGCGATAGAACGAAGCTGTTTTCTGACTTAGCCAGCATTTCGGGCCAATCCTGTTGTCTGGCAATTACCTACCCCTCGCCCGAATTTCTCGACTTCTTGCGCATAAACCAGCCTGAAGAGATCCAAATCATAGATAACTCTATCCCTCTATCGGTGCTCATCGACGAAGTGGAAGCTGGTGGTTGGCGGGTGTATTCAACGAAACACGTCTTGGGTAACCAATACATCCACGCGGTCTTTGTGCGGGAAGTGAGCCTCGACTTTCGTTCAGTCCCCCCTTCCTTGCTCCGCAAGATAACTACGAAAGTCGATGGATATTTGTTTAAGCCTCACCGAAAAATCAAATATGGCGTCAGACCGTTTAAAGGCTGACTAGAATGATCGCGGTCGTTTCGCAATTCTTCAATATCCCTTCTGAGACGTTTATCCGAGATCATATTCGCTACCTTGCACCCGGCAATACTGTACTCATCTGCCAGAAGTCTGACGGTTCCGATCAGTTCAGTTGTCCGGTTCTTTCGGGGATTCCGGGGCCGTCACGGTTTAGCTGGCTACCTAGCCCCATCGCCAATCGGGCGTACCTATTTTGGCTTGCCTATGTCCGTGAAGGAATCTGTAGGAGCGACGAGGACAGAGTTGTCGAATTTTTCAAGGCCCACAACGTGGACGCCGTCCTCGTCGAATATCTTACTAAGGGTGCACTGTTTGCTCGCGCTTGTCGCCGCGCCGGCGTGCGATTATACGCCCACGCCCATGGGGCGGATTCCACCGTGATGCCGAGGAAGCATTTGTGGCGACGTCGCTATCGGCGTCTCTTCGCCAGCGCTGACGGCATCATCACGCCATCACGTTTCATCGCCGACCGTCTGGTTGAAATCGGCTGTGCGAGCGAAAAACTGCACGTCAGCCCATGCGGAATTTTACCCGAGCGCTTTACTCCATCGAACCGCGAAAGCGCTCGGCTCCTTGTCGTTGGGCGGTTCGTTGAAAAGAAATCACCGCACCTCACTGTCGAGGCGTTCGCCCGGATCGCTTCAAGGTTTCCTGAGGCACGACTCGATCTAGTTGGCGACGGCCCGTTGATGGTGCGATCCAAGGCATTGGTGGAGCAGAAGAACCTATCGGATCGTGTCATTTTTCACGGCTATCGAAGCACGGAATTTGTCCAGGGCATGATGCAGAAGGCCGCAATCTTCGTGCAGCATTCAGTGACGGCCCGCGATGGAGATATGGAAGGCCTGCCGGTATCGATCCTGGAGGCAATGGCGAGCGCGCTTCCCGTTGTGGCGACGCGTCACAGCGGCATTCCAGAGGCGGTTGTCGATGGCGAGACCGGCATACTTGTAGAAGAGCACGATATCGAAAGCACGGCAGAGGCGCTTGCTAGTCTCCTGGCCGATCCGCAGCGTGCCGCCAAGATGGGGGATGCCGGCCGGCAGCGTGTATTGGACCATTTCACGCTACGGCACACACGTGATCGCCTTCGACATGCCATGATGCTGCCGGCCATGACGGAACCTCTCGACGTCGCAGAGCGCCAAGTTCAATGAAGAATGCCGACCAGTGGAAGCCCACCAAGTTCGAACGGACCAGCAAGGGTGTTTGGCGCTCGAACCGCAAGGAGGTCCCTGCGCGGTCGCGGTTGATAGCCGATCGATTGGCGTCCGTCTATGCCGCTGCGATCGCTACTCATGCTAAGGGCCGTCTCGCCGATCTGGGCTGTGGGGCCGTTCCGCTTTACGGGGTCTACCGCGACCATGTCAGTGACGTGTTCTGCATCGATTGGCCGGGTAGCGCTCATGGCGCCGCCTACGTCGACCTGTTCGCGGACCTCAACGAGCCGCTGGCTTTGGAGCAGGAGAGCTTCGACACGGTGATTGCCAGCGATGTCATCGAACATCTGCACACGCCGCAGGCCCTGTTCGATAGCGCAGCCCGGGCATTGAGGCCTGGCGGCAAATTGATAGTCGGCGTGCCGTTTCTTTACTGGCTGCACGAGGCCCCCCACGATTATCACCGCTATACGCGCTATGCATTGGAGCGCATGACGATGCAGGCAGGCCTGCGCACAGTCGAGCTTTCGTCCTATGGGGGCGTCACAGATGTTCTTTCTGATCTCGCCACGAAGGCGGTAGCCTCTCGTCCGCGGATTGCCAATTCGGTCTATTGGCTAACCACGCTGATGCGCGCATTGCCACCTGTCAAGAAATTGGGGCTTGCGACGCGCGAGAGCATGCCGATGGGGTATCTTCTAGTAGCTGAAAAACTGTCAGCCCAATCGACTTCGGGGAGAAGCTAAAAATGCAGGGCGGCCGAACACTGCGCTTCCAACCAGTGTCGTCATAGCTGTCTTGCCGCCTAGCTTTCCGTCGCGCTGTTCGACAATCTTTGCACAGTCCTGAACTGGCGCATCTTCTGTTCAGGCTTCGTCATCAGCGCTCGAGAACCCGAGACTGAATTCCAACAGGAACCAGCCATGCGACTTTTTCAAAACTCCGGGATTTCACGAAGCTATCGCACCAGACTCGCTGGTCTTGTGGCGGCGGTTCGTGGTTTTGACCGGCAGAAAGAAGTGTTTTTGAACGACCGCTACGCGGCGGCGCATATCCTGTTGCCAGTGCACGCCGGCAGCCCTGAAGCGTTCTTTACGAACGGAGACGACGAATCGCTGCAGCGGGCATGGGCGCTCGAACACGGGCTTGGCGAAGATGCATCGCTGGCCGATATCCTTCTTACCCAGATTGAGCATCATAAGACGGACATCTTCTACAATCTTGATCCATTTCGTTACGACGCCTCTTTCCTGCGCCGACTGCCGGGACATGTGAAGCGAAAGATTGCTTGGCGCGCGGCACCTGGCAGGATTGATTTTTCCGGCTATGACCTCGTCGTTTGCAATTTCCAGTCGATGCGAAAGCTTTGGGAACAGCAAGGCGCCAGGACGGCTCACTTCTTTCCCGCTCACGATCCGGAGCTCGACACCGTGGCCGCGAATCGGAACAGGGACATCGATGTCCTTTTCTTCGGCGGCTACAGTCGCCATCACCAGCGCCGGAGGCAGATTTTGGAAGCTGTGGCGCGCCTTTCCAAGCGCCGCAACGTTGTTTTCCATCTGGATCTGTCACGCTACACGCCACTCGCCGAGACGCCGCTTGGCTGGTTCGGGCCCTTGAGAGCAGTGCGACGCCCGCGTGCGATCCGCAATGTGAGTGCGCCCCCTGTATTCGGTCGCGCTATGTATGCCGAACTCGGAAGGGCCAAGGTCGTGGTCAACGCCTCGATCGACATGGCGGGTCCGGACCGTGGCAACATGCGCTGTTTCGAGACGATGGGCGCGGGCGCTCTGCTTATATCCGATTCCGGCAATTATCCCGCACCGATGCGCGATGGCGAAACCATGGTCGTCTACGAGCAACCGCAGGACGCATTGGATAAAATCGAACAGCAATTGGATAGCGGGAGCTGGGACAAAATCGGTTGGGCGGGAAACCGCGCGATTCGTGAAGAATACAGCAAGAAACGCCAATATGAGCGGTTTCTCGAACTGGCCTAGCAGGTTGAGGAAAAACACATGCGGCTCGAACAGGATGATCGGCGGCCATGCGCGTCGAAGCAATGCGCGCTGGTCTCGACATCGAGAAAGGCGCGGATCTCCGTCCGCGCCGACGCCGATCCTGCCTGATGCGCGGGATGTCGAGATCGGTGATGCGGTTCGCAGCGCCCTTGAACGTCATGTCCATGGTCGTGTCCTTTCCGCCCTCGCGGGCAGGTTGCGGGATTCTGCCATTTGTGGCGGGCAGAATTTGCGGGAAAAGGTGCGAGCGAAGTTGCCTTGGGAGGTTGAGATGGCTCGTCGTTTATTGTCGTCCGTCTACGACGCGCATTAGCTGGCCGGCGCCGGCCCATTGTCTCGGCTGAAAGAGACATGGTATCGATGTTGCTGTCTCAAAAGGTGCGGTCATCGTCATGAATGTCAGCAAACCCATTCCGATCTATAAGGATTTGTGGGCCTGGAGCTTTGCCCTGGCGATTGCCGGCTATCCTTTGGTCGGGCTCCTTTCATCTGTGACCGCAAGAGCAGATGATAAACTTTCGATCGCTTTTCGCATTCTGGTGGTTTGCCTCTGTGGGCTGTCGTTTTTGTTTTCAGACCGGCAAAAAGCCTGGCGGTTCGGAGACGTATGGCTATTGTCTTTTGCTGGACTTTACCTGCTGAATCTTGGCATTGACTACGAGACCAGAGGGGCATCGGACACCCTTGTATTTGCCATGATCACTTCGATCGTGCCTGCGGCCTTTTTAGCCCTGTCAACGAACAGATGGTCGGAGATCAACGTGGCATGGGCGCTTTTTGCTGTTGGGGCGTTAAGCGTGGTGGGTATTGTTTGGCTCCAACATAGTGGCTCCAGCGCTGTGCTGCTCGATAATTCGGACCGTGTTCATTTCGAACGGTTGAACCCTATTTCCATAGGGCACGCCGGCCTGACTACACTTATCGCCTCATACACTTTGATAAGAGTCTATCAAAGAAAAATCCTGAAATTCGCAATTTTTGCTGTAGCCGTCGCCTCGGCAGTCGTTATGTCTCTGGCTGCTGCTCGCGGTCCAGCTGTCGCCCTGGCATGTTGCATCATTTTGTTTCCTATGCTCCGTCCCAGATTCATGACTATGGTCATGTGTTGGTTGTTTCTCGCCGGCGCTGTATTGGTGTTGGCGACCACGGATATGACGCCGTTGCTCGACATGGTCCATCCAACGGGGACTGAGAGAACCAATTCAACGATAGGACGTCTGAAAGCGATTGCGTTGTCATGGGAACTGTTTCAGCAGAACCCGTTGTTTGGCTACGGGCCGTACCTGCCTCTGTTCGGATATCCCCACAACATGTTCATGGAGATCCTTCAAGCCATGGGGCTTCTCGGGATGGCGATATTTGTCCCGGTTTTAGTGAAGATAGCAATGGCGGTAAAGTTCTTGGCCGACAGGCGCTTGGTGCTGCTGCCGCTTTTGACCACGCAAGCCATCGTCGGAGCGCAATTTTCCGGGTCGCTCTGGGGCGCAGCATCCCTTTGGATTGTCGTTACGGTCTTGATTTTCCGCGTCAATGCCATGAGGTCATTTGACTTGCGGGCACGTGGACGCGTGATGTGGCGCTCTTATGCCCAGTTTGGGGCGCCCAGCGGGGCTAGATGACTGGACATATTGCCGCCTTAGGGAAATGCGTCGGACAGCAACGACCCGCGATGCCTGCAAAATCGTTCGTCCGCGGCTAGGGAGTTCTGTCGAGTTCGCTCAGGAATTTCAGGGTAGCTTGCCACCACTCCGCTTTTTCGTCCCATTTCTCTGGCCCGTAGCTTGGACCACCACGCATCGTACCCCATATCACGATGCCGTCTGCCAGCTTCCTGCAGGTGTCCAGTTCGGCATACCAGAAGTCGCCCGGCAGAAAGGGACGCGTCGTGTTCCTCCCAGATAAACTCTTATGAAACTGCGGCCACAGAAAGCAGTAGACCGGCTTTCCTTGCGAGATTCTTCGTGCTTCCCTGATGTTAGCTTGCGCATAGGCCAACCAACCGACCTTGTCGTCGTAAAATGTATATAGGGAGGGGAAGAGGGCATCGACATGAGGAATAAGGGAGGAAGCGATGTTGGTGTTTTGCTGCTTCCAGTCGTTCAGGCCAACTGTGCCGTGAACACCGATTGCTCTCCAATAATCCCTGACCGGCAACACGCTATAGAGGCCGAGCTTAACGCTGGGGTCTGCCTTCCTGAAGGCGCTAAGCGTCTTCTGGTATTTCGCCAAGGACGAAGCTTGATCCGGGCCTGTCAAGGGCCATGCCTCAATGTCGACATTGAGGTATTCGTTGCTCCTCGGCAGTGCCAGCGCTTGCTGCACTTGGCCGGCGTCGGGAACACCTGATCCCAGAACATGAGGGTCCGCGATCGTAAGATGCTCGAAACCGAATGAGCGGAAGTCGGGAGGGCCGTCAGTGAACGACAGAGCCTCGAAGAGCTTGAATGGTGCGTGCGTCTGCGCCATCGCGGGCCATGGGCTGGCTAGAAGGCATACGATGCAGAATACTGTCTTGAAAAACATGATGCTCGGTATCCGTGGTCGCAACGGGTGAGTTTTGCGCGGACGAACTTCGCGCGGTTTGAATTTTCGTGGCCAGAACTTGACGAGTTTTAAAACGGTAGCTTAGCTGGACGTCTCGAACAACCTCCTGACTGAAGCGTGATAGACGCGCTGCTGTAAGGTGATAGAGGCGAGGCCCGGCTGGAGCACCGACGCGCAGTCCTCGGTGACCTACGCCGTTAACCTCGGAGCCCTGAACGACAGTGGGCCGGACGACTGGTGGTTCCCATGCTACCCGACGCAATCCTGAGCGACCGGACTGGTCTTTCAGTGGCCGCGAGCAGATTGCCGTCCATTTATGTGACAGCGCCGCAGGTCTTTCTGCAGCCGCAGACTGCCCTCTATTCCCTCAGACTTCGCGCCACCAGCCGCGCCACGCTCGGTCCGACCAGCAGCACGACAAGGAAGCGTGCCGATTGCAGTGCCATGACGAAGGAGATGTCGACGTGCTGTGCGGCGGCGGCGATGATGGCGACGCTGTCCATGCCGCCGGGGCTGGTCGCCAAATAGGCGGTCAGCGGATCGATGCCGAGCACATGGCTGATCATGAAGCCGAGGCCGCCGCAGAAGGCGATGAGGATGATGATCGAGCCGACGATCTGCGGCAGCGCACGCGTCGCGTGCCGCAGAATCGTCCTGGTGAAATTCAGGCCGATTGTCCAGCCGATCATCGTATAGCCGAGGGCGAGCAGCCAGGGCGGCAACTGCATCGTCACGCCTATTCCGAGATGCACCGCAGTGCCGAAAATGAAGGTGCCGAGGAAAAAGGGTGACGGCAGCCTGAACAGCTTGCCGATGAGACTGCCAACGAGCGCCACGCCAAGTGTTGCGGCAAAGGCAATTGGATCGATCGGCGGGAACCAGATGATGGCCGGGATCTCGATGCCTGATGTGTCGACCCTTGCGACAAGTGCGGCAGTCATCGAGACAAGGATGACGCGCAGATATTGCATGAAGGCGACGAGGCGCTGGTCGGCGCCGAAGGCGCCGGCCATCAGCACCATGGGGGTGGCCGCGCCCGGCGATGAGCCCCAGACCGCGGTGGTGCCGGGCAGGATACGCCAGCGGCTGATCAGCCAGCCGAGCAGACTGGACGCCGCAACGGTGGCCACCACGGCGCCGAGGAACAGCGGCCATTCCTTGTAGAAGAGCGGAAAGATGTCGGCGGAGATCGAAGCGGCGACAAGGCAGCCGACGATCGCCTGGGCGGCGCCGAACAAAGGGCGCGGCACACGCACCGTGGCGCCGTTGGTGCCGGCCAGGATCGCCGCCAGCATCGGTCCGATCAGTAGCGCTGCCGGCAAGGCACCGAATTCCAGCGCGCCGGCAAACAGGATCGAGAAGATCAGCAGGGCCAGCCACTGCCAGGCTTTGGGCATCCGCGCCAGGTGCTCGATGGCCGGCGGGTTCGGGGAAGAATCCATAGACGGGCTCTTAGACGGGTCGCGGAAAAATGCGAACCCTTTTGCAGGATTTTAGCAGGGGGAAAATCGGCTTGGGCGGTAAAGGCACCAACCATCCGTAGCGATCCTTCGCCCCCCATCTGTCCTGCCGGACATCTCCCCCTCTAGTGGGATTGGCAGCTTCGCCCGCAAGCGCTCTTCTCTTTGGAGATTGGCGAAGGCCGAAGTGACATTCAATCTCCCCACTTGAGGGGGGAGATGGCCGGCAGGCCAGAGGGGGGCGCTGTCCCGCCGGCCTATCCTCTATCCCGCCTCAGCCAGCCTTGGCCTCAGCCAACCCAAACCCACCAACAGGATGCGTTTCCACCTGGAACTCAAACCCGGCGATGATCGGCCGCGCCTTGGCAATCGCCGCCTGGACTTCCGGCAATTGCAGCGAAGCCTTGTGGCTTGCCTGGTCGGTCCACACCTCGGTCACCCAGATCGCGTCGGCATCGGCCGGATCGGTGGCGATGATATAGCTCAGGCAGCCTGGCAAGGCGCCGGTGCTGGCCAGCAGGACGTCCATCATTGCGTCGCGCTGGCCGCGCGTCGCCCGCATCTTGCCGATCAGACCATACATTGCCGGTTTCTCCGTTGCTTGTTGCGACAAGTATGCAGATCGCCGCTCACGGCATCAACTGGCCACCGTTCACCTCGATCACCTGGCCGGTGATGTAACCGCTCAACAGGGCGGACGAGAGGAACAGATAGGCGCCGACGCAGTCCTCGGGCGTGCCGGCGCGGCCCTGCGGAATGGTGCCAATCATGGCCTTCATATGCTCCTCGGTCGAATAGCGCTCATGGAAAGGTGTCGCGATGGTGCCCGGCGCCACCGCGTTGACGCGGATGTTGAAGCCGATCAGTTCCTTGGCCATGCCGCGGGTCACATTGGAGACGAAGGCCTTGGCCGAGCCATAGAGGCCGGCGCCGCCGCCTGCGCCATTGCGTGCCGCAATCGACGAGGTGTTGACGATGAAGCCGCCCTGGCGCTTCAGCCATGGCATCGCCTTGCGTGATGCGGTCAGCACCGAGCGGGCGTTGAGGTCCATCACCGCGTCGTAATGCGCCTCGGTCAGTTCGGCATAAGGCACGCGGCCGAGCATGCCGCCGGCATTGTTGACCAGGCCATCGAGCCGGCCGAAGTGTTGCGCGCTGTCCTCGACGACGCGCTCGACATCGGCAGCGATCGAGAAATCGCCCTGGACCGGGAATACCTCGCCACCGCCGTTGCGGATGGTCCCGGCCAGGTTTTCGGCAGCCGCCCGACTTGAATTATAATGCAGCGCGACGCGGCATTTCTGCGCGGCGTAGGCCAGTGCAAGTGCGGCCCCGATGCCGGTCGAAGCGCCGGTGATCAGCACCGCCTTGCCGGCGAGGTCGGGGATGACCAATGTGGGGGTGACCATGGAGGTGACAGGGGCGGTTGTGGTGGCTGGCACGTCTATTCCTCCGGGACTCTCCTACTCTTCGTAGGGCCTCGCCGTCCTCATGTTCAAGTCCGCAGAGGTTTACGGCCGCAAAATAGGCCTAGCCCTGGCGCTGCAATTCGGCAAGCTTGATGACGCTGCCAGGCTCGGCGGCATGGAGCCATCGAGCAGATCGGTGAGCGCAATGTCCATGCCCTGCATGGTATTGGCGCAAGCATGCGGGGCCAGCCCGTCGCGAACCAGACCGGAAAAACGGCTGGAAATGGCAGCCGGCGCGCTCTACGACTTGAGATTTCGGGTCAGAAAGGATGCCATATGGACAAGGCGAAGGTGTTCTGGTCAGGCCGCTCGCAGGCGGTGCGTCTGCCCAAGGAATTTCGTTTCGAAACCAAGGAGGTTTCGATCCGCCGCCAAGGCCGAGCGGTGATCCTCGAGCCGCTCGACCAGGATTGGGGCTGGCTCGACCAGGTGACTGGGCCGCTTGACGCCGACTTTGTCGAGGCAGTTCTGGAACGGCCGATAGCGATTAGTTCATCGGCGCAGAAGTTTTGACGGGTTGGATGTGCTTGCATAGGCAGGCGCATGCCTTGGCGATCGGCGGAAAACAGCCATCGCTTCGTCATCCTGGGGCGGAGCAAGGAGCGAAGCGACGCGGCGCAGACCCCAGGATCCATGCCGTGACTTCAGAGCGCTGCTGCGCTGCTGAATTCTGCTCCGCTGCACTCTCCGACTGAGGTTACGGCATGGATCCCAGGGTCTCCGCGACGTAGCTTCGCTCCTGCTTCGCCCAGGGATGACGAAGTTGGGGAGGCTTCGGCCAATCTCCAGCGTTTGCGATAGTCCGCTGAAACGAACGATGGATGTTGCCTGTCGGCAAGCCTCCAACCCGTCAAAATCCTCTGTGCAGCGTTACTGCGTGAACCATCTCACGCGAACGGCACGGCGGTCGTGCCCTTGGGCAGTTTTGCCTCGTCATCGGGCTCGACATGGATGGTGACGCGCACCGAGGGGATTTCTGCCTTCAGCGCATCCTCGATGCGGTCGCAGATGACGTGGCTGGCGCCCACCGACATGTCGGCGTCGACGACCAGGTGGAACTCGATGAAGGTGGCGCGGCCGGCAATCCGCGTCTTCAGATCGTGAACTTCCAGCGCGCCTTTGCAATTGGCCGAGATGATGTCGCGGATGCGCATGTGCTCCTGCGTGTCGACGGCGCGGTCCATCAGACCGTTCATCGACGAGCCGATGACGTGCCAGCCCTGCCACAGGATGTTCAGCGCAACGATGACGGCGAGAGCGGGATCGAGGACTTGCCAGCCGGTCAGCACGGCGCCGACCAGACCAATGAACACGCCGACCGAGGTCGCCACGTCGGTCATGATGTGCTTGCCGTCGGCGACCAGTGCCGGTGACTTCTCGGCACGGCCGGCACGGATCAGCGTCAAGGCCCAGAAGGCGTTGATCACCGTCGCGACGCCGTTGATGGCGAGGCCGGTCCAGGGCTGTTCGAGCGGGACGGGATGCCGCAAGGACCACCATACTTCGTTGAGGATCAGAAGGGCTGCCAGCACGATCAGCACGCCTTCCAGGACAGCCGAGAAATACTCGGCCTTGTGATGGCCGAACGGATGATCCTGGTCGGCCGGCTTGTGGCTGACCTGGATCGCCCAATAGGCGGCGGCAGAGGCAATGACGTTGACGATCGATTCCAGCGCGTCCGAATAGAGCGCCACGGAACCGGTGACGTACCAGGCCGCCAGCTTCAGGCCGAGCACGACGAAGGCGAGGACTATCGACCAGAAGGCGAGGCTTGCGACCTTGCGTTTCGCGGCGTTTTTCGAATCAATAGCGGTCATTGATTGCTTCCGGCCGCCGAAACCGGAGCTAAGCCGCCTTTTCCTTGGCCTTGCGCGGCAGATGCGCAACGATGTTCTCGATCATTCGCATGCCGGCATTGTGGCCGAGCGTCATGATCGATTCCGGGTGGAACTGCACCGCGGCGATCGGCTCCTTGCTGTGCTCGAAGGCCATGATGACGCCTTCTTCAGTCTCGGCCGTGACGACGAAGCCATCGGGCAGCCGCACCGGATCAGCGAAAATCGAGTGATAGCGGCCGACCGTCACCTCCTTGGGCAGGCCGGAAAAGATGATGCCCGGCTTCGACACGCGGATGCGCGACGGTTTGCCATGCATCGGCACGTGCAGCTGCCGCAGCTCTCCGCCATAGGCTTCGGCCAGCGCCTGCAGGCCGAGGCAGACGCCGAAGATCGGCAGGTCGCGCGCGCGGGCCCGCTTGATGGTGGCGGCGCAGTCGAAGTCCTTCGGCGTGCCGGGACCGGGCGACAGCACGACGAGATTGGGTTTCAGCCGGTCGAAGACCTCGTCCGGCACAGGCGTGCGCACGGTCGAGACATTGGCGCCGGTCTGGCGAAAATAATTGGCCAGCGTGTGGACGAAGGAGTCCTCGTGGTCGACCAGCAGGATGTTGACGCCGTCGCCGACGCGCGCGGTGGCGCGTTCGGTGTCGGCGGCATTGCCGGTCTTGGCGTCGCGGATGGCGGAGATCATGGCGGATGCCTTCAGTTCGGTTTCGGCTTCTTCTTCCTCGGGAATGCTGTCGAAGAGCAGCGTGGCGCCGGCGCGCACCTCGGCGATGCCGTCCTTGATGCGGATGGTGCGAAGCGTCATGCCGGTGTTCATGTCACCGTTGAAATTGACCATGCCGATCGCCCCGCCATACCAGGCGCGCGGGCTCTTTTCGTTCTGCTCGATGAAGCGCATCGCCCATAATTTCGGCGCGCCGGTGACGGTGACCGCCCAGGCATGCGACAAGAACGCGTCGAAGGCGTCCATGCCTTCGCGCAGCCGCCCTTCGATGTGGTCGACGGTGTGGATCAGCCGCGAATACATCTCGATCTGGCGGCGGCCGATGACGCGCACCGAGCCCGGGTCGCAGACCCTCGACTTGTCGTTGCGGTCGACGTCCGAGCACATGGTCAGCTCGGACTCGTCCTTCTTCGAATTGAGCAGCTTCAAGATCTGCTCGCTATCGGAAATGGCGTCGCCGCCGCGCTTGATCGTGCCGGAGATCGGGCAGGTCTCGACACGGCGGCCGTTGACGCGCACGAACATTTCGGGCGAGGCGCCGATCAGATATTCGCCCTCGCCGAGATTGATGAAGAAGGAATAGGGCGAAGGGTTGATGGTCTTCAGCTTGCGGGAGATGTCGGAGGGCGGCGTCTCGCAGCGCTCGTAGAACATCTGGCCGGGCACCACCTCGAACAGATCGCCGCGCTTGAAACTCTCCATCGCCTTGCGCACCAGATTGGCATATTCGCCGGGCTCATGGTCGCCGCGCGGCGGGATGCGGTCGGCGGTCTTGAACGGCTCGACGATTTCGTCGCGCGGCAATCCTTCCGTCGAAAACCCGTCGCCGGAATAATCATAGCGGTCGGTCCAGGCCTTGGTCGAATAGTGGTCGACGACCAGGATCTCGTCGGGCAGGAACAGCACAAGGTCGCGCTGGCTTTGCTGGCGCTCCAGCTTGTAGTCGACCGGATCGAACTGGAAGGCGAGATCGTAGCCGAAGGCGCCGTAGAGGCCAAGATTGGCGTCTTCCTCTGTCTTGAACAGAGCGGTGATGGCCCGCAGCACGGTGAAGACGGAGGGAACGCGGCTGCGTTCTTCTTCGGTGAAGACACGGCCGGGCTTGGCCACATCGAGGCGGATCAGTCTCTTCGACGTCTCGGCGATCGTCACGTCGTCAAACCCGCCAAGCGCCTTGCCGATCACCGGCAGAAGCGCCTCGCCGCGGCTGTTCAGCGCCTCGATGCGCATTGCGCGGCCGCGCGCCGAGATCACCAGCGGCGGGTCGATGATGGCGGTGTCCCAGCGCGTGTAGCGGCCGGGATACTCGTAATTCGAAGAAAACACAGCGCCGCGGCGCGCATTCAGCCCGTCGACATAAGCATCGATCGCGCCTTCGTAAGCCCGGTCGTGGCGCTCGCGGGTAATCGTCACGCCACCCGCGGTGACGAAGCGCTCCGCCCCGTTCTCCAGAATTTTCGTCGTCATTGCCGTCTCCATCAGCGTCTTGGCTATTTCAGCGTCTTGGGGCAACGGACCCGGGGCATGGCTTGAAAAAACAAATGGCCGCCCGGACATTCCGTTGCGGCCACCTTCTATTTTCACGCGCACGCGTTCGAACAGGCCGCTGTCAGCGAGCCCACCACCAAACGGTCTTGATCGAGCGCATGTTCATGGCGATTCCAATAGCGGCGATTGAACGGCCGCGCAACTGGATTCAATGGAGGGCGTGGAGAAGGGGGGAGGGCATGGAGAAGGGCAGGAGCCCTCAATCCTCCAGCGTTCCCGACCTTGCATCGGCGCTCTTCCTGTCGCCGACCAGCTTCAGCAGATCTTCGCCGGCGCGGATGATGCGCCGGGAGCGCCGTGTCAGGATGATGCCTGCCTGCGGCGCTAACACCTGGGTGCGGCCGTCGGCCTCACCCGGCGCATGGACGATGGTGGCGAGCAGCGCGCCTTTTGCCACACGGTCGCCGGGCTTCACGTCGTAGAGGACCGCGCCCGCCCGCGGCGCCGGCATCATGTCGATGTTTTCGAGCGGTGCGACGATACCGGTGAAAGAATTGGGACCGGTGAAAGAATTGGGACCGGTGAAAGAATTGGGACCGGTGAAGCTGCCGGACGTGGACAAGGCCTGATCCAGGATCACGCCGCGCGCCACCAGCAGCCGATAGAGCCCTTCGGCATCGGCGCCGGCCAGAACGCCGTCGACATCGAGGATGCCGCGATACTCGACCGTGGTGGCGACGCGCCGGTCGAACCGGGCCACAACGGCAGGGACGTTCAGATACGGCGTGATCGAGGCGCCTTCGAAGGTGCCGTCGGTATCTTCATCCCACAGGATCACCGCATCAACGCCCATGGCCGCCGCACAATCCGCCATGGCGGGCCACAGGCTGGCATGGACATAGAGGTAGGCGAGGCCCTCGTCGTCGCAGTGCAGGTCGAGGACGATGTCGTGGCCGAGCGACAGCTGCAGCAGCCGGGTCTTCAGCCGCTGGTCGGCAGTGCCAAGCGTGGTGTCGGGCAACAATTTGACGTCAGGCGCGGCCAGCAGCGGAAAGCCGCGGTTGAAGTTGGTGCGCGTGCCCAGGTGAAAACGGCCCTGGTGCTCGCCGAAATGATACTGGGCGCGGCCGATCGGATTGGCTTGTGGTACGACGGTGATATCGCCCTTGATGCGGCCTTCCGCTTCGGCCTTTTCAAGCATCGGCATCAGCGCGTCGATGGCGACGACGCCCGGCAGTTCGCCGGCATGGAGTGCGGCCTGCAGATAGGCCGAAGATGCGGACTTGTCGCTGCCGTCAAAGCGGAGCCCTTCGAAGCGGAAGACTGGGAATTCGTAGGAGACGCCCTCGCTGTCGCCGGCGATACGCTCGATCGATTTCTGCATGATATTCCTCCAGGAAAACACATGCCCTTTCGCCGATACGCTGTCGATTGGTCCAGTCTGCTGCGCTATGGGCGCAACTATTGCGCGGCGTGCGTCACCAGCAGCTGGCGGTCCAACGTCTGCGACATCACTGCCACGGCGACCGCCAGCAGGGCGAGCGCCGCGCCGACCAGCGGCAGATTGGCATAGGACACGCCCAGCGAAAGTGCCACGCCGCCCACCCATGCACCGGCGGCATTGCCGATGTTGAAGGCGCCCTGGTTCAGCGTGGCGGCGAGGTTAGGCGCCTCGGAGGCCGCTTCGACGACACGGATCTGCAAAGGCGGCACGATGACGAAGACGAGCAAACCCCACAGGAAAACGATGAAGACGGCCACGGCTGCGACGGCGCCGAATTCGGCAAAGCCGACGAGCAGCAGCGCCAGCATCAAAAGCGTGCCGATCACCGTCGGCATCAATTTCCAGTCGGCCAGCCTGCCGCCGATGATGTTGCCGATGGTCATGCCGCCGCCGAACAGCAGCAGCACCCAGGTCACGGTTGCGGTCGACAGGCCGGAGACGTCGGTGAGATAGGGCTTTATGTAGGTGAAGACGGCAAACAGGCTGGCCGACGCCAGCGCCGAGATCAGCATAGCCAGCCAGACCTGCAGCTTGCCGAGCACGCGCACTTCGCCGAGCAGGCCGCCGCCGCTCGGCTGGGCAATACCGGCAGGCACCAGCCAGGCGATGGCTGCGACCGAGACGAGGCCGATCCCGACTACGGCCACGAAGGTGGCGCGCCAGCCATAGGCTTCGCCGAGCGCCGTGCCGCCGGGAACGCCGAGGATGTTCGACAGCGTCAGACCGGCGAACATCAGTGCGATGGCGCTGGCCCGTTTGTTACGCGGCACCAGGCTGGCGGCGACGACCGAGCCGATGCCGAAGAAGGCGCCATGGCCGAAAGCGGTGAAGACGCGCGCCGCCATCAGCATCCAATAGTTGGGTGCGATCGCGCACAACAGATTGCCGACGACGAACAGCATCGCCAGGCCGACCAGCACCGGCTTGCGCGGCATGTGTGCCGTTGCCACCGCGATCACCGGCGCGCCGAAGACGACGCCGAGCGCATATCCGGTAACCAGCAGGCCGGCCGACGGGATCGAAACGCCGAGATCGGCGGCGACCTCGGGCAGCAGTCCCATGATGACGAATTCGGTGGTGCCGATACAGAAGGACGCAATGGCGAGCGCTAGGATCGGCAGCGGCATGATGCATCCACATGAATCGGTTCAAATCGAGACTGTGCGGAGATGCACCAGGCGCACAAGCGCGATTGCTGCAATGCAGCATTGCAGAAAACGGACAGCAGATCGCGACTGCGGTGGCAGGGCGGGCCGAAGCCTATGCCAGCGGCTTCAACTCCTGGGCGATGGTGGGCAGAAGTTCCGAGACGTTGGGGTGGATGTGCATGGCGCGCGCGAGCGTGCTGATCGGCGCCTTGGCGTACATCAGATCGAGCACGCAGTGGATTGCCTCGTCGCCGCCGGGGCCGAGCACCGAACAGCCGAGGATTTCGTTGGTGTCAGCATCGGCCAGGATCTTCATGAAACCTTGCGTCTCGCCTTTTTCGACGGCGCGGCCAACGCGGGTCATCGGCCGCTGGCCGACCAGCGCGCGGCGGCCGGACTTTCTTACCGCTGTCTCGGTCATGCCGCAGCGGCCGAGCGGCGGGTCGGTATAGAGCGCATAGGCTTCGATGCGGTCGCTCACCCTGCGCGGGTCGTTGTCGAGCAGATTGGCGGCGACGATCTCGTAGTCGTTGTAGGAGGTGTGGGTGAAGGCGCCCTTGCCGTTGCAGTCGCCCATCGCCCAGATGCCGGGCACGCTGGTGCGCAGCTGGTCGTCGACGATAATGAAGCCGCGTTTGTCGACCTCGACGCCGGCCTTGTCGAGGCCGAGATCGTCGGTGTTGGGCGTCCGGCCTACTGCCAGCAGCACATGCGAGCCGACAGCCGGCGCCTTGCCGGCGGTGAAAGTCACGGCAAAGTCGCTGCCCTGCCTGGCGAAGCTGATGTCGCCGGCGCCGAGATGAACCGTGATGTCTTCGTTTTCGAGGATGGACAGGATGGCGGCCGAGACATCCTCGTCCTCGCGGCCGATCAGCCGCGGGCTTTTTTCGATCACCGTGACCTGTGAACCGAAACGGCGGAACATCTGCGCGAATTCGAGCGAGACGTAGCTGCCGCCGACGACGACGAGATGGCGCGGCAGCACGTCGAGATCCATCATCGATGAATTGGTCAGGAACGAAATGCCGTCGACGCCTGGCAGATCCGGCACCGAGGCACGGCCGCCGGTGTTGATGAATATTTTCCCGGCGCTCAGCAGGTCGTCGCCGACGCGCACGATGTTGGCCGTCTCGAAGCGCGCATGGCCGCGATAAAGCGTGCATTTGTCCATGCCGGCAATCCAGCTCTCGAGGTTGCCGCGGGCGTCGTCCGACACCTTGTCCTTGCGCGCCTTGATCGCCGTGTAGTCGACGCCGACCGGACCGGAGAGCGTCACGCCGTAGTCGGCGGCGCTGCGGGCGAGATGCGCGGCATAGGCGCTGGCCACCATGGCCTTGGTCGGCATGCAGCCGGTGTTGACGCAGGTGCCGCCGACCAGCTTTCGCTCGATCAGCGCCACGCTCATGCCGGCCGCCGTCAAGCGGCCGGCGAGCGGCGGCCCGGCCTGTCCGGCGCCGATGATGATGGCGTCGAATGTCTTTGCCGTCATGCCACCGCCACCACGATCAGCAGGCCGCCGATGATCGCTACCGCGTCCTCAATGAAGGCTGCGGGCGGATCCTTACCGAAAGCGGCGGCCAGGCGTTTACGCAGCTCGGCGCCGCCCAGCGTGCCGATCACCGCGCCGATGGCGCCGGCGATCAGGCCGCCGATGGTGGCGCCGCCGGTCGCGCCGATCACCGCGCCGGTGAAGGCGCCCATGACAATGCGTGCGCCGAACTGCTGCGGCACCTTGCGACTCGGCGTCGACGGCAACTGATCGGTGACCAGCTCGACGATGGCCAGGATGGTGAAGATGCCGACGGCGATCCAGTGGCCCATGAAACCAGCCCAGGTTCCGGCGACCGGCAGCCAGCCGAGCCAGGCGCCCCAGGCGACGGCGGCAGGCGCGGTCATGGCGCGAAGGCCGGCAACGACGCCGATCAGAAGTGCAAGGATGTACAGCATGATTGATCCCCTCGATCACTCGGCCCGGGACAGCCCAGCCGGGGCAGGCTAGCATAGGTTCGGCATTTGACCAGAGGCCTGCGATCTCTGGCGTTATACCATTTTCATGGACACCATATTGAAACAGCAGGGTGAGACAGGAGGCATCAACCCGTTGCCCAAGTTGGATCAGCGAAGCGGCGGCCCAATGAGCATGGACGGTATGGGCCAGGATCCAGCGCGGGCGATCGCTTCAGGTTTGCGCTGCCCCTCATTGCCCTGCCGGGCATTTCTCCCCGTACAGTGACGGGGAGAAAGATGCCGTCATCGCCGATTTCGCCAACCTATAGCGTTGCAGAAAAGGCGCCGAGGTTGCGGCCAGCCCCTTCTCCCCGTTCACGGGGAGAAGATGCCGGCAGGCAGATGAGGGGCGGCGCCGACATCGACAGTGGTTGTTCCAACATGAGTTGGAGCTATCTTACCACGCGCTCCTGAGCGTCCTTCGAGAATTCGCGGCGGCATTGCGGTCGAGTTCCTGTCGGATGCAACGGGGTCGTTGCCCTATGCCAAAAGCGCCGGCTACGCCTCGGCCGAGGACATCCATCGCGTGGTGACTGTTGTCCTGCAGTCGCGCTTCGCCGCCGTTCTCAAGACCGCCGAATGGATCGCGCGCTGGCACGCAGCGCCGCCTAGAAGTTTGGCGCGGCCAAGCAAAAGAGGGCGCCGCGTCGCTGCGGCGCCCCTACCATGCCGGCCTTCAAAATTCTCAGAACAGGCCTTCGATCTGGCCCATCTCGTTCAGGAAGATCTTCTCCGAGGACGGCGCCTTGGGCAGGCCGGGCATGGTCATGACCTCGCCGCAGATGACGACGATGAAGCCGGCGCCGGCAGACAGCCTGACCTCGCGCACCGGCACGGTGTGGCCGGTCGGCGCGCCGCGCAGGTTCGGATCGGTCGAGAACGAATATTGCGTCTTGGCCATGCAAACCGGCAGGTTGCCGTAGCCGGCGTGCTCCCAGGCGTGGAGCTGGTCGCGCACCGACTTGTCGGCGATCGCTTCGGATCCGCGATAGATGCGCTGGACGATGGTGTTGATCTTCTCGAACAGCGGCATGGCGTCGGGATAGAGCGGCGCAAACTGCGAGGAGCCGGATTCGGCCAGCGTCACCACCTTGTTGGCGAGTTCCTCGATGCCGGCCGAGCCGTGGGCCCAGTGCTTGCACAGGATCGCCTCTTCGCCCATCGAGGCGACATAGTCCTTCATCGCCCTGATTTCAGCGTCGGTGTCGGAATAGAAATGGTTGATGGCGACCACGGCAGGCACGCCGAACTGCCTGACATTCTCGATGTGGCGGCCGAGATTGGCGCAGCCCTTCTTGACCGCCTCGACGTTCTCCTTGCCGAGATCTTCTTTCTTGACGCCGCCATTCATCTTCATGGCGCGCACGGTGGCGACGATAACCGTGGCTGCCGGCTTCAGGCCGGCCTTGCGGCACTTGATGTCGAAGAATTTTTCGGCGCCGAGATCAGCGCCGAAACCGGCTTCAGTGACGACATAGTCGGCTAGTTTTAGCGCTGTCGTGGTGGCGACGACCGAGTTGCAGCCATGCGCGATGTTGGCGAAGGGGCCGCCATGGACGAAGGCCGGGTTGTTCTCCAGCGTCTGCACCAGGTTGGGCTGCATGGCGTCCTTCAGCAGCACGGCCATGGCGCCGTCGGCCTTGAGGTCGCGGGCGTAGACGGCCGACTTGTCGCGGCGATAGGCGACGATGATGTCGCCGAGGCGCTTTTCCAGGTCCTTTAGGTCGGTGGCGAGGCACAGGATCGCCATGACTTCCGAGGCGACGGTGATGTCGAAGCCAGCCTCGCGCGGAAAGCCGTTGGCGGCGCCGCCGAGCGAGCAAATGATCTCGCGCAGTGCGCGGTCGTTCATGTCCATGACGCGGCGCCAGACGACGCGGCGGATGTCGATGCCGAGCTCGTTGCCCCAGTAGATGTGGTTGTCGATCAGCGCCGAAAGCAAATTATGCGCCGTGGTGATGGCATGGAAATCGCCGGTGAAGTGGAGGTTCATGTCCTCCATCGGCACGACCTGCGCATAGCCGCCGCCGGCAGCGCCGCCCTTGACGCCGAAATTCGGCCCGAGCGAGGCCTCGCGGATGCAGACGATGGCCTTCTTGCCGATGCGGTTGAGACCGTCGCCGAGGCCCACTGTCGTCGTCGTCTTGCCTTCGCCGGCCGGCGTCGGGTTGATGGCGGTGACGAGGATCAGCTTGCCGTCCTTGTTTGCCTTCACCGACTTGATGAACTCGGCCGAGATCTTCGCCTTGTCGTGGCCGTAAGGCAAAAGATGCTCGCTCGGAATGCCGATCTTCTGGCCGATCGCCTGGATCTGCTTCTTGTCGGCGGCGCGCGCGATCTCGATGTCGGACTTCACTTCGGCCATGGCGGCTTTCCTCTGGATTGGACGGTGGAGGGGACGGGTTTGATCAGTATGGTCGCAAGCCTGCTCGAAACAGCCTGGCGCTGCAGGCGAGGGCACGTTCTAACCCTGTCGCTGCCGTGGCGTCAACTTGCATGCAACTATGTTTCCTCTAGAGAAAGGCGACTCTGTTTCCCGGTCGACCTGTCCCGGGTCTTCGCGCCCGGTTGTCGCGCCGTATAGAAGCCAGAGCACGCGCCGTCCTGCCGTCTCAAAACAGCCGCGGAATGCACGGAATGCGACAGGGTTCGAGCGCTGGTCGGCGCTTCGACCGGTGGCGCTAGAATGCGCCGATCTGGTGCATCAACCCCAAGCCGTCAAGCTGCCCGAAATGCTCGACCACGATGCCGTTCTCAACCCGATCAATGTGAATCACCCCAACCGAGACGCAATTTCCGCTTGGCTCGACGCCATGGAAGATGCCGGTGTGCGTGCCCTGAAAGCGGCCGCGCGTGACCACCTTGTCGGCATCGCTGACAAAGTCGTCCATGACGTGATGTCCGTCCGGAAATCCAGCAAAGAACTCGGTCAGGGATTTGCGCCAGTCATCGAAGCCGATCGGATTGGCGCTGCCGAGATGAACTGTGAGATCCGGAGAGACCAGATTGGCCAGTCTATCCCAGTCTTGCGCATCGATCGTGGCATAGAAATTTCGAGCAATTTCCCGGATATCCATCGTGTGTCCTCGCTGGCTGCCGCCCACGGTTGAACGACGACGAGACGATCAGGTTCCGCTCCTCACAATGCGCAGCCGAACTGCTGCGTCAGCACGTTGCCGATCCCGACCAGGGCCAGCGGTGATTTCAAGCCAAGGCGTCTTTCACCAATCGCTTGCTTCACCGATCCAGAACGGACCTGACCTCGACGAGGTTCGATCGCACCCTAAGCACATAGAATCCCATCGTGGTGAGGTGGGTGGGCATGATCCAGCCATCCTCGCGGCCGTTGGAGATTATCAGAGGCTGGATGGCGAGCGCTGCCTTGAGCTGGCCTTCAACGCTGTTCCACAGCGGCGTGAGGCCGCGATTGTCGAGGATCTGCTGGAAGTCGTGATGCGCCGCCGTCAGGATGCCGTAATAGCCGTAGAGCTGGCCGTAGGCGAACCAGAAGCGGTCGTCAGCGCGCGTGTCGAACCAGCCGCTGTTGAAATTCTGCGAACGGTCACGGATCAGGTCCGACGTCGAGCCTATGTCACTCGCGATCCGGTCGACGAACTGTAACAGATTGTCGGCGCGCGCGTTGAAGACCACCTCGCATTTCATGAGCCGGTCGTTGAAGGCGCGAAGGCTGTTCGCCGCCGTGCGATAAAAACTCGGCGTCGGGGTTTTCGGACCAAAGGGCCTGAAGCCGAAATACCAGGTTTCCTCGTCGAAGGTGATGGCGCCGCGCGCATCCTGCAGGTTCTGGTCGATCTGGCTGGTGCCGCGGACGCGGCCCAGCGTGTCGACAAGCTCGACCGCGGTGCGCCGGATGGCCTGATTGACGCCGCGCTGGAAGGAGGCCTTGTTGTCGAGAAACGGCGTGCGGTCCCAGTCCATGCCGAAGAACCCGAGCTTGTAGAGTATCATCGACGAGATCCAGGCGTTCTCGTTGACGTTGAAATCGATGAGATCGGCCGAGACCTGGACAATGGCAGAGTTGGTGCAGGTCTTGACCTCTCCCTCGACGCCAGCGGTTTCCCCGGTGGCGGAGGGAGCGGGCTGCGCCGGGGCGGTTCCGGCCGGCTGCTTGAAATTATAGGCTTCCGCATAGGCGGGATTGAAATTGCTCCAGACCTGCGTGTTCCAGATGAAATAGCCGTAGAGGCCGATCAGCATGAGCAGAGCGAGGCCGAGCACCGCCTTCAGGATCCAGCCGCGCTGCGTATACCAGCGCCCGGCCCAGATGAACGGCCACAGGATCACGCCGACGGCGAAGCCGATGCCGCGGCCAATCCACTGGAACATCCGTGTGAAGAAATTCACGATCGGATCAAGCATGGCGATGTCACCCCTCGTCAGTCAGCCAAGAATTCGATAAGGTTTGGCATTCAATCGGTAAGGCCGTAGAGGCGTGTGCGAAACGCCACCTTGTCTTTCAGATATGTGGTTTTCAGAACGTCCACAACATGCGATCGCCAGGCGTCGCTGAAGCCGTCATAGTCCCTGTAAAAGCCCGGTTTGTTGAAGACGTAGCGCGAGACGAAGTCCTGCGGCACGAAATCCGAGATCAGCTGGTTGGTCAGCCAGGCGTCGGGATGGCCGGGCTTGGCCCGGATCGCCAGGAAACGCTGCTGCGGGAACACGTCCTCGACCTTGAGATAGCCGAGGTGAGCGATCTCGCGCTTGGCGGCGTTGAGAAAGGGAAAATTGCCGTCCCTGGTGATCAGGTCGGCATGGCTGTGGATCCAGGTCTGCAGCCAGACCTTGTCGACGTCGGTCAGGTTGCGGTCGGGCTCGGCGTCACGAATCAGCGAGCGCACCACCATCTCGGCACGATGTTCGAGATAGCCTGATGTTTCGATCCACGAGGCCCGCGGCAGTTCGATGCGGCCGGTCGCGGCGAGGAACTTGAACACCCTGTCGGCATCGTCGATCGAGAGGTAGCTCACTTGCCACGGCCGCGAGCGGCGGAAGCCGGGTGCCGCCGGGTCGCTGATCACCGTCGTCATATCACGGTCGATGAACACATAGAGCCCGCCGAAATGGCTGGTCCAATAGGCGCTGTGGCGAAAGATCACCCGATCCGGCACCAGCGCGTTCTCGCGGATGTCGCCGCAGATCTTGGCCAGCTCGACCATGCGGGTGAGCATGGCGCTGTCGCGCCAGGCGTCCGGTTCCTGCTTCAGCCGGTCGACGAGCTTACCGAGTTCGGCGGCTTTGCCGAGCACGTCCTCCGCCGACAGCACCTTGAACTCGACCTGGTTGATCGACAGCAGGTCCTCGATGTCGTCGACCTTGGGGACCGAATCCTCGATCTCGCCATAGATGACATCCTTGATGGTCAGCGCGTCGATGGCGCGCTGGTTCGTCGACATGAACTCGAACATCAGTTGCGAGGTGTTGGAAAAGGCGGTGTGGACCACCGGCAGGTCGACCTGCGACGGCGTCAGGATGATGAAGCGGCGGTTGATCTCGTTGGGATCGAGGTAGTTGTAGTCGCCGCATTCCTCGGCCACCTGCGGCGAGAAGCCGGTGCGGTCGATCTCGAAGCTCTTCAGCTTCGTCGGCTTCAGGCCGAAGGCGACCAAAGCCTTGTTGTAGCGATGGATCAGATGCGGCTCGTCAATGGTCAGCAGCCGGCCATAGATCAGCTCGTTCTCGCGCAGCAGATCGGGTGATTTGGCGGGGCTCATGAGCGTGGATCCAAAGGATTTTGCGCTAAAGGACGAGGCGCCAACGCTGACGCCCCCCTCTCCCCGTTCTTCACGGGGAGAGGGTAAGGGTGAGGGGCGGCGCAAGCGATCAAGGACATGTCTCTCCATAGCCTTTGGCGGCAACAAATCTAAGATCATGCGTTTCGATACGGCGTTCGAGGCGTCCTTCGATCGCAGCCAGTATTGTTTCAAGAACTTCTTCGCGGTCCCAAAAGCGCAGCATGGACCAGCCATTCGAGACGATGAAGCGATCCCGGATTCGATCATGATTGCTGCCGACATGCTGACTCCCGTCAACTTCGACAACAAGCTGGCACTCCCTGCAGGCGAAGTCGGCGAAATAGGAGCCTATCGCAAACTGCCGCACGAATTTATGGCCGTTCAGCCTGCGGTCACGCAGTTCCATCCAGAGCGCGGTTTCGGCGTCATTGTCCGATTGACGCAGGCGTCTCGCTCGCCTCGTTGTCTCGATTTCTGGTCCACGCATGCGCTGCCCCTCACCCTTACCCTCTCCCCGTGAAGAACGGGGAGAGGGGGGCGTCAGCGTTTGAACCACATCTTTCAGCGTTGCTGTGGGATCCTATCCATTGCTCCAACGGCAATGATATCCAAGCACAAGGAAGAACCTCACGCATTCCACAGGCCCTTCTTCTTCAGCTCCTCGATCTCGCGCATCGCGCGGTCGCGCAGGCGGGTGTCGCGGATCATCTTGGTCACCGCTGCGTCGTCGGACTTGTCGGAATAGCGGAACTCCGAGTCGGCGTAGCGGTTGACCTCCTGCATGACCATGTCCATCGAGAACGGGCCGCGCAGCTTCTCGATCATCGCCTTCTTGTCGTCGTAGCTCTTGTGCATGAAGACTTCAGGTTTCTCGAACCATTCGTCCGGCAGCTCGATGTCCATGGCGCGCATCTTGATCGCGTCGGTGACGTTCTTGATGGCGCGGCCGGTGAAGCGCGGCTCGGCGTCCTTGATCATGTGCAGATAGGTGCCGATGTCGGCCATCGACTTCGGTGCGCCGTTCTCCTTCATGTAGCGCTCATAGACCTTCATCAGCCCGTCTTCCCTGGGCTTCTCGTGCTCTTCATAGGCCTCCATCACCGCGCGCTGGATCTCCTGGGCGGCATATAGCTTGTGGTCGCCGAGCGGGATCTTGTGGTTCTTGCCGGCGAGCAGCACGAAGATGTCGATATAGTCGTCCCGCGTTTGTGGCCCGTCGACCAGCCAGCGGGCGCCGGCGCGCTGGCGCAGCGCGTCGTCGACGTTTTCGGGATAGTTGGAGAACATGCCGAAGGAGCAGTTGCCGCGCACCACCGTGGCCGCACCCCCGAATGCGTCCATCAGGACGCCGGTGATTTCCTGCTGGCCGGCCGAGGCGCGATCGTCGGAGCGGCGTGCCGCCACCTGGTCTATATCGTCGATGGTGCCGAAGCCGATGACGCGCGGGTTCAGCACATTGTTGATGAACTGGCGGCAGTTCTGGCCCGACTTGCCCTGGTAGGAGGAGATCTGGTCGACGCCGAAATTCTCGTAGGCGAAGGGGTAGCCGGCGACCTGACAGTAGCCGTTGACGAGACCGGCGATCATCTGGATCAGCGTCGTCTTGCCGGTGCCGGGCGCGCCGTCGCCGATGAAGGTGAACAGGAAGCCGCCGAGCTCTACGAACGGGTTCAGCTCGCGCTCGAAATCGTAAGCCATCAGCATCTTGGCGAGCTTCACCGACTGGTATTTGGCGATGTGGTTGCCGACGACCTCTTCCGGCTTCTTGAAGGTCATCACCAGCGGCTTCGACCGCTTGCCCGGCGCGACGTCGAAGCCGTCGAGGGTGAAGTCGTCGACGTCGATGCGGATATGCGCGTTCTCGAACGGACCGATGCCGTCGAAGCGGCCCTTTCGCGCCAAAAGCCCGTCGATGGCGACACGGGCGAAGGCGCGCGCCCGGGTCATCAGGTCGGCGTCGTCCTTGGCGCCTGCTATCGCCTTGTCGAGGCCGGCCACGATCGATTTCACCGCGTCCTGTGGCGTGTCGAACAAGAAGTCCGGCTCGCGCGTATCGTTCGGCGCCTCGCCGTCGCTGTCGATCAGCTGGAACAAATACGAGGCGAGGCTGAAGGCCGAAATATAGGCCGAGGCCGACAGCAGCTTCTTGAAGGTGGCGGCCTCGTCGCCTTCGAGCGGGGCGCGGGCGTTTTTCGCCTTCAGGCTCTCGAGATCTGAGCCTTCGGCGAAGACATCAGCGATGGCCAGCGCGATCGCCAGCCCGCGCCGGGTGCGATAAAGCAGCATGTGCTGTGCAATGCTCAGCAACTGATCGTCGGGATGGACGGCGGCTACCGTTTTCGAAAGGTCGACTTCGCGGGTGCGGCGCACCGAGCCGACCGAGACGGTCGAGACGAAGCGGCGGTTGGTGCCGGCAAGCGCGGTACCGGATTCCCGCGACGGGTCCTCCAGCACGACGATGCGGGTGATGAAGCTCTGCGCCGTGGCGCGATGCTTTTCGATCGCCGCTTCCGAAATCGTGGTCAGGCCGGTGTCCATGAAGGATGCTCCGCGGTTTGACGGTCAGACGTCACTGATGACCTGTCCTTTGGACAGGATGTGGACCTTGTAGCCGGAAAAGATCTTCTGCGCCTCGCCGGCGGCGTAGAGCGCCTGATAGGCCTCATGCGGGATCAGCGCGTGCCTCTCGTAACTCGACACGCCCTGTCGCGCTGCCTCCAAATCGTCGGTGTCGATGAAGAATTCCTGCGTCGTCTTCTCGCTCGAAAACAGTCCTTTGCGGCCGGGTTTTTCGGCCTTGGAATAGAGCTCCTGGATGGTCCAGGTCAGCAGCCAGGCGTTTTCCGGCTTGCGCACCTTGTCCAGAATGTCGGTCACCGTCGAATTGTTGTCGGTGATCCCGGCCGAATAGAAGGGACCGAGCACGACGCGGCGCAGCTGCTTGGGGTGGAGTTGCTCGAAATCCTTGTCGAGGTTGACCGCGATCGTCGCCGGCGACAGCGTATAGGCGGAATTCTTCTCGGTGAAGTCGTCGAAGCGGTGGGCAAGCTCGGGATTGAGCAGCCCTTCAACGGGAAGCGGAATGTCGACCTTGTCGTTGAGCTTGCCATTGCGGTCGACAAGCTGCCCGATCATCTCTTCGGAGGAATCCTCGACCGTCACCATGTAGACCAGCGGCAGATTGGCGCTGCCGTCGAATGCGGCCCAATGGACGAGGTAATAAGGCCGCCCGGTCTTCGGATTGACCGAGACTTTTGCCGTCTGCGCCAAGGTGAACGGCCCGAAGGTCGTCTCGCTCCTGACGCCTTCCAGATAGAGCCGCTCGGCCATCGACTTCTGCAGCGCCTTGGGGAATTCCTTGTGGCGCAGGATGAAATCGGCCATTTCCTCGCGCAACTCGTCGGCCAGCGGTATGTTGGCCAGTCGCGTATCGGCCTGGCGGCGGTCGTTTTCCAGTTCGAGCACATTCTGGAAGACCGGAAAGCCGCTTTCGGCGCGCGAAATGCGGAACGTCTCCATGAAGCCCAGCCGGTTGCGCCAGCAGGAAAACGAGTTGTCGAGCCGCGCAATATATTCGGCGACGATCTTGGCGACGATGCCGTGCCGGTAGAGCGGCGAGCGATCGTCGCGCATGAACACTTCGAGGCCGCTGAGTGCCGCCGTGATCGCCGAGAAATAACGCGTTGCCGCTTCGTTTTCGGGGGTCATGCAGCCAGCCCTTGGGAGGTATGCGGGTGCAGCAACTACGACTGCACGTAGTTTGCCGCATTGTGCTTCTTAAGCACGTCGTCGAAGCGGCGGGCAAAGGCATCGTCGGCCAGCTTCTTGCGGCGCTGGATGTCGGCGGTCGCCACCATGTTCTTCTCGTGCATTTCGAGGAGATCGCCAATGTGCTTCTGCGAGGCCGCGCCGATGCCGGCCATGGTTTCCTCGGCGGTGTTGTCGACCTGGCTGCCCAGCGTGTTGATCTTGTGGGCGACGTCCTGCTGGGCGGCAGTCTTCAGCGAATCCTCCAGGGCCTTGTAGAGGACGATGCGCTGCTCGGTATCGATGGTCAGCTTGTTGATCAGCGTCGACTGCGCCGCGATCTGGTTGTTGAGCGAATCGACGAAGGTCTGGAACATCGAGGTGTAGCGCTCCAGCGTCTGGCTTTCGGCCAGCAGCTCCTGCTCCTTGGCCTGCTTCTCGTTGTACTCGGTGGCCAGTTTCGAACGCTCGCCCTCAAGCTCGGTGCGCTCCTTCTGGCTGGTCGAGGCGGCGATCTTGTTCTCGATGTCGAGCAGCATCGGATTGAGCTCCTCGATGCGCTTCTGCACGGTCTCGAGATTGGACATGGTCGCCTTGCGGCGCTCGATCACCTGCGACAGGCTGGCCTCGGAGGTCTTGTAACGCTGGTCGAGGATCTGCTTCTGCGCCTTGAGGATGCCGACGATGGTGTCCGATTTCGCCAAAAGCTCCTGCAGATTGCCGGCCAGCGACATGTTGCGGACGCGGTCGGTGCGCATGCGCTGCTTGCTCTGGTCGGAAAATATGCCGACGAAGCTTTCCCAGCCGGTGTAGTTCTTCATGCTCTCGAATTCGGCGCCGAAGACGTTGGTGGCGTCCTCCAGCCCGATGATCAGGTCGGCGATGTTGCCTTCCATCACCTTCTGCTGCTTCAGCACATCCTCGATGCGGGCGTTCTCGAGGTCGAAATTGGCGTCGCCGATCTTCTGGTCGGTCTTGGCGAGCGTGTCGAGCACCGTGCCGGACTGCTCGATTTTGGTGCGCATGTCCTGCACGACCTGCTTGGTCTTGGCAATTTCGGCATCGAAATTCTGCAATGTCGCCATAGGAGCCTCCCGCTTCGGCAATTGTTCGTGTCGCGAACGCCGCGAATATATGTTTCGCAAGGGGGGAAGGGAAGGTGGAAGATTAGGGCTGATAAAGGATGGCGCCGAAGTTGAGACAAAAAACCCGCCTCAGCGGCGGGTCGTTGGCGCAATCAGCACCATGCCCAGATCAATAGCATAACTGCCGTCACAAAGCAACGGAAATGGCTGATACCGATCTAGCGTTTCGCTCCAGGTTTGTGCCGCCCCCATCGGCTTGCCTTCCAGCGCTGGTGATTGGCGAAACAAGGGGGGAGATCGGCAGCTACGCCGACAGCGCTTGTTCCGGAATGTTTGAGGTGCGCGGGGAGGGGGCGTCCCGACGTTCCACCGGAAAAGCGCCTGGCCACCAGAAAGGCGCCTGCAGCAGCAGGCGGCGTGTCGCTGGTCGGCCAGCCCGCGCCGTTGAACGCGATTGTCTTATCGCTTGAAACCGCACCAGAATGGTGTTTGGCTGACGAAACAAGGCGGAGACAGAACCGCAATTTCGCTTCGCCGATAGATCACAATGGGAGAATACAGATGTCGCGTATGAAACTACTCGCCGCCGGCTTCGGCCTGGCGGCATTTCTTTCGGCGAGCGGCGCACTCGCCGCCGAGCCGGAAAGCTGCAAGCCGGTGCGTTTTGCCGATGTCGGCTGGACCGACATCACCGCCACCACCGCTACCGCCAGCGTCATCCTCGAAGCGCTCGGCTACGAGCCCGACGTGCAGGTGCTGTCGGTTCCGGTCACCTACACCTCGCTGAAGAACAAGGACGTCGACGTCTTCCTCGGCAATTGGATGCCGACCATGGAAGCCGACATTAAGCCCTATCTCGAAGACAAGTCGGTCGAGACGGTCGTGACCAACCTCGAAGGCGCGAAATATACGCTCGCCGTGCCGCAGCACACCTATGACGCCGGTCTCAAGGATTTCGCCGATATCGCCAAGTTCAAGGACAAGCTCGACGGCAAGATTTACGGCATCGAAGCCGGCAATGACGGCAACCGCCTGATCCTCGACATGATCGCCGCCGACAAGTTCGGCCTGAAGGATTTCGAGCTCGTCGAAAGCTCCGAGGCCGGCATGCTGTCGGCGGTGCAGAAGGCGGCCGCATCGGGCGAAGACGTGGTCTTCCTCGGCTGGGAGCCGCATCCGATGAACGCCAACATCAAGATGGCCTATCTGTCGGGCGGCGACGAAGTGTTCGGCCCGAATTTCGGCGGCGCGACCGTCGCCACCAATGTCCGGGCCGGCTACACCACCGAATGCCCGAACGTCGGCGCGCTGCTCAAGAACATGGTGTTCTCGCTCAAGATGGAAAACGAGATCATGGGTGCGATCCTCAATGACGGCGCCGACCCCAAGGCCGCGGCCACCGAATGGCTCAAGGCCAATCCGGACGCGATCACGCCATGGCTCGCCGGCGTGACGACCTTCGACGGCGGCGACGCCGCGGCCGCCGTGAAAACCGCACTGGGTTCGTAGCAGGCTTACACCTCCCTCTTGCGGCAGGTTCGGCGCGGCACGTGCCGCGGTTGGGATGGTTCAGACGGAGCATAACCGCGACCATCCCACCCGCTCCGCTGCGCGGTTCGACCCGCCCCGGAGGGGGAGAGGGTGAAGAAGAATGAGGGGACAATTGCAATGGATCCGGTTTCGCAACTGATTTCGAGCTTCAAGATCCCGATCGGGCGGTGGGGCAAGACTTTCTTCGACTTTCTGACCACCAATTTCGAGTGGTTTTTCGACAGTATCGCCGACGGGCTCACCGTCGTTCTCGACGGGCTGGTCGATCTTTTGCTGCTCGTTCCCCCGGTTCTCCTGGTTGCCGCCATAGCCGCGCTTGCCTGGTACCTGCAGAAATCATGGAAGCTGGCGCTTGCCGTCGCGCTCGGCCTGCTCTTCATCGTCAACCAGGATCTCTGGCAGGAAACCGTCGAGACGCTGGTGTTGGTCGTGGGCGCTGCTGCGGCCTCGATGGCCATCGGCGTGCCGATCGGCATCTGGGCGGCGCATAACGAGCGCGGCTACCGCTACCTCCAGCCGATCCTCGACCTGATGCAGACGATGCCAACCTTCGTCTACCTGATTCCGGTGCTCATTCTCTTCGGCCTCGGCATCGCTCCCGGCCTCATCGTCACTGTCATATTCGCCGCTCCCGCGCCGATCCGCCTGACGCATCTCGGCATCACCTCGGTGCCGAAACCGATGATCGAGGCCGGCGAAGCCTTCGGCGCGACGAAACGCCAGCTCCTGTGGAAGGTAGAGCTGCCGGCGGCGCTGCCGACCATCATGGCGGGGCTGACGCAGTGCATCATGCTCTGCCTCTCCATGGTCGTGATCGCTGCGCTCATCGGCGCCAACGGCCTTGGCAAACCGGTGGTGCGCGCGCTGAACTCGGTCAACATCCCGCTCGGCCTCGAAGCCGGCCTCGCCATCGTCGTGCTCGCCATCATCCTCGACCGCATCAGCCGCATCGGCACGGGAGCCGCCAAATGACCGCCGCGGTCGATTTCAAGAATGTCGACATCGTCTTCGGCGCGGCGCGCAAGGAAGCGCTGGCGCTCGTAGACAGCGGCGCGACGCGTCAGGAAATCCTGGAGAAGACCGGCGCCGTGCTCGGCTGCGCCGGCGCCAATTTGACCGTCAACGAGGGCGAGATTTCCGTCCTGATGGGCCTCTCCGGCTCCGGCAAATCGACGCTGCTGCGCGCCGTCAACCTGCTCAATGTGCCGGCGCGCGGCAACGTCATGGTCAAGGACGGCGACCGCATGGTCGATGTCGCGGCCTGCGATGCCGCCACGCTGCGCCACATCCGACAGACGCGGGTCGCCATGGTATTCCAGCAGTTCGGCCTTCTGCCCTGGCGCACCGTCGCGGAAAATGTCGGCTTCGGCCTTGAGCTGTCCGGCGTGCCCGAAGCCGAGCGCAAGGCGCGCGTCGAGCGCCAGTTGAAGCTCGTCGGCCTCGACCAGTGGGCGTCGAAATACGCCCACGAGCTTTCCGGCGGCATGCAGCAGCGCGTCGGGCTGGCGCGTGCGTTTGCCACCGAAGCGCCGATCCTGCTGATGGACGAGCCGTTCTCGGCACTCGACCCGCTGATCCGGACCAAGCTGCAGGACGAACTGCTGCAGCTTCAGGCCGAGCTGAAGAAGACCATCATCTTCGTCAGCCACGATCTCGAGGAGGCGCTGAAGATCGGCAGCCACATCACCATCATGGAAGGCGGGCGTATCGTGCAAACCGGCGCGCCGGAAGACATCGTGCTGCGCCCCGCCAATGACTATGTCCGCGACTTCATCGCCAATGTGAATCCGCTCTCGGTGCTGACCGCCTGGAACGTGATGCGCGACCGCCGCGACCTCGACCACGGCGAGGACGGTTGGGTGTGGCTCGACCGCCGCAAGACGACGCGTTTCAAGGTCGACGAGCACGGGCTGGTGGCGGCGGCCGAGCGCGACGGCAAGCCGGCGTTCTGGGTGTCGTGCGCCGATGTCGAGGCGCAGCCGGAGGAGACGACGCAGGTATTCTGGGCCAATCCCGGCACCTCGCTGAAGACGGTGATGCTGGCCATGCACCGCTCGCAGACCGCACCGGTGGCGCTGTTCGACGACCAGTCTCGCTTCGTCGGCGCCATTGGCGTCAGGGATGTGCTGAGTGCGGTGTTGCGGCGGTAGTTGTTTTCTAAACGAAACGGCCCGTATCGTTCCTTCGCGCGCGCGTCTCTGTACTGCCGCACATCTCCCCCGCGGGGGAGATGTGCGGCAGTCACGGATTTCGTCAATCGCATG
>NZ_CAKXZS010000009.1:84972-171024 GCF_935822925.1 Mesorhizobium ventifaucium
TTCCTTCGCGCGCGCGTCTCTGTACTGCCGCACATCTCCCCCGCGGGGGAGATGTGCGGCAGTCACGGATTTCGTCAATCGCATGGGCACAGACTTGTGAATGGCCGCGCCCGTCGGGAAGGCGGTTTGGGCGCGGCTCAAAATGGACGACCGCTTTTGCCTATGTCAGAATGAAAGCGAAATCTCTTGCGCGCAGTTGCCGGTTCCAATGCCTGAGATCGTCACCAAACCCCGCCCCAAAACGAAGCCGCAAATCGAACGGCCGAAGCTCTACAAGGTTATCCTCCTCAATGACGATTTCACGCCGCGCGAGTTCGTGGTGACGGTGCTCAAGGGCGAATTCAAGCTGAGCGAAGACCAGGCGCGGCGGGTGATGATCACCGCGCACCAGCGCGGCGTCTGTGTCGTCGCCGTCTTCACCAGGGACGTTGCCGAGACCAAGGCGACACGGGCGACCGATGCCGGCAAGGCCAAGGGCTACCCGCTGATGTTCACGACGGAACCGGAGGAGTAGCGCAGCGGTTTTTTCTTCTCCCCTTGTGGGAGAAGGAGGCCGAGCGAAGCTCGGTCGGATGAGGGGTGCTCCAGCTTTGCACCAACAGCACTCCGGCCAGCACCCCTCTTCCGTCTTGGCGCTGCGCGCCAATCCACCTTCTCCCACAACAAGGGGAGAAGGGAAAGTCGGCGTCGCTACCGCCCCTCGCGGTACCACATCGAGCCCAATGCCAGCAGCAGCAGACCGAGGCCGAGGAACCCGCCGAACAGCGGCACGCGCGAGACGGCCTTCAGCACGCTGTCGTCGGTGGTGCGCAGGCCGATCCAGTCGTTGCCGGTCGCCGCGCCCGTGGAGCGGACCGGGACGACCGACGGCAGCGTGACGCCGCCGGCGAGGTTGCCAAGCGCCGAAGACGGCGCCAGCCGGCGCACGCTGCCGCCGGTGGCCTCTGCCGGGGCTTTCAGCCGGTTCTCGGTGGAGACGACGTCGGTGAATTCCGGTGCGTTGACCGGGCCGACATGGGCAAGCGCTTTCAGGTCGCCATTGCCGACCTGATAGAGGCCGATCTCGCTGGTCTCTATGCTGCCCAGGAAGACGCCGGGTTCGGCTCTCTCGAGCTTTACGGTCATCGCCTTGCCGGACGGGGTGATGATCTGCGCCGGGCCAGGATCGTCGCTCATCGTCTGGCGGCGGATTTCCAGCATCATGCCGCGGCCGTCGGCGGTCAGCCGCTCCTCCTCGAGTTCGGGCTCCTTCATCAGCCAGTGGGCGATGCGGCGATAGAGCTGGACATGCGGGCCGCCGCCCTCGAAGCCGCGCGCCCACAACCAGCCCTGGTCGGACAAGAACATGCCGACGCGGCCTTCACCCTTACGGTCGAGCAGCAGCAGCGGACGGTCGTCGGCGCCCTTCATCACCGCCTCGCCCCCGGGGTTCTCGACGCCGATGGTGCGGAACCAGCGGCTCCAGTGCGGCGGCTCGGTGGCGGAGCCGTCAAGCCCGCGCGTCACCGGATGGCGCTGGCCGAGCTCGGTGAGGCGCGGATAAAAGGCCTTTTCGACGACTTCGCCGGTCGGCATCGCCGGCAGCGCCGACATCAATGGCGTGCGGGCGATGGAACTTTCGCCGGCATATTCGGGTCCTGCCGCGATCAGCAGCGCGCCGCCCTTTTCGACATATTCGGCGATGTAGTCGTAATAAAGGATCGGCAGCACGTCGCGGTGCTGGTAGCGGTCGAAGATGATCAGGTCGAAATCCTTGATCTTCTCGACGAACAGTTCGCGCGTCGGGAAGGCGATCAGAGACAATTCGTTGATCGGCGTACCGTCCTGCTTTTCCGGCGGGCGCAGAATGGTGAAGTGGACAAGATCGACCGAGGCGTCGGATTTCAGCAAATTGCGCCAGGTGCGTTCGCCGGCATGCGGTTCGCCGGAGACCAGCAGCACACGCAAATTCTCGCGGATGCCGTCGATCAGCGCGATGGCGCGGTTGTTGGTGTCGGTGAGTTCGTCGGGTTCGGGATCGATTGCGAGTTCGACGATGTTGCGGCCGGCGCCGGGAATGGTCACCTGCAGCGGCATGGCCTGGCCGATGGTGGCGCGCTCGACCGAAACCTGCTCGCCATTGACCGAGACGCGCACATCGACCGAGCCGGCCTCGTTGTTGGTGCCGATGACGCGATAGGTCATTTCGAGCGGCTTGCCGACCAGACCGAAGCGCGGCGCATTCTCGAAGCGGATGCGGCGATCCTTTTCCTGGTCGTTGCCGGTGATCAGCGCGTGCAGCGGAGCGTTGAAGTCGGGCGTGCCGCCTGGGACGTCATGCACCTCGCCGTCGGTGATCATGATGGCGCCGCCGATGCGCGAAGGCGGCACGTCGCGGAAAGCGCTCTCAAGTGCCCCGAAAAGCCGCGTTTCGGTGCGCTCCTCGGCGGCTTCCGACTTGCCGGCCTCGACGACGCGGACGTCGAACTGCTTGAAGCGGCCGAGGCGCTGCTGAAGCCCGGCCAGCGCCTCGTCGGTCTGCTTGGTGCGCTCGCCAATGTCCTGGCTCTGGCTGCGGTCGACGACGACGGCGACGACGCTTTTCAGCGCCTCGCGCTCTTCGTCGAGCAACACCGGATTGAGTAGGGCCGCAGTCAGCGCCAGCAGGGCGGCAAAACGGAAGACCGCGCCGCGCTGGCGGAACCACAGGCCGACCAATGCCAGCAGCAACAGCGGTGCCAGCACCAGGCCGAGCAGCGGCCAGGAGATGAGCGGTTCGAAGGCGAGCGACAAGTTCATGGCTTACTGCCCCAGCCGTTCGAGCAGCACCGGCACATGCACCTGATCGGATTTGTAGTTGCCGGTCAGCATGTACATCATGATGTTGACGCCGGCGCGCAGGGCATAAATGCGCTGCATCGGATCCGACGGCACGGTCGGCAAAAGCGGGTCGCCATTCTCGTCGGCCGCCCAGGCGCCAGCGAAATCATTGGCGGTGATCATGATCTGCGAAACGCCGTCGCCGGTGCGTACCGGGCGGTTCTCGGTGTTGCTGGCTTCGAGCGACGCCGCGACCCAGAGCGGGCCACCGGCGAAGCGTCCGGGAAACTCAGGCAGGATGTAGAAGGATTTGGTCAGCACATGGTCCGACGGGACCGGCTCCAGCGCCGGCACGTTGAGGTTGCCGAGGATGTCGCGCAGCCGCTCCGTCGCCGGGCTGGCCTGCTCCGCGCCGATGCCGGTGGCGAACTGGTCGCGCGTGTCGAACAGTACCGTGCCGCCCTGCTGCATATAGGCGTCGACGCGGGCAATCGCGGCCTGGCTCGGCATCGGTGCGGCAGGGTCGATCGGCCAGTAGATCAGCGGATAGAAGGCAAGCTGGTCCTTCGAGATATCGACGCTGGCCGGCGCCCCCGGCTCAAGTGCGGTCTTCTCGATCAGGAAGCGTGTCAGGCCCTCCAGCCCGGCTTGGCTGATCGAATCGACGCTCCGGTCGCCGGTCTGCACATAGGCGATCCGGGTTTTCGAAATGTCCTCGATCGCCCGCTCATCACCGGGTTTGGCATCGTCGGCGCGGGCGATGTCGGGTTGGCCGACCAGGGCGCCGAGCGCAATCAGCAGGGCGGCGGTGGTTGCAGCAGCCGTGACGGCGCGGCGCGGCCGGCGCGAGAACAGGCCGCCCATCCAGAACACGGCCAGCGTATCGAGCACCATCAGCAGGAGGGCTGCCGCGACCAGCGGGCCCTTCAAATTGTGCGATTCGTCGAAAGCATACTGGATGGTGGTGACCGGCACGGTGATCTGAGGACGGACCAAAGGTGCGAAGCTGCTTTCGGCATTGAGCAGATTGTGGGCGATGACGCCGGTGTCGGAGCCGTACAGGCCGGGCGGGTTCTCGAACGTCACCGGCAGCGGGCCGGCACCCGGCACCAGCGGCCGTGCATCCGGCGTCGGCGGCACCAGCGTGCCATCGGCTGATATCATGCGGTAGGGCGCCAGCGAGGCGGCGGCGGCTTCTGCATTGGCGACCGCCGCACCCTGGTTGCGCGACAGTTGCACGATGCGGCGCAGCATCTCGACGAAGCTGCCGGAGATCGGCAGGTTCGACCAGGTCGCCTCCGGCGTGACATGGAACAGGACAAGTGTGCCCTTGCCCTTTTTCATCCCGGTCACCAGCGGCGTGCCGTCGGCAAGCGTGGCCCAGCTGCGCTCGACAATATCGGGCGTCGGCTCGGCCAGCACCTGCCTGGTGACGGTGACCTCGGCGGGCGGAGCGAGATCGGAGAAGGGGCCGGTCTTCGGAAAATCGGTGACCGGCTGCGGCGTCGTCCACGACAGCGCGCCGCCGAGCGAGCGCTCGCCGGTGCGCAGCCTGACCGGCAGCAGGTCGTCGTCATTGCCGGCGGCGACCAGCCGCGAGCCGGCGAACCGCACCAGCATGCCGCCATTGTCGACCCAGTCGACCAGCCTTTGCCGCACCTGCTGCGGAATGGTGCCGACATCGGCCATGACGATCATCGCCGGCTTCTGGTCGAGGAGCTGCGGGATGGCGTCCGCAAGGTCGGCGCTCGACGGCTCGGCCAGATCGGCGAAGGGCTGCAGCGCGCGGCGGATGTAGTACAGCGGCGACAAAAGCGGCTGCGCCTGGTCGGCTTCGGCCTGCGACAGCAGCCCGACGCGGCGGCGCTTGGAACTCTCGTCGAGCACGCGGACGGCGCCGGCCTGCCGCTGACCGTCGATCGCGATCGAGGCGAAGTCGTTGCGCAGCTCGAAAGGCACCGCCATGGTGCCGGTGGCAGTGGATTCGCCCGGTGAGAAGGTCAACGTGGCGTCGGCGATGCGGCGGCCCTTGTCGTCGAAGGCGCCGGCAGTCACCTGAGCCGGCGCCGGATCGCCCGGCGCGCGGATGGCGGTCAGCTCGAAGCCGTCCACCTGGTTGTCGGCGCCGGTCAGGCCGATCAAGCCAGGCCGGTCGGAAGCGGCCCAGACGACACGGGCGGCGTTCTTCGACAGAAGCGTGTTGAAGGCGGCCTCGTCGCCTTCCGCCGCCAGACCGTCGGCGAGCACGGCGACGCTGGCGCCCGGCAAGCTCTCCAGGGTTGCCGCGACGCGGGCGTAGACGGCCGGGCGGTCGGTCGGGATCGGCCGCGGCTTTGCCGCGCGCAGCCGGTCGAGCGCGGTGGCGGCGTCGAACGGGCCGATCTCGGCATTCGGTTTTTCGGCGGTGAAGGCGATGATGACAGGCACGTCGTTGGAGCTGGCATCGGCGATCAGCCGTTCGGCAGTGGCGACGCGCTGGCCCCAGTCGGCGGCACTTGCCCAGTCATTGTCGATGACCAGCGCAAGCGCGGCGCCCTCGGCCGGCAGTCTTTCACGCGGGTTGAAGACAGGTTCGGCCAACGCCGCAACGATAAGGGCCGCCATCAGCAGTCTGAGCAGCGTCAGCCACCACGGACTCTGTTGCGGCGTCTCCTCGCGCTTCAGCACCCGGGCAAGGATCTTCAGCGGCGGGAAGATCTCGGTCTGCGGCCTGGGCGGGGTGAACCGCAAAAGCCACCAGATCACCGGCAGGGCCAGAAGCCCCCACAGCACCATCGGCGCCCCGAACGAGAGCGGCAGCCAGCTCATGCGCGGATCCTCCCGGCTGAGCTGCCATCGACGGTCATCGCCATGTGGACACGCACCAGCGCATCGGAGGCGAGGCGGTCGGTGTGGTTGACGGTGAAGCTCCAGCCGAGGCGCTTGCACCAGTCGGTCAGTTCCTGGCGGCGGGCGATGTAAAGCAGTCGGTAGTCATCGCCCAGCGTTTCGGCGCGGCCGGCGGTCAGCTTTTCGCCGGTCTCGGGATCGGTGAATTCGGTGCGGCCGGCATAGGGAAATCTCTCCTCGGCCGGGTCGGCGACCTCGATCAGATGGGCACGCACGCCGTGGCGGGCGAGCACGTCAAGCCAGGCGATGGTCTCCTCGACCGGATCGAGGAAGTCGCTGACGATGACGATGTCGCAGAAGCGGCGGATGGCGGACAGGTCGGGCTTTGCCGGCAGTTCGCCGGCATGGGTGAGTTGTGCTGCGATCCGCTCGGCGCCGTTGCGGGCGGTGAACGGATCGGTCAGCCCGGGCCAGGCGATGCGCTCGCCGCTGCGCGACAGAAGCTCGGCCATGGCCAGCGCCAGCACCAGCGCGCGGGACTCCTTCGAGACGGTGGCGCCGGTCGATTTGTAGAGCATCGAAGGCGAGGGATCTGCCCACAGCCACACCGTATGGGCGGCCTCCCATTCGCGGTCTCGCACATAGATGTGGTCGTCGCGGGCCGAGCGGCGCCAGTCGATGCGCGAGGAGTCGCCCTCGACATAGGGCCGGAACTGCCAGAAATTCTCGCCGATACCGCGCTTGCGGCGGCCGTGCCAGCCGGCGATCACGGTGTTGACGATGCGACGCGCCTCGACCAGCAGGTCCGGCACCAACGACGCCCGCAACCGGCCGCGGGCGAGCGCGTCACGCGTCGCCGCCGGTGCCTGGGCCTCGCCTATACGCGCCATCAGATGCCTTTTGCCAGTTTCGCCACCACGTCGCGCACGGTCGTGCCCTCGGCACGGGCGGCAAAGGTCAGCGCCATGCGGTGCTGCAGGACCGGCTCGGCCAGCGCTCTGATGTCGTCGATCGACGGCGCCAGCCGTCCGTCATAGAGGGCGCGGGCGCGGGCGCACAGTGTCAGCGACTGGCTGGCGCGCGGGCCCGGGCCCCAGGCGACGTGCTTGTCGGTCTCGGCATTGCCCTGGCCGGGGCGCGCCGAGCGTACCAGCTGGAGGATCGCCTCGACGACGCTTTCCGGCACCGGCATGCGGCGAATGAGGGTCTGGATCTCCTTCAGCCGCGCTGGCTGCAGCACGTTCTGCGCCTTGGCGTCCTCAATGCCGGTGGTCTCCAGGAGGATGCGGCGCTCCGCCTCGATTTCCGGATAGAGGATGTCGACCTGCATCAGGAAACGGTCAAGCTGCGCCTCGGGCAGCGGGTAGGTGCCCTCCTGCTCCAGCGGGTTCTGCGTCGCCAGCACGTGGAAGGGCGCCGGCAGGTCGTGGCGGACACCGGCAATGGTGACGTGGTATTCCTGCATCGACTGCAGCAGCGCCGACTGGGTGCGCGGCGAGGCGCGGTTGATCTCGTCGGCCATCAGCAGCTGCGCGAAGATCGGCCCGGAGATGAAGCGGAACGAACGCTTGCCGAATTCGTCCTGCTCCATCACCTCGGTGCCGAGAATATCAGACGGCATCAGGTCGGGCGTGAACTGGATGCGGCGGGAATCGAGGCCGAGCACGATGCCCAGCGTCTCGACCAGCTTGGTCTTGGCGAGGCCGGGCACGCCGACCAGCAGCGCATGGCCGCCGGCGAGCAGCGCCACCAGCGTGCGTTCGACGACGCTTTCCTGGCCGAAGATGACGCGGCCGACGCCCTCGCGAACCCTGGAAATGTCGGCCAGTGCCGTCTCGGCCTGGGCGATCATGTCCTTTTCGCTGATCGGGCTTTCCTTGATCATCACGCTCATGCAGCATCGATCCTTCTCGTTGGAAATACCGGCTTGCAACTTCGACGCCACAGAGTGCCGCGATTCGGCCTCGCGTGGCGCCTGTCTTTGAACTTAAATCACAGACTTAGGCTGACAAGCGGAACAACAGTGACTATTTCGTGACCATGACAGAACGCGCCGACGATCGTGAAGGAAGTTTGACGACCGCGACCGAGGCGCGCGGACTAGAGGCGCTGATCTCGCGTGCCGCCCGCGCTGGCAAAGGGCCGGCGCCGGTGGATCGTTGGAATCCGGCCTTTTGCGGCGATCTCGACATGGAGATCAGACAGGACGGCACCTGGTTCTACCAGGGCACGCCGATCGGCCGCATGCCGCTGGTGCAGCTGTTTTCCTCCGTGCTGCGCAAAGACGAAGACGGCAGGACCTATCTGGTGACGCCGGTGGAAAAGGTCGGCCTCCGCGTCGTCGATGCGCCGTTCATCGCCGTCGAGATGGATGTTTGCGGCGCCGGCGATGGCCAAGTCATCACCTTTCGTACCAATGTCGGCGATGTGGTCGAGGCCGGGCCGGAGCATCCGCTGCGCTTTGTCGACGAGGACGCGACCGGCGGTCTGAAACCCTATGTGCTGGTGCGCGGACGGCTGGAGGCGCTGGTGGCGCGGCCGGTCATGTATGAATTGGTCGAGCATGGCGAGGAGATCGAGGTCGGCGGCCAAAGAATGTTTGCCGTCCGCTCGAAGGGTGCGGTCTATCCGATCATGCCGGCGGAAAAACTGCAGCGGCTGAGCGCATGAGAGGGCAGCGCCAAATGGCCAGCGCAAGGCGGATTGGGGCATGATGGACCAGGTGACGCTATGGACCAGGTGACATGATGGACCAGGTGACAGGGGCGCCGTTTTCCGCCACGGATTTTCGCGCCCGCGTCGCGGCGCAGCCGCTGGCGCATGCCGCCGACGATTATGGCGACCATCGCTTCAACCCCGGACATCCGCGTTTGAAGCTCGCAAAGGCGCTGCGCGATGCCGCCGTGCTGATCCCGGTGGTCGATCACGGACACGACGCCACGGTTCTGCTGACCAAGCGGGCGGAAAAGCTGCGCAACCATTCGGGGCAGGTGGCCTTTCCCGGAGGCACGATCGATCCTACCGACCCGAGCCCGGAGGCGGCGGCATTGCGCGAGACATTCGAGGAGATCGGGCTCAGCCAGGACCGGGTCGAGATCATCGGCCGCATGCCCGATTACGTGTCCGGCAGCGGCTACCGGATCGCCCCGGTGCTGGGAATAGTGCGGCCGGATTTTTCACTGACGCTGAATTCCGAGGAGGTCGACGCCGCCTTCGAAGTGCCGCTGCGCTTTCTGATGGACCCGGCCAACCACGGCCGCGACAGCCGCATGTGGAACGATCTCGAATGGGTCTTCTACGAAATGCCCTATGACGGACAACGCATCTGGGGCGTCACCGCGGGCATCATCCGCACGCTCTATGAAAGGCTCTATACGTGAGCGGTCGGATGTCGCTCGCGGGCAAAGCCGACTGGCTCGGGGAACGGCATTTGCAGCGCCTGCTGGCGGCTTTGGCGGATGGCGGCGAGGAGGCGCGCGTCGCAGGCGGTGCGGTGCGCAATGCGCTCATCGGCCAGCCGGTCGCCGACGTCGATATCGCCACCACTTGCCTGCCTGATGAAACCATCCGCCGCGCCGAGGCGGCGGGGTTCAAGGCCGTGCCGACCGGCATCGAGCACGGCACCATTACGATTGTCGCCGGCGGGAAGCCGTTCGAGGTGACTACGCTGCGCGCCGACATCGAGACCGACGGACGGCGGGCCAAGGTGTTGTTCGGGCGCGACTGGAAGGCCGATGCGGAACGGCGCGATTTCACCATCAACGCGCTCTATGCCGAGGCCGACGGCACGATCGTCGACCTGGTCGGCGGCATTGCCGATATCGAAGCGCGCCGGCTGCGCTTCATCGGCGATCCGGAGGCGCGCATCCGCGAGGATTATCTGCGCATCCTGCGCTTTTTCCGCTTCTTCGCCTGGTATGGCGACGGCCGGCCGGATGCCGAAGGGCTGAAGGCTTGCGCCCGGCTCAAGGAGGGGCTTGGCCAACTCTCGGCCGAGCGCGTCTGGTCCGAACTGAAGAAGCTGCTGTCGGCCCCCGATCCATCGCGCGCCATGCTGTGGATGCGCCAGGCGGGCGTGCTCACCAGCGTTCTGCCGGAGAGCGAGAAATGGGGCATCGATGCGATCCATGCGCTGACCAGGGCCGAGAAGGATCTCGGCTGGACGCCCGACCCGCTGCTCAGGCTGGAAGCGATCGTGCCGCCGGACGCGGCGCGGATGAAGACGCTCGCCGAGCGGCTGAGGTTCTCCGTCAGCGACGCCGGTCGTCTCAGGCAGTGGGCGCTGACAGCGCCCGTCGAGCCGATGACGACCGAAGTGGGATTCGCAAAACGGCTCTATCGCGGCGATCGTCAAGGCATTGTCGATCGCTTGCGGCTGTCGCTCGCTTCGGCTCGAGCCCAAGCGGTCGAGGACAACGACGCGCTGCTCGAGGCCGGCGGCCTCTCGCGGCTGCTGGCTTTCGCCGGAAAATGGAAAAAGCCCGACTTTCCGCTCAAGGGCGCCGATCTGACGAGGCTTGGCGCGTCGCCCGGGCCAAAACTCGGCGCAACCTTGAAGAACCTCGAAAACGAGTGGATCGAATCCGGCTTTGCGCTGGATCGCGGCGCACTCCTCGAGCGCGCCGCAGAAGCACTCGAAAACTGATGCATGTCGCGCAAAGCACGCCTCGGGCGCAGCGGTCTTGCGATAACGACATGCACAAAACAGAACTTAAAGGCGCGTCGCATGAATCCCTTCAAACGTGACGCGCTTTAGGAAAAATCAGGCCGCGTCGCGAGCCTGTTCGATGCGCGAACGGATCGCTTCGATCATCGTCTCGCGAATGATCGTCTCGCCATGCGTCTCACGCATATGCTCGACGGCGCGCCGCATGATCTCGGCTTCCTCGTCGGCGCGCGTATGCCAGTCACAACCCGGAACGAGCGAGCCGCAGTGGAATTCCTTCATCGGATTTCTTCCTTTTCCTCCTCGGAGCGCCGCATCTGCTCTGACCCGGAAGCTCCAGCACCTTTGATCGACGCATGATCTCTGTCGGAAACCGGTTCGGTTTCCGGGTCATGCGCTGGCGAACCAGCATAACACGATCGGCTGGTTTTGGTTGCCGCAGGGACCGAAAAAGGCGGAGCATCGCTGCTCCGCCCTCTTAACGCTACCCCGGAGGCAAGACCTCGTCTTGCTCCAGCGGGCAGCCGATCACTTCACGATCCTGACTGCCTTGGCAATTTTGTGCTTGCCGCTGATGTCCCACGAGACGCGGACCTTTTCGCCGGCTTTCAGGCCAGGATTCTTGAAGGTCTTGGGCAGCGTAAAGGTAGATCCGTTATCCAGAACAAGGCTCATCGCCGTTCCATCATAGGTCTTGACCGTGCCGGTGGTGTGCTTGACCGCTGCGAAGGCAGCGCCACCAGAGGCAAGAACGGCAGCAGCCGCAACCGACATAACAAGCTTGCGCATGGCATGCTCTCCTGGAAAATGAGGCACAATCTTGGGAAGGTGCCCCACTCAATCATGGGCCGTCCGGTCGCGTCGGGTCGCGGTTCCAGGGAGGCGAGAACCGCCGGCGTTTCCCGGCCCGTAACGAAAAATAGTCTGTTCTTTCAAGTGGATAGTAGACGAAAAAAGATATTCTGCGCGCCACATTCGCCGCCAAAATCCTGCGAATTGGACCTGATTGCGGCTCACGTCCGACTCACCGAGATTTCACGGCCATTTCACCTCTGGCGGCAGGCTGGACAGGATCGCGGCGACGTTGCCGCCGGTCTTCAGCCCGAAGATGGTGCCGCGATCGTGAAGCAAGTTGAATTCGACATAGCGGCCGCGGCGAATGAGCTGTTCTTCGCGGTCGCCGTCGGTCCAGTTGTCGTTGAAATTGGCCCGCACCAGATGCCCGTAGACGACGAGAAAAGTGCGCCCGACATCCTGGACGAAGTTGAAATCGGCGTTCCAGCCGCCTTTGTCCTCGTCCGAATGCAGCCAGTCGAAGAAGATGCCGCCGGTGCCGCGCGGTTCGTTGCGGTGCGGCAGATAGAAATACTCGTCGCACCAGGCCTTGAATTTCGCGTGGTCGGCGACGCCAACGTGCTTCTCGCAGGCGAATTGCATGGCGCGGTGGAAGGCGACCGTGTCCGGGTCGTCCTGGTTACGGCGACGGTCGAGCACCGGCGTCAAGTCGGCGCCGCCGCCGAACCACTGGCGCGAAGTGGCGACCATGCGCGTGTTCATGTGGACCGCCGGCACGTTGGGGTTCCAAGGATGGGCGATCAGCGAAATGCCGCTTGCCCAGAAGCGCGGGTCTTCCTCGGCGCCCGGCATCTGCTTCCTGAACTCCGGCGAGAACTCGCCATGGACCGTCGAGGTGTGGACGCCGACCTTTTCGAAGACGCGGCCACGCATCATCGACATGGTGCCGCCGCCGCCCTTGCCGGCGTCGCGCCCCCACGGCGTTTTTTCGAAGCGGCCGGGCGACCATGAAGCCTGCGGCCCCTGCAGGTCCTGCTCGATCTGCTCGAAGGCGGCGCAGATGCGCTCGCGCAACGTCTCGAACCACAGCCGCGCCTTCATCTTCTTCTTCTCGAAGTCGGCCGGCAGCCCCGCCGGTATTTCTGGTCGTTGCAAATGCTGTCTCCGCTTGTGGGGCGCGTACCCCGACAAATGACTCGTCTTTTCCGGCCGCGATCCCTAATCTCTTAGGTGCAAGGGTCAAGTGTGAATGGAGTTCTTTCGTGCGCACCCCGGCAAGACCGCCGCTGGATGGCCTAAAGAAGAGGCTCGACCGTTCGCGAGCCGAGCGCGAGCGCATGCCGCGCGACGGGTTCCTGCGCGAGACCTTCGTCCTGCCGCGCTCCGATGCGCGGCTCAAGGCGAAGGAATGGTTCGAGCGCTTTCCCAAGCAGGCCTACTGGACCGAGATCGAAAGCTGGTTCGAGCGGCCGGGCGACGTCATCGAATTCACCATCAGGCGATTGCCCGCGGCGGATTAGAACCTCGCGGGACGTATATTCCCTCAGGCAAATTGTCATGCCCGGCGCTGCCCCTCATTGTCCTGCCGGACATTCCTCCCCGTATAGTGACGGGGAGAAAGCACACCCGTCAATGGTTTCGCCAATCATCAACGCTGCAGAATTGAGGGGCAGCGCTGATGTGGCGAACTGTTCTGAAGCGTAGCGTCAGCGGGGTGAAGCGACCATTAGCCTTCTAGCCCCGGTGCCTTCCCTCGCCAGCCGATCGTCCTTGTTGCGCAGCGGGCACTTGTCGATCGACATGCAGCCGCAGCCGATGCAGTCGGTCAGCCCGTCGCGCAGCTTCTTCAGCTGGGCAATCTTCTGGTCGAGCTGGTCACGCCAGGCGGTTGAAAGCAGGTTCCAGTCCTCACGCGTCGGCGTGCGGCCTTCAGGCAGGGATGCCAATGCCTCGCCGATCTCGGCCAGCGAGATGCCGACCTCCTGTGCCACCTTGATGATCGCCACCCGCCGCAGCACGTCGCGGCCGTAGCGCCGCTGGTTGCCTGATGTGCGGTGGCTGCGGATCAGTCGGCGCGCCTCGTAGAAATGCAGCGCCGATACCGCCACCCCGCTTCGCGTCGCCACCTGGCCGACCGTCAGTTCCGTCACTGCAGCCATTCGAATTTTCCGCTTGACCTCAAGTTAAGTTGAGCTTGTAACGAAGAAACCCTGGACATGCAAACGCAGGAGAAGGCGATGTGCGCCTGGGTGAGAATGACAAGAGACGGTGCAGTCGTCGGCCAGAAAGCGGCTATAATCGCGGCGTCCACTGAGGGTCTGCAAATCCTATCCGAGCTGCCGGATCGCCTCGCCGGCCACCATGGCGACGGAAAGCGCGACGTTGATGCTGCGCGCGCCCGGTTGCATCGGGATGATCAGTCGCGCATCCGCCGCCTCGTGGACAGGATCCGGCACGCCTGCGGATTCACGGCCGAACAAAAGAATGTCGGCATCGGCGAAGGCGAAATCGGTGTAGGCGGTCGCGGCTCTGGTCGACAGCAGCACCAGCCGCCGCGCTTCGCCTCTGCGCCAGTTCTCGAAGGCGTGCCAGTCGACATGCCGGGTCAGCGCCGCCATTTCGAGATAATCCATGCCGGCTCGTTTCAGCGCCCGGTCGGAGAGCGGGAAGCCGGCCGGTTCGATGATGTCGACGCCGAGACCGAGGCAAGCCGCGAAGCGCAGGATTGTCCCGGTGTTGCCGGCGATATCCGGCTGGTAGAGCGCGATGCGGAGACGGTGGTTCATTTCCGCATCCTTCTAATAAGTGGCAGATCGGCCACAGCCGGTTCGCGGTTTTGGAAATTGCTGGACTGGCGGGTGGTCATTTTCTGCGAAGTCGGTTATACGCCGGGCATTGTCAACCCGAACCGATGGAGGGGTAATTCATGATGATCATGTACATCCAGCGCCCCTCTTGTGGGCTTACCAGCCTGCCGGCGGTTTCGGTACGACGATTCTCCTGACCTTTTAAGCTTCAATCGCACCGATTCCCGCCGAAACCTTTTTTCGGTCTTCGAAGGAATCCTGCGATGTTTTTCAAGCTGTCGAAGGGGCTGAACGCCCCGCCTGAACACGCCTCTGTTCAATCCCTGCCTTTCGCCGGCCATTCACCTGCGAACCGGCCGGATTTTTTTCCCTATTTTCACATGGAGGACGGACCGATGTTCGATGCCTGCAAGATTCCCGGCTCGAGAAACCTGCACGAGCGCAGGATGGCGACCTCAGTGCTTTTGGTCGGCGAAACCTACTCGTCGGCGGTTCACGCCGAAACCCGCCGGCGCCCGCATCGCGGCATGCTGCCGGACGTCGATTTCTCGCACGCGGTTCCCGACCGCAGCCGCCCGTCGCTGGTGCGCCGGATCATCAGGCTGATCCGCCCTGGCGCGAAAACCGGCGCGAAACTCTGGGTCGTCGACACAGCGCTGTCAGGATCGTCAAACGGGCCTGTCGGCGAAAAGCCCGCGACATCCTATATTGCGCGAAGCAGGATCGGCGGCCGGGACGCCGGTCTTTGCCGCCACGCGCTCCTCCCAGGACGCTACGCGTTCCCGCGCGCGTGAGCGAAAACAAGCACATGAGTACCAAGACAATGTTCCGCTGGTTTGAAACAAGGCTAGATCCGTTCCCTGCCGAGGAGCCGGTCGAGCCGCCGAAGACGCTGATCGCCTTCTGCGTGCACTATACGCGCGGCGCCTGGCCCTACATCGCGATCGATGCGATGCTGGTGACGGCTATCGCCCTTGCCGAGGTGTGGATGTTCGGCTTCATGGGCCGGATCGTCGACTGGCTGTCGGTGCAGAACCGCGAGACATTCCTGCAGACCGAGGGCTGGAAGCTCGCCGGCATGGCTTTCATCGTGGTGTTCGCGCTGCCGGCGACGGTCTGGTTCCATGCGCTCCTCAACCAGCAGACGCTGATGGGCAACTACCCGATGCGTATCCGCTGGCAGGTGCATCGCTACCTGCTCAAGCAGTCGATGGCCTTCTACCAGGACGAGTTCGCCGGACGCATCGCGACCAAGCTGATGCAGACGGCGCTCGCCGTGCGCGAATGCGTCATCAAGCTCATCGACGTGCTCAATTATGTCGTGGTCTATTTCCTCGGCATGCTGTTCATTGTCGGCTCGGCCGACTGGCGGCTGGCGGCACCGCTTGCCGTCTGGCTTGCCGGCTATGTCCTGCTCCTGCGCTATTTCATCCCGCGATTGGGCAAGGTCGGCGAGGAGCAGGCCAACGCGCGCTCGACCATGACCGGCCGCGTCGTCGACAGCTACTCCAACATCCAGACGGTCAAGCTGTTCTCGCATGCGCGGCGCGAGGCTTCCTTCGCCCGGGAAGGCATGGCCGGCTTTCTCGATACGGTCTACCGGTCGATGCGGCTGGTGACGCAGCTCTATGGCCTGCTCTACGTCCTGAACTCACTGCTGTTGTTTTCGGTCACTGCGATCTCGCTGTGGCTGTGGCTCGGCCAGGTAGTGACGATCGGCGCCGTCGCCCTGGTCATAGGGCTCGTTCTTCGGCTCTGGGGCATGTCGCAATGGATCATGTGGGAGATGTCCACCCTGTTCGAGAATATCGGCACGGTGCAGGACGGCATCAGCTCGATCTCGCTGCCGCGCGTCGTCGAAGACAGGCCTGGCGCCAAGGACATTGTCGTGACCAAGGGCGAGATCCGTTTCGAGGACATCCGCTTCCACTACGGCAAGCAGAAAGGCATGATCGAAAGCCTGTCGCTGACGGTGAAGCCGGGCGAAAAGGTCGGCATCGTCGGCCGCTCGGGCGCCGGCAAGTCGACGCTGGTCAACCTTCTGTTGCGCTTCTACGACCTTGAAGCTGGCCGGATCCTGATCGACGGCCAGGACATCGCGGCGGTGACGCAGGATTCGCTGCGCGCCCAGATAGCCATGGTCACGCAGGATACCTCGCTGCTGCATCGCTCAGTGCGCGAGAACATCCTTTATGGCCGACCGGACGCCAGCAACGAGATGCTGGTCGAGGCAGCACGCCGCGCCGAGGCGCTTGATTTCATATCAAAGCTTTCGGACGCCAGTGGCCGCACGGGTTTCGATGCGCATGTCGGCGATCGCGGCGTCAAATTGTCCGGCGGCCAGCGGCAACGCATCGCGATTGCCCGTGTTATGCTGAAGGACGCACCGATCCTCATCCTCGACGAGGCGACGTCTGCGCTGGATTCGGAGGCCGAGGCGGCAATCCAGGAGAACCTTTACAAGCTCATGCAAGGCAAGACCGTCATCGCCATAGCGCACCGGCTCTCGACCATCGCGGCGATGGACCGGCTCGTCGTTATGGACAAGGGCCGCGTCATCGAGGAAGGCTCGCATGAGGAACTCGTCGCCAGCGGCGGGCTCTATGCGCAGCTTTGGCAGCGTCAGTCGGGCGGCTTCCTGCTCGACGAGGGTGCGGCCGCCAACGATGCCATCGTTAGGGGTCAAGCCGCAGAATGAGGGCAGCAGAATGATGGGCCGCAGAATGATGGCACCGGAATGATGATTGCCGTCTATCGCTGGTTCGAGAACTGGGTCTATCCGTTCAGGGAGCCCGCGGGCCTTCGGCCACCGGTCAGCGTCAGCGGTTTCCTCTGGCACTATGTCGGCCAGGCGAAGGTCGCCTTCTTCGCCATGCTGGTCATCGGCGGCATCGCGCCGCTGGTCGAAGCCGGACTGTTTTACTTCGTCGGCAGGCTGGTCGACATTCTCGACCAGCTCCCCGGCGAGCGCAGCTGGGACGCGCTGTGGACTGCCGCCGGTCCCGAGCTTGTCTTCATGGCCGCCGTGGTGCTGGTCATCCGCACCATCGTCGTCGGCCTGGCGGCGCTGGTCGACGAGCAGACGATCACCCCCGGCTTCTACAATCTGGTGCGCTGGCAGGCGCACCGCCATGTCTCGCGCCAGTCCTACGACTTTTTCCAGAACGATTTCGCCGGGCGCATCGCGACAAAAGTCTGGCAGGCGGGGCAGGCGACCGGCGATTTGATGCAAAGCTTCATCGAGGTCGTCTGGTTCATGGTCGTCTATACGGTGACGACGCTGGTTCTGGTCGCCGGCCTCGACTTGCGGCTGGCGGTGCTGGTGGTGATCTGGATCACCGCCTTCGGCTGGCTGGCCAGGCGCTATCTGCCGGCGATCCGCAAGCACGCCGAGGCAACCGCAGAGGCCGGTTCGATGATCACCGGCCGCATCGTCGATTCCTACTCGAACGTGCAGACGCTGAAGCTGTTCTCCGCCGACGGCGACGACCGCTACATCAGGAGCGGTTTCGACATCTATCTCGACGCGCTGCGCCCGTTCACCCGCAGGCTGACCGGCGTGCGCATGGCGCTGACGACGCTGTCGGGGATCATGATCACGGCGATCGCCTGTTTTGCGGTCTATCTCTGGGTCGAAGGCTCGATCACCGTCGGCGCCGTCGCCTTCACATTGTCACTGGTGCTGCGGCTCAACATGCTGCTCGTCCGGCTGATGATGCAGCTCAACGGCATCCTGCGTAATCTCGGCGTGCTGGAAAACTCGAAGGCGCTGATCTCGCAGCCGCTCGGCCTGACCGATGCGCCCGACGCCAAGGAGCTTGTCGTGACCGGCGGCCGGATCGACGTGAAGAACGTCGAGTTCCACTACGGCAAGGGGTTCGGCGTGCTCAACGGCATCGACCTTGTCGTGCGGCCGGGCGAGAAGGTCGGACTGGTCGGGCCGTCCGGCGCCGGCAAGACGACGCTGGCCAATCTGATCCTGCGCCTCTACGACCTGGAGGGCGGCAAGATCACCATCGACGGCCAGGACGTCTCAAAGGTGACGCAGAATTCGCTGCGCGCCAACATCGGCGTCGTCAGCCAGGATACCGCGCTTTTCCACCGTTCCCTGCGCGACAACATCAAGCTCGGCATGCCGGAAGCAACCGATGCCGACGTGATCGCGGCCGCGAAGAAGGCCGAGGCGCACGACTTCATCCTCGACCTGCGCGACAATCGCGATCGCCAGGGTTATGAGGCCTTTGTCGGCGAGCGTGGCGTGAAATTGTCGGGCGGCCAGCGCCAACGCGTGGCGATCGCCCGCGTCTTCCTCAAGGACGCGCCGATCCTGATCCTCGACGAGGCGACGTCGGCGCTCGATTCCGACATCGAGGCGGCCATCCAGGAAAACCTGGCGCGGCTGATGGAGAACAAGACGGTCATCGCCATCGCGCACCGGCTGTCGACCATCGCCGCACTCGATCGCCTGGTGGTGCTCGACGGCGGCCGCATCGTCGAACAGGGCACGCATGACGAGCTGGTCGCGCTCGACGGGCTCTATGCGCGGCTGTGGAAGCGGCAGTCCGGCGGCTTCCTGTTCAACGAGGAGAGCGTGCTGGAGGAGACGCGGCCGGCGGAGTAGGGCCAGAATTTCAGCAAATCGGAGTGAATCATGTCGGTGCGAATGCCATCGAATTTCGGACCGTCGGGGGCGCAGGAGAGCGCGCTCGACCTGCTCGGCCATGAAATCCTCGGCGAAAAGGCGGCAGCGCTCGGCCGCGCCGGCCGGCGCGTGGATGAAACGCTGGCGAGATTGCGTGAACATGGCGACGATGGCGAACATCGTGCCCAACTGCTCAAGGACGCGGCCGAGGCGGTCCACGCCTACTTCATCCAGCGCGAATTGTGCGGCTTGCGCAAGCACGACGCGGTGATCCGGGAATACAATATTCCCAAGGCCGTCCTGGCCAGGCTCGGCGCGAAATAGATACCGGTGTTGAATCTGATGCTTGGTACCGATGACGAAATACCGATTTCGACCCGTTCCAGTCGTCCAGATTCGCTCGCGCTACGGAATAAGTTGACCCCAAGCCGACCTTCATCAACCCGTTTTGCTACCCGATAGCCGACATTCGCGGCAACCAGCACTGATGACCCAATCCGGACCTCGCGTGTTGAGACATCAACGTCGCGTTGCCGTACCATAGCAGACCGTCGGCTTATCCAGAGCAGCATTCGAGTCGAGTGGATCGCGCCCGTGGTTAGGTGACGGCTCGATCGCCGTGCTCTCCGGAACAGGCCGGGCAGATCAGCGCCCGCGGCTGGCAGGCTGATGAAGGGATCTTCGCTCAAAGGTGCGATGGTTTCCTGCGTCATGGATCTGCGAGGCGATGGCCTGCATCACTGGCACAGCCGTGAACGGAATTCCAGCTCCGCAGGCGACGGGGCTGGACCAGGAAACGCTCAGCGTGCTAGCATTTATCCGTTCAGCAGGAAGCGAAATGCTCAGACCACTGTCTGCGGTGGCGTTGTGGTTCGGATTGACGGCGGCAGCCGCGATGGCCGGGCCGCTTCACGACGTGGCGCGCTCCGGCGATGAAGCGGCGCTCAAGGCCCTGCTCGATGGCGGCGCGGCCATCGACGAGAAAAACCCCACCGGTGAGACGGCGCTGGTCGTTGCCTGCCTCGCCAGCCGGCCGGAAGCCGTCGCCTTGCTGATCAAACGCGGTGCCGATGTTGTGGCAAGGAACAACCGGGGAATGACGGCTTTGCACGGTGCATCCTATGCGGGGTGCGCGGAATGTGTGCGGCAGCTGCTGGTGGCCGGGGCTTCGCCTAGCGATGCCGAAAACCGCTTCAAGACGACGCCATTCATCGTCGCCGCCGAAGAAAACCATCCGGACATACTGGCGATGCTGCTGGCGGCCGGTGCGGATTCGGAAGAAACCGAGCGGCACGGCTTCACGGCGTTAACCCGGGCCGGGTTCAAGGCGCGGAAGGAGACAATCGCCTTCCTGCTGGCGCGCGGTGGCCGTTGCCAGCCGGCGAAGGTAGCGGGTGGGTGGAGTGGGGAGTGCCTGAAGCTGGCGGCCGAAACGGCGCGTCTACCTCAAGTCTCCAAATGAAAGGATGAGCACCATGAAACGCCTCGGATTGACGTGTCTCTGCATCGCTTCCGTCTGGACCATGCCGGCGCTGGCCGGCGAGGTCAACACCGGCTACTTCGGCAACGTCGCCATCGAGGGCTACGACACGGTTGCCTACTTCACCGAAAAACGGGCGGTGAAGGGCTCTGAGAAGTTCCAATCGGAATGGCTCGGCGCTACCTGGCAGTTCTCCAGCGACGAAAACCGGAAGAAGTTCGATGCCAGCCCAATGGACTACGCGCCGCAATATGGTGGCCTGTGCGCCGAGGGTGTTGGCTACAACGAGATGACGGTGAACATTGAACCGGAGGTCTGGCAGATTATCGACGGTAAGCTCTATATATCGGCTGGCGCCGCCTTCGAGGACCTCGCCACCAACCGACTCAAATCGGATGCCAACTGGCCGACAATACACGCCGAACTGCAGAAATAGATTTGCGCTATTTGACGGAGAAAAAGCGAAGCGTGTCGGGCAGAACCAGCGCGTAGTCCAGGCCGGCGCTCTTGTCCGCATAGACCGCGCCGCATTGCCAGTGACCGCGGAAGCTCGCCTCGAACTGCAGGCAGAGCTGGTCGTTCTCGATTCGCGCCAGCCCGGTCAGAAAGGTGTTGGCGCCGCGATAGGCGGCCCGGAAGTCTTTGGTGACCTGCAGAAAGAAAGGCGCCGTTTCGCCGCGTTTGAACGTGGTGATCCCCTGCCAGCCACGTCCAACGGTGAGAGTGGCCAAGGCCTCGCCGCGAATGCGAGCTTGCTCATTCCCCCGATAGTCGAGTGGCCATTCGGGAATGCCGGCCTTGGCTAATAAGGAGAGATAGCGTGCGAGATCGGATGGATTGCGGAACAAGCCGGTGTAAAGGTTGCGAAAGGCGGCAAGGTTGGCGAATGGATAGTTCGTCAAGAAGTCAGAGAGCTTGTGCGCCTCGCCAGTTTGGCCGAGCGCGGCATAGCAGGCGGCCAGATATTCCCGCGTGCTTTCCGAGGCCGGAAAGGCGGCGGCCACAGTCTCGAGCTCGGTCCGCGCCAGCTCGTATTTCCCGGCCAGCGTGTGCACGATGCCCGCAACCTGAAGGAACCCGGGTTGCGGTTTCGGGTTCAGGCGCATGGCCTGGGCAATGGCGCTCACCGCTTCGTCCAACTCGCCGGAATAGGCCAGCACCAAGGCGAGGTTCGCCTTGGCCTCGGCTTCGCCGGGATTGAGCGCCGCCGCGCGCCGCACCGAGGCGATGGCGTCGTCGGGGCGGCCGTCAGCCAACTGAAAGACTGCGAGCGCCGCGAAGGCGCGGGCATTGTTGGGATCGAGCTCCAGCGCCTTGCCGGCGGCCTCGTAGGCCCGCTTGCGGGCGACCGTTGCGGACAGAACCTGATCCGACACGGTCAGCCAGATCTGGGCCGACGTCCGCGCATAGCCGGCATAGGCATCGGCGAAGGAGGGGTCGAGCGCGATCGCCTTGTCGTAGGCGGCCAAGGCCCGGCCCTGCGTCGTGGCATCGACGACATAATAGCTCTGCGCTTCGGCGCGCAGGTACCAATCGTAGGCCTCGAGGTTGGCGGTCGGAATGCGCTTCAGCTCGGCCGCTTCCGCGGAGGTGAGCTCCACCGCAAGCGCTCCCACGATCTCGTTGATCACCTCGTCCTGCACGGTGAAGATGTCCGCGAGGCGCCCATCGAACTGCTTGGCCCAGATTTGCTGGGCGGTCTCGGCTTCCACCAGGTTGGCGCTGATGCGCAAGCGATCCTGGGATTTGCGCACGCTGCCTTCGAGGACGTAGCGGACGCCCAAGTCGCGGGCGACCGTCTGGGGGCTGACGGTCTTTCCCTTGTAGGGCAGCACCGAGCCGCGGGCGATGACGAACAGGCCGGAAAGGCCGGTGAGTTGGGTGATGAGACCGTCGCTCAGGCCGTCGGCGAAGTAGTCCTGCTCGGAATCGCCGCTGACATTGGCGAAGGGCAGGACGGCGATCGACCGCTTGCCGGCGCCTGCCGGATCGGTGGTATCAGGCCGCGGCGCGCCGCTCAGCCAGAAGGCCGCCACCGCCAACCCGACGAACGCGAGCAGCGCCGCGGCGATTGCCAGTAGGGCGAACTTCGGCTTGCGACCTGGGGCCGCTCGGGTGCCGGCCTCCACGCCGTCTAGCGCCACCCGGAAGGCGCGGATCGGTCGGGCGATGTTCTTGACCTCGATTTCGCCCATGTCGACGAACCTGACAGGCAAGCGATCGCGCACCTCGTTGCGCACGGAACGATGCACGCAGATGCCTCCGGGTTCCGCCAGCGCCTGCAGGCGCGCGGCTACATTGACGCCGTCGCCGAACACATCACCACGATCGGCGATGACGTCGCCCAGGTGCACGCCGATGCGAAACGCGAGCTTGCGGGCACCGGGGCTGGCCGCGGCGCGCGCCGCCATATCGCCTTGAATGGCGAGCGCGCAGCGCACCGCCTCCACTACGCTGGGAAATTCGGCGAGGAAGCCATCGCCCATGCGCTTGAATATGCGCCCCTGGTGCTGCGCCGTTTGGGGAGACAGAACCTCCTCGTCCACGGCCCTGAGATCTCGCAGAGTTCCTTCCTCGTCCTCCCCCATCAGCCGCGAATAGCCGGCGATGTCGGCGGCTAGGATCGCGGCGAGCCGCCGTTCCAATTTGTCTTCGGCCATTGCGATGGACGTTCGAGAGTTTCTGCCGATTTTTCGCTACACTTGCGGCGAACGCTGCGTCATTCCGGTATTTACCATGATAGCCCATCCAAAGCCATTTCCATCCCGGTAGTCTCGAATGAGTTCCGTTATCGGCCATCAGCAACACGATTCACCAGTTTTCTACCTGAAGCCAACATGACCGCCCTTTTCTCGGCTGGTTCGCGAAGTACTCTTCCATCCGCCTTCCGGCCGAACTCGACCGCATGTTACAAGACGGGTAACTGGTCAATGGGTAGGCCGGCTCCCGCAAGATGATCGAGCTTGGTGGCCAGCAGAGCACGTTTCTGCCGGTGTAGAACTCCACAACCAAAGTGCCGTCAGCGATCGCGCAATAGCGACCAGTTCAGGACCGCCTCAAAATCATCGCTGCAACTTGAACGTCGCCCTTACAGGCGAAATCGGCCGTTCGGCAGTCACCCAATCAATGACAAGTCATGGCGCACGTGGTCGGTTGGTGCGTTCAGCCTTCAGATTGCCCGATGTGGCTCGGAAAGGTCCCGCCGGGTGGGACGAAGGTCATCGTCGCCGAAGTTCTGACCAACGACCGGACTGCACTACCTTTCCGGGCCTTCCGTGACAGTGTCTGAGCGAACCGAGGCTCTCGACAGCCACCTCGTGATCCTCCAATTTGGGGAAGCGTTACGCTCGCTCCATTCTGCTAACGTGCGTTGACACTCGAGGAAAAAGCCATGCCCAACCCGTCGCAACAGATCATGAGGCTAGGATTTGGGTTCGCCGTGTCACAGGCGCTGCGCGTCGTGATCGAACTTGGTGTCCCCGATCTCCTGGCCGCCGGCGAGCAGTCGGTGGATGAATTGGCGGCTGCCACTCGGTCAGATGCTGACGCGCTTTATCGTGTCATGCGACTTCTCGCGGCTGAAGGTGTCTTCAGGGAAGTATTGCCCCGGCATTTCGAGTTGACCGAGGTTGGCGCAGTGCTGCGCTCCGATCGGCCGGGTCCCCGTGACTTCGTGCGTATGATCAACAGCGAGGCTTATCTTGCCTTCGAGCAACTCCTGTATTCTGTCCGCACAGGAATGCCAGCTTTCGACAAGGTGTTCGGGAGCCCAAGGTTTGACTGGCTGTCGGAACACCCGGAGCAGGCTGCTTTGTTTCAGCGTGCCATGGTCGCCTTGAGCCAAGGCAGCAACGAGGCCGTTGCCGAAGCTTATGACTTCAGGCCGTTCACGCGGATCATCGACGTTGGCGGCGGACATGGTCAGCTTCTCTCGGCGATCCTGGCCCGCAACCCCCATTTGAGCGGCGTGCTTTTCGATCTGCCTTCGGGCGTCGCGGCGGCACATGAGGGTGCCGGAGGCGACCTGCCGCGCACCGAATTTATCGCTGGTGATTTCTTTGAGAGCGTTCCCAGTGGTGACGTCTACGTCATTAAGAAGGTCGTTCACGATTGGTACGATGGGCGTGCTGCGGCGATCCTGCGAAATTGCCGCAAGGCGATGCTACCGAACGGGAAGGTGCTTGTGGCCGAGACGCTCGTGCCGCCGGGTGACGAACCGAACCAGATTAAAGGTATCGACGTGGTCATGCTCGCCGTCACCGGCGGCCTGGAGAGGACGGAGGCACAATATGCCAGCCTGTTCGACGCCGCCGGGCTACGGCTTGAACAAGTGATTCAGACCCAAGGTCCCATTTCCATCCTTGAGGCGTCTCCGGCCTAAGACTGAATTGCGGTCGGGCATCCCTTTGGGAAAGGCGAAGTTGAGCCAAAGTCCGGACGTTCCAATTTCCTTTCGAGAAGGACTGTGTTGGGTCGACACCGGTCGGAACGCGAAGGTCGGCTCTGGAGATGCGCCGGGAAGGTCGGCAATTGGCGCAACCTTCCTGTTCGAGAACTGGAAGGATTGACCTGAAGCAGACTCTCGCAAACGGAGCCGTGCATGACAGCTTTGCGCCTGGTGTCGGCCGTTGAGATTAGCTTTGCCACCGCCTGAAAGCAGCCTTACCGGTGACCACGCCGGAGGTCGCGGTTGCGCCAGGAGATGCCATTCGGTGGAAGCTGGACAAAGGTCTGCTTTGCGCCGCCAAACACGGACTTCCGCTGACGCCTGTCCGGCGCATCAGGGCGACCTGCTCGTCGGCGTAGTAGGGGCCAACAGCTTCCGATTTTCCGCCACAGCGCCGACGACTTTTTCTTCATCAACTGACCGACGCCCGTGCCCATCTGTTGCGCGGTGCCGCGGGCGGGCGCAGAATGCCTGGGACATGGCGGGCGCAGCCGCCACTCGAGCTTCGGAGACAGACCATGGACTGGACCAAGGGACGCGGCCGGCAGATCCTGATTGCGGGTGCGGTGGGGGCCTTCGCCCTCCTGCTCGGCATGGAGGCGGTGAGGGAGGATGAGGGGGTGACCCTCACCGAGCTGTTGACGGAAGCGGCGGGCATTGCACTTCTCGTAGGCTGCTCGGCCTGCGTTGCGCTCCTGTCCTCGCGCCTGCGGGAGCAGGAAGCGGAAAGCTTCGACATGCGCGATGAGATTGCGCGAATCCGTGAGCGCGACACGCAGTGGCGGGCCGGCCTGGATGACCATTTCCAGGAACTCGGCGCCGCCATCCAGCGCCAGTTTGCGGCTTGGGGTTGCACCCAGACGGAGCAGGAGGTCGGGCTCCTGCTGCTCAAGGGCTTCAGCCACAAGGAGATCGCGCGAATCCGGGGAGCAAGCGAAGCGACCATTCGCCAGCAAGCGACTGCGCTCTACCACAAGGCTGAGCTCTCGGGCCGCGCGGCGCTCTCTGCCTATTTCCTCGAGGAGTTGCTTCTGCCGCCGGTGCCGTCGAACTCCTTGGGGGCTCGCAACGACCTTACTCGTCCCGAGATGTCGAGCCGGCCGGCCGCATCGCGCCGGGCGTAGCGCGGAGCTAGCTCCAGGGTCACGGGCCGTGCGCTTTCTTGCCTCAGTTCTCACCGGCCTGGGGTTGCTTGTATTCTCAACTCCAGTACTGGCCGAAGATCCAGTAGCGGAGCTGGTCGAGGGCTGCGCGGCGCCCTGTGTCAGTTACGAACTATCTACGGAACTTCAAAACGACTGGATTTTTGCGGCCGATCCGTCATTCCTGACGTCCGACGTGCTTCAACCGACACTCACAGCCGATTTGCTTTTCGCGCCGACGGACTATCTGCAACTGGAGACTTCCATCATCACCGAGCCGGTGGTGGACTCGGCGCCCGGCGAGAATACGGTTCTTGAAGGAATTGGCACCTACGTAGCCGAACTGTATACCGTGATCGAGGCAGGTCCCGCTACCACGCGGGCCGGAAAATTCGATACGATCTTCAGTCTCGCCAGCGAAGTCGCGCCAGGGATCAATGCCACGGAACTGGTGTCGGATTTCAACGCGGACGAACGTCTAGGCGGGGAAATTGTCCTCCGCTTCGAAAACCTCGGGTTGAACCATGCTTTGGCAGCGACTGCATTCACAACCGATCGCACGATCCTCAGCGAGTCGCTCTTTACCAACCGGGGCCGGGCCAGCCTGTCGGATGGCGGCGCGGGCAACACAAAGGGCGTGTCGTCGTTCTCGGTAACTCTTGATGGCTGCGAAGGTTCGGAAACAGCGGATTGCTATTTGGACGGCGAATTTGGCTACAGGTTCGGCTTTCGGTATCAGAGGGCCGGGCATCCTACCGAGGAGGACATCGAAGACGACGTTAAGCTTGGTGACGAACTTGCCTACCTCGCCGCCGCGACCAAGAGTTTCGAACTGGACGAAATGACGCTCAGGCTGCTGGGCGAAATGTCCTATCTTCGGCATTTTGACGGCCGCCAGGACGATGCCCTGGTCGTCACGGGCTCCGCCGCGCTCGACGTAGACTCCTTAACCTATATCGCGACCTACACGGAGCAGACGAACCTGGTCGCCGGAGGTCCGGATACCCGCGATTACCTAGCTGATTTCGAGGTCATATATTCGTCCGACGACAATACGCCGTTCGTTGGATCAAAATGGCAACTCGCCGCCGCCTATACGTTCGCGCGGAATGCGGATCACGAAAACGCTCACATTCTCAGCGTGCGTGCGGTGTTCGATTTCAGCGGAGGTGTGGAGTTCGGCAGGTAGACTGCCGCACGTCGGCACGGACTCACATCCGTAGGATGCGCCGTCTAGGGTTTTGAAAGGCTGAGTCTTTTTACCCGTCACGCCTGCCGGATTCCCGTGAGGCGGGAGCCGAGCCATGCTGGGGACTGCGGCGAGCGTCCGGCCGCGGACGCGCCCGCGACGCGATCCACCTCGGAGGACATTCCCATGGCCATTTTACCCGACTTCTCCGCCGCCACGTTCGGCAATTCCACGAATGTCGACAACACGTTCTTCCCGCTGCCCGGAGGCACCATCAACAGCTACGACGCCGCGCTTATCGATCCCGAAACCGGCGAGGAGGAGACGGAGCGCAACGATCACTTCGCCACGTTCGAGACGAAGATCATCGAGGGCGTCGAGACCGTCGTCGTCCGCGATACGGCCTATGCTGACGGCGTCCTCGTCGAGGACACGCTCGACTGGTACGCGCAGGACGATGAAGGCAACGTCTGGTATCTGGGCGAGATCGCGACGAACTACAACTACAACGACGACGGCGAGTTCATCGGGACCGACTTCGGCGGATCGTGGGAGGCAGGCGTCGACGGCGCCGCGCCGGGCTGGATCATGCGCGCCGCGCCGATGCCGGGCGACAGCTATTTCCAGGAGTTCTACGCCGGAGTGGCGGAGGATGAAGGCGAGGTGATCGCGACAGGCCTCACCGTCGAGACCGACTTCGGCTCTTTTGACGACGTCGTGAAGATCCTGGACACTTCCGGCCTGGAGCCCGGCGTGGGCGCCTACAAGTACTTCGCGCCCGGCATCGGCCTGGTCTTGGAGGAGGAGGTCGTGCTCTCGGAGGACGAGCCCGAGCTCGTCATCGAGATCAAGAACAGGCGCGAGGTTGACGTTTCCGCCCCCGTCGATCCGACGGAACTTGCCTTCGCGGGGGATGGCACCGCCAAGACCATCACCTTCATCAGCGAGGACGCGAGCACCAACGGCGCGATCGGCGCCTATACTTTCGACACGGCGACGGGCGAGATCGGCGAGGCGCGCATCCTCTTTGCCGACACCGAGGACGTTAAGGCGGGCACCGAGGCGACGATGGCAGTCGCGGCCGGGCAGTCGCTTGGCCTGTTCCTCATCCCGGATGTCGAGGAACTCGGCCTCGAGCTCGAGGACTACGAGAACGGCGGCCTCTTCTTCCGCAACTTCACCTCAGGCGATGTCGCCGACGTTTACGACGGCGACGATGCGACGACCTACACGCCTGGCCCGGCCACCATCTACGACCGGGTGGCGCCGGTCGTCACCGACGCTGACGGCAACCTGCTGCCGATCCGGGCGTTCCACTCGGTCGGCAACCGCGACGGCTTCAACTTCCTGAACCCGGTGGCCGGCGAGAACGCCCTTGCAAGCGATATCGACGACGGCCTCGCCGGGGTCGAGGTGGTGAGCTTCGAGGATGGCCTGGCCAGCACCGAGGACTTCGACGGCGACTTCGACGATGCTTTCGTTGCCGTCAGCGATGCGCCGCTCAGCGGCGAGACAGTCAAGGCCTTGGTCGAGGCGACTGGCATCAGCCGCCTGATCGGCACTGACGGCCAGGATCGGCTCGTCGGAACGGACGAGGACGATCAGCTCATCGCGCTCGACGGCAATGACGTGATCCGGGGTCGCGGCGGCGACGACCAGATCGAGGCCGGCGACGGCAACGATCGTGCATATGGCGGCGCCGGCGATGACGAGATCTCCGGCGAGGAGGGGCACGACCGGCTGTTCGGCGGCGAGGGCGACGACGAGATCGATGGCGACGAGGGTCGCGACAGGATTCAGGGCGGTGCGGGCGATGACGAACTCGCGGGTGGCGAGGGTAACGACCGGCTCTGCGGCGGCGATGGCTTCGACGAGCTCAAGGGCGGTGAAGGCGACGACCGGCTCCGGGCCGGCGGCGACGGCGCGCGGATGTCCGGCGGCGCGGACGACGATACCCTCTTTGGCGAGGCCGGCGCCGAGGACGTCTTTGTCTTCGACCTGATCCCTTTCGGCAGTGACCTAATCCGGGGCTTCGAGAACGGCGCCGATCGCATCGAGATCGCGACCTATACGGGCGTCGAGAGCTTCGAGGACGTCGCCGTCACGCAGGACGGACATTCGACCGTGCTGAGCTTCGCGGAGGGAACCGTAGAGATCGCCAATTTCGACTCCGCGCGGATCAATGCCTCCGATTTCTTCTTCGTCTGACGCGCGGGCGGGGCGCGGTCTCCCTGGCCGCGCCCTTGCCCCATCGGCTGGAAGGAGTCACCTGCAAGCGCTACAAGCGCAGCACGGCTCGTGAAGTTCTGATTAATAATAAGGAATAGGGCCGCATGGGCCGGCGCCGCTTGCTCCGCGGTCATTGGCCCTAAACTTGCGGCGCCTCTCCCGAAAATGAACCGGATGCTTGGCGCGAGCGCCAAAAAAGCCTCTGTCAAAGGAACCATGATGTCCGCTTCAATTGCCCCGCAACCTTTCAATCAGCGAAAGAGACTTCTTGTCGTCCAGGGCTTGAGCATCGCGGCGATCGGATCGCTGTTGTTCTCTCGACCAGGCTGGGACGAAGCATCGACCCTTCATGAACTTATCGAGATGACAGGCTTTGTCCTGATCCTCGTCTGCATATTCGGAAGATTGTGGAGCATCCTATATGTCGGGGGCCGGAAGAACACCGAGTTGGCGGTAAACGGGCCATACTCGATCACTCGCAATCCCCTGTATCTGTTTTCGATGATTGGAGCATTCGGCATCGGCCTCATGTTCGGGTCGATCATCGTTGCCGTCGTTCTCGGAGTGTGCACCTACGCGGTTTTCGGGATAACCGCTAGAAAGGAAGAGGCGTTTCTTCTGGGAAAGTTTGGCCCGAAATACGAGGCGTATGCGGCCAGAACACCACGGTTCTGGCCCAAACTATGGCTTTATCACGACGAGCATCAGCACACGTTCTCCACGAAAGCGCTAAGAAGCACATTCTTCGATGCTCTCTATTTTCTCGCGGTCTTTCCAGCCATCGAAGGCATCGAATACCTCCAGGTGATCGGTTATCTGCCAACCTATTTCTGGCTATTCTAATCCCAAGGTCGAGGCAATCCGCCGTCGCCAACTTGCCTACCATTTAGCCTTTGTAACCCACTAGAACCGCGCCTGTTGCGATCAAGGCAACCCCTGCCCAGTTCGGCAACGATACAGGAACGGTGCCGCGCCCCGGGACGACAAGGCAAGTAACGCCGCTGCCGCGAGATGTTGAATACGCGTGCCATTATTACGACTGTCACGATCGCCCGCGAACAGCGACATTGCCGAGCGCAGCCCCCGCTTTTGGTGCAACTGCTGTGGGCAAGACAGAGGGCAGCTTTCCACCACCCTAAGCCCACCGTCTGCAGTCCGGCGTAGAGGTCCGCATCGGGTGGCTTCCTGCCGTACGTCTCGTGGACTGGAACGAGCATCGAGCGACAAAGTTGCCATTGCTAACAGCCCGTAGTTTTGCACATCTTACTCCAATTGGAAGCATCGATACAGACGGAGGATTTACTGGATGTCGGGTTTGAGAGTGACCATCGATGGCGTGTGGAATGACTCTGAGTTTCCGATGAGTCATGCGGTTGTCGAGCCAGAGGGAAAGCGGGTTCACCTAACGGGTCAGGTTGCCTGGACTGAAAATTTTGAAGTAATTAGTCCTGACGATGCTGGGAAGCAAACCCACGCCGCAATTGATAATATCGAAAGAGTCCTAGCAAATCTTGGCGGCACCATCGAAGATGTCGTTTCAACCACGATGTATTATGTGCGAGACGAAGACCTTGATGCCATCCAGGAAGCGAGGCGTACTCGCTTTTCGTTCAATGCCGGGCCAGCTGTGACAGGCGTGAAAGTTGCGGCGCTTGTTGACGACGCACTTCTCGTAGAACTTACAGTCGTCGCCGTTATACCGCATGAGAAATTCAGATCGCCGTCCACTCGATCCGCGTGACTTTGGGCAAACGGCTGTCGATCGCTGTGCTGGTCGCGACGACTTCAAAGGATCATGGTGTGCCGTAGGTCTCCAAAATGGGAACGGCAGAGAAGCTCGCCTCAAGCTGTAGCGCGAAGGTCGGGTTTGGAGAAGCATCGGAAATGCCTGGTTGTGGCGCAAGCTTCCGGTTCGAGAGCCGAAGAATTGACCCAACGGCGACATTTGTCTGGACCGTCGGTAAGTCTCGTCAGGTGGACCGGAAGTTCGACGCGAACCCAACAGAGATCTCGCCGGCTGTTCACGGCTGCTCTACGCGCTCAGTCCTCGGACATGCCGGCCAGAGAACTATCGCGAGATCAAGGGACGTCGCCTGGCCGGACGTGACGCGCAGGACAGGGCATCTTTGCACCCGCGACGATCACTCCGGCACGCCGGAGATGCCCAGCGCCTCGACGTAACGCTCGGCGAACACCTTGTCCAGCCACGGGTTGATCTGTCTCTGCAGGGTGAGCGTGTAGGTCGGGAACGCCTCCATCAGCCGCCGCGCCGCCGCCTGCGCCTCGTCCAGCCGGTTGAGTTTGACCAGCGCCATGATCACCACCCGGTGCGAGGAGCCGTAGTTCGGCATCTCGTGCAGCGCGCGTTCTCCCCATGCCAGCGCTTCCTCGTAGCGCTCGAGCATCAGGTAGCTCATCCCGATGCCGGAGAGCGCGATGCCCTTCTCGGGGTCGACCGGGCTCAGCCGCATTGCTCTGTGAAAGTGCTCGATCGCGACGAGCGGGCGGCTGGAATGTGCGTTCACCCAGCCGCTGCCCGTATGGCCCTGCGCTGAATTGGGATTGAGTAGCAGGGATCGTTCGATCGTGCCCAGCGCCATCTCGTAGTCCTTCGCGCTGTAGGCGATCACCTGCGCGGCGAAGCGTAGGCTCGTGGGGTCGTCGCGCGCTTCCGCCAGAACCTCTCGCGCCATGCGCGCGGCGACTCGGATATCGTCGGGCTCGTGCCAGCACTGGCTCACGGATAGGCTGCGGATATAGGCGCCGAGTGCCTTCGCCAAGTAGAAGCCAGGGTCGATGCTGAGCGCCTCGTTGGTGAGCCGGCGCACGTCGGCAAAGCCTTCGCGCGTCATGCTGTAGAAGCGCGGCAGCGCGCGAAGGTAGAGGTCGTAGGCGCTGATGTACTCGGTCGGCTTCATGCGCGCCTGCTTGATCTCCTCCAGCCGGATGCTCGGTTCGACAGCGCCGACGACGCTCTCGGTCACCTTGTCCTGCAGGTCGAAGATGTCGCTCACGTCGCCCTCGAAGCGATTGGCCCAGACATGGTGTCCGCTGATCGCGTCCACCAACTGCCCACTGATGCGCACCCGCGATCCTGCTCTGCGGATGCTGCCTTCTAGCACGTAGCGGACGCCCAGCTCGCGCCCGACCTGGCGCAGGTCCACCGCTCGGCCCTTGTAGGTGAAGGACGAGTTGCGGGCGATCACGAAGAAGGAGTTCACCCGGCTCAATCCCGTGATGATGTCCTCCACCAGCCCGTCGGCGAAGTATTCCTGGTCGGGGTCGCCGCTCATGTTGGTGAAAGGCAGAACCGCGATCGAGGGTTTCTCGGGCAGGGGAGGCAGTGCAGCCACCGAGGCGCTGGCGTCGGTCTCGACGCGGTAGGCGCGCACAGGCCGCTCGATATTCTTGAGGCGCAGGTCGCCGAGCGGCGTGAAGCCGCAGTCGAGCTTGCCCTGAAGGTGATCGTAGGCGGTGCCCGAGACGACCACGGTGCCGGGATCGGCGATGCTTTCGAGGCGGGCGGCAATGTTGACCCCGTCGCCGTAGAGGTCGCCGTCCTCCTCGCAGACCACGTCGCCGAGATTGACGCCGATGCGGAAGCGAATCCGCTCTTCCTCGGGCGTCTCCGCCTCGTGTTCTGCCAGGGCCTGCTGGATCGCCATCGCCGAGGTCACCGCGTTAACGACGCTCGCGAACTCGCACAGCATCCCGTCGCCGGTGAGCTTGACGATCCGACCCTGGTGCTCCGAGACCAGCGGTTCGAGAAGGTCCTTGCGGTAGATCTTCAGCCGCTGGAGCGTGCCGCGCTCGTCGCGCTCCGTCAGGCGCGAATAGCCGACCATGTCGCAAGCCAGGATCGCTGCGAGGCGGCGCTGCGTGGTCATTGCACCGCTCAGCCAAGTGCCTGCACGCGGGCCGCCCCGCGTCCATGTCCCGCTGACTTCCAGACGCCCTACGTGCATGGTATCCATCTCTCCCAGTCGCCGCCCGTCGCCGATACAGAACGGAGAACGCAGCTTGATCTTGCCTTCACGAGATTTCGCTATCCCGCTTGCGAGGCGTGGAGCGTTCCAGTCGCCGCGCTAACAGCCAACCGACGACACGCCCACGCAGCCTCTGGGGACGCCGACACGCCACTCCCAGAAGGCCGGAGATATTTCCTGCCCTGTGTAACCGGTTGACGCCAGCGTGGCGGCACGTTTGTCACTGCGATGTAACAGCGAGATGCTCTACGTACGCGCGCATCGGTGCATCACACCAGATGTTCGCGCTTAGAGGTGCTGAGGTCGGCAAGTGGCGCTCCTAAGCCGTTCGGCCGATCCCCGCCGAGTGGCGATCTCCCACCCAAGCGGTTGTCTAACCTCGGGTACCAAGCGTCAGATTTTCACCACTAGTTTGACCATGATCTTTTCCGAAAACCGGTTTCCACTTTTCGCTGACGCGGACTTTCGGTTCGGGGTCTACTCCAGCCATTCGGTGATGAAGCTGCCGCTTTCGTGGATGTCGGTGGTCTCCAGCGGGCCTGGGCCGAGATTGGTGAATTTGTGCGGCGTGTTCGGCGGCACGATCAGGATCTGGCCGGCCGACGCCTCGATCTGCTGGTCGCCGACGGTGAACAGCCCAGTGCCCGTGCGGATGATGAAAATCTCGCAATAGGGATGCATGTGCGGCCGCGGGCCGCCGCCGATCTCCGGCAGATGGTTGAAGATCAGGCAGCTTTTGGAGCCGTAGGCGCCGCACTGCAGTTCGCCCTGCCAATGGTCGGGCCAGCGGTCGGGCGTCCTGGCCCATTTGTCGCGGTCGATGACATGCGCCATGAGCCGAGGATAGACCGAGGCTGGGTCTCCTGTCGAGGCAAACACCGGCGCCGGTTTTGCCATTGTTTTCCTGTGGTTTCGCCGTCTTCGTCGCCACGCCGCCCGCCGTCGAATTGCGTCCCCGCGACAATCTGCCCTTGTGCCTTCACCCGTCTGGACAAAAACGGGCTTCACGCATAAACCGAACTCCAATTGCCGGAGGAATTCGCTAGCCTGTTCGCCATGCGCTGTCGGGTTGGCGTGAAAGAGCGGGGAACAAGCCTCGGCCACCGGCACGGAAGAGGCGAAAGGATCAGGCACCCGTGAGCGCAACCGACATCCAGGATCCCAACCGTCGTGATTTTCTCTACGTCGCCACGGGCATGGCCGCGGTGGTCGGCGCGGGTGCTGTCGCCTGGCCGTTCATCGACCAGATGCGTCCGGATGCCTCGACGCTGGCGCTGGCCTCGGTCGAGGTCGACGTCTCCTCGCTGACGCCGGGAACGTCGCTTGTCGTGAAATGGCGCGGCAAGCCGGTGGTCGTGCGCAACCGCACCGAACAAGAGATGAAGGACGGCGAGGCGGTCAATCTGGCCGAGCTCAAGGATCCGCTCGCCCGCAACGCCAATCTGCCGGCCGATGCGCCGGCGACCGACGCCAACCGCACCATGCCGGGCAAGGAGGCCTGGATGGTGATGGTACAGGTCTGCACGCATCTCGGCTGCATTCCGCTCGGCCAGGAAGGCGAGTTCGGCGGCTGGTTCTGCCCGTGCCACGGTTCGACATACGACACCGCCGGCCGCGTCCGCGGCGGACCGGCGCCGGAGAACATGTCGGTGCCGGTATTCCAGTTCATTTCCGACACCAAGATCCGTATCGGCTGAGGCGAGGGGAAATTTCGATGAGCGAGGGACACTCGACCTATACGCCCAAGACCGGTATCGGACGCTGGGTCGATGCCCGCATGCCGCTGCCGCGGCTGGTCTATGACAGCTTCGTCGCCTATCCGGTGCCGCGTAACCTCAATTATGCGTGGACCTTCGGCGGCATCCTAGCGCTGATGCTGGGGGCGCAGATGCTGACCGGCATCGTGCTGGCCATGCACTACGCGGCGGACAGCAGTCTCGCCTTCGATTCGGTCGAGAAGATCATGCGCGACGTGAATTCGGGCTGGCTGCTGCGCTATTTGCATTCGAACGGCGCGTCGTTCTTCTTCGTCGCGGTCTACATCCACATCTTCCGCGGCCTCTACTATGGTTCCTACAAGGCGCCGCGCGAGCTTCTGTGGATCCTCGGCTGCATCATCTATCTGCTGATGATGGCGACAGGCTTCATGGGCTATGTGCTGCCCTGGGGACAGATGTCGTTCTGGGGCGCGACCGTCATCACCGGCTTCTTCAGCGCCATCCCGCTGGTCGGCGAATGGATCCAGCAGCTTCTGCTCGGCGGCTTCGCTGTCGACAACCCGACTCTGAACCGCTTCTTTTCACTGCACTATCTGCTGCCGTTCATGATCGCCGGCGTCGTCGTGCTGCACATATGGGCGCTGCATGTGGTCGGCCAGTCGAACCCGACCGGCATCGAGGTCAAATCGAAGACCGATACCGTCGCCTTCACCCCTTACGCGACCATCAAGGACGCGTTCGGGATGCTGGTGTTCCTGTTCATCTTCGCCTATTTCGTCTTCTACCTGCCGAACTTTCTCGGCCACCCGGACAACTACGTCGTCGCCGACCCGCTGAAGACGCCGGCCCATATCGTGCCGGAATGGTACTTCCTGCCGTTCTACGCGATCCTGCGCGCCATCACCTTCAATATCGGGCCGATCAACTCCAAGCTCGGTGGCGTGCTCGCGATGTTCGGTTCCATCGCCATGCTGTTCCTGGTGCCGTGGCTTGACACCTCGAAAGTGCGCTCGGCGGTCTACCGGCCCTGGTACAAGCTGTTCTTCTGGCTGTTCGTGATCGATGCCGTCCTGCTTGGCTGGCTGGGCTCGCAGCCAGCCGAAGGCAGCTATGTCTTCATGGCGCAGATGGCGACATTGTTCTACTTCGCTTTCTTCCTGGTCGTGCTGCCGGTGTTGGGCCTGATCGAAACCCCGCGGCGATTGCCGAACTCGATCACCGAGGCGGTGCTCGAGAAGAACAAGGGTGGCGGTGGCGGGCATCCGGCCCGCGCGACAGCCGCGCCGGAAACCAAGGGCTGAGCATGACCCCGAAAAGTGGAGACCGGTTTTCGGACAAGATCATGCTCGAGACGACGATAGCGCGCCAGAGAATCTCAAGGGGATTTGGTATGAAGACGATTCTCACCTCGCTGGCGCTGCTCGGCCTTGTGCTGGCAGGCACCGGGGCCGCGACCACCGGGGCAATCGCCCAGGAGGAGGCGCACAGCGAAGCCGCGCCGACGCATTTCCCGATACACGAGCCGAAGGAAATGGACTGGAGCTTCGCCGGGCCGTTCGGCACCTACGACAAGGCGCAGTTGCAGCGCGGGCTGAAAGTCTACAAGGAAGTCTGCGCGGCCTGCCATTCGATGAAATTGGTGGCGTTTCGCACGCTGGAAGACCTTGGCTATTCGGAAGCGCAGGTCAAGGCGCTGGCCGCCGAGTACACGATCAATGATGGTCCCAACGATGCCGGCGAGATGTTCGATCGTCCCGGCATACCGTCCGACTATTTCCCGGCGCCGTACCCCAACGATCAGGCAGCAGCGGCCGCCAATGGCGGGGCCGCCCCGCCCGATATGTCGCTGCTGGCCAAGGCGCGCGGCGTCGAGCGCGGCTTCCCGCGTTTCGTCTTCGACATCTTCACGCAATACGCGCAGGGCGGTCCCGACTATATCCACTCGCTGCTGACCGGCTATGACGAGCCGCCGCCGGCCGGCATGGAGATACCGGAAGGCACCCACTACAATCCGTACTTCATAGCCGGGGTGTCGCTGAAGATGCCCAACCCGCTTTCCGACGACCAGGTGACCTATGACGACGGCGCGCCGCAGACGGTCGACCAGTATTCCCGCGACGTGTCGGCCTTCCTGATGTGGGCAGCCGAGCCGCATCTGGAAGCCCGCAAGAAGACCGGCTTTCGCGTGCTGGTCTTCCTGTTGCTGTTCGGCGCGCTGGTCTATCTGACCAAGCGCAAGGTGTGGGCCGGCGTGGCGCACTGAGCTATGCAAAGCCATGAGATCAAAAGGGCGTCGAAAGGCGCCCTTTTGCATGTCCGAGGACTGCCTCCGAAGACCGCCTCCGAAGGCCGCCGGCTCCAGTCCTTTGCCGTATATTTTCTTCCAGGCGCCACATCGCGGTAGCCGTCGCCGGCCGCGCCGGGTTACGATCGGCCAAAATTCCTTTCACGTCTTCAAAGTCGGACGAACGCCCGGAAAGCCGCCCATGAAACCTTCGCTCGAAGACACGCTGCTTGCCGCGATCCGCACCATTCCGGACTATCCGAAGCCGGGCATCCTGTTTCGCGACATCACCACGCTTTTAAGCAATGCGCGCGCCTTCCGCCGCGCCATCGACGAGCTGGTGCATCCCTATGCCGGCCAGAAGGTCGACAAGATCGCCGGCATCGAGGCGCGCGGGTTCATTCTTGGCGGCGCCGTCGCCCACCAACTCTCGGCCGGATTCGTGCCGATCCGCAAGAAGGGCAAGCTGCCCTACGAGACGGTGCGCGTCGCCTACAGCCTCGAATACGGGCTGGACGAGATGGAGATGCATCGGGATGGCGTGTCTCCGGGTGAGAAGGTGATCCTTGTCGACGACCTGATCGCAACCGGCGGCACGGCGGCGGCGGCGGTCCAGCTGTTGCGGCAGGTCGGCGCCGACATCGTCGCCGCCTGCTTCGTCATCGACCTGCCGGACCTCGGTGGTCGCGAGAAGCTCGAAGCGCTCGGCGTGCCGGTCAGGACGCTGATCGAGTTCGAAGGGCATTGAGGGGAGCTCTTGCCTTCTCCCCTTGTGGGAGAAGGTGGATCGGCGCGCAGCGCCGAGACGGAAGAGGGGTGTTGCATGGGTTGCTGTCGGTGCCAAGCTGGAACACCCCTCATCCGACCGAGCTTCGCTCGGCCACCTTCTCCCACAAGGGGAGAAGGAAGAAACTATCCCACCTTCACCAGAACGGCGCTTTCGAACTCGATGACCTTGTCGCCGATCGAATCGAAAGCCTCCGAGCGCAGCGTCAGCACTCGCCAGCCCGGCCGCGATGCGAGGGGGCGGTGGGCAAGCGCGGTGCGGGTGAAGGTCACGGTTTCTCCGGCATAGACGGGTTTTAGCCATTTGAGGTTCTTGAAGCCGGGCGAGGGGCCGAATTCGGGGGCGGGCCCAGCGCCGGCCCAGCTGATGCCTTCGGCCTCCACGCCGGTCTCAATGTTCAACTTCATCCAGGTTGCAGCTGTGTGCCAGCCGGAGGCGCACAGGCCGCCGAACACGCTGTTCTTCGCCGCCTCTTCATCGAGATGGAATATCTGCGGATCGTATTTGCGGGCGAACGCCTTGATCGCCTCGGGCTCGAATCTATGCGACCCGAGGGTGACGGTGACGCCGATGCGGAAGAACTCGTCCAATGTCATGAGCGGCCCTGTGCGGCATCACGGGCGAGGAACATGACCGTGTTCTCGAGTTCGAAGACGCCTTCGCCACGCTGGTTGAAAAGCTCGCTGCGCAAGGTAACGAGGCCGAGCTGAGGCTTGGACCTGGACAGACGCTTGGCAAGGACGGTGGTGTTGCCGCTCAAGATGTCGCCGGCCAGCACCGGCCTCTTCCACCGGACCTGGTCGACACCAGGGGCGCCTTGCGAGGTCGAATCCAGCAGGAAGGCATCGCACAGCATGCGCATGAACATCGCGCAGGTGTGCCAGCCGGAGGCCGCCAGCCCGCCAAGGATGCTGGCCCTGCCCGCCGCCTCGTCGAGATGCATCGGCTGCGCATCGAACTCTTGCGCGAATTCGATGATCTCGGCCGCGCTCACCAGTTTCGTGCCGAGGTCGAGCGAGGCGCCCTCGACGAAATCCTCATAGGCCCAAGTCTTTTCATAGGCCGAAGTCTTTGCGTTCTTTCCGGTCATGGTCAGGAATCCGGTTCAAGATTGTACGATCGCCACGGATCGGTTTCCCGGATGCAGGCGGGGCGGGATTTGGTCAAGTCATTTCTGGTGTGCCAGGCCATCGCGCCCAACGCAATAGAAGCTCCGAAGCCTCTACAACCAGCCGCGGCGGCGGAAATACCAGAAGGGCAGGATCGCCGAGAGGATCATCAAGCCGATGGCGAAAGGATAGCCGAAGTTCCAGGTCAGTTCGGGCATGACATTGAAATTCATGCCGTAGATCGAGGCGACCAGCGTCGGCGGCAGGAAGATGACGGCAGCGACGGAGAAAATCTTGATGATAGCGTTCTGCTCGATCGAGATCATGCCGAGCGTCGCGTCGAGCAGGAAGTTGATCTTCTGCGACAGGAAGGTGGCGTGGTCGGCGAGCGACAGCACATCACGCGACAAGGTCTTGATGCGCGCGCGAATGTCCTTGCTCATCTTGGTCTGGGTCGAGGCGTGGGTGAGGAAGCCGGCGAGCCGCTGCAGCGAGATCAGGCTGTCGCGGATCGAGGAGGCGATGTCCTCCTTGCGGCCGATCGCCTTCAGCAATTCCTGAAAATCGCGGTTGCGCTTGGAAGCCTTGGTCGAGCTTGCCTGGAAGATGTCGCGTGAGATCGCCTCGATGTCGCGGCCGGCGCGCTCCAGAATGTCGGCGAGGCGGTCGACGATCGCCTCCAGCAAGCCGATCAGGATGGTGTCGCCGCTGGTGCAGCCGGTCGCCACCTTCTCGGCACGCTGCGGAAAAGTCTTGAAAGCCTTCGGTTCGTGGTAACGCACCGTGATCAGCCTGTTGCCGGCCAGCACGAAGGTGACCGGCGACATCAAGGGATCGTCGGCCTCGGTCTGGGCGGGCAGAATGGCGGTCATGAAATAGGCGCCGTCCTCGACATATAGGCGGCTCGAAATCTCGATCTCCTCCATCTCCTCGCGTGTCGGAATGGCAACGCCGAGCCAGGCCTCGATGGCCGCTTCCTCTTCCTTTGTCGGGCTTACAAGGTCGGCCCAGACGATTTGGTCGCTGTTTGCCAAGAGATCGTCGGCAAGGCGCAGGCGATCATTGTCCACGACGAATGCCTTGATCATCGCCGGGTCTCCCTTGCTGAGGCCAAAAGGATGGGTTCGAGCGGGCGCGTCGTTTCGGATTGCACGGGGCGGGCGCTTTCGACGAAAGCAGACCTGAGGGCAGACGCCCCTTAGACCGGGCATTGCGGGCAGTCAAGGCGCGCGGAAAGGGCCCGCGCAGTCTCTTCCTTCTCCCCGTGTGGGAGAAGGGCCGAGCGAAGCTCGGTCGGATGAGGGGTGTTCCAGCTTGGCACCAACAGCGCTCCGGCCAACACCCCTCAACCGTCTTGGCGCTGCGCGCCAATCCACCGCCCGGGGCGAGTCACCGGCCTCGCCCGCCCTTCAGGCCCCACAAGGGGAGAAGGAAGAAGCGTCGGTCAGCTCAGGTGTTGAACTTGAACAGCATGATGTCGCCGTCCTGGACGACATACTCCTTGCCTTCGTCGCGTGCCTTGCCGGCTTCCTTGGCCGCCACTTCGCCGCCCAGCGTGACGAAGTCGTTGTAGGCGATGGTCTGGGCGCGGATGAAGCCGCGCTCGAAATCGGTGTGGATGACGCCTGCCGCCTGTGGCGCCTTGGCGCCCTTGTGCACGGTCCAGGCGCGCGTCTCCTTCGGCCCGACGGTGAAATAGGTGATGAGCTGCAGCAGCTCGTAGCCGGCGCGGATCACCTTGTTCAAGCCAGGCTCATCGAGGCCCAGGGTGGCGAGGAATTCCATTTCCTCTTCGTCGCTGAGCTGCGCGACCTCGGCTTCGATCGCCGCGGAAATCACCACGGTGCGGGCGCCTTGCGCGGCAGCCATCTGCTCGACCGCCTTGGTATGCGCGTTGCCGGTGGCGGCGTCGGCCTCGGCGACATTGCAGACATAGAGCACGGGGTGCGATGTCAGCAGGTTCAGCCCCTGCAGGATGCGCAGATCCTCCGCGGAGATATTTTTGAGCAGGATGCGGGCCGGCTTGCCGACCTGCAGGAGTTCCAGAGCGGCTTCCATCAACGGAAGCACGGTCAGCGCCTCCTTGTCCTTGCCGGAAGCGCGCTTGCGGAACTGCACGATGCGGCGCTCGAGGCTGTCGAGGTCGGCGAGCATCAGCTCGGTCTCGACGGTCTCGGCGTCGGCGACGGGATCGATGCGGCCTTCGACATGGGTGATGTCGCCATCCTCGAAGCAGCGCAGCACATGGACGATGGCGTCGACCTCGCGGATATTGGCCAGGAACTGGTTGCCCAGCCCTTCGCCTTTCGAGGCGCCGCGCACCAGGCCGGCGATGTCGACGAATGAGATGCGGGTCGGGATGATCTCCTTCGACTTGCCGATCGCGGCAATTTTTTGCAGGCGCGGGTCGGGCACCGCGACTTCGCCGGTGTTCGGTTCGATGGTGCAGAACGGATAGTTGGCGGCCTGTGCCGCCGCCGTTCTGGTCAGCGCGTTGAAAAGCGTCGACTTGCCGACGTTGGGCAAGCCAACGATGCCGCATTTGAAACCCATTTTTATCCGGTCCTATCGGGAAATCGAAATTTGATGAGGGCTATGGGCGAAAGGGGTGACGAACGTCAAGCCCTGGCCCCGATCCGTGGCCAGGCTCAACCCTTGCCGCCAAACAGCTTCTTCAGCATGGCGGCCATGGGGCCGGTTTCGGGCAGCTTGGCTGCCGGCAGCTGCGGCCGCGCCTGGCGAACGTGGCTTTGTACTTTTGGCGCCTTGGGTGGCGGGCGGTCGTCTTCGCCCGTCGGCGTGAGCTTGTCGCGCAAGGCCAGCGTCACGCGATTCATGAAGGAATTGTCGTCGCCCTTGGCAAGCAGTTCGGCATCGTCGGCGATGGTGTCGAGCAGCACGTCCAGCCACTCGCGGTCGCTTTTGGCGAAATCGCCAAGCACATGGCCATGCACCATTTCCTTGATGCCGGGGTGGCCGACGCCAATACGCACGCGGCGGAAACCCTTGCCGACATGCTGCTCGAGCGAGCGGATACCGTTGTGGCCACCGGAACCGCCACCGACCTTGACCCGCACCTTGCCGGCGGCAAGATCGATCTCGTCATAAAAGACGGTTAGCGCCGAAGCTTCGAGCTTGTAAAAGCGCAGGGCTTCGCCGACCGACTGGCCGGACAGGTTCATGAAGGTCTGCGGCTTGATCAGGATGATTTTTTCGCCGGCAAGCGTGCCTTCGGCGATCAGGCCCTGGAACTTTTTCGACCACGGCGAAAAGGAATGGCGGCGGGCGATTGCGTCCGCCGCCATGAAGCCGACATTGTGCCGATTGTCAGCGTATTTCGCGCCCGGATTGCCGAGGCCTGCAAACAGCAGCATCGTCACCTCCGGGCGAAAAACGATTACTTCTCTTCGTCGGCAGGAGCTGCTTCGGGCTCAGCCGCTTCGACCGTCTCTTCAGGCTCCGGCTTCATCGCCGAGGAGCCGGCAATGGTCGCGACGGTGAAGTCGCGGTCGGAGATCACCGGCTTGACGCCGGCCGGCAGCTTGACCGCCGAGATGTGGATCGAATCGCCGATATCGGTGCCGGTGAGATCGACGGTGATGAATTCCGGGATCGCATTGGCCGGGCAGTGGAACTCGACTTCGTGACGCACGATGTTGAGCACGCCGCCGCGCTTGAGGCCGGGCGACTTGTCCTCGTTGATGAAGTGGACCGGCACGTCGACATTGACTTCGGTGTCCTTGCCGATGCGCAGGAAGTCGACATGGACCGGAAAATCCTTGACCGGGTCGAGCTGGTAGTCCTTGGGCAGGACCTGGATCTTCTTGCCGTCGACATCGATCGTGGCGATCGTGGTCAGGAACCCGCCGCCATGGATCTTGTAGTAAATGTCCTTGTAGGTCAGCGCAATCGCCAGGGGAGGCTGCTTGTCACCGTAGATTACTGCAGGCACTTTACCGTTGCGGCGAACTGCACGGGCGGACCCCTTACCGACCTGTTCGCGCGCTTCGGCCTTGAGCTCGTAAGTATCGCTCATGGCATTTCCTTTCGCGTTGTTCTGGAGCGTTCGCGGCCGGCGAGATGCCTGGGCCGTAAACGTCGAAAGCCGTCATGGCGTTACATGATCTGGTCCAAAATCTTCTTTGGGATCACGTGAGGCCGGACAGCCTTCCGCCGCGTTGCCTCCAAGGGTGTCTACGCGGGTGGCGGCTCTATAGCGGAAGGCGGGGCGGGGTGCAAGGCCGTGGGTCGTGGGGAACTCCGAACGGCACGGATGTGTCTGCCGACCCCGGAACAACAGCCTGTTCCCGCTATGGGCAGACGATCTGAGCTTCCAGCGCGAAGAAGCAAGATCGCCAAAAATGCGGAGCTCCCGCCGATGATAAGCCCGCAACTCAGGATTTATCGGGCACGTCCGTGATCGTAGACACAGCGAAAACCTATGTAGACGACGTAGAAATCGGCAGGTTTCCATTGCATCGCGCTGGACACCATTTCTTCGGCCCCATACCACCAGGAACCACCGGCAGTTAGAGCCGCGGGGCCATCACGATTAGCAAGCCATTCCCACACGTTGCCACCCATATCGTAGAGACCATTGACCCCGACCTGCGTGGTGCCCGCTGCCGCATGGCGCGGCCAAGGATCGTCGCCCCGCGTGTTGGCGCCGACGGGCGTGTCGCCGACAGGATACGCATATTGCCTGCCGGCGATGAAGCCCGCCGATGGGCCAGGGCGGGTTTCGCGATAGGCTGCTCGGTTCCATTCTTCCGAGGTCGGCAAGCGGCCACCGGCCCAGGCGCAATAGGCCGCCGCCTCATGCCAGTTGAGATGAACGGCCGGCTCGCTCGTCGATTGCGGCGCCTCTCCGAAGGGCGTCCGAAACGTCCATCCTGGACGACGCTCCCAGCCCGAGCCCCACTCGTGTCCGCCACCCATGGTTTCGGCGGCCGTCACCATCCCGGTCGCACCGGCGAAGCCGGCGAACTGCCCGATCGTCACTTCGGTACGGTCGATGGCGAACTGTCCCACGACAACTCTTTCGCCGGCGCTGAGCGGGCCGCAGGTTGCCAGAAGAATGGCGATCGAGAGAACTGCCGGAGCATTCTTCAAGCGAAAGGCCACTTCACGACCCCTCCATAGTTCTTTCCTGGATAGGGCGGCTGCCGGAGGGCGTCGGCCACACCGGGAAGGGACGCATAATGGTCCGCCATACGCTCCCGCATCGCCTGATCCGGCAGTTCGCCAAAGAGCGCGCCCATGTTTTCCACGAGATGTTCGGGATTGCTGGTCGCGGGAATCACGACGGTAACGCTGGGGTGCGAAATGATGAACTTGAGAAAATACTCGGCCCAGCTTTCGATCCCCAACTCGGCAGCGAAAGGCGGAAGAGGCTGCCCGGCAACGGGCGTGAACAGGCGCGCCTTCTCGAAGGGAATGTTCACCTGCACGGCGACGCCATTGTCGGCACAGGCCTGCAGCAGTCTCTTTTCCGCCGCCCGCGTATGGATGGTATAGGCGATCTGAACGAAGTCGAGCGTGCCGCCTGCAACCAACCGCTCCATGGTGTCATAGTATTCGGCGCTCCACTGCGTCGCCCCGATATACCGAGTCCGGCCTTCCTCCTTCCATTGGCGCAACAGGTGCAGGACCTGATCGTGGTTCTCGAGACTATGGACCTGCTGGACATCCATCCGGCTGCGCCAGAGGCGCTCGCGCGAGCGAAGAAACTGCGCCTCCGAGTGACTGTTGTCCGAGAGGTATTCGCCCGTTGTCCAGGTCTTGTTGGTGATGAAAATGTCGTCGGCTATGCCAAGTTCGATCATGAAATCGCCGACGCTGACCTCGGACATCCCATACAGCGGCGATGTGTCGATGACGCGCCCGCCCATCTCATGGAAGGAACGGATGATCTCGCGAATGTGGTCTCGCGGTTCACCGGGCATGATGTCGAATGTTTCGAAAGTGCCCAGACCGACGGCGGGGATCATCTCGCCCGTCTTGGGGATTGGCCGCATGATGGCCGAGCGCTCTTGCGCGATTGCCTTGATGGGAAATTGGCTGGCCGCGGCCACGGCGGCCAGCGTTGCAGTGGAACGGAGAAAATGGCGGCGGGTGGTGAGAAACTCGGGACGAGACATCGAGGGCACTCCGTTTGATGTGCGTGCAAGCTAGCCAAAAACACGGAGCAAATGCGCGCCTCATCCTGACCGGATCGCTTCATCCTGATCGTTTCTTGCTGGGACGGCGACCGCTCGAAACTCACGTCGATACTCCGACGGCGTCGTGCCGAGTACGGCACGGAACAGCCTCGCAAGGTGGCTGGGGCTCATCAAGCCCACTTCGAGAGCGATACGGTTAACGGAACAATCCGTCTGAGCCAGCAATGAAGCCGCGCGCTCTACGCGCCGCTCAGAGATCGCCTGAACGGGCGTGCGGCCCGCCGCGCCCCGAAAGGCCCGGTAGAAATGGCCTTCTGAAATACCGAGCGGAGTGGCCAAATCGGCGATCTGGATCGGCTGTGGCAGCATATGATCGATGCGGTCCATCGTCATACGCAGCTGCCTGGGCGAGAGTTGCCGGATACCCTTGGCCCCAACGGGGCGACCGGATCGACGCAGCAGATATTCGGCAAGCGCCATCGTCATGACGCTGCAATAAGTGGCGTCGAGCGCGCCATCGATGGACAGCAGATTTTTCATTTGCGTTATCAGACCATACAAAAATGGTTCCGAAGGTTCGATGAAAGGAGCTATCGACATGATGTCTGCGGCGACGGATCCCGGATGCACGGCGATCGCACCCCACTCCCATGCGACGTGCTCCAGGGAGAGCCGCCGTTCGCAACCCGCAGGCAGGAAGGACACGGTTCCCGCTCGGTCTCGGCCGGAATACCGCAGACCGCTGTCAGTCCTGAACTCATGCCGGATGGCTCCACCCTTTGTAGTTGCCATGATCAGGTGACAATCGGAGCGAATATTGCCTTCCACCGCACGGGTATAGCGACGCGCAGCTGTCTCAAACCTGCCCCCTTGCCAGCCGCAGGTGGCTTGGCTCTGAGGCCGCGGTGAGACAGTCCAGGTCGCGCCGGTCATTAGCTCCGTCATACCAATCTCTCGGTCGTTTAGAATCCCAAGATGGAAAGGGACGGCGGCGAAATCAACCGTGCAGTTCGTCACGCTCCCGAAGGCGACGAGTTCGGCAAAACACCGTCAACAGGTCAAGCAGCGGCATGAGGAGCAAACCTGAAAGGCGAAGTCGATGCCCTTATGTCGACGACGACCCCAGGCCCGGCGGCGAGGCCGCCTATGCCGAAGGCAAAGCCGAATAAGATACCGGCGAACATGCCGACCCGGCCGGTCACCAGTCGGCCTGCGGGCAAGCCGTTGCAGGCATGGATAGTGTCTCGCTTTGAATTTCCCATTTTCAAACATTTGGGTCATGTCTTGAAAGCCGACCGCAATCGATCGGTGTCAGACCGGAAACAGCAGTGCCGAAAGCAACGCAGCGACATACAGCCCGACCCCGAAGGACAGATGAGTCATGAGGCCGCGCAGACGCGCGGTGCTCGGATTGGGCGTTTTCGAGGCTGCAATTCCGGCTCCAAAGGCTGGCTGCATTACGAAAAACGGGGCGACGACAGTGGACATGCCGACAACAAGGGCGGGAAGCAATGTCGGGTGTCGCGCCCAGTCGAGGCCCCAAACTCCCATCAGCAATGCAGCAAAGACGATGCCGATCGCGTAATGCGCGACCCACCCAATAGGCGTTTCGCCGCGAATTCGGGGAGCCTGCGCGATATTCGCATGCGCGAAGCGGCCTCGCGGAAAGTGGCCGATCCAGCGGCCGACCCAGGCATAATCAAAAGGCGTAATCGCGAACGTTCGTTTCAGAAACAATCCCCAAAGATCCATCACCGCCGTCGCCCCCGTTCCGATCGCGGCAGCGCGGACGACGAACTCCAACTGCTTGTTCATTTCTATGCTCCTGTGTTGCCCATGCTGCCGTCTTCGGCGTCAGACACTAGCCGATGAAAATCAGTCATTCAATGTATTGATTGATTAATTGATTGATGATAGAATTGCAGTATGAAAAACGCAGATGTCCATCATCCGATCTTTGACGAGATAGCCGATCTCGCCCGCACGCTGGGGCATGCACACCGGCTGGTTCTTCTCCGCCACATTGCCGACGGCGAACTGGCCGTGGAGCAGCTCACGCAACTTTCCGGGATCGCCTTGGCCAACACGTCGCAGCATCTTCAACAGCTCAAGCGGGCCGGCTTGGTGCAGACCCGGCGAGACGGGAAACGCGTGCTTTATCGTTTGGCCGATGGCCCGATCGAAAACGTGCTTGGGGCCTTGCGCAGCCTTGCAAACCACAGGCGCGAGCAAATCCGCGAGCTTATCGATGACACTATGAGCCGGCCGGACAGTCTGGAGAGCATCTCGCGCGAGGAACTCGTGCGCCGCATGCGGGACGACGAAATCGTGCTGCTCGACGTTCGGCCGCGAGAAGAATACGCGGCCGGGCATTTGCCGGGCGCGATCAACATCCCCGTGGGTGAGCTGGAAGAACGACTTGCGGAGCTTCCACGAGAGAAGGTCATCGTCGCCTATTGTCGTGGTGTCCAGTGCGTTCTCTCTGCCGACGCGCTGGCAATTTTGAGGGCGCGAGGCTGGGACTCACGGCGGTTCGAAGGCGGCTTGCCCGAGTGGCTGAATTCAAGCCTTGATGACGACGGCATGAACTACGAAAGCGGCTGATAGAAGCCGAGCGGCGTCGCCGGCCAAAGCCGCAAAATGAACGAACTTAGAACCGCTGCCCGAACTCGGCCCTACTATGGGCTTGGCGGGTACTGATGTCGGTGGCCGCGACGCAAAGCGACGTCGTGCGAGGCTATGGCTGGGCATTCGGCGCTGCATGCCTCTTTTACCTGGCTGCGGCCGCGGCTGCGATGAGGCTCACCAGGCAGGGTGCTTGCGCAAGGACCGCTCCGAACCCTTATCCCATTTGATCGAGCCGGGACGAAGCTCACCCGGTAGTGGCCCAGCCTGCATTGCTGCTGCTTTGGCGTGACGCGCCAGCATGACCTCACTCTCGGCGACGACGTGATCGATAAAGGCGCGCTGGGCCGCCGGCATGTGTCGGTTGCTCGGAAATACGACGTGAAACGCGCCGCCATCCTGCCGGCAATCGCCAAGAACACGCACCAACCTTCCCGATAAAAGGTCGTGCGCCGCAACGCCGAGCGGCAGCAGGGCGATGCCGACACCGGAACGCGCAGCGCGCAGGGCAGCCTCGGCATTGTCGACAACCATCCGCGGTCTCAGCGTGCATCGACAGCGCTGCCCAAAACCTGCAACGCGACGCTTCGTGGCTCAAGTGTACCGCCGAGCAGGATCAGGTCATGATCGTCCAGGTCGCCGAGCGTCGTCGGAGCATGACGGCTCCGTAGATACTCCGGGCTGGCAACGAAGATACCTTCGACCGCGCCAAGACGTCGCGCAACGAGGCTCGAATCCGGCAGCCGGCCGGTCCTCAGTGCGACGTCGATGCGCTCCGCGACCAGATCGACATGTTTGTCGGTAAGGCGCAACTCGATGCTCACCTTCGGGTGCTGTGCCAGGAACGATGCTATCCAGTCCATGAGATGGTGCGTGCCCAGATAGATCGGCGCCGAAACGCGTAGGCGTCCCTCCGGCTCGGCACGAGCCGCTCGCACGAACTCTTCGGCCGATTGCAGGTGAGCGAAGCCGCGCTCGGCTTCTCGATGAAACGTCGCACCCAGCGCGGTCAACGTCACTTTCCGGGTCGTTCGATGCAGCAGTCGAACGTCCAACTCGCTCTCCAACTGCGCCACGCCCCGGCTGACCGTCGCCTTGCGAACGCCCAACGCGCGTGCGGCTGCGGAGAAGCCGCCGGTCTCAACCACCTTCAGAAATAGGGCGATGTTTCCAGGATTCGCCATTGGTACAAATTTTCGAACGAACTTTCTCTAATGTCATGTCTAGCATGCCGGTGCCGACGCCGTCATCTTCTGAACTCCCAACAGGAGTGAAGGTTATGCCAGGTGGAAGGAGCATATCTCGGCGCAACGTCATCAAGACCGGCGCAGCCTTGGCGGTGGTAGCCGCCGCGCCTGCATTCGCGCAGCCGGCGCCTTCGGCCCCGAAGGTTGTCCTGATAACGGGGAGCAGTTCCGGCTTCGGTCGGTTGATGGCGGAAGGGTTTGCCCGTAGCGGAACACGCGTCCTCGCCACGATGCGCGATGTCCGCGAACGTAACGCGCAAGCGGCCGCGGACCTCGGCGCGCTCGCTTCGAACGGCTTGCCGCTGGACGTCGTCGAGATTGATGTGCTGAGCGATGAGTCGGTCACCGCAGGCGTCGCCCGCGCAGTGGAGTTGGCCGGGCGCATCGACATTCTGGTCAACAATGCCGGTATCGCCGTACCGGGTCCTGTCGAGCTTCAGCCGCTGAGCTACTTCGCCTCCAACATCGACACCAATATGGGCGGCGCGCTCCGCATGTGCCGGGCCGTGCTGCCGGTGATGCGGACGCAGGGCAGTGGCACCATCATCCAGATGTCGAGCGCGCTCGGCCGCGCCATCGACCCAATGCTCGGCGGTTACTGCGCGTCGAAACTGGCGGTGCAGGCGGCCGCCGACGCACTGGCCTACGAAGTGGCGGCATCAAACATCGAGGTCACGATCGTGCAGCCCGCCGGCGCTTATCCGACCAAATTCCAAGCGAACGCCAAGCGCTACTGGCAGGCCATGATCGACCAGCCGGGCCAACCGAACCAGGCGGCGCTTGCTGCCTATCGGACGCACATTGAGGCGATGCTGACGGATCTGGCGCCTGATGCAGAACTCGATCCGAAGGAGGTCTCCGATGCTGTCATTGCGCTGGCCGGGATGGAGTTCGGCACAAGGCCCGGACGCCTTGCCGTCGGCCCCTACAAGGACGGGCTCGATCCCGTGAACGCGGCACATGACGCGCTGCAGTCCGAAATGATCGCGCATAACCGCATCGCCGATCTGTTGAAGCTGCGGTGAGTTGCAGGCCGCGCTGCCGTCTTTGCTGAAACGATCCTTCAAGCCGAGGGCAGCCATGAAAACCTTAGCCCATTCCGCGTCGACGGAACCGACCGAAGAAGCCTTGCGCGCCGCAGATCACATGCAATTAAAGGCCGGATCGAGTGGCGATCCGGACGCCATGGCGGCAATCCAGCATCCTAACTATCTCGGCAACGCGCCGAACAATCGCGTCGTCGATGGCGAAGCGGTCCGCTCGCTCATGGCATCCGGGGCGATCGCCAGCGACAGCTTGGACCGGACGATCGAACGCATTGCCATCACCGCAAACGTCGGCGTTGTTATGGGTCGAGAGACCATCGTTGCCACCTCAGGCAGCATCTCGGCCGAAATGTTCTCCGGGGGACCGCTCGAGCGCCGGTTCACCAACGTCTACGTTTGGAGCGACGCGCGTTGGCGCCTGCTGGCAAGGCATGCCAATGTCATCCACAGCAGCCTTGGCTGATGTCGGCTGATCGCCTTGCTCCGCTGAACGCTCCCGGTCACAATCTCGCCAGACCGAAGCCGGCAAAAGCCAGGGCGATACCTGATGCGATGGTTCGCGCCTGGTTCCAGAACTGCCACCGTTGTGAATAGTCCTGCCAGATCTCTCGCGCAGTCTCGATATCCCTGGGGACGGGAGTTGCGGCCAATGCCTCGTTCATCGGCACGTTCACCGCCAATGTGAGGAAGAGGCCCGATGTCAGATAGACGAGCGCCGCCGCAGCGAACCAGAACGCAGGCGATTTGCGGCCATTGAAACGCATCGCGGCAGCCGTGAGCCCGAGGACGACCGGCGTCAGAAAGAATGCGGGAAAGAACACGGCGTTGCGAACCGATGCATTCATCGCCTGCATAGCCTCGATCGCCACTCGCGGATCAGTCTGGTCGAGCCCCCACATTGTGGAGCAGACCCAGGCGTAGAAAAATCCGAAGATCGCCCCGCAAAAGACGATCGAGGTGACCGACAATCCTACGACCATCCCAGGCATAGCTGCTTCCACTAAACCGTATCGTCGTGTACGCTTTCACATATACGTACAAAAGTGTACGGTTCTGGTCAAGCGGTTTCGAAGATCGGCACAGTTAGGAGATTGGCAGTTTCGGAGATTGGAATGCGCGAAGACAGCAAGGCTGCGCGGCGGGCACAGATCGAGCGGGCAGCCTACAAGCTTCTCAAGGAGAGAGGCTACGGCGGCACTTCCATGCTTGGCATAGCCAAAGAGGCAAAGGCATCAAACGAGACCCTTTATCGCTGGTATGGCGACAAGAAGGGCCTGTTCAAGACGATGGTCGAAAACAATGCAAGGATGACGAAGGCGGCACTGGATGCGGCAATCAGGGACGAAGCCGATCCTCTGGCAACCCTTGAAGATGCTGCTCCGATCCTCCTTTCGATGTTGCTTGGCGAGCGGGCAATTTCCCTGAACCGCGCGGCTGCTTCTGACGAGAGTGGCGAATTGGGTGCGACGATCGCCGCAGGGGGCCGCGATTCGGTATTTCCGCTGATCGAGAAATTGATCCAGCGCGGCTTGGAGCGCAGTGCGCTGGCCGCCCCATCTGCGCGCATAGCGGCCGACTGGTTCTTGAATCTGCTGATAGGTGATCTGCAGATCCGACGGGTCATTGGCACTCTGCCGGTTCCTTCAGACAAGGACATCCATTCAAGAGCGGTTGCCGCGATCAGTGCGTTTAGAAAGCTCTGCAGCACGTGACGGCAAAGATCGACCTGCGACCGTTCTCACACGTAGGGTGAGCAGGAGACGGCTGCTCCTGAGAGCAATGACAGCCTGGCTTAAGGCCGAAATCCAACTCAAGCTTCACCCGATCGTGGTCTCCTCCTCGAGCTTCCCCGCTTGCCTCATATTGGGAAGAAAAACCGTCAGCAGCCCGAGCAGCGGCAAATACGAGCAGATCTGAAAGACGAAGTCGATGCCTTTCAGGTCGGCGACGACGCCGAGCACGGCGGCGGCGATGCCGCCCATGCCAAAGGCGAAGCCGAAGAAGACGCCGGCGATCATGCCGACGCGGCCGGGCACCAGTTCCTGGGCGAAGACGACGATGTTCGGGAAGGCCGAGGACAGGATCAGGCCGATCAGCACGGTCAGGATCATGGTCCATTCGAAATTGGCGTAGGGCAAGGCCAGCGTAAAGGGCAGCACACCGACGATCGAGAACCAGATCATCGCCTTCTCCCCGTAGCGATCGCCGAACGGGCCGCCGAGCAGGATGCCCAGCGCCGAGGCGCCGAGGAACAGGAACAGCATGACCTGCGACATCTGAACCGAAACGCCGAATTTATCGATGGCGTAGAAGGTGTAGTAGCTGGCGAGGCTGGCAACGTAGGCGTTCTTGGTCAGCACCAGCAGGGTCAGCACCGCCAGCGCGCCGATCACCTTGCGGCGCGGGAAGGGCGAGACGAAGCCTGCCGCCTTGCGGCTGGCAAGCGAGGCGCGCAGGCGGCTGTACCAGCCGCCGACCCGCCACAGCACGATGATGCCGATCAGCGAGCCGACGGCAAACCACGCGATGCTGGTCTGGCCGAAGGGCACGACGATGAAGGCGGCCAGCAGCGGCCCGATGGCCTGGCCGAGATTGCCGCCGACCTGGAACAGCGATTGCGCCAGGCCGAACCTGCCGCCCGAGGCGAAGCGGGCGATGCGCGAGGATTCCGGATGGAAGATTGCCGAGCCGATGCCAATCAGTGACGCGCCGATCAGCAGCAGCCAATAATGTCCGGCATAGGCCAGCACGATCAGGCCGATCAGCGAAGACGCCATGCCATAAGGCAGCGAATAGGGCATCGGCCGCTTGTCGGTGACCATGCCGATCAGCGGCTGCAGCAATGACGCCGTCACCTGGAAGGTGAAGGTCAAAAGGCCGATCTGCCAGAAATCGAGACCATAATTGTCCTTCAGCAGTGGATAGATGGCCGACAGCAGCGACTGCATGATGTCGTTGACGCAGTGGCAGAAGCTCACCGCAAGGATGACGCTGAAGGCCGTCGCTTGCGCCGAAGTGTGGCTGGCCGTCGCCGGCGCGGCGGCGGCGGTGGCTGTCGTATCGGTCAAGGCAGGCTCCATGGTCTCTTTGGCGGACGCTGCCGCAGGCGGCCCTTATGGCCCGCTGCCTTATAAGTTACTTGCCGGGCGACTTCTTTCGTGGTTTGGTCCAAAAGTTTCGCGAGTGGGCCATTAGCCAATGCCGCATGGCAACGAAATCTTCAAAGCGGGCGAGACCGATCTCGACCAATTTACCGATCTCGGGCACTTCACCGATCTCGGGCAGTTGCATCAGCGCCGCTGGCAGTGGCTGGAGCAGGCCGTCGGGCCGGCGGTGGCCCTGCCGACCGAATATCCCGACGGTTACCACGTGCCGCAGCACCGTCACAGTCGCAGTCAGTTGCTGCATGCGCTTGTCGGCGTCGTGCTGGTGACGACGCGGCATGGGCGCTGGATGGTGCCGCCCGATCATGCGATGTGGATTCCTGCCGGCACCGAGCATTCCGTCGAGATGCTTGGCGACGTAAGCATGCGCTCGGTCTATGTGATGCCGGACGCCATCGCCGGGCTGCCGGATGGCTTGCGCGTCGTCGGCATCACCGATCTGATGCACAGCCTGATCGTGGAATCGGAAAAGCTGCCGCAGGGCGCCGAGCTTGAGGGGCGCGGCGGGCTGATCATGAGCCTCCTGCTGCATGAAATCCCGAACCTACCGGAACGGCCGCTCGGCCTGCCTTTTCCTTCGGATCCAAGGCTCGCGGCACTGTGCCGGCGCTTCGTCGCAGCACCCTCGCCGCACGCGACGATCGATGAATGGGCCGATATCGTCGGCATGAGCCGGCGTTCCTTCACCCGCGCCTTTCATCGCCAGACCGGATTGTCGTTGTCGACATGGCGCCAGCAGGCCTGCCTGTTCGCGGCCTTGCCGAGGCTGGCCGACGGCGAGCCGATCACAAGGGTGGCGCTCGATCTCGGCTACGACAGCGTGCCGGCCTTCATCACCATGTTCAAGCGAATGCTGGGGGCGTCGCCACGCGGCTATATGCGCGGCTCAAGGGACAACATCAGGATGTCGACGGGTAGCGCATGACCCCGAAAGGATCATGCGCAAAAACAAGATAGCGCGGGCAGAGATTTCAGTCGAACAGGCTCGACACCGACTCTTCGGTCGCCGTGCGCGAGATCGCCTCACCCATCAGGTCGGCGATGGAGACAACGCGGATGTTGCTGGCGTCGAGCACCGCCTGGGTCGGCTGGATGGAATCGGTGATGACCAGTTCCTGCAGTTTCGAGGCGCCGATGCGGGCGATGGCGCCGCCCGACAAAACGCCATGGGTGGTGTAGGCGGTGACGCTGGTGGCGCCGGCGGCAAGCAGCGCATCGGCCGCATTGCACAAGGTGCCGCCCGAATCGATGATGTCGTCGATCAGCAGGCAATCCTTGCCGCGCACGTCGCCGATGACGTTCATCACTTCCGATTCGCCGGGGCGCTCGCGACGCTTGTCGACGATGGCAAGCTGGGCATCGATGCGCTTGGCGAGCGCGCGGGCGCGGACCACGCCGCCGACGTCCGGCGACACGACCATGACATTGGCAAGCCGCTTGTATTTCGCCTTCACGTCGCGGGCCATGACCGGCACCGAGAAGAGATTGTCGGTCGGGATGTCGAAAAAGCCCTGGATCTGGCCGGCGTGGAGATCCAGCGTCAAGACGCGATCGACACCCGCCCGGGTGATCATGTTGGCGACCAGCTTGGCCGAAATCGGCGTGCGGCCCGAGGCGCGGCGGTCTTGCCTTGCATAGCCGAAATAGGGAATGACCGCGGTGATGCGCTTGGCTGACGAGCGCATGAAGGCATCGATCATGATGAGCAACTCCATCAGGTGATCGTTGGTCGGAAACGAGGTGGACTGCAGGATGAAGACATCCTCGCCACGCACATTCTCCTGTATTTCGACGAAGATTTCCTGATCGGCGAAGCGCCTGACGCTGGCTTTGCCCAGCGGGATGTTGAGATAGCGGGCGACCGCTTCGGCCAGCACCCTGTTGGAATTGCCCGCGAAAAGCTTCATGCACCGTTCCTGGTGAAGGATGGAGACTCTGGCAGACTCTCTTGAGCCCCTTAGTCGGGGCTTTTAGCGGCCCGTGCCGGTATTGCAAGCGTCGTGATCGGAATCCGCCGGCTAATCTCAATATACATGAACGGCGAGGAAAGCCGGCAACATGTCAGCCCGCCGGTCAGCCCGCTTGGCCGCCAAGCCATGTGGCAAACTGGTCGATGGTCTGGTCGGCGATCGCCTGCATGGTCTCCGGCGCGACCGCAGCCCAGCCTTCGCCATCATTGACCGAGGGCGCCTTCTGCTGGCCGTTGATGCGATGCAGCCGGTTGCCTGCCGGGTCATAGACGTCCCAGACATAGATGACGGTGGTATCCTTGCCTTCCGACATCGTCGAGAAATAGCCCTTCAGCACGTGCGTCGGGGTCTGGCCGGCGCTTCCTGCCAAGGTGATGCCGCGCTGCTTGGCTCGCGTCTGAAGCTGCGCGGTCAATGGCGTCGCGGCTTCCACCGACGCGCCTACGATCGGCGCCACCTGCAGACGGGTGCGTGCGATGACGGCGGCGCTCTTTGCCGGCGGCACGGTCGTGGTTGCGGGCTGTGCAGGGGCGGAAGACTGGGCCGTAGCGGAAGGCTGGGCGGTGGTTGCAGGTGCGGTGGCCGTTGCAGCCGTGCCGCTTCCGGCCGTTGGCACGGCCTGCGTCGACTGCGGGGCGATGGCCGAGGGTTCGAGAACGTCCTTCGCGTTGGTGCAGGCGGCCAGCGTCAGCGCCGCGAGCAATGACACGGTCGTCGCATGCGATCGCCTCATTTGCCTCAAAACTCCCTGGCGATGAACGCCTCTTGCTTACCATTATGGATTCATTGCACAATCAAGTCGAGATCAAGGCGGGACAGCGGCTTCGGCTGCGATTCAGTCGTCAGATAGGTGCGGCCAAGCGTCATTGCCGTCTCGGTTTCGGAGTCCATGATGATCATGTGGGCGAACAGCGTCATGTTTGGCGCGATCGGTTCGGGATTGCCTTGATAGAACATCGGCATGTCCATCCATGATGGGGTGAAGCGGGCGCCGAGCGAATAGCCGCAGGCGTTGAGCCGGTGCTTGGTCAAATTGTGCGTTTCGAGCGTGCGGGCATGCGCGTCGAACACGTCGCCGAAGGTATTTCCCGGTGTCATCGCTTTTTCGACCGCCAGAAGTGCGGCGCGCGCCGCATCGAACAGTTCCTGGTGACGTTTCGACACTTTGCCGGTCAGCACCGTGCGCATCATCGCCGCATGGTAATGGTGGAAGACGCCGGCCCATTCGAGCGTCAGCTGGTCGTTTTTGCTCAGTTTGCGACGGCCAGCCTTGTAACGGCAAAGCAGTGCGTCCACGCCTGAGCCGATGATGAACTCGTTGGCCGGATAGTCGCCGCCGCCGGCAAAGATCGCGCCCTGCATGGCGGCGAGGATCAAGGCTTCGTCGCCACCCTGCTTGATCAGCGGCAGGGCCGCGTCCAACGCGTCGTCGGCGAGATTTGCGGCCTTTTCCACCTTGGCGATCTCGGCCGGGCTCTTGAACAGGCGCAACCGGCTGACGATGCCGGACGCGTCGGCGATCTGGCCAAAGGTCTGCAATTGCTCGTCCAGGCGCCGGCCATTGTAGGCGGTCAGGCCGTGGGTGTCGTATTCGACGCCGATGCGGGCGCCGAGCAGGTCGAGGTCGTTGAGCAAATTGCGCAGGTCGATCGCCGGATTGGCGCCGTCGCGATCGGTCCACAGCACGATGTCGTCGATGATCGAGGTGTGGCGCGCCTGGCGCAGATCGGCCGAGCGCGTGAGCAGGATCATCGAACCGTCTGCCTTCACCACCAGGCACTGGAAGAAGCAGAAGCCAAACGTGTCGTAGCCAGTCAGCCAGTACATGCTCTCCTGCGCAAACAAAAGGACGGCATCGAGCTTCTTCTCGGCGATCTCGATCATCAGCCGATCGCGCCGCGCGTCAAATTCCGACCGTTCGAAATGCAGCGCCATTATTCTGTCTCCAAAACGATTGCCGAAATCTGCCGCCCGTAATCCGGCTCCTTGCGATGGGTGCTGCGCCGGTAGGAATAGAACAGATCCTCCTCGGCGTAGGTGCAGCGGCCGAGCCCATCGGCGGTGACGCCGGCCCGGGTCAGCCGATCGACCGTATAGCGGCTGAGGTCGAACATTGCATGTTCCGGCTTCGCGGCGGGCCCGAAATAGCGGATATTGTCGGCATCGGCCGCGACGAAACGGGCGATGAATTCCGGGCCGACTTCATAGTTTTCCGGGCCGATGGACGGGCCGAGGACCGCAACGATGCGCTCGCGCCGGGCGCCGAGGCTTTCCATCGCCGCAATGGTGTTTTCCAGCACCCCTGACAAGGCGCCCTTCCAGCCGGCATGCGCTGCGCCGACGATACGCGCCTCGGCATCGGCGAACAGCACCGGTCCGCAATCGGCCGTCGAGGCGCCAACCGCAATCCCCGGCCGGTCGGTGACGACAGCGTCGGCCTTCGGCCGCTCGCCGGGAAAAGGCTCCCGGGCGATGACGACGTCGGGCGAATGGATCTGGTGGGCGGTCAACAGATGGCTCGCCGGCACGCCCATCCAGTCGGCGACGCGGCGGCGGTTCTCGGCGACCTGCGTCAGGTCGTCGCTCGAGCCGGTGCCGATGTTGAGGCCCTGATAGATGCCGCTGGAGACGCCGCCAACACGGGTGAAATAGCCGTGGCGAATGCCTTGCGCCCGCGCTTTCTCCAGCAAGGGCGACCGAACGGGATCCGGTTTGGTCTGATTCAGCATGGCTGCGTTGTTGTCCGTGAGAGCGATTTCGTCAAGCCACAGTGCAAGGATGGCGACAGTCCAGAGATGGCGACAGTCGGAAGGCGGGAGAGTGGGAGAGGCGGCGGTGAAAAGTCAATCCGCCGTTGCAAAGGGCGGAACGGCGATGCCGGCAGGCAGGATGGCAAGCACCTTGAACAGGTCGCCCATGGCTTGCGGGCCGGCGAGGCGTTCGACCTCGCCTGCAATCTTTTCGCGAGCCGCCTCATTGGCATTGGCGCCGAGCTGGCCGGCGCGTTCGAGGAGGCCCATTTCCACCAGGAATTCGCCTTGCGTGGAGAGATGGGCATCGAGGCCATGCGCCCGCACGATCGTGGCAAGGGCGGCGAAATCGACATGGGCGGTAAGATCGGCCTCGCCCGGATTGGCCAGCACATCATCGTGATCGTGCTTGCGCAAGGCCTGCAACGTGTCGCCGATCCCTGGCTGAAGGTAGCCATAGTCGAGGAACAGGCCGGCGCCGCCGAGCCCGGCCAATCGCTCGGCGATGCTCGCCATCAGCGCGGCTCGGGCCGGCGCGACCTCGATGATCGCGCCCTGTGGCGCGTCTTCGGCATCGTCCGGCAACAGCCTCGGGTCGACCGAGCCGGCGCCGGCGAAGAAATGCAATTCGTCCGCGTCATCGATACCGATCATTCGTTCGCGCCAGCCTGTTCCGGCGCGGACGAACTGGCGGATCGGCACCGCGTCGAACAATTCGTTGCCGACGATGAAAAGCGGGGTCTGCGGCAGCGTGTCGATGCTTTCGTGCCAGCCGATCGCGCTAGGCGTGGCGGCAAGCGTTTGCCTTTGGACATCGGCCAGTCGCGGGCTGGTCTCGATCATGGCGAACGATGCACCGGCGGTCAGCGCCGGATCGAGCCGCGAAAGCGTGCGCAGCATGTCCTTCATCAATGTGCCGCGGCCGGGGCCAATCTCGGCGATGGTGACCGGCATCGGCCGGCCGGTCGCCAGCCAGGCTTCGTAGAGCCAGACGGCGATCAGCTCGCCGAACATCTGGCTGATCTCCGGCGCGGTGACGAAGTCGCCGGCAGCCCCGAACGGCTCGCGCGTCGTGTAATAGCCGTCCAGCGGATCGAACAGGCAAAGAGCCATGTAGTGGTTGACGGGGATCGGCCCCGCCGCAGCGATCAGCTCGGCGATGCGGGTTTTCAGCCGGGTCATACCGGCTGGGGTTGTGTTACCGGCTTCGCAGTCGCCATCGCCCATATGCCGGCCAGCAGCATCGGCAGCGACAGCACCATGCCCATCGTCAGCCAGCCGGTGCCGAGGAGGTAGCCGAGCTGCTGGTCGGGCTCGCGGAAGAATTCGACAAAGATGCGCGACAGGCCGTAGCCGGCGATGAAGGCGCCGCCGACGAAGCGAGGCGTCTTCAGCTTGAGCCTGGAATGGGTGAGGAAGCGCAAGACCAGGAACAGCACCAGGCCTTCGAGCAGCGCCTCGTAGAGCTGGCTCGGATGGCGCGCAAAGGGCCCGCCATTGGGGAATTCGACCGCCCATGGCACGTCGGTCGGCCTGCCCCAGAGTTCGGAGTTGATGAAATTCGCCAGGCGGACCAGGCCAAGGCCGACCGGCACGCCGGCCGCCACCACGTCGAACAGCGACCATGTGCGGATGCCGCGCGACCAGGAAAACAGCGTCATGGCGAGGACGACGCCGAGCAGCCCGCCATGGAACGACATGCCGCCCTGCCAGACGGCAAGGATATCGAAGGGTTGAGCGATGTAGCGCGGCAGGTCGTAAAACAGCACGTAGCCGGTGCGCCCGCCAAGCACCACGCCGATAGCCGCCCAGACGATGAAGTCGTCGAGATCCTCGGGCTTCATCGGCACGGTGCCGTCAGGCCAGAGCCTCGCATTGGCGACGAGCCGCTTGGCATACCACCAGGCGAAGAGAATGCCGACGATGTAGCCGACGCCATACCAATGCACCGCCAGCGGCCCGATCTGGACGATGACCGGGTCGATGTTGGGGAAGGGAAGGACGGCCAGCGGCAGCATAAAATACTCGCTCAACAGGATCTCCCGGTTGCGATCACATTCGGGCGCGGACCATGCGGCAGGGTTTTGACGGGGTCAAGACGATGCTGGCGCGGCAAATACGGGTTCGGGAAGCGGGCAAATCGTGCCGGTACTGCCGCCTCAGCGCTTGGTCCCGGCCAATGCCTTGATATTTGGCCTCCAGGCGGTCAAGCACCTCTTCCGCAGCCTTCACTCGCCCTGCGTCGGCATCGCCGATGCCTTTCGCGAGCGCGGCGTCGAGTGCGGCAAGACGCTGGTCCAAATTCGCCCTGATAGCCATTGCAGACCCCCGTCAAACTGCTCTTCCTTGGATGGTACCAGCTATGGCTTGCGAGGTCAGGTCAAATTGCATCCGACTTGATGACGCAGCAGCCTCAACGTTCTTGCATTCCGCGTCGCGCGCCACTACGTCAAATCGAGCAAGCGAGGATCTGCCATGTCGACCGGACCGAACCGCATTCTCGATGAATTCGCCAAGCTGATGACCGACGCTGCGGGTGCCGCGCAAGGCGTGCGCCGCGAAGTGGAAACCGCCTTCAAGGGGCAGGCCGAGCGCGTTCTCAACTCGATGGACCTGGTGCAGCGCGAAGAATTCGAAGCTGCCCGCGACATGGCGGTAAAAGCCAGGGAAGAAAACACCCGTCTGGCTGCCCGCGTCGAAGTGCTTGAGGCGAAGCTCGCCGACCTGACCGGGCAGGCCGCGCCTGCGGCTGCGGCAAAGCCCAGATCAAAAAAATAATCGTTAAACTTTTCCACAAAGCACAATCGCAAAAAGCGCTTTGTCGTGAATCGCTTACCGGCATTGCGTGAATCTTTGTGACAGCGGCTTTCCACATGCGAATGACGCAGCGCGAAAAAATGGGCTGGTCACGCGAGTCCCGATCAATAGACTGAATTTGTTGCATGATTCGGAGCAGGGTCATGCGGCCGGGCGGTGGGGTACGGTCTGGGGTCTTTGCGTTGACGAAGTCCCGGCCGTCCGAGTTCTAGACAAAATTGTTCGTTGTGCGTGCCTCTCCCGCGGAGCGTGTGGTGGCGCTCCGCCTAGAGCGACGTGCGTCCACTTGGACGCACAAAGTACGCTCTGGCACTTTGAATGTTCGCATCGTGCTTTCCGAAAATCGAACCGATTTTCGGGCCGATGCGATAGAACGACAGGAAGCATTCATGGAACTTCTCGAACTCGAATTCTCGCGCGAAATCCATCCGGTGGATGTTATCGAGCAGGTGGCGCATAACAACGAGTGGTCCTTCGAACGGGCCGGTGACGACGAGATTTCGATTTCGGTTGCCGGAAGCTGGACCGACTACCACGTCTCATTTTCCTGGATGGAGGATTTCGAGGCGCTGCATCTGGCCTGCGCTTTCGACATCAAGGTGCCGGAGGCGCGCGCGCTCGAAGTGATGCGGCTGCTTTCGCTGATCAACGAGCAGATGCTGTTCGGCCATTTCGACCTCTGGGAGCAGGAGGGCGCGATCATGTTCCGCCAGTCGCTGCTGCTCGCCGGCGGGGTCGAGCCGTCGAGCCAGCAGGTCGAGGTGCTGTTGTCGTCGGCGCTGGAAGCCTGCGAATGCTATTTCCAGGCGTTCCAGTTCGTCGTCTGGTCGGGAACCTCGGCCAAGGATGCGCTGGCCGGCGTCCTGTTCGAGACCTACGGAAACGCCTGAGCCAGGACCTGAACCTCCATGAGTTCGAGCGGCCAGCGCAAGCCCGAGATCAGCTTCGCCGATTTCGACCGTGTCGACATTCGCGCCGGCACCATCGTCGAGGCCGAGCCGTTTCCCGAGGCGCGCAAGCCGTCGATCAAGCTGAAGATCGATTTCGGCGCTGACATCGGGGTGAAGAAATCGTCGGCGCAGATCACCAAATATTATGCGCCCGAGACTCTGATCGGCCGGCAGGTGTTCGCGGTGGTCAATTTTCCGCCGCGGCAGATCGGCCCCTTCATGTCGGAAGTGCTGACGCTTGGCTTTCCCGACGAGGAGGGTGCGGTCGTGCTTGGCGCGATCGAACGCAGGGTGCCTGACGGCGGCCGACTGTTCTAGCTTCGTCATCCACGGGCGGAGCGGGAGCGAAGCGGACGCGCAGACTTTCGGTGGCACTGAACATCCTGACAGGATTCGGCTGCCCGTGATGCTATGGTCAGCGTGCGGCTGGGCGCGGTCCCGCAGCCAGCACAGTGCCAGGAGTTCGCCATGTTCAGGATCAACCGCCGCACCTTGATCCTCAATTCCGCAAGCGCCGTGATCGCTTCAACCGTTGTCGGAACGGCCGTCGCCAGGGAACCGCAGCGACGGAACAGCGACGGAACCAGGTACCATCCCGCGAGCTGCGGGCATTGATCGAAGCGCATAGGGCAACGTACGCGGCGTTCGGTAGGGCCGTCCACGAAAGGGGCAGTAGCGGCCGCGACTGTGCCAAGGCTAGCCGGGCTGAAGAAAAAGCGCTGGTGGCTGTCTGCTCCTATCCCGCTTCCCGCTGTCAGCGAAGCCGATCGGCGGGCCAAGGCAAAGTATCTACTGAATGTCGAGGCACGCGGCGAGCTCGACCTCAAAGAGCACATGCAAGCCGTTCTGCGCTCGACGATGTGGAAGGCATAGAGGGGAAGGCAGGGAGTTTTTCCATGCTGTGATCAGGGGCTGGGCCGCTGCGGCTTTGACCGTATCCACACCCAAGCGGCGATTCCCATAGAAGCAGCGAAGTCCCCTTCCGAGAACCTGACGGTGTATCAGCGACCCGGTAGCGGAACCCTCCCGTCGGAAGCAGAGAACGCCGTTGATCAGTTGAAGGTGTGCAGCCGGAGTTTCAGGCTGCCATCTGCCTGCTTTTCGAAGACGTGGGTTGCCACCCCGGCCCACGGCTGATCCGCACCATTGGCGTCTTAAGCGAGATGTCGGCAGGCCGTCCGCATCACGAGCACGGTCGTGCCGTCGCCGATGCCTTTTTTCGAAATTCGGACTCGCGACCAGCTGTTTGGGCATTCGATCCTGATGCCAGTGAAGCCGCCGCTCGCAGGTCACGGAATGGATGTTCGGGTCTGCGCATCGGCTTTGCCGCCGCTTCGCTCGCGGACGACGAAAGGTGGTGTCATTTTTCGCTGGGTGCCCAGTGCCTCTCCAACCGTTTCCAGGAACATCTCCGCGCAGGCTTTCCAGCTATAGCGCATTGCCCGTTGGCGCGCCTCGGCGCGGTCGACATCGAGCGCGGCGAGCGCGGCCTCACGCAAATCGTTCGACACCGCTCCGCCGACGCCGTCGCCGACAATGTCGATTGGCCCGGTCACCGGATAAGCTGCGACCGGCGTGCCGCTGGCCAGCGCCTCGATGATGACATTGCCGAACGTGTCGGTGCGGCTGGGAAAAACGAAGACATCGACAGAGGCGTAGATTTCGGCCAGTTCGTCGTTCGGGCGGTGGCCAAGGAAATGGGCATCGGGGTATCTCGCCTTGAGCCTGGCCAACTCCGGTCCCTCGCCGACGACCACCTTGCTACCGGGCAAATCCAAGTCGAGGAAGGCGGTCAGGTTCTTTTCGATCGCAACGCGGCCGACGCAGAGGAAGATCGGTCGCTCGAGCCCCAGATCCTTTTTCTTGTTGGGCCGGAAATGGTCGGTATCGACGCCGCGCGTCCATGGGCTGAGCTTGGTGAAGCCGCGCGCCGCCAGATCGTCCGCCAGCGACTGGGTGGCGACCAGCGTGCCCTGTCCGGAATTGTGGAAATCGCGAAGCCAGCGATAGGTCCAGGCTTCCGGTATTGGCAGCCGCGCGCTCAGATATTCCGGAAAGCGCGTGTGATAGCTTGTCGTGAACGGCCGGCCCGCCTTGCGGCAATAGCGCCGGGCCATCATGCCGAGCGGGCCTTCGGTGACGATATGGATATGATCGGCATTGCGCGCTTCGATCAGGCGCGCGACGCGGCCTGGCGTCGTCAGCGCCAGCCGGATGTCGGGATAGGTCGGCAAGGGCAAGGTACGAAAGATGTTCGGGGTCAGGAAGTCCGTCTCGACGTCGAAGGATTTCAGGGTCTCCGAAAGCCGTTCCAGCGTATGGACGACGCCGTTGACTTGCGGGCGCCAGGCGTCGGTGACCATCAGGATGCGCATAGCAGGCCTTTGCTAGAAAGGTCGTCGGTTTCCTTGATGCGAGGCCGCGAGGCCGAATCAATCAGGATCACGCGCTTCATGCGCGCTCTTCAGCATGGTTTCATGACGGGCCGATGAAGGCATAGCCGGATGGCCGTCTACAACCACCTGAGAGCACGATGTGTAGGTTCAAAGTGTTAGAGCGTGCCTTGTGCGTCCAATTCAACGCACGTCGCGTCGGTTCAAAGTGTAGAGCGTACTTTGTGCGTCCAAGGACGCACGTCGCTCTACTCAAGCCGGAACCTTGATGACGGCGCGCAAGCCGCCGAGCGGGCTCTTGTCGAGCATGATGTCGCCGCCATGGCTGCGGGCGATGTCGCGTGCGATGGCAAGGCCGAGGCCGGTGCCGCTGGCGTCGAGGTTGCGGGCCTCGTCAAGCCGCACGAAAGGCTTGAACACGTGCTCGCGCTTTTCGGGCGGAATGCCCGGACCGTCGTCGTCGATGGTGACGAGCAGTGAGCCGCGGCCGTGGTTGGCGTTGATCTCAACCGTCTTGGCATAACGGAAGGCGTTGCCGACGACATTGGACAACAGCCGGGCAAAGGCGTGGGGCCGCACATGCACATTTGGATCGCCGGCGAGCGCGGTCGACAGCTTGCGCTTGCGCAGCGTGGCCTCCTCGCCGAGTTTGTCGAAATAGGCTTCAAGGTTGAAACGGCCGGCGTCTTCCGTTGCCTCGCCGCGGGCAAAGGCGAGATAGCCTTCCAGCATGGACTGCATGTCGTCAATGTCCTGGCCTAGCGCCTCGGTGTCGGCCTTGGTCCCGGTCAGCGCAAGCTGCAGCTTGAAGCGGGTGAGGATGGTCCTCAAATCGTGACTGACGCCGCTCAGCATGGCGGTGCGCTGTTCGAGCTGGCGTTCGATGCGTTCGCGCATCTGGATAAAGGCAAAGCCGGCGCGGCGAACCTCCTCGGCGCCGCGCGGACGGAAATCGAGCGGCATCGGCCGGCCCTTGCCGAAACTTTCGGCGGCCTCGGCCAGCGTCAGGATCGGCCGGATCTGATTGCGCAGGAAAGGGATGGCGATCATCAGCAGCACCAGCGAGGTGCCGACCATCCAGATCAGGAAAATGTGCGTGTTCGAGGCATAGGCCTGACTGCGGCGCACGAAGGCGCGCAGCACCTTGCCCTCGAGTTGGACGCGGACCTCGATGATGTTGGAATTGCCGACCGTATCGATCCAGAACGGGCGGTTGATCTGATGGGTGATCTCGGACGAGAGAATTTCGTCGAGGATCGAGAAGAACGGCTTTGGACCCGGTGCCGGCAGCGGATCGGGCGGCAGCAAGTCGATCTTCAGCTGCATGCGATCTTGCGCGATGCGGATGATGTTGGCGTAGTCGGCGTCGTTCGGATAGGTTTCCACCAGGTCGACAATCGCCGCAATGTCGCGGACCGTGGCCTGCGACAGGCGTTGCGTCACGGTCTGCCAGTGGCGTTCCATGAAGACAAAGGCAAGGACCGATTGCAGCAGGATCATCGGTGCGATGACGATGATCAGCGAGCGGGCATAGAGCCGCTTCGGCATGTAAAGCGAAACGAGGCGCCAGAACCGTTTCCAGGCAAGCGGCACCGCCTTCAGCGCCCGCCTGGCGCGAGCGCTCAAGCCGCGATCTCCCGGCCGTTCCAGTTGTGTGGTCGCCATTCGCCCTTTTTGCTCATCTGCAGCCACTCAACAAGGGGATGCGGGCGGCAGTCTATTCCACGCTGAGCCGATACCCAATACCGCGCACGGTTTGCAGCCAGACCGGATTGGACGGATCGCGTTCGATCTTGCGGCGCAGCCTGTTGATCTGGACGTCGATGGTGCGCTCGCCGACTTCGGACTCGTCGCCGACAAGTTCATGACGCGGTATCGTTTCGCCGGCCCGCGCCGCGAAGATCGCCAGGATCTCCTGCTCGCGGTCGGTCAGCTTCAAAGCCTCGCCGCCGCGCTTGAGCTCCCGCCTGGCGATCTGGAACGTGTAAGGCCCGAAAACCAGCTGCTCGACCTTGGGCGTTGTTGCCGGTCCGCCGCGGCGCAGGATGTTGTTGATGCGCAGGATCAATTCGCGGGGATCGAAAGGCTTCGGCAGATAGTCGTCGGCGCCGGCCTCGAGCCCGGTGATCCGGCTGTCGGTCTCGGAGAGCGCGGTAAGCATCAGGATCGGCACGTTCTTGCTTGCCCGCAATGCCTTGGCGAGATCGACGCCGGTTTCGCCCGGCATCATGATATCGAGCACGAGCAGATCGAAGTCGAGGCCGGCGAGCTTGCGCCGCGCTTCGCCGGAATTTCCGGCAACGGTGACGCGAAAGCCGTTTTCGGTCAGATATTGTTTGAGAAGATTGCGGATACGGGTATCGTCATCAATCACCAGCAGATGCGGCGCGTCGTCGTCCGGCGCTGCCGGTTGATCAACCCTTTCAATGGTCTCCATGGCTTTTCCCTGACGTTTTTGCGGGCACAATGTCGATCTGCGCCCTTAGTTCCGGATTGACCATCGCTTCCAGGAAGCGCTCGATCAAGGCGCGTTCGGTGGCTCCGGAATCTTCCAATGCAGCATGGATGCGGCGTGACTGTGGCCGTGCCAGCGCCAGCGCCAGGGCGCGGCCCTTGGCTGTCGGATAGAGCTCGCGCTGGCGGCGGTCGCGCGGACCCTGCAACTGGACGATGTGGTCGGTGTCGATCAGTTGCTTGAGCACGCGCGCCAGGCTCTGCTTGGTGATCTTCAGCACCTCGAGGAGTTCGGCGACCGTCAGGCCCGGCCTGCGATTGACGAAATGCAGAACCCGGTGATGGGCGCGGCCGAAGCCATAGTCGGACAGGATCTGGTCCGGATCGGAGGTAAAATCGCGATAGGCGAAGAAGAACAGTTCGATGATGGCAAAGTCGATGCCGTCCTCGTCGGTGATCGCCGTCCTGATCGGTTTTCCGGCTGGGTGGCTGCGATCCGTCATCTTTTCTCCGTGCGAAAGGGAAATTATGTCAGTACTATTGACGTAATTTCCCGGCAATGGTAATTTTTGACAAGCTTTTCGGCGGATTGCGAACGAAAAGGCAAGGGAAAGCCGTTTTTCCGGAACTTCCTGAGTTTGCCAGACCTTATATATCCGCCTACGCTTCGAGATACCGGCCGCCTGGTGCGGCTGACAAGAAACGCGCAACGATAATGGGCGGGCGGTCGCCCGCGGGAGGTTACCATGGCATCCGTTCCCTTTGACCAAATGGACGGCTTTATCTGGATGAACGGCGAATTCGTCCAATGGGCCGACGCCAAGATCCACGTGCTGACCCATGGCCTGCACTACGCCAGCGCGGTGTTCGAGGGCGAACGCGCCTATGGCGGCGAGATTTTCAAGCTGACCGACCACAGCGAGCGCCTGCACGAATCGGCACGCCTGCTCGGCTTCAAGATTCCCTATTCGGTTGCCGAGATCGACGACGCCTGCCGCACGCTGTTGAAGAAGCAGGGTTTTCAGGATGCCTATGTCCGGCCGATCGCCTGGCGCGGCAGCGAACAAATGGGCGTTTCGGCGCAAAACAGCCGGATCAACTGCGCCATCGCCATCTGGCAGTGGCCGAGCTATTTCGATCCGGCGCAGAAGCTGAAGGGCATCCGTCTCGACCTGGCCGAATGGCGCCGCCCCGATCCGCGCACCGCGCCGTCGAAATCGAAGGCCGCCGGCCTCTACATGATCTGCACCATGTCCAAGCATGCCGCCGAAGCCAAGGGCTATGCCGACGCCATGATGCTCGACTGGCGCGGTCAGGTTGCGGAAGCGACCGGCGCCAATATCTTCTTCGTCAAGGACGGCAAGATCCACACACCCACCCCCGATTGCTTCCTCGACGGCATCACCCGCCGTACGGTGATCAGCCTTGCCAAGGATCGCGGCTTCGAGGTGATCGAGCGCACCATCATGCCGGAAGAGCTCGAAGGCTTTCAGCAGTGCTTCCTCACCGGAACGGCGGCCGAGGTGACGCCCGTTTCTGAGATCGGTCCATACCGATTCGAGGTGGACGAAATCGCCAAGACTCTGATGAACGACTATTCTGCAGCCGTTCAGCCCAAGCAGGCGATTGCTGCAGAATAACGAAAGTGCCAACTTTTTTTATAAGTAGGGGCGGTTTTCGGGCCGCCCCTTTTATTTAAGCGCTTCTGCATTTGACTTTGGTCCAATTCGGCGTCTCATGATGGTGTCGGCCCGGGAGGCTGGCGGCTATGGAGGGACTGGTAGTATGGACATGAACACGCTTCTTCAGATCATTGTTCAGGTGATTGCGGGTGTCATCGGTGGCCAGGCGGTGGGCGCGGCGCTCAAAACAGCGGCAATGGGGCAGCTTACCAAAATCCTGGGCGGCGCCCTCGGCGGCGTCGGCGGTGCGGCCATCCTCGGCAGCCTGCTCGGCGGTGGCACGATCGATCCGGCTGCGGCCGCAGCGGCAACGGGCGGATTGGGTAGCGCGCTGAATGTGCAGAACATCCTCGGCGGTGCCGGTGGTGGCGCCATTCTGACGGCCATCATCGGCGCGGTCATGAATGCGACGAAGAAGTAGCCTAAAGCGCGTCGCGTTCGACCGACCTCACGCGACGCGCTTTAGGTTGTTGTTTATGCATGTCGTTATCGCAAATTTTGCGCGACCTGCATTAGCGGTTTCGGACTTTTGCGTGGGCGGCTTCGGCCGCCCATTTCATTTTTGCGTTGTCGCGACAGCCGGATGCGGTGGACGACGTTCGCGTGTGTCTCTAAATCAGCAGCGACACAGCGAAAGGACGATCATGGGTCAGCTCAACGCCGGCATCGTGCCGGTCACGGCCTTCCAGCAAAACTGCACCATCCTCTTCGACATGGACGACAGACAAGGCGTCGTCGTCGATCCCGGCGGCGACATCGGCAAGGTGCTGGCAGTGCTCAAGGACAATGCGATCAATGCCGGCGCGATCTGGATCACGCATGGTCACATCGACCACGCCGGCGGCGCCATGGAACTGAAGGAGGCGCTCGGCATCGAGATCATCGGTCCGCATGAGGCCGACCGCCCGTTGCTAGCCAATCTCGAGAAGCAGGCGAAACACTACGGCATCACCGATCCGGTGCGCAACTGCGTGCCCGACCGCTTTCTCAGCGAAGGCGATACCGTCTCGTTCGGCCAGCACGCGTTCGAAGTCTTTCATTGCCCCGGCCACGCGCCCGGCCATGTCGTCTACTACAATCGTGCTGCGAAGTTCGCCCATGTCGGCGACGTGTTGTTTCGCGGCTCGGTCGGGCGCACCGACCTGCCGGGCGGCGACCATGCCGCGCTGATCGCCTCGATCAAGGACAAGCTTCTGCCGCTCGGCGACGACATCGGCTTCATCTGCGGCCATGGTCCCGGCGGCCGCTTCGGCGAGGAGCGCCGGAGCAATCCATTCCTGATTTAATGCATGTCGCGCAAAAGCACGCCCTCGGGGTTGAACCGAGGGTGTGCAGCGGTTTTGCGATACGACATGCATAAAACATCAGCCTAGAACGCGTCGTGGCTGAGAAGCCTCACGCGACGCGCATCGGTCTCTTGCCTTAAAGAAAAGATGCCGACAACAAAAAAGCGCTGGCCTTGCGGACAGCGCTTTTTTGGGGGCAGGGGCGCCTCAGTTCGCGGTGCAGAAATGCTGTTCGCCGTCATAGCCGGTGAACGTGCCGGTGCGGGCGTTGAAAGAGCGATAGCGATCCGAACAATATTCATACCAGCCACGGGTCCATGGCTCGGCATAGCCGTCATTGTAGACGACCCGCGGTTCCGCGTAGTAGCGGCGCACCGGGGCGGGCCGTGGATAACGACGATAATCGTCATAGCCGGGCTCGTAATAGCTGGGCTGCGGGTTGTTGAGCGCACCAACGATCAGGGCGCCGGCCGCGAGGCCAAGGACGCCAGCCGCGATCGCATCGCCATTATCACGATGGTGGTGCCGGTGGCGCCAGTCACCAGCGCTGGCCGCCGGCAAGGTCGCGAGCGTGGTTGCAACAATCGCGGCGGACAGGACGGCGGTCTTGAAAATTCGGTTCATCTCGATCTCCTTCATGCCGGCCCGGGTAATCTACGGCCCGGGTAATCTGGGGCATGCGGTCCGGCTTTAGCCAAGATTAGTAGATGACCGTGGCTGAACGGGGGCTGAACGAAATTTGCGGGCTGGGACCAGTCGATTCATCGATCAGGCATGGCGCAAGGCACAAATATCGTACGCTCAACAACGAGCGGAGCTGCGCCAGCGGACCGTCCGACGCTGTCTCGAACTCGGCTCAGCCGATCGACAGGTTGACGGCTTTCGGACCCTTGCCGCGCTTGTCCGGTTCGGTGTCGAATGTTACCTTCTGCCCATCCTCAAGACCGGGAAGACCCGACGCCTGCACGGCCGAAATATGGACGAAGACATCCTTCGCGCCATCATCCGGCGTGATGAAGCCGAAGCCTTTGGCATGATTGAAGAATTTGACGGTGCCGGTCTGCGGCATGGGAAGCTCCTTTGATCCCATCAAGTCCAGTCTCGGGCCGGCAAATGCCCGAGTGGAAATTTGTCGTTTATTTTAGCGCCATCGGCAAGAGAAAGTTTTTCGAGCATTGGCTTGCCGCCCTGCCACGAAAAAAGGCGCGACGAAACCGCCGCGCCTTCGAAACTCGGGTCCGGCGCTGAAAGCCGGTTCAAGGCCTTTGGAGGGGCCTCGGGCTCATTCCTGGCACGCCCGGCCTGGCACGCCCGGCCTGGCACGTCCGGCCTGGCACGTCCGGGCGGACATGCGCGCCGACGGTTCAGTCCGCGCGGAGATTGACCGCCTTCGGCCCCTTGCCCATGCGGTCGGGCTCGACATCGAACGTGACCTTCTGGCCATCAACGAGCGTGCGCAGGCCCGAAGCCTCGATTGCGGAGATGTGGACGAACACATCCTTGGCGCCGTCATCTGGCGTGATGAAGCCGAAGCCTTTGGTAGCGTTGAAGAATTTAACGGTGCCGGTCTGGGCCATTGGGGAAACTCCTTCACCCGTGTCAGTCTTTGTGGTTTGCCCGCCGCCTGACGCCGTGGGCAAGTCCCGGTGGTTGCTTCGGCAGTCATGCATTGGCGCATGGTTAGAACCCCCGCCGAAAAACGGGGCCGTCAGAGATTCACAGTATCGGGGAAAGGTCGTCCAAAACGTTCCGCTCTCCGGGTCGCAAATGCCCGAACACAAAATTTATCGCACGGAAACGTGATGGTTGCAAGGTAGCGCCACCGGCCCACATGGGCGCATCCGCACGCATGGCATCGACAAAGCGGGGCCTGGTCATCGGCCATAGCAGCGGCCGCGCATGACCAGTCGGCCAGGAGCCCGAAACAGGGGTTGCATTCGGCGGGTGGAATGGCGAGGATTGGCTTGGAATGGGGCGCATTTTGCATTCTTAGCGCATGCCGTTATCCCAAGCCGCTTCGCACCCTCGGGTCAGGCCCCGTGGGCATGCTTTTGGCCTAATGCATTGGAGCGGGGGCTCGAGGGAGGTCTGGTGATGAAATTTCTTGCGGCAATCTTTTCGCGACAGGGTTTTGCCATCCTGTTGCTGTCGGCAGTTCTTGCAGCCTGCACCGCGGTGGTGGTGGAGGAGGACCGACCGGGGTACCGCCCGCCTCGGCCCGAGCCGCAATTTTGCACCAGACAATATGATCCGGTCTGCGCCCGGCGCGGTGGCGACCGCCAGACCTTCGCCAACGCCTGCCTTGCCGAGCGGGCCGGGTACCGCATTATCAGCCGCGGCCAGTGCCGCGACGGTGGCGGTGATGGCGAGCAGACATTCTGCACGCGCGAATACCGCCCGGTCTGCGCCCGCCGCGGTGGCGAGTTGCGCACCTTCCCCAACGCCTGCGAGGCTCGCGCCGCCGACTATCGCATCGTCGACGACCGTCCCTGCTGAGAGGCTGGTTTCCTCCCGTCTCCGGGCGTCTCCGGGCGGGGAGGGTCCATCTATCCACTGGACAAGCAGGCGAGGGCAACTGGCGCCTCTTGCTAGGCTGGCAGCCTCGCCTTGCGGCAGGCGACGAACTCGGCCCTGGGAGCCTGGGCGGCTAGCTGTTTGGATCGTCGGCGACTTCGAGATTGTCTTCCGTGGTGACCCGCTCATGGGTCTCCTCGTCGCTGCGGATGCGGTATTGCGGCGAGCCGTCCTTGACCGGCAGCTTGCTCTTGATCTGGAACAGCTCGGCGGTCTTCTGAACAAGGCCGGTGCGGCTCTTCATGCGAACAGTCTGGCCGATCGCGAAAAGATGCGCGGGCGTGTCGGTGCGCGGGCGCGCGTTCTGCTGGAAGCGGATCATGCGGCATTCTCCTGGTCGCGTCTCAGCGCGGTTTCGAGTTCGGCGAAGTCGATGGCGACCAATTGGCTGGTCTGGCTTTTCACCGTCCTTGCCGGCAGATGGATGAAAGTGGCGACACGGCGCCAGGCAAGCCACGAAATGCCGTCGACAAGCTCCTCATCGTGGTCGATGTCGTAGTCGCCGGCCGGCAATTGTCCTTCCAGGCCGCCAATCATGAAGGGTGCCTCGAAATGCGCGATGGAATGGGTAGTTCGGCCAGACATTCTCGTGCCTCGAAGTGTCGTCCCGGCGTGGATCCGATAGGGTGGTGGCCGCTTCGCGGCACCGGGACTTAAGGGTCGTGCGTCCCGTATCGGCCATTTGGGTGTCGGCAATTTGGGTATCGGCGATCTGGAATGAGTTTGGCGGGTCGAGAACTTCTGACGCCGCGAGATGCCAAGCTTGGCCCAAAAAACGATCTCAATTCATTAATCCAAAATTGTGGTTTATTCAAGAAAATTCCCGCCTGGTGCTGATCTTTTCGTAAAATTACTTTTCTATGGCTATTTATAAAATGGTGATACGGTCCAGACACTTCACAAGAATTGTTTTCGCTTGTGCCGGGAAAAGTTCGTCCCGGCACTGATTCTTATTTAGATCTGAAAGGAATAGCCATGGTTCCCGTGAAAACACCGGATGGTTCGGCCGTAACAATCAAGCCGATTGTCAAGCAGGTCGGCGGGCCTGCGAAAGTCATGTCGGCACGGCTGACGATACGAAGTGACGAGGCAGCACGGCGCAAGATCGCCGATACCGACGGCACGCTGCGGCGGGCCAGACAGGTTGCGGAGACCAACCGCCTGATCTGACATGGCCGGGCCATGAACCCAGGATTTCCGGTAAGCTGGCCTGCGAACCCTTGAACCTGCCGCGCCGATGGCCTAGATCGCGGCAGGCGGACAAAACACGGCAGGTTTCCCATCAACAGAGATCCGAGAAGACCGGCAGGCGCGGGCGCCAATTTCGGCTCAGGCGGACAGCCGCCTCTGGGGCTGGACCAGCGCGTGCAGCAGGCGCTGCAATTGCATCAGGCTGGACGCCGGCAAGAGGCCGAGATGCTCTACCGGCAGGTGCTAGCGCAAAAGGCCAATCATGCGGCGGCAGCACATTTCCTCGGTTTGCTGCTGCACCAGACCGGGCGCAGCGCCGAAGGACTTGATCTCCTCGAACAGTCGGTGCGCCTGCAACCCAAGAATCCAGATTTCCTCAACAATCTCGGCACCGTGATGCGCGACCTCGGCCGTGTCGGTGCAGCCGTCGATTTCTTCCGTGGCGCGGTGGCAATCCGGCCGGACCAACTCGCGGCGCGCGACAATCTCGGCTCCTCGCTGAAGCAACTCGGCCAGTTCGAGGGCGCGGAGGAGATTTATCGCGGCACCATCGGTCGCAACCCGTTCCATGTCCGCGCCCGCATCGGGCTTGCCGAAACGCTGCAGGAGGCTGGGCGGCTGGAGGAGGCGCTTGCCGTTTTCCGCGAAGCATTGGCAATTCGGCCGAAGGACGCCGACCTGCTGCACGGTCTGGGCGTCGGGCTGATGGAGAAGGGCAGCCTCGGAGAGGCGGCGGAGCATTTCCGGCAGGCGCTGGCGGTCGATCCCGGCATGGCCAGGGCCTGGCTGATGCTCACCCAGGTGAAGCGCCAGCAGGAGCGCGACGCCGAGCTTGCCGGGATGGAGGCGCAGCACGCCAAGGCGCCGGAAGGCAGCCTGGCGCGCATGCAGCTTTCCTTCGGCCTCGGCAAGGCCAATGACGACCTGAAGGATTATGGCCGAGCCTTCGATTATTTCGCCGAAGGCAATGCGATCCGCCGCACGGGCATCGATTACGATGCGGTCAAGACACGCGCCGAATTCGAGGCGATGAAGGCGGTGTTCGACAAGCCCTTCTTCGACAAGCACAGACCGAGCGGGATCGCCGACGACACGCCGATCTTTGTCGTCGGCATGCCGCGCTCCGGCACCACGCTGGTCGAGCAGATCATCGCCAGCCATCCGCAGGTCTATGGCGCCGGTGAGCTCGGCATATTGAAGACGGCGGTCGGCAAGCAGTTTCCGCCTGCTATGAAGGGCGGCTTTCCCTGGGGCATCGCCGACATGCCCGACAAGGCGTTTGCCGAGGCGGGCCAGGCCTATCTAGACCTGCTGCACGCCCGCTATCCGGGTTTCCGGCATGTCACCGACAAGATGCCCGGCAACTTCCTGCTGATCGGCTTCATCCATCTGATGCTGCCCAAGGCCAGGATCATCCATTGCGCGCGCGACGCGGCGGCGACCTGCCTGTCGATCTACAAGGTGCATTTCCGCGGCGACAGCCACCGCTACGGCTACGACCTCGGCGAACTCGCCGATTTCCACAATCTCTACACCGACATCATGGCGCATTGGCGCACCGTTCTGCCTGACGTCGTGCATGATGTGCGCTACGAGGATTTCGTCGCCGACCAGGAAGGGCAGACGCGGGCGCTGATCGCCTATCTCGGCCTGCCATGGGACGATGCAGTGCTGTCGTTCCACGAGACCGACCGGCCGGTGCGCACGGCGTCGGCGGCGCAGGTGCGCCAGCCGATGTACCAGGGCTCGGTCGATCTGTGGAAACGCTATGGCGACCGGCTCAAGCCACTGCTCGACCGGCTGGCATAATGCTGGCCTATAGCTCGACGAACGGCTGAAAGCCGCCGAAGATCATGCGCTTGCCGTCGAACGGCATCGCCGACCAGTCGGATTTCAAGCGTGGGTCGGCCATCACCTTGGCCATGACCGCCTCGCGGCTCTGCCGCGATTCATAGACGGCCCATGAGAAGACGACGACTTCGTCGTCCTTGGCCTGCACGGCGCGTGGGAACGAGGTGACCTCGCCATAGGGGACGTCGTCGCCTATGCATTCGACAAAGGCGAGCGCACCATGCTCCTTCCAGACGGCGCCGGCTGTTTCGGCCAGCTCCTTGTAGGCGTCGAGATTTGCCTTGGGCACGGCAAGTACGAAACCATCGACATAGGACATTTTGTTTCTCCTTGGGTTGACTTACCTTTCCTTCTCCCCTTGTGGGAGAAGGTGGATTGGCGCGCAGCGCCAAGACGGTTGAGGGGTGTTGGACGGAGTGCCGTCGGTGCTAAGCTGGAACACCCCTCATCCGACCGCGCTTCGCGCGGCCACCTTCTCCCACAAGGGGAGAAGGAAAGAAGGCGCTAGGCGGCCTTCACGGGCGCGTTCATTGCCCACTCGACACCGAACGGATCGCGCATGTTACCCCAGCGATCACCCCAGAACATCACTTGCAACGGCATCACTTCCTCGCAACCGGCATCGATGGCGCGCTGCCACCAGGCGTCGATGTCGTCGCTGCCGAGATGCAGCTGCATGGTGAAGCCCTGCGGCTTCACCGGGGCCATTCCGTGCTCGGGATAGAAGTCGGAAATCATCAGCGTCGAACCGTTGATGCGGAGATGGATGTGCATCGTCCGGCCCTGCTCGTCCGGCGGGTAGAAGAAGACCTGCTCGGCGCCGAAGGCCTTCTGATAGAATTCCGAAGCCTTGAAGGCGCCGTCCAGCTGAAGGTAGGGCGTCAATCCGCCGAGGACTTTCGCTTTAGGCTGGGTTTGGGGTTGGTCGTTCATCTTTTGCTCCTCTCTGCGTTTGGTTTGATCTTGCGGACCACAGGACGAACGAAGCGGCGGCGATCCTACACGTCAGATGCATTTTTTTATGCCGAGACCAGATGCGACGGGCCGTCGGCGGTTGGAGTGACCCTAGGCGACGCGCAAGGCTTATCACGGCGCCGTTGCGACCGGTTGGTCTCTTCATCTTGCGTCGGATCATCTTGCCTCAGACAAGGAGATTGCAATCCGGCGGCTGTTTTGCGCGTCGACGACGATCTCCGGCCAGCCGATGTCCTTGCGCAGTTCGATCGGCAATGAAAGCAGGGCGCGCTCGCTGCGGTAACGGGCGCGAGCCGCCGAGTAACGGGTCGCGATGCGACCAACGGACGACAGAATAGACATGTTGCTCTCTCCTCGATTGGCGCCGGCATCACCGTGTCGGCATCCCAAGGACGTGGCGCGCGACCATGATCCGACAGAGCGTCGGAATTTCTTGTCGTCAGATCGGTATCGGCCCGTGCAAAGGCGTATGTGGTTCAGCTGACCGCCGCAGCTAGCGCAGTGTCGTAATATTCCACCACCTCGACGGCCAAGCCGTCGCGTATTGTCCAGAAATCGGCGACGGGCATCACGAACTCGTCGCCGGTCGTGCGACGTGTCATGTGGTACTCGACCTGGGCGGCAACCTTGTCGCCGCCATCGATGATCTCGACTGGGATGACGCGCCGGTATTCGAAGTCCTCATTCAAGTCCAACAGGCGCGCAAGGAATTCCTGCTTGCCGCGAACGCTGCCGGCGCGACGCGACTGCCGCGGATCGGCGATCCAACGAAACACGACATCATCGGCGCAATGCGCCAGTGCGCCCTCGATGTCGCGATCTGCATAGGCTCGGTAGAAGTTGATAACGAGGTCTACCGCACGCATATCCTATCCCTCCCTAAGCTCTACCGCGGCAGGATGCGCATTTTTAGGTCGATGGAAAAGCTTTCTTCCGTGGTCAACACGGCGTCAGGGACGACAGTACTTCAAAATGTCGGCCCGGCAGACGCATTGTTTTCCTCAGCCAGTCCCCTCAGCCACCTCCCGAAAGAAATCCTCCGGGCTGTCGATCTCGGTCAGCCGCCGCTTCTCGATCAGCCAGAAGCGGTTGCCGGTCGCCCTGATGAAGGAGCGGTCGTGCGAGGCGAGCACGCAGCTTGCCTGATGGGCGAGCAGTTCCGTTTCCAGCGCCTCCTGGCCGTCGATATCGAGATGGTTGGTCGGCTCGTCGAGCAGGTAAAAATTGGGATTGGCGAGCCTGAGCGCCAGCATCATCAGCCGCGCCTTCTGCCCGCCCGACAGTACGCCGATCCTGCGCTCCTGCATGTCGATGCCGACGCCTGCACCTGCCAATAGCGAGCGGGCGCGCTGCTCGCCGACATCGAATCTGCGCGAGAGCATCGCCAGCGGCGTGTCGTCACCGCTGATGCCCGACAATGCCTGATCGCTGTAGCCGAGCACCGTCGACGGCGTCACCTTCACGCCTTGCGGCGCCGTGTCCGGCTCGACGATGGCATTCCTGATCAGGCTGATCAGCCGCGACTTGCCGACACCGTTGCGGCCGAGCAGCACGATGCGGTCGCCTTGGCAGATATGGCGCTTGCCGGTCCTGAACAGCAGCGTGCCGTCAGGCGTTTCGACCGCCACGTCGTCGAGCGTGATCAGCACCTTGGCATGGGTGCCGCGATTGGCGAGCTTTATCGCGCCCGCCGATTTTTCGCGGTGCGCCGGCGCTGCGACCTCCTCAATGCGCTGGGCGCGCTGGTGGAGCTGCTTGGTCTTGACCGTCAAAAGGTCACTGCCCGAGTTGATGCCGATGTTGTTGAGCTTGGCCGCCTGCCGGCGCAATTGCTGCGCCACCTTCATGTCACGCTGGAACTTGCGCTCGGTCGAGGCGTCGACTCCGCTCAACGCGTCGCGGGCCCGCGAATAGGGCAGCGCAAACACCTGCGACATTTCGGGGCGCAGGAACAGCGTCCGGTTGGTCGTTGCATCGAGAAACGCCCGGTCGTGGCTGGCAATCACCACCGGCACCTCGCGCGGCAGTGCGTTCAGCCAGGTTTCGAGCTGGCTGATCTTGGCGAGGTCGAGATGGTTGGTCGGCTCGTCGAGAAGCAGGACGTCGGGATCGGTGACCCAGACGCGCGCGATCAGCGCCAGCCTTTGCCAGCCGCCGCTCAAGGCCCGCATCGGCCGCTCGCGCATCGGCTGCGGTACGTCGAGCGAGTCGAGAACGATATCGACGCGCCATTGCTCGCTTTCGGCCTGCTCGGCCGGCAAGGCGTTGGCTACCACCTGCTGAAAGCCGTGCTCGCCCAGTGCTGCGGGAACGGCTTGCTCGACATGGCCAACGCGCAGGCCGCGCGTGCGGGTGATATCGCCTGATGTCGGCTCCATCTCGCCGGCCAGGCATTTCAGCAAGGTGGACTTGCCGCGGCCGTTGGCGGCGACGATGCCGAGCCGGTCGCCGGTGCCGACGCTGAGGTCGAGGTTGGAGAAGAGCGGCGCACTCATGGTGACGCCGAGGGACTTGAGGCTGATCAGGCCGGCCATGTTGGTTTCTCTGGTCTGCCCGGAGGGAGGTTCCGGTTGGATGCACTTTGACGGTGCGCAGGCTGGCCATCAGGCTCGGCGTTGCAGCACCACGAAGGGCAGACCAAGAAAATCGAAGCGGGAGAACCCGGGACCGTCTCTGGTCAGCCCTGCAAGCAAGCTCGCAGGGCGGAGACGGGGCCGCGCTGACGGTGGTGGTCGATTTGCACGCAGCCCTCCTTTCAAGACGTTTGGGTTGTAGAAACTGGCTACACCAAAGGTAGGGCCGGTGGCAAGGGTGGGCACTTTCCTTCTCCCCTTGTGGGAGAAGGTGGATCGGCGCGCAGAGCCGAGACGGTGAGGGTGCTGGACAGTGCACCGCCTTTGCCAAGCTGGAACACCCCTGATCCGACCGAGCTTCGCTCGGCCACCTTCTCCCACAAGGGGAGAAGGAAAGCTCCCTACCGTCCCGGCCTCCCGGTCTTGCCGGGACGGCGCTTTTCGCGGCGAGCATCGGCTGGGTCTTCGTAGGAGCCGATGCCCGCACGTTGGCGCTTGACCGGCTTGTCGCCGTCAACCGGTTTTTCCGTCCGCCGCACGGTCATCTCGTCGAGCGAGTTCTTCTTGAACAGCGGCTTGGTCGGCTCTCCGGGAATACCGAAATCGGAGCCGTGCGCCTCTTCGGCCGACTGTTTCTTGAACAGCGAGCGCGACACCGCGCCGGCGGGCGTCGGCATGTCGGTGCCCGGGCCCATGGCGTCGAGCGAGGGTTTTGCGAAGAGCGGCTTCTTGACCGGCACGGCGCCGTCGGCGCCCATCTCGTCGAGCGCGGGTTTGCGAAACAGACTCTTGCCGTCGTCGTCGACCGTGCGGTGGATGGCGCGGCCCTTGTTGTGCTTGCCCTTTTCGCGGCCCGAAACCGGGCTTTCCATATCGGCATATTTGGCCAGCGGATCGTCGGAGATGGACAGTTCCATCTCGCGCAGCCGCTTGATCTCGTCGCGGATGCGGGCCGCCTTCTCGAAATCGAGATTGGCGGCGGCATCGCGCATCTGCTTGTCCATCGCGTCGAGATGGGCTTTCAGATTGTTGCCCATCATCGCGCCGGCGCTGTCGGTGAACTGCGAGATGTCGGCGCGGACATGATCCTTCTCGTAGACCGAGTCGAGGATGTCGGAGATGCGCGACTTGACCGATTCCGGGGTGATGCCGTTGGCCGCGTTCCACTCCATCTGCTTTTCGCGACGGCGGTTGGTCTCGGCCATCGCCCGCTCCATCGAGCCTGTGATCTGGTCGGCGTAGAGGATGACCTTGCCGTCCACATTTCGGGCGGCGCGGCCGATGGTCTGGATCAGCGAGGTTTCGGAGCGCAAAAAACCCTCCTTGTCGGCATCGAGAATGGCGACGAAGCCGCATTCGGGGATGTCGAGGCCTTCGCGCAAAAGGTTGATGCCGACCAGCACGTCGAAGGCGCCGAGGCGCAGGTCGCGCAGGATCTCGATGCGCTCCAGCGTGTCGATGTCGGAGTGCATGTAGCGGACGCGAATGCCCTGCTCGTGCAGATATTCGGTCAGGTCCTCGGCCATGCGCTTGGTCAGCACGGTGACCAGCGTGCGGTAGCCGGCCCTGGTTGTTTCGCGGATTTCGCCGACGACATCGTCGACCTGGGTCTTGGCCGGGCGCACCTCGACCGGCGGGTCGATCAGGCCGGTCGGGCGGATGACCTGCTCGGCAAAGACGCCACCGGACTGCTCCATCTCCCAGACGCCGGGCGTCGCCGAAACCGCGACCGAAAGCGGGCGCATCGCGTCCCATTCCTCGAAGCGCAGCGGCCGGTTGTCCATGCAGGACGGCAGACGGAAACCGTACTCGGCCAGTGTCGCCTTGCGGCGAAAGTCGCCGCGATACATGCCGCCGATCTGCGGCACGGTAACATGGCTTTCGTCGATGAAGACCAGCGCGTTGTCGGGGATGTACTCGAACAGGGTCGGCGGCGGATCGCCCGGCTGGCGGCCGGTGAGATAGCGCGAATAGTTCTCGATGCCGGCGCAGGAGCCGGTCGCCTCAAGCATCTCGAGGTCGAAGCGGGTGCGCTGCTCCAGCCGCTGCGCTTCCAGCAACCGGCCGGCCCGTTCGAGTTCGACCAGCCGCTGCTTGAGCTCTTCCTTGATCGACTTGATGGCCTGGTTCAATGTCGGGCGTGGCGTCACATAGTGCGAATTGGCGTAGATCTTGACGCTCTTCAGCTCGCCGGTCTTCTGGCCGGTGAGCGGGTCGAATTCGGTGATCGCCTCGATCTCGTCGCCGAACAGCGAGATGCGCCAGGCGCGGTCCTCAAGGTGAGCCGGAAAAATCTCGATCGTGTCGCCGCGCACGCGGAACGAGCCGCGGACGAAGTTGATGTCCTGCCGCTTGTACTGCTGGGCGACGAGATCGGCGAGCAGCGCGCGCTGGTCGAGCCGGTCGCCGATCTGCATCTGGAAGGTCATCGCCGTGTAGGTCTCGACAGAGCCGATACCGTAGATGCAGGACACCGAGGCGACGATGATGACGTCGTCGCGCTCCAGCAGCGAGCGCGTCGCCGAATGGCGCATTCGATCGATCTGCTCGTTGATCGAGGATTCCTTCTCGATGAAGGTGTCGGTGCGCGGGACGTAGGCTTCCGGCTGGTAGTAGTCGTAATAGGAGACGAAATACTCGACGGCGTTTTCCGGGAAGAATTTCTTGAATTCGGAATAAAGTTGTGCGGCCAGCGTCTTGTTGGGGGCGAGGATCAAAGCAGGGCGCTGCGTCTCCTCGATCACCTTGGCCATGGTGAAGGTTTTTCCCGAGCCGGTGACGCCGAGGAGCACCTGGGTGCGGTCGTTGTCGTTGACGCCTTCGACAAGGTCCTTGATCGCTGTCGGCTGGTCGCCGGCCGGCTCGAAATCCGACACCATCTTGATGGCGATGCCGCCTTCGGATTTTTCCGGGCGGGCCGGGCGATGCGGCGTCCACAGCACGCCGTCCTTGTGCAGCGGGTTGCCGGATTCGATCAGCGCCGACAGCGCCGCCACGGTGGCGGTGACGCCGCCAGAGGCCATGGTCTCGGCTTCCTCCAGCGAAACATCGAGGCCGGCGACCGGGTTGAGGCCGGCCGCGGTGCGCTCCCGTGCCGAAGCCGCGCCACCCATCGAGGTGCCGCGTGCCGTGCGGCCGGGGGAAGAGGAACGTTCGGGGATTTTCTTTTGCTTGGCTGCTTCCCTCCCCCTTGAGGGGAGGGTGGCGGCGGAGCCGCCGGGTGGGGTCGGTGCGGCAGCGCTCGGCGTGCCCTTGCGTCCCGCGCTGCCTCCGGCGACCCCCTCTGTCGCCTTTGGCGACATCTCCCCCTCAAGGGGGGAAATTTGGCGCCCTTCCTTTTCGGCTTCCAGCTCGATCTGCTCGGCCCAATCGGCGATCGAGCCGGCCAGCGGCTTGCCTGAGAATTCAGCCTGCGGCGCTTCGGCAAAACCGCCCTTATGCAGCGGCTCCGACGCATCGAGGAAATCGGTCAGCGGGCTGCGCCGCTTGGGCGGCGAAGCGCGATCGTCACGCGCCGGCGGCGGCGTCTTTTTGTCAGGAAGTTTGGCCATGCCCCAAATATGGGAGGTATCGGCCAAAATGGAAAGAGCGGAGTGGCGCGCGGTGCGAGACGAAACCAAGCTGCTGACACAAGGGTGTCAGGAGCGATGTCGAACGCGCCCTCAGTTGAACCACAGCGCAAAGGTCAAAAACCCGGCGCCGCCGAACTGGCGCTGTGTCTGGTCGAACTCCTCGCTGGAGAGGATCTTTCCGCTCTCGAGATAGGGCGCGATGGCCGGGCCGGTGATCGACAGCACCAGATCGAAGGGCTTTGGCTCGTCGAAGAAGCGCTTCATGTTGATGCCTTTGTCGGCGATGCGAAAATGCGGCAGCAAGGTGCGGCCTTCGAGCAGGTCTTCGGCCATATCAAGCGCGGCGTGCCAGGCCTGGACCTGCTCCTCGCCGACTTCCAGGCCGGTGAGCGGGCTGGCGCCTTTCTGTTGCGGGCCGGGTAGCCATTCTCGGTGGTTGTCGGTCTCGGCGCGGATCGCCTTCCAGTCTTCGCGGGACAGCCGGATCATTTCCATGAGATGGCGGCGCGCCGCCTGGCGGCGCTCCGGTTCGACCACCGGCCAGTTGACCAGATGGACCAGCGAGATGAAGTCGGCGATGCGCCACTCGGACGACAACATGCCGCCGCTCATGCCGCCGTCCGGCGGCACGAGCGTGTCCTGCAGCGGCAGCTTTGCGCGCGGAAACAACATGTGGAACGAGCCGTCGAAGGCGTTGCTGAAGTCATGCGCCAGCCAGAAATCCGCCTGCGCCATCAGGAATTCGGCATAGCCCTGCAGCCAATAGCCGTCGGCGCGGTCGAAGCGGAAGGTGAGGGCGGGTGCGGCCGGGTCTGGCGCACCGCCGCCGCGTGACAGGGACGTCATGATCGCGGCGGCGCTTTCGTCCGGCGCGATCTGGCCGTCCTCGTTGAGGTCGATGCCGAGACGGGTGAGGTCGACCTCCATGCCGATGTCGGCATCGGCAGGCACGGCTCCAAGCGTGGCGGCGGACTTTTCCAGCCGATCGCGGAAGGCGACCAGGATGGCGCGGAAGCCGTCGTAGGTCAGCGGCTCGGGATTGGGATTGTCCGGTACCGGCAGCCGCATCAGCGGCAGCATGAAGGATTGCGGGCTTTCGAATCCGTGGCGGTGCAGACCGCCGGCCAGGATCTCCAGCGCGGTGAAGAATTGGCCGGCACCGGCGGCGTAGGCCGACGCAGGATCAGTGGGCGCAGCGGCTTCCAGCGCAGCAAGCGTGCTGTTGCGGTCGGCCACGGTTTTTGCCTCGAACAGGGCGGCCGGTTCAGAGGCCGCGGCACCGGCGGAAGCAACCGGCAGTAGCAGAAGAAGGGCGGATGCCAGCAGGCTCGAAAATCGCGTCATCTTGGTCCTCCGATATGCCGTTCGGCGGCAACCATATACGCATCTTGTGTGTTGCGCCTACTGCGGGCATCTGGCTGCACGATTGCGAACGGAGGCGCTTCGCTATATCAGGCGCATCGTCTACTGTGGCCGTTCATCCCGGTGCAGGCTGCGCGTGTCGAACTATCCGCTTTCCTACAAATTGTCCTGGCTGCCACGCTTCTTGGAGCCTTCGCTCAGCGGCGATCGACAAGGCTTTGCGCCGGCGGCAGGAACGATCATCGAGCCGCCACCGGTGCGGACGGTGCGGCTCGCCTTTGTCGGCGATATCTCGGCGGTGGCCAATCGCAGCGCAACGCAATGCGACCCGGCGATCGCCACGCTGCTCGGCTCCGCCGATCTGGTGGTCGGCAATTGCGAAAGCCCGGTGGTGGAGCGACCGAGCGCGGCGCTGGGCACGAAGCTTGGCATCCATCACGCCATGACCGAGCGGTTCCTTGCCGAAGCGTTGGCCGCCGTCGGCATCTCGCGGAATAAACTGGTGCTGTCGCTCGCCAACAACCACGCGCTCGACCAGGGGTTTGAGGGCTTCGACGAGACCGTGGCAGCGCTAGAACGGCTTGGCATCCGCAGCATCGGTGCCGCCGCCGGTCCGGTCGAACGCCTTGCAGTCGGGCCGCTGACAATAGGCTTTGCCGCCTTCACGCTGTGGCGCAATGCCGGCGCGGCTGCGTTCGCCGCCCGTGTGTCGATGCAAGGCGACCCGGCACGATGGCTGCGCCGCGACGCCGTCAATCTTACCTGCGCCGTGCCACATTGGGATTGGGAATTCCGGCATTTTCCACAGGCTGAAACGCGGGCGCTGGCACGCCATTTGGCCGCGCAGGGCGTCGGGCTGATCGCAGGCCATCATGCCCACGTCGTGCAGCCGGTGGAGCAGATCGGTAAGGCGCTCGTCGCCTATGGGCTCGGCGATTTCTTGGGCACCGCCTTTGCGCGCCAGCCATGGCCCGGCCGCATCGGGGGCATCCTGACCGTCGATATAAGCGCCGACGCCGGCACGCGTGGCGCCATTTCCGCCTATCGGCTGCATCCATTCATGCGGCTGCGCGCCGGCGACCATGAGCGGCTGGTTCCCATTGAGGCGCTGGAGAACCGAATGCGCAGCAAAGTCGAAGGCAGGTTGACTGCGATTTTTCCGTAGCGCCGTAAGTGAGGGCTAGCCGCACGTTGCTTATCGCACAAGTATGGCGCTGCCCCTCATTGTACTGCCGGACATTTCTCCCCGTAACGGGGAGAAAGACGCCGTCATTTGATGACTTCGCCAATCACAGCCTCGCCGAACGAGCGCCAGCGCACCGACAGCGGGCTTCTCCCCGTTCACGGGGAGAAGGTGCCGGCAGGCGGATGAGGGGCAGCGCAAACATCTGCTTGAGAAGCGCTGCCTCTCAGTGCTGTAGTCGAGATGTCGAAAAAATCGGCTATCATGAGTTTGTTAGGGGGCGTGGGGTGGCGATGCAAACAGCGGATTTCATGCCTGATGAAGCTGACATCGCCGGCATCAAGAGCAATCTCGCGGCCTACGAGGCCGAAAGGACTTCGGCCTACCGGCAAGTCCGCTGGCGGGTGCCGCTGTTCATCGGCCTGGTGCTGGTGTTCGTGGCGCTTGTCGCCTGGCTTTTCAACAGGATCGCCGATCCATACGAGCAATGGTTCTCGACACCGCATGTGTTGCTCTATGTCGTCGGGTTGGTGGCGGCGATCCTGCTCTATTTCCAGGCGATCAAGCCGACCAGCACGCTGCAGCAATCGTTCCGCAAGACGCTGCTGCCGATTATTTTCGGGTTTATCCAAGACATGCGCTACGAGCACGATGTGACGCCGAATTCGTTCGACCGGCTGCCGCGCGAGACGATCGGCACGTTCAGCAGCAAGCGCTTCGACGACATTGTATCCGGCCGTTACGAGGGATTTCCGTTCGAGCTTTACGAAGCCGATCTCCGGCAAGGCACGGGCGGCACGATAGCATTCAAGGGCGTCGTCGTCGCCTTCGAGACCATCGTACCGTTCCCCGGCATATTGGTGGCGGCCCGCCGGACTGACAAGGCCGTCGGGTTCTTCCGCGGCATGTTCGCCAGCAGGATGCAGGAATTGTCATGCGGGGTGCCCGTGCTCGATGCCGCCTACGACTTCCGCACCGACAATGTCGAGGCGGCGCAGCCACTGGTGAGCGGCCGGCTGGCGCAGGCACTGACATGGCTCAGCGAGACATGGCCCGACGATCCGGCGCGCGTCGCGCTCAATGGCGGCGACGGTTTTCTGCTGTTGCCGCAGACGAAGAATTTCTTCGAGCTGCCTGATATCTCGGTGCCGCTCGACTACGCCAAGCATGTCGCGCCGATGATATCAGACATGGGCGCGATGCTGGCGACGGCGGCGCTGGTGCGCAAGATCGGCGCAACGGACGCGGCGGCGGGTTAGCCGCTGAGAATCCTGGCCGCCAGCCAGTTCGCCGACCGCTAGAGCATCGGACGTTCAA
>NZ_CAKXZS010000010.1:0-28866 GCF_935822925.1 Mesorhizobium ventifaucium
CTTGAACGTCCGATGCTCTAGCGTGGCCGAGCAAGGGCTCGGCCGCGATCGGGTCGAATTACGCGCCGACACCATTCCATCAAGCGGCCGTCACCGCCATGGTTGACCGTGCGGTCGGGGAAGGCGGTGCTTCCGAGAAGCCCCGCAGGTGCGTAAACAAGTCGCAATCGACGACGGGACTGTCAGGCCGATCCGCCATCGCGATGCATCACGAAATCAGCTGGTGACTTTTCGCCCATCGCGTGATCGCATCTCGGGATGCAGGGGCCGGTCCAAAGAAGTGCTCCTGTTTCGAAATATTCGAAACATAGACGCCCTTCTTGAAGAACAGGAACATCTGCATTAGGTCATAGCCAAGCTCGGAAAACAGCTTTGCCGGGCGCGCCAGCAAACGGAAAACCAGCCACGGCACAGCCCGAACCTTAAGACGTCTCTTCGTAATTTCGGAGATGATGTCGGCGATCTCCTGCTGGCTTTTGGGGCCATCGCGCCAGCCGACATCGATCGTTTGGTTGTTGATTTCGGCGCCGGGATGGGTCGCGGCTTTGGCAAGATATGAGGCAAGATCATCGGTCAACACATAGGACCACCTCGTGGTTTTATCGCCGACCGCCGGAAACCGGCCAGCTTTCACAGCTTTTGCAATATAGTCTGAGCTTTGATCGAGAAATGAGGGCGCGCGGACAAATACATATGGCACCCCGGAGGCCTTGATCAGATCCTCGGCCACTTTCTTGGCGTGGAAATGCGGCACTGCCGACGCCGCCTCGCAGCTGACGATGCTGAGAAAGACAAATCGGCCGACATTGGCTCTTGCCGCGGCCTCTATAAGATTCTTGTTGCCCTGAAAATCGGTGTCGAGGCTTCCCTTCATGTAGCTGTTGGCCGAGCTGACGACGACGTCCACGCCCTGCAAAGCACGATCCAATGAGACTGGATCCATCATGTCGCCGCGCACCCATTCGACATCGGCGCTGTCATTTGAGGGCGCGCCCTTGCGCGACATCGCAACAACGACCACATTCGCGTCATGCGCCAGGTTGCGGAGGATTTTGGCTCCGAGGAACCCTGTGGCGCCGACGAGCAGGACCTTTCTTGTCCCCGTCGCGCTTGAACTTGCGGTTTCGGCAAGTGCCTTCTTATCCGAGGCAGTCGAGGGATGCGGTGATTGAAACAATCTAATCTCCTGTCACGAACTGGTATCGGTTCGGGCGCTCAGGGCGGCGTAATCGATGTAGCCTCGGGCAGTGCCACCGAAGTAGGTGAGTCTCCATTCTTTGGAGTCCCTTGTGCACCATTCCAATATTAGGATAAATCAGGCCGGGCAGAAATTATCTTTCCATCAATGGAACAATCGGTTGAACCATTTGAACGACATGGCGTTGTTCGTGGAGGTGGCCAGAGCCAGGAGCTTTCGGAAGGCGGCGGAGGCGCTCGGCATGCCAAACTCCACTCTGTCGCGACGTATCAGCGAGTTGGAGAAGGCGATCGGCCTGCGACTGCTGCATCGCACGACGAGCAAGATCGAGCTCACCGAGGCCGGCCAGCTCTATTACGAGCGAAGCAAGCGAATCGTCGACGAGGCGCGGCTCGCGCACGAGCAGCTCGGCGCGATGGTTGAGCAGCCGAGCGGCGTCCTGCGGGTTTCGCTTCCGGTCGACTTCGCCACGCTTTACCTGACGCCGATCATCGGTGACTTCGCGCGGCACTATCCCGGCATCACGTTCGAATTCGACCTGACCCCACGCCGCGTCGACCTGGTGGCCGAGCCGTTCGACCTGGCGATCCGCATCGGCAAACTGGAAGATTCCAGTCTGATCGCGCGCCTGATCGGGCGGCATTCGCGCCACCTCTATGCGTCTCCTGGCTATCTCGAAGCGTCAGGCGAGCCCGCGACACCGGCGGAACTGGCGGAGCACGAATGCATCTGCATGCCGCGGACCCCGACCTGGACTTTGCACCAGGAGATGAACAAGGTCGATGTTGGCGTTCACGGCCGCTTCACGCTCAACAGCGTCGGGATGATCCGCGCCCTGGCGGTCAATCACCAGGGCATCGCCCTGCTCGCCGAGAAGATCGTCGCCGAAGACGTGGCCTCTGGCCGGCTCCGGCGCATCCTGCCCGAATGGCAGGGATCGTCGGTCAGCATTCACGCCGTCACCGAAACTCGCCTTGTTCCAGCCAAGACCCAGCGCTTCGTCGAATTCCTGTCCTCCAGGCTGATGGAGCCTTGAACATGCTATTGCCGCCGTTCCGCGCTACTCAATCATTCGTAACGCACTTTCAGCGAAAATTTTTCTGCGCATAGCCAAGAACCGTCTCACAGATCTCGTAAGAGATTTGCGCTCTTGATTTCAAGGACGAATTTCGGCGATCTGCGATTTGGTCGGTTTCAACCACTATCGCCATCGATCGATCGATTTTCGACCTTCTCTAGACGCGCCTTCACGATCAGCATCGTCGGAAAAAGACCGTCACGGCAGTCGTTGGATAAGACTCTGCTGGTTTGGTTGCCCGATGGTGGCCTACCCATCCACAACCGCGAACGCATCAACCTCGATGAGATAACCGGGAGAAAGGGCGGTGACACCTACAAGGACGTCGGCCGGCTTGTGACCGCCGAACAGCACCACTCGAGCTTCTTCGATGATCGCCAGATGGCGATCGCGTTCGTAGTCAACAACGTAGATCGTAATCTTTGCCACTTGTTCGGGAAAGGCGCCGGCGGCTGCAAGGGCTCGACCAAGATTGGCGAACACCTGGCGTGCTTGAACAGCTAGATCACCGGGGCCAACAAGCTTCCCGTCGATGTCTTCCGGTTCCTGACCGGCGACGAATATGAGCTTGGTCCCGCTTGCGACAACGACTTGAGTATAGGTTGTTGGGGTCGGTAGATCGCGCGGATTGATACACTCTAACGTCATCTTTTCGCTACCCCTTTGATTGCTTCGTATTTCCGCTGTTCGGGTCCATCGGGAGGTCTCCTTTGCCAGAGGCCGATTCCGTATCGCCGAGCCGTTCGAGCACTATTTGATACAACGGCTGCATAACAGTTTCCCTACAGTTTCCCTGGCTATCCTCTTCTACTCTATTCTACTGCGCGCTACTCTCATTCCCACTCGATTATTCAGAGGCATCATAACGCATTGATTCATCGAGAAAAATTTTTCCGCTGACGACGAAGAACCGTATTCCGGATCCGTCAGAAATTCTCGCTCTTGAATTCAAAGGAGAATTTCGGCGATCCGCGATTTGCTCGGTTTCAAAGACTATCGATATCGCTTGGTCTATTTTCGTCGGAGTTCTCCGCAAAAGCGGCGTCTCCAGCGTGCCAAAAAGACCGTCAGCGATGGTGAAGTCCGTCGCCGTCAGTAGTGTGGCCCTCGCGCCGGTTGCGATACGGCGCAACATTCCGCGGATTGAACGACGCCGCTTCAAGCGATCGCAGCTCGGCTTCCGACCGGATTGCGGCAAGCATCGCCGGCGACCTGCCGGGTGTCAGTCGCGCGATATGGACAGCCCCGCGAGAAGCGGAGCGTAGGCGGCGAGCCTGCGGGATACGAACTCAGTGAAGAGCCGCACGCGCGTCGTCTTGCGTGTCTCCCCCTGAGTGAGAAGCCAGAGCGTTCCATGCATGTGCAGGTCAGTGCCCGGCACCCTCACCAGTAGGGGGTCGGCATCTCCGACGAAGCACGACAGTGTCGTCATCCCCAGCCCTTGCCGTACTGCAACGATCTGCGCCTCGCCGTCCGTGGTCCTGAACGGAACCCCTGTGGTACGAACCTCACCCTCGCGGGCCCAGTCTGGGATGCCATGCATGCTTATGACGATCCACCGGATGGGATCAGGCGCACCCGCACGCCACGCGGCTAGTCGATCGCGGGACATGTAGACGCCGCCGAACAGCTCCGGTCCCTTCAGGCCGTGAAGATTGAGCGGCAGGGCCTTGCGGTCGTAGACGACGCGGATCGCGACGTCGGCCTCTCGGTTGGTCAGATTTGCCAACTCGCCGGACGACAAGATTTCCATCTCTATGTCCGGATGGAGACGCGCAAACTCAGCAAAGTCCGGCATGAGCAGGTGTATCGCGAGGGTCGGAGCCAACGTCACCCGCAGAAGCCCGCGCACGCTCTGGTCGCGCCCGAAGACGCGCGTCTCCAGCTGGTGCGACGACGCTTCCATCTGGTTCGCGAGCTCGACGACCTCCTCGCCCGCAGCCGTCAGGCGGTAGCCCGAAGGCAGCTTTTCGAACATGCGCGCCCCGAGGCGTTCCTCGAGTTGAGCGATGCGTCGCAGCACGGTCGAGTGATTCACCCCGAGGCGCTCGGCGGCAGCCCGCACTGAACCCCCGCGCGCGACGGCAAGAAAGTAGCGAACGTCATCCCGGTCGATCATGGTGCAATCCCGCACCGCACGGTGCGCTTCCAGACCCGTATCTAACACATCGAACAGCAATACGGACGGTCATCATAGCCTACGTTGACGAGCGCGGCCCAATTCCGAATGGCGAACACCGATCGTCGCGGCTGGCGTTAGTCGTCCAGCCGGATCGATTTCGCACCACCGATGTGCGCGCTTCCGCACTCAACAACTGACGCCGGCGGACCCATTTCGAGGTTCTCGGAGGCAGATGCTGTCCCGACACCACGAAAAGAAAGGAGAAGTCATGGGAAAGCTTGAGGGTAAGGTTGCAGTCATCACGGGTGGATCGAGCGGCATGGCGCTGGCGAGCGCCAAGCGGTTCGTTGAAGAAGGCGCCTATGTTTTCATCACGGGCCGTCGGCAGGAAGCGCTCGACGAGGCCGTCAACCTGATCGGCCGGAACGTGACCGGCGTGCGCGGCGACGCGTCCAATCTCGACGACCTCGACCGCCTGTTCAACACGGTCAAGCGGGAACAGGGCAAGATCGACATCCTGTATGCGAGCGCCGGCACGGGCGAAGCCGTCCCACTGGGCAAGATTACCGAGCAGCACTTCGATTCGGCCTTCAACCTGAATGCGCGCGGCACGCTGTTTACGGTCCAGAAGGCGTTGCCGCTGTTCAACGATGGCGGATCGATCTTCATGACCGGGTCAGTTGCTTCGATCAAAGGCTTTCCTGGTTACAGCGTGTATGCGGCGAGCAAGGCGACGTTGCACGCATTCGCACGCGGCTGGCTCAACGAACTGAAGGGCAGGAATATCCGGGTGAACGTGCTGCACCCGGGGCCGATCGCCACACCGATGCAGGACCAAGTTCTCACCGAGGAGGCGAAGCAGATGTTCGAATCCCTGATCCCGCGCGGATGGGTCGTTCTGAGGAAATTGCGGCGGCAGCGCTGTTTCTTGCTTCAGACGATTCGAGCTTCGTGAATGGGGTGGAGTTGTCTGTCGACGGCGGCTTCTCGGCCATCTGAAATCGCGCCGGACGCTAACCGGCGGGAACTAGCATGTCCATGGTGGAACGACTTCCGTGCTGACGGTCGGCCCGGCCGCGCGGAAGTCGTTCACGACGGGACGTCTACGCAAAGGTCACCACACAGCAGAACGGATAACCCAGCGCCGTTGAAGGCCTGGGAATCAATACCAACACGGATCGGAGAAGCATTATGAGCTACGCGATTGTAGGATTCGGTAAGATAGGCCAGGCGCTCGCCCGCGCCTTCGCCCGTAAAAACATCGACGTGACCGTCGCGAGCCGCCGGCCGCCCGAGGTGTTGGCGCCGCAGGCTCGGGCGATTGGACCCACGGTCGTCGCCAAGTCGCTGCGGGATGCACTCGAGGCCGACACGATCATCTTGGCGGTACCGTTCGGGGAGCATCGCGAGGTTGCAAAGGCCCTGCCGAGCTGGGAAGGCAAGACAGTCATCGACGCGACGAACGCGTTTCCAGTGCCTGAAGAACTGGACGGTCTTCCGTCCTCCGCCTTCGTCGCGAAGGCGTTCTCCGGCGCCAAGCTCGTGAAAGGTTTCAATCACCTGATTGCGGCCACCTTGGCCGCCGATCCGATCGTCGAGGGCGGCCACCGGGTCATCTTTCTGTCGAGCGACGACGAGGACGCGATCGCTCCCGTGGCGGCCTTGGCCAAACAACTCGGGTTCGCACCCGTCAAGCTGGGAAAGCTCAACGAGGGTGGCGCGCTGGTGCACGCACGCGGCCGCACTTGGGGCCAGCTCATCTTCCAGGACCTGTTCAAGAAGGAGCAGTAATCGATCTACGACCGTGTGATCTACGCCGAGAACTGGTCGCGCGCGCTAACTTCTTCGAGCAGCGCGCGACCGAATATTTGGAGGCCACAAAGTCGCGAAGGTTGGGTGGGCCTGACGGCGTATGGGCGCCGCTCGAAAAGCGGGGAGACGCCCGACAGAGCGGCAGATCTGCGGGTCGCCTAGAATCTATCGACTGCTACCGATGGCCTAGGATTCGATCGAGTGTCCTCTGCTATCCGATACTCTCCACGAACTCCCCTTCACTCCCACTCAATGATCAATTAGGTCTATAACTGTTTGTTTTGATTGATAAAATCTTATCATCTGCCAAGGAATACCGTCAAGAATACCGTCAGATTCTTAGGCTGTTGAAAAGACTAAAACAATGTGGTCGCCGTCGCGGTATGCACACTTTTGACTGCATTATCTACGACTGCCATTCGGCGAGGTCAAAGCCGGAGTTCACAGACCATAAGGCAAGGACGGTCTTGCTCATGCTCGACAGCCCTAGGTGCGCTGCAGATGTGCGTGCGACATACGATCACTCAGTCAGCCGCTTCGTCATCAGCCGGCCGAATTCGGGGCGCGCTGTGTCGTCCCCGCAAAGCCGCAGACAGTTCCAGGCGCTGGCCTGATTGCTGGTGACGACGGGGCGGCCGACCACTTCTTCCATGCCGGGAACGGCGAGCGCCGCGCGCAGCGCCGTGCAGGAGACGAACAGCGCGTCGGCCTGCGCATGCGTGGCCGTGCGCGCCAGTTCCACGAGGGAAGACGGCTTGATGCGTGCCATCTCGCGATCGTCCTCGAAGCCGAGGCAGGTGAAGCTCTCGATATCAAAGCCATGCGCCGCAAAATAGGCGGCCATCGGCCGGCTGGTCTCGACGGTGTAAGGCGTGAGAATGCTGATGCGCTTCACGCCCAGGGCGTTCAGGCCGCGCACGCCTGCCATGGGTGGCGTGACCACGGGAACACCTGGCTTGGCCGCCTGGATCGCAGCTTCGATCTCGGCATCGCCGATCACCACCGAGGCAGAGGTGCAGGAGTAGCAGACGCCGTCGAGCGGCTCGTCCGGCAGGATGAGCGCCGCGCCGGCCGAAAGTGACGGCTGCATACTGCGCAGATTTTCCGGGGTCGTCGGATTGGCATAGGGAATGCGTGCCACATAGACGCCGATCCGCTCGCTCGCCACCATGCGGCGGAAATCGACCTCGCTGGTGTGGTCGGTGGCTAAAGCGATCAGACCGACGCGTTTTTCGAGCGGCCGCGCATCGAGGGCGGGCCGGCTCGGCGCCAGCCGGACTTCAGGCAATGGTTTCATGACTTTCATCTCTCGATCTTGCCGTAACGATGCTCTAGCCAGCGCAAGAGCACGACGGAACAGAGGCTGATGATTAGGAAAAAGGCGCCGACCAGCGTCATCGGCTCCATATAGCGGTAAGAGCTGTTGGCGACGATCTTGGCCTGGTTCATCAGTTCCAGCACGGTGATAGCCGAAAGCAGCGGCGTCTCCTTGAACATGGCGATGAAATAGTTGGCCAAAGCCGGGATCATCGGCGGGATCGCCTGCGGCAGGATGATGTGCGTCCAGGTGTGGCGGCCGCCGAGATTGCAGGCCTTGGCCGCCTCCCATTGGCCGCGCGGCACATTGTCGATGCCGGCGCGGTAAACCTCCGCAGTGTAGGTGCCGTAGTGCAGGCCAAGCCCGATGACGCCGGCCACCAGCGGCGGCAGCAGGATGCCGATATCGGGCAGCACGTAGAAGATGAAGTAGAGTTGCACCAAGAGCGGCGTGCCGCGGATGAACTCTGCGAACCAGCCGACGCTGCGCGAAACGAGCCGGTGGGGCGAGCGCCGCGCCAGAGCGATGGCCAGGCCGACGATCGCCGCCAGGATCGAGCCGAGCACCGTCGCCAGGATGGTGATCTTCACGCCCTGGATAAGGGTCGGCATGATCTCCTGGACGAAATTCCAATCCCAATCCATCAGACACGCACCCCGTCGAGGCCGCGCGCCAGGCGCCGTTCCAGCGTCCGCACGCCCCAGGCGATGATCAGAGCCAGGATAAAATAGATGAGGAGAATGGTGGCGAAGGGCATCAGCGTGCTGCCCGTCTGCGAGCGCACGACTTGCGCCTGGAATGTCAGGTCGGCGAGCGAGATCAGCGACACGACCGAGGTCGCCTTGAGCAATTCGATCGCGTTGTTGCCAAAGGTCGGCAGCATGATGAGCAGCGCCTGCGGCAGGATGACATGGCGCATGCCTTGCCAGCGGCCAAGATTGAGTGCGGTGCAGGCCTCGTATTGCTCGCGGCCGATCGACCGGATGGCGCCGCGCACCACTTCAGCGCCATAGGCGCCGACATTCAAGCCCAGCACCAGCACGCCGGCCTGGAGCGGCGTCAAAGTCACTCCCGCCAGAGGCAGAACGAAGTAAGCGAAGAACAGCTGTACGAAGCCCGACGTGCCGCGGAAGAACTCAATATAGGCCGTCGCTAAGCACCGTATTGCAACGAAGCGTGACAGCCGCCCCAGCCCGGCGACAAAGGCCATCACCAGCGCCAGCGCTGCGCCCATCACGGTGAGTTGCACCGTGACCATCGCGCCCTGCAGGATCAAGTTAAGATATCCGGACCAGTCTGTCATGGGATCGGGTGTTTGCCAATTAGCCTCTGAGGACGGGACATCCGCATGACCTCCCGCTCAAAGGGAGGTCATGCGGCGGGCACGGGTGGGGGTCAATAAGGGCAGTTCGGAAACCCCATCCGTTCGCCACCCTTCCCGTTGTGGGTGGTCAGAGCGAGCCTATTGCGCCGAGGCGCAGAGCTTTTCGCGCGTCGTCGACATCGCCGCCTTGGCAGAGAAGCCATACGGCTCGATGATCTTGGCGAATTCGCCGGACTTTTTCATCTTGGCGAGCTCGACGTCGAAGGCATCGCGCAGAGCCTCGTCGCCCTTTTTGAAGGCGGCACCATCACAGGAAACCGGCATCCCCTGCACCGGGGCGACCACTTCGAGGTTTGGGTCGTTAGCCTTCTTGACAAGGTCGTTGATGGATAGAATCGGGAGCGTATAGACGTCAATTCGCCCGTCTTGCACCATCTTCAGCCCGCTCTGAGCGTCAGGCACGACGATAAAGCGATCACTCGGCACGCCGGCCTTCAACGCGTATTTTGCCTGAAGTCCGCCACCCGGTCCGCCGATTGTGGCGGAGGAGTCCTTACCAATATCCTCATACGTCATTAGATGCTTTGGATTCCCTTTCCTCACAAGAAAGGCCTCCGCGTCGCAAAGCACGGGTTCGGAATAGGCGACCGACGCGCAGCGCTCCGGTTTCATCATTAGGCCGGCAGTGACGACGTCGAAGCGCCCGGCCTGCAGGCCGGGAATCATGGCGCCGTATTCGGAGATGGACGCGACGATGTCTTTCACGCCGAGGCGTTGGAAGATCACGCGGGCCACGTCGGGCGCGGCTCCCGAGACCTTGCCGTCGGCGGCCACCGCCGTGTAGGGCGGCTCATTGGCGATGGCGACACGGGCAAAGCCTTGCGCCTTGAGCTCGTCGAGTTTGGCGTCATCTGCCGAACGCGCACCGGAGGCGAGCAGCATCGTGCTCACTACGAGGCTGGCGACGCCAGCCATAATGCCAAGTTTCTTCATCGTTCCCAACTCCTTGTTTCTCTTCTGGTTGCTCGAAGTGGGCGAGCGGGTCCGAGGACGATCGTCGCCTCGGGACTGGCTGCGTCGCCCGTGCATAGCGGTCAGACCCGATGTCCGGCCGCGATGATCTTTTTCAGGAAGCTCTGCGTTCTCTCCTGCTTCGGATGGCGGAAAATCTCATCGGGCTTGCCTTCCTCGAAGATCCTGCCGCGGTCGAAGAACAGCACGCGATCGGCGAAGTCGTGGGCAAAGCCCATTTCATGTGTAACGAGGAGCATCGTCATGTCTGTCTCGGCGGCGAGCTTGCGCATGACGTTGAGCACCTCCTCGACCAGTTCCGGATCGAGCGCCGAGGTAATCTCGTCGAACAGCATGATCTTGGGCGACAGGGCGAGTGCTCGGGCGATCGCCACGCGCTGCTTCTGGCCGCCGGACAGCTGCGCCGGCATTGCTTTCGCCTTGTCGGCAAGGCCCACCATGTCCAGCAGTTCCATCGCCCGCTTCTCGGCGGCGACGCGCGTGACGCCCTTGGTCAGCATCGGCGCCAGCGTCACATTGTCGATGACGCATTTGTGCGGAAACAGATTGAACAGCTGGAACACCATGCCGATCTTCTGCCGCATCTTGGCCAGATGCCGCTCGTCGGCCGGCATCAGCTGGCCGTTGCGCTCCATGTGGTAGAGCTGCTCGCCATCGACCTGGATGTGGCCGCCGTCGATCTTCTCCAGCGTCATCAGGATGCGAAGGATCGTTGTCTTGCCCGACCCGGACGGGCCGATCAGCGCCAGCTTCTCGCCCGGCATGACCTGCATCGACAGGCCCTCCAGCACCTTGAAGGCGCCGAAGCTCTTCGAGATGCCGTCGATCTTGATGACGGGCGCGGGCTTGCCGCGGGCCTCATCACGAGATTGCGAAAAAGGTATCAGGCTCGTGCTCCACGAAATCAGGGTTTGCGGGTGAGCGGAAGGTTGCTTCAGATCTAATCACTTCAACTCGCCAACGAATCGACTTGTTAAGGCGCTATCCGCTCGCACCGTGCGCGCTCAGTCTAGCTTTCGAAATTTTGACATTCGCCAGCCGTACACTTCGCAGACATAAATATCGCCATTTTGAGCGACGCATAGATCGTGTGGTCCGATTAGAGTCTCCTTGTCGTCACTCGCCGTATTATCCCAGCTAGCGAGCAGTTTACCGTCTAGGTCATAAAGTGAAATGGAACCACTACCTCGTCCGTTCATCTTGTTCTCAAACGGCTGTAGCTGTGCGAAATGTACAATGTCATCTTTGATACAAATGCCGCTCGGATTTCCGATTTCCCACTCCTCTAGATATGTTCCTTCCATATCAAATAGCTGAACTCTGTCATTCTCATCATCGCAGATAAGAACTCTGTCCCTGCTGTCGATCCAAACATTGTGAACCAGCTCAAATTGGCCTGGTCCTCGTCCCTGACGTCCCCAAGACAGCAGCAGCTCACCTTTCGAATTAAAGCGGTGAACCTTGTGACCGCCATAACCATCCGCAACGAAAATATCTCCATTCGGTGCAATCGCGAGATTTGTGGGCATGTTGAAGGGTTGCGAGTGAACCAGGCGCCCCTCGCAAGTAGGCGATGGGGAGTTCTTGTTGCCTAAAGTTCGCAAAATCTGACCGTGCGGCGAGAACTCCATGGCAACATGTGCGTTACAATCAACTATCCAGACATTGTCGTCTTTCCCGATAAAGATACCGTGAGGCACAGGAGAGAACATCCCCTCACCCCACGACCCAATAAAGTCGCCTTCCGCGGTCCAGACAGTTACTGGATGGTTTCCTCGAGAGAGAACGAAAATCTCTCCAGAGGAGTTGACGGCAACATCGCTTGGCTGTCCCATCTCAAAATATTTTGGAACGTTTGGCCAACGCTCGACCCGCTCATAGCGGTACTGACCTGACCCCAATACTTTCAATTTCTTATTCTCCCTAGGGCGGACCCTGTGCCCGGTCGAGACCCATTGATATGCACCGATGAGGGGTAATGCCAACTATTCTCGCGTTTTAAATACCTGTCAATCGCGAAATTGACGCATGTCAATCCTCGAAGCCCAAGGCTATGCGCGTGCCGCAGGCTACCACGAGCGATAAAACGGAGCATGCGGATGATATCGTTCCGCTTTCAAGGCGATGCGCCAAGGGAACTTGATATGATGCAAGTTAGCTATTGATGCATGTCAAAACCGGTGTTATCAGCAGGCGGCTTTTAGTTTTCGCAACCGGTCAGAGGATCAAAATGAAAGTTTTATTGGGATGGCATGCCACGGACGAGGAGTTGGCAACGGTCCAGCAGTCGCTTCCTGGCACTACTGTCGTTGGGCCACGTCCTGAACCATATCTTTCTCGATTCGATCTAACTCTAGAGTCGATCGCAGATACCCTTGGAGACGTGGACGCTTTCGTAGGTTATGTTTTGCCGGAAGGGTCGTTAGACATCGCCAAGAAACTAAAGTTGATATGCTGGATGCATGCCGGCTGTGATGAACTTGACCTGGCTCGCCTAAAGACACTGGGTGTCCAAGTTACCAATTTACGTGGGGCCAACAGTATTTCAGTTGCCGAACATGCGATGGCGATCATTCTCGGGTTGGCCAAACGTCTGATTGCCAAGCACCAAGCCTGCGTCAACGCTCTCCCGGTGCCAGTTTACGATGCCGAGTCCCGCTCAGCGATGTTGCATCGTAGAACCCTTGGGATAATAGGCCTTGGGCAGATTGGAAGTGCGATCGCCCAGCGCGCCAAGGCTTTTGACATGCGAGTTTTGGGTGTTCGCCTCCATCCTGAACTCGGTGCAGGTGTGGCGGATGCGGTTTTCGGCGTCGACCAGATGCCGCAGGTGCTGGGAAACAGCGATTACGTTGTGTTGGCGACACCTATCACTCGCAAAACGAGCTCGTTTTTCGGGGCAACTGAAATCGATGCGATGAAGTCAGGAGCATTCCTCGTAAACGTTGCTCGTGGCAATCTTATTCAGGAACGCCCGCTCTATGACGCTCTGAAAAGCGGAAAGATTGCGGGCTACGGTTCTGACGTGTGGTGGACATATAACAACGCATTTCCAGCAAGTTACCATTTTCCGGTGCCTTCACGAACCGGAATCCAGAGGATGCCGAATGTCATAGGCACGGGTGATCAGGGTGCTAATGCCGATGACGTTCTCGACCGCAACATAGCGCGATCGGTGGAAAGCTTGCTTGAGTTCCAAAACGACAAGCCTCTTACTTGGAAAATCGATCTCGACCTAGGATATTGAACGACTTGTTTTTCGAAGTGTGTTGATGGCAAAAGCGGCTGGTCTAAATCAAGCGACCAGCCGATCCGTTTCGGGGGTTCTCCATGACGAACATACATCGGGTGCCGGAATTCATCGAGTTGGTTAGGGCTCTGCCGTACCGTGAGAGGATCGTGCAATATGGATGTGTGGCTACCTGAGCCAGGTTCACTTGAACGTCCAATCTATCTTTCTTTAGCTGAGAAAGTCGTAGAGGCTCTTCAAGCTGGCAAACTGGCGGAGGGAGCGCGCTTGCCAACGCACCGCGAGTTATCGTTCCGCTTAAAGGTTTCAGCTCAGACTGTTAGCCGGGCATATGAAGAGTTGGCTAGACGGGGTTTGGTTACCAGTTCTGTTGGTCGTGGGAGTTTCGTCAAGCACTCATTGGACAAGCCGGCTTATCCGCACTCCCCTGAACGCTCCGAAACATCAATTGACCTTTCGATTTTGAAGCCGGTGAGTGATTCAACTCATCTTGAGCATATGCGTAGGGTACTCCAGGATCTTGCGGTGGATCTGCCCCTTACGAATTTCTTTTCATTCCGGCCAAATAATGCATTGGCCCGTCATCGCAGCATCGGCGTAGACTGGTTGCGCTCGTATGGCATCGAAGTCGACGAACGCAACTTGATGGTCACCAATGGTGCAACGCCGGGCATGACACTTGCGTTGATGTCTGTTCTAAGCCCGGGATCGACCCTGCTATCCGAGGAAATTGGCCACCACACGCTGAATCCGCTCGCCACGTATCTCGGCTCGAAGCTCCATGCGGTGAAAATAGACTCGGAGGGGATTTGTCCAGATTCGCTGGAGCAGGCTTGTCTGGAGCACAACGCGCGCGCTCTGTTTATTATGCCTGGTCCCATCAGTCCGACTGTGAGTGTTATGAGCAATGGGCGGCGGGCAGAAATCGCTGAAATTGCACGGCGTCATGGGCTATTCATTGTTGAAAATGATCCTCTCGGTGCGCTGGTCGATCGCGGCTTGCTGTCCTTTGTTGAACTCGCTCCCGAACGGACATTTTATATTACCTCTTTGACAAAGTCCCTGATGCCAGGTTTGCGAACCGGTTATGTGGTCGTTCCAAGTAGCCTGATCCCTGCGATCACAAATCGATCTCTGGTAACGACCTGGATGGCTACGCCACTGATAGCGGAGATTGCCAGCCGATGGATTGAAGATGGCACTGCGAAAGGCCTTATCGACTGGCAGCGGAAAGCGTTGGCGGAGCGGCACAAACTTGCAGCTGAACTTTTGGGTGGCGTTCAATATCTTTCCCACCGACAAAGTCTTCACATTTGGCTTCCGCTACCAAAAGGTCACACTGAAGATGGCTTCGTCGCCAATGCGCGTCTCCGGGGAGTGGGTGTCGCACGCGGCAGCGCATTTACGTTATCCCAACACGCGCAGCCTCCTGCAATTCGCATCTCTGTTGGATCAACCCGCCCAGATGAGTTGAGGCGTGGCCTTGAGATAATTTCCGCCATGCTAACAGAGGAGCCTGAACCGATTCTCCACAGGCTGTAATCTATGAGCGAAGCCAGCTGCCGTAGCCTGTCATGTCCACGAAGATCGCCTCCACGCCGAGACGGTGTGGGCGCTAGGCTGGCGGTTTAGGCAAGAAGAGGTTTCACCTCAAAATCCTTTCGGCGAGGTGGGTCGTATCCTCTGGTGACGCCAGACCGGAGGGATACGGTGGGTTGGTCAGCTGACGACCCGCAGCACTAGCGCCATCCATAGCCGCTAGCCGTCTTGCCTGCGCGCTGACGTCCCTAACGTTCTTCTCCTTCTGACGTCGCTCGCAACGCTGCCATGCCGTGCGAAGGTCCTCCGAAATGCCAGCCATGGGACCATGGGAGGTAGATCGAATCCCCGCCTCGTCGTACTTTCCTGGCCTCCGGATATGCTCGCGCCCCGGAGGACCGGCTACGGCGCAAACTGGGAAGATTCAAACGGCACATTTGGGGAGTATTGTTCCGATATCGACAGACGAGCGGCGGCGAAGAGGCGGAGAAGCCGAATACACTCCATGTCGACACTCGCTAACTCGCTCTGAAGCGACATCAGATCGCCTCGGAGTCAAGAGGATACGCGCCGGTCTCGTCATGCACCTCGCTGCCGGCCAAGGGAGGATCGAAGACGCAGGCTAACACCAATTCGGTTTCGGCACACAGCAGGTGAGCATCGTGCTTATCGAGCGCATAAATGATGCCCGGTCTAACGACATGGACCTCGTCTGCCTGCGGATCCTCGATAGAACCCGTTCCAGAGATGCAGTAGACCGCCTCAAGATGGTTTCGATAGTGCATCTTGAGCCGGGCGCCCGGATGGATCCTAGTGATATGGAAGGAAAAGCCCATTCCATCGTTCTTGAGGAGCAACCGCACGCTTTCCCAGCTCGTCGTCTGGACCCGCCTAGCTGTCTTTTTCTCCTCATTGAAATCCCTGACGATCATGATTCACCTCTTACGCTGCCATATGCCCTGTGCTGCCGATCACGCTATCGATAGCGTCCTCGAGGATGTCGAGGCCCTGGCTAAGCTGATCCTCGGCGATGACGAGAGGTGGCAGACACTTTACGACCTCGTCTTTGGGACCAGCGGCCTCGAGAATAAGACCATTCTGAAAGGCGGTGCTGACGACCTGACCGGCAACTTCGCCAGACTTCAAATCGATGCCTCGCATCATACCACGACCTTTGGCAGACACTCGATCGGGGTCGTACTTTTGGGCTATACGATCAAGGCGACTCTTCACCAGATTACCTTTCTCCCTGACGGACGCTGCCAAGCTGTCCGTTCGCCAGAAGTGTTCCAAGGCTGCCCGGGCGGTGACGAATGCATGGCAATTGCCGCGGAAGGTTCCGGTGTGCTCTCCCGGCTGCCACACATCTAGTAGTCGATCAATGAGGACGACAGCCATAGGCAAACCATAGCCCGATATCGATTTGGCCATTGTGACGATGTCTGGACGGAGCCCAGATGCTTCGAAGCTGAAGAATGCATCGGTCCGGCCAACCCCCGCCTGAATTTCATCGACGATCAGCAGAGCTCCATGTCTGCGCGCAACGGCCGCCAGCTTTTGCAGCCACTCCGGGCCCGCGACATTCAGGCCGCCTTCGCCCTGAACTGTCTCGACAATCACCGCAGCCGGCGCGTCCACACCGCTGGAGGGATCCGAAAGCAGGTGATCAAGATAGTCGGCGGTGTCTACACTGGACCCAAGATAGCCGTCATAAGGTAACCGCGTGACGCCGCCCAGAAGCTGGCCGGCGGCTGCGCGGTGGTATCTGTTGCCGGTGCACGAGAGAGCGCCAAGGCTCACACCATGAAAGCCATTGGTGAACGCTATGATGTTGGACCGACCAGTTATCTTGCGCGCTAACTTGAGGGCAGCCTCGACCGCGTTAGCGCCGGTTGGACCGGAAAACTGAACGACGTAGTCGAGCTGTCGCGGTCTGAAAATCGTCTCGTCCAATTCTCGTAAAAAAGACTCCTTGGCTTCACTATACAGATCGAGGCTGTGCGTGATGCCGTCGCGGGCAATGTATTCTGCGAGCGCGCTCTTCAGTTCGGGGGGATTATGACCATAGTTTAGACTTGAGCACCCCATCAGAAAATCGAGATAGACGGTTCCATCGCGCGCAAACAACTGGGCCCCCCGCGCTGTCGTGAAAACAGCAGGAGCGCGACGAGCGTAGCTGCGCACTTCGGATTCGAGATGGTGGAAGGTCGCGAATTCGTCCCCGCCGTACGGCCCACTTCGGTCAGTCATGGTTGCCTCTTATTTGCGTACTGGTTTGGCGGCTCGGCGAGCATGCCCTCAGCGCTGCTAGAGCCTACGATGGGGCCGATGGCTATCGTGTACTCGCTCTCATGCTGTCCCTTAAAATGGATATCGCGGTCGAAGCGCATAGCCTGCCGGATTGGCGCGCGTATATCCCGAGCCACACCTGCGAAGAGCAACTGGGTCGTAGTGTTGCTGAGAGTCACCGTGGCGTTGATGTGGGTCACGCCGTCGCAAGATCGCCTGTTCAGGGCTGAGATGATCAACCCTTTGCCGACCCCTATACTGCGTGCCTCAGGATGCACGGCAATCTGCCAAATGAAGAGCGTCGATTGCTCGCTCGGCCGCCGATAGGTCGCTAGCCAGCCAACCACCTCGCCGTCCCGCTCCGCGAGAACACAGGTGTCAGCGAAATCAGTGCAGAGCAGGAGCTCGCAGTACAGCGAGTTGCGGTCCAGGGGCGGGCACTTCGCGATGAGTTCCCATACGTCGGCTGCATGAATTTCCGTGGGCTCTCGGAATGTCACTCCTGACAACTGGACGGTGAGAGGCAACGAGAACCTCTGGCTATCACTGACCATTCGTATACTCCGGGCGAACATTAGTGCCGCCCCGCGTCGCGTTTCACGAGGAGGAGTTGGCAAAAGTCGTGCCAGTTACGTCGAAGTAGCCTTAGAATTAATTCTGAGTTGTGTTCAATGACTTGACCCGGAGTGCAGCAGGCACCCAGGCAGAAAACAGTGTGTCGCGGATTCGACAGACACGACAGTAAGCGTCGGCTACCCGGCATTTTCTCGGAAATGGCGACGGGGTTAAGGACGGGATTGGTAGCGGATCATCTTGCGATCGGCGTTGACGACGCACGAGGCCCGCCGCTCCGACAACAAGATTGCGCCCTTTGTCGACTATCTGCGTGAACGCGTCGCCGCCTATCCCGACCTCACCGCCGTTCGCTTGAGGCGCGAGATTCGCGAACGCGGTTATGAAGGCGCCTGTACCGCCGTGAAGCGCTTCGTCGTCGCCATCCGGCCGGAGGATCAGGTTCGCCCCTTCGAGGTGCTGTTCGAGACGCGGCCGGATATCATGCGCAGGTCGACCTGGCCCGCTCCTTCCGCAATCTCAACGATCTGAACGACCAGTTGCAGGACCGGCTCGACCACCGTCGCCAATGCCCGCCTTCAGATCTCGTCTCGATCGGCGGCACCTATTATATCTTATATCGTTCCCGTTCGCACCCGACGGTTGTTGAGGTTCACCAGCTTGCCGCTCGGATCCGCATCTTGGATGAGGGCCCATTGGTCGCCAGCCATCCCCATCTCGAAGGACGCCGGCGATAACCGGATCGATCCTGCTCACCGACAGGAATCGGGTCGCTAAGCGACGAGAAAGGCAGGCCACCCGGGCCATTTTCACCTTGTAGTATCTTGAGCATCCTTCTCTTACGGTCCAGCTTAGCGCCTCGATTTTCCAACGACGCCTTCTCCAGTGTGCCCACGATTGCTTTGCGCGACATAGTTGACTGGATCAGTACGAAATGCTCATTGGATCGGGATGTTCTTGCAGGAGGGCCGCAATTCGTTCAAGACCCTCTTTGAAGTCCTGGTCATTTCTATTTGTGTCGCCAAGTGCCAACCGTACTGCATGGGGTTCGACTGCTCGTCCGATGATGAATGGATCGGGGGGGCTGACAAGGAGCCCCAGAGATCGCGCATGATTCACAAAATGGGTCGATCGCCAGTGTTCAGGCAAAGTCAGCCAAGCATGCATCGCGTATGGCTCCGCTTCATAGCTAAATGCCCCGAGTATGTGGTTGAGGATCTCATATCTTGTCTTGAGTTTCTGTCGTTGCCATTCGATCAGCCGATCAATTGTCCCGTCCTGCAGCCAGCGAGCAGCAACGTCAGCGGTCCAGATGTTTGCATTCCATCCGGTGGCGCGAACGCGTGAAATTAGACGAGGTATTGCCGGAATGGGGCCTGCAAGAAATCCTGTCCGTAAAGAAGGCATCACGCACTTCGTAAAGCTCGTCGCGTAGTATGTGCGTTCGGGAGCGAAACACCACATGGGCTTCGGTCGCTTGGGTATTAGAGGACCGAAGACATCGTCCTCGATGATCGCTACATCATGCCGCCGCGCAATTTCGGCAATCCGCTCGCGACGCGCCTCATCCATGAGGGAGACGGTGGGAGCACTGTAGCAGGGCGTAATGCACAAAACCTTGATGTTTTCGTGCTCACAGGCTTCTTCAAAGGATTCGGGTATAATACCGTTCTGATCGATAGCTAGGCCGCGGAGCCTGATCTTGAGGATTGAGGCATTAATGGTAATAGACGTGTCCACAAGCGCCTCGGTGGCGACCACATCACCAGGCTCGGTTATGCTCGCCATTGCTGTCCAGATCCCGTGAGCGACGCCGTTCGTTACGATCACGCTGTCGGCACTCGCCCGAACCCCATTGCGCTCAAGCCAGGCGGCGCCAGCTTCGCGATGCTGCACTATGCCCTGGGTTGGCCGATACTCGAGCATGCGCTGGATGGCGCCGTCTTTGGCTGACGCGACCATCGCCTCCCTGAGTACCTCAATATGGACTTCGGAGAGCACCGGCACGATGTTTGAGAAGTCCCGTACGTTCGGCTCTTCGCTATCGGCGAAATACCGCGCACGCTGTTCCGGCCTGAAATACTGAACAAACGTTCCTCGACCCACTTCGCCCGAGAGTAGTCCTTTGCGTTCCGCCTCGGCGTAAGCGCGAGCTACGGTCTGTACGCTGACGCCGAGCTTTTCTGCGAGTTCGCGGTGCGTCGGCAAACGATCACCCGGCTGTAGGGCTTTCGAAGCAATGGCTCCGTCAATCGCGTCGATGATTGCCTTGTATCGCGGGCCGACTGAATTAGAAAGGTCTGGAATCCACATTGAATAATCCAAGATTACTATTGAAACAGACATAGGCCTTGAGGCGGTCGAGACCGCGCCAGGTAACATCGGGCCAGGCCGAAACACGTCTGGGACACGAGATTCCAATATATGCCGCCGCAGAAGTTTATCAGCTTGCGATAGATCCAGCGACTGCGGACCATGCTTCAATCCCGGGCCGCTCTCTCTTATGGTAACCGTCCGGCTACGCCCCGGTTTCCTCTCCTTGCGGGGGGGGCTGTTCGCGATTTTCGTTGTCTCAAGCTGGGGTGCACTCCAACGGTGTTCCGGGACTTACTGAAAGACGCAGCCAGCTTATGCCGCACGTGGAACACCGCTTGCATAAAGGCTTGAACAACCAGGCGGAGAATTATCACCTACCGTTCCGAAAACGGGAACGAACGCGACAGGGTTTCCTGTCGGTCGCCTCTGCAGAATTTCGTCGATCTTCTCCGAAATCTCTTCGTCCCATTCCCAGACCAACCGTTACGCAGCACAAATTCGAATCCATCGCCGCGTGGGAAGCCGTGAGTGCACGGCCTGCCTGAAAAGCGCGGTATCGGTCTCAGGCGGGCTAATTTCAAACAACGTGACAACGCCGCGCCGGTCGCTATCCACTCCTCATAGGATCTGAACAGTCCGCCAGTTCAATCGTCGCCGCCGGCGTACTTGCTATCCTCCGAATCCATTCGGAGCCAGTGACTCACCGTTGCGCGGCCGGCATGGATTTTCCTCCTTTATTGCGACGCGCCTGGCCTCCGCGGCGGAATCAGATGCCCTCGAAACCAATGGGCGAAAGATCACGTGAAAGTAATGCGGTGTTTTTAACTGATGCAAATCAATGGGACGTATTGTCCCGGCACTCGCCTGTGACAGGCACTGGTAAATCTCTCCCTCTCGATTGATTTCTTCCAGATCGAGAGAACTCGACACATTTTTACACACGCTTCTCGCATTATTTAGAAGTTGGATATCTGCGATTTGCAGCCATTCGTAGTCCTCTCCAAAGAGCATTTTCACGCTGGTGCCGCTTACATATGGCAGCATAATAGAGAAATATCCGTCATGCAGATGGTGTGCTCGAAGGAAGAAGACTTTGGACTCATTTATGCTCCCCATCGAGACTTTCAGAGGTGAAAACCGCACATTCATATCGTCTGGGCCTAGATCAAGTTGAAATCTTCTTTGCACCAGGCCGCTGAATGTGAAGTCAAGCCCCAAGCCGCGCGTTTCATATGCGCCCAGCCGATAGGGTGAGGGCAGGCACCTCACATTCTTCCAAGCACTTTCCAGATGGTAGATCGTCTTCTTGCGATCTGGTCCCATAAACTTGTCGTGCTGGAAATCCTTGAAATATGCCAACTCCGCTTCAACAGGCATGTAGGCATTGCGGAATAGAGCCGCGTGGGCGGCCCCCTGCAACATAGAATACTCGTGCGTCATATCAGACTTGGTAAAAAACGTCCTCGCATCATCAATGAATCGCAAGCACTCAGTTTGAACGTTGGCAACCTTCTCATACTGCTTCTCACTAAGCATTATGTCCGCAATAACTGGCTCTCCGTCCAATTCATAGTCCACTACCGCTCCTTCCCTAAGCGTACAACATTGCTCGAATACAGTCGTATTATCCCATGTCGACGTAATAAGCGCCTTGCTATTCACGGCCCTGTAAGGTTCGTCTGAGGCGAACACGTATCGTCCAAGTATATCTACATCAAATTCACCTTCAATTGTGCGAGACAAATAGTCTTGCGTTCTGCCGTTATAGCCGATGTCCGCCAAGACAATCGTATCGCCGTCCTCCATCTCCAATTCCTTCGATATATAACGCATCAAACGGGCGCGCAAAGCAAACGAGTTGCCGAGAATCAACTCCAATACATCATCGTCGTGCAGCAACTGATGGAACGCCGCTTTTGGATCGTCAGATTGATGAGCGACTCGTATTAACAATTCCGTCAGTTCAGGCGGAAGCAAAAGCTGTTTTGCGATGGCATGAAGAGTGTCGCATTCGGGCTCAATCCCGCTGATGTAATAATCGATATCGGCGCGGGTTTTGAAAGAGGCGGCAATAGCATGGAATTTGCGGATTCGTACCAGCTTTCCAACGGGCTTGCGCGCATAGGCTTCGCACGCGGCTGAAAGAAGATAAGCATCACGCAACAAAAAGAAGACCTTTACTCGCTTGCCCTGTTGTTGTAGCGCTTCCACCTCGTCCATAAGAAAGCGGGCATAGGCGTATAGCGCCGGGCCAAATGACATGTAGCCTATCAGTGTCTCAGGCGTGTACTGATGCAGATTTGCTACAGAAAACACTGGGCGGAACGGACTATAGCATGGCAGAATGACTGCCTCCGGTGCTGCCTGATCGAGTACAATCAACGATGATGCTGCGTGCTGGAGGCGCAAGAAGTCAGCGACCTCACGATCAAACGGCACGAAATGCAGCGCTCGTACGCCCAATTTCCGCGGCGCTTGCGCATCGGCTACATCATTGTCTCCGATGTGAAGTAGTTGCGATTCAGGCACCCCAGACTCTTTGATTACAACCTGAAAAAGGGCATCGCTCTTAGACGTCCCATAATCGACAGAGCAGTAAACCTTGCTGATTGACTGCATGACGTCCGCAGGCAAATGCCGAGCCAAAAGACGCCTTAACTCGTCTTCGCGCAAATACGTATCGCTCACGACGATTATTTTGATACCACGGGTGTGCGCCAGCCTGATCAGTTCTACGTACGGTGAGAATGCAAAGCAAACACTCATTTCGGTCCGGATTTCTGCCTCGGCCAATAGCTCCCGTTCCTCACTGGAGAGTGATGTAAAAGATCGATAGATGTCACCGATATCGAATTCCCTGGATCCGTTCTCTAAAAGCATCGCTCGACGGGCACGCGCCGCAGCGCTAATTCGTTGGTGAGGAGTTATCCCTAGCCTTCGCGCGATTGGAGTATCGGCCAGCACGGCAAAAACGTCTTTAGGTGTCGCTGTCTTGCGCCATAGCAACGTATCGAAACAGTCAAGTGAGAGTACCTTTAGGGAATCTCCAAATTCGTCCAGAACCTTTGGAATATCCTTCGCCGTTATCTGCGCGTTATGGTCGATGTCAGGCATGTCGCTCCAGAGCAGGCGACCCTTCGGTTTGATGATCTTTTCTGTTAGACCGCCCCCGTCTGGAAACATTGCATCAGGGTGGCCGATAAACCGATAGACTTCGTCATAGACGTCGTCTTCTGGAAGACGCGGAACTGTCTCGCCATAAATGTAAGGATCAAACTTATGTTCAATACAGGAACTTCCGGAAGACTGCTGGTTAATATCGGCTTGCGTTATCTTGGCGGCAATGCGCTTTAGTATGTGCTGCATATTCTCTCCTTCGCGCGAGCGCAATCTTTCTGGCCGAGAACGTCTCACTCGTCGTCCATTCCGAGGTCTAGGCCCTCCGCATCGCCAAAGTGTCGAGGTCAGTGGCAACGGCTTTCGCTATGGAGCTTTCAAGGAGCCGGCAATTAAATTAGAGATGTTCTGAACTGGTTGAGGGACTTGGGTTGGAACCGGGGTCTGCGGAGTAAACTCCGCTGTCCTAACGCCAGACGATCACCATCCCATCTCATCGATTGCCCCGCCGTTGCAGAGACGAAATCGGCTAACGTCAAAATACATCCGGCCAACCCTCTGCGCCGAACCAAACCATCGGCCGAAGACTATCAATAGCACCGCAGGCCACCGTACCGGCCAGCCAGCCGCGGAGCCTCGCGCTGGCAAGAGAGTGGCTGCAACAAGCGGAGATGCGAAAGGGTATTCGAACTCATCTGCGATCCTTGCTTGGAGGTGAAAGAAAAATGCCTCATCGCTACGCTCTGATCGTTTCCCTCAGAGTCGAGCCAGGATACTCCTTGCGGAACAAACCGCGCTTCTGGAGGATGGGGACGACCGATCGCGTGAAGGCCTCGAAGGAGCCCGGCATTTCGGTAGGCGTCACGATGAAGCCATCGCAGCCCTCATTTTCGAAGAATCCCTGAAGCTCGTCGGCCACGTTCTCGGGCGTGCCGACGACTTGAGGGCAAAGTTCGCTTATGGCAAAATGTTTGGCCGCTTCGCCGAGCGTGAGATTGCTGGCCTTTGTGGCTTGAAGAATGACATCAAAGGAGCCGCGAGAACCGGCTTCTGCCGGAATATCGCTAATTGGCTTGTCTATCGGGTATTGCGACAGATCGAGTCCGGTATGGGCCGACATGAAGGGGATGGCGAGGCGAGGGTCGACCAAGTCATTGATGTAAGCCTGCTTCTCGCGGGCAATCGATTGTGTTTCGCCGACGATCGGGTCCACCGAGACCAGGATGGCGCAATCGTCCGGATTCCGTCCTGCCTTGTCGACGCGACCCTTCATCTCGACATAGAATTTCTGCATGTCCGGCAACGAATGCTGAAGCGTAAAGACAAGCTCGGCGTAGCTGGCGGCGAAATCGCGGCCGCGCGGTGACGAACCGGCCTGCATGATGACCGGATGCCGCTGAGGGCTGGGCGGAACGGTGAACACGCCCCTTGCCCCGACGTGTTGCCCGGCGATCTCGGTGCGGCGCATCTTCGCCTCATCAATGAAGTGGCCGCTTTTCTTGTCGCAGACGAGCGCGCCGTCGGCCCACCCCGTCCACAAGTCGAGACACACTTTCAGGACCTCCTCGGCGCGGTCGTAGCGTTCACTGCGCGGCAGGAGCGTCTCCTCGCCAAAAAACTGCGCCTCCTGGTCGATAGCGGAAGTCACGATGTTCCAGGCGATGCGGCCGGCGGTCAGCGCATCGAGCGAGGAAAGCACGCGGGCTATCGCATAGGGCTGTTGGAAACTCGTCGATATCGTCACACCGAGTCCAATGCGCGACGTCGCCCGCGCCATCATCGCGACAAGCGGGACAGGATCAAGCAGCGACATCTGGCCGCCCCGCGCCATAATAGTTTCGTTATAAAAACTCAGAGCATCGGCGAAGAAGAACCCGTCAAATCTCCCCGCCTCGAGCGTTCGCGCCAGCGTCTCCCAGAACGCCGGGTCGAGAAACCTGTTCTCTGTTTGCGGATGGCGCCACATCCCATGATGATGACAAGTTGGCCCCGCCATGAGAAACGCTACAAACTTCATTTGACGCGACATTCTGGCCTCGCTCAATTTGGCATTTGATGTATATGCTTCTCCATGCAAGCGACGTGCCGACTGAGAGCACGTCCAGCTAGGTAGTTGATTTACAATCGGTTTCCTCAACGTCCAAAGCGGTGAGGGCCAAAAGCTCCCTGCAAAGCACAAGGGATTGTGGAGACCAATGTCAGATTCAGGACACAGTGGTCGGCTCCATTGCAACGGCTGATTCGGGACGCCGGGAGATTAGGTGGGCTGCGCGCGGGTCAGCGAGCTGACCCGCCTACTGTGGGGGTGATCTGCAACTCATGCCGCCACGACAGGTCCGTCTGCGGGGCAAGGGCCGCAATGAACGGCTCGTGCCGGTATGGTCCCAAACGGCGGATGCACTGCGCCGCCTGCACAGCATGACGGCCGAGGATCAGCGGCATGTTTTCGTAACCGCCACGGCCAGCCCCTAGCCCGCGACGGCGTAGCCTACATCCTGGCCAAGCACGCCTCAGCAGCAGCCCAGGATCGGCTGGCGCGATCGCATCACGCCGCACGTCTTTCGTCACTATCTACCCCGCCGGACTATGTCGGGTAGCTACGACCGCAAATGCAAGCATCTGAGGAGCATGGATATTTCCTGCACAAACGTCCGAGCCACCCGACATAGTACCAACGGCTTTGATGCCTGACTCTTTTCGGGATTCCGGTGTTAGCTGATCTGTGATTCTTTGGCGCGCAGGAGGATTCGCGCCAGGGGATCAGCGGTGAAGATGCGGACGGACTATTCGGCGGTGGATCTTCGCCGACTGGCCAAGGTTTCGAAGGACGCCAACCAGAGTCGACGGCTTCTGTCGCTTGCCGCAGTGCTTGACGGGATGAACCGGCAGGATGCGGCAACGATCGGCGGCATGGATCGCCAGACCTTGCGCGATTGGGTGCACCGCTTCAATGCGGCCGGTCCCGATGGCCTCAAGGACGCCTGGTGGAGCGGGCCGGAGCCGCGGCTGTCGCCTGCGCAGAAGGCCGAATTGGCCGAGATCGTGGAGACCGGGCCGGACCCGGCTATCACCGGAGTGGTGCGCTGGCGGCGCGTCGATCTCCAGAAGGTCATCAAGGCGCGCTTCGGCGTCGACTATCACGAACGCTATGTGTCAACGCTTCTAAAGGAGCTCGGCTTCGCCCACATGAGTGCGCGGCCGCGGCACCCGGCGCAGGACGGCGAGATCGTCGAGGCTTACAAAAAAACTTCACGCGCACGCTGAGCGCCCATCTGGCCGGCCTGCCGAAAGGAAGGCCGGTGGAGATATGGTTCCAGGACGAAGCTCGAGTAGGTCAAAAGAACGGCCTCGTGCGGCAATGGGCGCGTCGCGGCACGCGGCCCCGCCAGCCCGCCGACCAGCGCTATAAGAGCGCCTACCTGTTCGGCGCCATCTGCCCGGCGCGCGGCATGGGCGCGGCACTCGCGCTGCCCTTTGCCGACACCGAGGCCATGCAGCTTCACCTCGACGAGATCAGCCGCAATGTCACCAAGGGGGCGCACGCCGTGCTCCTGCTCGACCGCGCAGGCTGGCACACGACCCCGGAACTCGATGTCAGACAACATGACGCTGATCTTCCTACCGTCCCGCGCACCGGAACTGAACCCGGTCGAAAATGTCTGGCAGTATCTGCGCGCCAACTGGCTCTCCAACCGCGTCTTCGACACCTACGACGCCATCATCGACGCCGCCTGCGACGCCTGGCAAAAGCTCCTTGCCGAACCAACCACCATCACTTCAATCGGAATGCGCCAATGGGCTCACGTCGGTCAATCCTCATGACCGTTGGTATAACAGCCAGGCAATGACCCGCCCCAGCTTTGTAAAAAACATAGACCCCCCCATTTCGTTACCCGGTAGCTACGTTGCACTGACGACAACCGCAAGTAGGCGACCCGATTGGTATGCCCTACGCACACTCCGCACTCCAACCGCTGGACAAGGATAGCCCCGCCAGCGCGTGCTCATGTCGGTCTGAGGTACCGCCACCGGGCAGCCTCTCGGCGTCTGGCGGTCGTCTCGCTCGGGCCTGTGTGGTGAACCGAAGGGGCACGGGGGGCGCCACGCATGAGCCTGTTATCCGATGGGTCGTAAGAAAATTTGGCCCGGATATTCCGACCCTCCTCTTGACCCCGTTGAACCCGCTCACCCGAATTGTCTATCCGAGCTAGCTCAAGCGGCCGATTTGGGGGCGATCTATATCGGCTACTAATGACCTGTCGCTTGACGCTGGGGTAGATTGGGTGGGCACGCGCGTCAGGCCGGAGTGTAGGCTGGGGTACGGAAGTCGCAATCTTTGAAGGTCCGTCCCCGGCCGCACTCTTGAGACACCCGCCCGGGTGGCCTTGGGGGGCGGCACTAGCCGGTGTAAGACTGACAGGGTGCCCAAGGCTCCGCTGTCTGGGTCCTGTCATCGCTCAGTCACTATTTAGTTGTGCTGCCACTGCACCCTGCGAAGGCAGCTCAAAGCAGCGGGGACTAACCCCAAGCCCCCCACCCGGTCCCCGCTGCTCATTTACCGTCGCAATGACGTCAAGGCCCGCGTGACCACCTACAACATCGCAGCACACGCCAAGTACCCGGCATGATCGTCAAGGCTTTCCGGTGCCGTTGCGGCTCAACGCGCTGCGTTCACGGCGGAATTCGTGAAGGGAGAGATTCGCGCGGTAGGCGCACTGGACGGGCGCGCCATCTTGTCTATCTAATCGCCGACGCAAACCTCACCACGGAAACAATCCACCTCGATCACGAAATCCCAAACATCGTCCTCAAAACGAGCATTCCTCTCGACCTGCTGTTCGGAACCTACCGAACAAGCAAATTGCGAGCGCCTTGCTTTAGGATTGCCAGGCGCTTCGGCAGGCATTTGCAAGACCATCGATTGCGATAAGCGCTCCTTTTGGCGATGCCACTTAGGTTATGATGAATTGCAAAAAGCTCAAGACTGTGTGGCTGGCCATCGATTCCGGCCGACTGCTCGGCCATTAATTTCACATAATTTCACATTCCAAACAGAGACGAAAGTTGGCCCAGAGCTTACGGCCGAAACGCTCGCTTAGGCAGTTGGATGCACCGTAACGGGGGCGAGGCTTCCGCGCCGATTCCAAATCCTTTGCTCTTCGGCCGTCCCCTCGTCCGTCTTGACTAGTACGAGCCCACAGCCTATTTCAGCGCCACGTTAGCACTCTCCACTGGCGAGTGCTAACCACGCTCCGGCAACGGAGAACCTTTCAACCTCCGCACCAGGGATATCCAAAATGGCAAAGTCGAATTTCCGGCCGCTGCATGACCGCGTGGTCGTTCGTCGGGTCGAATCCGAATCCAAGACCTCCGGCGGCATCATCATCCCCGATACGGCTAAGGAAAAGCCGCAGGAAGGCGAGATCATCGCCGTTGGTTCCGGCGCCCGCGACGAAGCCGGCAAGCTCGTCCCGCTGGACGTCAAGGCCGGCGATCGCATCCTGTTCGGCAAGTGGTCGGGCACCGAAGTCAAGCTCAATGGCGAAGACCTTCTGATCATGAAGGAATCCGACATCATGGGCATCATCGGCTGAATCTCGGCCTCACCGTCACTTAAACCCTAGGGCTCAATTCAAGCCCCTGCCAGGAGCTAAAAATGGCTGCCAAAGACGTAAAATTTTCCCGCGATGCCCGTGAGCGCATGCTGCGCGGCGTCAACATCCTCGCCGACGCTGTGAAGGTCACGCTCGGCCCCAAGGGCCGCAACGTCGTCCTCGACAAGTCGTTCGGCGCACCGCGCATCACCAAGGACGGCGTCACCGTCGCCAAGGAAATCGAACTTTCCGACAAGTTCGAGAACATGGGCGCGCAGATGGTCCGAAATGGCGCCTCGAACAC
>NZ_CAKXZS010000010.1:28876-30812 GCF_935822925.1 Mesorhizobium ventifaucium
GACGCACCAAGAAGGTGTCGATCTCCAAGGAGAACACCACCATCGTCGACGGCGCCGGCAAGAAGGCCGAGATCCAGGGCCGCGTCGCCCAGATCAAGCAGCAGATCGAGGAGACCACCTCGGACTACGACAAGGAGAAGCTGCAGGAACGTCTCGCAAAGCTGGCGGGCGGCGTTGCCGTCATCCGCGTCGGCGGTGCGACCGAGATCGAAGTCAAGGAAAAGAAGGACCGCGTCGATGACGCCCTCAACGCGACCCGTGCGGCCGTCGAAGAAGGCATCGTTCCCGGCGGCGGCGTCGCACTGCTGCGCGCTTCGCTGAGCATCAAGGCTGTCGGCGCCAACTCCGACCAGACCGCTGGCATCGCCATCGTGCGTCGCGCGCTGCAGGCTCCGGCCCGTCAGATCGCGGCCAACGCCGGTGCGGAAGCATCGATCGTTGCCGGCAAGATCCTCGAGAACACGGGCCCGACCTTCGGCTTCAACGCCCAGACCGGCGAATATGGCGACATGATCGCCATGGGTATCGTCGATCCGGTCAAGGTCGTGCGCACGGCTCTCCAGGACGCGGCCTCGGTCGCCGGGCTGCTGGTCACCACCGAAGCCATGATCGCGGAGGCTCCGAAGAAGGAGTCGGCCGGCGGCGGCATGCCAGGCGGCATGGGCGGCGGCGGCATGGGCGGCATGGGCGGCATGGGCGGTATGGGCGGTATGGGCGGTATGGATTTCTAAGGTCCACGCACCTCAACAATCTCGATGGGCGGCAGCGATGCCGCCCTTTTCTCTGACGCGGAGCCAAGCCGGATGCCACATCCACAAGGCAACATACGGCGGCACGTTCACGGCGGACACCAATGACTGACTTCATTCTGTTCGCCATTGTCGGCTTCCTCGCCCAGGCGGTTGACGGCGCGTTAGGCATGGCCTATGGCGCGATCTCCTCCACCGTGCTGCTCTCCTTCGGTGTTCCGCCGGCGCAGGCTTCCGCCGCGGTACACGCGGCGGAAGTGTTCACCACGGCCGCTTCCGGCACGGCGCACCACTACCACCGCAATATCGACTGGAAGCTGTTCTGGCGGCTTGCTCCTTTCGGCATTCTCGGCGGCTGCCTCGGCGCCTTCGTGCTGACCTCGTTCGACGGCGACATGGTGAAGCCCTACGTCACGACCTATCTCGCTGTGATCGGGCTCTGGCTGTTCCTCCGGTCGTTCCGCAAGATCCCCAGCAATCCGGTTCCTACCCGTCTTGTGGCGCCGCTGGGCACTGTCGGCGGCTTCCTCGACGCTGCAGGTGGCGGCGGATGGGGCCCGATGGTCGTGACCGGATTGCTCGGCGCCGGCGCGCCGCCCCGCTACGTGATCGGCACTGTCAATGCGGCCGAGTTCCTGATCACGCTAGCGGTGTCCGTCACCTTCATCGTCGCGCTCGTCAGTGGGCACTGGCAGGAAGCGGGGGCGCTGTCGACACATGCAAGCTCGGTGCTGGGGCTGATCGTGGGCGGCATAGTCGCCGCTCCGCTTGCCGGATGGGTGCTCAAGGCGATTGCCGAGCGGACGCTTTTGCGGCTCGTCGGCTGCCTGATCATGCTGCTCGCTTTGTTCCAGACCGCCCAACAACTGGGATTCGTCTGACCTGAGCTAGCGGACTACCCTTCTAAGCTTCGCTTTGCTTCCGGACATCATGATCGGCGTAACCGAAGTGAATCGCGGACTGGAGGCGACTTGCCACCCTGGAAAACCTAACCTGCGCCACGAACAGCGTATGGCACGCCAGTGATCAACGCGTTTCCCATTCCCGCCTCGCCCCAGCCCATCGGTCCTTTGACGCTCTGCTCGATGCAGTGACTGATGACGGCGGCGATCAACATTGCTTCGCGTGCTCTTTCAGTGCCACCTCAAGCGCTTGGCTGAGAGGCACCGCCTCGGAGAATAGGAAGC
>NZ_CAKXZS010000010.1:30822-130280 GCF_935822925.1 Mesorhizobium ventifaucium
AGAAACATTCATTGCCACACGAACATCTCGACAGTCAGCTTTCACCAAGCCGTCGATAAGAGCATAACAGTCGGAGAATACCGTTTGAGTTAGCAGTTGAAGCATCCCGGTTTCGCGTGCGGCTGTCATGATTTCGGGTGGAGAGATGGAACCGTGGATCGGGTGTGACCACCTTAGCAAGGCTTCGAAACCGACCACGACCTCGGTGTCGAGTCTTACGATGGATTGGAACCAAGGTGCCAACCTTCTCGCCTCTATCGCCGAATGAAGGTCGCGTTCGATGGACTGGCGACGTTGCAATTCCGTGTCGAGTTCGGCATCGAACAGACGAAATTCGTTCCTGCCAAGACGCTTGGCCGTGTAAAGGGCGACATCCGCCCGCAGCAACATTTCCGTCAGCTTCGGCCTTTCAGCCAAGTATATTCCGATGGATGCACCAATCCGGACGGACGCGACCTCAGGATAGGGGCTGGCGACTTTGGCTATGATATTGGATGCGAGGCTGCTGGGAGAAAGCGAACTCCGGAGTGAGGGAAAGAACAGCACGAACTCATCGCCGCCGATGCGGGCGAGCGTTGAGCCTGCCGGCGCTTCCTGCTCTATGCGGCGGGCGATCCTGACGAGCAGTTCATCACCGGTCCTGTGACCGTAGGTATCGTTGACAGATTTGAAGCCGTCCAGATCGATCAGCATTGCAACGAAGGGGCCGTCTTTATTATCGAGCTGACTAATCGCGTGTTCGAGGCCGCGTGTTGAGAAGCGCCGTTAGGTGGTCCTCCCTGGAATTGCGCTCCATTTCCGCCGCAAGCCGCTCCGCCTCATGTGTCAAGCGGCTCGCTTCGCGGAAGCGGGCTTGCCCTACAAACGAGGCTCGAACCAAGCCGCCCTCGAAGAGCAGAACGGCAAAAGCCAGCATGTAGTTTTCCAAGTTGCCTTTCGTCAGCAACCACCCCGCTGTGATGAGGAGTGGCGGTGTGATGAAGTTGATCGCTGCCGCGGCATATGAACTGCCGTATGTAACCGCACCAGCTGAAATGCCGGCCAGAATAATCAGATGCAGCGGCGCTTGGGGTGTTGTGTAGCCAACAGTAAGGACGGCAAGAAAGGACCAGGCAAACCCTGAAAGAAGAGCAAGGATACCAAACCAGCGGAGCCGCTGCGAAATCCCTGTTAAATCGTCGTGATGCCCCGTCTCCTTTAGCGGATAACGGGCGAGCCCGAGGCGGGCGGCATTTATCGCATTGATAACCAGGAACCAGATTGCGGCGGCAAAGCCTCCGCCAGAAAAGGCCTGCACCGTCAAAATCAGGCCTGACAGCATAGTGCTTATCGGCATCGACACGAAGAGACCGGCCTTCAGATCAGCAAGCTGATCCTGAAGGATTCTGGCCTCCAGCTCGTCTTCTTTCTTCATGTTCGGACGTCAGGTTGCATCTCCTGCTTGTACGCAGCACATGTCTATGCAAGCCTACTAAAGGAGGGGTTAACTATTCAGCGCGACATCAGCCTCTGGGCTGATCAGCCAAATAAAGCGCTGAGACAATACCTCTTCGGGGCGACATTTATGGCCTGCCGCGGGAAGCTGCCGCCTCTGCGTGCAGGGGCAGCGATTACTCCGGCGAATGAGGCCCTCTTTCATCGCGCAAGGTCCAAAGCTCCTGGTACGGTTTCATCGCCTAAGCATGGCCGAAATGCCATGCCGCATAAAGGGAACATGTTGGGCGAACCGAAGCCCCACATGTCTTGCAAGCCGTGCCGCCGGGTGCTCGCTTGAGTAGAGTCCGACGACAATGTTCGTGCCATGGAAGAGCGGCGCCGCTGACAGGCGAAGCCACCTTTCGTATCCGTGCAGCATGTCGGGATCGGCAATCTCGCGACCGTCGCGACATGCTGTTAGGATTCCATAGGCGAGTTGCTTCTGGCTGCTGATACCGATGTTGAAACCATGAGCAGTTACCGGGTGCATGCCGATGGCAGCGTCGCCGATGAGTGCGGCGCTGGGAGCTTGGAATTTGTGCGCCCAAGTCGTGACCAGCGGATAGGCATGGCGCTTGCTTGCCAAGGTCATTTTTCCAAGGCGCCCTCGACACCGGTTCGTCAATTCCCTCAGAAACAAATGGTCGCTGAAGGCAAGCAGTCTATCGGCCTCGTTTGAGCACAGGGTGAGCAGCAGCGACGACACGCCCTCCGCCAGGGGCAACATCGCTATCGTCTGATGGTGATCGAACCATTCGATTGCCACCTGGTGGTGGGCGCGCTCATGCCGTACCCGGCATATTAGCATGGAGTAGCCAAGCCGATTGATATCGGCGCCTATGCCGAGCAGACCACGAGTGGCCGACAGACGTGAATCGGCGGCAACCAAAAGCTTAGCGTTCAACTGCACGCCATCAGACAGCGTTACGACTGCTCCTGTCTGGCTGGTTGTTGCATCTACGACCGAGCGGCCGCACAGCAGCCGCGCGTGATTCTGCAAGTGGATGGTCTTGAACAGCGCGTCGCGAATTCGGCAATTTGGGACCAAAACTCCGAGGGGTTCTCCAGACCCGCTGGGAGGATCGAAACGCAGAGCGAAAGGGCTCGAACCGTTGAGCACGCGGGCGCCGTGAAGCGGTGATTTGTCCGAAGCGGGGATGGCATCCCAGGCGCCGATCTCGCGAAGGATTCTGATCGAGGCGTGGGTCAGCGCGATTTCCCGACCGTCAAAAGGCGGATTGGCGAGAGTATCGATTGAGTTCTGTTCGACAACTGCGACCTTGAGTTGGCTTTGAGCGAGTGATGCGGCGAAGGAAAGGCCGACCGGCCCGGCTCCGACAACAACGATATCGAATCTGTCATCAGCGCCGCCCATCAGCGTGCCGCCATCGCGGCGGCTATCCTCGTGAGACGCTGGTTGAGTTCAGCCTCCTGTCGTGCGCTGCGTTCCAATGCCCGCCGTATCACCTCAAGGCGCAGGGCGGGAAAATCCGCATGTATCAGCAACGAAGCAGGAAATCGCCTCGAACGCGTACGCGGGTGATCGGACCAGCGCTCGCGTCTGGGCAGCCAGGCACATACCCAGCCAGCAAGCGAGATTGTCACGTCGGCAGTTTTTGACCGACGCGGCGCCCTTATCCCCCTGTATGCAGGGTCGGTTCCAATCAGGTCGTGTAACTCGTCAACCAGAGCACGGACCGGTGGACCGCCCGCCGGACGAATGAGAATATTATCTGAGGCTTCTGATGACTGCATCTTGTCGGCATTCATTGGTTGAGAAGTGGCCTCCCATACGGCGACAGCGCTGAATTCAGCTTTCCAGCAGCCACACTTGCATCGAGCCTTTCGCCCGATTGTTCCAGAGATAATATGGCAGAGCGGTTAGCCGGCAGCCCGAAACGATCGGGGGCGCATTCCTGTACAGGCTGTCTCCCCACTCTTGGTCTTCGATGCGGTCAGCGTGACCACGCCATCGAAGAGATCGCCCCGTTCCACCGTTTTGATCCTGGCGTCTCGCGGCAGTTTGAGCTGCTGCACCGCCCCCCCGGGATTGTCGACCTCTTCAACGCAATAAACCAACGGCCCGCGCTTGAGCGCCACCCGGCCGATGTCCTGCTTGACCGAGGGATGAGCATAGATGCGCTTGGGAGAAATCGGTAGCTCGAGGGCGATGGTGTCTCCGGCATTCCATAGCCGCGAGATCGCAAGATAGCCATTTCTGGTGCATGCCGTCACGTCGACTGCACATCCCCCGACCGAAGCTTCGGCTTCATGAGCCCAACCGGGAATGCGGAGGTTGATGGTGAACTCGGCCGGCGCGTCAGGGCTGACCTCGATCCTGATCGAGCCGAAAAATGGATAGGCGCTGGTTTCCCGCAGGAACACATTGCCCGTAGCGAGTTGGATGTTCGTGGAAACGCCGCCGTAGAGATGGAAGGCGATTGCGTTTTCACTGGCCGACACGAAATAGCCTCCGATCGAAGCAATCAGACGAGACGAATTCATCGTGCAGCATGGGCATGGGTGCCAGGCCCATCTGCCGCGTCGCCCATCGCTCTCGAGCGGATTGGAGTAGAAATAGCGCTCGCCATCGCGCGAAAGGCCGGTCAGCGCGCCGTTGAACAACGCCTGTTCCAGAACGTCGGCGTATCGGCCGTCGAGTTCGAGATGCAGCATGCGATGTGCCCAGAAGATCAGGCCTACCGAGGCGCAGGTCTCCGCATACGCCGTATCGTTCGGCAGGTCGTGATCCTCAGTAAAGCCTTCATTCGCGGCAGCCGGACCCAAACCGGACGTGATGTAGATTTTCGAGGAGATGACGTCGGCCCAGAGCACCTCGCATGCTTTCTTAAGGCTGTCGTCATTCAGTTCCGCCGCGAGGTCGGCCATGGCAGAAAGCATGTACATCGCTCGGACCGCATGTCCGACCACCTTAGTTTGCTCGCGCACCGGCCTGTGCGACTGGTTGTACTCATATCTTTTCGCCCTGAAATCCCTGGGGTTCTCCCCGCGCTCGACCGCTTCCTGATCGAAGTAGTGCGGCTGACGCCCGCGCTCATTCATGAAATAGGCCGCGAGGTCGAGGTGCATTCTGTCTCCAGTCAAGCGATAGAGCTTAACGAGGGCCAGCTCGATTTCCTGATGGCCGCAATAGCCGCGCTTCTGGCCGGGGTTCGGGCCGAATGTCTTGCACACATGGTCAACATACCGCTCAAGGATGTCCAGGAGCCGGCGCCGGCCCGTCGCGAGGAAGTAGGCGATACCGCCCTCGAGCAGATGTCCAAGATTGTAGAGTTCGTGATTGTCGCGCAGGTTGGTCCAGCGCTTGTCGGGCTCGCGCTGCAGGTACCAGCAGTTCAGATAACCGTCGGGAGCCTGCGCCTTTTCGAGATCATCGACAATGTTTTCGATCCATGCCTCGATGTCGGGATCACGCCTGTGTGACAGCGCGTAGGATGCTGCTTCTATCCACTTGCCGGCGTCGGAATCCCAGAGCACCTGCCCGGAATCGTGCTCGTTGCCTGGGACGCTCAGTGGCAGCGACTGGTTCGGCAGTGTGAGGGACAGCAATACACCTTGCTTGCCAAGCTGGACGTGCTGGCTGGGGATGGTCCGTGTCAGCACCGTCTCCAGCCGCTCGCGCCAGAATTGCCCCTCCAGCGCGACATCAACGAACCGAACTGGCTTGAACTCGCTCATTCGAACGCATCGGCTCCTGCAATGACGTGCGCCGGCCTGCTCACGGCTTCGACAATGCCGGCGCCCCCGGCGAACACGGCCAGCACCTGATGCCGCTCGGCTTCCGTCCGGCTAGACATGCGTTCTCCCCTTGAAAAGACTCGTCCATTGAAATCAGGGCGATGAGCAGACAGCACTGATCTGGGTCAGCCAGACACGACAAACCCGCGCCGCCGGTCTATCCGCTCCGTTGCACTTGGAACACGTACATCGCCAGCGCTCGTCCGGCCGTGGGAGGTACTTCGTGGCATCAGCCGCTTGCATGGCGGAATGGGCGACGCAGGCCCTCGAGTGACGGAATCAGCGTTCCGGCCTCTCGTCCCGGTCAATGAGGATACGCTCGGCGGCTCCGTCGAGATCCTCGTATTGACCACTCCTCAAGGCCCACAGGAAGCCAGACAGTCCAAGCCCGCCCAACAACAGAGCCACCGGTATGAGATAGACCAGGATTGTCATGAGGGTTGCGTCAATGTGCCGGTGTGGGAGCGGCTATCAGGCGGAGCAGTTCTCCTTGGCACGTCTGGCACAAAACCTTGCAGCCTCGACGCATTGCCAATGACAAGCAGTGATGAGGCCGACATCGCGATTGCCGCAATCAATGGTGTTACCTGCCCCAAAATGGCGATCGGGACGGCAATGGCGTTATAGACAATCGCGATGGCGATGTTTTGCCGGATCAGTTGTCCGGCCTTTCGCGAAACGTCGAGGGCAAGGGAGACGGCCGAAAGGCTTTCGTGCAGGAAAACGAAATCCGCAGCTTTGCGGCCGACATCGGCCGCCGTGGCTGGAGCGATCGAGACATGTGCCGCGCCCAGCGCAGGGGTGTCGTTGAGGCCGTCGCCAACCATGAGCACCTTGTGGCCGTCCTTCGCCAAGCTTTCAATATACTTGACCTTGCCCGAAGGAAGCAGCGCCGGAACAAAGTGATGTATCCCCAACGTCGTCGCGACCTCGCCGCAGGCAGCCCCGGTATCGCCCGACAGCATTTCCACGGAAACTCGGGCGTTGTTCAATTGCTCGATGGCCGCCCTGGCGTCCGGACGCAGCGCGTCCTTGAAGACAAAGGACGCCACGATGATCCCGTCTTTGGTCAGAACCGTTCCGCCGTATCTGCTTTCGCCACCGGTTCGGGCCTTCCATCCAGCCCAACCGCGCCGCCCCAGTCGCCAGGTGCTTCCCCTCGCGGTGGCTTCGATGCCGAATCCGGGGTGTTCGCTGACAGCTTCGAGCTTTGGCTGGCTGGCGAAACCGGCAAAGGTGGCAATGGCGTTTGAATGCGGGTGACGGGAGTGCGCGGCCATCTCGGCAGCGATTGCCAGCATGGCCGGATCGACTGACGACGCATTGACGAGCCGGGGCTGTCCGAGCGTAAGCGTTCCTGTCTTGTCGAACACGGCCGTGTCGATCGCCGCCAGGCGCTCCATGGCCGAACCATCCTTGACCATGACACCGCTTTCGAACAGACGCCGCGCAGCGACCACCTGCACGATCGGCACGGCGAGACCGAGCGCACATGGGCAGGTGATGATGAGAACGGCGATTGCGCTTGTTACTGCCCGGTGCCAATCGCCGGTCGCCGCCATCCAGCCAAGGAACGTCAGGAAGGCGGTCAGATGAACCACCGGAGCATAGAGCGCTGAAACGCGGTCGGCGATCCTGCGATAATGCGCGCGACCGCCCTCGGCGGCTTCCATCAGCCGGACCATTTCGGCCAGGAAAGAGTCTTTTGCGGCGGCTGTCGCCTCGACCGTCAGTGGGCCGGTGAGATTGTGCGTGCCGGCCTGCACGGTTTCCCCTGTCGCCACTGTTCTGGGTGTGCTCTCACCGGAAACCAGTGAACAGTCGAGATCCGAAGAGCCTCGAATGACCTTGCCGTCGACGGGAATCCGTTCGCCGGCAGCGATCAGCAACTGCATGCCTGGTTCGATCTCGCCAACCGGCCGGTAGTCGCGCGTGCCATCGTCGCGCAATACTATGGCGCCGCGCGCCGCCAGCCGTGACAGACCGTTCACCGCGGTCCGGGCACGCTCGCGCATCACGTGATCAAGCGTGCGGCCGATCAGCAGGAAGAACAGCAGCGATACCGATGCATCGAAGTAAGCGTGGTCGCCATGGTTGATGGTTTCGTAAAGGCTCATCGCGTAGGCGAGCGAGACACCAACCGCAATCGGCACATCCATGTTCATGCGGCCGTGACGCAATGCGTTCCATGCCGAGCGGAAGTAGATGCCACCAGCGAAGGCGAGCGCGGGGATGGCGATCAGTGCCGAGACCCAGTGGAACAGGTCGCGGGTCGCACCTTCAGCGCCGGACCAGACCGACATTGAAAGCAGCATGATGTTGCCCGCTGCAAAGCCGGCAACCCCCACGGCCCGGATCAGCTCCGATAGCGTCTTGTCCTTCTCCCCTGTCTCGGGCTCGAACAAATGCGCTTCGTATCCCAGCCGTCCAAGCGCGGCGACAAACGGTGGAACCTCATTTCCGCGCCACCGGATCGCAACCCGTTTCGTCGACAGGTTGACACGTACAGCCTCGACGCGATCGAGTTTTCCAAGCGCCCTCTCGATACTCTGGATGCAGGCTGCGCAATGCACCGTCGGGACCGAGAGATCGGATTGGTGCAGATCGCCGCCAAGCGAGCGGCTCGCCAGCCTGACCTCCTGGCTTGATGGCAGGACGGATATGCTGCTTGCCAGATCCAGCGCCGTTTCGGCGCCCGGTGCACAACAGCTCATTGTAACGCTCCATGGGAAATTATAATTCGACGGACGTCGCGATAGGGTTCTGCGAGACCAACATCGGCGTCGACTTGGACGATCCAGACGCCGTCCCTTGGCGTATGCTGGGCGGCAAATTCCTGGCTCGCGGCAGGCGCAAGCATGACGGCTTTGTCCTCGGCCTCGTAGGCGGGATGACGGAACAGGAGCCTGACGCCGTGCAACTGGACCGCTTTGCCGGCGGCCTCGCTGAGGCCGTAGCGGACCTCGCCCCGTGCGATGGTCAGTTTGCCGGTCCAGCCGAGTGCGGCCTGCGCGCGCCCTTCCTCGGCTATCCGGTTGAACTGCTGGCTCGCGACATAAGTATTTTCGACGACAAGACCCGTCCAGCTTGTGCTGGCGAGTGTTGCCATGGTCAGGTTCACACCAACGATCACGCCGAAAAAGCTAAGGATGATACGCAACATATGCCTGCCGGTGAATTCGGGGGGCCTTCGTGCATTGACGCTCATCTAACGATCTCCGGTGCGTTGAACGTGGCCGTGTATTCGTCCGACTCGAAGCTCGCCTTGTCCTCGACCCGGAACTTGAACGTCTGCGCTCGGGCATTGATCTGTTCCGCCGGCTGGCTGACGAAAATCTTCAGCATTTTCAGCCGGTCCGGTTCGACCGGAACGGAGAGGGAGCGATCCGCAGGCATGTCGATCCCGACGACGCTCATCTCGGCATCCGCCAGGCCCTGCATGGTGACGACGATCGTTCTTGGCTCTGGGATCATGTTGAGCAGCTTGACGGTGTAACCATTGCGGATCGAACCATCGGACAGCGTGACGAACTGCGGATTGCGGTCGTGCAGAACGTTGACCTCGAGCCGATCGCGCGTCAGCAGCGAGTAGAGTAAGGCGAGACCGACCGCCGACCACGCACTCATGTAGACGAAGGTGCGCGGTCGAAAGATCTTGCGGACATGGAAATGGGCTAACCTGTTGGAGAAAGCGCTGCCGTCTGTCCGCACCAGCGACGGATTCACCGAGCAAGCGCCGCCTGCGGTCGCCGCCGCCATGTTGGCGTTGTAATCGGACAGCGTCGCATACGAGATCAGCCCGCGCTCCTTGCCGAGTTTGTTCATTACGCCGTCACAGGCGTCGATGCAGAGCGCGCAGGTGATGCATTCGAGCTGCTGGCCGTCGCGGATGTCGATCCCCATCGGACAGACCGCGACACAGGCATTGCAATCAACGCAGTCTCCAACCGGCTGCCCTGCGGCAAGAGCCTTCTTGGCATGGCGCGAACGGGGTTCCCCGCGCCAGTCATTGTAGGTCACAGTGAGCGAATTCTCGTCGAGCATGGCCGCCTGGATGCGCGGCCACGGGCACATGTAGGTGCAGACCTGCTCGCGCATCAGTCCACCGAATGTGTAGGTGGTTGCCGTCAGCACGCCGATGGTGATGTAGGCGACCGGCGCAGCGGTGCCAGCGAAGACCTCGTCAATCAGAGATGGCGCATCGGCGAAATAGAAGATCCAGGCGCCGCCGGTCGCTGCCGCTATGGCCAGCCAGATGGCGTGTCTCGATACACGCAGCACAAGCTTGCGCGCAGTCCAGGATCCCGCGTCGAGCTTTATGCGAGCATTGCGATCTCCCTCGATCGCACGCTCTACAACTAGAAACAGATCGACCCATACCGTCTGCGGGCAGGTATAGCCGCACCAGGCTCTGCCAACAGTGGATGTGATCAGGAAAAGGCCGATGCCGGCCATAACGAGAAGGCCGGCCACATAGTAGAATTCCTGCGGCCAAATCTCGATGAAGAAGAAATAGAAGCGGCGGTTGGCAAGATCGATCAGCACGGCCTGGTCCGGTGCAAACGGACCTCGGTCCCAGCGCAGCCAGGGCGTCAGATAGTAGATCGCCAGCGTGATCGCCATCACCAGCCATTTGAAGCGACGGAAATTACCCGAGATTCGCTTCGGGAAAACCTTCTTGCGTGGGGCATAAAGCGGCTCACGGGTGCTGGGGGAGTCGATCGCGTCTGCTTCGGGCGGTTCTGTCTGCGTTTTATCACGCACGTAGCATCTCCAGTCCCGCTGCCGATGTCAGGGCCGCCCATCGAACAGCCTCGCCGTGGGCGGTCCGCCCCGTGTCGATGCAGGTCGCAGCCGGAATGGTGTCGAGGCCCGGCTCGCGCCGGGCCTCGTCGCTTGGCAGGGGGAGGGCCGAGAATAGGCTTCCGTTCCTATTCTCCGCCGCCAAGCGAATGGACATAGACCGCAAGTTCCTTGACCTTGACCTCGCCGAGACGCCCACCCCAGGCCGGCATGACGCCTTGCTTTGGCGCGCGAACCTGCGCGGCAATAGCCGTCTCGCCCGCCCCGTAGAGCCAGATCGCGTCGGTCAGGTCGGGTGCGCCAAGCTCCGTGTTTCCCTTTGCATTATCACCATGACAGGCGGCACAATTCTCGGCAAAAACATTGGCGCCGGGTATGACCAATGCTTGATCGCCAACAGCGCCGGAGAGACTCGAGACATAAGCGCTGACCTGTCTAATCTGCTCGGGCGTAATGATGTCACCAAAGGCGGGCATTTCCGACAGGCGCGTGTCGGAGTCGGAGGCAAAGCGGATGCCGTGCGTGATTGTCTGCTGGATCTGCTCGGCCTTGCCGCCCCACAGCCAGTCGTCATCATTCAGGTTGGGAAAGCCCTTCGAACCTTGGGCGCCGGAGCCATGGCACTGAACGCAATTGACCTTGAACGCGGCGCCCCCGGCCGCGATAGCGAATCCGCGCAACACATCGTCGGCGGCAATCTCGAAGACAGTTTTCGCCTGAAGGGCGGCAACATACTTGCCCTTGGCGACCTCGGCCGCTTCCAGCTCATTCTTGACATCGTGGCGGCTGGAATAGACGAGCACGCCTCGGGTGGCGGAGCTTAGCATAGTCCATGCGGGATAAGCGATGGTGTAGCCGATCGCCCAGACTATGGTGACGTAGAAGGTGATCACCCACCAGCGCGGGAGCGGATTGTTGAGCTCCTTGATCCCGTCCCATTCATGGCCGGTGGTCGAGACGTCGGAGACTTCGTCAATGTGCTCACCGCTCATGATCAGTCGTCCTTGAGAGGGATTTGAGCAGCTTCGTCGGCTCGCGTCCTGCTGCCGGGACGGAGCGCAAAGGTGATGCATCCGACGAAGAACAGCGCCATAGCGAGCAGGCCCCAAGTGTCGGCAAACGCCCGCATGAAGTTGTAGGTCATCACCATTCTCCTCAGCGGTAACCGGCGGCTTCGTCGTAGTTTTTGAAATCGACCAGAGTGCCAAGCATCTGGAGGTAAGCGACCAGCGCGTCCATCTCGCTGACCTGTTGCGGATTGCCATCGAAGTCACCGAGCTTGGCCTTTGGATACCGCGCTTCAAGACCGGATGTGTCGATGTTGGGATCTGCCTGCGCCATGAGATCGGCATTCGCGCTCGCGATCATGTCGTCGGAGTAGGGCACGCCCACACGGCTGTTCGCGATCAGGTGCGTCGAGAAGTCCTTCACCTCAATCGGCATTTCCTTCAGGAACGCGTAGCTCGGCATTATCGATTCCGGCACCACCGAGCGCGGATACACAAGGTGCTGAACGTGCCATCCATTCGAATAACGGTCGCCCACCCGCGCGAGATCCGGTCCTGTGCGTTTCGATCCCCACTGGAACGGGTGGTCGTACATCGACTCGGCCGCCAGACTGTAGTGCCCATAGCGCTCGACCTCATCGCGGAACGGCCTGATCATCTGGCTGTGGCAGAGGTAGCAGCCCTCGCGCACATAGATGTTGCGGCCGGCGAGTTCGAGCGGCGAATAGGGCCGCATGCCTTCGACCTTCTCGATCGTATTGTCGAGATAGAAGAGCGGCGCGATCTCGACGATGCCGCCGATCGTCACCACCAGAAGGGAGCCGACGAGAAGAAGCGTGGCGTTCTTCTCGATGACGGCGTGTTTGTCCATCAAGCCCATTTTCTGGCTCCTGATCGCGCAGGTCGGACGGCGGCGATGGGACGCGGCATCGGTTTCTCCTCGCGCTGGTAGCCGAGGATTGTCATGGTGACGTTCCATGCCATGATCAGGGCGCCGGACAGGTACATCGCGCCGCCGATGGCACGCATGATATAGTAGAGATGCATGGCGGCGACAGTTTCGGCGAACGAGAAGACCAGAAAGCCCTGCTCGTCGTATTCGCGCCACATCAGGCCCTGCATAACGCCGGAGACCCACATCACCGCGGCGTAGACGACGATCCCGAGCGTTGCCAGCCAGAAGTGCCAGTTGACGAGCCGCAGCGAATAGAGCCGCTCGCGGTTCCACAACTTCGGCACCATGAAATAGATCGCGCCAAACGAAATCATGCCGACCCAACCGAGCGCGCCGGAATGCACGTGGCCGATGGTCCAGTCGGTGTAGTGCGACAGCGAATTGACAGCCTTGATTGACATCATCGGGCCTTCGAAAGTGGACATGCCATAGAAGGCTATGGCCATGACCATCATGCGGATGATCGGGTCCGTCCGCAGCTTGTCCCAAGCGCCGGACAGCGTCATCAGGCCGTTGATCATGCCGCCCCAGGAGGGCATCCAAAGCATGATCGAGAACGCCATGCCGAGCGTCTGCGCCCAGTCGGGCAAGGCGGTATAGTGGAGGTGGTGCGGGCCGGCCCAGATGTAGAGAAAGATCAGCGCCCAGAAGTGGATGATCGACAGCCGGTAGGAATAGACTGGCCGGTTCGCCTGCTTGGGCACGAAATAGTACATCATGCCAAGGAAGCCGGCGGTGAGAAAGAAGCCTACGGCATTGTGGCCGTACCACCACTGCGTCAAGGCGTCCTGGACGCCGGAGAAGGCTGAATAGCTTTTTGAACCCACGAACGAGACTGGCATCGACAGGTTGTTGATCACATGCAGCATCGCGATGGTCACGATGAAGGACAGGTAGAACCAGTTGGCGACGTAGATGTGCGGTTCCCTGCGCTTCAGGATGGTGCCGAGGAACAGGACGAGGTAGGCGACCCAGACCATTGTCAGCCAAAGATCCACATACCATTCGGGCTCGGCGTATTCGCGGCTTTCGGTGATGCCGAGCAGGTAGCCCGTCGCAGCCATGACGATGAACAGCTGATAGCCCCAGAACACGAACCAGGCGAGATTGCCGCCAAACAGCCGGGCGCGGCAGGTGCGCTGTACGACATAAAGGGACGTGCAAAGCAGCGCATTGCCGCCGAAGGCAAAAACCACGCCGGATGTATGCAACGGCCGCAAGCGGCCAAAGTTGAACCAGGGCTCGACGCTGAGATCGGGATAGGCAAGCTGCAGCGCGATGACCACACCAACCAGCATGCCTACGACGCCCCAAAACACCGTCGCCACGGCCCCGTAACGGATTGGACCGTCCATAAAAGCGGCGGGGTCTATCGGAACTGCAGGCTTGAACTCCGTATTGCGCAACAGGATCGCGGTGAAACCAGCTACGGCGAAGAACAACACCCACATATGCTGGCGGAAAGGTTCATCTACGCCGAAACCGGCAGCCACCAGGGCCGCAAAAGCGAACAGGCTTAGAAGCACGATCTCTGTGCCGAATTTCATCGCAAATCCCGATCTCGAATCCGGCGGACGCCAAATCCGCTGTGCATCAATTGCGCAGCCGCCGCCTGCTCGCCCTGATCCATGTCAGGGGCCGCACGATTTTTCGGCAGCTAGGTTGACCTTCGCGGCGGCCGGTGCGCTACGCCAACCAGCTGCCCGACCAGATCGAGCTGACGATCGTCGCAACCAAGAAGGACAAGTCGCACTGGGCGCCAGGAAGATTAGGGAGCTCCTGATCAGGAGGCTCGCCGGCGATGTCCGCATACCCTCGAAGAGCCCGGTGCATGCCGTGCTCGATCGTCACGGCCTGTAAAGCGCTCCCGTCAGCGGCAGCGCTTCGGCACGCAACTATCACCAACGCGTTGTGGTGCACGGACTTCTAAGGGGAGTTCCGGCGGGCGATGGTCGTTATTGTGACGGTCACCGACCCGGCCTCGCGCTACCTGCTCCCCTGCGAAGCGCTCGAATCGAAGAAGGAAGGACCGGTCATCGAGGCCGCCATCCGCCTGTTCAGGGAACGCGGCCTGCCTTCCGCCATCAGGAGCGACAACGGCCTGCCCCTTCTCTTCGCCGAACGGCCTCTACAACCTGTCCAGGCTGTCGGTCTTCTGGCTCAGGCTCGGCATCGCCATCGAGCGCAGCCGGCTCATGCTGTCCACCATCACATGGCGTGTGTTCTCGATCCGGATCACGCCGTCAGCCCGCAATTGCGTCAGCTGCCGGCTCACAGTCTCGTTCGTAATTCCAAGAAAATCAGAGATCTCGGCACGCGTCAGCGGCAGATCGAAGGACGCTGACCTGGCTACCGGGTCAACACTGGAATCGATATTCCGAGCGATCATGAGGAGAAAACTCGCCACCTTTTCCGATGCGGTCTTGCGCCCCAACGTCACCAGCCACTCGCGTGCTTCATCGAGTTCATTCAGCGTCTGCTTGAGCAGGCGATGCTCGAATTCCGGCGACCCCTTCATCATCCGTTCGACGGCTGCCCTTGGAAACGAGCACAGCGTGACAGCTGTCACCGCTTCCGCATTGATCGAGCTTTCCACCTTAAAAGGACGTCCCAGAAAATGCGGTGCAAACTGGAGACCGACGATCTGCTGGCGACCATCGGAAAGGCTCTTTGTCAGCTTTACCACGCCTGAAAGCAGGTTCGAATAGCTGTCGACCGCCTGTGCGTCGCCGATCAGTTCCACTCCTGACTCGATCTGGCGCCGCGAGCAAGTCTTGGCGAGCCCAACCAAATTGTCTGGATCAAGCGCACCGCAGACGCCGCGATGCCGTGCTTCGCAATGGACGCAAAGAACGGGAATACCGGAAGTGTGAATGTGTCGCCGTACTGACATGCGCTCGCTCAACTCGATCCCAAGTGCCGGCAGGATACCAATCTAGGGTAGAAAAATCCTTGCGGCAGTTTGTCCGAGTTGCTGATTGACCGAAATCAGGGCTTTGGCTCGCCAATAAGCCCAGAGTTCCAGCGATGCAAACATGGTTGGACCACGACATGCAGTCCGAATTAGCTGCCCGGGTTGGCGGGAACGTCCCGCGCTATACCAGTTATCCGACTGCACCGCATTTCCACGCGGGCGTCGATCCTGCGGTTTATCGTGGCTGGCTGGAGGGGCTCGAAAGTGGCTGCGAGATCTCGCTCTATCTGCACATACCCTATTGCGACAGACTCTGCTGGTTCTGTGCGTGTCATACCAAGCAGACGCGCTACTATGAGCCGGTGACGGCCTATCTGCGCTCGTTACACGCGGAGATCGCGACGGTGGGGGGTCTCGTCAGCGGCAAGGGCCATGTCCGCGCAGTCCACTTCGGCGGCGGTTCGCCCACCATGCTGAAGCCCGAGGACATGGTGGCGCTCGGCGCGTTTTTGCGGAACAGCTTCGATTTTGTCCCGGATACAAAAATCAGCGTCGAGATCGATCCAAACGACATGGATGAGGCGCGCCTTGATGCGCTGGCCGAAATCGGCATGACCAGGGCGAGTCTCGGAGTCCAGGATTTCGAGCCAAATGTGCAAAAGGCAATCAACCGCGAGCAAAGCTTTTTGCAAACGAAGGCTATCGTCGACGGAGTTCGCTCCCGCCGCGTCGGTTCCATCAATCTGGACCTGCTCTACGGATTGCCGCACCAGAGCAGGGAGAGCGTCTGTTCCACCGTAGCGCAGGCGCTGACCCTGGAACCGGACAGGATGGCGCTGTTCGGCTACGCGCATGTGCCCTGGTTCAAGAAGCATCAGACGATGATCAAAGAGGCGTGGCTGCCTGGCCCCACGGAGCGGTTGGCGCAATCGCAACTCGCTGCGCGAGCGATTGTGGACAAGGGATATGAAGCAATAGGGCTCGATCATTTCGCCAAGCCAGGCGATGCCTTGGCGATCGCGGCCCGGGCAGGGGCTTTGCATCGCAACTTTCAAGGCTACACGGAGGATCGCTGCGAGACACTGATCGGGCTTGGCCCTTCGTCCATCGGCCGTTTTCGCCAGGGCTACGTGCAGAACAATATTTCAACCGCCGAGTACGGAAGTATGGTTGCGCATGGCGGGCTGGCGGTTGTCCGCGGTATCGCGCTTTCCGACGACGACCGCGTTCGCGGCTGGATCATCGAGAGGCTGATGTGTGATTTCGCCTTCTCGGCAGTCGATCTGGTGGAACGCTTCGGCAAAGCCGGCCAGAAGCTCCTTCTTGAGTCGAGTACCATGGCCCTCCACGATCCCGTTCGATTGCTTGAACTGGATGGCGACCGTTTCGTCGTGCCGGCTGAAAGTCGCCCATTCGTTCGAAGCATCGCGGCCAGGTTCGACAAATATTTCCAAAACGGAAGGGCCAGGCACTCGGTTGCAGTTTGAGCCAAAGAGTGCGGTCGCGGTGACGTGCTCCCCTGTTTGCCTCCATTTGTGAGTGAGCCTGTTCACGTGTGATCCTTGACGGATCGGGTTACATATTCAAGCGGAGTTAGCCCATCGAGGCTCGTATGCGGGCGGTTCACTCATTGCCTCGGTTACTCGGAATCTGAGCCTGCCAGACGCCGCGACTTCTCCGGCATGCTGGACGTCGGCAAACCTTCTTTTCTGGCCTTGGCAAACGCTCGGTCGCCTTCCAGAAACCCCGCCAGCATGAAAGGGATGAGTTCCGCCACCGTTTCAGACTCGCCATAGGTCTGACGATAAAGGGCAGCATACTCCTTGAGTGCTTGGCCCAACTCCGCGCTGACGGTGATGGTAATCTTCGAAGGTGTTCGGTCTGGAAGCTTTCCAAGTTTCAAGTTGGCCATATTCACTCCCGCTCAACTCGCGTATGGCCGTAGCACCAGATCCTTGTGCACGATGACGCGCAGTGGCCAACCTGGGCGGATGGTGATGGTGGGCTGAACATTGAGGTTCTTCTCGGTGATGCGCTGGCCGGCTTGACTGACGTTCTGCTGAATGGATTCCCGGATCGCTTTGACCAGATCGCTTTCGTTTTCTCCAAAACTTAACTCGGTGCCGACGCCCAGCAATGTGGCCAGCGCGACTCCCTTGATCAGCTGCCAGGTGTGGAAATCGATCTTGTCCTCGAGCCCGGCATAGCCGGCAGTGTCTGTCGCCGGCAGATTGTCGATTTCGATCGAAGAACCGTCTGGCAGTATTATTCGCTGCCAAACCAGAAGCGCCCGTTTTTGCCCAAAAGCGACGACGCTGTCATAGGTCCCGATCAGCCGCGAGCCTTGCGGGATAAGCAGGATGCTGCCGGTGAGCGTGTCGTGCACGTTCTCGGTGACCTGCGCGACGACAAACCCGGGCAAGTCGGAATTTATGCCGGTGATGAGACTTGCGGCGATCACGCTGCCGGCCATGAGCTGATTTGGCAAAGCTGGCGTCTGCAATGCATGCGGGTTGTAGATCCCGCTGGTGTTGCGCTGGCTGACAAAATCGAGCTTGCGTTGTTGATTGTTCTGATCGCCCTCAGCCGGGGCAACGGAATCTGACGGCCGAGCGGCATCAGATTGCGGAGGCGCTCCGAACGGCTGCTGGGCACTTTTCGCATTACCGCCGATGCCCGCCTCCTTGGGTTGATTTTCAATGCGGAAGAAGACTTGTGATTCGCGCGCCTCAATCGCCTGCTGGGCAACGCGCTGCTCCTCGGCGGAGTTGTCCTGCCCTGGCGCGATGCCGAGCTGGCGCCGCCGCTCAAGGATGGGGCGACCGAGGTCGCCCGGCAGTGGTGGTCCAAGCACAGGAGGGTTCGGCTTCACTCCGGAATAGTCCTTGGGAAGTGTTTCAAGTCCTTCAGGGGTTGGCTTGCGGTCAGTGTTGTAGAGATCTTCCGCCTGTTCTTTGAAGCGAAGCGCCGGTCCTTGCAGCGCCATCATCGTGACGCCCAGGATGGCACCGGACCCGACGGCAGCGATGGCGATGATCACGCCGCGCCTGAACCGCACGGCGCGGCGGGGCGAGGCCCGTAACTGCAGCTGCTCGGGATCGAGTTTTGGCGGAGCATTGGATGGGGAAGTGTCGGTCATAAGGCCCCTCTCCTCACCTGCTGGAGCGCGCAAAGAGAGATACGCGACGCGGCGGTTGCCGGCCGTCCGTCCTTGTAATGCGCACCACTTGCTGCTGCTTGGTGCCGAGGCGTAGTTCGGCCGCGGCGAAGAGCCGATCGACAATGTAGTAGTTGCCGCGCATGCGGTAGTTGACGAGCTGGTTGCCCCCGTCAGAGCCGACGATGAAGAGTGGCGGGGCCTCTCCCTGATCTATGCGGCGCGGGAACTCGATATAGACCTTGCTGCCATCATCGAAGGCTCGCGTCGGTCTCCAGGGCGGTGTGTCGCCCCTAATCGAGTAGCGAAAGCGAATGTTTTCGAGCGCCACGTTCGACGCCACCGGCATGGTAGCCTCGGCCTGAGCGTTGCGCTGGCGGAGCGCGACGATCTGGTCCTCGCTGTACGTCCAGGAGATCGCCGCCATAGCGGTCTTATCGGTGCTTTGAAGCTGCAAGTGGTAGGTGCGTCGTTCCGTGGTGATCACCAGATTGGTGCTAAGCCCCGGCGCGAAGGGTTTTACCAGCACATGGGTGCGCTGGTCGTCACCGGTGCCGCTGACGGTATCGCCGATGACCCAGCGCACCGTGTCGCCGGCCGACACGGCTGTCAGTTTCTCGCCCGGCTGTAGGGCGATATCGGTGACGCGCTCCGGCGCGGCATAGAGCTGATAAAGCGCGCCATCGGTGAAGGGATAGACCTGCACCGCATTGACGTAGCCGTACCGAGTGGGTTGCTGCGTCGCCGCCTTGTTGGCGTCGGCGACGCGTTCTTCAGGAGAGCGCTTGTCGTCGGCGATTTTGCCCGGTTCTGGCTGCAACTGGCCGGGGAGCGGCAACGGCTTTGGCACCTCGACTATCTTGACCGGTGTCTCTGGCGCCTTCTCGATTGCCGCTGCTTTGAAGTCGACAGCATCATACGAAATCTCAGGCGGCACCGGCTTCGATGCGCAGGCCGAGAGAACTGCTGCCGATGCGGATAGGATCAGCGCGGCACGGAACGATTGGGCTCTATTTGTCATCGGCGGGCTCCTTCGGGGAAACGGATGTCGGTGCGGCACTGTCGAGCTCGCGCGACCAGTCGATGGCGTTGATGAAGACACCGAGCGGATTGTTGCGCAGCTGATCCGTATTGCTTGGCGGGCGGATCACGATGGTGAGGATCGCGGTCCAGCGCGTGGTGCTGGCAAGGCTGCCGCGCTCAAAGACCTGCTCAGTCCATTTGACCTGGAACGAGCTGTCGGAAGCCCTGACCACACTGGTCACCTGGACGGACACGCTGCGCGTTCCGATCTGACCGAAGGGATCGTTCGCCTTGGCGTACTCATTGAGGAAGAGTGCCGCACGGTCGGTGGCAAAGTCGTAAGCCGCCAGCCAGTTCTGCCGCACCAGCACCGGATCAGTGGAGACGGAACGGACATTCTGGATGAAGCGGCCGAGGTGCCAGGCTATCTCGGCGTCGGAGGGCTCGTAGTCTTGGATCGCCGGCGCGACGGCGCGTGCCTCGCCGAAGCGGTCGACCTCGACGACGTAAGGCACAACACGGCTCTGCATCGACTGCCATACGAGTCCGCCAGAGAGCCCGGTCGCCAAGGCCAGACAGCCGAGGGCCATGAGCCGCCAGTTCCTAGCCTGTACTCGAGATGAGCCGATGCGCTCGTCCCATATCTGGGTGGCCTTTTGATACGGCGTGACCGGTTCGGGTGTCTTGCCGTAACGTTGAACGGGTCGCTTGAACAGCATCTAGTCGTCCTTGTCGTTGAGAGAGGGATTGGCGCTGCCTCCCGCGCTGTCGCCTTCACGGACAGCCTGCATGGCGGCGTGGCGGTGGGCACGGGCGGTCTGTTCGGAACGCAGGCGCCTTGCCCACGTCGGAGCGGTATTACGGTCTGCAGCGGTTGGGTTTCCAGTCATGGACGCGGTGGGCGCACCACCGGTCGCGGTCCATGCGGCTTCCCGGCCGGCATCGGCGCTACGCCCGAACGTTCCCGCGGCAGCTCTTGCTGCTCGCATCGCGGCGCCGCCGGCGGCACTGGTCACGCCCCGCAATCCAGCAGCCACACCGGACAGGCCGGTGTGGGGCGAGGTTGCTCGCCCGATCTGCCAGGCCGTTAAAGCAGCCGATCCCATCGTTGTGCCGGCCCGAATTGCGGCGAGACTGCCGCCGGTTGCCATGCGCGCGCCAGCAAATGCCGTGCCTCCGGCAACGAGCGATGCACCAGCTGCCGCCGCAGTCGTGCCAAGGGCGGCGCCCGCGCCAAGCTGCGGCGCGCCGGACACTAGACCCGACGCGATGCCGGGGCCAAAGATGCCGAGCCCAAGCAGCGCCAGCGCGCCCAGCACCTGTGACATGGCGGCGGCCAGGTCCGGCTCCTTGCCTTGCAGCGCGGAAGCAAACTCGCCGAAGAGTGTGGAGCCGATGCCGACGATGACGGCAAGTACCATCACCTTGATGCCTGAAGAGATGACATTGCCGAGCACGCGCTCGGCCAGAAACGCCGATCGATTCCAGAGTGCGAAGGGAACCAGAACAAAGCCGGCAAGCGTGGTGAGCTTGAACTCAAGGATTGTGATGAACAGCTGAATGGAAAGGATGAAGAAGGCGATGATGACCAGGAACCAGGCCATGAGCAGCACGAAGATGGTGAGCGCGTTGCCGAAGATTTCTGGAAAGCCGAGCAGCTGACTTGCCTGATCAAGCAGCGGCCAAGCGCCTTCGAAACCGGTCGCGGCGATGCGGCCCGGGCGCAGGAGATTGTCTGGGGAGAGATTGCCGGAGGACGCGTTGATGCCGAGCCCGGCAAAGGAGCGATAGATGATGTCGGCGAGGTTCTTAAAATTATTCAAGATGAAGGCGAAGACGCCGACATAGAGCACCTTGCGGGTAAGCCGGCCGAGAATGTTGGGCTCGTCGCCGAGCGCCCAGGCCAGCCCGGCCAGCGTGATGTCGATGCCGATCAGGATGGTGGTGAGGAAGGCGACGTCGCCCGAAAGCAGACCGAACCCGCTGTCAATGTAGCGGATGAAGGTCTCCATGAAGCGATCGATGACGCCAAGGTCGTTCATGCCGCCGCCTTCCTCGTCAGAGTTGGTGATCAATTGCCTGGATAGGCAGAGCCGGTACCCAGGAAGCGCTTGGTCGTCTCGCGGGCGGCTTCCTCGGACTGCGCCTTGCGCGCGGCATCCTCGGCCTCAGCTCGAAACTGAGTCGCGAGCAGCGTTTGGATCTGCATCTGCTGCTTGGTCGAAAGCGCGATCAGCTGGTTGGTGGCCTGGCTTGCCTGAAGCGCACCGGCTGCCCCTTGGCTGCGGTTGACGAGATCGGCAAGCAGGTCGCCGTCGGCGCGGACGTTCTCGACGATCTGCGACTGGACCCGCATGGTCTGGCGGAACGCCTGCATGGCGCTCTGCCAGCGCTCGCGCGCTGCGGTTGCCACATCGCTGACCTTGATCGTGGCCTCGTAGCTTTCCGGATATTGGCTGCGCCACTGGTCTTGAAGCTTGCCCAGATCAAAGCTGAGGCCGCTCGCCTGGTCCATCAAACCGTCAATGCGATGGAGCGAACCGGAGAGTTGGCCCACGGAAGAGAAATCCAGACGCTGAAGATTGCGCGCCATGTTCTGCAGCATGGTTGCCTGGTTCTGCAGCGACTGGATCTGGTTGTTGATCTGCTCCAGCGCGCGCGCCGCCGTCAGCACGTTCTGCGCATAATTGGATGGATCGAACACGATAAGGGCGTAGGCCGGCTGCATATAGTCGGCCATTGGCTTGGCGATCAGGGAAACGGTGATCAGGCTGGTGAAAAGACGGCGTCCAATCATGAGGATTGCTCCATGTCTGGTTGAGGGAATTGCTGGAGAAGCTCGGCAGCCCAATCGAGGCCGCGCGCGCTCAGAAAGCGGGAGGCAAAGCTGTCTTGCCCGTCTTCGGACTGGATTTTGTCGATCAGGGTCTGCGTCGCCGGATCGGAAGCGCCGCAAAGCGCAAGAGTGATGGGGCCAAGCCCGAGCTCGAAGAGACGGTTTCCGCTACGTGACTGAAGATAGTAGTGGCGCTTCGGCGTGGCGCGGGCGATCAATTCGATCTGCCGCTCGTTCAAGCCGAAGCGCTCGTAGGCTGCCCGCGCTTGCGGTTCCACAGCACGATCATTGGGAAGGAAAATGCGCTGGGGGCAGCTCTCGATGATCGCCGGCGCGATTGAAGAGCCCGCGATATCAGCCAGCGATTGCGTAGCGAAGATCACCGAGACATTCCGCTTTCGGAGCACCTTCAGCCATTCGCGGATACGGGCGGCAAAGAGCGGATTGTCGAGATAGACCCAAGCCTCGTCGAGCATCAGCAGCGTCGGCCGTCCATCGAACCGCTCTTCAAGACGATGGAACACGTAAGTGAGCACAGGCAGCACAGCGCCTTGGCTCTGCATCAGCTCTTCCGTCTCGAAACACTGCACATTCGATAAGGCCAGCCGATCATCATCGGCGTCGAGCAGGCGGCCGAAAGGACCGTCGAGTGTGTAGGGCATCAACGCGGACTTCAGCCCGTTGGACTGAAGCAGGACCGAAAGGCCGGTCAGCGTGCGTTCCTGCGCCGGCGCGGTGGCAAGGCTGGTGAGTGCCGACCAGATTGCCTCCTTCACCTCCGGCGTGACGGTGACATTCTCATGGGCAATGAGGCCGGCAATCCACTCGGCTGCCCAACTGCGGGCAGCCTGGTCGCCGATATTGCGCAGGGGCTGGAAGGCGAGCGCACCGTCAGCACCCAGTGCGTGGTGTTCTCCACCCGTGGCAAGGACTGCCGCGCGCGCCGAATTGCCTTTGTCGAAGACATAGACCTGCGCGTCGGCATAGCGCCGGAACTGCAGTGCAATCAGGGCAAGCAGCACCGATTTGCCGGCGCCGGTCGGGCCAACGATCAGCATGTGGCCGACATCGTCGACATGGGTGGATAGCCGGAATGGTGTCGACCCGTTGGTCTCTGCGAACAGAAGTGGCGAGGCCTCTCGCTGGGTGACCTTGGCGAGATGCTCGTTCGCCGTAGGACCTGCCCAGACCGACGACAACGGCATGAGATGCGCAAGGTTCAATGTGTGAACGAGCGGCTGGCGAACATTGGCATAGATATGACCAGGCAGCGAGCCGAGCCACGCCTCGACCGCATTGACGCTTTCGCGGATGGTGGTGAAGCCGAGCCCATTGATGATGCGCTCGACCGCGCGAAGTTTCTCCGCGGCGGCTTGATGGTCCTCATCCCACACTGTCACCGTTGTGGTGAGATAACCGAAGCCGACATGGTCGCCGCCCAACGCCTGAAGGGCTGCGTCGGCATCGAGCGCCTTGTTGTCGGCATCGCTGTCGACCAGCGGGACAGGTTCGTTGGTCACGACCTCGCGCAGGATGGCCGCGATCGATTTGCGCTTGGCAAACCACTGGCGGCGCAACCGTGTCAGCGTCTTCGTGGCTTCCGTCTTGTCGAGCGGGATGAAGCGCGTCACCCAGCGATAGGCGAAATCCTGATGATTCAACGCGTCGAGAATTCCGGGCCGGGTGAGATTCGGGAATCCGAGGACGGTAAGGGTGCGAAGATGGTGTTCGCCGAGCATCGGCTCCAAGCCGCCGGTAAGCGGCGCGTCGACCAGGATGCCGTCGAGATACATCGGCGTTTCCGGGACAGCGAGTGGATGGCGGCGGGTCGAGATTGTGCCGTGCAGGTAAGTCAGGGTCTCCGCATCGTCGAGCACGCGCACCTCGGGCATGAAACCGGACAAAAGATCGAGGACCCGGTCGGTCTCGTCGCGAAACCGCGCCATCTCCTGGGGCCAGTCTCTCCCGCCGCCAGATTGGTGTGCGTCAACGAGCGCGCTTTCAGCCCTCGCCCGTGCGTCCGGGGGCGGCATGAACAGCAAAGTCAGGTGATAGCGGCTCTCGTAATGCGCGACCTTGCCCTCGAAGGCTGCGCGTCGTTCTTCATCGACCAGCCAAGACGCGGCGTCGGGAAAGGTTGAGTTAGGATAGCCGAGCGCCTCTATGCGCTCGGCTTCGAAGAACAATGCCCAGCCGGAGCCGAGCCTTCTCAACGCGTTGTTTGCCCGGGCGCAGATGCCGACAAGTTCTGCTTCCGTCGCGCTTTCGAGATCGGGCCCGCGGAACCGTAAGGTCCGCTGAAAGCTGCCGTCCTTATTGAGCACGATGCTGGGCGCGACGAGCGCTGCCCAGGGCAGATGGTCGGCAAGTTTGTCGGCTTTGCTGCGGTATTCTGACAGGTTCAGCATGCCAACCATCCCTTCAGACGAAGGTGACGAACGAGCACGCTGGCGAAGTCTGGATCGCGTCTTGTGGCAAAGACCGCCAGCGTGTGGCCGGCAATCCACAGCACCAGCCCAGCGATCCACTGCTGCAAACCGAGGCCGATAGCTGCGGCCACCGTGCCGTTGAGGATCGCCACCGCTCGCGGTGCACCGCCCAGCAGGATGGCTTCGGTCAATGCCCGGTGAACGGGAACCGCGAAGCCCTCAATATGCTGCTCTCCAGCGACCATCAGACGAGTGCCCCGCCGCCAAAGGAGAAGAAGGAGAGAAAGAAGCTCGATGCCGCGAAGGCGATCGACAGCCCGAAGACGATCTGGATCAGCCGGCGGAAACCGCCTGCGGTGTCACCGAAGGCAAGGGTTAAGCCCGTGGTGATGATGATGATCACGGCGATAATCTTGGCGACCGGTCCCTGTACAGACTCCAGGATCTGCTGCAGCGGCTGTTCCCAAGGCATGCCGGAGCCTGCTGCGCGGGCTGAGACCGTGAGAACAAGCACGAGCGCGGTGGACGAAAGAAAGCGAAGCTTCTTGCACATGAATTGGCCTTTCAAAACTGCTGAAGTTGCGGGAGCGTCAGTTGGGTGACGGTGTAATCGCCGCTGCCGTCGAGACCGGTGACCTCGGCGATGGCGTCAATGCGGCGCGAGGATCCGCGCCCGGCGATGAAGACAATCAGATCGATGGCATCGGCGATCAGACGGCGTGGTACAGTGACGACGGCTTCCTGCGCGAGTTGCTCGATCCGGTAGAGGGCGGAGCGCGCCGAATTGGCGTGAACCGTGGCGATGCCGCCGGGGTGGCCAGTGTTCCATGCCTTCAGCATATCGAGGGCTTCCGCACCCCGGACTTCGCCGACGACGATGCGGTCGGGCCTGAGCCGCAGCGTCGAGCGTACGAGATCGGCAAGCGTCACCGAGCCCCGTCTTGTCCTGAGTGCAACGCAGTCCTTGGCAGCGCACTGCAGCTCGCGTGTGTCTTCGATCAGGATCACCCGCTCGTCGCATTCCGCGACTTCGACCAGCAGCGCATTGGCGAGCGTGGTTTTGCCCGACGACGTGCCGCCTGCGACCAATATGTTGCGCCGCTCGCGCACGGCCTTCCTCAGCGCATCGGCCTGCAGCGGCAGCATGATTTGGTCGGCGACATAGTTGGCCAACGTGTAGAGTTTTGCGGCCGGTTTACGGATGGCGAAGCATGGCGCCAGAACGACTGGCGGCAACAGCCCCTCGAAGCGCTCGCCCGAGGGCAGTTCGGCGCTGACGATCGGACTACCCGCATGCGCCTCGGCACGCACATGGGAAGCGACCAGGCGGACGATGCGTTCCGCCTCGGATGGGTGCATATGCACGCCGGTACCGACCCGACCTTCTCCCAGCCGGTCGAGCCGCAGCGCACCGTCGGGATTGACCATCACCTCGACAACAGATGAATCGGCAAGGGCCTCAGCGATTGCCGGGCCCATGGCGGTGCGCAACATGGTACGATGGCGATGGTCGACCTCCGGATGAGAACTCATCCTTCCCCTCCCCCGCCATTATCCGTCCCAAGCGACCGTTTGCCGGAGGCGATCTGGCGGCCCACTTGCTCGACGAATTTGTCGAAGCGCTCCTGGGCAATCGCCTGCGTCGCCCTGTCCGGGACTGGTGTGTGAGCATGAAGCGTGACGGAAAAGCGAATGAAGAGCGCCAGGCTCTCTAGGATCATCTCGACGTCGCGTCTGAGATGACCGAGGTCACGGGAAAGACGGTCGAGCCTTACGCCGTAGCGCCGGTCGAGCTCGTTCTCGCCACGCCGCTCGATAAAGGCCTCGACTGCCTTCGCCACGATCGCTGATTTGGTCGTCGATGGATCGCGGCTGAGGTCGTCCAGTTTCTTGCTCAGGTCGGGTTCGAGCAGAAACTGATGACGAATGCGGTGAGGGCTCATGTGGTTCGTTCCAACTGTCCCAGCGCTGTTGCGCGGGCGGGAACGAGCATCGGCGACTTCTTCGAAATTGCTTATGGCCGTTATCTACGCTGATTTGCGCTCTGCCTTCGGCAGCTTCTTTCAGAAGCCGGGCACGATGTCCTTGTTGTCGCCCGTTCCCTCGTTGATGCCATAGGCGCGTGCGGCAGTGGAAATTCGGTCCATCACGCGCCTGTCGGCAACTGCCTCGCTATCATCGTCCGCGGGCTTGAGCAGGTCGTCCCGGTCGGGCTCCAGAGTGACGGCTGTATGCTCTTCAGGCAGACCCGGATGTCGCTGTTGCTGGACACCTCCTTCATCTTCAATTGCCTCGCCCGCGCTTTCGCCGCCGCCAGCAAGACGGCGGTCAACGCCCCGCACCTGCCCGATCCAACAGTCCGGACGCGGTACTGGCCGATCCGCGTAGGCGCCGTCGCGCAATACCGGCGCAGAAAGCACGCGCTCGGTGAAATTTCGATCCTGGTAGTAGCGCAGCTTCTTCGCCCGGATCGGCGGCAGCCCTGAAACCAACACCAGTTCATCGGCTTGCGGCAACTGCATCACCTCGCCCGGTGTCAATAGTGGGCGGGCGGTCTCCTGGCGGCTAACCATCACGTGCGACAGCCAGGGCGCCAAGCGATGGCCGGCGTAGTTGCGCATGGACCTCAGCTCCGTCGCCGTGCCGAGCGCGTCCGAAATGCGTTTGGCCGTGCGCTCGTCATTGGAGGAAAAGGCAATCCGCACATGGCAGTTGTCGAGAATGGCATTGTTGTCCCCATACGCCTTGGAGATCTGGTTCAAGGATTGCGCGATCAGATATGCACGGATGCCATAGCCGGCCATGAAGGCGAGCGCGGTTTCGAAGAAATCAAGGCGACCGAGCGCCGGGAATTCGTCCAGCATCATGAGCAGTTGATGGTTCCTGCTCTTCTTAGGATCCCCCTCCAGCCGCTCCGTCAGACGCCTGCCGATCTGATTGAGCACAAGTCGCACCAGCGGCTTCGTGCGCGAGATGTCCGATGGCGGCACGACCAGATAGAGTGACATCGGTCGCTCAGCATCCAGGAGGTCGGCAATGCGCCAGTCGCAGGCTGATGTCGCTGCCGCCACCGTAGGATCGCGATAGAGGCCGAGAAACGACATGGCGGTCGAAAGAACGCCTGAACGCTCGTTCTCCGACTTGTTCAACACCTCGCGAGCTGCCGAGGCCACGACAGGATGGACCTGGGGCTTATCCGCCGCGCCGAGATGGTTGGTCGTCATCATCCGCCGTAGTGTCGCGGCAAACGAGCGTTGCGGGTCCGACAGGAAGGTGGCGACGCGAGCGAGCGTCTTTTCCTCTTCGGCGTAAAGCACGTGCAAAATGGCGCCGACCAAGAGTGAGTGACTGGTTTTCTCCCAGTGGTTCCGCCGGTCCAGCGCGCCTTCCGGATCTACCAGGATGTCGGCGATGTTCTGGACGTCACGGACCTCGTCTGGACCTTTTCGTACCTCCAGCAGCGGGTTATAGCGCGCCGACCTCGGATCGGTCGGATTGAACAGGAGACAGTAGGAGAACTTCGAGCGCCAGCCGGAGGTCAACTGCCAGTTCTCGCCTTTGATATCGTGAATGACGGCCGAGCCGGTCCAGGACAGAAGAGTTGGAACAACCAGTCCGATGCCCTTGCCTGATCGTGTTGGGGCAAAGGCCATGACGTGCTCGGGCCCGTCATGGCGCAGATAGCGATCCTTCAGCTTGCCTAGGAAAACGCCGGCCGGCCGAAACAGCCCTGCCGTCTCGATCTCGTGAGTCGCGGCCCACCTTGACGACCCATATGTGGTGACCGACCCGAGCTGTCGCGCGCGCCAGAGCGAGCCGGCGATCGCGGCGGCACAGCCCACGAACCCACTGGCGCCGGCAAGCGCACCGGCCTTATCGAAGACCTCGGGCGCATAAGGGTCGAAGTGGAACCACCATTCGAACAGTTTCCACGGCTTGTAGATCTGCCAGCCAGCCGCGACTAACCATGGCGCGCCGAGTGGCGGTTGATGGCCGAGCATGTGGGCGCACCACTGCGTGGCCGCCCATACGCCGAGTATCACGATTGCGAACACGACGGCGATCTGCCCAATCAGCAACTTCGTAGGCGTCATTGGCTTGCTCCGCAGTTCTGGACATGCGGGGCCAAGCATCGCGCGGCGCGATGTGAACTGAAATGCACACTACGCACGACCAGGTGCGATGAGGGAATGGGCAGGATCGCTCAGACTGGAAACTTTCGGTGGAGCAATAGAGATATGTCCACTTGGCCGCGGACCTGATCTGCGTCTCGTCGACATCCAAGTGCTGGTGATGCTTGGAAGTGTATTTTCGATGGACGCATGCCACCTATGAGCGCGTCACAATCATTCGACGGTGACCGATTTTGCGAGATTGCGCGGCTGGTCGACATCTTTGCCCATGGAGACCGCCGTATGATAGGCAAGAAGCTGTATCGGCAGCGTGAAGATCATCGGCGCGATAATCTCGTCGACGACCGGCAGCACGATCGTATGCATCGTGTCGAGTTTCGACGCAGCGGCCCCATTTTCATCGGTGATGAGGATAATCCGCCCTCCACGGGCGGCCGCTTCCTCCATATTGGAGACGGTCTTGTTGAAAAAACGATCATGTGGCGCGATGACGATCACTGGCATGTTCTCGTCTATCAATGCGATCGGACCATGCTTCAATTCGCCAGCCGCATAGCCCTCGGCATGGATGTAGGAAATCTCCTTGAGCTTCAGCGCACCTTCCATCGCCAGTGGGAAACTGGTGCCGCGGCCAAGATACAGGACACCATGACACTTTGACAGTTCGCGCGACAGGAGCTCGATATTTGGCTGGATGCTGTTCAGTACCCTGCCCATGACGCCCGGCATTTCGGCAAGGCTCCGGACGAGCGCCTTCACCTCATATTCAGTTAGCGTTCCACGGTCCTTGGCAGCGCCGATGGCGAGTGTGGCCAGAACCGCAAGCTGGCACGTGAAAGCCTTCGTGGAGGCGACGCCGATCTCCGGGCCGGCAAGGATCGGGAAGACCGCGTCGGCCTCCCGAGCGATGGTCGATTCGCGGGCATTGACGACAGCGCCGGTTTTCAGCCCACGCCCCTTGCAGTACCTCAGGGAGGCGAGCGTATCGGCGGTTTCGCCGGATTGCGAAATGAAAAGAGCCGCCGATTCCGGCGGCAACGGGATCTCCCGGTAGCGGAATTCGGACGCAACGTCGATTTCGACCGGCAGGCGCGCATAGCGCTCGAACCAGTATTTTGCGATCAGTCCGGCCAGATAGGCGGTGCCGCAAGCCGAGATCGCCAGGCTCGGGATGCTGGCGAAATCTATGCTAGAAACCGTATCGACGCGATTCCCTTCGAAGTTGATGTAATGACCGAGCGCACGGGCGATGACCTCGGGCTGCTCGTAAATTTCCTTCTCCATGAAGTGGCGACGGTTGCCCTTATTGGCCAGGTATGCCCCGGCCGTGGAAGTCTGGCGCGGACGCTCGACGGGATAGCCATCGAAATCGAAGATATCGGCGCCTGCCTTGCCGATAACGGCCCAGTCGCCGTCGACGAGATATGTGATTGCATTTGTGAAGGGAGCTAGCGCCATGGCGTCAGAGCCCAGGAACATCTCGCCGTCGCCGTGACCGATCGCCAGCGGTGGTCCATTGCGCGCCGCCATGATGGTCGACGGATCATCCTCGAAGAGAATGGCAAGCGCGTAGGCGCCCCTGACGCGCTTCAGCATGGCGTGCATTGCCTCACCCCGCCCCATGCCCTCCCGGCGGTGTCTTGCCAAGAGATGCACGACGACCTCGGTGTCGGTGTCGGTCTGGAACTCGGCGCCCGCCGCCGCCAGTTCGTCCTTCAACTCGGCGAAATTCTCGATAATGCCGTTGTGAACGACGGCCACACCGTCCGTAAAGTGCGGGTGCGCGTTGCGCTCAGTCGGTGCCCCATGCGTTGCCCAGCGCGTGTGTGCGATGCCGATGGTGCCACTCAGCGGCTCTTCCTTCAACCTCGTCTCGAGATTGATGAGCTTGCCCTTGGCGCGCCGGCAGTGCAACGAGCCCTCGGTGATGGTGGCAACGCCGGCTGAGTCATATCCTCGATATTCGAGACGCTTCAAAGCGTCGACCAACCGATCCGACACCGGCTGATGCCCAACGATGCCAACAATCCCGCACATGATCCTCTCCGAATTCTTCCCGGTAGCCTCAGCCGACCCGAAGGGCACCGCCCGGCGCTGAGCCTCCTAGTAGAATTCGGTAAAACAGGTAAAATCGATTGTTGGGATGGCTGCCATCCAGCCAGTGGATAGAAGAGGACGTGTTTGACCAGTGAGAAACGGTATGCGCGGTGCCGGCTTGCGTCCACCAACCGCCAGTTGGGACGAGTTTCCGTAGTCGGTTGAGGCGTAACGATCATCGCAATGTCCGCTTTTTACATGCTGTTGACTCGCCCAGTTAACGGCCCTTAGATCCATTGACTGCTACAATGCTTATGGTTTTTCAAAATGCCGTTCAAACGGGCCGGTCTATACCCTGCCGATCTCGATCTATGCCAACGGGTATTCGACCAGATATGCAGTGACGAGCATATCGCCCGCTCATCGTTGGAGGCCGACCACCTCGCCCTGGATATTTTGGTCGCGTTGGAAGAAGAGGCTGACGCGGATGAGGCTGAGCTGCTTGAACTCATCAGATCGAAGCGGCGGGCTAATCGTCATCTCAGAAACCCTGCAGAGAGGCATGGCGGACGTCTTCGTCGCCGCTGAGGGATGCAGTCACCCGGACCTTCCCTTTGCCTGTTCGACTGCCTTGCTGGCCGCCTTGGCAACTCCTGCATGTTTGCTCACGCGCACTGTCGGCCGTCTGGAACTTGCGCCAAACTCATCAGTTCTGGACAATGCCAAACAGCGCGTGGCTACGATCCTGACTTCCATCGGCATACTGACATCCCGGCCGGCGGCTCGACGCCCCTCAAGGCGTGGCCTGGAAGCGTCGCAGCCGCCCCCGGCAGCGCGGCGGCCAACCTTGACTGCGTCTCGACACGAGGTCGGCGCTTCACCGGAAACGACGCAAGGGCAGCGACAAGCACATGCGCAGGAGCCTGCCGCGGCAGTGACCTGAACCAGCAAGCGGCCCCGGGTGTCCTTCCGCTTTCATCCGGGCTTCGCCGTCAACCCAAAGCGGACAACTGATGTGCTACAAAAACCGGGATGTCTGCCTGAGATCCGCCTGGACTTTCGCAGTTGCGCTAAATGCGGGCTTCTCTTCTATTGTCAGCGAGATCTGGCGAGGGTTCAACGCCGTTGCGCTGCAGATCGCAGACGATCGTTCCGTGGCGCTGTCCATTGCGCTAGGCACGGTCAGGGATGCCGATCACATGCGGCGCTTTCGGCGCTCGAACCCGGGCCACAGGAACAGTCCGCAACGGTGTGTCCCCGCTCACCGGCATAGCGAGCCTGTCCGGCAGGCGCGAGCCCGGGTTGCCATCCATGGCGGAGTCTGTGTGGCCCCAGCGATGACATCTGATTCGGCCCTCTGCACATCCATCCAGATGAAATCGATCTTGCTCAGGTTGGCTTCGCTGCAGCAGTCGTCAAGCCTTCGAGTTTCAACCGATATGGGGTGATCGAACCTAACCCAATCATGTCGAAAAGATGATTCTTGGGTCGGCGTATCGAGCCAGATCGGTCCCATTCCTTCGCACTTCCGTCTCCGTTGCTTGGATGGAAATCAATACTGCCATTCCGGCTACTGATCGCGATCTCGAAAAGCCTCACCTTGTCTAGGTAGAGATCCATGTACTTATTAAAGCGGGCAGCCGCTCAAGGGTCGGGCTCAAAGCAGTAGAGCTGAGCCCTTGGGCAAAGCCTGAGAAAACGTCGCGTATCGGTTCCGTCATTGCAGCCGATGTCCAGGATGACGGGATTGGGCTTTTGAAGGAGTGAAACAATCTGCCGACGTAACTTCAACGAAGACACCGGTTCGCGCACACACTCCAGAAGCTCTTGCCAGAGCCGCTGCATGGAGATTGGTAGGGTCTCCCAGGAAGGCCGAAATATTTCCATTGAACTCGTCCTCAGCGCCTTGAATGCAGCCGTGCCGCCTTATGGGAGTGTAGGTCACCCCGAACTTAGGGCCGGCACCGGGCAACTTGGATTGCTTTCGATTGGTCCTGCGGCGTCGGCCGGGTTCACAAGTCTTCCTGAAGAAGGGGAGGGCGCACTCCTTAGTAGACCCGTTTCCGCCGACCGACGTTTTCACATCCGCTATTATCCATAATTGGTAAAATCGATTGTGTTGATGGAACGCATGCGCGCGATGCATACATACCTGCCAGGCGCCTGTGACAGGCTGAGCGAGGACGATGCTTCGGCGGGTCACCGTCCCTCCGAGACTTTTCACCATCATATGGGGGTTGACGCTTCCCGCGGTTCACCAGGAAACGAAGGTCCGCAGCGCCCATCGGCTCTCGGCGGCATGCCACAAGTCGCTGGGTTCGACCTACGCGGCGACTGCGTCAAGATCCGCCCGACCCAAAGCGTCACCCATCCGAGGGCTACATCTCGCGGCACGCCGAACTGCTGGGCAGCAGGGCATCCGCACTCAGCATGCCGCCGGACGACTATTTCAACGACGCGCTTGCGACCGCGTTCGCGCGGATGGCAGCGCCGCTCCAAGTTCAACAACAACGTGCCCGTATGCTCGACGCAAACATGTCATCTGAAGCGCTCGGCTGTTCCTCAAAGCCCGTGATCGTCTGCGCGCCGGCAGCCGATCGACCTGCCCCGATGCGCAATGGCCAATCTTGCGGGTGCGGCGATGGTTGAGGCCCGCATAGCCCGAACGCGATCCTACGATTGCGCTGCCGCATTGGCGACCACAAAGACGGCATAGAGCGACTGTCGCGCCGTTATGAACAGGCGATTGCGCTTGGGGCCGCCGAAGGTGAGGTTGGCGACCGTCTCGGGGATGCGGATCTTGCCGATCAGCGTGCCGTCGGGATCGAAGCAATGGACGCCGTCGCCGGCCCCTGCCCAGACGCGGCCGGCCGTGTCAACCCTGAACCCGTCGAAAAGGCCGGCCGTGCATGTCGCAAAAACGCCGAGCTCGCGCAGACCGCTGCCCTCGACGGCGAACTTGCGGATGTGCCGTGGCCCATCCTTCTCATGCGTAACGCCGGTGTCGCCCACATAGAGCATCGTCTCGTCCGCCGAGAAGGCAAGCCCGTTGGGTTTCGCCATGATCGAGACGACGCACACCACCTCACCCGTTGCGGGATCAGTGCGGTAGACATGGCAGCCCTCGATCTCCTGCTCGGCGCGGTCGCCCTCATAGTCCGTGGCGATGCCGTACGATGGATCGGAAAACCAGATGGTGCCGTCCGAGCGAACCACAACGTCGTTCGGTGAGTTCAACCGCTTGCCTTCGAAACGATCGGCGATCACCGTGATCGAGCCGTCGTGCTCGGTGCGCGTGACGCGCCGCGCCCGATGCTCGCAGGTAACCAGCCGCCCCTGCGTGTCGACTGTGTTCCCGTTGGCGTTGTTGGACGGCGCGCGGAAGATCGAGACCACGCCATTGGTGTCGTCATAGCGCATAATCCGATCGTTCGGGATGTCCGAGAACACCAAGTAGCGGCCGGCGGCAAACCAGGCCGGACCCTCGAGCCAGCGGCCACCCGTCCACAGCCGCTCGACCGCCGCATGGCCGACGAACCGGCGCTCGAAACGCTCGTCCAGAACTTCGAATCCGGCGCCTTCAATATCTCCGAACATGGCTGCTTCTCCATGACATCAGCTTATCGATAGCCGTCGTTTGAAGACGACTCGCGCTGCTATGCGTCCATCCGCAATTAGTATGCCGGTTGCGGGCAGAGCTTAGCAGCGGTACGGTCGTGGTCGGCGTTGACTCTTACTTATTTTCTCCACTGACCCGCGCTCATGCTGATTTTGTTGCGCGTCGTCTGGCGCGAAAGATTTTCGGCTTTCGGAGAGACTCATCGGCTCGATTGTGGCGATCGTTACGACTGCGGCAGCGTCAGCGGCGAGGTCCGGAACAGGGCGGATCCCGGTCTCGAAGCGCCGCCGCGTGCGGGTGCGTGAGTACCTGCTCTGAGTCACGTAGTGACTGCCCAGGGTTTCCCATTGAGATCGACCAGCGATCCCGGGATGTCGTTCTGATTCGATGGCCCACGGCCGCGGCGACCGAATGTAATTGCCCCGCGTCGACAATCGGCTATCGCAGGGTGTCGCGACCTGCTCACAGCAGGCGGATGTTGCGACGGAAGCGTTGTCGGTGATGACGATGGACGGCTCCGGTCATGACTTCGCTCTTGGACATTTGAGGACGGTCGGCCGACCGTCTTTCATCTCCTCTTCGTTTACCCTTCGCGCTCGGCACGCCTCGACCATGTCCTCTCGACAGAGCATCGTTCGGTCACTTCCGGACAAGATTCCGTGCAGCCATGTCACGAAACGCTCGGCCCGCTCCTCTGTCGGCCAATAGTCCATGAAATCCCCTCCCCGCGCATGATCCCGGACACCTCCTTGCCGATGTGCCGATCGAGCACTGGCCGCCATGGCACGAGCGTGAACTCGCGCGACTTCTCGATGACGGCGTATTGGCCGCTGGCAAGCTCGACCGATCGGCGCAGCGTGCCTTCTACCCGAACCCCGGGCTTCGCTTCGGAATACGACAGTCCAAGTTCGTCCGACAGCTGACCGGCAACACGGTTCAGCTCGCGGTGGCGCAGGATGGAAAGCATATTCGAGCGGAAAACGATCCTACCCTGGTCTTCATGCGCCAAGCCTTGCACGATGAGCCATTGCCGCCGGCGGACCTGCACCTCACGCACCTCACGGCCGAAGCCCGAGTTGCGCAACCCCTCTGGTTCATCGGAAACCAACTCCCGGTCGATCCATGTGGCGCCGTCGAAGCCGACTTGGCGTTCCAGCGACAAAAAGGAGAGCTTCTCGACTGTCACAGGCTCCGCCCTGGCCCGCAGCCGCTCGTATTCCGATGCGCGATCGAGATGATCCGGCGCGATGATCCACGTGCCGTCCGGCTCGCGCTCGACAGCCCGGGTGGCGCGCCGGATCGCCTCCAGCCGGCGCACATGCGTTTCGGCAAAGCTTTCGGTGGCCGACGGATCATGCCTCAGGTGGATATCGACGTTGTAACGGCCGCCATGTGCGGCGGCGATCTCGGCGGTCGTCCGATCAACCTGCCTGGGCTCGGTGTTCCGCGGTGTGACCCGGACGATGCAGCTATCAGGCGTCGGTTCGGTGCCTTCGCCTTTGCCGATGTCGATGTAATGGGTTCTTCCATCCACCCCGTCGATGATGAGGTAATGACGGTCGTTGATCTCGTCGGCCAGCCCGCGCCCGACAACGCAGCCGACGACACGCTGGGCCTGCTCACCGGATCGATCGTGGATCACCCAATCGGCGGCACTGCGGGCGAGCCCTTTGCCTGTGAGCTCGCGGTGCATGGTCTTGATGATGTCACCGCGCTCGCCGATGCCGCGCAATGTGGCTTCGAGCTGGCCATCGAGGCGCCAGCGACCCGACCCGACCTCTTCTGCCAAGCCCATCCGCTCGAGCTTGCGCAGCCGGCCCTGGTGCAGCGTCTGACGAAAGGCCTCGGGCCCGTCCGTCGAAACAAGTCCGTCATCGTCGCGCATGCGCAGCAGCTGCCGGTCGATGCTGGTGAAGCGTTCCTGCTCCATTTCCTGGCGCAGGCGGTGCTCGATCTCGTGGTCGGTGCGCGGACCGAGATCGAGGCTGACCAGCTCGGCCGCGCGCTCGCGGATGCCCCTCGAGATGTATTCCCGCGCTATGACGAGGTTCTCGCCGCGATCGTCCTTGCCACGCACGATGATGTGGGTGTGCGGATAGCCGGTATTGAAATGATCCACGGCAACCCAATCAAGCCTCGTGCCGAGGTCCTCCTCCATCTGCGCCATGAGCCGACGGGTCAGCGGCTTGAGGTCGTCATACTCGATGCCGTCTTCTGGCGCGACGATGAAGCGGAACTGATGCCGGTCGCCATCTGCGCGATCGACAAACGCCTTACCGTCGACGCGGTCGCTATCGGCACCGTACAGCTCGCCAGGCGCACCTTCCCTGGTGACACCGTCGCGCTGGATGTAGCGCAGATGCGCACGCGCTCCGTCCGCGCCCTTGCCGGCCAGTTTTACGATCCGGGCCTTGACGACGACGCGACGCTGACGGAAGGCAGCATAACGATCGCGCGATTTCAGCAGCGCGGCGGCCGCTCCGCCGCGCCCTGCCCGGCTGCCGTTAAAGCGGCCGCCGCGCTGGGGCCGGCCGCCGGCTCTGTTGATCGCCGCCCGGACCTGGCTGGCGAAGCGTTTGCCTGCCTTCGAGCCGCGCGAGCCTATTCTGCCGAGCTTCGGCCTGAATTCGTCATCCTGCATCGTGGCCTCCCAGAAATCTCAAGCAGAGTCAGATACTTGCGTGTCCCACACTCCCGGCTCTGCCAGCAGCCTCCGGGAAAAACGATGTGCAGACAAAGACTTCGCCGCCTCCTGGAGGCATTGCCTTTATCTTGCCTTACGCCGCCCTTCCGCTTTCCGGCTTCCGCACCCCCCGCCCCGCAAAACCGCGCCCCCGCTCGCCGAGTCACCCGCCATTCGGCTCGTTCGTCCGAGCGCGATTGACGCGCAGCGGCACAAAGAGATCGCCTTTCGCTTCGCCGGCGCGAACGCCGTTACGAAGGAAGAAGAGCGAGCGGCCGGAGGGAGCGTTTTGGCTGTTTGGCGCCTTGGAGTCCCCTTCGAATTCATCAATGTCGTCCGCCGAAATCCCCGTCCCCCTGAGCTGTTTGAGATAGGCAACCGTCTCCTTCGGCAGCGGCTTCCCACGCTTCAAATGCTCTTCGTAGCGCTCGGGTCCTGCGTTGTAGGCGGCAAACAGGCCGGGGAATCCGAAGCGGTCAAACATGGCGCTGAGATAGGCGGTTCCGGCGAGAATATTGTCACGCGGATCGTGCGGATCGGCTCCCAGATCGTATTCGGCACGCATGTCCTCATACGTTTCCGGCATCACCTGCATGAGGCCCATTGCGCCCGCGCGTGAGGTAATTGGGCGGCCGTCGAGCATGGTCTTGCCGCCGCTTTCGGCATCCATGACGGCGTAAATCCAGGCCTGAGGAATACGGAAGCGTCTGCTTGCTTCGCCTGTGAACTCGTGCCACCTTTGAAGGTGCGGAATTTGGGAGATGGCGACCGGCTCAGCGCCGGTCGAGGCGGAACAGGCGCATGGCGCAAAGGCGATCATGCCGAACATCAGCAGGGTCACTCGGTCCATAGCGGCACGAGCCTCCCGATGACATTTGCGCGCGGCACCGGCCCGAAATAGCGGCCGTCGAATGACCGAATATCGTCGCTGCCGAGCAGGAAGATTTCGTTGTCGGCGAGTGTCCGGCACCCGTTCCACCGTGGCAGCGGGCGGCCTCTGGTATCCTTCGCCAGCCGTCGCGCGACGATCTGGCCGTCGATGATGACCGCGTCATTGAAGGAGCAGACTTCGTCGCCCGGCAGCGCGGCAAGACGTTTTACCAGCGGCTCGTTGCGGGGCAGATAGCCGCGTTCGGCGGCGAGTTCGGCGAGCGATTCTGGCGGGCGGACGAGCACCAGATCGCCCCGAGCCGGTGCTGCAAACCCGAGGCCATAGAGGCCGACGGGCGCGCTGGCCGAGGCGTTCCAGACCAGCCAGGGCGTTGGTTTGACGGTGCCGGCGAAGCCGATCAGGGTCAGTCCAATCACGGCAGCGGCGATGGTTTTGCGTGCCTGGAGGCGCCGCAGGCGGCTGCCGATCAGACGGATCGAAGGGCGCCGGCTCATGAGCGGCCTCCCTGGCCGGCTTGGCCGGAACCGGCCTCACCACCCTCGTTACCAGCGTGCTGCGGGTGTCCTTTCGACCATCCGTCGAGTTCGTCGATGTGGTAGCGGACATAGCGGCCATGCTTGCGGAATTTCGGGCCGCCGCCCTTGAGCCGCATCTTTTCCAGCGTGCGCTGGGAGAGCCCGATATAGAAGGCTGCTTGGGCTGTGCTGAGAAAGGGACTGCCCTTTTTGGCGCGGGCCGCGCGTTCGTTTTCGTCGTCCATGGTGATCCTCGTTTCGCTTCGGACAAGCGAGGGCGAGGATGGGCGAGCGAGATCGCCTCCGGGACGGGCGAAGAGTCCGGGGAGAGTTTTCGCCGCCTTTTCGGGCGGGCGCCTGGGAATGAGCCCCGCGCCGGCTGGGGCGCGAGGCTCGGGTCGGCCGATCAGTCGGCCGGGTTCCAGATGATGGCGTAGGTGTCGTCATCGTCCTGGCCGGCGGCGCGGCCGAGATTGGCGTAGAGCTTGCGCGGTCCGAACTCCGGCGCTGCAATCGACAGGCTCACATAATCCTTGCCGGAAGTCTCGCCGGTGCGGATCCAGCCGGCGCCAACTTCGACCCCCTGCGTCAGCACCCGGAAGTCGGGATGGTTGTCGGCGCTCTTGGCCTGGTTGGGGACGATGTCGATGTCGGCGCGGACGCTGAGCGTCTTGAGCTGGCCCTTGTAGGCGCCGTTTTCCTGCTTGTTGACGTAACCGATCGCGGTCATTGAAGTCTCCTTTTGCTGTCGCCGGGGACCATCCCCTGCGATGGCGGACCGTAATGGGCGCGTCCGGACCGCCTGAACCCGACAGGGCCGAAGCGCTAGCGGAGGACCCGAGCGGGCAGCTTTTTTGAAGCGAAGCGGCGCGAGGAAGCCGCCGCAGGCGGCGGGGAAAAAAGCTGATCGGCGAGGGTTTCGGGCGGCCGGATCCGCCCATAGGTCGACAAGCCAGCCGCAGGGGAATGATCCTTGAAGAGAGCAGGAGATCGTGGGAAACGCGGTCGCTACAGCCAGGCAGGAGGGGCGGGAATTGATAAGACCTGCGGCTGATAAGGTGCCCACGCCGATCGAGATCGTGACCGCAGGTTGGGCGCAGAGCAGGCATCGGGCGGACGGACCGATCCATGGGGATCAGGAGTTTGCCGGCCTGGATTTTGCTGCGCGATGCGGGGCAAAGGAAGCTCGAACATGCAGCCACTGCGACCAGGGTACAGTGGCGATCGGCGGCTGCCGAGAAGCCGCCGCCGGCCGTGACAGGCTATTCGCAGACGAACAGCGACCTGACCCGTGCCCATTGATCGGCGGTGCGGAAGCCGCCTCGATCAGTGTAGCTTTCGACCGGGAATTTCATCCAGCGCGGCAGCCAGGTCTCGACTTGTCTGCGGCCGTTATCGCCTGAAAGAAAGTCGCGGATGATCTTCTTTTGCGTCTTCACCTTTTCGGCGACATTGGCGTCCGCGACGTGTTTGCCGCCGACTTCGGCAAGCATGGAATTGGCAATTTCCTTGTCGCGCAACAGGTCGAAGAAGGCGTCGTCCGGTTGCCAGCAAGCGCCGATGTCGACATTCAGATGATTGCCGAGCGCCTCGATGACGGCGCTGTCGGCTTCAAGTGTCTCGGCCATGACGATGCTGAGAACGCGCATGACATGATCGTCGTAGAGCGCCAGGAGCCGCGCGAAGATGCTTGCCGTGCCGAAGTCGTCGCCATTGCCGCCAGCGATTGTGCCGTCCTCATCCGTTTGCCCAAGCAGCGCCACGACCTCGCGCCGTTTTTCGGCAAACGCTGGCCTCGGCCTTTCAGGCTGCCAGGCTTGCGGCCACGATCTCGCTGCAAGCGCGCTGCGGTTCGCGGCGCACCTGCCACAGGCCGGAACCGGCTATCGCATGCGCCACCATCAGGCGAAGTGCTGCGCCCGGATGGTCGAGCAGGCCCAAGCGCACGGCGGCATGACGGTGCAGATCGACATAGTTCTGCATCGGTCCGGTGAGTTCCGGCCGCGACGGTTTCGCGGCCGTCTCCTCCGCGCCCTCGCCATTCGCGCGGGCGCGGCGAGCCTCCTTGCACGATAGCCAGCCCTCGTGACACTCGACCTCGCCGCGATACGAGACGGCGATAAAGACCTTGCCGCCCTTCTGCTTCGGCATCTTTTCGTGGTCCCATGAGTGGAAATGCTGACCCGGTTCGAGCACGATCACCTCGCTCCAACCGTGTTCCAGACAGGCGTCGCGCTTGGCGGCAATCGCGCGTTCTGCTTTTGCCAGAACAGGTCGGCGTCGGCGAAATAACTTTCCTCGCCAAACAGGTCGGAGACGATCAGGCCCGGATAGTCCTCAATGGCAAACAGCGCCACCTTGGTGGAGATTGACTGTCCACCGAACAGCCACTGCTTCAACTGATAGCCGCGTGGCGCGTATTGCCCCGGATCGGCAAACAGTGCCAGCCAATCCTTCTGCTGGGCTTTCGAAGCCATGGTGAGATAGCGAGCGGTTTCGGTGTCGATTTCGTCCCGCCGATAGGCTTCGCGGATGTTGGGCAGCAGTTCGCCAAGCGCCAGAATGCGCTTCACCTGAAGCTCCGTAATGCCGAAGGTGCCGGCGATCTCCGGAACTGTGCGGCCTTCTCTGATCAGCCGTGAGAACGTCTCCCATTGCGACACTTCGTCGGGGTCGAGGCGGGCGACGTTCTCGATCAACGAGGCTTCGAGGGCATCGGCGTCCTCGCCAGCCTCCATGATGGCGCAGGGCAAGGGATCGGCTTTACCTCGCTCGTCGGCGAGCGATTTCGCGGCGAAATAGCGTCGCCGTCCGGCGACGATCTCGAAGCTTTCCGGCGAGCCGTTCGGCCGCACCAGAAGCGGCACGAGGACGCCACGCGCGCGGACGGACGGCAGAATGTCGGACAGGTCGGGCGCGCGTTTACCGTGGCGCATGTTGAGGGCGGAAATATTCAGTCGGTCGAGCGGAATATGGGCAAGCTGCATGTCTTCTCCTTCATTTGGGGTGCGATTGTCCCCGCCGGGGAGACCGAAGGCCGATGCGGCGGGGACGGGTTTGCGCCTAGCGGCGCTCTGGTTCCGCCGCGTCTGGCGGAAGCTCGGAATGGGATTTGGCAAGTGCTTCCGCTGTCTGCCGCAGAAGCCGCTCGGCTTCGGTGATCTGGCCGGCGCTGCGCGCGGCCTCCGCATAAACGGACAGCGGAAAACGCGCTTTGAAATAAAGGTCGCGCTCGATGCCCAGTCCGAGCGGACCCTTGATGGATTCGAGTTCGGCAAGGCTGACGCTGCCGAGTTCAGGGAAGCCGAAGCCGAGGTCGCAAAGGCCGAACAGCGTGTCGCCGTCTGCATCGAGTTCGGTCAGAAGCCAGATCGCAGGACCGGCCGGATCGAACAGTTTCACGACCGGTGCGTGGTCGGTTTCGGCGTCGGCAGCGCCGTTGGCGAGGAGCCGGGCGCGCAGTTCATCGGTGATCAGGATCATTGCGGAATTCCTTCAAGACGGTTCGGGCTGATTGAGTGCGGCTTTTTGAAACAGGCGGATACGAGCGGCTGGTGCGCGCGCGCGGGCGCATCGGCGCGCCGTCAGAAGCGCAAGACGGTCGCGCATGGCGATGGAGCGCGCTCACGCGGCGATCTCGGCATGCGCCTCGCCTTCGACGTCGGCACTAAGGCCAAGCAGGAAATCGGCGGCTTTCGAGGCATGGCTGGCGGCGCGGAAAATGGCGCGATTGTCCTCGCGCAGAACCGTCAGCCATGAGCCGATGTAATCGGAATGGCGCACGGTCGGCTCGATACCGAGACTGCTGCAGATGAAGGCTGCGGCCATCTCGGCGACCAATTCCTCGCGCGCATAGGTTCTGGAGCCGAATGAGCCTGACAGGTCGCGCGCGAGTCGCGTCGGGTGGCCGGTCCAGTGGCCAAGCTCGTGAAAGCAGGTCCGGTAATAGTCGATCTGGTGGAAGAAAGCCGGCTGGGGCGGCACCTGGATGGTGTCGCTGCCGGGCATGTAGAAAGCGCGATCGCCACCGATACGGAAATCCGCACCGCTTCTGCGAATAAGTTGCTCGGCCTGCGGGACGATTTCGCGCGCCGGCAGCGGCTCGGCGGCGGCATGGAGATGGTCGGGAAGATTATCGCACTGCGCGACATTGAAGACGGTAAAGCGCTTCAAAAAAGGCACGGCCTGCGGTTCGTCGCCATCGGCCTTGGCGCGTTCCTTTTCGTCCTTGGGAATAAAGTGGTCAGCGTGAACGATGGTCGTGCCGCGCTCGCCCTTCCTGACATTGCCGCCAAGGGCAAGCGCCTGCCGGAAGGTGAGCCAGTTCTGGCTGGGGTATGAGCGCTCGATGACGGCGCCCCACAGGATCAGGATATTGATGCCGGAATAGCGGCGCTGGGTGGCTGCATTCCTGGGCAGGCCAAGGGCTGCCTTTGCCCTGCCCCAGGGCTTGACCCATGGCACGGTGCCGCGCTCCAGTTCGGCAACGATGCGGTCTGTGATCTCCTGATAGAGGCTGGCGCCTGAGCGCCCGCCCTTGCCCGCGCCAGCCTCTCGGCTGCCGGAACGCTTGTTGTTTGCACGCATTGTCTGGTCCTCCGTTCGCCAATCGCGCCCTCCCCCGGAAGCGGGGTGGGCGGCGAAAGCGACCGAAAAGGCCCGCCGTAGAAGGCAGACCGCATCCGAAGGACCGGAACGAAGAGGAGGACCCGGAGCGGCAAGCGGAGGGTTGCGGGATGCCGCGGCTGGCCTAGAAGGGAGTGCCGCCCACCCCGTGCCACCGGGGAAGGCCACCACAAAATCGACGCCGGCCGGCTGGCCGGCGACCGTCAGCAGCCGACAGGCTGCCCGCGTCAGGGGGCGAAGCCGGATGGCCGAGACCGCCTGAGCCTGTCGAAGAAAAGCGGGCTCGGTGCACGAGCACCCGGCGCGCGCCTTCAGGCGCGCGGGCGCTCAGGACTCTGGTCCCCGAGAGCAGTTGATGCGGTCAAAATGCCGATTTTGCAGCTGTGGAAGACTGAATCTTGGCGTTTGCGCGCACATCGGCGATGCAGCGTTGCAGCCCGGCCATCTCTACCACCCCGGCTATCACTTCGTCGCCGACCACCAACGCCGGCGTGCCGGTGATGTACAGCTCGTTGGCGAGCGCGCGATCGCGTGCGATGGCGTCGGTGATGGCCGGGCCTTGCATGTCCCGCTTGAGCTGCTCAACATCGAGGCCGACACGTGCCGCAACGGCTAGGGTGGTTCTTTGGTTAACCAAGCCGGGAAAAGCAAAAAGGGCGCGATCGAACGCCTCATATTTTCCCTGTATGCGGGAGGCGAGCGCCGCGCGCGCGGCGAATTCGGAAGCAGGTCCCAGGACCGGGAGCTGTTTACGCACACTCCTCAGATTGGGATCATGCTTGAGGGCTTGCTGGAGAATGAGGTCCATTTCCTTGCACAGCGGGCAGTTGTAGTCGAGGAATGAGACCAGGGGGACGTCGCCCTGCGGATTGCCGGCGATTGGCGAGGCGAGGTCGTTGAGGAGTGCGTCGCGATGCTGCCGAATGAGTATCCTCAAGTCCGCCGCGAGCAAGGCGTTCATCTCCGAGCCGTTGCAGGTCGTCAACCTATCTGGCTGTCGCTTTAGCGTTCCCAGCACGGACAAGGCGAGGACTAAGAAACCGATTATGGCGACAAGGCCGGCGTTTTGCTTGGACATGGGGTCGGGCTCCAATCAGCCGTTAACGGGGCAGCAACGGCTGGCCTTTTGGCGTGAAGTTGGTCGTCGCTTTGGATCGCTTGCCCGGCAGTTCCCGCAGTATCGGCAGTCGCGGGGGGCTCACAATGTCGATGCCGGCGCCATCTGGCGGTTGCTTTATGACGGCTTCGCTCCAATGGGCTGACTGCAATAGCTGAGCGGCGTTCGCGAGTTGCCAGCCGAGACCACCGGTCATCACGCCGGGCGATCTGCCCTTCAACGCCCGAGCGCCGAAGGACCCGCTCGCGAGAGCCTTTGCCAATCGTCCATCATCCGGCTCGCCCTGCTCCGGGCGACAACAAGCCTTCCCACTGCGTTGCCGAGAAAAATGGTCAGCACACGGCACTCCGACATAAAGTGGTCGACGCGAAGAATAAGCGTCACGCCGGCAGCTGGGGCGGTCGGAACGACAAAGAGCGCTGCAGCCAACGTGAGGAGGCCCGCACCGGTAATGCGAGTTGTTCCCTTCGAAGAGAGCAAGGCGACGAACAGCAGCAGGATCCGACCGCCGATCGACAGATCCGTGTTCGTCGACTGGGCGAGGAAGAGGGGGACCAGCGTCATGTAGATGTTGGTGCCGTGCAGATTGAATGAATATCCGGCTGGGATGCCGAGGCCCACGACCGAACGCCTGGCGCTCGCCCCTTCGACGGGCGCGGCCCTCATCAGAATGCCGACCAGCTTGAACACCGGCGCAAGGAGCGCCTGAAGCAAAGAAAGCACAGGCTTGCCCGTGTCGCCGACCATCGCCAGAGCGATGCCGAACAGGACCGAGAAGAACAGGACCTGCAGGATGTCGCCTTCGGCGAAGGCACCAACGATTGACGGCATCAGCAAGCCGGTCACGAACTGCTCGTGTATCTTCGCCGCATAGCCCTTCACGGCCTGAGCATCGAGCGAGGCTGGATCGATGTTGAGGCCGGCACCTGGCTGAACGACATTTGCGACAATGAGACCGACAACCAGTGCGAGGCTCGAGAAGGTGAGGAAATAGATCATTGCCTTGCCGGCGACCCGGCCAACCTTCTTGAGATCTTTCATGCCGCCGATGCCGGTCGCAATTGTCAGGAAGATGACAGGCGCGATGATGATCTTCACGAGCTTGATGAAAGCATCGCCGAGCGGCTTCAGAGCCTCTCCGGTCCCCGGATAGAAAAAGCCAACAGCGACGCCAAGGGCGACGGCGGCAAGCACCTGCACGTAAAGCCGCGCAATATGGGGCTTACGAGGCCCGGCGTTCGCGCTGTGGACTTGTGGAGCTAACACCGTTTCTCTCCCTGCCGGATCGGGGCGGGCTCTTCCTTGCTTCAAGGCCTCTCACTGGCGGCGCTCCGGTCGAACGCTGCTGCCGTCTCGGGCGCAAGTGCCGTGCCAAGCAGCGGCGGCGCGATAACGCGCAGGACCTCTCACGCAGTGCCGCATTCGCCGCAGGCGGGTGCCCTCTTAAAAACAAGGGCAGACCGTCCGCGGGACATGCGGCCTGGCAGCGGCCGAAAGGTCGTCGAGGCAACCTGTTTGCCTTGGTGGCTGCGATCGGGATCTAGATGGTCAACATCTGGCCGGTCGAACCGAAAATCCGCGGGCGCATTTCCCGGACAGGCGCGACTAGACGCCTCTCCTGTTTCCCCAGAGAATAACGTGCAACTGCGGCAACACGCGTGCTTCGAACCACCTGTCGTGTGTCACCTTTTCCACAAGCCACTCCATGCGTTTTATTATTCCGTCCAGGTCGACAGGTGCGTCTTCATTGCCAAGGCGCGGTGGCGTGTGGTTGCCGGGTTGCAGATAGACCGGAAGGCGCGGAAATAGCGCGGCGGCGTCTTTGGCATAGGCGTAGTCACTCTCGTCGAAAACAACGAGCTTGAGCACGATTTGCGGCTTCTGCTGCGCCGCTTCTATGCACGCCTCGAATGCAGCCCAATCGGTCCTCATTTCGCTTGACGGCGGCTTTGGGCTGAGAACCAGCACATCAAGATCCGCAAACCAGTCGCTGACCACCGAACCTTGGGTTTCCAGTGCAAAACGGTAACCTTCACCACGGCCTCGCTCGATCAGCGCACCGAAGGGCTGAATGGCCGGATTGCCGCCTGACAGCGACACCATCACTGGCCGGCCACCGGAAAGCCCAACGACGCTTTGCCACACCGCATCGATTGGCATCATCTCCCATTCGTGGCGGAATTGACTGTCCACCGCATGGAGGCTGTCGCACCAGGAGCACCGGTAGTCACACCCGCCGGTTCTGATGAAGACTGTAGGCAAACCGATGAGCACTCCCTCGCCCTGGATCGTGGGCCCAAATATCTCGCTCACACGGATTGCGGGACACGTGTCCGTCACGGCCGGTATTCCGCCCAGGTTTTCGGGGTTTCGCTCACCCGCACGGCCGCGGTTTCCGGCAGACGTGCCTTACACCATTCATAGAAATGTCTGGCCAAGTATTCCGCCGTGACTTGCTCATGTCCCAGCACCTCGTTGAGGTGCCGGTGGTCGAGGCTCTCGTCTATATAACGTTTGAGCGGCGCCAGATCGTGATAGTCGCGTACGAAGCCGTGCACGTCCAGGTCCTTCGCCGAAAGTTCCACTTCGACGATGTAGTTATGCCCGTGCAGGCGCGCGCACTGATGATCCGGCGGCAAAGAGGTGAGCTGGTGCGAGGCCGAGAAGTGGAATTCCTTGGTGATGCGGAACATCAGGCGCTCCTCCTCCGCAGCGCCTCGAGCCAGAAGACAGGGTCTTCGTAGTCGGTAGGATCAGCGTGCCCCGCGAGATGAAACGCCTCGCGCCGCTCCACGCAGGTCCCGCACCGTCCGCAGTGACGCTCGCCGCCCTTGTAACACGACCAGGTCTCCGCAAATGGCGTTCCGTGTCTTGCTCCATCCAGGACGATGTCGCCCTTCGTGAGGTTGACGTAAGGCGTATAAAGGCGAATCTCTGCGTAGCCTTCCAGCGCCCGGTCTTGCATCATCTGGAAAGCTTCGATGAAGGCCGGACGGCAATCTGGATAGATGAAATGGTCCCCACCATGGACGGCCATCGCCACCGCTTTGGCCTTGTGCGCGGTGGCGAGACCGAAGGCAATTGCCAACATGATGGCGTTCCGGTTCGGCACCACCGTGATCTTCATCGTGTCTTCGGCGTAGTGGCCGTCCGGCACGTCGACATTATCGGTGAGCGCTGAGCCGGAAAGGCCGCGGCCGATTTCGGGGATGTTGATGATCTGGTGCATAGTGTTCAGTCGCTCCGCGCAGAGAGCGGCGTAGCCCAATTCTTTCCTGTGCCGTTGGCCGTAATCGAAAGACAGGAGGCCGGCGAGCTCGTGCTCCGCTGCCACGCTGTGAGCAAGGGAAACGGAGTCCAATCCGCCGGAGCAGATGACGAGAGTCTTCATCGTGGTATCCTTGTTTTGACCGGGTAAGGCTGCGACCGGAGATTTCTCTGCGGTCCCCCTACCCCAGCGAGTCAACTTTGTGAACCCGGTGGAGTCTGATCGCTGACGTGCCGTGGCGCACCCGGCGCCGACAGCGGGCTCTTTCATTGATGTCCAAACCCAAGCATATGCTCAGAAGGACAGATGCGAAGCGACCTCGAGGCATTGCTGGGAAAGAAGCTGACCTATCCAAATCTGCGTTACGGATGCTTGCATAGGCCACATGCAAATTGGCGAAGTAACGAGGAAGGTACGGAGTTCGTTAACGGCGGGAGTGCAGAAGCCCAAGTTCAAGGACAGTGCGCGCGCCCCGCTTCAGGATCAGTTCGATCTGGAACACGAATCCGTCGGTGGCCGAGTGGCAAAACCAGCTAAAGGATTGGTCGTGAGCCGGCGCCTGTGAACAAGCCGTGTGCGTCGTTGCAATCACTCCTATATTGCGCGCAATAGCCTACATGGCGTTGGATGAACTGGATTTGGCGATTTTCCAGATGGCGGTCGAAAGCGTCCGCTCTCTTTCCCTAAGCTTCAACCAAAAAGCCGCAGAGATAGCCACGAGGAGCCACGGTGTCCTGGTTTTCGACGTGCGGGTCGATGGTGACTCGGAGGTCCAGCGGATCGCAGCCATCCGATATGGAGCCGACCAGACGGGCGTGGTCGCGTTGGACAGACAAGGCCTTGTTACCCGCTCTTGCATGGTCAATGGCACTTTCTCACATTTCATTTCGCCATTGGAGAACTGGGCCAGCATGCCCCTGTCAATGCAGGCCAAGATCGATGTCACCGTCCATGCCGGTCTCTTCCTAGGCGCCTTGCGAAATGCCGGTCATATGCTTGGCAGCTAGCATATGACCGGAATGCATCTGTGGATTTTTGGATCCGCCTGCGCGTCCGAGCGGCCGGCCACCGAGGCTCTGTGGCGCGCGGATGTGTCCGGGGAGAGCGCGACGATCTGCTGCACACGTTCGGATATACCTCACGCGCACGAGCCGCGCTCCTTAGTTACCTTCTCCTTCACGTTACAGGGATGGCGCGAAAAATATTCTTCGCAAAGGCAGTACGACACCATGACGTCAGACCCGGAATTTCCGGACGATTTTCGCGCCGATCTGGCCAATCTCTTCCTGTGGCGGCGAGACGTGAGGCGATTCAAGCCGACGCCGCTCCCCGAAGGCGCGCTGGAACGGCTGCTTGACATCTCCAGCATTGCGCCCTCGGTCGGGCTGAGCCAGCCCTGGCGTTTCGTCATGGTCGAGAGTGCGGAATGCCGCGCCGCCGTCAGGACATGCTTCGAGCGCTGCAATGCGGAGGCGCTCGCATCGTTCGGCGGCGAACGCGCCGCGCTTTATGCGCGGCTAAAACTTGCCGGCTTGAACGAGGCGCCTTGTCAATTCGCGGTCTTTGCCGACCGCGGGACGGAACAGGGACATGGGCTCGGCCGCCTGACCATGCCCGCGACCATCGAATATTCGGCGGTGATGGCGATCCACACTTTTTGGCTGGCGGCCCGCGCCGAAGGAATAGGCATGGGCTGGGTCTCGATCCTCGACCCGGCCGACATGGCGACGATCCTGGACGTGCCGCCGGAGTGGACGCTGATCGGTTACTTCTGCGTCGGCTATCCGAACGAGAACCACAGCGTGCCGGAACTGGAACGGGAAGGCTGGGAAGTCCGGCGCGCTTCGATCGTGATTACGCGGTAGTGCAACGGCGACGCTGCCATCTCCCCCCTTGTGTCGGCTAGCGGGGAAACAATAGACCTGCACGCTTATTGGGATCGAATGTTCCTTTAACAGCCGCCTCTCCCCTTAGGTTTCCCTCATCGCATTGCACTGGTTCAACCCTCCGGTCTTTGTCAAGACCGACCGACCTGGGAGGACCTACGGGGTCAACCACGTCGAAGGTGCCGCTGAGGAATTCATGAAGTGGCCGAATAGGGGACCCAAGTGGAAGATCCAAGCCTGCGTCGACGCCTTTGAAGACCGGGTGACCCCCCAAGATGTCCGCGCGGCCTTCGAGGCTGCTGCTGAGGAAGAGGGAATGCTGTAGCATGCAGGTCGACCTGTTGCCCTCACGCGCTGGTGCTTTACAATCAGGTGGCAAACTGATCATGCAATTCACCGATCCTGCGGGCTTCACCCCAGCCTTGAGCGTGCGCTCTTAGGCCTACGGCAGCGTTGATCCACGCCAGCACACTTCTTACATGGGAGCATGAATACGAACCCCGTTCGGCGAGCTATTGCGCGATCCACCATTCGTTCACTTTATTAGCGCACGTTCATAAGCGGACACTGTTGGTGTAGCTCGTACGTGCCCAAAGCCCCGGCGCATCGACCCAGCGCCGGGGCTTTTTTGGTACCAGAAGGCACCGCTGAGAGGAGCAATCGTCCAGCGGTGCAGGCCTTGGCTGCTCTGTGAACGATTCCGGAGTTGCTGCTTTTTTGCGGCGTAAAGAAATCCGGCTTTTACGGCGTCCAAAAACTCGGTGTCTGCGGCGGGGCGCGCCATTTGGCGTGGTTACGCTGGAATTGCGAATTGCACCTAAAAACTTCCTGGGCCCAGGTCGTGCGGGGGAAGCGACCGAAATAGTCGTAAGCTTCGCACTACGCCGTCCGGCCAGCATATCAACCGTACGTAGCGCCCGCGGGCAGGAGCATAGGTCAGGCTGAGCATCGTTAAGCGCTACGCCGACAGGCCGAGAACCGGTTGCCATAATACCGGTCCGTTCAGACGTCCCCTCCAGCGGATGCGCTTGAGGCTAGCGTGGGAAATCTCGAGAAAACCGGCCACCGCCTCCGTCTTACCGACCGGCTTCGGCTGTCCGATGCGCGACAACGGCCACGTTGCGAGACGCAGGATCCGTTCCATGCGCGTATCGGTCACTGTCACAATCCGAGTGAGATTGTTCGCCAAGCCGAATTCGATCATGCCGGCGAAGAGCTCGTAGGTTGCTTGCGCCAGTCCGCCAGACTTAGGCGCTGATGGAGGGAGATCGAGTGCGAAACGACTGCTCTCCCAAATGCGGGCACTCGCGGGCGCCGCAGTCTCGCCCAGCAGCATCGGAAAGGTGTCGCGCAACATTGTCGGTCCGGTAGTCGGTAAAAGACGGACGCAACCGCAAATTCGCCAGTCGGATCCCTTGAGAAGCAGATAGACGGGGTTCAGGCTGTCAAATGCGTCTGTTTCCATCTCGCTTTCGGTCTGAACTTCCCAATCCAGCCTTTCCTTGAAGACCCGATGCCTGAGCCCGTGCATTTCGTTGAGCTCGTTTGGAAACTCGCCGTAGAGTTCAGGTGTTATCAACTGCATCATCTGTCGCCTCCGTGCAGGATGTGTTCCCGCTATCGAAGAGCAAAGCCGACATTGATGCAGCCTGTAGACCTTTACAGCTTTCCAACAAAAGGAGTCAGGATCTCCACTGACGGGAAGCAGTCAGCCGTGCTACGCCCTGGTTTATGGTTCGCACGCCAAGCTTTGCCTTGGCGTTTTCCAGATGGAAGGTCACGGTGCGTTTCGAGACGCCGAGGATCTGGCTGATATCCCAGGCGGACTTACCGCGCGCCGCCCATTTCAGGGATTCGAACTCCCGCGGGGTCAGCGTTATGCCATCCACCACGCAATCTTCGGCGAGCTGGCGCCGGGCATGTATATGAAAGTTGATTGCGACCAACTGCAATGCTTTTTCGTAGCGAGTGAGTGATCGCAAGAGAGGCGGACGGGACTGGTCGGAAGCGAAGGTCAGCGCCGCAAACCGGCCGCGATGGTCATGCATGGACATGGTCAATCCGCCGCGAATGCCAAAGTGAGCTGCTTTTTCCAGGATTTCTTGCTGCGAGGCCGGCAGACACTGGCGGGGTCGATCCACGCCCCAATCAAAAGTATCCCAGCCTTGCAGCCCGCGCAGGATCACCGGATCATGGCTGTGGTAGCGCAGTTGCAGATAGTGCGATGTCCAGGATGAAGGATAATTTGAAATCAATCGCGGCGTCTGGCCGGAGACCGACGGGTAACTGAAATAGGCGAAGAGCGGAAAGTCAAAGCCGGCTGCGGCGGACGCCATCGCCTCATGGAGGTCGACGGCATCGACGCTTGCAGAGAGTTGCTCGACGAAGTTTTCGAATACGCGATACATCAGCCCTTTGCGCGACCTCCTCGAATGTTGCTCGATGCCAGGCGGAAACCTGGGTCTAAATGACCCCGCATCGATGCGACGCGGACGATTTGGTCGCCATCATCGCCGGCATTACTTTGCTGCTTCCGGGTGAAGCGAACGCCGCGCACCTGGCCCCATACCAACCGGGGATGTTGAGACGTTATCGATGAGCCGTGTGTCGCCGAGCCAAGCCGCGACAAGCAAGCGTGCTGGGCGGTCAAGCCTTGCTAGCGGCTGCAGGTCTGTTTCGCCGCGAAGTTCCAGGTACTCGACCTCGCGATAGCCTGCCGCCAGAATTGTTGCACGCGCTTCATCAAGCATGGGCAAGACAGGAGAGCCACGCGCAAGCCGCTCAGCGGTGTCGAGCAAGACCGAAGCCAGCTTTGGGGCAATGGCGCGTTCTGCTGGCGAGAGCCGGCTATTGCGCGACGATAGTGCAAGACCATCGGTTTCGCGGACTGTCGGACATGCGACCACGGTGATCGGGATGTCAAGGTCCCGGACCAAGCGCCTGACAAGCTGAAGCTGCTGGAAATCCTTTTCGCCAAAGAAGGCGAAGTCAGCGCCGGTCTGCAGGAAGAGCTTGGCCACGACCGTCGCCACGCCATCGAAATGGCCGTGCCGGAAGGCGCCGCACAGGCCCTCGCTGAGAGTGGACACCGAAACGGCCGTGGCGAAGCCCGCTGGATACATCTCGTCTGCATCCGGCACATACAGCAGATGTGCGCCTGTCGGCACGAGCTTGGCAGCATCTTCGTTTTCCGTCCGGGGATAGGCGGCAAGGTCGGCGGCACTGTTGAACTGCTTGGGATTGACGAACAGCGTCACGACTACCCGCTCGGCCTTCTGAAGCGCGGCACGCACGAGGCTCAGATGGCCTTCATGCAAGGCTCCCATGGTCGGCACAACGGCGATACGGGTGCCTGAGCGACGCCATCCCGCGGCAACAGCGCGGAGCTCGGCAACGGTTCGAACGATCGGCACGCTCATGTGACGCCTCCGGCCTTCGTCTCCTTGGCGTAGAGATGTTCGGCCGCCGGAAAGCGCCGTTCCCTCACGTCGGCGGCGTAAGCCGCAATCGCCGCATCGGCCTGGTCGCCTAGGTCGGCGTAGCGCTTGACGAATTTCGGCCGGAAAGAGCTGAAAAGCCCGAGCATATCGTCGCTCACCAGAATCTGACCGTCGCAGGCGAGCGAGGCGCCGATGCCGATGGTTGGGACGGCGATCTCCGCAGTGATGCGCTTTGCGAGGGGCTCGGGCACTTTCTCCAGCACCACGGAAAAGGCGCCGGCCTCCGTGACCGCACCGGCATCGCGCCTGATGCGCTCGGCATCGTCTCCCCGCCCCTGGACGCGGTAGCCACCGAAAGTATTGACCGACTGCGGCGTTAAGCCGACATGGGCCATGACAGGCACGCCGCGGGCGCCGAGGAAGCGAATGGTCTCGGCCATTTTCTCACCGCCTTCGAGCTTCACAGCTGCACAACCGGTCTGCGCCATCAGGCGCGCAGCGTTGCGGAAGGCCTGCTCGGGGCTCTCTTCATAAGAACCGAATGGCAGGTCTACGACCATCAATGATCGCACCAGACCCCGGCGCACCGCCTGGCCGTGCGTGATCATCATGTCGAGAGTGACGCCCAGCGTCGACGAGAGGCCGTGCAGTACCATGCCGACGCTGTCGCCAACGAGCACGATGTCGCAGTGTCGATCAACCAATCTGGCGATCGGCGTAGTATATGCCGTCAGGCAGACGAGTGGAGTCTGGCCTTTCCGCATTCGAATATCCGGCGGTGTCATCGCCTTTGTCTCACCAGTTGCGCTCAACCCACGCATCCTTCCCTTGCGTTACCCGCCGCGGGTGTCGCGTTTGGCATATTTTTGTGCGAGTGCGAAGAGCTAAAAAAGACGTGCAGCTGTGCGGTGTTGACGTTCGTGCAGCAACGCTTAAATTCAATCGATTCAGTCACCCTGAATTTGGGGCCAACTCACTTTCGCGAACATGGACCATCAGGCAAAAGGAACCAAAAAAGGCAGAGCCGCGCTCAAGGCCGACGAAGCAAAAGTGGACCTGATCGCCGTTGTCGTCGCCGTAAACGACAGTGAACCCTGTCTTCTCACCATCGGGAACGCGGACACCCTTCCGTCCGGACCATATGCGCTAGAGCATCGATCGCTGCAATCCGGTCTGAGGGGTTGGGTGGAGCAACAGACCGGCCACCCGCTGGGGTACATCGAGCAGCTCTACACCTTCGCCGATCGGGACCGCATAGGGGCCGAGCGCCAGGAACGCGCCATCTCAATCAGCTATCTCGCACTCACTCGGAAGGAACAGGCAACGGGCTCCGCTAATTGCGGGTGGCGGAGTTGGTACGAGTATTTCCCCTGGGAGGATCATCGCTCCGGCACGCCGGTGGTGCTCGATATTTTACGTCCACGCCTGATTGAGTGGGCTGAGGGCGCCAGCGACGCCACCACGCGACGCGAACGCCGGCAGCGCGCCGCGATTGCCTTCGGTTTCGACGACCGCAATTGGAACGAGGAACTCACGCTCCAACGCTACGAGTTGCTTTACGAATCTGCCCTGATCGAAGAGGCTGGTGGCGGGGGGGACATCGCGCCTGCGGCGGTATCTGGCAAGGCAATGATCGCTGACCATCGACGAATCCTGGCGACCGGCATTGCGCGGCTACGTTCAAAGATCAAGTACCGGCCGGTGGTGTTCGAGCTCATGAGGCCGTCCTTCACACTGCTTCAGCTGCAGCGGACCGTGGAGGCGCTCGCCGGGAGGCTCATCAACAAGCCGAACTTCCGAAGACTTGTTGAGCAGCAAGAGCTGGTCGAGGAAACTGGCGAGACCTCCCTCGAGACGGGCGGACGGCCGGCAAAGCTTTATCGGTTCCGCCATGCCGTCCTCGACGACAGGGCTGTGGCCGGGACAAAATTGCCGCTCGCGCGGGCTTGACATACTTATAGTCAAGGTAGACATATTCCCCTTATTGTCAGATCGAATATAATCGGAGGCGCTGATGACTGGGGCGTTACCTACGGCTGCGTCCCTGTACGAGCGCGTCCGGCGGGTGATCCCGCCAGTCGAATGGCCGGCCTTCACCAACGACATTGAGGCCATCCTCGCGCTGAAGCGCGATCGCAATGCGGTCATCCTTGCGCACAACTACCAAACGCCGGAGATCTTCCATTGCGTAGCCGACATTGTCGGCGACAGCCTCGCACTGGCGCGCAAGGCGGCTACGGTCGAGGCGCAAATCATCGTGGTTGCCGGCGTGCATTTCATGGCCGAGACCGCCAAGCTGCTTAATCCGAACAAGACCGTCCTCATCCCGGATCTCAGCGCCGGTTGCTCGCTGGCCGACTCGATCACGGCAGAAGACGTGCGGCTCATGCGGCAGCGCTATCCGGGGGTCCCGGTCGTCACCTACGTCAACACTTCGGCGGCCGTAAAAGCGGAGTCGGACATCTGCTGCACCTCGGGCAACGCCAGGGCGGTGGTGGAATCGCTCGGCGTGCCGCGTGTGATTATGGTGCCCGATGAATATCTGGCGATAAACGTGGCGGCGGAGACGGAGGTCGAGATCATCGCCTGGAAGGGCCACTGCGAAGTGCATGAGCGCTTCACATCGGCCGACATCCGGGAACTGCGCGATGCGCATCCAGGGGTCATCGTGCTCGCCCATCCGGAATGCCCGCCAGAGATTGTAGCAGAGGCGGAATTCTCCGGCTCGACTGCGGCCATGTTGGATTATGTCGAGCGGGAGAAACCGCCGCGCGTAGTCCTGCTAACGGAATGTTCGATGAGCGACAATGTCGCGGTCGCGCATCCCGAGGTCGAGTTCGTCCGCCCCTGCAATCTCTGTCCGCACATGAAGCGCATCACGCTGGCTAACATTCGCGTCGCACTCGAGGAGAACCGGCATGAGGTTCGGATCGATCCCGGGATTGCAGGGCGCGCGCGCCGCTCGGTCGAGCGTATGCTTTTCATATGAGCCTCGACGTTCATGACATCGGCGGGGCGCCGGTCATCATCGGCGCCGGTGTGGCAGGCCTGATGACGGCGCTTCTTCTGGCGCCGGAACCGGTTGTGCTTCTGTCCAATGCGGGGCTGGGAACCGGAGCCTGCAGCGAGCTCGCCCAAGGCGGTCTTGCGGCAAGTGTCGGCGGCGAGGACAGTCCCGAACTTCATCTTTGTGACACCCTCGCGGCCGGCGACGGCCTCTGCGACGTGACGACGGTGCGGCGAACGGTCCGAGCTGCACCTGAAGCGATCAGGACTCTAGAGCGCTTCGGTGTCGCATTCGACCGACGCGCTGACGGCGCGTTGCGGCTCGGGCTTGAGGCGGCGCACTCGCAGCGGCGGATCGTGCATGCGGCGGGCGATGCCACCGGTCGCGAGCTGGTCCGCGCGCTGATCGCCGCGGCACGGCGCACAGCCTCCATCACTATCCTGGAAAACGTGGAGGCCCGCCGGCTTGTCGTGGAAGACGGGGCGATTATCGCCGTGGTCGCGGCCAGGTGCACGGGCGCAATCGCCTTGCCAACGCGCCGCGCGGTCCTGGCGACCGGCGGCATCGGCGGCTTGTTTAGCGATACGACAAACCCGCCTGGCTCATGTGGACAGGGGCTCGCGCTCGCCGCCTGTGCCGGGGCGGAGTTCGCCGACCTGGAATTCGTGCAGTTCCACCCGACCGCCCTCGAGGGTCCGCGGCGGCCGATGCCGCTGGTGAGCGAAGCGGTGCGCGGCGAGGGTGCTGTGCTCGTCGACGAGCATGGAGAGCGTTTCCTCGCTGAAACCCCAGGGGGCGAGCTTGCGCCTCGCGACGTGGTTGCGCGCGCGGTTTGGCACCAGCTCGCTGCCGGACGCCGTGTGTTCCTGGACGCAAGGCAATGTCTCGGCCTCAGATTTGACAAGCGCTTTCCGGCGATCGCCGATTTGTGTCGCCAGGCCGGCATCGATCCCGCGACCGACCCGATCCCGGTGCGCCCGGCGGCACATTATCACATGGGCGGTGTTGCTGTAGACGCTGCCGGCCGCAGCTCCATCGAGGGATTGTGGGCATGTGGCGAGGTCGCATGCACCGGTCTGCACGGCGCGAACCGACTCGCCAGCAACTCGCTTATCGAAGCGGCGGTCACAGCGAGCTGGGTTGCTGAAAGCGTCGCCAACGTATCACACACCCGGCGACCGCGCGTGTGTTCCGCATTCGTGCCTCGACGGCCAGACGCCTCCGGCATCCGCCCAATCGTCTCCGCCGCGCTCGGCATCATCCGCGATGGCGAGACGCTACGCGACGGGGTGGCGACCCTGTTACCGATTGCAGCTCACGACGGCGCTGCCTCCGACCCCGCCTTGGTCGCGCTGATGATCGCCATTGCGGCCCTGCGGCGCGAAGAGAGCCGCGGATCGCACTGTCGTTCCGATTTCCCCGGACGCGATGCAGATGCGCGCCAGTCACGGCTGACACTGCCCAGCGCAATACAGACCGCCGTCGCACTCAGCTGGCGGGCGCCGATGCGGAGCACCCTGACATGAATTCGTTCTCACCCCTTCCCTCAACCCTGATCGAGCCGATCGTGCGCGGTGCTCTTCTCGAAGACCTGGGCAGATGCGGTGATCTGACCAGCGACGCCGTGATCCCGCGTGATCGCACGGCCACCTTGGTGCTCAAGTCGCGACAGTCGGGGATCGTTGCCGGGCTCGATCTGGCCGCCTTCGCCTTCATGCTCGTCGAACCTGCGATCGACATGCAAATCTGGCGAGGTGACGGCAGCGATGTCGCGGCGGGCGAGACTATCGCCAAGCTGTGCGGACCCGCGCGAGGCCTGCTCACGGCCGAGCGCACGGCGCTCAATTTTCTGTGCCGCCTGAGCGGCATTGCTACTGCCACGGCGACGATGGTCGAGGCCGTGCGTGGCCACAAGGCGAAAATCGTGTGCACGCGAAAAACGACGCCCGGCCTGCGCGCGTTGGAGAAATACGCCGTGCGCGTCGGCGGCGGCGCCAATCACCGCTTCGGGCTCGACGACGCCGTGCTGATCAAGGACAACCACATCGCGATTGCCGGCGACATTCGCACGGCAATAGAGCGGGCACGCGCCGCCGCAGGCCACATGGTGAAGATCGAGGTCGAGGTCGACACGCTGGAGCAGCTCGATGTAGCGCTCGCGCTGGGAGTCCACGTGGTGCTGCTCGACAATATGTCGGTTGAGGATCTTGCCCGCGCCGTGGCACTGGTCGGTGGCCGAGCCATCACCGAGGCCTCCGGTCGGGTGACGCCGAAAACGGCTCCGTCGATTGCTGCGACGGGGGTCGACCTCATCTCAGTCGGATGGCTGACACACAGCGCCCCTATCCTCGACATCGGCCTGGATATGCCGGCGCATCGGCGCGCGCTTGAACTGATGGAGATGGAATGAAAAGCATTCCCCCCTCCGCTGGACCGCGCCGACGCAGGAGCTGCTCCATGCGAGCCTGTATCTTTGTGCGGCGCACCCTCCAACTGGTTCAGGCTCATCGGGCTGATCGACGATCGTAGCGAACCCGAGGAGGGTCGACAGACTCCTGCACGCGCTGTCGGACCAGCGACAAAGCTTTTGACGACGACGATTGGAACGAACTCGGAGTGCGACGTGAAGCAAGCCATGCAATCGATCGAGGGGGCACTATCCCGATGGAACCGCAAAGAGGCCGAGGCTATCCACGGGATGCCGTTCAACGACCTGCTCTTCCTGGCGCAGACAATCCACCGCCAGAACTTCGATCGCAACCGGGTGCAGCTGTCGCGGCTGCTCAGCATCAAGACCGGCGGATGCCCGGAGGATTGCGGCTATTGCAGCCAGTCTACACATTACGAAACCGGCCTGAAGGCGTCCAAGCTGATGGAGGTGGAGCGTGTCATTGCCGAAGCGATGAAGGCGCGGGACGCCGGCGCCACCCGCTATTGCATGGGCGCCGCATGGCGCAGTCCGAAGGAACGCGACATGGGCTCCGTGGTCGCCATGATCGAGGGCGTGAAGGCGCTCGGCATGGAGACCTGCATGACGCTCGGAATGCTGGACCTCAGTCAGGCGCAGCGCCTGAAGGCGGCCGGTCTCGACTACTACAATCACAACATCGACACGTCCGAGCGCTATTACGGCGAGGTTGTTTCAACCAGGACCTTTGCCGACCGGCTGGAAACACTTGGGCACGTGCGCGAGGTCGGCATGAAGGTCTGCTGCGGCGGCATTGTCGGGATGGGAGAGGAAAAGGCCGATCGCATCGACATGCTGGTCACACTCGCGAACCTGCCCGAGCCGCCGGAAAGCGTGCCGATCAACATGCTCATCCCCATCGAAGGCACGCCGCTTGCCGAGGCCGAGCCCATCGATCCGATCGATTTCGTCCGCACCATTGCGCTCGCCCGCATCATGATGCCGAAGTCCTATGTAAGGCTCTCCGCCGGCAGGACGGCGATGAGCGACGAAACGCAGGCGCTGTGCTTCTTTGCCGGCGCCAATTCGATCTTTGTCGGCGACATGCTGCTGACGGCGGACAATCCCGGCGAGGACAAGGATAATCGTCTATTTAGACGTCTCGGCATTGAGCCGATGCCACGCGAGGCAAGATGAACGAGCCGCCGCTTGCCCGCTATGAAGCAACCCTGCAGGGTCTGGCACGCAAGGGCCGGCTTCGGACACTGGCGCCGCGCGCCGGGCTCGACTTCTCGTCCAACGATTATCTCGGGCTTGCTGCCTCGAAGAGACTTGGCGATGCAGTCGCGGCGGCGATCGAGGGGGGCACCCCGGTCGGCGCTACCGGATCGCGGCTCCTGCGCGGCAACGCGCCGGAGCATGAGGCATTGGAGGCAGATGCGGCGGCGTTCTTCGGGGCCGAACGGGCGCTGTTCTTCGGCAGCGGCTACATCGCCAACTTCGCCCTGCTGAGCGCCCTGCCGCAGAAGGGCGGCCTGCTGATCCTCGACGAACTCGCGCATGCCAGCATGCATGAAGGGGCGCGGGCTGGACGCGCCGAGTTCAGGCCGGCCACGCACAACGACATAGATGCTTTTGAGGACGCGATCAGGCGCTGGCGCGCCGAAGGTGGCATGGGGCATATCTGGATCGCAGTCGAAAGCCTGTATAGCATGGATGGCGACTGCGCGCCGATGGAGAGCCTGGTCGGGCTTGCCGATCGGTACGAGGCATTCATAGTGGTCGACGAGGCACATGCCACCGGCGTCTGGGGACCGGACGGCCGGGGGCTGGCCGCCGCTTTCGAGGGCCGCGACAACATTGTCGCGCTCCACACATGCGGCAAGGCGCTCGGCGCATCCGGCGCACTCGTCACTGGGCCGGGAGTGCTGTGCGACTATATTGTCAACCGCTGCCGGCCCTTTATCTACGCCACCGCGCCATCGCCGCTAATGGCGGTGGCGGCGCGCGAAGCGCTCGCAATCCTGGTCGACGAGCCGATGCGCCGCGTTCAGCTGCATGAGTACGTTGCCTTCGCGGGCCGCCAACTGGCGGAGCGCTGTGGCGTGGCGCGCAGCGGCTCGCAGATCCAGCCACTTGTCATTGGCGACGTCAGCCGCACCATGGTGATGGCGGCGGCACTGCAGGCCCGCGGCTTCGACATACGCGGCATTCGCCCGCCGACCGTGCCGGAGGGCACGTCGCGGCTGCGCATTTCGCTGACGCTGAATGTCGGCAAGGCTGACATTTCGGCCATGGTCGAGACGCTCGTCGAGGTGTTGGGCACGGCATGACCACGCGTATCGTCGTCACCGGAACAGACACCGGAATAGGGAAGACCGTGTTTTCGGCTGGGCTGGCCGGGCTGCTCAACGGCTTTTACTGGAAGCCGGTGCAATCGGGTCTCGATGAGGAGACCGACAGTGAGGCGGTTGAACGGCTCGCCGGCCTGCCGTCAGGGCGCGTGCTGCCGGAAGCTCACCGCTTGAAGAGCCCGCTGTCGCCGCATCGTTCAGCCGAAATTGACGGCGTCTCGATTGAGGCTGCCGATCTTGCATTTCCGGTCCTGCCGACACCGCTCGTCATCGAAGGCGCTGGCGGACTGATGGTGCCGATCAACCGACAGACAAGATTTATTGACATCTTCGCTGAATGGCGGCTGCCGGTCATTCTGTGCGCCCGCACCGAGCTCGGCACGATCAACCACACTCTGCTGTCGATCGAAGCCCTGCGGGCTCGCTCCATCCCGCTGATCGGCATCGCCTTCATCGGCGAAGAGGTAGCCGATACGCAAAGGACAATCACCGAATTCGGCGCGGTGCGTCAGCTCGGCAGGCTGCCACACCTCGTTCCGTTGACGCGCGAAACTCTGCGGAAGGCGATGTTTGCCGGCTTCGACCTCGCCAAGATTGCCGGAGGCGAATGATGTCGCGGTCGCCGGTCTGGCATCCATTCACCCAGCACGCGATCGAGCCGGCCATGCCGTCCGTTGTCCGCACGGAAGGGGCTTGGCTAGAGACGAATGACGGAAGGCATATCCTCGATGCAATCTCTTCCTGGTGGGTGGTCACCCATGGGCACCGCCATTCACGGATCATGGAAGCAATCCGGAATGCGACTGAGATGCTCGACCAGGTGATCTTCGCCGGTCTCACCCATCAGCCGGCAGAGCAATTGGCCTCGGCGCTGATCGAAATAGTGCCGGCAGGCCTCGACTGGGTCTTCTATTCCGACAGTGGATCCACGTCCGTCGAAGTCGCGCTGAAGATGGCGCTCGGCTATTACCGCAACATCGGCGCGCCGCGTTCGCGCATCGTCGTCATGGAACACAGCTATCATGGCGACACGATCGGCACGATGAGCGTCGGAGCCCGCGGCGTGTTCAACGCCGCCTACGAACCCCTGCTGTTCGAGGTCGACACCATTCCGTTTCCGGCCGCAGGGCGCGAGCAGGAAACGCTGGATAGATTCGAGGCTTTCTCTCGCGACCGCCGCGCCGCCGCGCTGATCGTCGAGCCGCTGGTGCTCGGCGCCGGCGGCATGTTGATGTATCCGGCCTGGGTTCTGGCCGAATTGAAGAAGATCACTGAGGCCTCCGGCACGCTGCTGATCGCCGACGAGGTGATGACCGGCTGGGGGCGCACCGGAAGCACGTTCGCCTGCGAGCAGGCGCTGATCTCTCCGGACATACTATGCACCTCGAAGGGCTTGAGCGGAGGCGCGATTCCACTGGCGGCCACACTCGCGACTGATGCCATCTTCCAGGCCCATTACGCCGAAGATCGGCAGAAGACCTTTTTCCACTCGAGCTCCTACACCGCCAATCCGATCGCTTGCGCGGCAGCACTCGCCAATGTCGAGATTTGGCGGGACGAGCCGGTGGCCGAGCGGATTGCGGCCTTGAGCGCCGGGCAGGCCGTCGGGCTTCGACGCTTTCGCAACAATGCCAACTTCACAGATTGCCGGGCGACCGGCACGATCGCAGCTCTCGATCTGCGCGCCGGCTCGGCCGGCTATCTGGCCGAGATCGGGCCAAAGCTGCGCGCTTTCTTCCTCGAACGCGGCCTGCTCGTGCGCCCGCTCGGTAATGTGCTCTATGTTCTGCCGCCCTATTGCATCACCGGAGAGGAACTCGACCGGCTCTATGACGCCATCGAGGAGGCCGGCGAACGCTTCGGTCCGAGCGCATGAGCAGATCGTCGCGCTTTCTCGGGTTTGGCGATCATGCGCCGGCCCGAAAGGTGGAGAACCAGGAAATCGAGACCCGTCTTGGACTCGAACCCGGCTGGATCGAGCAGCGCACCGGAATTCGCTCGCGCTTCTGGGCAACCGACCAGGATACGCTGTCCGGCCTTGCCGCGCACGCCGGCGACATGGCACTGGCGAATTCCGGCCTCGACCGTGGCGACATCGGCCTGCTGTTACTCGCCACCTCGACGCCCGATCACCTTCTGCCGCCCAGCGCGCCGCTGGTAGCACATCGCCTGGGCTTAGGCCGCGCCGGTGCGGTTGACCTCACAGGCGCCTGCGCCGGCTTCATCTATGCCCTGATGTTCGCGGACGGATTCACCCGCATCCATGGCAAAGCGAGCTTGGTCATTGCCGCCAACATCCTCAGCCGCCGCATCAATCCGGCCGAGCGCGCAAGCGCGGTGCTGTTTGCCGATGCCGCCGGCGCCGTGGTGATTGCCCCGTGCGAAGAGCCGGATCGGGGCATTCTCGGCGCCGCGTTGGCTTCGGACGGCTCGCGCTACGGGCTGATCCAGATTCCCGCCGGAGGAAGCAACACACCGTTCCACGGCGGCATGGACCTCGGGCAGACCCGCATAACGATCGCCAACGGCCGCGAAGTGTTCGCCAAGGCCGTGGAGATGATGTCTCGCTGCTCGCAGGACGCGCTCTCTGCTGCCCGAATGGGATCGCAAGACATCGACCGGTTCGTGCCACACCAGGCCAATGCCCGGATTTTCGATGCGGTCGGGAGGGTTCTCGGAATAGCGGATCAAGCAATCGTCAAGACGATCGCCGAGTACGGCAACTCTTCCGCCGCGACCATCCCGCTCTCGCTCTCGCTTTCGCATCGGGCGCAGCCGTTTCGGCAGGGCGAAAAGGTTCTCCTTGCGGCGGCGGGTGCCGGTCTCACCGGAGGCGCCCTCATCATCGGAATTTAGCGGTACGACGGCCATGCACAGGATTTGTCTCGAATGACACTAGCAAAACGGGCCCAATGCGAAAAAATGATCGCCGGCAAGCTGCATGGGTGCTGGTTCGGTGACGCGAGAGCGAAAACCCTGCAGACGATTTTCTCGAGCAGGACGATCGGCAAGGCTACCTTGCTGGGCGAGGAGTGGTTGGCGCCAGTCTAGAGAGCGGAGGTATCCAACTCCTCATTGCGATGAAGTCATCCTCGATATGTCGGCCCTTATTGGTCAACATCGTAACGGCAGTAGTGGCAGCCGTGAATTGAATTACCGGCCCCTCGAAGGCATCAACCGTCATGCAGTGCGAAAAAAATGCTCATCTGCCTGTCTCAACAACGCTGGCTCCATTTCGGAACCCGGTGTTTCGCTCGATCTGGACGGCCACACAAATATCCAGCCTCGGGTGGCTCGTGCAAACGGTCGCCATCAGTTGGCTGATGGCCACGATTTCCGCTTCGGATCTGATGGTTGCACTCGTGCAGGCCGCATCCACATTGCCGGTATTCTTCCTCTCAATTCTTGCCGGAGCCATTGCCGACAACTTCAGCCGCCGATGGGTGATGTTTGCGGGGCACTGCCTGATAGCATTGGCATCAACGACGCTGATGATTTCTGTCGGTCTGGGATTTGCCGGTCCCTGGCTAATTCTCGGACTAGGTTTCCTGGCCGGCTGCGGCTTTGCCTTGAATGATCCGGCCTGGCACGCTTCTGTTGGTGATATCCTTCACAAGCGCGACATCCCGGCTGCGGTGACGCTTATGTCCGTCGGATACAACATTGTGCGCAGCGTTGGTCCGGCTTTGGGTGGCGTAATCTTGGCATTCTTTGGACCGCTGGCCGCTTTCGCCTTGGCAGCTCTGAGTGATCTGGCGCCTCTAAGCGCAATATGGCGCACTAGATGGAATGTTCGCACTTCACCTCTCCCTCGTGAGCGAATGACGATGGCAATTCATGACGGAGTGCGCTTCACGGTATTGTCCTTGGAGATCAGGGCAGCGATTGCCCGTGCAACCTTTTTCGGGCTGGCAAGCATCTCCATCCTTGCGCTACTCCCACTAGTCGTCCGGGATCAGCTGAAAAGCGGCCCAATCGTCTACGGCATCTTGCTGGCCGGCTTCGGCATGGGTGCTTTCGTCGCGGGCATGAGCAATAGCTTTCTAAGGCGGATCACGTCTCAAAACAGGCTGGTATCGTTCGCCTCTGTTGCTTGTGCAGCATGTTGCCTTTCCCTTGCACTCACATCATCGGTCGCCGTGGCGGCCATTTCGCTGGCAGTTGGAGGCGCGGGCTGGCTTATCACCTGGACGGGCATCGACGTGTCGGTGCAGCTGGCAAGCCCAAGGTGGGTCGTCGGCCGCACACTGTCGATATACTACGCCCTGAGCGCAGGGGGTATGGCGGCCGGCAGCTGGATCTGGGGCACTGTCGCACAGGACTACTCCTTAGCCTGGGCTCTGGAGGGCGCCGCAGGCGCTCTGTTGCTAGTTGCAGCTGCGGGGATACTGTTGCCGGTCCGTCCATGGGAAGAAACGGATCAGGAAAGTTCGGATTTTCACGCGCCGGAGCTGGCACTCGAGTTGAAGCCCAGGAGTGGCCCCATAGTCGTCAAGGTCGAGTATCTTATATCCGAAGAGAATATCGAGACCTTTCTGGGCTACATGCGCGCAAGGCGCCATGTTCAGAGCCGTGCCGGTGCGCGAAACTGGACACTGCAGCGAAATCTTCAAAAGCCTTCGATTTGGACAGAGACATTCCGCACGCCAACCTGGATGGACTTTCTTCGCCTGAATCATCGGCTCACGGCAGCGGATAAGGAAATCGGCCAGCGTCTCCTGGCACTGCATGATGGAGAGCGTCCTCCGCAAACAGTGCTTTCGATCGAACGAACGACTGAGGCAGCTCGTACCCGTGCCTCGACAATCTTTTCTCGTCCTCCGAGGTGACGTGGTCACGAAAGCGATCGCATCGCGCATTGGGGATCTGCCGCGCCGGTCGACTTGAAGCAGCGCGAAGGCCGCATCGCCAGTACGCGGAGCCTATGCGTCCGGCGCTCTCTCGCGAATACCCATGCCGCCGCGGGGCTCGAGGCCGGGGGCAGGAACGGTCCGTTCTGGGCCATCTTCGATGCGGCGCGCGACGGCAAGAAGGAGGGCATGGGTTTCGAGCGCTGGTGGTCGCGCCTGCTCACAAGCCGATCAGCAGCACGTTCGACGTGCGCTTCAGCAGCGCTGTGCGGCTCAGAGACTGGCAGAGCAGGATCTGACTCGCTACCGGCTGGCGCTGGGCCAGCCAGAACCAGGCCTGTTCGAGGACGGCGCTGGCGCTCGACCTTTCGGCGCCGGACATGGAATCAGGGCGGGGGAAGCCGCCCTTGACGCCCTTGCAGGACGCCATCTCAACCGCGAACGACAAGCTTTCAGGGATCATTGCTGCGCCCTGTGGGCGGCTTGCCGTTCCCGATGTTCGAACGCGTCGGTGAAGCTATCGAGTTCTTGGGGCGTCATCCCAAGCGCCCGCCCCTCCTCACGCCATGAGGCAACCGCCTTTTCGACTTCTGCGAGTATCGTCTTCGCTCGATCGCTCCTGATCCGGAAATAAGCGATTACCGACATCAATGCGTCGATCGTCGCTTCGGGCCCGGTTTCCTCCGATATCCAGGTTTTCAGCTCTCGCACACGCTCGGGGAATGGGTTGATGTCGAATGCAGGCGCCAGGCGCCATTGCCCGCGATGCACATGGAGAAAGCCGTGATTGTGGAGGTGGTCATCGACATTGGTGATAAGAATCGAGAACGCGATGCGCCGCCAAAGCTCTTCGATGTTGGCCGCTGGCTGGCTGCCGTGCTGGCGAAGCACATCCACGAGTTCAGTATAGCTATGCTCGCCAGCATCCGCTGCCTCTGCGCCGATCATCGTGGCGGCCGAGATATACATGAGTCGATTGCCATTCGGGGTTCTATCGAAGCGACGGATGAGCGCGACAGGAGCGCCGTCGCTGTCGAGCAGACGTGTCTCAGCAGTATCTACGCCGGCTTTTCTGGCCAAATTCATGGCGAGCACTTCGCCTTTTGTGACAGCCCGATCATCGGCAACGCTCGGAAACTTAGCGATAGCGAGGCGTCCGTCGTCGTCGACGACAGAACACTTCGGACGACGGCCCCCAAGGGACGTGCCACGTCCACGCAAATAGGCGAGGTCCGTTGCCGTCTCGGTGTTCGTCTCGATCGCCTGCGTCGCTGCGAGGAGTTGACCGATTTCAATGAGCGGCGGCGTGGTGCGTCGACCCTCCTCGGTCGTTCTTTGGTAACGCCCTTCTTCGTCCTGCAACCGGAGCGCACCAACGCGGCTCATGTCGTCCACTGCCAAGAGGTAATCCATCGCGTTCAGAGGCCGCGTTTCGGCGACATTTCCCGCCCGGCGCGCCTCTTGGCGACGCTTGGCGTGGTCGCGCTGGATGACACGCCGGCCCCATCCGTCCGGCTCCGTGTCGGCGATCGCGTTGTGGAACACGGACCCGTCGCCGGTCTTTCGATGGAATTGGGGGCCTGAGACGAGTGGCAGACCGGGTTCGATCGAGAAGCCTTCCGCTGCTCTCAGCCAACCTGCATGATATTCAAAGGCAGCGCTCTCGCGCGCACCCTGCTGATCATAGCGCAACGTGCCCAGTGGCGTCGCTTCCTCGCCAATGTGAACAGCAATAGAACGTCTCATATTGCACCCGGTGGCTTCCGGACCCTTACCCTTTTGGGCAAACGTTCGGCGTCGAGGAGCAGGCCTTGCTCATCGCGATGCGCGTCGACGATCTGCGTCAAAGCCTCATCAAAGCCCAGAACAAAAAAGGTCATGGCGTAGGCCCCCATAGTGACGGTCGGGTCTCCTTTTTCGATCTTCAGATAGGTGCTCTTTGCGACACCCAATCGTTCCGCCATCATCATGATCGTCAGGCTGCGCTTCTTACGGGCGAGCGCAATGTCGGCGCCGAGCTTGCCAAGCGCCCTCTTGACTCTGGGAGGCAATGTATCTGTCACTGTTGAGCGCATTTTTGTCTCATACAAACGACCTTAACTGATTTTAGGGCGTTTATATAAGCCATAAACCGTGATCTGTCGAGAGTTGGCCTGTTTGACCGAATCGAACAAGGCGGTGGCGCTGAAACCAACCACACTAATCTCGTGAGCATGCATCCATGCGATCCGCAAAGGGCGCCAGGTGAGTCGCACAGGGATGTGAACGATTGCGCCGCTGCAAAACGGAACGGGCCATGCTTGGCACGATCGATCGTGCCCACTGGCGTGGTGTAGCTGACGGCGTTGGTCGCCGTGCTCTCCGGCATGGGCCGGACTGATCAGCGCGCCACTGCCGGCAGGCTGATGAGCGGATCATCGCTCATCTGGCTGATGGTCTCAAGCGTCATGTAGCGGGCCCGCTGCACGGCCCATTCATCGTTCTGTTCGAGCAGCAGTGCGCCGACGAGACGGACGATGGCGTCGTCATTGGGGAAGATGCCGACGACCTCGGTCCTGCGCTTGATCTCGCCGTTGAGGCGCTCGATGGGATTGGTCGAGTGGAGCTTGGCGCGATGTTCCTTCGGGAAGGTCATGTAGGCGAGCACGTCGGGCTCGGCGTCGTCCATGATGGTGGCGAGCTTGGGCACCTTCGGCCGGATCTGGTCAGCGACGGCGCGCCATTGCGTGCTTGCGGCCTCGGCCGTTTCCTGGGCGAAGGCGGTGGCGATGAAAGCCGAGACGACGCGGCGCCCGCTCTTGCCGGCATGGGCCAGCACGTTCCTCATGAAGTGGACGCGGCACCTCTGCCATGTCGCGCACAGCACCTTGGTGACGGCCGCCTTGATGCCTTCATGGGCATCGGAGACGACGAGCTTGACGCCGCACAGGCCACGGCGGGTCAGCTTGCGCAAAAACTCCGTCCAGATCGGCTCGGCCTCAGACGTGCCGTCCTCCATGCCCAGCACCTCGCGCCGGCCGTCCGCGTTGACGCCGACAGCGATGATGACGGCGACCGAGACGATGCGCCCGCCGCGACGCACCTTCAGGTAGGTGGCGTCGATCCACAGGTATGGCCAGTCGCCCTCGATCGGCCGGTCGAGGAAGGCCTTCACCTTGCCGTCGATCTCCTCGCACAACCGGCTGACCTGGCTCTTGGAGATGCCGCTCATGCCCATCGCCTTGACCAGGTCGTCGACCGAGCGCGTCGAGATACCCTGGACGTAGGCCTCCTGGATGACGGCGGTCAGCGCCTTCTCGGCCATGCGCCGCGGCTCCAGGAAGCTCGGGAAGTAAGAGCCCTTCCTGAGCTTGGGGATGCGCAGTTCGACGGTGCCGGCCCGCGTCTCCCAGTCGCGCTCGCGGTAGCCGTTGCGCTGGACAACCCGCAGCGGGTTCTTCTCGCCATGGGGCGCGCCGGTGGCGGCGCCAACCTCCAGCTCCATCAGCCGCTCGGCGGCAAAGCCGATCATCTCGCGCAGGATATCGGCGTCGGGGGTCTTCTCTACGAGCGTGCGCAGGTTCATCATGTCGTTGGTCATCGGTGGTTCCTTCGAATCAGGTTGTGTCAGCAACCCAACCCTACCGAAGAACATCGATGACCGCCGCTACGCCGCTCGCTCGCTACAGCGCTGTTGAGGGCGCGCTCGCCAGCGGCTTCGCTACCGCCGACCTACACCACGCGGTGGGACACGACCGCACGATCCAGATGGCGGCGCTCCGCCTGACGTACCGAGCGGCGGCGCCGCATGCTGTCTCGACCCGAGCTTCACAGCAAACAGATGCTGTCGGTATCGAACGAAAGTGTCAGATATCGGACATACGAACCGTGTCCCAAACCTCTGCTTCGTGCTCAGCCTGACCCCCAAAAAGCAAAAAAGAAGGGGAGCGCGACGAAGTTGCGCCGGCCAATTTAAGTGTCAGCGCGGAGCTACCTCTTCAGGATGGCACGTCGCTTGCTGCTCCGCATCGAACGCCGACGGCCAACCCACACAACGGAGATGGATATTGGTTCAGAAGTGCTGAATCCCTGATGTAACTGAAAGAGTTTGACTGACAGTTGTGTGGAAGCGCAGCAAGGCAATAGGCGTTTTGCCTTTTCTTTGAGCCTGACGCAGGTCGAATCTCACCTCCTTCGGACAGTTGATGACCAAACACAGTTGTTTTTCAATAAGTCATACAGTTGAAGAAGTGAGATTAAGCAAAATTACAAGTATCACTCGGCGTACTCTTAAAGTACACCGGAACTCCTCTAGTAAACTTAGTATCGCGCATTCCTTAGGTACGAAGGAGGATCGCGATGCACATGTTTTTTCTCCTCGGATAGGCCACGAGTTCGCTCTTTGACGCTTCCGACTTTAACCTTTGAATCGAGACCCAGAATGAACGTAAGCAGCCTTCTTCTCGGCTCAGTTGCGGCCCTGATCTCCGTTTCCGTCGCTCGCGCGGCGGACGAAGACTCCGCGCCGGGCCCGACCGAATACGTCAAGGTCTGCGACGTCTACGGTTCGGGCTACTTCCATATCCCCGACACGGAGACCTGCGTGCGCATCGGCGGCTACATCCGTTACGACGTCGGCCTCAGCGATGTCCGATCGTATGACGGGATAAGAACCTCCGATGTGAGAACTGGCGAGGCTCAGGGCACCTGGCGAAACAACACGCGTTTCACGTTCAAAACTTGGACGCGCCAGGAGACCGAACTCGGCGCACTGAAGACCTATACTGAAACTCGCGTGAACTTCGGCAACCACAACGCTTATCCGGGTCCGGAAAGTCCTCACAAGTATAGCTTCAACAGCGGCGTCAAGTTGACTTCCGCCTGGATCCAGCTTGGTGGCCTCCGAGTTGGCAAGGACGAGTCGGCCTTCGACACGTTTACAGGCTACGCCGGGAACGTGCTCAATAAGGTACTCGTTCCGGTACGGCGACTTCGATACCAACGTGGCTCAGTATTACTTCGATGCCGATAATGGCTTTTCGGCTCTGGTTTCACTTGAACAACGGTCGGGTGTAGTCGGTACTATCGACAGCCATGTTCCGCACGTCGTCTTCGGCGTGAAACAGACCCAGGGCTGGGGCGCGATCACTGGCGTAATCGCTCGTGACAGCGACTACGAAGCTCTGGCCGGCAAGGTCCGAGTCGATGTCAATGTCACAGATGACCTGTCGCTATTTGGAATGTTTGGCTACGGCTCCATTGGCAATCTCAACGATGACCCAACTAACGCAGTCGCCGCTCACGGTCGCGGCTTCTACAAAATTTGGAGCGGCAATTGGGCTTTGTGGGCCGGCGCCACTTACACGTTCGACGAGAAAACTTCGTTCAACCTTCAGGTCTCGGGTGATCAGCTCAGGAACTCTGGTCTGGCTGCAAACGTCGCCTATATGGTCGTTCCAGGTTTCACAGTCACAGCCGAAGTCGACTATGCCCACTACGGCAACTTCGGCGTCGGCACGCTCGACCGTTCCGGCGTGAACTGGACTCACCTCGGCAAAAAGAACAGCCTCGGCGGCATACTCCGATTCCAAAGCTCATTTTAGCGGAATCGAAGCTGCATCTCGGGTGGGCTGTAAAGCGGACCCAATCCCGCAAACGCTTGAGGACATTGCAAGCAAGCGTGCCAGGCTTGAAACCTCGACCTCAGGCGGATTGCCGACACTAGCCGCCATGTCGCCAACCGCGCATGCAGTGCTGTTCATGGATCTCGCTGGATGGCACATAAGGGCAAATCGCGACGTGCCGGAGACCCCATGCCGTTTCCTGCCGTCGCGATGCCCCGAACTAAAACCGGTGAAAAACCTCGGGCAAATACCTGCGCTCCAACTTGCTCTCAAACTGGCCTTCGAACCTACGAGCCCATCATCGACGCGGCGTGCGAGGCTTCGCAGAACTCATCCCAAGTCCAGAAAGCATCACGTCAATCGCAATGACGTGTGGGTGCAAGTCGTCGGTAATCATCCACGACCGCCGGTGTAAGTCATTTGGTATGGCATCCACAAACGGATGCTGCCAACTAGGCGATTGCTGCTTTCGGCCGGCCCCGAATGCGCTTGACAAAACGGAGCCGACCCGCTCAATTCGAGGCATTCACCAGGGGAGTCCCGGCAAGGGGCTGAGATACTGCTGGCTTTCGCGGCGCAGTGACCCGTTGAACCTGATCCAGTTCATACTGGCGTAGGGACGGTGCAAGCGCTTTGCGGGAGTTTACGCCCGAGGTCCTGTTTCGGCAGGTCGACCAGAGCGACTTTTCATCCTTCCGGCACAGAACTGGGTCTCCAATGCACGAGCAAAGGAGCCTCAAGATGAATGCCCTCACCCCCGCCGTTTCGACAGGACCACTGCCCGCCTCACGGAAGATCCACAAGGCCGGTGCCATCCACCCGCAGATCAGGGTGCCGATGCGCGAAATCTCCGTCCATCCGACGGCTGGCGAGCCGCCCGTTACCGTCTACGATCCGTCCGGCCCCTATACGGACCCGACCGTCGAAACCAGCATCGAAAACGGCCTTGCCCGGCTTCGTCACGAATGGATCACAGCGCGCAGCGATGTCGAGGCCTATGACGGACGCCATGTCCGGCCGGAGGACAACGGATTCGCGACGGGTGAGCGCCTGACGCCGGAATTTCCCATTCGCAACCGGCCGCTCAGGGCCAAGCAGGGCAAGGCGGTGACCCAGCTTGCCTATGCGCGCGCCGGCATCATCACGCCTGAAATGGAGTTCGTCGCCATCCGCGAGAACCTCGGCCGCGAGATGCTGCGCGGCAAGCTTGAGCGCGACGGCAAAGCCTTCGGCGCGGCCATTCCAGACTTCGTGACGCCGGAATTCGTGCGCGACGAGGTGGCTCGCGGACGGGCGATCATTCCCGCCAACATCAATCATCCCGAGAGCGAGCCGATGATCATCGGCCGCAATTTCCTGGTCAAGATCAACGCCAATATCGGCAACTCCGCGGTCACCTCCTCGATGGCCGAAGAGGTCGAAAAAATGGTCTGGGCGATCCGCTGGGGCGCCGACACGGTGATGGACCTGTCAACCGGCCGCAACATCCACAACATCCGCGAATGGATCGTGCGCAACTCGCCGGTGCCGATCGGCACGGTGCCGCTCTACCAGGCGCTGGAGAAGGTCGGCGGGACTGCCGAGGACCTGACCTGGAAGGTTTACCGCGACACGCTGATTGAACAGGCCGAACAGGGTGTCGACTATTTCACCATCCACGCCGGCGTGCGGCTGCACTACATCCCGCTGACCGTCGACCGGGTCACGGGTATCGTCTCGCGCGGCGGCTCGATCATGGCCAAATGGTGCCTGCATCATCATCGGGAAAGCTTCCTTTACGAGCACTTCGCCGAAATCTGCGACATCTGCCGCGCCTATGACGTGTCCTTTTCGCTCGGCGACGGCCTTCGTCCTGGCTCGATCGCCGATGCCAATGACGCCGCGCAATTCGCCGAATTGGAAACGCTCGGCGAGCTGACCAAGATCGCCTGGGCCAAGGATTGCCAGGTGATGATCGAGGGGCCTGGTCACGTACCGATGCACAAGATCAAGCAGAACATGGACAAGCAACTCGCTGTCTGCGGCGAGGCGCCGTTCTATACGCTTGGGCCGCTTACCACCGACATCGCGCCGGGCTACGACCACATCACCTCCGGCATCGGCGCGGCGATGATCGGCTGGTTCGGCACTGCCATGCTCTGCTACGTCACGCCCAAGGAGCATCTTGGCCTTCCCGATCGCAACGACGTCAAGACCGGCGTGATCACCTACAAGATCGCCGCCCATGCCGCCGACCTGGCGAAGGGTCATCCGGCTGCAAAGGTCAGGGATGATGCCCTTTCCCGGGCGCGTTTCGAGTTCCGCTGGGAGGACCAGTTCAACCTGTCGCTCGATCCCGAAACAGCGCGGTCCTTCCACGATCAGACCTTGCCCAAGGAGGCGCACAAGCTGGCGCATTTCTGCTCGATGTGCGGACCGAAATTCTGCTCCATGCGCATTTCCCATGACATCCGCGCCGAAGCGCAGAAGGAGGGCATGGCGGCGATGGCGGCGAAGTACCGCGAGGGCGGTGACCTCTACGTGCCGGCGGACGAGACCGGCGCAGCGCTTACGCCTTTGCAGGCGCATGAGCGATCATGAGGGTGCTGGTCAAAGGGGCCGGCGTCGCCGGCCTCACCGCAGCTTTCGAGCTCGCCACGCGCGGCGCGGCTGTGACCGTTGTCGAGACAAGGCACAGCCTTGGCGGCAATGCGTCATGGTTCGCCGGCGGCATGCTGGCGCCCTGGTGCGAGCGCGAAAGCGCCGAGCAGTCCGTGCTCGATCTCGGACGCAACGCCGCGGACTGGTGGGATGCGGCAACGCCTGACCAGGTGACACGGGCAGGAACACTGGTCGTGGCCGCGCCGCGCGATGCGGGCGAGCTCGACCGGTTCGCCAGCCGCACGTCGGGTCATCGGCGTGTCGATGAAGATGAAATCGCGTTGCTGGAGCCCGACCTCGCCGGCCGCTTCCGCCGCGGACTGCTCTTCCCCGACGAAGCCCATCTCGATCCGCGCCAGGCGATGGCGGCACTTCATCACAGGCTGGCGGCGATGGGCATCGAATTCCGCTTCGGCGCCGACGCCCGGCTTGCCTCCGGTTTCGATCGCCGGATCGACTGCACGGGTATGGCCGCCGTCGATGACCGACTGCGCGGCGTTCGCGGCGAGATGCTGATCCTGCGCACGCCCGATATCTCGCTCTCGCGCCCGGTCCGGCTGCTTCATCCGCGCTTTCCGCTCTACCTGGTACCGCGCACTGACCACCATTTCATGGCCGGCGCGACGATGATCGAGAGCCAGTCCGCTGGACGGGTCACGGCGCGTTCCCTGATGGAGCTTTTGGGCGCGACCTATACCCTCCATCCGGCCTTTGGCGAGGCCGAGATCGTTGAAACCGGCGTCGGCGTCCGCCCAGCCTTTCCCGACAATCTGCCGCGTGTCGAAGCACGCGAAAGCACCGTCGCGATCAATGGACTCTATCGCCATGGCTTTCTTCTCGCGCCCGCCATGGCGCGCCAGGCGGCCGAACTCGTCTTCAGTCACGACAAACCCCTGGAGCCCGCCAATGAAACTGATCGTCAACGGCCAAGCGCTTGAGATTGACGCCTCAACGCTGGCCGAACTACTTGCCGCGCTCGACTACGAAGGCGATTGGCTGGCGACGGCCGTCAACAGCGACCTCGTACACAAAGTTAATCGGGCCGAGTTCCAGTTGAGCGACGGCGACCGGATTGAAATCCTATCACCCATGCAGGGAGGCTAGCATGTTCGAGCTTCTCGGGACGACGCTTCCCTCTCGGCTGTTTCTCGGCACGGCTCAATATCCATCGCCCGCCATCCTTGCCGATGCGGTCCAGGCATCGGGCACCTCGGTGGTGACCGTGTCCCTGCGGCGTGAGATGGCCGGCGGCAGGGACGGCGAAAAGTTCTGGTCGTTGATCCGCTCGCTTGGCACAAGAATCCTGCCCAACACGGCCGGCTGCCACTCCGTCAAGGAAGCGGTCACGACCGCGAAAATGGCGCGCGAGGTGTTCGGGACGAGCTGGATCAAGCTCGAAGTGATCGGCAACCATGACACTCTGCAGCCTGATGTGTTCGGCCTGGTCGAAGCTGCGCGCATCCTGTGCGACGACGGTTTTGCAGTATTCCCCTATACCACCGACGACCTTATCGTCGCCCAGCGGCTGCTGGAGGCCGGCTGCAAGGTCTTGATGCCGTGGTGCGCGCCGATCGGTTCCGCCCTCGGGCCGGTCAACATCCCGGCGCTTCGCTCGATGCGCGGACATTTCCCTGGCGTCCCGCTGATCGTGGATGCGGGGCTCGGCCGACCGTCGCACGCGGCAACCGTCATGGAGCTCGGCTTTGACGCCGTGCTCCTGAATACGGCGGTCGCCAGGGCAGCCGATCCAGTCGGAATGGCGCGCGCATTCGGCAAGGCAGTCGATGCCGGCCGTGAAGCCTTCCTGTCCGGGATGCTCGAACCGCGCGACGTCGCGGTGCCATCGACGCCGACCATCGGCAGAGCAGTTTTTTCATGAAGCTCGATCCCTTCTACCTGATCGTCGACAGCGCTGCCTGGATCGAACGATTGGCGCCGCTCGGCGTGAAGCTGGTTCAGCTTCGCATCAAAAGCATGAATGAGACCGGGTTGCGCGCGGAGATCCGCAAGTCGAAGGGCTTGTGTGCCCAACACAAATGCCAGCTCATCGTCAACGATCATTGGCGCCTGGCAATCGAGGAAGGCTGCGACTTCGTGCATCTCGGCCAGGAGGATCTGCAAACCGCCGACCTCTCTAGGATACGATCAGCCGGTGTCAGGCTCGGGTTGAGCACGCATGATCATCTCGAGCTGGAAACGGCCATGTTTGCCGACCCCGACTATGTTGCGCTCGGTCCGATCTATCCCACCATCCTGAAGAAGATGAAATGGGCGCCGCAAGGGCTGGAGCGGATCAGCGAGTGGAACCGGCGAGTGGCGCCGATCTTATTGGTCGCTATTGGCGGCCTCAACCCTGACCGCCTCAACGGCGTCTTTGAGGTCGGCGCCAACAGCGCGGCAGTGGTCACGGACATCACGTTGAGCTCCGATCCCGAAACGCGCACGCGAGAGTGGATCGAAAAGACGGACCGATGGCGATGAGACGAGAACCGCATGTGCTTGTCATAGGCGGATCGGATTCCAGCGGGGGTGCTGGAATAGCACGCGACATCGAGACGATCTCTGCCATTGGCGTGCGCACCTGTCTCGCCGTCACAGCGCTGACGGTGCAGACGCACGACATCGTAATGGAAATCCATCATTCGCCACCCAGCTTAGTGGCCGATCAGATATGTGCCGCGCTGCAGGCCAACGAAGTGGCCACGATCAAGATCGGCATGCTCGGAACGGCCGAGACCATCGTTGCCGTTGCGGCGGTGCTGCGTGAAAATCCGCAAGTGCCGGCAGTTCTCGACCCTGTGCTGGCCTCCACCTCAGGCCGCGCACTTCTGGAAGCAGGCGCTATCGCTGCCATGAAGCGCGATCTGATGCCGCTTTGCTGCATTGTCACGCCCAACCTCCCTGAACTGGCGCTCCTTACTGGCTCCGAAATGGCGGTGGATGAGGACGAAGTGCTCCAACAAGGACAAAGATTGCTGGCCGCCTGCCCTCAAGCCCTGCTGATCAAGGGTGGGCATGCGTCGGGACCCCGATCGACCGATATTCTGTTACGCTCCGGTCATGAACCCACCCGCTTCGAAGCACCGCGCGTTGCCACAACGATGCGCGGAACAGGTTGCATGCTGGCCAGCGCGATTGCGGCGCATCTGGCGAAGGCGAAGCCGCTCGAAGACAGCGTGAGCGAAGGCAAGCGGCTTGTTTTCGAGAGGCTGCAGAAGAAAGCAGCCACGTGACAGCGGCTCACTCCAATGTGCACCAGGATTCGGTTGACCTAATCAGTATCCCTGGGCGTTACCGAGGTGGGCGTGTGGGGTGATCACCTTCACCGAGCGCTGTCGATCTCATTTTCAGATCGACAGGTTTGCCCCCGTGCCCCGGCGACCTCGGCGATCGTGGCAAGCCGGCGAAGCATATCTGCTGTATACCAGAACACTTCAACGCCACTGCTCTCCGGTGATCATGGAGGTTACGTGAACTACTATCATTCGGATCTTTCTGGTGGAGGAAGTCCTCGTCGGCAACGGCATGGTCGTCATCCAGCGACGCCTCTCGTCCCACCCACTCTTCCGAGCGGAATGGCACCGACGCCGCAGATTGTTCAGTGCCGCTCCTCCACCTCAAACTTATCTTTTGTGTTCAGGGAGCCACGGCGCCTGGGTTGGCTGATGAACACCGTCCGTTCGCGCATGTGAGGTCGAATTAAATCTCGGCGAAGAGGAGGCAGGCTCATCATCCAACAGTCGCCGGAGTTCCGCTGGGTCGAATGCCGTCATTGGTGGGGAGGCGGGTTCATCATTCAACAGCTGCCGGAATTCCGCTGGGTCGAACGCCATCATTGGTGGGGAGGCAGGCTCATCATCCAACAGTCGCCGGAGTTCCGCTGGGTCGAATGCCATCATTGGTGGGGAGGCGGGTTCATCATACAACAGCTGCCGGAGTTCCGCTGGGTCGAATGCCATCATTGGTGGGGAAGCGGGTTCGCCATTCAACAGCTGCAGAGACTCCTCCTCGTGCGGCAAGCGCCCGCTCAGCCGGACTTGCAGCGCCTGCCGATCGGCGACGAGGTTGTCGAGTTGCATCGGCTCGTGGTCCGGCCGCTGCCCATCCACCAATCGTCCAAGCAGAGCCCGCGTGCCGTCCAGCACAAACACGCCGCAATCATTATCGTTCGGCTGTCGGGGCATGCGGGCTGGCGCCAAGGTTGCGTTCAGAAGTGTTGCGAGCCGTTTTGCAGGCACGCTGTTGTATCCCTCTGGCTGGAGGGAGTCGTAGTGATAGGCGACCCGCCTTTCTGGGTTGCGGCGATCAACGAGCAGCAGCGACCAATGGGTGCCCTTAATAGTAGGAGTGCCATTGTTCAATGGAACGAACAGGAAGTCGGCTGGGGCGTCATTTCGGCTATAAATGGACTGCAATATGACTCGCGCGTTTTGCGGCTCGGTGTGACGCAGTAGATGCGATACCGACGGGTCCACCAGCCGTGTCCGGGCGGCGAGCGCCGGATCTATCGCCTGCAGCTGCTCCCCCAGCAAATGGTAATCCCTCTGGATATGGGCGTCACTCAGCCACTCGTCGGCCCACAGCACCGACCCGTTGGGGACATTGGACGAGGCTGTCGGATTCAACGCCCCGATCTGGGCATCGGAGGAGGTGGTGGTTAGCCCGGTCAGATCAACCACTGGAAGACCGCGGTAGGTGACTGCCAGCCTGGCGGTTGATCGCGAGGCAGGTTCGGAAACCGTTGCCGGTGCCGCTGCCGCAGCTTCACTCATCGGCGAAAGCCGACCGCGATTGATGAGACGAACGCCGATCCCGCTAGTCTCCGCTTGCAGGCTTGGGATGTATTCGGACTCTCTCCCCCGCACGACGGGCTGCCCTTCCAATGGCAATGCGCCCACTTGGTAGGTGGAGGGCTGCATCGGCATGCGACCGCCTGAATTGCCGATCTCGCTCAGCTGCTGCTGAATGGCGACGGCTGGCGGCGTATTCAGGGTCCTCTGCCGCTTCGCTGGCCTCAACAGCGCTGTGGAATGTTCATTGTTGATGATGAGCCACTCGGCCGGCAGGAGGTTGCCCCTGTCAACCGCGCCAGGCGAGCGCCCAATCTGCTCTTCGCTGATCGCTAACAACGGCCGGGCGGCAGCCTGAACCCCAGCCTGCCGAGAGCCGGCTGCTCCGAAAGCACCCGCCCCGTTGCTGTTGAGGTTATCCCGTCCAGTGGGCAACTTCCCTGGAGCGATGAAAAATGACGCGGCTGGTTGATTATCCTGCTGTCCCTGAAGCTCCTTTGGCCAACTGCCAGCTTCCTGCGACGCGCTGTGCTGCGCAATCGCCTCGCCGACCCGCCTCGGCTCCATCAGTGCCGCGTCCTCGGGATCAGGAACGGGAGGAATATGGCGCTCGAGCTCCATCGCTTTAACGCCGGCGTGCGATTTTCGGAGATAGGCCAGTGCGGAACCGATCCTTGGATCACCACCGGCGTCCTCCTTGTAGCCCTTGACATCTCCATCCAACGCCTTACCGGAAAGCCGACCAGCAATGCCCTTCTTGTTGTTTTGACGCAGGTAGTCACTGAAGCTCCTAAGAGCAGCTGCATTCCTCGTGCCGGTCTCTGTCGCTGCTTCGTTTCTGTACTCATCGATGAGAGCCGCGTCCTGAGGATACGGAGTCAATTTAGCGCGGCCTGCGATCGGCACGATTCCGCCCGTCGACTGCGAGGTCCGGAGATGATCTATTGCCGTAAGGAGTCTCGCGGGATGACCCTTTCCGATGAACTCGCGCGCATCATGGGTCAGCGACTGCTTGTCGAGCCGATCCTTCATGGGATCTATGTTGTTTGCGAGGAGCCACTGGCCAAAGCGGAGAAGAATATTTACGTTGTTCTTGGCGGTGCCCTCGGTGGCCCCACCTTTGATAAGGGCGTCGTTAAGCCCCAAAATCAGCGGAGCATCCTCGGGATGAAGAGGCTGGTTCCTGCCAAGCCGAGCTGGCTGAGCCGGCTGCGGCGCCGAAGACGACGGGCCGGCTTCGTCCATAAGCTCCAAACGCACATCCTGGTCTGCCGCAGCAAGCTCCTTTGGCCAATTGCCAGCTTTCTGCGACGCGCTGTGCTGCGCAATCGCCTCGCCGACCCGCCTCGGCTCCATCAGTGCCGCGTCCTCGGGATCAGGAACGGGAGGAATATGGCGCTCGAGCTGCATCGCTTTAGCGCCGGCGTGCGATTTTCGGAGATGAGCCAGTGCGGAACCGATCTTTGGATCACCACCGGCGTCCTCCTTGTAGCCCTTGACATCTCCATCCAACGCCTTACCGGAAAGCCGACCAGCAATGCCCTTCTTGTTGTTTTGACGCAGGTAGTCACCGAAGCTCCTAAGAGCAGTTGCATTCCTCCTGCCGGTCTCTGTCGCTGCTTCGTTTCTGTACTCGTTGATGAGAGCCGCGTCCTCCGGATAAGGAGTGAACTCAGCGCGGCCTCCGATCGGCACAATTCCGCCCGTCGACTGCGAGGTCCGAAGATGACCTATTGCCGTAAGCAGCCTCGAGGGATCACCCTTTCCGATGAACTCGCGCGCATCATCGGTCAGCGACTGCTTGTCGAGCCGATCCTTGATGGGATCTTTGTTGTTTGCGAACAGCCACTGGCCAAAGCTGAGAAGAATACTTACATTGTTCTTGGCAGTGTGCTCGGAGGCGTTGCCCTTGATGAGGGCCTCTTCAAGGCTGAGGATAAAGTCTTCATCCCTGATATGAAGAGGATGCTTGCTGAGCCTTCTCAAAAATTTAGTTGACTGGGCCGGCTGCGGCGCCGAGCCGGCCGGCATTGCTCCACCACCCCGACCTGAATTGGCGATCTCGCTCAGTTGCCGCTCAAACGCCGCCGCAGCTGCGGGCGGAGCGGCACGCGAGCTATCTTGCAAGCCGGCCCTGTTCGATTGTCCGTGCACCCGCTTGGTTGAGGTGAAATCCATCCGTTCTCACTTTTAGCATATAAGCCCGTTTGAAGCTGGGCTTGGATCTGACACAGGAGGCTGTCGAGAACCTGACGACAACCTGCTCGCCAAGATCTGTTGCAAAGTTTTCGGGACCAGAGGCATGGCCTTCGGTGTTTCGCCGGAGAGTTCAGATGTTCAAGGGCCGCCGTTTCGACCAGTGCCTCGTCCTGCTTTGCGTTCGCTGGTGCAATCCGAGGTGGGGCTGGGACGTCTTTCCCCGCTTCTTCTTCTCTGAACCCGCGCTGTTCGGCCTCGGTCGAATGCTGCCCATCCTCGCCTCAGCGCTCGGCTTTCTCCTCGACGCTGCTCGCTTTCGCGCGCGTTTCCGTCTCGCCGCTGCCGTCGCGCGTCTCATACCGGCTGCTGCGCTCCATCGCGCTGATTGTGCATCTGCTCGTCATCAACAATCTCGCCTATCTGTATCCGACTATCGATGTAGGCGTGCCGTCTAGCTGCCTGCTGTCCGCGCGGGACCTGCTTATAGAACTCGTGCCGAAGCGCTACGCGCACGTTGCGCGGCGACCTGCGGGAGGGCGAGCGGGCGACGAAATTCGGGGGCCATTAACTGCGCGCTGGCCTCTCGCCTCATCAGCAACGTTCTGGATGGGCGTGCAATGCGCCGGTGCCGATCGGTACCGTGCAGCTTACAAGGGGCACGAGTCGAGGACCTCACCAAAAACCGGCGTCGGCTTGCTTTTTGAGGTCGTTGCACCGACGGGGTTGGTTCGATCCGACGCTGACCTGTGTGATTGGGGGGCTTGGGTACGAGCCGGTGCCGGACCGAACCGTCTGAGACAACGACGGTTATCTCTCGGCACATTGGGGCATGGGCTCGGGTAAAGTGCGGCGAACAACGTGTCAGAATATCACCAATCCGACGCCCGCTCGCAAACGTGATTGGAATAGCGCATGCTGTGGCGGCGTTGCCAATCGCCCAGGTGTCGCAGGGATGGCTACAAGTAGAAGCGGTCAACGATTGCACTCGATGGGTCAGGCGGACCTGATTTTAGGCTGAAACCAGGGAGGGGTCGTCCGCCTGTTTTGCTGGCACGCTAACCGCGCGCCGATTGACCTGGGGATCGATCGAATCGCCGAGCGCGGCCGCTCGCTGGCGTCAGTGCCGGCCAGCATCCATCTGCTCTGCGCGCCCGGCGCATCATCCGGAAGGACTGCGGAGAAGGGAAGCTGACAAAGTGCAGATCACCTGACGCGCCACAGCGTGCGAGCTCCGGGATTCCGGTGATGTCATGGTCAGCTGTAGCCAAGTCAAGCTCAGTTATGAAGCAGGCACATCGATATTGCGCCACAGCATAGGGGTTGCTGAGCATCTGCGCCTAGCACGGACAGAACCATCTTTAGGAACGTTACCGGGGCAAGAATGCAGTACGTACCGCGTGCTCTAAAAAAGGTATTCTAAACAGAGTGATGGGGCAGCCCCGCTACGGAAATCTTGTCCTAGTCCGTTTGAGCATCGACTCTTCAGATGGACCGGCTGGGTACCCGGCGCGGCCTGCACCCATCGAGGCCGCCAACCGCTGAGCAGAAAACCAGGCCTACGCTTTCCGGGACGGCGGACCTCGTCAGCCTCTCGAAAGCTTGCCTGAGTAGGTCGCTCATCTGATCTGTGAACGTGAGGCTAGCGTGAACCGGCACAAACTTAACATTCATTGTAATAGCCTGGCAGCAGGTACAGCACCCCGTATCGCAAGAGCAAGCGGACGGGCAGGGCAAGACGGCTTTGAGCAGCACTGGGGAGCGCTGGCTGGACGATTCTGGACGGGCAGCGGCCGGACAATGAGCCGCTGCCACTCGACAACCCCTTGCCGATCGGCAGCCGCTGCAAAACCTGCTGAGGGCTGATGTCGGCATCAACCCTAAGCCTCAGGTCGCTAGATTAAGACTGGATGAGATTATCGCCGTTCGACTTCCAGGGTAGCGGACGCGGGCCTTCGGCTGCACATCGGGAAGACGGTCAACGGCCTGGAAGAGGGCCGTGCGCTGTGTGCTGCGCAGTCGCCCTACTTCGCGGAAGCCCAGCCGACCCCTCATCGCATGTCGCCCTTGCGTCAACCGATGGTGCTAGGCCTCAAACGCTGCAGACCGGCAGCGCCGACCGACAGCCGCGAGACGTCTCGGTGACGGTTCCCGCCGCGCTCAGATTGCGGCAGCCAGATCAGTGTCCAATCCGCCGCGCTCGAGCTCTGATGACCGAACGCAAGCTCCAAGCTGCGGTACCAAAGCATCAGCCTCACAGTGCGACCTGGGGTGAATATGCGGGCCCATCCAGGATGTGGATGCTTATGATCCGAACAATCGATTTGTTCAAGTCGCTTGTCGAAAGCTAACCCCTGCGAGCCATGGAATCGTGGGCTTTGGAGGGCGACGCTGGCCTGGCGAATGCAGGGGGCCGCACATAGGCAGGATCGATGCGCAGACGAATTGAAGTCAGAGTGGGTGGCATCTTTGGCTGCCAAACAAAGTATCAGCCCATCAACACGTCTTCACAGGTTCTACCCCGCCTACCGCCTACTGCAGGCGTGCAATTCGCATGACCCTGCCGATTAGCCGTCCCAAAGAGGATTACGAACCCTGCGATGAGTTGCGCGATTTCTGCTGTCGCCGTCTCAATAGTCTCGGTGACCTGTCCTACCATTGATAGGAGATGAAATGCGAACGCTATTCGTTGACCACCATGCGGATCTTACGCGAGCCGTGGGAGTTGCTCTCGGGGATAGCGGTTTCGCTGTTGATATCGTTCGCACACTGGAACAGGCATCGAGTGCATTTTCTTGCGCCAGCTATGAAGTTCTCCTGCTGGAGCTGGCTCTGCCGGATGGCAATGGCTTGGATTGGCTGAAGCAGCTAAGGAGTGAGGGACATTCAGTTCCTGCTCTCGTTCTGAGTGACGTCGACGATCTTGAGAAGCGAATTGCGATTTTCAACGGTGGCGCGGACGATTTTCTGCTCAAGCCCGTGTGTACCAATGAGCTCATTGCCAGAATGAGAGCCGTTCTGCGGCGGTCGGTGCAGATGACCGACCCCATCATTGTATTTGGCAATCTCCACTTCGATCCAATCGGCCGACAGGTTTCCGTTGCTGGTCATCCGCTGACGGTCGCACGCCGTGAACTGTGTATTCTAGAGCATCTGCTCAACCGTGCTGGCCGCATCGTGCCGCGTTCGCAGTTGGAAGATCACCTATATTCATTCAACGATGAAGTATCTGCCAACGCTCTTGAAGTCGGAATCTATCGCTTACGTGGATACCTAAGCAGGTCAGGCGCAACACCACGGATAAAAACCGTGCGCGGCATTGGTTACATTCTCGAATGTGACTAGCGCGACAGCCGTATAGTTGGCCGAATTTGAAAGAAAAGATCACCTTGAAAATCATTCCAACTGATCATCCTCACACCGATCGGCGGCCCCCACTCATCGTCAGCCCGAGACCTACTACTGTCTCTCCTTACTTGAGCCGCCTCCTCTACGCGGTCATTCTGTCATATCCAGTTTCTGCGCCGGCGCAAAACATCGAGGATAAAGGCACGCCGCCTGCCGCTTCCAATAGCCTCGATGGCACGCTGAACCTTTCCTCTTCGCTCGGCAAGACAGTTCATTTGCCCGCGCCAGCCACGACCATCTTTGTTGCTGACCCGACGATCGCGGATTATCAGGCAGCCTCGAACACAACCATCTTCGTCTTTGGGAAGAAATCCGGGCGGACCAGCCTGTTCGCCTTGGACGAAAAGGGCGAGGCTCTCGTCGCGTTGCGTATTGTCGTCACGCAGCCGATCGAGGAATTGCGCGCCATGTTGAGTGACCAGGTCGGCGACTCTTCAATCCACGTAAGCTATACGCCACGCGGCGCAATCCTTAGCGGTACAGCTCCCAATGCGGAGGTCGCGGACACCGCGAAAAGGGTCACTGAGCAGTATCTCGGTGACGGTGCGCAAGTCGTCAATAACATCAAGGTCGCCGGGTCCTTACAAGTTAATCTTAGTGTGCGGGTAGCGGAGGTCTCCCGTAGCGCCATGAAGGCACTCGGCGTTAACCTGTCCGCCTTTGGTCAAATCGACAATTTCAGAGTGGGCGTGTTAAGCGGCAGCGGCGCTGGCTCCGGTGCAGCGCTGGGTGGCGGTACAGCAGGAATCGGATTCGACAACGGTGTCGTCAACATCGGTGCGGTTCTCGACGCGCTCGCCAAGGAGCACATAGCTTCCGTTTTGGCTGAGCCGAATCTCACCGCGATGTCCGGTGAAACTGCCAGTTTTCTGGCCGGCGGCGAATTTCCAATTCCTGTCCTGCAGGAAAACAAGCAAGTGTCGGTTGAATTCCGTCACTTCGGCGTCAGCCTGGAATTCGTGCCGACCGTTCTCAACAACAACCGAATCAACATTCACGTAAAGCCGGAAGTCAGTGAACTGTCGTCCCAAGGTGCCGTTCAAATCAATGGTATTTCCGTGCCGGCAGTTTCCACGCGCCGAGCCGACACAGTCGTCGAACTCGCCAGTGGGCAGAGCTTTGCAATTGGCGGTCTGATCAGGCGCAACGTGAACAATAACGTCAGTGCGTTTCCCTGGCTCGGCGAAATGCCGATCCTTGGCGCTCTGTTTCGTTCCTCCTCGTTTCAAAAGGAAGAATCAGAACTGATTATTCTGGTTACGCCTTACATCGTAAAACCAGGCTCCAGCCCCAACCAGATGAGCGCACCCACGGACCGGATGGCGCCGGCTTTGGACGATTCTCCGGCAAATCCGCCGCGAGGCCGCGCTGCTGCCCGCACCGGCGCGCCAGGGGCCAAGCGCGGTCGCGGCTTCATAATCGAATAGGTGATCGAATGACTTTGCGGATCAAAGTTCTCCTGGTCGCCCTGACGGCCAGCGCAAGTGGCTGCACAAGCACTGCGCCGATCTATGTCGAGCCCCCTGCGCCAATCCTGATCCGGCCGGAGACCACCGTCCTGATATTAAAGAGCCTTCGCGCTTCCGAACGGCAGCGTTTGCGTGTTTTCCTTGACAGGACCAGTAGCGGCCGCCGCGATGCTCTTCACCTCCTTATCTGGGGCTCGTCCCGGCTCAGCGCAGAGGTGGTGCATCAGGCCAGGCAGATGGGTATCGACACTGACAACATCCATTTGCTCGACCAACACGATGGCGGCGCAGTCCAAGTAGAAGCAATTGTGTATCATGCCCGCCCACCTGCCTGTCCGTCGTATTCCGGTCCTTTACTCAGTGACAAATCCTTCGAAGAGCCGCTTGGCTGTTCGACACGACGTAACTTAGCTGCAATGGTCAACGATCCGCGCGATTTGATCGACAACAAGGCTGTCAAACCGAGCGATGGCGAGCGTGCGGCCATACCAGTTGCCACATACAGGACGTTCGGGGCGGGCAAAGGTCAATGACATGGGTCGTATGGTCTTAGCTCAGTAGAGTACGGCGCCGGCTCCAGTCTGTAAGATTGCCGTTGCTTTGATCTGGTGGTGAGCGCGGCCGTCACAATACACGATCGTGACCTGAACGAGATAGGGTGCCCCTCACCTCTCCAGGGCGCCCGGTGGCGCTGCGCTCATGACGTTACCTGGAGGCGGGGTGACTGCCATGCTGATTTGTGATCGCTCGAGAGGCATCCCGCTCCAACCACCCTCTTTAGAGCCAAAGAGCGCTGAGCGGCGTTCTTCATTTGTGGGTTAAAGGCGCGCGTACGCGACGGCGGCGTGGCTCAAGTGGCCAAGCGGGCATGATCTTGGCCGGTCGTGTCAAATCGGGATAGGGGGAGCCTCGCGGCTCCTCCCCTCCCACACCACCTACATACGGGTCCGTATTCGGCGGTTCGATGAATTGAGCGACCAAAGCCTCCTGTGAGGTATCGAGCGCCGGGATTTCACGACGTGCGTCGCCGAGCTGGCTTCGGTCCCTGCGTTTGCCGTTCCGTCGGGCTTCGCCGTCAGGTCTGGCGGGCAGGCCGGAGAACCGGTTTCTGCCGCATGGCCGTATCGAGACGCGCGGTACTACTTTCCACTTCCACCGTTCAGGCCTTCGCCGCAGGCAAACCCGGCTGCTACTATGCCCTCTGCTGACTTCTGCGCCGCGATCAGCGCGCCTCACGGCGGGCCTAGTCCGGAATTCCGGACACGGCGCAGATCTCCCGAGGTAAGATCGACCGCCTTCCCCGCACACCCGCCGAATTTACCACCCCGGTCCTTGGTGACCATGGACTTCGCGGTCATTGGCCCGCTCGTCCGGCCGGGTAGGCCTCATATCCGGTTCTTGTCCATTGGGTCGCGGGTTTGCTCCACGCTTCCTTCAGACCCCGCCTCGCGGCGACGCCCTTGCGCTTCGCTAACCCTTCGCCGCCATCAGGCTGGGTAATGGACTTACACCTCCAAGCTGTCGATCATGCTCGGCACACCAAAGCTGGCGCGGCTGTGTCGCCGCGCTCCACCGGCCCATGTTGCGGGCCGGTGGCCCCCACGGCCATCGGAGAAGCAGTTGCGGACGGGCACTGCGCCAACTGGTCAGCATGACCGCTCTTTTCCGGGTTCTTTTCTAGCCGATCTCACCTTCTTCTCTCAGGCTAAGTGTGAAAACGAACTCAAGGCCGAAGGATGAGTGGACTAAGCCCGGGCCTGCTGCGACCTAACCACGACCCTTAAGGCACGCCTGCCAAATCGCCTTGCGGAAAGGCAAAGGTTCCCCACAAGGTGATTGATAGGCCAGTGAAGCGTGGCGAAGGAAGTCGCACATTTGTCGTCAGGCCACGTTCTGGAATATTGGCAAGCCCATCGGGCTGGGGAGGCCGGCCGCTTGCATAGGGTCGGCCGGAAGGCGTGCTTGCAGGTTGGACAAATAGTCTTCTGCATAGCTTTGCGCCATGGAAATCGGCAGATCGATCCCGGCCGTGGCGGCCTCTTCGAGCGCCTTCTTCACCAGCCCGTTGCGTATTGCAAGCTTGACCTCGGGGCCTGCGATAAGGCTGAGCGCCTGCGCTCCGATATTGATGCCAGCGTCTATCAGCGCCTGCTTCATATTGCCTCCGGTAATCGCTGTGCGGACAAGATTTGCCGCTTGCGCCTCGAACGCGAGCGTCATCGACACGGCATCGGCCACTTGGCCCACGACCGGAATGAAGCTCAACAGACCCACCGCCGTCGCAGCCCAATCAGCCGCTGTCGAGTACACCTTGAGCACGTCGCCGACTGTGTGGATGAAAGCCCCGCCGTTCTTTTTGGCCGATTTGGTATCAGGCTGGTCCGCCCGGCCCGTCATCATGTCCGAGACGGCGTCCTGTTCCGCAGCAGTTTCGGGCGCATGGGTCTTTGGCTGCTGAACGGTTCGGTTCGCAGACGACATGCTGCTGTAGAAGTGGCCAAAATCTTTGTTGCTGATGTTACCGGAATCGACCGTGTGTCCGCCGCCGAAATCGAAGAAGGAATTGTGGGTCTTATAGCCCGTAATCGAATTGTTTAGAAGACTGAAGAGCAGAGGATCCGATAGCAGCTGCGAGGCCGCCTCCTTTAGTTTCGGATCTAGGCTCTTGTCTTGCGCCATGCTTGCGAGCTTGTCGCGAGTCAGGTCACCGTTCCCAAAGAATTTTTGCTGGTTGCTGTTGATCGTCTTAAGGGTATTCAGCTCGGTTTGCGTGAGGCTCATCGAAGATGAAGCGACTTGGAGAAAATCCTCTTTATGGACTTTGTCTATCGAGCCACCGTACAACTGCTTCCATTCATTCGGGTGACTGACGAAGTACTGAGCCGCCGCAATGACCTGTGGCGGACATTTGCCAGTTTTCGCGTCGCCGTCGACGATCTGCTTGAAATCAGCCAGACTCAGGTTCTGGGGCAGGTTTTCGGAGTACCGGTAAAGCTCGCGCGTCGCATCGTTCAAGGTCATAACCGACGGCTGCGCATTTCCAGTACTGTCGGATGGGATGTAGTTCTGCGCGTAGCTTTGCGCCTGCTGGCCCTGATATGCGGCAACTTGTGAGTGATGGCTTGAGAACTCGGACAAATCCTTGGCCGTGATCTTACCGCCACAGCGGCCATCGCCCTGCGAGCCGATCGCATAAAAAAGCTCTGGATCCTGCTGCAATCCCTCAATCGCCGCTTTCAGATCCGGTGGCGTAGAGGGATCATTGGCTTTATCCGTCAACGATTGCCAACTAAGCGGGCATAGGTCCTTGTGACGGTTCAGCACTGCCACGATCTGCAACTCGGCTTGGGACAGTGAGCCGCCGTTCCACGTGATTCTCTCGCTTTTTATGGGCGCTTCCGCAATGGGAGGGGGGGCGACCGCAGACTGCGGGCCTTGATCCACTGATTCGTGCGCAACGGGAGGGGGGGCGACCGCAGGCTGCGGGCCTTGATCCATTGATTCGATGGCTGCCCTCATGCTTGGCGGCAGCAGATCCAATGGGTTCTTGCGCAATTCTTCCAACGAGGATCCGACATCGGGCAACAGCGACTCCGATGTGTTCCGGCACAATTCCTTCATCGACGATTCGAGATCTCGTGGCAGCTGGTCCCGGAGTGGGAAGGGACTGGTGCCGTCTTGGTGCAGGTGAAGGGACAGCATCGCATCGAAGGACGATGCGTTTTGCTGCGTCTTTTCCAACGCAGATATCAGATTCAGGCTACTGTACTGTAGGATATTCTGACTATTGAAAACGTTGCTTGTATCATTGATGGACATTGTGACTCCTCAGACATGAAATTGCAATCCCCCACAAGGGCGACGCCAAACGAGCTTTGACAGTCAGAGCTCGGCGGGACCAATACCCCTGCTGTTGTTCAAATTGCCTCGTTCTGCGCCAGCTCTATGTGCAATCCCAGCACAATGACCGGAGTATCGCTGAAGCTGGCGGTTGCCACCATGAGCGGTTTAGCTTTCGGCAAACTGACGAGTTCAGAGGAATTCACAATTTGGGTGGCCGCGGTGTTGTTTTGTCCCGAAGCTGCGACCGCAAATATCATTTTTGGCGTGGCTCTGGCTTACCGCCAACGCCATCCTGCTGCGGCACGTCGGACGAATAAGCGGCTTCAGGTAATCCGTTGCGGACGACCATGGTGGAGGAGCCCCGAAACAATGTCAGGACCGATTCGCTTGGCGGCGTTTCATGGACGCGCGGCTGCGCCTGTGCCTCCGCGACAAGACCGTTGAAAGTCTGCTCCACGAGCGCGGTGAAGCGCGGTGGACCGGAAACCAAAACGAGGCCATCTCCCGGCGCGGGTCTCACCACGTAGCGGTCATCGGTGATCTCAAGCTTGTCTAGGGCACCCTTAAACGTATCGAAGCGGATCGAAGTCAACACAAGCATGCGGGTTTGTGATTCTTTTGCGGCTGACACGTAGAGAACAAGCCCATCATAATACCATTGGAGACCGTACAAATTGGCCAAACGGTCGAGGAACTCGCGCGGTGGCAAATCCGGCATACTCCCGCGGATCCGCCCCTTCACCTCGGCGCTAATGTTGACTCGGATATTAAGGTTGTTGCCGAATTGCTGCAGCGCGGCAGAGAGATCCTGATCGAGAACCGTATATCTGTACGGCGTCTTGGAGAGGGATAAGGGAACGCCGAGAGTTCCGTTGGTTCCGGCGTAGAGAAAAAAACCGGCACACAGAAGTCTCAAAACGTGTGGGGCGACGGATCGGAAGAGCGCTCTCAACATTTCGCACTGATAAACCAGAGTCTGAAATCTGCACAAGTGACTAAGTCGCCCAGCATGACTTTTCGATGACTAACAAACCTCGGTTAGTCAGCTTGTCGTCAGCTCGGCCGCCTAGACGTTGACCCGATAACGAATGATGAAGGGGCCGGGTTCGCTCGGTCAAGAGGAAGCTATCGAGTCTTTGCATGATGATGCCTATCACGTCGATCACTACCAGTTTAGCGGACTGTCTCCCCAAGACCGGGTCACCCTCGTTCAGCGAGCAGGCCCAGTTTGAGCGCGCGTTGGCGCACGCGGCCGACTCGCTGAAAAACGATGCCGCCTTGGCATCACCCACGGTGCCAGTTGCTCCAGCGATGGGTGTTCAACGCGCGGCTACGCAGATGAGTCCCCTGGGCGACCGCGTGGTGCAGATGATTTCTGCGATCTACCCAGACCGTGCTGTTAATTCGGCTGCGCTCGACCAGCAGGTAGGCCTTTTGAAGGGCGCTCTACATGGACCGCAGAAGCTTCCTGCCGAAGGTGATGCGAGAACCGGAATGTCCGGCGTTCCGCAGGGAGGGCATGATTTCGAAACGATGATTGCTGGTCTGCGGGATATGTACAATGGCGTCACCCAGGTTGGTCTTCTTTCCAAAGGTGTCAGCGGCATCACCTCATCCGTGAATAAACTTCTAAAGGAAGGCTGAACCGCGCGTATGATTGGCTTAGCCGAGAAAATCATGCGTAGCACGTCTTGCCGGAGATCACTTCGCCTTGTCGTACTGCCACTTCTCGTGGCCCTCAGCGGTTGCAAGGTCGATCTCTACACGCAACTGCAGGAGCGCGAGGCGAATGAAATGCTCGCCCTTCTGATGGACAACGGGGTTGCTGCGGTCCGGGTCGCCGGCAAGGATGGGACCAGCACGATCCAGGTTGACGAAAAGCTGCTCGCCTACTCAATCAACCTCCTGAATGGCAAGGGATTGCCGCGCCAGTCCTTCAAGAACCTCGGCGAGATTTTCCAAGGATCAGGCCTGATTGCCTCGCCGACCGAGGAACGTGCCCGTTACGTCTATGCGCTCAGCGAAGAGTTGTCTCGTACGATCAGCGATATCGATGGGGTTTTGTCTGTACGTGTCCATGTGGTTCTGCCGCATAATGACCTTTTGCGAGCAGGCGCCACGCCGTCCTCGGCCTCGGTTTTTATCAGACACGACGCCAAAGCTGAACTCTCTGTTTTGCTGCCGAAGATAAAGATGCTCGTGGCCGACAGCATAGAAGGATTGTCCTACGATAAGGTCGAAGTGGTTTTGGTGCCGGTGGAGCGTTCCGCGCCTGAGCAACGGTCCGTGCCGGCGACTGTTTTGGCCCAGCCATCCAGGCTCGCTCCAGCGCCCCTTCTGGCGACCGTGATCGGTATTGCCGCAGCTGTATTTGCAGTGGCGTGCTACGTCTTAGCCGGCGCCCTTAGCCGCCGGCACAGGCAATCGTCGGGCGAACTTTCCAAGGTCGAGCGGCGGTCGGGTATTTCCGCCCTCGAGGCCATTCGCAAAAAGACCCCGGCGATAGCGCCTAAATGACATGTCGATGCCAGTGCCGGTAAAAACCGCCCAACTCGACGGCTCGTTCCAATTGCATGCCTTGGACCGGAGCGAACTTGCTGCTTCGGTCCATCCGACTCGTCTTGGCGCGCGTCTTGATCCGGCGTTATCGGCTGCTACGATGGCTCAGTTGCAGAAGTGTCCCAGACTGCAGCGAAGACTAACGGAATTGTTGCTCGACAATGATTCGGAGTCGAATGACGTTGACTGGGGGCCGGACCTTCTGCGCGGTAATGATCCGCATCGGGCTGCCCTCCTTGCAGGTAGTGTATGGCATGCCCGTTCGCTGCTTAAGCTTGTCTCTCAGCCTGACCTCACAGTGCTTATTGAACGTATCGGCGCTGATGCCCATGCGTTTGGAATCCGACATCTGGCGCATGCCATTGCGGACAGATTGATCGCTGATCCGGAAAAACTCGCGCACCAAATCGAACACGATGGACACGCCTGCCTTGGTGCCTGGCTCCATCACAGTCCAGTGATGGAGCGCAACCGCGTGCTTCTACGCTTGCCCGTAGGGACCGCCGCCGACAATCCAGAGCCTAAGCACAGGGACGCCGCAGGCCAGTTGTTTTCGCTTGTAGTAGGCCATTTTGAGGCGGAGAACCCGCTGATATGACAGCGGATATTTCCGTCGCGCCGGCAGCGCCGCAGATGCGCCCATTGGGGCCGCTGATACCGGCGAGCGAGCTCGAAATCTGGGATAATGCCGCAGAAGCGTGTGCCGCCGCAGAACGGCATCAGCAGCGCGTACGCAGTTGGGCACGCGCGGCGTATCAGCGTGAGTTGGCGCGCGGCCATGCCGAGGGCTTGGATGCTGGCGCCGAGGAAATGGCAGCGCTGATTTCGCAGGCGGTCGCCGAAGTCGCACGACGAAAGGCGGTTCTAGAGCAGCAATTACCGCAGCTCGTGATGGAAATACTAAGCGATCTTGTGGGAGCATTCGATCCGGGCGAACTGCTGGTCATGGCTGTTCGTCACGCCATTGAGCGCCAATACAGCGGCGCAGAAGTTTGCCTCCATGTGTGTCCGACGCAAGTGGACATGCTTACGCGAGAGTTTGCCGCATGCGACGGACAGGATGGTCGTCCAAGGGTTCGGATCAAACCGGATCCTACGTTGTCGCCGCAACGGTGCGTGCTGTGGAGCGAGTACGGCAATGTCGATCTGGGCCTTGATGCGCAGATGCGTGCGTTGCGTCTCGGCTTCGGGACGCTCTCTGAAAAAGGCGAACTGTGAGCACGCAGGTATCAGAACATAATCACGACGCTGCGATCTGCCCTGCCGATCCGGCGATCTCGTCTTTGAGAGCTACGGTAAAGCGGATCGACACGCGCGTCGTGCGCGGCAGGATCACGCGGGCTGTTGGCACACTGGTCCATGCCGTCTTGCCAGACACACGTATTGGAGAACTTTGCCTCCTACAGGACCCGCGGACCGGACTGTCGCTCGAAGCCGAGGTGATCGGCCTGTTGGATGATGGCGTACTGCTGACGCCGATCGGCGACCTGGTCGGCCTCTCCAGCCGCGCGGAAGTCGTCGCCACTGGACGAATGCGTGAAGTACCCGTCGGCAACGATTTACTTGGCCGCGTGATTGACAGTCGTTGCCGTCCACTGGATGGCAAAGGCCAAATCAAAACCGCCGAGACTCGGCCGTTGCACGGCAGAGCTCCGAATCCAATGACAAGGCGCATGATTGAGCGGCCCTTGCCGCTCGGGGTCCGTGCCCTGGATGGTCTCCTGACGTGCGGCGAGGGCCAGCGAATCGGTATTTACGGCGAGCCAGGTTGTGGCAAGTCGACGTTATTGTCACAGATCGTAAAAGGTGCCGCCGCTGACGTTGTCATAGTCGCGCTGATAGGCGAACGAGGACGTGAAGTTCGTGAATTCATCGAGAGGCATCTCGGGGAGGAGGGCCTTCGCCGTGCGGTCGTTGTTGTTGAAACATCCGACCGCTCGGCTGTTGAGCGGGCACAATGTGCTCCGATGGCGACAGCGCTCGCGGAATATTTTCGCGAACAAGGGCTACGCGTTGCTCTCATGCTGGATTCCCTGACACGCTTCTGCCGCGCCATGCGTGAGATAGGCCTTGCTGCGGGTGAGCCGCCGACGCGACGGGGCTTTCCTCCTTCTGTTTTTGGCATGCTGCCAGGCCTGCTAGAGCGCGCTGGCATGAGTGAGCGTGGCTCAATCACCGCTTTCTATACCGTGCTTGTAGAAGGCGATGGCACAGGTGATCCAATCGCCGAAGAAACGCGCGGCATTCTCGATGGCCATGTCGTCCTCTCGCGCGCTATTGCGGCGCGATCGCATTTCCCTGCTATCGATGTACTGCAGAGTCGCAGCCGCGTAATGGATGCGGTCGTTTCGGCGACACATCGCAACTCAGCATCCTTCTTTCGTGAACTCCTCTCGCGGTATGCCGAGGCCGAGTTCTTGATCAACGTCGGCGAATACAAGGAAGGCGGCGATCCCCTGACGGACCGGGCTGTCGCGTCAATCGACGAACTGAGGGAGTTTTTGCGCCAGAGCGAAGACGAAGCGTCAGCGTTTGAGGAAACGGTAGCATGGATGTCGCGTCTGACCGCGTGAATCACATTCAGTCTTCGAGGTTACGGCTCCTGAAGGAAATGCAAGAGCGTCGTGCCCTTAGTGAGCTGTCCAAAAAGGAAGCCCAGCGCCATATGGCCACCTTAGCAGCACAGAATGCCTCCCGAGAGCTTGCAATGGCACAACAACATTGCTCAACGGCCGAAGCAGCGCTCTATCAGGAGCTGATGACGCTCGATGACTTGTCTAGCGCCACCCTCGACCGGCACCACCTCCATATTGAGTGCCTTGCGGCTGAGATCACTCGCAGGCGGCAGATGCTTGTTAATGCGCGCGCCGCCGAAGAAAAGGCCGAGTTAGCGGCGTCCGTGACGAGGGACCTATGGGTCGCATGTTCGGCGGCAACGCACAAATGGCGCCAAATAGAGGACGACGTCCGGCGCGCCGTTGAGATCCATTCGGAGGCCGCAGGCGAGATCGAGGCCGACGATGAGATATTGGTTCGATTTGGGAGGGGTCCGCTTTCCCAGGTCGCGAAAACGGATTCGATAACCCGCAGGTCCTCCGAATGATAGAACGGTGCAGTTTTTGGCAGCCGCTTTGGTGAGACCCCCTCTATTGGAGCCAGCGCTGACACTGTCCCACGAGGTCGCCTCGTGGCTCAATGACACTGCGGCTTCCCGCAGGCCGTTTCAGACCCGGATCAACGACGTGCCGCTGTCGGTGCGTATGGCAGGGCTTGTCTGGCAAGAGAATTTTGCCGCCATTCCAATGCTCGACTGCATTTGTAGGGTCGGAGCTGATGCGGTCGTGCTGTCGATATCGCGGTCGCTTGTAGAGGGGCTCATCGCAACAGTGCAGAATGGGCTGACTCTCCCTTCCGAGCCAACGGCTTCACTCATTGTTGAACTTGCACTTGAGCCACTTATTGCTCGACTGGAGTATAGGACACAGCTGAACGTGCAGCTCGTGCGCGTGTTTGAAGCCGCGACACTGGCTCCTTATCTCGAACTGGATATCGACTTAGGCCCGGTCAGTGGCAAGGGTCGTCTGTTCCTGTTCTCGCCTCTTGATGGCTTGGTGCCGTCTGCGTTTCGCGCTCTGGGCGAACTGTTTGGCCAGTTACCGCGACAGCCGCGCGGATTACTTTCAGACCTCCCGATCGTGGTTGCAGGAGAGATCGGCACGCTGCGCGTTCCTGCGGCGATTCTTCGAAAAGCATGTGCCGGTGATGCTCTGTTGCCGGACTTGGCGCCGTTCGGCCGCGGCGAGATCGCCCTATCTTTTGGCCAGTTGTGGGCCGGTGCTGATCTTGAGGGCGACCAGCTAGTCCTGCACGGGCCTTTCCGCCCGCGTTCCTATCCTTTGGAGAATGCGCATATGACACAACTTGGATCGCAACTAGGGCCGACGGATGATCTCGATGATATCGAGATCATGCTTGTCTTTGAATGCGGTCGCTGGCCTATTCCTCTAGGGGAATTAAGAAGTGCCGGCGAAGGGCATATTTTCGAACTTGGACGGCCGATCGAGGGTCCGGTCGATATACTTGCCAATGGTCAGTGTATCGGGCGTGGCGACATCGTGCGCATTGGAGATACGCTGGGCATCAGGCTCCGTGGCGGGTTGGGATGCAATGACTGAGCTCCAGCCGCCAATCCTGGCGCTTCTCGCAGTTACCGCCGGACTGGGTCTGCTGGTTTTAGTAGTCGTCACGACCACGGCCTTTGTAAAGGTATCGGTTGTTCTTTTCCTCGTCCGCAATGCGCTCGGGACTCAGACGATACCACCTAACATAGTGCTGTACGCCGTGGCATTGATCCTCACCATGTTCGTTAGCGCGCCCGTTGTTGAACAGACCTATGATCGGATGACCGATCCGAAGCTACATTATCAGACGTTCGACGACTGGGTAAGCGCCGCCAAATCCGGGACCGAGCCCCTGCGTGATCATCTTAAGAAGTTCACAAATGAAGAGCAGCGACAGTTTTTCGTCTCGTCGACCGAAAAAGTCTGGCCAGAGGAAATGCGTGCCAAAGCCACAGCTGATGATTTGTCCATTCTGGTCCCATCTTTTCTAATTTCAGAGCTAAAGCGCGCGTTTGAGATCGGATTTCTTCTTTATCTTCCTTTTATCGCTATCGATCTTATTGTGACGACAATTTTGATGGCGATGGGTATGTCTATGGTATCCCCAACGCTTATATCTGTTCCTTTCAAACTCTTCGTGTTCGTCGCTATTGATGGCTGGTCGAAATTGATGCACGGACTTGTGTTGAGTTACACGATACCGGGAGGTTGATCATCGCTGAATCCAGTATTGTCACTCTTATGACCCAATCGTTGGTGGTGTTCATGATCTGGATTCTGCCCCCGCTCATTGCATCGGTGATCGTTGGCTTGGTCATTGGCATCATCCAGGCGGCAACCCAGATCCAGGATGAAAGTTTGCCACTCACCGTGAAGCTTCTGGTTGTTGTCGCGGTTATTGGCTTGTTTGCGCCTGTGCTAAGCGCACCGCTGATAGAGCTAGCCAACCAGATCTTTACCGAGTTTCCCGCCATGACACTTAGCTACTAGTCTCCGCCATGTATGCGTCACCGGCCGAGATTCAAATCCTGATCCATACGGCTATCGAACTCGTCGTAGCAGCCGGTCTTGGCGCAGCGCGCGCGATAGGCATTATGATGATCCTACCTGTATTTACACGTTCTCAGACCGATGGGCTGATCCGCGGCTGCCTGGCTGTTGCCTTCGGATTACCATGCCTGGCACACGTCAGCGACGGGTTGCAGGCGCTGGATCCTGAAACACGTCTGATCCAGGTCACTTTGCTCGGATTAAAGGAAGTTTTTGTCGGCGCACTACTTGGCACCCTCCTTGGCATTCCCTTATGGGGACTTCAGGCGGCCGGTGAGTTTATCGACAACCAACGCGGCGTCACCAACCCGTCCGCCCCGACCGACGCCGCGACGAACAGTCAGGCTTCCGCCATGGGAGTCTTTCTCGGGATCACTGCGATTGCCATCTTTGTCGCATCAGGGGGGCTGGAAACTGTGGTCAGCGCCCTTTATGGCAGCTATTTGATCTGGCCCGTGTATAGGTTCCACCCTACATTGAGCACGCAAGGAGCAATGGAGATATTAGGGCTCCTCGACCACATTATGCGCACGGCTTTATTGGTGTCAGGGCCCGTCGTGTTCTTTATGACGCTGATTGATGTATCCATGATGCTACTGCGTCGCTTTGCGCCGCAATTCAAATTGACCCAACTGTCCCCGACGATCAAGAATCTTGTATTTCCGATTATCATGGTCACCTACGCTGGCTATCTAGTCGAGGGTATGAAACTGGAGATCACACAAGCGAATGGCGCGCTCGAGTGGTTCGATAGATTGCTAAAATGAGCGACTCGAGTGAAGAGAAGACACACGCCGCCACCCCCAAGAAGCTAGACGATGCACGCAAAAAAGGGCAGCTGCCACGTAGCTCCGATTTCGTTCGCGCGGTCGGCACTTGCGCTGGTCTCGGGTACCTATGGCTAAGAGGCAGCGTGATCGAAGACAAATGCCGCGAAGCGCTACTATCTGTCGACAAGCTGCAGAACCTGCCATTCGACTTCGCGGTCCGGCAGGCGCTGGCTGTGCTTGGCGAACTCACCTTGGCAACTGTTGGCCCGCTGCTTGGAACGCTTGTCGCGGCGGTGCTTTTGGCAAGCTTATTAGCCAATGGTGGATTTGTTTTCTCTCTTGAGCCAATGACGCCCAACTTCGAGAAAATTGATCCTTTTCAAGGGCTGAAGCGCTTGGCGTCTGCGCGTTCGATGGTCGAACTCGGCAAGACGCTGTTTAAGGTATTCGTTCTCGGCGCAACCTTTTCCTTTTGCCTTCTCGGCATGTGGAAGACGATGGTCTATTTGCCGGTCTGCGGCATGGGCTGTGTGGGCCTTGTCGTTACAGGGGCAAAACTGCTGATCGGAATTGGCGCCGGCGCACTTCTGGTCGCCGGCCTGATCGATCTCCTGTTGCAGCGTGCGTTGTTTCTGCGCGAAATGCGGATGACCAAAACTGAAGTCACGCGCGAGCTGAAGGATCAGCAAGGGGCGCCAGAGTTGAAGAGTGAACGACGTCGCATTCGCGACGAGTCAGCTGACGAACCTCCCCTTGGTGTGCATCACGCCACGCTGATCTTCAAAGGAACGGCGATACTGATCGGTCTGCGTTACGTACGCGGTGAAACCGGGGTGCCCGTCCTGGTTTGCCGCGCCGAAGGCGAGCGGGCTTCACACCTGCTTAGCGAGGCGCGGGCGCTACGTCTTGAAATTGTCGACAACGATGTCCTAGCGCATCAGCTCATCAGCAAAACGCAACTGGGCAGCCCCGTTCCCATGCAATATTTCGAGCCCGTGGCGAGAGCACTCTTCGCCGCAGGATTGGCCTAGAGCCGTTCAGTTTTTGACTGAATCGCGGGTTCCCATGCGGTGACTTTGTGATTCAAGATGCTGGCTGGAGCGGAGGCCAGCATCTGATGACGCGACCTCTTTCGAATGATCTTCGTGAGCGTGTTGTAAGGGCGATCGAGGCCGGCGACAGCTGCCGGTCGGTGGCGGCCCGGTTCGGCATTGCCGTTTGATCGGCGGTGAAGTGGGCGCAGCGCTACCGTTCGAGCGGATCTGTGGCACCCGGCAAGATGGGTGGCCATCGCAAGCGTGTTCTGGAGCCGCATCGGGCGTTCATGGTGGGGCGGCTCAACCAGACGCCGCATCTGTCGCTGCATGGGCTGTGGCGGAACTGGCGGCGCGCGGGGTGAAGGTGTCGCATGACACGGTGTGGCAGTTCCTGAGGCGCGAGGGCCTGCGGTTCAAAAAAACCCTATTCGCCCTTGAGCAGGCCCGCTCCGACATTGCCCGCCGGCGGCAGCGCTGGCGTTGCTTTCAGGCCGGCCTCAGCGGCTGGTCTTCATCGACGAGACTTGGATCAAGACCAACATGGCCCCCCTGCGCGGCTGGGGTCCCAAGGGCAAGCGCCTGCGCGGCTTCGCTCGCACGACCACTGGCGCACGCTGACCTTCCTCGGCGCGCTGCGCTGCGACCGGCTGGCGGCCCCTTTCGTCTTCGACGGACCGATCAACGGCGAGTGCTTCCGCGCCTATGTCGAGCAGCAGCTCGTACCCGTGCTGGAGCCCGGCGACATCGTCGTCATGGACATGTGTGGACGCCCCCGTTGG
>NZ_CAKXZS010000011.1:0-103271 GCF_935822925.1 Mesorhizobium ventifaucium
ACCCATCTCTCGGGAAGGGCACACCACTCCAGAACAAAACTGGGTACTGGGTCGGCTTTCCGACTCCAAGCAGAAACTCGCCCGTCCTCAGCTGAACTTGCGACAATGACCATTGCTGACGTTTGCGAGCCGCGAATGGATGTCTGCCCCAACAAGCGAAGCGGTAATTCCTAGACTCACTACCTGGTCGCTGCGCATTGTAATTCCGCCCGCGTCCGCCGTGCCGATTCACGAGTGGCTGAGCGAGATCGTCGCCCTTCGCGCATCGCCCCCTGACATTTCATTTTCACGCGACCTGTTCTATGATTTTGGGGGGACAGGGCCAATTACCGATGGACCGCAAGCTCTCAGCAATCCTCGCTGCCGATGTCGTGGGCTATTCCGCCCTGATGGAACGCGACGAGGCAGGCACGTTCGAACGGCTTGGTGCCGGACGCAAGGAACTGTTTGAGCCCGAAATTGCTCGCCACCACGGCCATATCTTCAAGCCCGGAGCAAGACTATTTTAGCGACGGGATTACCGCTGAGCTTGGCAAGTTCAAGGAGTTTCTGGTCATTGCGCGGAACTCCTCCTTCCAGTTCCGCGGCAAGGCGAATGACCTGGCCGAGGTGGCAAGGAGACTTGGCGCTGCAGGTCCACATTTCGGCGCTCCGAAAGCTGCTGTCTGCCGAGATGATCGTGACCGTGCATGGTCGCGGCTATAAATATGCTGGTCCCAAGCCCTTCGCGTCCAGTACGTCGTCGAAGGCAGCGTGCGGAAGATCGGCAACCGGGTGCGGATCGCCGTGCAGCTAATCGATGCGTCCTCAATGGCTCATATCTGGGGCGAACACTACGACCGGGAACTCGACGACATTTTCGCGATCCAGGACGAAATCACCCAGATGATTGCGGCGCGTCTGGCCCGGCAGGCCAGAACCGCGATTGCGTCGCGTGCCAGGGCCAGGCCGACCGACAACATGTCGGCCTATGACTTTTACCTGCGGGCGCTGCAACTGGCAGCCACCTATGACTATGACACGGTGCGCGAAGCTGAACCCTTTCTGCGCCAGGCGGTAAAGCTCGATCCGCGGTTTGCTGCTGCCCACGCCTTGCTCAGCTTTGTGGAGACCCTCAAATTCTTCTGGGTCTACTACAATACCGACCTTTTGCACTCCGGACTGAAGATCGCAAGAACTGCACTGCAGCTTGACCCCGACGAGGCCTATGGGCATCTCGCCACCGGTTTTGCTCACTTGTACCTGCGCCAATTCAGGCAAGCTGAAATCAGCCTTGACCGGGCGGTGCGCTCAATCCGAACGATCCGTTCATTCTTAGTATCCGTGCCCTTCATCTGAACTACACGGACAGGCCGTATGAGGCGCTTGTTGAAATAAACGAAGCCCAGCGCCGCGACCCATACGCTGTGGGATGGTATGGAGACTTTCGCGGCATCATCCTGACCACGGCTGGACGATCTCGCGAGGCAACGGCCTGCTACGCGAAAATGGTAACTGTACCACCGTGGTCGCTCGTTCGTCTTGCCGTCTGCCATTGCGAACTGGGCGAAATCAAGCAAGCGCAAGACGTCCTGGCAAAAGTCAAGGCACATTATGCCGGACTACGCCTTGACGAGATCGTTGATACGGAAGTGGACTTCTATGTGGATCCCGCCGTGTGCAGCCGCTATCGCGCGATCCTGCAGCGCGTTGACAGGCAAGAATAGGCTTTTCGCGGGCCACGGTCCGCCGTGAGCTATAGGCATCCATCGACTGTGAGAGCTTAAACGCAGCGACATCCGCTCTTGGCTCAAAGCGGCGGTGATTCAGAAATCAATAGGCGCAGCAATGACATAGCGGTGCCCAGTTTCATCCTCTCCGGCGCGCCATAATTTCAAGGAGGTAGCAGGCACCGCAGACTAGAGAGAGAAATTAGTCCGCGATTTAGTCTGCGGAAGCTCATTGCATCGTGGGGCGTCGCGCCCGAATGCGGAGCAGCAGCTTCCGATGAAAGTGCAACGATGGAATCCGCCGCCATCACCAGCAGAAACGACCGTTGCCACCGAGAACCGAAGCTCTGATTTCGGCTGTGGCGGTCAAGCCGACCAATCCGTCGAGGGCATTTCTCCTTCACAGCGGATTGCGTTGGCCTGAAGCTGCGTCGGCTGGCTGCACCACCGTCACTTCGATGTTCGACCGCTTCGGTATCGACTACTGCACCGACATCTTTTAGCCCTTAGCCTACGAAAGACGAGCCGGCCCACTTGTGCCGCGAGGCTAGGGGTCCGATCGCTCAAAATGGGAATCCCGATTCTTACGGCAGCACCAAACGAGGCGAATCGCACCGTCAGCACCATCGGATTTTCTCCGAATGCGCAAAAAGATGGAACGTTTAAGTCTACAAAATAAGTAGAATTAGAGGAAGGATGAATACGCAGGAAATTTTCGGTGACCAAGAAGGGAGCACCCCGTGCGTACATTTTCCAGACGACTTCTACTCATCTCCTCAACGACGGTCGCCGGGGCGCTGGCCTTCGGCTCCGCCATCGCAGAGGATCTCAAGCTCACCATCGGCTATCAGACGGTCGTGGAACCTTCCAAGGTGCCACAGGCCGACGGCCTCTATGAAAAGGCGCTCGGCGCAACCATCGACTGGCGCAAATTCGATTCTGGCGCCGATGTCGTCGCGGCGATCGCGTCGGGCGCTATCGACATCGGCTATGTCGGCTCGAGCCCGCTTGCCGCCGCCGCCAGCCGCGAGTTGCCGATCGAGACGATCTTCGTCGTTGGTCTGATCGGCGAATCCGAGGCGCTTGTCGCCCGCAACGGGTCGGGCATTATCAAGATCGCGGACCTCGCCGGCAAGAAGGTCGCCGTGCCGTTCGTATCCACCACGCACTATTCGCTCCTTGCGGCGCTGAAGCACGAAGGCGTCGATCCGAAGACTGTCGAGATCCTTAACCTCAGGCCGCCGGAGATCGCCGCCGCCTGGGAACGTGGCGATATCGACGCCGCCTATGTCTGGGATCCGGCGCTCGGCCAGATCCGCACCTCGGGCGAGATCATCGTCGATTCCGCCAAGGTTGCGGAATGGGGCGCGCCGACCTTCGACGCCTGGATCGTGCGCACCGATTTCGCTGAGCAGAATCCGGCCACCGTGACCGGCTTCGTCAAGGTAACCGGAGACGCCTATGCCGACTTCCTCAAGGTGCCGGACGCCTGGTCGACCTCGTCCGAGCAGGCGGCCAAGATCGCGAAGCTGACCGGCGCGAAGGTCGAAGACGTTCCGCTGCTGCTCAAGGGCTACGTGTTCCCGTCGCTCGCCGACCAGGCGTCCGACAAATTCCTCGGCGGCGCGACGGTCCAGGCCGTGACCGCGACGTCGGAATTCCTCAAGGAGCAGGGCAAGATCGACGCCGTGCTGCCGGACTACGGCAAATATGTTTCCGCGAAATACGTGTCCGAGGCAGCCGCCTCCAACTGACGCGCATCCTCCCAAGCGCGCTAGCGCCCGTCCCGTCGTTCATTCCTCTGGCGACGGGGCGGGCAAACCTTTGAGGGGCCGACCATGCCGACACTTTCGCTGAACCAAGTCACCATACGCTATGACGGCGAGCCGCGGCCGACAATCGGCAGCACCAGCCTGACGATCGACACGGGCGATTTCGTCGTGCTTACCGGCCGGTCCGGCTGCGGCAAGACCTCGCTACTTAACGTCGCCGCAGGATTTATCACCCCGTCGTCCGGCACGGCCGGCATCGACGGCCGGTCGATCACGACGCCGGGCGCAGACCGTGCCGTGGTCTTCCAGAACGATGCGCTGTTCCCCTGGCTGTCGGCCCGCGACAATGTTTCCTTCGCGCTGAGGATGCGCGGTATGCCGAAGGCCGAGCGCAACCGGCGCGCGGACGAACTGCTTGAGCGCGTTCGGCTCCCGAAAGCCGGTGGCAAGGCGGTATGGGAACTTTCCGGCGGCATGCGTCAGCGCGTGGGACTTGCCCGCGCGCTCGCCGCCGATCCGGACTTCCTCTTGATGGACGAGCCGCTCGGCGCCCTCGACGCGCTGACGCGCGAGCGCATGCAGACGCTGCTCCTCGACATATGGGCCGGCGCAAACGTCGGCGTGCTTATGGTGACGCACGGCATCGAGGAGGCGCTGCTGCTCGGCACGCGCGGGGCCGTCATGGCGCCGGATCCGGGCCGCATCGTGCGGGTCATCGAGACCGGCTTCGGCCGGCGCTATGTCGCTGGCGAGCCGGTCCGGTCGATCAAGGCGGACAAAGACTTTATCGCCGGCCGGGCGGAACTCGCCGACGCCATCTTCGACGGAGAGCCGGCATGAGCGCGCTGTTTCGCCCCATGGCGCGGCCAGATCTCGAACGCCTCGCCCCATTCGACACCGAGCTTTCCGACCACGACCGGCCGGACGCGCTGTCGGTACCATGGTCCAGGCCCGCTCCCGAGCCTACCCGCAGCAAACGCTGGTCGGCCCGCTGGATCAGCGTCGCGACCATCATTGTCGTGCTCGCAGCTTGGGCACTGACCGCGGCGCTCGGCATCGTCTCACCGGTCTTCCTTCCCTCGCCAGCAGCCGTCGCCGCGCGGTTCGTGTCGGTCACCACCGAGGGTTTCGTCGATTCGACGCTGCTCGAACATCTCGGCGTCAGCCTCGCCCGCGTCTTCGCTGCGCTGATAGCCTCCCTCATCGTAGGCGTGCCGGTCGGCATCGCGATCGGCATGAGCACAGTCGGCCGCGGCATCTTCGATCCGTTGCTCGAATTCCTGCGGCCGATCCCGCCGCTTGCCTATATGCCGCTGATTATCATCTGGTTCGGCATCGGCGAACCGTCGAAGGTTCTGGTGATCGCGATCGCTATGCTTGCGCCAATCGCACTCTCGGCTGCGGCCGGCGTCAAGGGCGTGAACCGCGAGCGTATCAACGCAGCCCGCTCGCTCGGCGCGACCAGGCGGCAAGTGCTCGCCCATGTTGTGCTGCCGAGCGCGCTGCCTTCGATCCTCACCGGCCTGCGCATCGCGCTCGGCGCCGGTTGGACGACGCTGGTCGCCGCCGAACTCATCGCCGCCACGCAAGGCCTCGGCTTCATGATCCAGTCGGCCGCCCAGTTCCTCGTCACCGACGTGGTGATCATGGGCATTTTCGTCATCGCGGGCGTCGCCTTTGTGCTCGAATTCGCCATCCGCAGGATCGAAGCCGTTCTGGTCCCCTGGGCCGGCAGGGACTGATCCCCAATAGCGTCACCCTGGGAGAACGGAAATCTAATCGCGTCGTTCGCTGCGCAAACCCATTCCGTAAATCGCGCGATAAAAGCAATCGACAACGTCTACTAATTTACTAGACTAATAGAGTCGGAGGAAACCCAGACAGGAAACTCAAGATGCATGACATCGCGCTGACGCTGCCTGCGGACCATGTCTCGAGCCGTCCGCGCGTGGGTGCAATGCCGCCTCTCGGCGCGGTGCGTTCGGCTTGCATCTATCTCGCGTTCGCGTTCTCCCCGGCGTTCACCTTCGCCGTCGTCGGCGTTATCTGATTTGTATCTGGCAAAGCCCGGGGGGGCGTAGTCGAACGGCTCCATGATGGAGCCTGAGGTGATGGAGGAGATTGCATGTCAGTCGAGTTCACCCACGTCCCGACCACCAGCTGCAGGCATCTGCCGCAATATCTTTCCTCGAATGGCCAAGAGGCTCGCAGCCAGCGCCTGATGCTCGAAGGCGCTTCAGGACCGTCGTCAAAGACGGCCCCGCCGGCATCCTGACCAACATGGACGTCGCCGCCGAGACCGCCCGGCATCGCCCCTTACCCACTGGTCGGGACTATCGGGGCAGGACTGTCGGGCGCTTCCGTCCGGCGCATGTGAATTTTTCAGTTGGCTTGCGTTCGTTTGGCAAATCACAGGAGGAGTTGATGACGCGCTTGCTTCCCGCACTGCACGAAGGCCACGCACCAGTCTACTTGCATCAGGCTTTTTCGGACGCCCTCGACGCCTTCGAAGACTGGGAACATGGCATGGGCGAGCCGCTGGTCGAATTCGAAGGTCTGTCGATCCCCATCAGCTCGGTGTTCGGGCGTATGCGAAGCTGTTCAGATCTGCTTCCGATTCGCATTCTGGAGGATGTCGCCGCGATTGTCCCCGAAAGGCTTCTTGCCTCTGGCGAAGAGCAATTGACCTATGCTGACGCCGCGCGCGTGTTGCGGGCACTTTGTGTCGAGCGTCTTCGCAATGCTGAGATCCCGCGGTGATGACGGTTGCCTATCGCGGAAAATGGAATTTGGCCGCCCCTACAGTACCGACCAGGTCGATTGCAATCATCGGCGGCGGTGCAAGCGGGGTGCTGATGGCGGCGCATCTCCTGCGAAGCGGCAACGCCGGCCTCGAGGTCACCATCGTAGAAAAGCGGGCATCGCTCGGGCGAGGTCTCGCCTATTCGACCGACCTCCCGGAGCACGTTCTCAACGTCCGGGCAGCCAACATGAGCGCCTTTGCCGATGATCCCGACCATTTCGCGCGCTGGCTGAAGGCACGCAGCTTCCCCATCGATGATCCGACCACGTATTTTGCTCCCCGTCGGCTCTATGGCGAATATCTTGGAGAGTTGTTGACCGAGCCTCGGCAGAAGGGTGGTCCGCGATTGCGGATCGTCGATGAGGAATGCGTCGAGATGTTTCAGCGCAGCGATTATATAGAGCTGCGCCTCGCGAACGGATGCAGCATCGTCGCGCAGCAATGCATCCTGGCCACCGGTCACGACCGTACAGCGAACCGCGGCGGGTCGCTCCTTGCACCCTCGAAAGGGCAGCAAGCCGCCTTGCCCGGACCGGCCGATCGCGTCCTGATCCTTGGTACCGGTCTCAGCATGGTCGATACCTGCCTCTCGCTGCTGCTTCGCGGACATATCGGGGAGATTGTCGCCATTTCACGCAGAGGCCTGCTCCCGGCGGTGCACAAAAAGACCAGCCCCATCGTAGTTCACGGAGCCGATATACCGCTCAACCAAGGTCTGCCGGAGTTCGTCCGATGGTTCCGGGACCTCGTTCGCTCGACCGAGGCGCGCGGCGGCGGCTGGCGTGACGTCGTGGACGGCCTGCGCCCATTCAATCAGGCGATCTGGCGGGCCTGGCCGGATGCTTCGAGACGACAGTTCTTTCGCCATCTAAAGGCGTGGTGGGACGTTCACCGGCATCGAATGGCGCCCGAGGCAGGCGAGCGGCTCTCCAAGGCGATCGCAAGCAGCCAGCTACGCGTAATTGCGGGACGAGTGCTCGACGTGACACCCGACGACGCCGGTTTCGCGGCAAGGATACGCAGTCGAAACAGCCAACTCGTCGAGGAAATTCGAGTTGCACACATCTACGAATGCGCGGGTGTCATTGCTGATCCTGGCAAGAGCGCGAATCCCTTGATCCGGTCGCTTCTGGCTGCCGGCGTGGCCCGAGCGGATCCGCTTCGAATCGGCCTCGACGTCGCCGCCGATGGCGCCCTGATCAGTCGAGACGGCGCTTGCAACGATCGTATTTACGCCGTGGGTCCACTCACCCGCGGCACTTTTCTGGAGATCGAGGCGGTCCCCGACATCCGTATCCAGTGCCAGCATCTCGCCAGTTTGTTGGTCAAACAGCCCGCCTCGATGCGGAGAGCCTGAGACGCGTCAGATAACACCGTCGAAGGGCGGCGCCGTTGTCTGTAGCAGGTCGGCGTTCGGCAACTCTCAGTCGTACGGGTAAACTATTCCCGATAACTTCTATCAGATTAGTAGAATTTCCTTTGAGGGCGTTCTCCGGGCCCGATACGCTCACCGAAATCGGGCAATCCGAATGCGCCGTTTTGATCGCGCGCAGCGTGAGGCATGCGTCGTGCCCGCCGGTTCAAAGCCCTGGCTGACATTGGAAGAGGAGTCCGATTTGATGAATGCCTTCCTACGATATCTCGCGCAGATCACGCTCGCCGGGAGCATCGCGCTGGGCGTCGCGACGATAGCCCATGCAGAGGACAAGATCGTCCGCATCGGTTTCCAGAAGTACGGCACACTCATTCTGCTGAAGACCAAGGGCCTGCTTGAGGAGAAGCTGAAGCCGCAAGGCTACACGGTCGAGTGGACCGAGTTTCCGGCGGGACCACAGCTGCTCGAAGCGCTAAACGTCGGCTCCATCGACTTCGGCACGACTGGTGAAGCGCCGCCGATCTTCGCGCAAGCCGCCGGAGCGCCACTGGTCTATGTCGGCTATGAGCCGCCGGCGCCCGAGGCCGAGGCGATCCTCGTTCCGCAAGACAGCCAGCTCAAGACCGTCGCCGACCTCAAAGGCAAAAAGGTCGCGCTGAACAAGGGCTCCAATGTGCACTACCTGCTGGTCAAGGCTCTCGAGAAGGCGGGGCTGGCCTATACGGACATCGAGGTCAACTTCCTGCCGCCGGCCGATGCCCGCGCCGCCTTCGAGAAGCAGGCTGTCGATGCCTGGGTGATATGGGAGCCGTTCCTGGCGGCCGCGGAGGCGGCAACTGGCGCACGGCAGCTGGCGAACGGCAGTGGCGTCGTGGACAACCACGAATTCTATCTCGCCTCCCGCGACTTCCTCGACGCCCACCCTGATGTGGTCGACACGATCGTCGCGTCGCTCGGCGAGGTCGACACGTGGATCAACGCCAACCGCGGCGACGTGGCAGAGCAGTTCTCTTCGGCACTTGGCATTCCGGCCGATGTGCTCGAAGTCGCCGTCGAACGGCGGAAGTACGGCGTCAAGCCGATCACACCGGAAGTCGTGGCCGCGCAGCAGAAGATCGCCGACGTTTTTCATCAACTTGGCCTGATCCCGGCCGCGATCCGGATCGCCGACGCAGTGAAGAAACCACAGTCATGAATGCGCCCGCCGACATCGCGCCTGACCGAGTGAATGTGCTCTGGTTCCTGCCGACTCATGGAGACGGCAGGTACCTCGGCACCGCGGTCGGCGGCCGCGCCACCGACCTCCGGTATCTGCGCCAGATCGCGCAGGCGGCGGACCAACTCGGCTACTATGGCGTGCTTTTGCCCACGGGAAAGAGCTGCGAGGATTCGTGGATTGTCGCGTCGGCGATGCTCACCTCCACCGAGCGGCTGAGGTTCCTCGTTGCGGTGAGGCCAGGGCTGCAGCCGCCGACGGTCGCTGCCCGCCTGACCGCGACGCTCGACCGTCTTTCGGCTGGACGCCTGCTGATCAACGTCGTCACCGGCGGCGACCCGGTCGAGAACAAGGGAGACGGCATCTTCCTCAGCCATGCCGACCGTTACGAGATCACCCGCGAGTTCATGCATGCCTACAAGGCGCTGCTCGCTGGCGAGACCGTGACGACAGCGGGGAAGCATATCCGTCTCGAGGGCGGACAGTTGCTGTTTCCGCCGGTGCAGGCACCGCACCCGCCGCTCTATTTCGGCGGCTCGTCCGACGAGGGAATCGAGGTCGCCGCGCAAACCGTCGACAAATACCTCACCTGGGGCGAGCCCCCCGCTCTGGTCGCCGAGAAGATCGCCAAGGTGACGGCCGCCACGCGCAAGCACGGCCGCAGACTCAGCTTCGGCATCCGCCTCCACGTCATCGTTCGCGAGACCTCCGATGAGGCCTGGGCAGCAGCAGACCGCCTTATCGCCCACCTCGACGATGAGACGATCGCCAAGGCGCAGTCCGTGTTCTCGCGGATGGACTCCGTCGGCCAGAGCCGGATGAGCGCGCTGCATGGGGGCCGCCGCGACAAGCTCGTCGTCAGCCCGAATCTCTGGGCAGGCGTCGGCCTGGTCAGAGGCGGCGCGGGCACCGCCCTCGTCGGCTCGCCCGAGGAGGTGGCGGCGCGCATGAACGAGTATCGCTCCATCGGGGTCGACACATTCATCCTGTCCGGCTACCCGCATCTCGAAGAGGCATACCGCTTCGCCGAGCTCGTCTTCCCACTGCTGCCGCTGGCGCACGCGCCGGAGAGGGCCGAGCTCTCTGTCAACACCGGTCCGTTCGGCGAGACGATCGCCAACGAGATCCGTCCGGCCGCAAGAAAGGCGTCCTGAGCATGGTCGGGCCATCGCACCTTCATGGCACCGGCGCAGCGGCGCTCAGGACGCTGGCGTCGTGGGCACTCCCGATCGTGCTGCTGATCGCGTGGGAGATCGCCTCGCGAAGCGGCGTACTGTCAACGCGTCTTCTGCCAGCGCCGAGCGCGGTAGCCGCCGCTTTCTGGGAGAGCCTGCGCAACGGCACGCTCCTCACCCATGCAACAATCTCGACCGAGCGCGCGCTGAAGGGCCTCTTCATCGGCGGTGGCATCGGCTTCGTGCTGGGAGTCCTCGCCGGGGTATCGCGGCCGGCCGAGATCGTGTTCGACTCGTCGATGCAGATGCTGCGAAATGTGCCGCATCTGGCCATCATCCCGCTTGTCATCCTCTGGTTCGGGATCGGTGAGGAAGCGAAGATCTTCCTCGTGGCGATCGGGACCGCGTTTCCGCTCTACCTCAACACCTTTCACGGCATACGCACCGTCGACCCGAAGCTGATCGAGATGGCGCGGGTCTATGGGCTCGGTCCCGTACCCCTGTTCTGGCGGGTGATCCTGCCGGGCGCCATGCCATCGATTCTTGTCGGCCTTCGTTTCTCGCTCGGCCTCATGTGGCTCACCCTGATCGTGGCCGAGACGATCTCGGCGTCCTCGGGCATCGGCTACATGACGATGAACGCGCGCGAATTCCTGCAGACCGACGTCGTCGTCCTCGGGATCATCGTGTACGCGCTGCTCGGCAAGCTTGCCGATTTCATCACACGGCTGCTCGAGGCGCGTGCTCTTGCCTGGCACCCCACCTATCGCCGCACCGTCACCAGGGGAGCGACGTCGTGAGAGAATCTGCGAGCGTGCTGCGGCTGCACAAGGATGCCTCGTTCCACGAAGCGGATGCGCTGGCCGAGAAAAACCTGCTTCGCGACGTGAGACCGCACGGTAAGGACGCGCCGTCACTGAACGGGCAGGACATACGACTTGATCGCTTGTCAAAATCCTTCGGAAACCGAAGCGTCCTGTCCGACCTCGATCTGGTCATTCCTGCCGGACAGCTGCTGGCGATTGTCGGCCGCTCCGGCTGTGGCAAGTCGACGCTCCTTCGCCTGATCGCGGGACTCGATCGTCCGACGAGCGGAACGATTGCTATCGGCGGGGCGGAGGTCCAGTCGCTGCAGCCGAACGTGCGCCTTCTCTTCCAGGACGCCCGGCTGCTGCCCTGGCATCGCGTACTGAGCAATGTCGGTATCGCGCGCACGAAGGGCTGGCAGGAGACTGCGGCGGCAGCCCTCGCCGATGTCGGGCTTGACGATCGGTCGAACGACTGGCCTGCCGTCCTGTCCGGCGGCCAAGCGCAACGCGTCGCTCTCGCCAGGGCTCTGGTGAGCCGGCCGGGCGTCCTGCTGCTCGATGAGCCGTTTGGCGCCCTCGATGCGCTGACGCGTATGGAGATGCACCGGCTCCTGGAGCGCATCTGGCGTGAGCATGGTTTCACGACCGTGCTCATCACCCACGACGTCGCCGAAGCGGTCGCACTCGCGGACCGGGTGCTCGTCATCCGCGACGGCGGGATAACGCTCGACTTGCCGGTCGATCTCCCTCGGCCACGACGCGAGGGGGCCGACACCGCGGCTGTGGCCCTACAGGCGCGAATTCTCGAAGAGGTATAGGCGCAGCCGTCGATCCGTGCGGCGCCTCGGCAGAAGAAGGAGATCGCAACATGCACAAGGATCGCGGATCAGAAGGCGAAAGTCAGACCGGGCGTGTGCCGCCGGCACAGCAGAGGCCAGACCTCCCCCACGGTGGGCGCCGCCGCTTTCTTGGCGCAGCCGGAGGCGTCGCGGCCATAGCCGTTGCGGGCTTGCCTCCCCTCGCGGTCGTCGGCGGCTCCACCCGGGCACATGCCGGTGAGGAGTCGTCGGGGGATGCCCATCTTGCGTTTCGCAAGCACGCCTATGCTGTGCGAAGCGCCGCAGCGGACGCGGATTTCGCGGTGGCGATTGCGCCGCATCCGGTCAACGGCGACGAGCAGAAATATGCGAACCTCATCGGCTCCGACACTCGCGGCCTGCCGCATGATGAACGCGGCGAGGTCGACCGCGCGGCCTTCGACGCAACGTTGAAGGCCTATGCCTCGGGCGATCCCGCCGACTTCGAAGCGATACCGCTGGGCGGCAAGCGCAAGCAGCTCAATCCGATCGGTTCCCTCGCCGTGAACCTCACGGGTTGCGTCGGCCCGCAGCTCACGATCCCGCCAGCCCCCACGCTCGATAGCGCGACGCGGGCGAGCGAAGCCGTCGAGCTCTACTGGCAGTCGCTCCTGCGAGACGTTCCGCTGTCCGAGCTGACGAACGACACCAAGAACAAGGACGTGCTCGCCGCCGTCGACGAACTCAACAAGCTCACCGCTTTCAGGGGTCCGCGCAAGGATAGTGGCATCACGCCGGAGACGCTGTTCCGCGGGACGGCGCTCTATGTCGACGCCGCCGATCCGTCCGGGCAAACCGGGCGCTATGTCACGCCGCCCGGCACGCTCACAGGTCCCTACATTTCGCAGTTCCTGCTCAAGGACGCCCCGTATGGCAGCCAGCTCATTCCAGCGCGCATCCGCACCGCCGCAGCCGGGACCGATTTCCACACCGGCTACGACGAGTGGCTCGCCATCCAGAACGGCATTCCGCCTGCGAAGCCGACCAGCTTCGACCCGACGGCGCGCTATATCGCGACCGGTCGCGACCTCGCCGAATACGTGCACAACAATCCGGCCGCCTTCTGGTCGGCAGCCCTACTGCTAGGCGTGGGACCCGACAAGGCCAATGCCGAGTTCGGCGGGTTCGGGATTCCGTTCGCCAAATCCAATCCGTACCTGAACTCTAAGACGCAGACTGGCGGGTACAGCACTTTCGGCCTGCCCTATGCGCAAAGCCTGCTGCCGGTTACCGCATCGCTCGCCATCCGCGTCGCCTACTGGCAGAAGTTCTATGTCCACCGCGCCTTGCGGCCGGAAGCCTATGGCGGGCTGATCCACCACCGCATCACCAACAAGGTGGACGCCTATCCCGTCCACGGCGACATCCTCAACTCGGCCGCTCTTACGCGGAGCGTCGGCAAGTTCGGCACCCACCTCCTGTCGCACGTCTATCCGGAGGGCGCGCCGATCCACTCGAGCTATCCCGGCGGGGCGGCTCAGATTGCCGCGTCCAACGTGACGATTCTCAAGGCGCTCTTCGATGAGGACGCCACCATTCCCAATCCCGTACAGCCCGACCCGAAGGACCCGACGAAGCTCATCCCCTACCAGGGCGAGCCGCTCACGGTCGGCGGCGAGCTCAACAAGCTCGCCTGGAACTACGGGATCGGCCGCGATTGGGCCGGCATCCATTGGCGTTCCGATTTCTCGGCGTCGCTGGCGCTCGGCGAAGCGCTCGCGATCAATGTTCTCCGCAACGAACGGCAAACCTATCGCGAGCGGTTCGAGAAATTCACATTCACTCGCTTCGATGGGACCAGGGCCGACGTATGATGTCCCGGCGCACAGCAAGTGCGGGAACGGCGGCAGCTGGGGCCGCCTCCCGCCATGAGTCGGAGACGCTCGCGCCACGCGATCCAGTGATCGAGCCCGACGAACTTTCGCTGCTCGCCGCCTTTCGCCTGCTTGATGCGCGACGCCGAGGCATTCCAGGCCGACCACGCGGCGAGCGCCGTCCGCGTGCCCGTCGAACTCTGGGAAAAAGCCGCGAAAGCAGGCGAGACCTCATTCGAGAACGTCCCTTACTGGGAGCGCGCAATTGTCGATCTCGGCGTCGGCGGAACCGTGCCCGCGGTCGTCTATGACGACGGGCGCATGACGGAAGCCGCGCGCGTGTGGTTCATCCTGCAATATTTCGGAGCCGAGGCGTTCATCGTGAACGGCGGATGGCCTGCGATCCGCGGACACAGGGAGCTGCTGGTCAAGGCAAGCGAGGCACCGGGATTGACGGCGTTTCGAGTTCGACCCGGTGCCGGGTTCGTTGGTCTGGTCGATCGTGACACGCTGAAGGGAGAGCTCGCCGGCATCCAGCTCCTCGACGCCCGCACCGCGGCGGAGTTCGCCGGTACCGATCTTCGGCGCAACGCTCGCGGCGGCCATCTGCCGGGAGCGAGCCTGCTTCCTCACGCAAGCCTGCTCGAGGACGGCCGCCTGAAGCCGACTGCCGAGCTTCGAAGCCTGCTATCCGACGCTGGATTTCGCTCCGGGAAACACGTGGTCACGCACTGCGACGGTGGTGGTCGCGCTGCGTTGGCCGCGATCGCCGCTCTTCGCGCGGGCTATGACGACGTCCGCACCTACTACCTCAGCTTCGCCGACTGGGCGAAGGACGAAAGCTGTCCGATCGTGCAGGACCAGCAGACCAAGTGACCGCCATGACAAACGCCACCGTCGTCGGTTTCTCCGGCAACCTTGCGCGGCCGTCGAAGACGCGCGGTTTCGTCGAGCATTTCGTCAACGAGATTGCCGGTCGTCACGGCCTCGCGGCGGCCACTTTCGACCTCGATGACGTCGGTCCCACGCTCGGCGCGGCCCGTTGGACGCGTGATCTCGATGACACGGGTCGCAAGGTGCTCGATGCGGTAGTCGGAGCCGAGGTGCTCGTCGTCGGTTCGCCGACCTACAAGGGCAGCTACACCGGCCTGTTCAAGCACTTCTTCGATCTGATCGATCCCACCGCGCTGCGTGGCAAGCCCGTGTTGCTGACAGCGACAGGCGGCGGCGAGCGCCATGCTCTGATGGTCGAGCATCAACTGCGGCCTCTCTTTGCCTTCTTCGAAGCTCTGGTCTTGCCGACCGCCATCTACGCGACGGACAAGGATTTCCTGGACGGCGTCCTTGCGTCCGAAGCCATCCGCAAACGTGGCGAGCAATCAATCGAGGAGGCCGGGCTGGCGCTCGCCTCGCGTCGGCACGCCGCAGCAGAGGATTTCGCCCCGTCGCCCGAACTGGACGACCAACCACGATCGCTGATCGACCGCTACTGGCTCGAGGGGATCCCTCGCCTCTAGTGTAGCGGCTCCAGCAGTTTTCAGATCGTCTCTACCCCAACACCAGAAAACTTTGAGATCATTTTCCAGGCGTCGCGTTGATCGCGCAATACGATGCTTTGTCGGAAAGCGAGCGCCGTAGGCAATATGCGTCCGTGGCAGGGTGAGATTCTTCTGACAACCCTTCCTCACCTGACCCATTCCAAGGAAATCATCATGACTGAACTTCCAAAGGCTCCCACTCTTCTTTCCAGATTGATCACCCGGCGCACGGGCCTCGCCGCACTTTTTGCCTCGGCCGTCACGTTCGCTGCCCTCGCCGGACCCCAACCGGCTGTTGCGGAGGACAAGGTCATCAAAGTCGGCATCATCTCCGGCGAGGACGAGGACGTCTGGCGTGTCGTCACGCAGGAGGCAGACAAGCGCGGCCTGAGGATCGAGACTGTCGTGTTCAACGACTACACACAGCCCAACGAGGCGCTGGAACGCGGCGAGATCGACGCAAACGCCTTCCAGCACAAGCCCTATCTCGACAACCAGATCGCCACGCAGGGCTATCACATCGTGCCGGTCGGCTATACGGGCGTCTGGCCGATTGGCCTCTATTCGAAGAAGCATGCCAAGGTCGCCGACTTGCCGGACGGGGCGATCATCGGCGTGCCGAACGATCCGTCCAACGAGGGCCGCGCTCTGCGGGTACTTGAGAACGAGAAGTTCATCAAGCTGAAGGAGGGCACCGGCATTCTCGCCACCACGGCAGACATCGTCGAGAACCCGAAGAACATCGCGATCAAGGAACTCGATGCCGGAATCGTCGGCCGTTCGATCGACGACCTGGATGCCGCCGTCGTCAACACCGACTGGGCGCTGAAGAGCGGGCTCACGCCCGAGAACCGCATCGCCCAGGAGCCGATCGTCGACAACCCTTACCGCAACTTCATCGCCGTGAAGGCCGGGACGGAGAACGAGCCCTGGGTGAAGACACTGGTCGAATCTTACCAGAACCAGACCGTGAAGGCCGAGTTCGATCGCGTCTACAAGGGCACCGGCCTCAGCGCCTATTGAGCGGACAGATTGGCATTCCCGAATGACGGGCGGCCCCGCATCGACGGCGGGCCGCCGCGTCATATCTGAAGGGAGGCGCCGGGAAGATCGGAAGGGAGCATCGTGAACCAGCATTTCTCCGCAACTGTGCAACAGGTCGCCGATGTACGGACGCCGGTGGATGTCGTCAGGCTGACCGACGTCAGGCGCCGGTTCGGCACGACGGCCGCCCTCGACGGCGTGTCGCTCAGCGTGCGCAAGGGCGAGATCCTCGGCATTATCGGACGCAGCGGCGCTGGAAAATCGACGCTGATCCGCTGCCTCAACGGGCTGGAGCGACCCGACTCCGGCGAGATCTTCATCGAAGGCCGCGACATTGCGCAGCTCCGCGAACGCGAACTGCAGCCTCTTCGCCGCCGCATCGGCATGATCTTCCAGCACTTCAACCTGCTCTCGGCAAAAACCGTCGAGGACAATGTCGCCCTGCCGTTGAAGATCGAGGGGCGGCCGAAGGCGGATCGGCTTAGCCGCGCCGCCGAGCTTCTCGAGCTGGTCGGACTGTCGGAGAAAGCCAAGGCGTATCCGGCATCGCTTTCGGGAGGGCAGAAGCAGCGCGTCGGCATCGCGAGGGCGCTCGCGGCGCGTCCAGCGCTGCTGCTTTCGGACGAGGCGACATCGGCGCTCGATCCGGAGACCACCCGCTCGATCCTGGCGCTGCTCAAGGACATCAACCGGCGGCTCGGGCTGACGATCCTGCTCATTACCCACGAGATGGAGGTGATCCGTTCGATCGCCGACCGGGTCGCCGTGATCGACGCGGGGCGCATCGTCGAAGCAGGCCCGGTGTGGTCGGTATTTGCCGATCCGAAATCGCCGATCACGCAGAGCCTTCTCGGCGGCATCCGCCCGCAGCTTCCGGGCGAGATCGCGGCCAGACTCTCCACCTCGGCCGGGAAGGAGGCAATCCTCCGGATCGACGTTGCGGGAGAGGCTGCGCGCCGCCCCCTTCTTTCCGATCTCGCCGCAAGCATCCCTGGCCCGTTCCGCCTCATCCATGGTGGCATCGACCATATCCAGCGGCAGCCGGTGGGAACCCTGTTTCTCGGCGTCCCAACCGGTGCGGACCATGTGGCGCGCGTGATCGATTTTCTGGCGGGCCGCGGCGCCCGCGTGGAGGTGCTTGGCTATGTCGCCGGTAATGATTGAACTGCTTTTCCGCTCGCTCTGGGAAACGGTGCTAATGACGGCCGCCTCCGGCTTCGTCTCGCTGGTGGCCGGCCTGCCGCTCGGCCTGGCGCTCGTCGCCACCGATCGTGGTGGCATCGCTGAACAACTTTGGCTGAATCGCGTCTTGGGCGCCGTGATCAACGGTTTCCGGTCAGTTCCCTTCATTATCCTGTTGGTTGCGCTGATCCCGGTGACGCGGCTGATCGTCGGCACCTTTATCGGCACATGGGCGGCGATCGTGCCGCTGTCGATTGCCGCAACACCCTACTACGCCCGCATCGCGGAAGTGTCGCTGCGTGAAGTGGATCACGGGTTGATAGAGGCGGCACGCGCCATGGGCGGCAACCGCTGGACGATCGTCCGTGAAGTCCTCGTGCCCGAGGCGCTGCCCGGCATCGTCGCCGGCTTCACCGTGACGCTGGTCACGCTGGTGGGTGCTTCGGCGATGGCCGGCGCGATCGGCGCTGGTGGGCTCGGCGATCTCGCCATCCGCTACGGATACCAGCGCTTCGAGACCACCATCATGGTCGCGGTGGTCATCGTGCTGATCATCCTCGTTAGCGGCATCCAGTGGATTGGCGACCGGCTAGTTGCCCGTCTCGATCGCCGGACATGATCCGGTTCGCTATTCGAACACCGATTCCTGGGGCGCACCCTGCAACGTCCGCCTTTGATGAAAAACGAAGTCAGTTGTTCGACCGAAATGAGGTCGTCCGCAGAACGACGGCTTTCCGCTGAGATCGCATAAATTGCGGACTGTCTCCTCACGCCCCGATGCTGGTTCATGACGGCTCATTGCCAAAACAGGCGCGGAACAAACGCATCCCTTCTTCGATGTGGTCTGTGGGAATGGCGCCATAGCCCAGCATAACCCCGGCTCGTGGGATCTCGCTCACAGCGAACCATGACAGGACCTGGACGGCGACGCCACGATCGGCAGCGCGGCGGGCGATCTCGGCAATCTGGTCCACCGACATTGTCCGGGCCAGAGCGGTGATATGGAGTCCCGATGTCGACGGGATCAACTCGAGGTGCTCGGCAAAGTCACGGGAGATTGTGTCTGCGAGGATCTGGTGTCGTTCCCGGTAGATGGCGCCCACCCGGCGCAGGTGACGCGCAAACACGCCCTCATCGATGAAACGCGCGAGTGCCGCTTGCCCGATGGTCGATGAATGCCAGTCACTGACGAATTTCGCTTTGTGCAGGGCCTCCCGCAGCGATGGCGGCGTTACCAGGAAGCCCAGCCGAAGCGTCGGCAGCATCGTCTTCGAAAAGGAGCCGACGTAGATCACCCGGCCTTTTGTGTCGAGCGTCTGCAACGGCTCGAGAGGCCGGCCACCGAACCGGAATTCGCTGTCATAGTCATCTTCGATGATGGCCGCATTGTTCCGCTCGGCCCAGGCCAGCAGCGCCTGCCGGCGCGGCAGCGTCATCGTGACGGACAGCGGGAATTGGTGGGAAGGCGTGACATACACTGCTCGGATTCCGCGCGGTAGCGCCGCAACAACCAGCCCTTGGCGATCCACCGGCACGCCGATCACGCGAATGCCCAATGCCTTGAACAACCGCCTCGGAGGGCCGTAGCTCGGATCTTCGACGGCAATTCCGTCGCCCGATGCCAAAAGGACGCGTGCCAGGACGTCGAGCGCCTGCTGCGTACCGTTGGTGACAATGATGTCGTCCGCTGAAGCCGCGATCCCTCGCGAGATGCCTATGTGCCGGGCGATTGCGACCTTGAGATCGTGATGCCCGGCAGGGTGTTCATAAACGCCGGCAGTCGTTTCCCCCGAACGCAGCGCCCAGGTCACCGACCGCCGCCATGACCTGTGCGGAAACAACGAAGCATCGCAAAGCCCAGAGCGAAAGTCGAACCGGGCCGTCTCGAACGTGACCGGCGGTGACATCGCCTCCCAGATCGGGAGCGGCTGGAGTGTGCCGGTGGGTCGGCGTCTTTCACGCTCGGCCGGCGTGACCAGCTCGCTGACGAATGTGCCAGACCCCTGCCGGGACGTCAGGAACCCTTCCGCGGCGAGCCGTTCATAAGCCACCGTCACGGTCGCACGCGACACGGCCAGCGCCCGCGCCAGTTCGCGGCCGGGCGGCAGAGGGTCGCCGGGCCGCAGCCGTCGATCCAGAACGGCGCGCCGGATCTGACGATAGATCTCGCCGCTGAGGTCTTTGCGCCCGACCAGGCTTACGTGAAAGGCCGTCATTGTCCTGCAATCAGAATTGGTCTGACGGTTGCACCAGAGTTCGGCCCTAGAACCAGTCGCTCGCGCCCTGCGCTGCCTTAGCGGTAGGGCCTTGAAAGGGTCACCAGCCAATCGGAATTGGACTGGCCAAGAATCGATGAATTGGCACTTCCATCGGTCCTGTAGCCTCCTTACCATTGCCTCGGCAGCAAGGGAAGGAGCGGATGGCTGGGAGCGGATGGCTGGAAATGGAGGCTGAAATGGCTCACACGAAAACTCGTGTTGATCGTCACTCGTCGAGAGTGCCTCTGCCTGGGCTTGTGCTGAAAACCACAGCAACTGCAATCGCGGCTCTCGATGCCTGGCAATGGACCGCCTCAAGGCGTCGGGCGATTGCGGATTTGACCCCCGATCAGCTGAGGACATCGGCCATGCCGGGGCGCCGGCGCCTGTGCTTGAAGTCAAGGCAGGTTTAGTCACGAACTTGATGTCGATGCGGTAATGCACGACGCTGTCCCTGCTCGTTCATGCCGCCGTCGAGACGTGCGGCTTAAAGCTGCGAATTAAACGACCTGAGGAGAGCGCCATGGTCAACCATCAGCGCGCTGCTGCGCGCGCGACAACGCTTACCCGCCAGCCCGGTGCAATCTCGGGCGAGACAAGGCTTAGCGCGGCCGATCAACCGATTGACGCCACGCCGGAGCTTCCTTCCGCCGTCCCGCTGATGGCGCTTTCGACCGGTTTCTGGGCGTTCAAGACCCTGGCCGCGGCGCATGAGCTTGACCTCTTCAGCCGCCTTGCCGGCGGCGCCGGCACAACTGTTGCCGAGCTGGCGGAAGCGCTCGGCCTGCATCAACGCCCGGCCGAGATGCTGTTGACCGGCTGCGCTGCACTCGGGCTCCTGGAGAAAACCGGCGGCCGTTATCGCAATACGCCGTTGAGCGAAGCCTATCTCGTGCGTGGCAAACCGTATTACTTCGGTGGCTTCGTCGAGATGGCCGACAAGCGGCTCTACGCGGGCTGGGGCAGGCTTGCCGAGGCGCTGCGCACGAACCGGCCGACCACGTGGGACCCGGCGGTGCAATCCTCGATATTCGATGGCGAGGATCCGACGATGCTGGCGCTCTTCTGGGAGGCGATGCATTCGCTTTCCACGATGACCGCGCGCAAGCTCGGCGAAGCGGTGGATTTCGGACATTTCCGCCGCCTCCTCGACATCGGTGGCGGATCGGGCGCGTACGACATCGAGCTTTGCAAACAGTATGGAGCGCTGCGTGCGACCGTGTTTGATCTGCCGCATGTGGCCGCGATCGCCGCGGCAAAGATTGCCCAGGCCAGCTTGACCGACCGGATCGATACCGCAGGCGGCAGCTTCTTCGAGCAGCTTCCGAAAAATCACGACGTGCATCTCCTGTCGATGATCCTGCACGATTGGGACGAGGCGAAGGACCGCGCCCTGCTGCGCCGGTCGTTCCAGGCTTTGCCGAGCGGCGGCGCCGTCGTCATCAGCGAGCTTCTCGTCAATGACGAAAAGACCGGACCAGCGCCGGCGGCGCTGATGAGCCTCAACATGCTGATCGAGACGGAAGGGCGAAACTACACGCCGGCCGAATATTCGGCGTGGCTCGAGGAAGCCGGATTCCGCCACATCGAGACGGTCTGGTTCGACGCGCCCGGCGCGAATGGCGCCGTGATCGGCCGCAAGCCGTAAAGGTGCAAAGCGCAGTGGACTAGGCGCACCCCAGCCGGCGCAATCAAATCGCCTGCGCCTGCGGCGGCGCTCATGGGCCCATCGGGGGAAGACCCCTCGCGCGAACTCTGCGCCTGGCCTCAACCCGAGAAGCGAAGCGCATCGACGAGCAGGGCGAAAGCCGGCGACGCTTGACGGCGGCTAGGATAGTAGAGGTGATATCCCGGCCAGGGGGGTGACCATTCATCCAGCACCCGCAACAGGCGGCCGCTTTCCAGATGACGCTCCGCGACATCCTCCGGCACATAGGCGAGGCCGAAACCAGCCAGCGCCGCCTCGAGAATCTCGAGAGTGCCATTGAGGACAATCTGGCCGTCCACCCGCACCTTCAGTTCGCGACCGTCGCGCTCGAAATCCCAGGCCCAAAGCCCGCCACTGATGGAAAAGCGCTGGTTGATGCAAACGTGGTCGGTCAGTTCCTGCGGCGTCGTTGGCGGCGGCCGCTTGGCAAAATACGACTTCGTCCCGACGACGGCGAAGCGGATGTCCGGTCCGACGCGCACCGCGATCATGTCTTTTGCAACACGCTCTCCCATTCGCACGCCCGCGTCGAACCGCTCGGCAGCAATATCCGTCAGTGCGTTGTCGCGGAAGACCTCGACGGTGACGTCGGGATAGTCGGGCAGGAGCTTCGCCAGCTTCGGCCAGATGACGGCGTTGAACGCGTGATCGCTTGCCGTGAGGCGAATGGTGCCGGCGGGCTTTTCCCGCAATTCGCTCAACGCCTCGACCTCGGCCTCGATCTCCTCAAAGCGCGGGCCGATATTTCGCAGCAGCCGCTCGCCGGCCTCTGTAGGTGAAACGCTGCGGGTGGTTCGGATCAGCAGCCGAATGTCCAGGCGCTCTTCCAGATCGCGGATCGTATGGCTGAGCGTGGACTGCGAAATTCCGAGCTGCGCAGCGGCGCGTGTGAAGCTGCCCTCCCGCGCAACGGCCACAAAGGCCAGAAGCATATCGAGTCGTCCACGCTGCATTTATGGATCCCTCCCATAAGTCTGTGCGGATTATACGGAATAATCGAGCGAACGGCACACCCACAATTGATCGCGATTGCCGAGAGCGCCGCAAAATTCCCGAACGGCGGCGCGCGAACACGGCTGAGCGATGACGATGAAGGGAGTACCGGCGGCAGTTCATTCCCGTCGCCGCCATTCATGGCCCCGACCGATAGGTCCTATCGGCGAGCGGGCGCTAATCAAGCGGCCTCAGGCGCCCTAAGGTTTAGCGTCGCACACGCACCCAGCGTGTCTTCGGGCCGGGGGCCATCCATCACGAAAGCGACAATCGACATGTCTGATAGCCAAAGAACCTCGACAGCCAGTTCAGACATAACGCGCCGGGAGCTTATGCAAGCGGCTGCTGTGACTGGCGGTGCCCTTTTAGGAGAACAACTCGTGCCCGGAGCTATATCGCCGGCGCTGGCACAGGCTGCCGGCGCCGCGCCGGCGCTGCTCGATGTATCGCTGCGCATCAACGGGACGGAGCACCGGCTTTCGCTCGATCCGCGGACGACGCTGCTGGATGCGCTGCGCGAGCATCTGCATCTGACGGGCTCGAAGAAGGGCTGCGGCCTCGGCCAGTGCGGCGCCTGCACGGTGTTGATGGATGGCATGCGCGTGAAGGCGTGCCTCTCGCTCGCGGCGCTCGCGCAGGGCCGAGAAATCAAAACCATCGAAGGATTGGCGCAGGGCGACGAGCTTCATCCGTTGCAGGCGTCCTTCATCGAGCGCGATGCCTTCCAGTGCGGCTATTGCACGTCGGGGCAGATCATGGCCGGCGTCGCCTGCATCAGCGAAGGCCATGCCGGGTCGCCGCAGGACATCCGCGAATGGATGAGTGGCAATCTCTGCCGCTGCGGCGCCTACGACCATATCGTCGCGGCCATCCAGGACGCGGCGGCCGTGTCCAGCTCGACGCAGGGGGGCTGAGCCATGCATCCCTTTGTGCTCGAACGGCCGTGTGACCTTTCCGCTGTCCTCGCCCTCGGCGCCCAGGCTGGCCGCAATGATGCGCCGGTCGAATACATCGCCGGCGGCACCGACATGGTGCAGCTTCTCCAGGAGCATGTCCGCCGACCGGATCGGCTTGTGAGCCTCGCAGGAGTGCTCGACGATGGCATCGAGATCGGTCCGCAGGGCCTGAGGCTCGGCGCCGCCGCCACGATGGCGGAGGTGGCCGCCCATCAAGGTGTGGTCGAGCAGTTCCCTCTGATATCCCAGGCGCTGCTGAATTCGGCGAGCCCGCAGGTCCGTAACCAGGCGACCATGGGCGGCAATCTGCTCCAGCGCACACGCTGTCCCTACTTTCGCGATGTCGGCTACCAGGCATGCAACAAGCGCGCGCCCGGCTCCGGCTGCGCCGCCCTGGACGGCGAGAACCGCTGGCACGCAGTGCTCGGCACGAGCGACGACTGTATCGCCGTTCACCCGTCGGATCTCGCGGTTGCCCTCGTGGCGCTCGATGCGACGGTCGAGCTCCGAGGAACTGGCGGTGATCGTTCCGTGCCGCTCTCCGAACTCCATCGCCTTCCCCGTGATACGCCGCACCTCGAAACCGTCCTGGAACCAGGCGAAGTGATCACCGCGATCACGGTCCCGGCCAATGCGGCAGGACTGCGATCTCACTACCTAAAGCTACGCGATCGCGCCTCCTTCGAGTTCGCCGCGGTCTCGGCCGCGGTCGCAATCGAGACCGACGGCGCTCGCATCCGGCAGGCCCGCGTAGCGCTCGGTGGCGTTGGAACGAAACCCTGGCGCCTGCCGAATGTCGAGCAAGCGTTAGCTGACAAAAACCTTGAGCCCGGTGAGTTGCGCTCGGCAGCGGCCCTTGCCGCCGAAGGTGCGCAAGGTCGCGGCCACAACGACTTCAAGATCGAGCTCATGCAACGCGCCATCGTGCGTGCGGTCGAAATCGCGGGAGCACGCGCATGACTGCCGCCTTGATCGGAAAATCCGTCAGCCGCGTCGATGGCCGCCTGAAAGTTACCGGCGCTGCGACCTATGCCGCCGAGTTCGAGGTGCCGAACCTCGCCCATGCCGCCGTCGTCAGGAGCATTGTCGCGAACGGCCGCCTTGCATCCATCGACACGGCGGAGGCCGAGCGGGCGCCCGGCGTAATCGCGCTTGTGACACACCGCAACGCGCCCAAGCTCGCCTACCAGCCGCATAAAGGCCTCCCCGACGCAGCCGTTGGCGAGCGCTTGCATGTGCTGCAGGACGACCGGGTGACTCACCAGGGCCAGCCGATCGCGCTGGTGGTCGCCGAGACACTTGAACAGGCGGTTTACGCGGCGGAGGTCGTGCGGGTTACCTACCGGAATGAAGCGGCGGCCACCGATGTGGCCGCCGTCGATCCAGTTCTGCCTACCGGGAAACCGGCGGAGTGGGAGATACGGCGAGGCGAAGCCGACAGCGCATTCGAACAAGCGGAATTCCGGGTCGACCAGACCTATGTGATCCCGCGCGAGAACCACAACCCGATCGAGATGTTCGCCACCATCGCCTCGTGGGAGGGCGACAGCCTGACCTTGTGGGACAAAACACAGTGGGTGCACAACGTTGCGGAGGAGATCGCCGCCGTGTTCGGCATTGCTGCCGAGAACGTGCGTGTCATCTCGCCCTTCGTCGGCGGCGCGTTCGGCTCGGGCCTTCGCTGCTGGCCGCATGTCACGCTGGCGGCACTGGGCGCCCGTGTCGACGGACGGCCAGTCAAGCTGGTGCTGTCGCGGCGGGAAATGTATTATGGCGTCGGCTACCGTCCTCACACGGTGCAGCGGGTCGCGCTTGGCGCCTCCCGTGACGGCCAGCTCCAGGCCATCCGGCACGAGGGTCACCAGGAGACCTCGACCTACGAGGAGTTCACCGAGGCGCTGCTCAGCGCGACCCGGTTCCTGCACGCCTGCCCGAACGTCCACACGCGCCATCGCATCGCGCCCATGCACGTCCACACGCCGACCTACATGCGCGCGCCAGGCGAGGCGAGCGGCATATATGCCCTCGAATCGGCCATGGACGAGTTGGCGGTCGCGCTGAGCATGGATCCCGTCGATCTGCGGTTGCGCAACGAGCCGGACCGGGACGAATTCAAGGATCTCCCGTTCTCGAGCCGATCCACCAAGGAATGCTACCGGGCCGCCGCCGAGCGTTTCGGGTGGAGCCAAAGAACGGCTGAGCCACGCTCCATGCGCGACGGGCGCTTGCTGATCGGCTGGGGCATGGCGAGCGCCACCTATCCGATGAACTATGCACCCGCCTCGGCCCTGGCTCGACTCTTGCCGGACGGCACTGCCGAAGTGATGAGCGCAGCGAGCGACATGGGACCCGGCACATGGACATCGATGACGCAGGTCGCGGCGGACACGCTGGGCCTGCCGGTCGAGCGGGTCAAGTTCACGCTTGGCGACACCCGCCTGCCGCGCGCCCCTGTCCACGGCGGTTCCATGACCATGGCGAGCGTCGGCAGTGCGGTGCAGGCGGCTTGCCGCAAGGCGCGCGAGGACGCACTGGCACGCGCCGGCTCCAATGATCTCGAAGAGGCCATGGAGCGTCTCGGCCAAGTCATCGAGGCAACGGCCGACGTCGCTCCCGGAGATGAGACGAAGCGGTTTTCCATGCACGCCTTTGGCGCCGTGTTCGTGGAGGTTGCCGTCGATCCCGATCTCGGCGAGACGCGCGTGCGGCGCATCGTCGGCGCCTATGGCGCCGGCCGCGTCGTCAACCCGAAGATCGCGCGCAGCCAGTGCATCGGCGGCATGATCGGCGGCATCGGCATGGCCCTCATGGAGCACTCGGTTGTCGACCCCCGCAACGGGCGCGTCACCAATGCCAATCTCGCCGAATACGCCGTGCCGGTGCACGCCGACGCGCCGCCTGTCATGGACGTGATCTTCGTCGACGAGCACGACCCGCACGTGAACCCGCTCGGCGTGAAAGGCCTTGGCGAGATCGCGCTGGTCGGCGTCGCGCCAGCGATCGCCAATGCCATTTTCCACGCTACCGGAAAGCGCGTCCGCGAACTGCCCATCACGCCGGACAAGCTGCTCTGACCGTCGAAAACGAAGGGGCTCAAGACATGATCATCACCCGCAGAGACGTCCTTGCCGCGACAAGTGCTTTCGCTGCTGTGGCTGCAGCAGGCCAGGTTGGCGCAGCTTCTGTCCAAGGAAGGAATGAGACAATGAAGATCACCCGAGTTGGATCGCAGCCGTCCGGCCCCGGGCCGGCCGATTATTTTACCGGAGCCGTGCGCATCGATCCGCTTTTCCAGGCGCCCGAGCCGGCGCGCGTCGGTGGCGCCAGCGTCACGTTCGAGCCTGGCGCCCGCACCGCCTGGCACACGCACCCACTCGGCCAGACGCTGATCGTCACGGCCGGCCTCGGCTGGGTCCAGCGCGAATGCGCGCCAGTGGAAGAAATCCGGCCAGGTGACGTCGTCTGGATTCCGCCTGGCGTGAAGCATTGGCACGGCGCGTCTGCGACCACGGCGATGACGCATCTCGCTATCCAGGAATCGCTTGTCGGCAAGCCGGTCGAATGGCTGGAGAAAGTCAGCGACGAACAATACCGCAGCTGAACGTCAGCGGCACCCGGCGTCTCGCGTATGGCGGGGTCTCGCTGCTCCGAATTCCGACGGGGCAAGCTGCCAACTCACCCGATGAGGCAATCCGGCCTGGCACCGATCGCGGCTGCGCCTGCGCCCGTGCGGGCGTGAATATGGTCGGCATCGATCCGCGCAATGAATGCTTGACCTCAAGTTAACTTGAGGTTCTAGCATTGGCGTGCACGGATCGAAGGAGCATCGGCAATGCTGACGAATATGGATTTCCACGGGCTTCGCGTAGTGGTCACGGGTGGCACGTCCGGCCTCGGACTGGCGCTTGTGCGGCGGCTCGCCGCGCAGGGTGCGAGCGTCGCCTTCATCGCACGCACCGCCGCAAACGTCGAACGCATCGCTGACGAGACCGGCGCACACGGCATTGTCGGCAACCTCGGCAAAAAGCACGACATCTACCCGATCGCGTTGCAGGTCACCGCCAGCCTCGGCGGGCTCGATGTCCTGATCAACAATGCATCGAGCCTCGGGCCGGTGCCGCTTGCGCTGCTTGCCGACACCGAGTGCGAGGATCTGGAAAAAGCGCTTGTGGTCAATCTCGTCGGTGCGTTTCGGCTGACCAAAGCGCTGTTCGGTGCGCTTGCAACGTCGGCACGCGAGAGCCGTGGCGCGCTGGTGATCAACATCTCCAGCGACGCGGCGGTGAACGCCTATCCTGGCTGGGGCGCCTATGGTGCGAGCAAGGCCGCGCTTGCCCATCTTACGGCGATCTGGGACGAGGAGGCGAAAGACGATGGCATAAGGTTCCTCGCGCTCGACCCCGGCGATATGGACACCCCGCTGCACGCGCTGGCGCTTCCTGACGCCGATCCGGCCACCTTGAAGCAACCCGATCTGGCAGCTGCCGAGATCATCGAAAAGCTGCTCGACGCCTTGCCGGCCGGCGCAGCACTTGGTGCCGGGGCACGTGGATGATTGCCGCCGACCATCCGGATCGGCGCTCCGCCAGGCTGTTGGTCGTCATGGCGGACGGGGCGATGACCGACTTGCCGCGCGCTGAACTCGTGAAGCTATTCGAGCCCGGCGACATGGTCGTCGCCAATGACGCCGCGACCTTGCCTGCCAGCTTGCACGGCACGCATGTCCCCAGCAGTGAAGCGATCGAGATCCGCCTGGCGGGCTGGCTGTCACTTGCCGATCCAACGCGTTTCGTGGCGGTTGCCTTCGGTGCAGGCGATCACCGCACGCGCACCGAAGATCGGCTGCCTCCGCCTCCACTGTCACCAGGCAATCGCCTCCGGCTCGGCCCGCTTGAAGCCGTTGTGGAGCGCCTTCTCGGCCATCCCCGCCTTCTCGAGCTGCGCTTCCCAGGCAACCGCGCAGCTGTGCTTGCAGGACTGGCGCAGCACGGCCGGCCGATCCAATATGCGCATGTTCCAGAGCCGTTGGCACTTTGGGATGTCTGGACGAAGATTGCCGCCCGGCCGGTCGCGTTCGAGGCGCCATCGGCAGGCTTTGCGCTCGACTGGCGCACGCTTCAAAGCTGGCGGCGGCACGACGTCGGCTTCGCAACACTCACGCATGCCACGGGCATTTCCTCCACCGGGGATCGGGCGCTCGACTCGCGCCTTCCCTTCGACGAGCCATACCGCATCCCCGAGCACACCGCGGCGCAGGTCGCGCGGGCGAAGCTGCGCGGCAGCCGCATCATCGCGGTCGGCACGAGCGTAGTGCGCGCGCTTGAGGCAGCCGCCAATCCCGACGGCAGCGTGCGTGCCGGAAATGGCATTGCGACGGGCCGCGTCGCGCGGGACACGCCGCTTCGCGTGGTCGATGCGATTCTCACAGGCGTCCACCAGCCGGGCGAAAGCCATTTCGAGCTCCTGCGCGCCTTTGCCGAAGATGCTCTGCTCGCCAAGGCCTCCGCAGCCTTCGCCGCGCACCGATACCGGACGCATGAATTCGGCGATTCCATGCTGCTCAATCGGCAACTGCTGGATTGATCCGCCGTCGCAACGCCTGGTGATGTCTGATGGATCCGTCATTTGCTCAGCTCACCCGCAAAGCGAGCTTGCCGACGTAGTGGGTGGCAAGCGCTCGGTGCGCATCAACAACCCTGTCGAACGGGAATGTACGGGCGACATGAACGTCGAACGGGCCAGAGTCGATCAGGCGGTTAAGCTTGTCGGTCGCGTCCTGGCTGCGGGCGCCGTTGTAGCGGATGAGCTCCACGCCGGGCCGGACAGTTGGATCGGGCATCACGCCGTGCGGGCAGGCAACCCGACCGCCGTCGCGCACTGACGTCAGCGCGCGGTCGGCCGCCTCACCGCTTACGGCAGCGTCGAGGCCGCCGGCGGCGAATTCATGAGCGGCCGCCATTGCGCCCGTTGACGATGGCGTCGGCGCCCAGCCGCCGCGATAGCGCCACGCCGTCATCGCCCGAAGCCACCGCCAATACGCGGGCGCCCAATCGTTTTGCGAGTTGGATGGCCATGTGCCCGATACCGCCGCTGGCGCCGAAGATCATTACTGTATCGCCCTGCTTTAGGCCGATCTCTTCCAGGCCGCTGAGCGCGGTCAACGCATCCCAGCCCATGACGCCGGCTTGCTCGATCGTGAGCTTGGCGGGGATGAGCGACACATTGTCCGCATCCGTTACTGCGTAGGTGGCGTAGGTTCCACCCTTGGGAACTGGCATGGATGCAGCGTATACCCGGTCGCCTTCCTTGAAGCGGCTAACTTGGCCGCCAACGGCGACGACTGCGCCCGCGCAGTCCCAGCCGAGCACGTAGGGGAATGTCGACGGCATGCCGAAAGCCCCGTCGTAGCGACCCTCACGCTCGAGCGCATCCCACGAGGCCACACCCGCCACTTCGACCCGGATTAGGACATCGCTCGGTCCGACCTCGGGCACTGGCACGGCTCGCACAGTAACCAGCTCGGCTCCACCGAAGCGGTCGATGGCGGCGGCCTGCATTGTATCCGGTTTTGCATTCGTCATGCTTTTTCTCCTAGGAATACTGTCGGTCATGAAACGGCCACCGCTTCTAGCGGTCGTGAATCGAGCCTCGCCGACGTGATTTCTTGTTTCGCGCCGGCGAAGCAGGAGTTCGGTTCTCGTAGGCGTTCCATGATTGGTTGATGATGAAGGCATGGATCGCCTCCTGTCTCTTTTGCTGCCCTGTCCCAGACGGTCGTGCGATATCTCGCTTCAAGCAGCGCGCGGGCGAGCGCCGATCCCATACGTCCAGTGTCCAGGGCACCGATTGTAGGCATCATTCCGACACCCCATCTTTTGATTGGCGCAATGTTCAGCTCGCTTGTCGTCCGGTCCGAGGGAGAGCTATGATTTGGCAAGCGCGACACCAATACGCACGCAGGCGTAAGTGGTTACCTGCCGGTAAGGAGGGCAAGGTGAACAAACCCATCGAGAATGGTCTTGCAACCGCGATAAAGTTGGTCTCCGGCAAGTGGAAGCTGGACATCATCTGCGAACTCGGCGCAACACCACGCAGGTTCGGCCGGCTGCGGCAGTCAATTCCGGCGATCAGCGAAAAGATGCTGACGCAGCAGCTGCGAGAACTTGAGGCAGACGGGCTTGTGAACCGAAAAGTACATCCGGGTTCTCCGGCGAAGGTCGTTTATTCGTTGACGGAAAGCGGATCGACGCTCTGTGCTGGGGCAGAGGGCTTATGCCGCTGGGGTGAACAGTTCCGTTGCTCGGATCAGCCGGAATGATCGCGCGCGCGGGGGCAGTTTATCGAGCGCAAGGCGGACCTTCCGAGCGGTGATCTCGGAAAGGCGCGGCAACAATATACGAGATCCCGGTTTGATCCTGTCCGGCGCGAAAGCCACACTTTGGGCTAGACTGCAGTGCATGCTCCACATGCCCAGCCGCTGCTTGTGAGTTCACCTCGACTTGGCTTTGAGTTGCGCTATCTAGCCAAAAATGGAGGCAGCCATGCGTATGAAGTTCCTGCTGGCGACATCAGCGACGATGATGGCGACAGTCGTTGCCCACGCGGACAGTCAGTCCTCGAACACAAGCTCGAATAGCTCGTCGAACAACGGCGTTGTGCGTGAGCGGATTGTCGAGACCTACTGCGAAGACGACTATTGTGAGACCTACGTCAAACGCAGGGTTTACCAGGAGGGCCGATCCTCCCGTCGTTACCAGGAATATGATCGCCGCCGCTATCGCGACCGCTACATGGATGATGATGACGACGACTAACGAAAAGCCGCCCCGCTGACGCACGCGAAGGTCTGTTTTGGGATCGGATCGGCGGCCCCTCGCACCGTTCCGAGATGCTTTTGGCGCACCAAGGACGACGATGACGGTATCGGGGCGCAGCGCGTGGTCGGGCAGGCAGGCAAGACCCAGGCAATGCGGTGTCGCCCTCCGCCAGTGCGGCGACGGACGGCTCTGGACGAAGCAGATGATGGCTGACGAGGGTCAGAACGGCCGGCCCTAATCGTCACGCATTTGTGAGCTGTGTTGATAAGCCTATCCGGGATTACCGGTCTAGTTTTGGGCCGTGCGTCGCCTTAAGTTTCAGTAGTTATAGTCCGTGCATGGCCCCGCCGCTCAGGAATAATGCTGATGGAACGCAAGCTCGCGGCAATCATGGCCGCCGATATCGTCGGCTACAGCCTGCTGATGGCTGAAAACGAGGCGTCCACCTACGCGAAGCTGCGCGCTGTTTTTGATGAGCTCATTGACCCGACCTGCGCCCAGCATGGCGGGCGCATCGTCAAGACGGCGGGAGACGGCTTTCTCGCCATGTTTCCCAGCGTCAACGAAGCGGTTGATGCGGCGCTGGCCATACAGGAAGGCTTCGACAAGGGCCCGTTCGAGCTGCGCATCGGCATCAATCTTGGCGATGTCATCGAAGATGACGGCGACGTATACGGCGACGGCGTCAATGTGGCCGCCCGTCTTGAGGCCATGTGCGATCCGGGGCAGATATTCGTCAGCGGCGCCGTGGTGATGGCGGCCGACCGCAACAGCGCGGACAGGTTCGTCCGCATCGGCCGCAGGCGGGCCAAAAACATTCCCGAACTTCTAAACGTCTACCGCGTAAGGCGCGCGGGCTCTCCGTGGTCGTCATGGCGGCAAGTGCCGCAGGTGCTGCGCAGCACCGCCGCCCGCTGGTCTTATGGCGCGGCCGCCATAGCCCTCATCCTCATCGGCACCCAAATCCAGCCGCTCCCGCTGGCAGCCATGATCAGCCGCATCCCGGCGGCCTTGTCGATGGACCAGAGCCGCGCCGATCCCCGGCCGTCAGTGGCGGTCATGCCTTTTGCCGCGATGAGCGGCAGCGGCGAGCAATCGTATTTCGCGGACGGACTGACCGAGGATGTGACGACAGCCCTTGCCCGCAATTCAGAGCTGCAGGTAATCGCGCGCGATTCCACCTACGCCGTGCACGGGCAGGACATGGACGTGCGCAAGCTCGGGGCGAAACTCGGCGTTGATTATGTGGTTGAAGGCAGCGCCCGCCGTGAAGGCGACCAGCTTCGGGTGTCGGCGCAGCTGATCGATGTAAAGACAGGCGCGCATCTGTGGTCGCGCAGTTTTGACCGGCAGGTCGCCGACGTGTTCAGCGTCCAGAGCGAGCTGACCACTGAAATCGTCGCGCAGATCGCGCCCTATATCGGCAGGAGCGAGGCGGCGGCGGCAGCGGAGCGCCCGACCGACAATCTGCAGGCCTATGACCTCGTGCTGCAGGCCCGCAACCGCTACCGGCACGGCGCCAATGACCGGCAGGACATTCTGGCAGCGCGGAGCCTCTACCAGCGCGCCCTTGAAATGGACCCATCCTATGCGGCCGCCCGCGCAGGCCTCGCGTTGACCTTTATCGCCAGCGTGGCGCAGAGCGGTGACGGCAGGGCAAACGCCCCGGAGCTCCATCTTGGGCTTAGCGAAGCCCGGCAGGCGGTCCGTCTCGATCCCAATCTTGGCCTTGGCTATCAGGTCATCAGTTTCGGGCTTGCCTTGCAGGGCGACTATTCAGGCGGCCTGCAGGCCGCACGACGCGCTGTGGAGCTCAACCCTAACGATCCCGACAGCATGATGGCGCTTGCAAAGGCGCAGGTTCGCTTCGGGGAATATGATGATGCCGTCGCCAACGCAGAGCGAGCCCGCCGCCTTCATCCTATGGCGCCAGAGTACTATGCCTATGTGCACGGGCAGGCGCTCTACGCGGCTGACCGCCGCGATGAGGCTTCCGCCGTCATAGAGGAATGCCTGATCCGGGCGCCGCGCGATGCAAACTGCCTTCTGATTCAGGCCGCTTTGCAGGCTGGGGGCGGTGAGGTCGAGGCAGCCCAGCAGACGATGGCAAAGCTGGTCGAGGCGCATCCGGCATTCTCGCTGGAAGCAGAGCGCGCTTACCGCCGGTTCGGTGACAGGCCGCTGATGGAAGAGTTCCTGCAGGACCTCGCACGGGCCAAGGCTCCTGAAACCGCCTGAAAGTTTTTACGGAACGACTTCAATCACATAGCGGTCCCAGTTTCATCTCGTCCGGCGCGCCAATTTTTGCCATTTCCACGACGCCAACACCGAAAATTGCCGCCCATTGCCGCTGGAACTACGTCCGAGCGAGGAGCGCGAAATAGCCAAGTGGCGAGAAAGCGTAGTAACGGCGGTGATCGGTGGTGAAAATGTTCGAATCGTTTGCGGTCGAATCACGTATTTTGGCCCAAGGCAAAGCTCGCATATTGATCTTGGACGGACATTGCGAGCCCGGTTGGGGCGCGCTGCGCTGCTTGCATAACGCAATCAGAACCGCGCGGATGTGCCGCGTGAGGAAAGGAGGTGGGTATGGCTAAGCTCGTGTTCGGAATGAACCAGTCCCTGGACGGCTACGTCGACCATATGGCGTTTGCGCCAAGCCCCACGCTCTTCCGCCACTTCATCGAGGAGGCTCAGGGGCAGGCGGGCAGTGTGTACGGTCGCCAAATGTATGAGGTCATGCGTTACTGGGACGACGATCATCCTGAATGGGATGCAGAGCAACACGCCTTCGCGGCGGCGTGGCGGAACCAGCCGAAATGGGTCGTCTCGCGCTCGTTGAAGTCGGTTGGCCCCAACGCCACGCTTGTTGAGGATGATCTCGAGGGCGCGATCCGTGAGCTGAAGGCCGAGCGCGACGGGGAGATCGAAGTTGCTGGCCCAGACTTGGCGCAAAGCCTCACCGAACTTGGCCTGATCGATGAGTATCGAATCTACCTGCACCCCGTCGTGCTTGGTCACGGCAAGCCATATTTCGCCGGACCCCGGCCGCCGCTCCGCCTTATGACTAATGACCGGATTGGCGAGGATGTGGTCAGGTTGACCTACGTCCCTGCTTAATCTCCCGACTCGCCGGATGGAATCGCCGCTGAAGTCTGGTTTGGGCCAAAAGCCACGGGAATTGCTTGAGTGTCCACGCCGCGTGCGCGAGCGAGCTGGCCGAGATCAGCCCGGACGGGCCAAGCTCTCAAGCGCCGCGTCGAGTCGGCCAGCGCATTGGCGCCTAGTTTAGGCTTTGACCTGGGCCTGACTCATTTGCGTAGTGCGATTTCGCAATCTGTCGCAACCTCAAGGACGAGGATGACGGTGTCGGCTTCGCGACCTTGCGGCGACGAGGATTATCGCCGCCAGAAGGGCTTGGCGATCTCTGTCTCGACCTGCCGTCTCGTCAGACCGATGTCGTCGATCAAATGGGGATTGTCCTTCGACATCTGCTCAAGTTCCCAGCGAAAGCGTTTCCGCTCGTCCCAGGCCGCGATAATGCTTCGCAGGCTCGCCAGGCTGTAGTTCCGACGCAAAATTTCCGTCGGCTCCAAGGGCGTTCCCCCTGCCTGATGCGGGGCCGATGCAAGAGTATCGTTCATAGCAACCTCCATCGGTTTGAAGGTCCGGGGACCCTCGGCCTGAAAGAGGTTGAATTCTGCAGGATACGAGCAGCGTCGTAATTAAGCTCTCCCAAATAGTTCTCAAAACTTCCAAACGGGCTATAGATACGCCGCATGCAGGGATCGCGCTTTGCCTTTGGTCCGTTTGTGCTTGATTCCGGTGCAGGAACGCTGCTTCGCAACGATGTCCCCGTTGCCGTTGGCTACCGCGGGATAAAGCTGCTTGCGGCGCTCGTTGGACGACCCGGCGAAATCCTCGAGAAGGCCGAGTTGATGGACGCGGCGTGGCCAGGCACGGCCGTCGAGGAAGGCAACCTCACCGTGCAGATCGCGCTGCTGCGAAAGCTGCTTGGCCCGGCTGCCGATGCCGGTAATGGGGGCGGCGAATGGATCGCCACGGTTCCGCGCGTCGGCTACCGATTCACGGGGGCCGTCGAACAGCTCGGCGCGAAGCGAAAACCTTTACCGCTGCCCGGCAAGCCATCGATAGCGGTGCTGCCCTTCGTCAATGTCAGCAACGATCCCGAGCAGGAATCCTTCGCGGATGGGTTGACCGAAGACCTGATTACCGACCTGTCCAGGATCTCCGGCCTGTTCGTCATCGCACGCAACTCGGCCTTTGCCTATAAAGGAAAGGCGATGGACGTCCGCGATATCGCGCAGGACCTCGGCGTGCGCTACCTGCTGGAGGGGAGCGCACGGCGCGCTGCGGGGCGCGTGCGCATCAACGCCCAGCTGGTCGACGCAGTGAGTGGCGATCATCTATGGGCGGAACGCTTCGATCGCAGCCTGGAAGACATCTTCGCCGTTCAGGACGAGGTCACCGGCAAGATCATGGAGGCGTTGCTCGGCAGGCTGCGCACGCCGCCGCCGCGCAATCGGCCCAAAAGTCTCGAGGCTTACGATCTCTGCGTGCGGGCGCGCAAGCTGATGGATGACACGCCGCAGACGGCGCGCGAAGCGCATCTGATGCTCACCCGCGCGGTTTCGCTCGATCCGGAATATGCCGAGGCCTATCGCTGGCTTGCCATGAACCACTGGATGGGATGGGTGCATTCCGGCGGACCTACCGAAACGGCCCGTAGCGTTGCGTTGGAACTGGCGCGCAAAGCCGTGGCGATCGATCCGAACGATGCCGGCTGCCGCTGGGTTTTGGCTTACCTCCTTTCCTATGAGCGCAGCTTCGGCGAGGCGGATGCGGAATTCGCCAAGGCGATCAAGCTCGATCCGAACGAGGCTGATGCCTGGGCGGCATTATCCGACATCGCGGTCCTGGCCGGACGGGTCGAGGACGGCCTTGAGCACATTCGCAAGGCGTTCCGGCTGAACCCGTTTCCGGCAAGCTGGTACTATCTGACGCTTGGCCAGGCGCAATATGCGGCCGGCGAATACCAAGCCGCTGTCGAGACACTGCGCAGGGACGAGACGTATCGCACAAGCTCACGCCGTTTCTTGGCGGCAAGCCTTGCCCAATTGGGCCGGTTCGACGAGGCGCGCGCAGAGGCCGAGCTGTTCCTCGTCGGCAATCCGCATTTCACAACCCGCCACTGGGCCGCGACAGAACCATTCCGCGACGCTGCGACGCTTGAGCATTTCGTTGACGGCTTCCGCAAGGCTGGTCTTCCAGAGTGACGTGCCGGGGTGACCTCCCAAACGCCTTCGCACCGTTCGTGGGATCTACCCCTCAAAGCGACTCGTGGCGTGACGATCGCGCTCGTACCGTCTCATGAGCGGAAACGGCGGCAACCAGGACTCGCGACGGATGATCCAGCTTTCGTAGGTTGGCATCAGTTGGTCAGGGGCGTCCAGGCATCCCAGGTTCACTTCGATCTCGTCTGCGGTGCGTCCGAAAATTGTCGAGCCGCAACGGGGACAGAAAAACCGCCCGGCGTAGTCGCGCGTCTCGCCTTCAATCGTCACCGCATCCTGGGGGAACACCGCCGAAGCGTGAAAAAGCGCCCCATGATGCTTGCGGCAGTCGAGACAATGACAAATGCCGACCCGGTATGGGAGCCCCGACGCCACTATCCGGACGTTGCCGCACAGGCAACCGCCAGTGAATCGGTCCATGCTGCGTCTCCTCCAAAATCAAGCGGTCGCAATGGCTACAACGAACGGCACCGTCATTGCAATTGCCCGCTGCGGGCGGGGGCGCGTCGTATTCGGTAGCGGGCGGACAGATTGGTCGCTCGCTGCAGTCGCATGCCGTTTGGGAGCGTCGGCTTATTGGGACGAACCGGTCCTTTGGCTCTTGACAATTACACTCGTCAACGGCATTTGACAGGAAATCTTGTCAATGTGAGGCTGCATGCTCGATATCGAAGTCATAGATCGGCCGAGCGCGGCCGCCGCCGCGTTGGAGCCCGTTCGGAGTCAACTCCTCTCAGAGCTGCGGGAGCCGGCCTCGGCCGCTACCCTCGCCACACGCCTCGGCCTCAAGCGGCAGAAGATCAATTACCACCTGCATGCTCTGGAGGAGCACGGGCTCGTCCAAGTTGCAGACACGCGCAAGTGGGGTGGCCTGACGGAGCGGCTCATGGTGGCGAGCGCCACAAGCTATGTCGTCTCGACGAGCGCGCTGGGTCCGGTCGGCGCCGATCCGGACCGCACCGCCGACCGCCTGTCGGCAAGCTACCTCATCGCGCTCGGCGCTCGGCTGGTGCGGGAGATCGGAACTCTCCAGCGCGCCGCCACCGATGCCGGCAAGCGCCTGGCGACCTTGGCGATCGACACCGAAATTCGCTTCCGCTCCGCCGCCGACCGCGCCTCGTTCACGCGTGAACTGACTGAGGCCATCACCACGCTGGCGGCACGCTATCACGACGAAACCGCGCCGCAGGGACGGTCGCATCGCCTTGTCGTGACGGCGCATCCTTCACCAGCCAATCCGCAAGCAAAGGACGTTCAATGCCAGTAAAAAAAGATGCGGCCGGCAATCGCTCGGTCGAGGCGCAAGTGGATGTCCCCGGTACACCGGAGGACGTCTGGAACGCGATCGCAACGGGACCTGGAATATCTCAATGGTTCGTGCCAAGCGAACTCGAAGGTCGTATCGGAGGAACCGCCGTTTCGCATTTCGCTGCCGACGGAAGCATGGATTCGGTCGCCATCATTACAGCTTGGGAGCCGCCCAAGCGGTTCGTCGCAGAAGCACCGGGCGAGCCGGGAACGGTAGCGACGGAATGGACCGTCGAGGCAAAGTCCGGCGGGCTTTGCACCGTTCGCGTTGTCCATCGCTGGTTCGCGACTTCCGATGATTGGGATGATCAGTTCGAGGGCCACAGCTACGGGTGGATCTCCTTCTTCCGCTTGCTCCGCCTCTACCTCACGCATTTTTCCGGGCAGCACGGCTCGGCTTTTCAGCTCTTGGTGCCGTCTTCCGAACCTTTAGCTGATGCGTGGCGAAAACTGGTTGTACCCTTGGGCCTGGCGAATGCGACTGAACAACGGCGCGTGGTTTCGGACGCGCAGGCATTCGAGGGCGTTGTCGAACGAACAGGGCCGCAAGACCATCCCGAGGTGGTGGTCCGGCTGGACCAGCCAGCGCTGGGCTACGCGCATCTCTTCGCCTTGCCGATGGGCGGGATGACATACCTATCCGTGCGGTTTTTCCTTTTTGGGGACGATGCAGCGAGCATTGCAAAACGGGAGGAGCCAAAGTGGCGAACCTGGCTTGAAAAGCATTTCCCAACTCCCGGGGAGTAGCGCTCCAGCGGAAACGCAATTTGTCAATTTCATCCACGCTGGGCGCCGACTAAGCTTTCCGAGCTATGATTGCCGTCTTCGTGCGGGCGGGCCGCTGTGGTGCTTCTGCGCAGTCTGCTCCACGCCTGCAAGCAGATCGAAGAGCCATGCCACACCCGCATCCATCATCGCGACCTTGGGAGCGACGGCGTTGAGCCGGAAGCCGGGCAACGGCAACGGGGCATCGAGGCTCAGGACGCCGAAACGCGCCGCATGCATGGCAACGAACCGCCGCGGCAGGGCCGAGATGAGGTCGGTCTCGGCGATCACCGCCAGCGCGAATATGAAGTTCGGAACCGTCAACGCAATCCGTCGAGCCCGGCCTTGCTTGGCCAGTTCTTCATCCACGAAGCCATAAGGATCGCCACTGTGCGAGACGACCAGATGCTGCATGTCGCAGTATCGCTCCAGGATCGGATCACGCGCGAACGGATGTCCAAGGCGCATGGCAATTACAAAGTCTTCTTCGTAGATGCAGCGCCTTTCGAAGCGAGGCGGGATGTCATCGGACGGAATGATCGCGATGTCGATGGCGTGCGTCTCGAGATCGACAATCGCGCTTTGCCAGACGCGGGCCGGAGAGGGCAAGATCTGACGCACCCCGAGGTCGATGCGTGGCGCAATCCGGCTTAGTTCGGCGAGGAGGGGGCGCAGGATCACGGCTGAGACACCGTCCGGGGCGCCGATTGCGAACCGGCGCACGGCCGTGGCGGGGTCGAAGGGTGCGGCAGTCGCCATGACGCTGCGCACGCGCGCCAGAACCTCGGCGATCGGCGCGGCCAGTTCCGTTGCACGCGCCGTCGGCACCACGCCCTTGGGCGTTCTGAGGAACAGCGGATCGTTGAGGAGCCGGCGCAACCGGCCGAGCCCGTGACTGACGGCCGATGGCGTCAGATTAAGCCGGTCCGCCGCCCGGCCCACGTGGCCCTCTCCGAGCACGGCCTCGAAGAGGACGAGGAGATTGAGATCGGTGCGCGAAAGATCAATGTCGTTCAGCATATTCCTGAAATCATATCATTGGCTTCATCAACATCAACATGCAATTTTACCGGCTGAACGGTGTATCGCTCTCGCACGAACGGAGCCTTGGGCGGGAAACAGCCATGTCGGTGATGATGATTTCCGAGGTCGGCGGACAGTCGCCGCAAGGGTATGACGGCATGCTCGCCCTCGTGGGTGATGCTTTGAGGCAGGCGCCGGGCTTCATCATGCACGTGTCGCACCCGGTGGCGGCCGGCTGGCGGATCGTCGAGGTGTGGAATTCCCGGGAAGACGCGACGCGCTTCTTCGCTGCTCATATCGCGCCGGATCTGCCGGATGGCATCCGGCCGAAGCTGTCCTTCCAGCCGCTGCACAGTCTGTTGAAGGCCTGACGGAAAGGCCGGCCGGTTGAAGGATGTGAGATCGCCTCGGCTCGACGGGCGGGCTGCGCCTGCGAATCGGTTACAAACATAGGAGAAATTTCTCATGCCAGTTTCACGACGTTCAGCACTCGCTGCAGCGGGCGCCGGTCTCGCGTCGCTTGGGATCACGAAAGCTGCAAGCGACCCGGCCCTTGCCCGTCAGGTCTCCATCGCCGACGACGAGGTTGCCACGCTCGCCAGGCAGGCCGCCGAAGCCAACGCGGCGCTGATGCGCGGCGACATCGCCCGATACCGTGCGTTGATCACGCTCACCGATGACTTCACGCTGATGTCGCCTTTCGGCGGAACGCCGACGCGCGGCGTGGACATGACGAGCGAACGCTGGGAGGCCATGGGGCGGTTCTTCAGGAACGGCACGCTGGAGCAAGAGCTCGTCCAAGCCTATGCCGCGGCCGACATGGTGGTTCTCGTGGTCATCGAGCGCGGCCGCGGCGAAGTCGGCGGTCTGCCGGCCCAGGACTGGCCGCTGCGCGTCACTTTGGTCTATCGCCGCGAAGGATCCGAATGGCGGCTCGCGCACCGTCACGCAGACCCGCTCGTCCGGGGTGTCAGCCTGGAGCAGGCGGCCGCACTGGCCCGCCGCTGACGCTTGTGCCGAGCGGCTCTTTCGCCACTGTGGCTTCCTCTTGGCTGAGGGCGCCCGGCCGGAGCTTGAACAGGATCAGCAGCGGCCCGGCGACGAAGATCGAGGAATAGGTCCCGGCGAGGATGCCGAAGATCATTGCCATCGTGAAGGACTGGATCACCTCGCCGCCCCAGATCGAAAGCGCCGCCAGCGCAAACAGCGTGGTCACGCCGGTCAGGACCGTTCGCGCCAGTGTCTGGTTCATCGACAGGTCGAGCAACTCGGCAATCGACATCCTTTTATAGCGGCGCAGATTCTCGCGGACCCGGTCATAGACGACAACCGTATCGTTGATGGAATAGCCGACAATGGTCAGGATCGCGGCAATCGAGGTCAGATTGAACTCTATGCCGGCGACGACGTAGAAGCCGACCATCAGGATCACGTCGTGGAATGTCGAAATGATGGCGCCGAGCCCGAACTGCCACTCGAACCTGATCCAGATGTAGACGAGCATCGCCAGCAGCGAGGCGAGCACGCCCATTGTGCCGTTGAACGCGAGTTCGGAAGACACTGTCGGACCGACAACCTCGATACGGCGGAACTCGTAGTCGGTTTCGAGCGCGCTTCTTACCTTCTCAACGGCGGACTGTTCGGCAACGTCCCCGCCCCCCTGGGTGCCGATGCGGATCAGCACATCCCTGGTCGAGCCGAACTCCTGCACCTGCACCTCACCCAGTTCGAGACCCGTCAGCCGCTCACGGATGGTGCCGATGTCGGCCTGCTGGCCCTTCGCCTGCACCTCGATGCTCGAGCCGCCGCGGAAGTCGATGCCGTAGTTCATGCCGACAGTGAAGAACAGCACGGCCGAAGCGATCGACAACAGCACGGACAGCGTGAAGGCGTATTTTCGGAATGCCATGAACGGCACGCGCGTGTCGTCGGGCACCAGCCGCATGACACCGCTGGGCATGGTTTTCGGCCGCTGCCGGCGGAGCCAGAACGCGACCAGCCAGCGCGTCAGCGTGAACGCCGTGAATACGGTGGTGACGATGCCGATCGCGAGGGTGACGGCAAACCCCTTGATTGGCCCCGAGCCGAGGAAGAACAGGATGACGGCGGCAATCAGCGTCGTCACATTGGCGTCGACGACAGTCGCCAGCGCCTGTCTGAACCCGGAATCCATCGACTGCACGATCGAGCGCCCTTGGCGGTTCTCTTCGCGGACGCGCTCGAAGATGATGACGTTGGAATCGACCGCCATGCCCATCGTCAGCACGATGCCGGCGATACCAGGCAGCGTCAGCGTCGCCCCGAGCACGGACAGGATGGCGATGATCAGTGCGACGTTGGCCAGCAGCGCGATATTCGCGATCAACCCCAGCCGCCCATAGGCGAACAGCATGAAGCCGACGACGAGGATCCCGGCGATGATCGCCGCGAACTGGCCCGCCTCGATCGAATCGCTGCCCAGGCTCGGACCGACGGTGCGCTCCTCGACGATGGTGAGGTCGGCAGGCAGTGCGCCGGCGCGCAGCAGGACCGCAAGGTCGTTCGCGCTCTCAACCGTGAAACTTCCGGATATCTGCCCGGTGCCGCCCAGGATCGGTTCGCGGATCTGAGGCGCGGAGATCACCTCGTTGTCGAGGATGATCGCAAACAAGCGCCCGACATTGGCCTGAGTAGCCTGACCGAAGCGGGTGGCGCCGCGGCTGTCGAAGCGAAACGAGACCACCGGCTCGTTGGTGCGCTGGTCGAATGTTGCCTGCGCATCGACAAGGTTTTCGCCGGAAACGATGATCCGGTTCTCGATCAGATGCGGAACCCGCGGCTCGTCCGTCGAATACAACACCGTCGAGCCCGCCGGCGGGCGGCCGGAGATCGCCTCCTCGACCGGAATCGACTGGTCGACCATCTGGAAGGTCAGCTTCGCGGTCTGTCCGAGGATATCCTTCAGCCGCTGCGGATCCTGCAGGCCCGGCACCTGGACCATGATGCGGTCCGATCCCTGGCGCTGGATGATCGGCTCGGTCGTGCCGAGTTCGTTGACTCGCCGGCTGACCACCTCGATCGATTGAGTCAGCGCCGCGGCGATCCGGTAGTCGATCCCGGCTTCGGTCAGCGTAAAGCGCAGCAGGCCCGGTTCCGGCTCGGCCATCTCCATCTCGGTTACCGAGCCGCTCATGAACATGCCGGTCGAGATCGGCTGCGTCAATCTTTCGAGCGCGCTCTTCGCAGCTTCGATCTGGCCTTGGTCGCGAATGCGGACCTGGATGGACTTGGCGGTGCCGGCAAGCCCGGTATAGCCGATCTGGGCATCGCGCAGTGATGTGCGGACCTCGTCTCGTGCCGATTCGAGGCGTTCGTTGGCAAGGTCCTGCCGATCGATCTGGAGCAGGATGTGCGAGCCGCCCTGCAGGTCGAGCCCCAGCGTCAGCTGCTGCTTTGGCAGCCAATTCGGCAGCGAGGCCAGAGTGGAGGCGGGAACCAAATTGGGAGCTGCGTAGAGGATGCCGGCCAGGACCGTCAGCCAGATGAGAATGGTCTTCCAGCGCGAAAAATGCAGCATGTTCTTGTCCGTTCAGCCCATATCGGGCGCAAACTGCCTCCGACAAGAGCTTTGGCGTTCCGATCGGCGAGCAACTCGTCGAACGGAACGCGATGTGAAAGTTTGGGGTTCGAGGGCCCGCGGTCGCGCGACCAGGTTCACGCCGTGAGAAGCGGAGGCGCGCGCGCATCAAAGGTGCGGATCGGCGACAGTTTTGGCTGGTTTTCAGAACCTACACCAAACGGTGCGGCTGACGCGGATTCGGGCGGCAGGCACCAATCCGGGATGATACAAAATGGCTTGCCATTTCCCGCAGTGACAGGCGTTCCCGTCTTGAAACGGGAAGTCTCAGCAGCAACACGGCGCGCAATGTCGCGTACGAGGAAAGTCGGGTGTGTGACTGGCTCGGCTGCGCCGAGCCGCATTTGCTCCCTGGCCAGGTCGTGCGCGACCTGGTCGGCTGTTGCCGCAGGAATGGTCCAGATCAGAAAGAGCAATGAAGCCAGCAGCCGCAGACCAGCACCCAGGTTGAGCAGGACGCCGGCCCCAGCCCGTCCTCGGCCGCCTCGTCTCATCCCATCGCTACGGCTTTCATACACTGCGACCAATACGCTTTCGCCTTCGTTGCCTCAGTAAGCGGCGAGCCGCATTCTTGGTCTAACTATAGCACTCGCGTTGCAAATTGAAGCGCAGCTTTCACGGGACCAGAAGGGTTGGCTCCAGAACCTGTTCTCAGCTATCCGAACTGGATATTCGTATACTCGATACCAGTATCCGCGAGGCTGCCTCCACAAGGAGCCTCATCTGCATGGCTTTGGCCACCTTCGTCCGGGACGTTTGCGCTGCAGGGCAAACGCTCCACAATCACGAAATATCAGACAAATCGGACTATTTACGAGCAGCCAATGAGTCTCTAGAGTTCGGATCGCGGCTGGGATGGCGCCGTTCTTTCGCTGCCAGCACCCTTGAGGAGGAGGGCGTCCAAGCCGCATTCGACAAAGTTCAGATCAGCGAAAATACTGAATCAAAATGGGAGGTTGAACATGAAATCTGCGATACGAAATGCGTCCGTCGCCGCAGCGGCCTTGGCTCTCGGTCTGTCCTTCACGGCGATTGCCCGTGCCCAGGACAAACCGACGCTGGCCTTCGTCGTCAACGGCGCTTCCGATTTCTGGAAGGCGGCCGAAGCCGGCGTCAAGAAGGCCCAGGCCGAATTGCCCAACTACAATCTCGAGCTCAAATATCCGGAACAGTCGTCGGTCGCCATCCAGCAGCGGCTGATGGACGATCTGGTGACGGCCGGCGTCAAGGCGATCATGGTTTCGGCCGTCGATCCCAAGACCTCGACCGACGGACTCAACAAGATCGCCTCGGAGACGGCGCTGTTCACAACCGACAGCGACGCGCCGCAGACCAAGCGTATCGCCTATATCGGCTCGTCCAACATCGATGCCGGCAAGCAGGCGGCCGAGATCGCCAAGAAGGCGATGCCCGACGGCGGCAAATGCCTCGGCTTCGTCGGCCTGCTCGGCGCCGACAATGCCAAGGAGCGCATCGAAGGCATGAAGGAAGGCCTCGCCGGCACCAAGATCGAGCTGATCGACGTGCGTGGTGACGACATCGACCAGGCCCGCGCCAAGAAGAATGTCGAGGACGCGCTGGTCGCCAGCCCCGACGTCACCTGCATGGTCGGCTTCTATTCCTACAACACGCCGCGCATCTATGAAGCGCTGCGCGACGCCGGCAAGCTCGGCCAGATCACGGTCGTCGGCTTCGACGACGATCCGATCACGCTCGGCGGCGTCAAGGAAGGCACCGTTGCCGCCACCGTCGTGCAGCAGCCCTTCGAATGGGCCTACCAGGGCATGAAGCTGATGGCCGCCTATCTCGAGGGCGACAAATCGGGCATTCCGGAGAACGGCCTGATCATCATCCCGACCAAGATCATCGGCAAGGACGACGTCGACTCCTATGCCGCCAATCTGAAGGCGATGTCCGGCAATTAGCACGAAAGCAGTTGTGCCGGCTCGAGGTTCGCTTCGGGCCGGCGGCTCGCATTGACGAACCCTGCAAGGGTCGTCAGTCTGCAGATGTGGCTAGAACGGCCCACCGGCTGCTGTCAGGCATGATGAATTATTCCGACGCATCCATCGGCGCATCCACGATTGCTCCGTTCCTCAGTCTCGAGGGCGTGCGCAAGACCTATCCCGGCGTGGTCGCGCTGGATGGATTTTCGATGGAGGTCAGGCCTGGCGAGGTCATCGGCCTCGTCGGCGAAAACGGCGCCGGCAAGTCGACGCTGATGAAGATCCTCGGCGGCGTCACCACCCCCGACACCGGCACGATCATCGTCGACGGCGTCGCCCATGACGGGCTGACCGTCGAGGCCAGCATCGGTTCCGGCATCGCCTTCGTCCACCAGGAACTCAACCTTTTCGAAAACCTCGACGTTGCCGCCAACATCTTTTTCGGCCGCGAGCCGTTGCGCGCCGGTCCGCTGAGGCTTGTCGACCGGGCCAGGCTGCGCACGCTGGCGGCGCCACTGCTCAAACGCGTGGGCGCCAATTTCTCGGCCGACACCCCGGTATCGGCGCTGTCGCTTGCCCAGCAGCAGATGGTCGAAATAGCCAAGGCGCTGTCGATCGAGGCGCGGCTGGTCATCCTCGACGAGCCGACGTCGAGCCTGCCGCTTGCCGAAACCGACAAGCTGCTCGATGTCATCAAGGCGCTGAAGGCCGAGGGCATCAGCGTCATCTTCATCTCGCATCGCCTTCACGAGGTCGAGCGGGTTGCCGATCGCGTCGTCGTGCTGAGGGACGGCATGCTTGCCGGCACGCTGCCGAAAAACGCCATCAACCACGACCAGATGGTCAAGCTGATGATTGGCCGCATGCTGAAGGAGCGGGAGAAGGCGGCAGAATCGGCCCGCCCGCCCGGCGCCGTCGCGCTGTCGGCCAAGGCCGTTCGCACCAGCGCCTATCCCGACCGGCCGGTCGATCTCGGCGTCAGGCGTGGCGAAATCCTTGGCCTGGCAGGTCTTGTCGGTTCCGGCCGCACGGAACTGGCGCGCGTGCTTTTCGGCATCGAGAAGAGCCTTGGCGGCGCGCTCCAGCTTGATGGAACAGATCTGGTTCTTGGTTCGGCGGCCGACGCTGTGGCCAACGGGATCTTCCTCGTCCCCGAGGATCGCAAGCTGACCGGCATCCTGCTCGACCTGTCGATTGCCCAGAATATTTCGCTCCCCAATCTGCCGGCGCATGCCCGGCGATCCCTGGTCTCTGCCCGCGCCGAAGCCGTCACCGCCGAGAAGCAGAAACGCAATCTCGGCATCAAGGCGCCCTCGGTGGCGACGCGCACCGGCACGCTGTCCGGCGGCAACCAGCAAAAGGTGGTGCTGGCCAAGTGGCTGGCCATGAGCCCCAAGGTGATGATCCTCGACGAGCCAACCCGCGGCATCGACATCGGCGCTAAGGCCGAGATCTACGGGCTGATGCGGGCGCTGGCCGATGCCGGCGTCGCCGTGCTGATGATATCGAGCGACATGGAGGAGGTGATCGGCGTCTCCGACCGCATCGCCGTCATGCATGAGGGCCAGATCTCAGGCATTCTCGACAAGGAACAGTTCAGCCAGGAAAACGTCCTGCTGCTGGCCGTCGGCAAGCAGCCGAAGTAATTTGCGGGCATTGGGAGAAGACGATGAGCAAGAAAGATCTCGGCCTGCTGATCCTGATCCTTGTGGTGGGAGCGGTGGTGGCGATCATCAACCCGCGCTTCCTGCTGCCGATCAACCTCGCCAACACCTCGAACCTGATCGGGCTGTTCGGCATCCTGGCGATCGGCCAGGCCTTCGTCATCATCACCGGCGGCATCGAATTGTCGGTCGGCTCGGTGGTCGCGCTGCTCGGCGTCCTGTTCGTCGATTTCATCGCCACGCGCGGCATGGCATGGCCGGTCGCGCTGCCGCTGATCCTCGTGCTCGGCGGCATCATCGGGCTGGCACATGGCTGGCTGATCACGCGGCTCAAATTGCAGCCTTTCGTGGTGACGCTGTGCGGCCTGTTGATCTATCGCGGCGTGGCGCGGTTCTACACAGCCGACGGCACGGCGGGCTTCGCCTTCGGGCAGAATTTCCCGGAGCTCGAGTTCCTGACCGCGGGGCGATCCTATGGCGTGCCGAACAGCTTTATCGCGCTGATCGTCATCGCCATCGTGATGTGGGTGGTGCTGCACCGTTCGGTGTTCGGCCGCTACCTCTACGCGATCGGCAAGAATGAGGAGGCGGCGAAATATTCGGGCATCCGCACCGGCCGCGTCGTCATGGCCGCCTATGTCATCTGCGGTGTGCTGACGGCGCTGTCGGCGATCTACTTCGCCATGTACACGCGCTCGATCTCGCCGGCCAGCCACGGCCAGTTCTACGAACTTTACGCCATTGCCGCGGCAGTGCTCGGCGGCTTCTCGCTGCGCGGCGGCGAGGGCTCGCTGATCGGCGTCATCCTCGGAACGGTCCTGCTGCAGGAACTGCAGAACCTCGTCAACCTGCTTGGCATCCCGTCCTCGCTGAATTTCGCGGTGATGGGCGGCGTGATCTTGATCGGCGTGCTGGTCGACCAGCAATGGGGCGTGTACCGGGAGCGGCGGCTGATGCTGGAGGCCACCCGCAGGGGCACGGCTGGTGCGGCCGCGGAGTAGTGCTTCACGAAGCTTGAGTCGGCGGGACAGCGCGGACAGCGCCCCCCTCTGTCCTGCCCTCTTTGCCAAGACTTGTCATCTCCCCCACAAGGGGGGAGATTGGCAGCTCTGCCGACGGCGCCTTTTCTTCAGCGTTGGAGTTTGGCGAAAGCCGATGCGACATCCAATCTCCCCCCAAGTGGGGGAGATGTCCGGCAGGACAGAGGGGGCGCGAAGGATCGCTACAGATGAGTTCTGCCCCGCTCCATTCTTTGATCGATGTCAGGGTCGGTCCGAAAACGCCATCGCCTTGCGCAGCACTTCGATAAAGCGCTCGCCAGCCGCCTCGCGCGGGCCGCTATTGTCGATCGAGGTGACGCCTGGCCCCGACAACGCCACATTGGTGCTGCGCGCCAGCCGCGCCAGCACTTCGCCACGCGACTCGCGGCCGCGCATCGCCAGCCGTTGCGCCAGAATCTGCGGCGATGCGGTGATCTCGACGACAGCCAGGTTGGCATAGCGATCACGCAGCGCCGGGATGATGGCGCGGGAGACATTGGCGATGGCGACGCGGCCATTGGCCACCGACCGGTCGACTTCAGCCGGGATGCCGTAGCGCAAGCCATGCGCCTCCCAGGAGATGGCGAAGGCGCCGTCCGCCTCGGCCTCGACGAAGGCCGCATCGGCCAGCGTGTCGTGATCCTCGCTCGTCGTGTCGCTCGGCCGGGTGATGACCCGGCGCACGAACTCCAGCCGGGTCTCGTCGGCAAACAGCGACCGGGCATAGCCGATCACCGTGTCCTTGCCGGCGCCGCTCGGCCCGACGACGGCGACGAAGACGCCGTCGCGGATCGGAAACGCCGCGGCGGAAAATTCACGCTCGATCGACGCCGACACCATCACGCGACCCGACGCCCCTGCCGCCAGACCGTGCGGACAACCGGGACATGATCGTCAAGACGGACGCGAACCAGATCGGCGCGCCGGCCCTGCTCGATGACGCCACGGTCGGCGAGGCCGACCGCCTCGGCCGGGTTCTTCGAAACCATCGCCACCGCCTGCGGCAGGGAGATGCCGTCGACCACGTCGCCGAGGAAAAACGCCGACTGGATCAGGCTGAAGGGGATGTAGTCGGACGACAATATGTCGAGCAAGCCTTCGCCGGCGAGCGTCCGAGCCGAAACATTACCCGAATGCGACGCGCCTCGCATCACGTTCGGGGCGCCCATCAGCACCCCGAGCCCTGCCGTCTTCGAAGCTTTGGCGGCCTCCTTGGTGGTCGGGAACTCGGCGACACGGACGCCTTGTTCGATCGCCTCGTCGACATGGCCGGTCGTGGCGTCGTCATGGCTGGCCAGCACGATGCCGCGCTGATGGCAGGCAGCAGCGATGAAGGCGCGGTTCGCCCCCGAATTCGTCGCCGACTCCGCCATCCGCTTCTCGCAGAATTGCTGGAATTCGCGGTCCGTCAGCTTCAGCTTGCGCTGGTAGTAATAGGCATAGGTTTCGAGATCGACGAACTGGCGCTGCCCAGGCGCATGGTCCATCAGCGACGCCAGCTTGATCCTGTCATCGCCGTCAAAATGCGCGAAGGCGGCGAGGCAATCCGGCGCCGAAACCTCGCAGCGCAGATGGATGAAATGGTCGGCCCGCAGCCGGTCCTGATGGACGCTGTCCTCGATCGCATCGGCCAGCTTGCGCATGTCGGCCGAATTCATGTCGGCATCGTCGTCCATGCCGACGCGCAAGGCGTCGAGCACGGTGGTGATGCCGGCCGTCGCCACCTGCGCGTCATGGGCGAGAACGGCGGCGATCGGGTTCCAGCGCACCTTCGGTCGCGGTGCGTAGTGAGCCTCCAGGTGGTCGGTGTGAAGCTCGACCAGCCCGGGAATGATGAAATCGCCGCCCATGTCCTCGCCGCTCCGGGCGGCGCCGGCGTCGATCCCGGCGATCAAGCCGTCGCGCAGCACGATCGACCCTTCGACGATCTCGTCGGCAAGCACGATGCGGGCATTGTTGAGAACGGTCTCGACGGTCATTTCAGGCAGTCCTTGGAGCATTTTGCAGCCAATTGGAATCACCGATTGGGTGAATTGGCGTCGCACAAATACGGTTAAAACAAATAGCCATTTCAGGCAGTTTTTCTCGCCGGGCGGCGCCCGAGCGCGTGATGGGAAAGCACCATGAACGGGGCGCCCGGTTCGGTTTCGACAAACAGGGTCAGTGCGTCCACCGTCACCGGCCGTTGCAAGACCTGCGCAAATAGGCTGTCGATTGCTGCGCGAAGACGAGGGCTTTCCTGTGACGAGACACGGCCGGACAGCGTCATATGGAATCGAAAGGTCTCGAAGACATAGGGGTAGCCCCACTGGCAGAGATTGCGGAATTCATCCGGCTTCAGCGAATCGGGGCTGCGCCGCTCGATTTCCGCCTCGCTCAGCGGCGCGCGAAAACGGTCGAAGTCGCGCACAACGTCGTCGGCGAAGCGGTTGAGCGCCGGCAGCAGTCCTTCCGGCACTAGCGCGAAGAAGCCGTCGATCTGGCTGACGACCAGCCGTGGGATCGTCACCACCGGCGTCGCCTCGGCAAAATCGTCCAGTGCTGCGCGAAGCGCGCCTTCCGTCTCGTTCGAAGCCAGCCGGAAGGGCGCCTTCAGTGTCGCATGAAAGCCGTAGCGGCGTGCCGAAGCGGTATGAAAGGCGACTTCCGCCGCCGACAGCTCGCCCACGGCCTCGACCGGCCTCGTGGCGGCGCCGAACGGGTCGCGGCCGAGCCAATTTGCGGCGATCCGCGCCAACGGTTCGTCCTGCCGGGGGGTGAAATAGATAGCGTAGCGCATCGAAAGTCCTCGTCAACTCCCGCTGCCATAGGCGATTTGCATGACGAAATGACGAAGCTGATGGTCGTTCCTGATAACAAACCTGTTCAGGCGGGTCATTAGCCGACGATTTTTTCGCCTTGGGCCAGTTTGCCGACCCGGACGGCAGTGCCTCAGGCCTTCATCAGCCATTCGTGCTCGGGAGCGTTGTGGAACTTCCACGTCCGCTTCGGCCCGGCCATGACATTGAGGTAGTAGAGGTCGTAACCGTGGCAGGCGGCGCAAGGGTGATAACCTTTGGGCACCAGCACGACATCGCCGTCCTCGATCGCCATCGCCTCGTCGAGCGAACGAGCGCCGTTTCGATCGGCATCGGTGTAGACGCGCTGGAAGGCAAAGCCCTGCGGCGGATTGAGGCGGTGGTAATAGGTCTCCTCGAGATAGGACTCGGCCGGCAGATTGTCCTGGTCATGCTTGTGCGGCGGATAGCTCGATGTATGGCCGCCAGGCGTGATGACCTCGACCACCAGCAATGAATCGGCCGGCTTGCCTTCCGGCAGGATGTTGGTGACGTAGCGCGTGTTGGTGCCCTTGCCGCGAACCTCCTGGCCGAGATCTTTCGGCGCAATAATGCGGACCGGCAGCCCGCCGCCAAGGCCCGGTGCCGAGCAAAGCGCGACTTCGAGACCGGTGTCGGCGGTCACCGACCAGTCAGAGCCCTGCGGCACGTAGACCGACCACGGCTTGCCTTCGAAGGGCGACATGCGTTCGCCGAGCACGCCGAGATCCTTGCCGCCGGCCTTGGCCTTGCCCTTGCCGGTGACGAACACCAGGCAGACTTCACGGCTTGCGGTTTGTCCGGAGACGGTCTCGCCGGGCCGCAGCCGATGCAGATCGAAGCCGACATAGGTCCAGCCGGCGTTCTGCGGCGTCACATGGGCGACGCGGCCATGGCCCTTATCGGCTTTAACGAGCAGTTTCGACATTGAGGCTCACTCCTTTGGTTCGGTGTCGGCCGAAGCCTTGCCGCCGTCGGCCGGCTTGTAGAGATAGAAGAACTGCCAGACCGCATAGCCGGCGAAGCCGAGCGCGATCGTGCCCCAGAACGGCGCGCCGGTGGCAAACTCGACCACGGACCAGACCAGGCAGACCGCGACGATGGCAACGCGCCGCCACAGTGGCCGAAAGAACGGATGCTCGGAGTCCTTCATCGAATCAGCCCCCGCATCGGATCAGCCCGTCGCCGGGAAGAGGTTGCTCAAGCATTGGGGAAGCCCTGCGTTTCAACCGTGTAGCCGGCGGCCGTCATTACCCGCATCAACTCCTTGTAGCCGACTTGCGCCATCCTGAGCGGCGGATTTTTCTTGGGATCCTGCTCGGCCTCAACCACGAACCAGCCTTCATAGCCATAGTGCGCCAGCCTTTCCACAATGGCGCCAAAATCCAGCGAGCCATCTCCCGGCACCGTGAAGGCGCCGAGCGCCACGGCATCGAGGAAGGATTGCCTCTGGCGATCGAGTTTTTCGATCACCTCCATCCGCACGTCCTTCACATGGACATGGTTGATGCGCCGGTGATGATTGTCGATGGCGCGCAGCACGTCCCCGCCGGCAAAAGCCAGATGGCCGGCATCGAGCAGCAGTGGAATGCCTTCTCCCGAGTAGCGCATGAACGCGTCGAGCTCGGGCTCGGTCTCGACGACCGCCGCCATATGATGGTGGTAGGAGAGCGGCATGCCTTGCTCGGCGCACCATTCGCCGAACTGCGTCAGGCGCCTCGCATAGGCCTTCATCTCGTCGTCCGAAAGCCTGGGTTTGGTGGCGAGCGGCTTTGAGCGGTCACCCTGGATGGAGCGGCCGACCTCGCCATAGACGATGCAGGGCGCGTTCACCGCCTTGAACAGATCGATCATCGGCTGGATGCGATCCTTATTCCTGGCCATGTCTTCGTCGACCAGCGTACCGGAGAACCAGCCGCCGCAAAGCGTGACGTCGGCCTCTTGCAGGATCGGCAGCATGATTTTCGGGTCATTGGGAAAACGGCGGCCCATTTCCATGCCGGTGAAGCCCGCCGAACGCGATTGCGCCAAGCACTCCTCCAGCGAGACATCATCGCTGAGTTCCGCAAGATCGTCGTTCCACCATGCAATGGGGGACATGCCCAGTTTGGCTTTCAAGTCGTCACTCCGATTTCAGTTCGTGTCCACCCTCCCTCCAAGAGGGAGGGTGGCTGCATAGCAGCGGGGTGGGGGTGCGGCGCCGGACCCCCACCCGAACCTTCGGTCCGACCTCCCCACAAGGGGAGGTAGGGGCTTGGCAGCGCCGACATCAATCACCAACACTCTGCATCTGCCGCTTTTCATCATAGGCCCTGCGCGCGGCATTCACTTGCGGCCGGGTCGAGACTTCCGGCACCGCGACGTCCCACCAGCTTCCACCGGCTTCGGTCGAAACCAGCGGATCGGTGTCGATGACCAGCACTGTGGTCCTTGTATTCTTCTTGGCTTGCGCCAGCGCCGTTTCCAGCCCGGCGATCGACGAAACCTTCTCGGCGATCGCACCAAGGCTTGCCGCATGCGCGGCGAAGTCGATGTCGGGCAAAATCTCGTGGCGTGCGTCCTTCAGCAGATTGTTGAAGTTGGCGCCGCCGGTTGCCATCTGCAGCCGGTTGATGCAGCCATAGCCTCGGTTGTCGAGGAGCACGATGGTCAGCTTGAGGCCGAGCATGACCGACGTTGCGATCTCGGAATTGAGCATCAGATAGGAGCCGTCGCCGATCATCACGACGACCTCCTCGTCGGGCTTGGCCATCTTGACGCCGAGCCCGCCTGCGATCTCGTAGCCCATAGTCGAGAAGCCGTATTCGGCGTGGTAGGAGCCGGGTGCGCCCGCCTGCCAGAGCTTGTGCAACTCGCCGGGCAGGCCGCCGGCAGCATGAAGCAATATCACGTCGGAGCCCATGGCGCGCTGCACGGCGCCGATCACTTGCGCGTCGGACGGGTAGGCGGCATTGGTCGAGGCCGTCACCTTGCCGGCTTCGGCCTGCCAGTCCTTTTTGCCCTTGGTAGCATTGTCGGTCCAGGCGGCCGGCGCCTGCCAGCCGTTCAGCGCCGCGCCGAGCTCGGCGAGCCCTTCCGCCGCATCAGTGACCAGCGGCAGCGCCTGGTGTTTGCCCGCATCGAAAGGCTGGACGTTCAGCCCGATGATGGTCTTGCCGGAATTCTTGAACAGCGCCCACGAGCCGGTGGTGAAATCCTGCAGCCTGGTGCCGACGGCAAGCACGACGTCGGCTTCCTCGGCCAAGCGGTTGGCGGCCGAAGTGCCGGTGACGCCGACTGCCGCCATGTTGAGCGGATGATCGTCCGGCAGCGAGGATTTGCCGCCCTGCGTCTCGCAGACCGGGATGCCGGCGCCTTGCGCCAGCTTCGCCAGTTCGCCGGAAGCCTGCGAATAAAGCACGCCGCCGCCGGCAATCACCAATGGCTTTGTTGCCGCCTTCAGCGCCACCACCGCGGCCGCCAACTCCCCACGGTCCGGACGCGGCCGACGCTGATGCCAGACCCGTTCGGCAAAGAAGCTCTCGGGGTAATCAAAGGCCTCTGCCTGCACGTCCTGGCAGAGCGCCAAGGTCACCGGTCCGCATTCGGCCGGATCGGTCAGCACTTGCATCGCACGGTTGAGCGCCGGGATGATCTGCTCGGGCCGGGTAATGCGGTCGAAATAGCGCGACACCGGCCGGAAGCAATCGTTGATTGTCGTCGTGCCGTCGGAGAAATCTTCGACCTGCTGCAGCACTGGGTCGGGGACACGATTGGCGAAGACGTCGCCGGGGAGAAACAGGACGGGCAACCTGTTTACATGCGCAAGTGCCGCTGCCGTCACCATGTTGAGCGCGCCGGGGCCGATCGAACTGGTCGCCGCCATGAACCGGCGGCGGAAATTGGCCTTGGCATAGGCGATCGCCGCATGCGCCATCGCCTGTTCGTTGTGAGCGCGGAAGGTCGGCAATTCGTCGCGCACCTGATAGAGCGCCTCGCCGACGCCGGCGACGTTGCCGTGGCCGAAAATCGCCCAGACGCCGCCGAAGATCGGCAGTTTCCTGCCGTCGATCTCGGTCATCTGGCGAGCAAGAAACCGGGTCAGCGCCTGCGCCATCGTCAGGCGGATTGTCTTGGTCATGGTGTTTTCCTCCGCAGTCCTTAAGCCGCGCCTTCTTATGCTGCTTTGCGGCCGCGCGCGGCAAGCCATGCCTCGGTCAGTCGCTCGAAGCGCGACGCCATGTCGGCCACCGCCTCCTCATCCGACATCTTGCCGGCAAGCCATTGTTCGGCCGCGTTGATGAAGATGGTGCGGCCGACGGCGAAGCCCTTGACGATCGGTACCTTGGCGGTGGCGGCGAAGGCCGCTTCCAGCTCGTCCTGTGGCGCTTCCAGGCCGAGCAGCACAACCCCGCGGCACCACGGATCGTTCTTCAGGATCACCGCTTCGATCTCTGCCCAGGCCCCTGCCGAGGCTTGCGGCTCAAGTTTCCACCAGTCGGGCTTGATATCAAGCGCATAGAGTTCATCCAGCGCGCGCGGGATCGTCGTGTCGTTGAGCTCGCCGTGCTTGCCGGCGATGATCTCGATGAGAAGTTCTCTCCCCACTTTCCGCGCGGCCTCGAACAAGCTTTTGAGCTTCTGCTGCTGCTCGGTCTTCAGCGCCTCCGGGTCGTCGGGGTGATAGAAACACAGGCACTTGATGCAATGGTCGACCGGCCACTCAATCAATTGCGAACCGATGTCCTGCGAGAATTCGAAACGCAGCGGCCGCGATCCCGGCAGCTCGACCGGCCGGCCAAGCCAGGCGAAGGAATGGCGGGCAAATTCGAACATCGCCTCGCGGCCGTATTTCTCGTCGAGCAGCATGCCGTAACCGGGACGGCCGGCGGCAACCTTCGCCGCCGCCTTGACCGTCAGCACCTTAAAATCATGGATGCGCGACGGGTCGGCGCCGGCTTTCGCCGCGACATCGTCAAGCTGGATGCGGTGGTCGCAGGCCAGCGCCATCAGCGAGGGAATATCGCGCCGGCGCGTCGTCGCCCAATGGATATGGTTGATCGCCTCGTCCTTGCGCAGCGCCAGATGCTGGCTGCCGTTCTTCAGGAAGAACTGCAATTCCTCGAAGGTCGGGTATTCCGGCGCACAGAGCAGCCGCGATACGGCGAAGGCGCCGCAGGCATTGGCCCAGGTCGCTGCCGTCTCGAGGCTTTCGCCGCCGAGCCAGCCGCGCAGGAAGCCCGACATGAAGGCATCGCCGGCACCGAGCACATTGTAGACTTCGATCGGAAAACCCTTGCCGACGATGCCGCCTTCGAGATCGTCGCTGATCGGCCCGTCATAGACGATGCAGCCCATGGCGCCGCGCTTCAAGACGATGGTGGCCTTGGACAGCAAGCGGATCGTCTGCAACGCGCTCAGGCAATCGTCAGTGCCGGAGGCGATCATTATCTCTTCTTCGGTACCGACGATCAGGTCGCAGTCGGGCAGCACCGACTTCAGCTGGGCGGAGACCCGGTCGGATTTCACATAGCGCTCGAACCCTTCGGCATGGCCGGCAAGGCCCCAGAGATTGGGGCGGTAGTCGATGTCGAACACCACCTTGCCGCCCTTGGCCTTGATAGCGCGGATCGCCTTGCGCTGTGCGGCATCGCTGTTGGGCCGCGAAAAATGCGTGCCGGTGACGACGATCGCGCGTGCCGAGGTGATGAACGCCTCGTCGATATCGTTTTCCGAAAGCGCCATGTCGGCGCAGTCGGTGCGATAGAAGATCATCGGAGAGACGCCCTCGTCCTCGACCGACAGCAGCACCAGCGCGGTCAGCCGGTCCGGGTCGGTCCTGAGGCCGTCAACCGAAACCCCCTCGCGTGTCAGCTGCTCGCGGATAAAGCGGCCCATCTGCTCGTCGCCGACCCGGGTGAGCAGCGCCGAGCGCAGGCCGAGCCTCGCCGTGCCGACCGAAATGTTGGCCGGACAGCCGCCGACCGACTTGGCAAAGGAGGTGATGTCCTCCAGGCGCGAGCCGATCTGCTGGCCATAGAGATCGACGGAGGCGCGGCCAATGGTGATGACGTCGAGCGGGGCATGTTTCGCGTCCACGGCTTCGCTCATTCGAACCTCCCATCAGCCTTGTTGTCTTGTAACACATTGTTTGGGTAACACGCGCGAGCGGCAGCGTGGCGTCGGCAATATGAAATAATAATTCCAATCGATAGTCAATATGGAACGCGCGTTCCTTTGCCGAAAAGTAGCCTGTCAGGCCTTGCCCTTGCCGCCGGTGTCGCGCCGCTTTTCGCCAACCGCAACAGTCAGCGCCATGGCCAGCGCCATCGTCGCCGACAGCGAGCGGAAGCCGGCGAAATCGGCTTCAGCGACCTCGAACCAGACTTTGGCGAACTGGGCCAGCGGGGAAAAGGAACTGTCGGTGATCGCTACAATCGGAACGCGTTGCTCCGAGATGACGCGCGCCTCCTCGATGGTCGCCGGCGCATAAGGCGAAAAACTGATGGCGATGACGGCATCCCTGGACGAGGCGAAGCTGATCATCTCGGCGTTGAGGCCGGCGGCTGATTCGATCAGCTGGTTGCGGATCTTGAGCTTGCCCAGCGCATAGGCGATGTAGGAGGCGACCGGATAGGAGCGGCGCTTGGCCAGCACATAGATGGTCTCCGCTTTCGCCAGCAAGGTGATCGCAGCCTCGAAATGGTCTTCGTTCAACCTGCCTGAAATATCGTTGAGCGAGGTGCTCGCCGCGGCGACGAAGCCGTCGAAAATCGCCCGGTGACCGGCGCCTTCCTCGGCCTTGGCGCGCAATGCCGCCAGCCTTTCATCATACGACGAATTGCGCTCGCGCAGGCGCTCGCGAAACACCAGCTGCAGGCTGGTGAAGCCGTCGAAGCCGAACTGCTGTGCGAAGCGTATCAAGGTCGAAGGCTGGACGCCGGCGGAGGCGGCGATGCTGGCCGCGGTGCCGAAGGCAATATCGTCGGGATTGTCGAGCGCATAGGCGGCGATCTGCGCGATGCGCTTGGGCAGGCTCTGGCGCCGTTCCAGGATCGTTGTACGCAGCGTCTCGAAATTGCGGGGCACCCGTTCGTCCATCGTCGCTCCGCCTAGGTCCATCAGTCGATGCCGTGCGATGCCCCATCATAGCGAGCCTGTGCAAGAAGACCATAAAAAATGAGCCATGCGTTCCATTTCTGGATAAAATGGACTAATTCATCCACACAACCTTCCTGGCAGCGGAGACAAGGAAATGGTCGGAGTCGGTCTTATCGGCACGGGGTTCATGGGCAAGTGCCACGCCATCGCCTGGAACGCGGTCGGCACCGTCTTTCCGGATGTGGCCAAGCCTAGGCTGGTCCATCTCGGCGAGGTCAGTGACGACCTTGCCAAGCGCCGGGCGACCGAGTTCGGCTTCGCCAAGGGCTCCGGCGACTGGCGCGCCGTTGTCGACGACCCGGACGTCGATATCGTCTCGCTGACCACGCCGAACCAGCTCCACCCGGAGATGGCCATCGCCATCCTCGAAGCCGGCAAGCATCTGTGGTGCGAAAAACCGATGGCGCCGAGCTTTGCCGAGGCGCAAGCCATGGCGGCCGCGGCGCAAAAATCCGGCAAGGTGGCCGCGCTCGGCTACAACTACATCCAGAATCCGGCGATCCGCCATATCGGCGCGCTGCTCGACGAGAAGATCATCGGTGAAGTCAACCATCTGCGCATCGAGATGGACGAGGATTTCATGGCCGACCCGGAGGCGCTGTTCTTCTGGAAACACGAGGCGGCGTCCGGTTACGGCGCGCTCGACGATTTCGCCGTGCATCCGCTGTCGCTGGTCTCGGTGCTGTTCGGCCGCGTCGCCCGCGTCATGTGCGACATGGCAAAACCCTATGCCGATCGCCGCGTCGCATCAGGCGGGCGTCGCGCGGTCGAGACCTACGACATCGCCAGCGTGCTGATGCATCTCGAAAACGGCATTGCCGGCACACTGCTGGTCAACCGTTCGGCTTGGGGCCGCAAGGGCCGGATCGCCATTCAGATCTTCGGCTCGAAGGGCTCGATCCTGTACGACCAGGAGCGGATGAACGAGTTCCAGCTTTACCTGACAACCGACCGCCCGACCGAGCAAGGCTATCGCTCCATCCTCGTGGCGCCGCACCACAAGCCCTACGACGCCTTCCTGCCGGCACCCGGCCACGGTCTCGGCTTCAACGACCTCAAGATCATCGAATGCCGTGAGCTTTTGACGCGGTTGGCCGGCAAGCCGGCGCGGATCATCGATTTCGACGAAGGCCTCGAAATCGAGCGCACCGTGCATGCCATGGCGCGCTCGTTCGACGAACAGCGCTGGGTGGCGGTGCGATAACGACGTACCCTCCGCAGTTCGAGCTTCCACACGTCATCCCTGCAAGGGCAGGGGGAGAACTTGTGTTGACGAGCCAGTTGTCGATATTGACGCTGAGGGGGCGGCGCCGGCCTTTCAAAGCCAAAAGCAATGTAGCAACCGCCGCAAAATTCCTGACTTCCAGCCAACGGCGCCAACCGCATCAGGCGGCTCCCGGACGGCTGGCCATCAGGGCGCGTCGCGCCGACCGGCGCCGCTCGACGGCGTCGGCAAGGCCGTGCAGCACCGTCTCGGTGGTTGTCCAGTCGATGCAGCCATCGGTGATGCTCTGGCCATAGACGAGCGGCTTGCCAGGCATGACCTCCTGCCGGCCGGCGACGAGGTTGCTCTCGATCATGACGCCGATGATGCGTTCGTCGCCTGCCGCGACCTGGCCCGCGACGTCGGCCGCCACCATCGGCTGGTTCTCCGGCTTCTTGTTGCTGTTGGCGTGGCTGACGTCGATCATCAGCCGTGGTGCTACGCTGATCCGGCCGAGTTCCGCGCAGGCGGCAGCTATGCTCGTTGCGTCATAGTTCGGCACGATGCCGCCGCGCAGGATGACGTGGCAGTCCTCGTTACCGGTGGTCGTCGCGATAGCGCTGCGCCCGCCCTTCGTCACCGCCATGAAATGATGTGGCTGGGCGGCGGATTTCACCGCTTCGGCGGCGATCCGCAAATTGCCGTCGGTGCCGTTCTTGAAGCCGACCGGGCAGGACAAGCCGGATGCGAGTTCGCGATGGATCTGGCTCTCTGTCGTGCGCGCGCCGATCGCGCCCCAGGCGACGAGGTCGGCAATGTATTGCGGGGTGGCCATGTCGAGGAATTCCGTCGCTGCCGGAAGGCCAAGATTGTTGACTGCGGAGAGCACGTTGCGGGCCATCCGCAAGCCCTTGTCGATGTTGAAGCTGCCGTCCAGGTCGGGATCGTTGATCAGGCCCTTCCATCCAACCGTCGTGCGCGGTTTCTCGAAATACACGCGCATCACGATCTCCAGCCGGTCCGACAGGCTCTCGCGCAACGCGACTAGCCGGCTGGCATAGTCGACGGCAGCGATCGGGTCGTGGATCGAACAGGGGCCGACGACGACGACCAGCCGATCGTCGGCGCCGGTCAGCACGGCGTGGATAGCGTTGCGTGACGCGGCAACGGCGCGCGTCGCCGTCAGCGTGCGCGGTATCTCCCGCATCACGTCGTCCGGCGCACTCAGCTCTCGGATTTCCTTGACCCGAAGATCATCTGTGGTGGTCAACACGGCTTTCTGCTCCTGATTGGGAGATCTGCCGGCTAAAACAAAAAAAGCCGCCAGATCTGGCGGCTGTTCGGATGTTGTTGCTGCAATCTTCAGATCGAGCGCAATCCTCCCGCCGCCAGCGAGCTGCCGTAGCTAAAGTACCAGAACGAGGCGGTCAGGTGGATCATGCCAGCCCTATAGCCGAAGCCACGGCGCTTGTCACGCGTCCGATGAGGAGGAGGTCTACTCGAGCCCATTCGCGATTGGCTGAAGCCTCTCGAACTTCGTCATCCTAGTGCGAAGGAAGAGCGAAGCTCCGTCGCGAAGACCCTGGGATCCATTCCGTGATCCTAGCCGAAGAGCGCAGCGGAGCAGAATTCTTCACCGCGGCAACGCCTAGAAGTCGCGGCATGGATCTCGGGTCTGCGCCGCGTCGCTACGCTCCTTGCTCTGCCCGTGGATGACGAAGCGATGGGGCGGTTCCGCTAGACTCGCCGGCGTTACTCCGGCGACGCTCCGGCAACGTTCTGGTCGTAATCGACCAGTGACCCGGTCATGACGCCCGACTGTGGGCTCAGCATATAGCTGATCAGTCGGGCAAGCTGGTCCGGCTTCACCAATTGGCCCATCGGCTGCGCGGCCTCGGCCTTTTCCAGCCAGTCGTCCGGCGCGTCGTGCCATTTCTTCTGCACGATCTCCTCGCCCTCGGTGTCCATCCAGCCGGGCAGCACCGCGTTGCAGCGGATGCGATTGCTGCGGTAGGCATTGGCGACATTCTTGGTCAGCGTCGCCAGTGCGCCCTTGCTCGACGAATAGGGCGCCAGGAACGACTGGCCGCAATGCGCCGACATCGACAGCACATTGACGATCGAGCCGGGCGCCTTGCGGTCGAGCAGGTGTGCCACCACACCCTGCATCAGGAAAAAGGGGCCGCGCACATTGGTCTGGAAGATCTGGTCGAATGTTTCCTCGGAGGTCTCGACCAGTGAGCCGCGGGCCGAGGTGGCGGCGGCGTTGACCAGCGCGTTGATCGAGCCGAAACGAGCGATCGCCGTTTCGACGACCCGCTTGCAGTCGGCCACCACTGAGACGTCGGCGCTGATGAACATGGCGTCGACGCCGTCTTTCGCAAGTGCGGCGACCGCCTTGTCGCCCTTCTCCCTGGAGCGGCCGACCAGCGCCAGTGCGCGGCAGCCCTCGTCGGCGAGCGCTTCGGCGACGGCGAAGCCGATGCCTTGCGCGCCGCCGGTGACGATGGCGCGTGTTTCTGAATTGCGACCGGCGGAACCGTTCATCCCCTTGCTCCTGTGCTTGATGGTCAGACTGTCTTGTCGAGGCGGACGGTCTTGCCTTCCCTGGCCGATTTCAGCGCCGCGTCCGCCAGCCTCAGCGCGACGAGCCCGTCCTTGCCGCTCGGCGCCGCCTTCTTGCCTGACGTCGCCGCCGCGATGAAGGCGGCGATCTCGTTGGCGTAGGCGTCGAGATAGCGGGTCATGAAGAAGTCGTGCAGCGGCGGGCGCGTATAGCCCTTCTCATTGGCCAGTTCGATCGACACCGGCCGCTGGTTCTCGGCCGCAACCATGCCTTTCGAGCCATGCACCTCAATCCGCTGGTCATAGCCATAAGTGGCGCGCCGCGAATTGGAGATGATGCACTGCTTGCCGGAGGCGGTTTCGAGGATGACGCTGACGCTGTCGAAATCGCCGGCCTCGCCGATTTGTCTGTCGACCAGCACCGAGGCATGGGCGCTGACCGCCACCGGCTCCTCGCCGAGCAGAAAGCGCGCCATGTCGAAATCATGGATGGTCATGTCGCGGAAGATACCGCCCGAGCGGCCGATATAGTCGAGCGGCGGCGGGCCGGGATCGCGCGACGTGATGGTCACCATCTCGACGGTGCCGATGGCGCCGTCGTCGATCGCCTTGCGCACGGCGGCGAAATGCGGATCGAAGCGGCGGTTGAAGCCGACCATCAAAGTGGCGCCGGCCTTATCGACCACGGCCAGGCATTCTTCCACTCTGCCGGCGTCGAGGTCGATCGGCTTCTCGCAGAAGATCGCCTTGCCGGCCTTGGCGAACCGCTCGATCAGATCGGCATGGGTGTCGGTCGGCGTGCAGATGATGACCGCATCAATATCCCCGGCTTTTTCGATGGCCTCTATAGTGCGTACTTCCGCGCCATAGGCCGACGCCAGCTCCGTCGCCGCCTTCTCGAAGGCATCGGCAACTGCGACCAGCCTGGCCTGCGGATTGGAACCGACGGCACGGGCGTGGACCTTGCCGATGCGGCCGGCACCGAGAAGAGCGAAGCGGAGAGACATGGGATTTCCTTTGAGGATTGTTCGAAATGGAAGTGCGTCTTTACTGCACCGTTCAGGGCAAGGCGCAGTGGATTTTCCTGCTCGGCGACGGGCCGATGACCCGCCGCGCCGGCATTCGCCTTAGGCCGCGAGTTCTGCCTCCCCGGTCTTGGCGCCGGTGATGTATGAGACGACGTCGTTGCCGTCGGTGTCCTGCTTGCGCAGATTGGCAACGATTTTGCCGCGGCGGAAGACGACGATGCGATCGCAAAGGTCGAACACCTGGCGCATGTTGTGACTGATCAGGATCAGCGGCTCGCCATTGGCCTTCAGCGTGCGGATGATGTTTTCAACCTGCATCGTCTCCTGCACACCAAGTGCTGCCGTCGGCTCGTCCATGATGATGAGCTTGGACGCGAAGGTCGCGGTTCTGGCGATTGCCACGCACTGGCGCTGGCCGCCAGACATGTGGCGGATGGTGTTGGAAAGGTTGGGAATCTTGACCGCCGTGCGGATCAGCGCTGCCTCGGTTGCCTTGCGCATGAACTTGCGATCGAGGATCGAGAAAGGTCCGAGATTGAAAAGCACCTTTTCGCGGCCGAGAAACAGGTTCGACGGTACGTCGAGATCGTCGGCGAGCGCCAGGTTCTGGAACACCGTTTCGATGCCCGCCTCGCGCGCCGCGATCGGGCCGGCGAAGTTCACTTCCTTGCCATCGAACCAGACCTTGCCGCTGGTCCGCTGCTCGACGGCCGTGATCTGGCGCACGAAGGTCGATTTGCCGGCGCCGTTGTCACCCATGATGGCGACATGCTCGCCCTTGCGCAGTTCGAAGTTCGCGCCTTCGAGCGCATGCACGCCGCCATAGTATTTGGTCAGGTTTTCGGTCTTCAGGACGATGTCTGACATGATCAAGCCCTCATTGCCCGCAGGCGCTGGCGCCACTGGTCGAGAACGACTGCGCCTATGATGATCACGCCCTTGACCATCTCCTGGTAGTAGGCGTCGAGGCGCAGGAAGGTGAAGCCGGAGATGATGACGCCGAAGATCAGCGCACCGATCACCGTTCCGATGATCGAGCCGCGGCCGCCCGACAGCGAGACGCCGCCGATGACCGCCATGGCGATCGCGTCCAATTCGTACATCACGCCCATGCCGGCCTGAGCGGTGAGGTTCTTGGAGCTCAGCACCACGGCGGCGAGCGAGGCGAGGATGCCGGCAATGACGAAGACGAGGATCTTGTGGTTCTGGACATTTATGCCGGACATGCGGGCGGCGTCCTCGTTGGAGCCGATGGCATAACAGTGCTTCCCGTACCTGGTGTATGACAGGATCAGCTGGAACAGAATCGCCAGCGATATGAAGATGATGACAGGCATCAGCCCCTTGCCGATGGCGGCGAAACTTTCGGTGGGAAACGAGATCGGCTGCCCCTTGGACCACCATTTGGCGACGCCGCGCGCGGTGACCATCATGCCGAGCGTGGCGATGAACGGCGGAATGCGGGAGTAGGCGACCAGCGTGCCGTTGATCAGGCCCGCCAGCAGGCCGCAGCCGATCGCGACGATCACCGGCACGATCACCGGCAGGTCGGTCCAGCCCTGCTCGATGAACATCGCCTTGGGGTTAGGGTTGCCGTTGACCGTCGCCACCTGGGCGAAGCTCATGGCGATCATCGCCGTCGCGCCGACGACCGAACCGGAGGAAAGGTCGATGCCGCCGGAAATGATGACCTGCGTCACGCCGATGGCGATGATGCCGACGATCGACACCTGCAGGATGATGATCTGCAGGCGCGCCTCGTTGAAGATCGTATCGACATTGGCGCGGGTGTTGAACAGGAAGCTGTCGCCAAGAAAGACGCGGCCTATCAGCTCGAAGGCGCCGACGAGGATGATGAGCGCCAGGAAGACATTGAACTCGGCAGGCCATGTGCGCCTTTTCGCATCATAGCTCAGTCCGCCGACGCCATGGGTTGTCTGTGCCAAATCTTGATTCCTCCAACCGCATCGGCCCGAAAATCGGGATCGATTTTCGGAAAGCACGATGCGTAGTCTCAAAGTTTTAGAGCGTACTTTTGTGCGTCCAAATGGACGCACGCCGCTCTAATCGTAGTCGCCCTCCCGCCGCCTGTTCCGGCGACGAGGGGAAAGAGGAGCGGCGTTTTTTTGTTTTTCCAACATCGGACTCTCAAAACGGTCCGATGCTCTGCCGCCGCTCCCGATTGAAAAACCGTCCTCTGCCTCAGTTCTTCTGCAGGAACTTGTCGATGTTTGCCGGCGTGACCAGCTGGAAGGGGATGTAAACCTTCTGCTCGACCGCCTCGCCCTTGGAAAGCTTGAGCGCCGCGTCCAGCGCCCCGGCGCCCTGGCCAGCGGCATCCTGGAAGACGGTCACGTCGAGATCGCCCGCCTGCATCGCGGAAAGCGCGTCCTGAGTGGCATCCACGCCGCCGACGACAACCGACTTCATGTCGATATTGGCAGCCTTCATGGCCTGGATCGCACCGATGGCGCTTTCGTCATTGTTGGCGATCACGCCATCGAACGGCGCGCCGGTCGACAGCCAGTTGGTCATCAGATTTTGAGCCTCGTCACGATTCCAGTTCGAAGTTTGCTTGTCGATGATCTTGATGAAGCTGCATTCGGGAGTGGCGATCACATCGTCGATGTCCTTGGTGCGCTGCACCGCGGCCTGGTTCGACAACTCGCCCATGATCACATAGACATTGGCCTCGGTCTTGCCGGCTTCCTTGAACAGCCGGCAGACTTCCTGGGTCTCGAGCGTGCCTGACTCGACCTCGTTCGAGGCGACGAAGGCCTGGTTGTCCGGCAGCGTGTCGACATTGACCGGCTCGCGGTTGACATAGACCAGCGGAACGTTGGCCGCAGCCGCTGCGTCCGACATCGCCTGGGTGGCCGAGGTGTCGACCGGGTTGACGATGATAGCGTCGACGCCCGAGGCGACGAAGTTCTTGATCTGGTCGAGCTGTTTGGCGACGTCGTTCTGCGCGTCCTCGACCTGCAGTTCCACGCCTTCCATGGCCTTGGCCTGCTCGATCATGCCGTTGCGCAGCACGGTGAGAAAATTGTCATCGAACTTGGCCATCGACACGCCCACCTTGGCAGCGAGGGCGGACGAACTCATCAGCGCCAGGAATGCGGCGCCCAACAGCAGTTTTTTCATTCTATTTCTCCTCCACAGAATTGGTGTCCGGCTGCACCGATCTACCCGGAATCCCCGATCTCCCAGGGAATCTCTCCCGATTGCTTCTCCGTTTCCGATGGCGACTTCCGCGTTGGCTGGAACGCCAAGCCCTCCGTTGAAAACAGATGTTCCGGAACGAAAGAACCAAAATGCCTAGTTGGTGAAATATTTATTCCATTCTGCGGGCGGGCGTCAAGGAGATTCCGAAAGCGGCTGCCGGATTTTTCGGACAACGCGGCTGAGGGCCGGCAAATCTTCTGCAAGAATCCAGCAGGCTGATGGTTCACATCACTGCCGACGCCCCGATCTAAACAGGATGTCTTGGCTGAGCCAGATGTTCTGCCCGAACCTAGATGTTTTCCGGCAGATAGATGTCGAAGGGCAGGAAGGTCTGGCCCGGCGCATTGGCAGCGCCTGCCTCGATGGCATGGGCCATCAGCCCGACAAGCTCGCGGCATAGTGCTGCCAGCGGCGTCGAAATCACCATGGTCAGGATGTTGTCGGCGAGCGCCGCGCGCGATTCGGCGTTGATCTCGTTGCAGACGACCACCGGCATGTTTGCCGGCCTGGCCGCCCGTAGCGCGGAAACCGCGCCTTCCATGCCGCCGCCAGCGACGTAGCAGCCGGCCAGATCCGGGTACCGCGCCAGAAGATCGATCATCGCATCATGGGTCACCTGGTTGGCTTCCAGGTTGACCAGTGTCTCCATCACCGTGAATTCCGGCGCATGCTCGCGAAAAAACGATCTGAAGCCGATCTCGCGCAGCTCATGGCCATGGAAGCGATGGCTGCCGACGAAAAGGGCGACCTTGCCGGGCTTCCTCGCCGCTCTGGCGATCATCCAGGCCGCGGTACGACCGACCTTGCGGTTGTCGAGGCCGACATAGCCCTCGCGGATGCCGGCTGCAAAGTCGGATAGCAGGGAGAAGACGGGTTGCCCCCTCGCCTTCAGGGTCTCGACGGCTGCCGTCAGCGTCGGATGGTCCGGACCGACAAGGGCGACTGCCCTGGATTTCGCCGCCAGCTTGCGCATCTGCGCGACGATCTCGTCGGGGGCCAGCGAACTGGCGAAATCGATGGTTGCCACGCCGCGGAAGCGCTGCGATTGCGAAACCGCCAGTTCGATCTCCCGGGCGAAATCGCTGTAGAAAACATCATTGCCCCTCAGCAGCAGAAAGCCGAGCCGGTATTTCGGCAGTTCCTGGCGCATCCGCTGCTTGATCAGCCCGGCGGCGTGATAGCCGATGCTGGTGGCGGCCTCATAGACGCGGCGCGCGGTTTCCTCGCGCACCGGCAGGCGATCGTTCAGCACCCGGTCGACGGTGGCGACGCTGACCCCAGAAATACGCGCCAGATCGGTGATGGTCGGCCGTTTTGCCATATGCTTCCTGCCTGATTGCCTTACATAGGCTTTACATCATTCTGATGGGAAATGATAGAAACTATCTTCATGATGTTGAGCCTATCACGGCTTGGCGCTATTTTAGGGTATAGCACCTGTGGCAGAGGCACCCGTTTCGACGGATGCCGACGGAGGCAGCCTCAATGGAAGCGACAATATCCGCAATGCCGTCCCGGCGAGACTACAGCCTGCTCGGCCGCGACGCGAAGCGCGCCGTCGAGACCGGGCTGGCGGCGGCCGAATGGTATCATACCGACGTGCCCCGCAAGCAGATGAAGGAGCTGATGCAGCGCTCCGATGGGCCGGCGATCCGCGACACCATCATCTGGCTCGGCGCCCTGGTCCTGAGCGGCGCCGGCGGCGCCTGGTTCTGGGGCGCTTGGTGGTGCGTGCCGTTCTTCTTCGTCTATGGCGTGCTCTACGGCTCTTCCACCGATTCACGCTGGCACGAATGCGGCCACGGCACCGCCTTCAGGACGCAGTGGATGAATGATGTGGTCTATCAGATCGCCTGCTTCATGATCATGCGCAACCCGGTGACCTGGCGCTGGAGCCATACGCGGCATCACACCGATACGATCATCGTCGGCCGCGATCCGGAGATCGCGGTGATGCGCCCACCGGACCTGTTGCGCGTCGTGCTCAATTTCTTCGGCATTGTCGATGCCTGGCATGCCATGACCGACATGGTGCGCAATGCGGCCGGTATCATCAGCCCGGCGGAAAAGACCTTCATTCCCGAGCCGGAGCAGCCAAAGGCGATCCGCATTGCCCGCATCTGGACCGCGATCTATGCCGCGACCATCGCGCTGGCGCTTTATAGCGGCTCGTTCCTGCCCTTGATGCTGGTCGGTCTGCCCAGGCTTTACGGCGCCTGGCATCATGTCATGACCGGCCTGTTGCAGCATGGCGGCCTCGCCGAAAACGTCATCGACCATCGCCTCAACAGCCGCACGGTCCACATGAACCCGATCAGCCGCTTCATCTACTGGAACATGAACTACCATGTCGAGCACCACATGTTCCCGATGGTGCCCTATCACGCGCTGCCGAGGCTGCATGAGCTGATCAAGCACGATCTACCGGCGCCGACGCCATCGATTCTGGCCGGCTATCGCGAGATGGTGCCTGCCTTCCTGCGCCAGCTGCGCAATGAAGACTATTTCCTCAAGCGCGAGCTGCCGCCGACCGCCAAGCCTTATCGCGACGAATTCCATAACGACAACGACGCCGTCGCGGCAGCAGCCGAATGATTTGCGCGCCTCTGCCAGGGCACGTTGACCAAGCAAAATTCTGCCGGGAGGACCAATGAGCGACTGGGTCGAGGCTTGTGGTGCCGATGACATCGACGAAGAGGACGTGATGCGGTTCGACCATGACGGCCGCACCTTCGCCATCTATCGCAGTCCCGACGACGAATATTTCGCGACGGACGGCCTTTGCACGCATGAGAAGGTGCATCTGGCCGACGGGCTGGTGATGGACGACATCATCGAATGCCCGAAACACAATGGCCGCTTCAACTATAAGACCGGTGCAGCCAGGGGCGCACCGGTCTGCGTCAACCTCAGGACATATCCGGTCAAACTCGACGCCGGCAAAATCCTCATTCAGATTGGGTGACGATGATGGCGAAAGGAATGCTCATCATCGGCGCCGGCGAATGCGGCGGGCAGGCTGCCTTGGCGCTGCGCGATCTCGGCTATGATGGCCCGGTGACGCTGGTCGGCGACGAGCCGCATCTGCCTTACGAGCGGCCGCCGCTGTCGAAAGACGCGATGACCAGCGATGCGCCCGCGATCAAGGCGATCGCCAGCGATGAGATCCTGGCCGAGAGATCGATCAGGCATATCCATTCGGTTCAGGCAATGGCGATCGACCGCGCCACGCATGGCGTGCGCCTGTCGGACGGTTCGGTCCTGCCATACAGCAAGCTGTTGCTGGCAACGGGTTCCGTGCCACGCAGACTGCCGATGCCGGGCATCGGGCCGCGCTGCGTCTATCTCCGGACCTTCAACGACGCGCTGGCCATTCGCGCCCATCTCCGCGCCAGAAACCGCATCGCCATCGTCGGCGGCGGCTTCATCGGTCTTGAGCTCGCCGCCGCGGCACGCGGGCTGGGGGCCACGGTCACCGTCATCGAGGCGCAGCAGCGCATCCTGATGCGCGGCGTGCCGGCCGAGATCGCCAAAATCATCCACGAGACGCATCAAGCCGAAGGCGTGAAAATCCTGTGCGGCGATGCCATCGCGGCGATCGCCGACGACGGCGCCCAGGTGCGCATCGCACTTGCCGGCGGGCAGGACATCGTCGCCGATCTGGCGGTGATCGGCATCGGCGCCGTGCCGGTGACCGGACTTGCCGCGGAAGCGGGGCTGACGATCGACAACGGCATAGCTGTCGATGCCGAACTTCGCACCAGCGATCCGGATATCTTTGCCGCCGGCGATTGCTGCTCGTTTCCGCTTGCCGTCTACGGCGGCCGGCGCGTGCGGCTGGAGGCCTGGCGCAACGCGCAGGAGCAGGGCGCGCTTGCGGCCAAGAACATGCTTGGCGCCGGTGAGGCCCACGCGGCGGTGCCATGGTTCTGGTCGGATCAGTACGGCCTGACCTTGCAGATATCAGGGCTGTCGGACGAGGGCAGCAAAGTCGTTCGCCGCGATCTCGACGACGGCGCCTTCATCCTGTTTCATCTGGCCGAAGACGGCAGGCTCGTCGCAGCGAGCGGCATCGGTCCGGGCAATTCGGTTGCCCGCGACATCAGGCTGGCCGAAATGCTGATCGCAAAAAGGGCAAAACCGGCGCCTGAGGCGCTCGGTTCGCAAACAATCAAGCTGAAGTCGCTGTTGGCGGCATGAGCCGTGGCGTGCCTATTGTCAAAAGCCGCGCCGCCCCTCATCTGCCTGCCGGCATCTTCTCCCCGTACAGTGACGGGGAGAAGGCGCTGACCGCACCCTCGGCATCCTTTCTGCTACGCTGGAGATTGGCGAAATCGTTCGCGAAGGCGTTTTTCTCCCCGTCACTATACGGGGAGAAATGCCCGGCAGGGCAATGAGGGGCAGCGCAAACGCCCAAGGGGGCGACTTCGGGTTTCAGCTCAAAGTCCAAATCTCAACACCCACCTAAAACAGCGCCTTCAGCTCCGGCAGTTTGTCGTTGACCAGCCAGCCATAGTAATTTTCCTCGGGCAGCTTCTCCGGTTCGCCCGCGGCGCGGCGCCTGTCGTTCTCCGCCTTCAGCACATGGGCGCGCTGTTCCGGATTGCCGACATTGTAGAGCGTCGATGTGATGCCGGGATTGCCCGATATGTCGAAGCCGGCAATGCTCTGATAGGCATCGATCGATTTCCGGATCGTCGCCGCGACATAATCCAAGGTCAGGTCCGGATCCATGATGGTCTTGTAGACCGCATTCGGATCGCCGACGTCGAGCTTCGGCAGGCCGGAAACATGGTGCACGATATCGCTCATCTGCAACGCCGTCAGCGGATTGAGCTGCCCAAGGCCAAAAGTCTGGCCTGCATAATAGGGCTGGAAGAACGTGGCGCCGAAGCGGTCGTCCGGAAAGCTGGTCCCGCCGACTGTCTTGCCGCGAAAGGAAAGGTTCCACACCTGCTCGCGGCACTCCCAGAGCGCGTAACTGTCCGTTTTACCGGCGCATTCCTGGAATTGCGGCCGCTGCACGAAATCGGCGATGTCCTCGCCTTCATAGGCGAAGGATAGCTTGCTCGACAGATAGGAGATCGCCTTGACGTAGTAGGTCTGCAGCCGGTCGTAGGCGTCGACATTGTAGGTGTGCTCGCCGACGATGGCGCCGACGATGTGCATAGGATCGATGCCATAGGTCGCTGCTGCCTGCTCGATCTTGCCGCGAAGACCGGCGTCGTGCTGCAGCAGCGCATAAACCTTGCGGTATTTCGCCTGGAAGGTGGTGTTGGTGGCCTGGGTGCGCCGGCTTGAGGCGCCCGGTATGTTGGGCTGCTCGACATGACTGTTGCCCGGCGGCACCATCGTCGCCGCTTCGGCGGCGAACATGGCTGTCGCCAGCGTCAGCCCAAGAGTGACGAGGATCGTTTTTTTCATGCGCCGCCGCCTGCAACAGCGCATGACCCCCGGAATCGATCTTCGGGGGTCACGCGCAGAACCAACTGTACAGCGCCCTTTGCACGTCCAACTGATGCGCGGCGCTGGTGTTGCCGGCAAACTAGGTAAAGCTGGAACGGGAGTCGAGAGCCCCGTCGCCCGGCAAGACAAAAGCTGGCCAGATGCTTCCATTTGGCCACACGTCCCGGAACGTGCCGGCTCCGCCGGCCCGACTCTTGCGGATGGATCGCCTGCTACAGGATGAATCGCGACAGATCCGTGTTTCTGGACAGGTCGCCGACATGCGTCTCCACATAGGCGGCGTCGACTGTCACCGACGTGCCGTGGCGGTCCGGCGCGTCATAGGAGATCTCGTCCAGCACCCGCTCCATCACCGTCTGCAGCCGCCTGGCGCCAATGTTCTCGACGCTGGCGTTGAGATCGACGGCGATGCCGGCCAGTGAATCGATGGCGTCGTCGGTGAAGACGAGATCGACGCCCTCGGTCTTCATCAGCGCGATGTACTGCTTGATCAGGCTGGCCTCGGTCTCGGTCAGGATGCGGACGAAATCGTCCTTCTCCAGCGCACGCAGCTCGACGCGGATCGGCAGACGGCCCTGCAGTTCGGGCAGCAGATCGGATGGCTTGGCAACGTGGAACGCGCCCGATGCGATGAACAGGATGTGATCCGTCTTCACCGGTCCGTATTTGGTCGCGACCGTGGTGCCCTCGACAAGCGGCAGCAGGTCGCGCTGCACGCCTTCGCGGGAAACACCGGCGCCCATGCCGCCTTCGCGCGAGGCGATCTTGTCGATCTCGTCGAGGAAGACGATGCCGTCGTTTTCGGTCGATTCGAGCGCCCTGCGCACCACCTCATCCTGGTCGAGCAGCTTGTCGGACTCGTCGCCGACCAGCACCGCGTAGGATTCCTTCACCGTCGTCTTGCGCGTCTTGGTCTTCTGGCCGCCCATCGCTTTCGACAACATGTCGTTGATGTTCAACACGCCGATATTGGCGCCCGGCATGCCGGGAATCTCGAAGCCGGGCATGCCGCCAGTGCCGGTGTCGCTCACTTCGATCTCGATCTCCTTGTCGTCGAGCTCGCCGTCGCGCAGCTTCTTGCGGAAGCTGTCGCGCGTCGCCGGGCTCGCCGTCTTGCCGACGAGCGCTTCCAGCACGCGTTCCTCGGCATTGATATGGGCGCGCGCCTTGACGTCCTCGCGCATCTTCTCGCGCACCAGCCCGATGGCGATCTCGACCAGGTCGCGGATGATCTGCTCGACGTCGCGGCCGACATAGCCGACCTCGGTGAACTTGGTCGCCTCGACCTTGACGAACGGCGCACCAGCAAGGCGCGCCAGGCGGCGCGAGATCTCGGTCTTGCCGACGCCGGTTGGGCCGATCATCAGGATGTTCTTCGGCATCACTTCTTCACGCATCTGGCCTTCGAGCTGCTGGCGGCGCCAGCGGTTGCGCAAGGCGATGGCCACGGCACGCTTGGCATCCTTCTGGCCGATGATAAAGCGATCGAGTTCCGAAACGATTTCGCGGGGCGAGAATGTCGTCATATCGCTAAATTCCACTTTGCCACTGCCGGATGGACTCGAACGGATGCAGCAGCATGATCACGTTGAGTGTCAGATTGTCCCTGATGATGTAGCCGACACCGAATTCGAAGATGAGAGCGAGGGTCACGATCACCCATATAGGAAGCCTGCGCGCCATCACAAATCCCAGCACCATCGCCAGCGTGTCGGCCACCGAATTGATGATGCTGTCGCCATAGTAATCCAGGGAAATTGTGCCGGCGCGGTAGCGCTCGATAATCAACGGGCTGTTCTCGAGAAGCTCCCAGCCGCCCTCTATGACGACGGCAAATGCCAGCCTGAGCCCGATCGGCGAACGCGGGAACAGAGCCCACGCCAGCGCGTAGAACAGGAAGCCGTGGATGATGTGCGAGAATGTGTACCAGTCGGAAATATGCTGGGAATTTTCCGAGCTCTGGACGATGCCGTGCCACAGCTTGACATAGCCGCATTCGCAAATCGGCGTTCGGCCCATGCCGTAAAGGGCTCCAGCCTGGAATATAATCAGGCCGAGGACGAGCAGAAGTCCCATCCGCCAGCTGTCTTCATAGGCCGAGACGGTCTTGTCGGCGCCGCTTGTGCTCATGCTGGTACTGCCCCTCTTCGGCGCCTTATTCGGCGTCGCCCTATTCGATATTGCCCGCTTGGGCGTCGCCCTCTTCCGCGTCAATCGCCATCAGCACGGCGTCGCCATATTCCGATTGCCTGCGATCGATAGCTGTGAATCCGGCCTTTTCATAGGCACGGATCGCTCGTCCGTTGGACGGATCCGGATCGATGATGACACGCGGTGCCCCTTCTTCGAACAGCTGTTCCACGAACTGACGGACAATTGCCGACCCGTGCCCGCGTCCGACAAGCTCGGGCCTGCCGATCGACAGATCGATGCCGAGCGTGCCGAACGGCTGGTCGCTGTAGGGATGACCGTCCTCCAGATGCGGGTCGTAGCTCTGCATGTAGCCGATCGGCTCGCCGTCGAGCTCGATGATCAGCGGTTCGACGGAAATGCTGTCGATGTGCTTGCGGATCTGCGCGATCTCCGTCTCGGGATCGTCCCACCACTCCGCCACATGTGGCTCGGCCAGCCATGCCGCGATCATCGGCAGGTCCGCTTCCGTCACCGGTCGAAAATCATATCTATTCTCTTGTTTGGCTATGATCTCCTCCGAAATCGGTTGCCACTTTTCGGGATATGGCCAGCGGCCGGCTCAGCCGGCATCGAGGGTTTCGATGACAAAATTGTTGTTGGTGTAGACGCAAATGTCGGATGCGATCTGCATCGCCTTGCGGGCGATTTCTTCGGCATCCTTGTCGCTGTCCATCAGCGCGCGCGCCGCGGCCAGCGCATAATTGCCGCCTGAACCGATGGCCATGACGCCATGTTCGGGTTCGAGCACGTCGCCGGTGCCGGTCAGCGCCAGCGAGACCGACTTGTCGGCAACCAGCATCATCGCTTCCAGCCGGCGCAGATAGCGGTCGGTGCGCCAATCCTTGGCGAGTTCGACGCAGGCCCGCGTCAATTGCTCCGGATATTGTTCGAGCTTGGCCTCCAGCCGCTCCAGAAGCGTGAAGGCGTCAGCGGTGGCGCCGGCGAAACCGGCAATGACATTGCCGCTTTTGCCGATGCGGCGCACCTTCTTGGCGTTGCCTTTCATGATGGTCTGGCCGAGACTGACCTGGCCGTCGCCGGCAATCACCACCTTGCCGCCCTTGCGCACCGTCACGATGGTCGTGGCGTGCATGGTCAATTCGTCAGACATTTTCTGCTCCGATCGGCACCGGCCCCGGAAAGGCGATTGGCGCGTTACGAGTGACTTGATCGACCATATGTATGCATAGGTCCAATGATTGCCAACCGGCCATCAGCAAGGCTCGATATCCCCTGGCACGGCAACTGGCAATCGCCGGATCATGCTGCTAGAAGGCTCTCGTTTTCAAGCACGTCGACGCTTTCAAGCATGTGGACGCTTGGAACGCCTGAACTCTGGACAAGGATGAGCATGCCGCCCCGTTCCGCCAACGCAAGCCGCAAGACCAAGGAAACCGACATCTCCGTATCGGTCCAGGTCGACGGCTCCGGAAAATCCGATATTTCGACGGGCGTCGGCTTCTTCGACCACATGCTGGACCAGCTGTCGCGCCATTCGCTGATCGACATGACGGTCAAGGCCAAGGGCGATTTGCACATAGACGACCACCACACGGTCGAGGACACCGGCATCGCTCTCGGTCAGGCGCTGGCCAAGGCACTGGGCGAGCGGCGCGGCATCATGCGCTATGCCTCGATAGATCTCGCCATGGACGAGACGCTGACGCGCGCGGCGATCGACGTTTCCGGCCGTCCTTACCTTGTCTGGAACGTCGCGTTCTCGTCGCCGAAGATCGGCACGTTCGACACCGAACTGGTGCGCGAATTCTTCCAGGCTCTGGCGCAAAATGCCGGCATCACGCTGCATGTCACCAACCACTGCGGCGCCAACAATCACCATATCGCCGAGACCTGCTTCAAGGCGGTGGCGCGTGCGCTGCGTTTCGCGCTTGAAAGCGACCCGCGCCAGCCTGACGCGGTTCCTTCCACCAAGGGATCTCTGAAGGGATAGGCCATGGCCGTCTATGTCGTGATGGAACCGCCGGGCCGCGGCGAAAAGCCTGACACAACGGCCTTTGTCCGTGATGGGTTTTCCTGGCTTGGCTTCCTCGTGCCGCCGCTATGGCTGCTCTGGCACCGGTTGTGGATCGAGGCAGCACTGGCGTTTGTCGCCATGGCTCTGCTTTCGATGCTTGCCGAAGGGCTGAGCCTTGGGCTGGCCGGCCCGCTGCTGTCGCTGCTGGTATCGTTCTTTGTCGGGCTGGAAGGCCAGGCCTTGCGGATCGCCGCACTGCGCCGTCGTGGCTGGCACGAATGGGGCGTCGTCGATGCCGACAGGCTCGACGATGCCGATACGCGCTATGTGCTGGAAGCCGAAGCGCATGCGGATGAGCAAGTGCCAGTGCCGCGCATCGTTCCGGACGCGGCCCATGCCCGGCCGGCGCAGACGGGAATGGTGCTCGGACTGACGCACACGCCGGGAAGACCCTGACATGCGGGTGGCGATCATCGATTATGGCTCGGGCAACCTGCGCTCGGCCACCAAGGCCTTCGAGCGCGCCGCGCACGAGGCCGGTATCGCCGCCGCCATCGACCTGACCGCCGATGCCGAGCGTGTCAGAACCGCCGACCGCATCGTCCTGCCCGGAGTCGGCGCCTATGCCGATTGCGCGGCCGGGCTGCGCGCTGTGGCCGGCATGTGGGAGGCGGTTGAGGAGGTCGCGATCGTCAAGCGGCGGCCGTTCCTCGGCATCTGCGTCGGCATGCAGCTGATGTCGGAGCGTGGCCTGGAAAAGACTGTTACGACAGGCTTTGGCTGGATCGCCGGCGACGTCAAGGAGATCACCCCGGCCGATCCTGCGCTGAAGATCCCGCAGATCGGCTGGAACACGATCGAGCTCACGCGCAAGCATCCACTGTTTTCCGGCATTCCGACCGGCAGCAAGGGGCTGCACGCCTATTTTGTTCATTCCTACCATCTCGACGCGCAGAAGCCGGACGAGGTGCTGGCGTTTGCCGCCTATGGTGGTCCGGTTACAGCTGCTGTCGCACGCGACAATCTCGCCGGCACGCAGTTTCATCCCGAAAAGAGCCAGGCGCTTGGCCTGGCGCTGATCACCAATTTTCTGCGCTGGAGGCCTTAGGAACATGAGCAAGAAAGGCTACTGGATGGCGATGGTCGATGTCCGCGATCCCGAGGGCTATAAGCAGTATATCGAGGCGAACGCGGCGGCGTTTGCGAAATATGGTGCGAAGTTTCCCGTGCGTGCGGGGCGTTACGCGAACCCGGAAGGGCCGACAGGCAACCGCCACGTCCTGGTGGAGTTCGAGTCCTACGACAAGGCGATAGAATGCTACGAATCGCCTGAATACCGGGAGGCATTGAAGTATAGGCTTGCCGCCTCGACCGGTCACTTCGTCATTGTTGAAGGCGCCTGAACGGTGATCCTGTTCCCGGCCATCGATCTCAAGGACGGCAAGTGCGTCCGCCTGAAGCACGGCGATATGGCGACCGCGACGATTTACAATGACGACCCGGCGGCCCAGGGCAGGGCCTTCGAGCAACAGGGCTTTGAATGGCTGCATGTCGTCGACCTCAACGGCGCCTTCAAGGGCCAGAGCGTCAACGGCGCGGCGGTCGGCGCCATTCTCAAGGCAACGAAAAACCCGGTGCAGCTCGGCGGCGGCATCCGCACCCTGGCGCAGGTCGAGGACTGGCTCGATCGCGGGCTGGCCCGGATCATTCTCGGCACGGTGGCCGTGCGCGATCCGGATCTGGTCAGGCAGGCCTGCAAGGCATTCCCGGGCAAGATCGCCGTCGGCATCGACGCCAAGGGCGGCAAGGTGGCGGTCGAGGGCTGGGCCGAGGCCTCCAGTCTCGGCGTCATCGAACTGGCGAAGAAGTTCGAGGGCGCCGGCGTTGCCGCCATCATCTACACCGACATCGACCGCGACGGTGTGCTGACCGGCATCAACTGGGACGCCACCATCGATCTTGCCGACGCCGTGTCTATCCCGGTCATCGCCTCCGGCGGGCTCGCCTCGATCGCCGACATCGTGCGCATGACGATGCCCGACGCGCAAAAGCTCGAAGGCGCAATCTCAGGGCGTGCACTTTATGACGGACGTATCGACCCGGCCGAGGCATTGGCGATCCTGGCGGCCGGACCGGAGAAGGCGAGGGCGCGATGAAACTTTCGATCATCCTCGCACCCTATGACAGCGGCCTCTACCATGCCGGCTTTGGCCAGGGCCCCGACGCCATCATTGCCGGCGGCCTTGTCGATGAACTTGCCTTGCGCGGCCATGATGTCGTCGTCGAGGACATCGGCGAGGTCGGCGATGCCCAGAAGCGCGAAATCGCGACAGGTTTCGCGGTTTGTCGGGCAGTTGCCACCAAGGTTGACATGGCGCGCGACGATGAGCGTTTTCCCATCGTGCTCACCGGAAATTGCCTGACCGCCGCCGGTGCAGTGGCTGGCGATGCCGCTGATTCGCTCATCTGGATCGATCAGCATGGTGACCTCAATACGCCCGAGACGTCTGCCTACGGCTTTCTCGACGGCATGGCGCTGGCGACGACGCTGGGGCTCTGCTGGCGGCCGATGACGTCAGCGATTCCCGGCTTCAAGGCGATCGACCCGTCGCGGTGCATGCTGGTCGACGCGCGCGACCTCGATCCAGATGAAAGGCGGCTTCTGGAGACGTTGCCGATCATTCGCGCCCAATGGACCGATGCACTCGACAATATCGGAAAGCTCAAGGCGGCCGGCGCGGCCCAAGCGCATTTGCATCTTGATCTGGATGTTCACGATCCGGATGTGCTGCAAGTGAACCGCTATGCGCTGCCGGGAGGTCCAAATCCGGAGCAGCTGCGGCAACTGGTTTGCGGGCTGGCCAAGTCGATCCCGATCGTCGGCATCACCCTGTCCGCCTACGATCCTGCCTTTGACGCCAAGGGGGAGGTTCCGCCTGTCGTTGGGCAATTGCTTGGCGATTTTTTTGCCGCACATGCGAGGATCTGATGCTGAAGGCCCGCGTCATCCCCTGTCTCGACGTCAAGAACGGCCGCGTCGTCAAAGGCGTCAATTTCGTCGACTTGATCGATGCCGGCGATCCGGTCGAGGCGGCAAGGGCCTATGATACCGCCGGCGCCGACGAGCTCTGCTTCCTCGACATCACCGCTTCGTCCGAAAATCGCGAAACCATCTTCGACATCGTCGCCCGCACCGCCGAACAATGCTTCATGCCGCTGACCGTCGGCGGCGGCGTGCGCCAGATCGCCGACATAAGAAAGCTGCTTTTGGCCGGCGCCGACAAGGTATCGATCAATACGGCGGCGGTGAAGAATCCCGATTTCGTCTCCGAGGCGGCCGACAAGTTCGGCAACCAGTGCATCGTCGTCGCCATCGATGCCAAGAAAGTGTCGGGCGAAGGCGAGGTCGACCGCTGGAAGATTTTCACCCATGGCGGCCGCGAGAAGACCGGCATCGACGCGGTCGAATTCGCTCAGCAGATGGTCGATCGCGGCGCCGGCGAGATCCTGCTGACGTCGATGGATCGCGACGGCACCAAGGCCGGCTACGACATCGCGCTCACCCGCGCGGTCGCCGACGCCGTGCGTGCGCCGGTCATCGCCTCCGGCGGCGTCGGCACGCTCGATCACATGGTCGAGGGCATTCGCGACGGCCATGCCGGCGCGGTGCTGGCGGCATCGATCTTCCATTTCGGCACCTACAGCATTGCCGAAGCCAAGGCGCATATGGCCCGCGCCGGCCTGCCGATGCGACTGGACACCCCAGGAGATCGGCTCTAAAGCAAAGTGGGAGCCGGTTTTCGGGAAAGATCATGCTTAAACAAGCAGATAGATGGCGCCATGGCTGAGTTTTCGCTCTCCGAGCTAGAGACAATCATCAGGGAACGCGCGCATTCCGGCGATCCGGAGTCGTGGACGGCAAAGCTGTTCGCGCGCGGCATCGACAAGGCGGCACAGAAGCTCGGCGAAGAGGCGGTCGAAACGGTAATCGCGGCCGTTGGCGGTGACAGACAAGCCCTCGTTTCGGAAAGCGCCGATCTCATCTATCATTGGCTCGTCGTTCTGGGCGTCGCCGGCGTTCCGCTTGCCGATGTCCTGACCGAACTCGAACGCCGCACCGGTCGTTCGGGTATCGCCGAAAAGGCGTCTCGGCAGGACCGGGGCTGATCGCTGCGGAGGGTAGGAAACTCGATGGACCAACTCGCCCCCACCGAGAAATATTCGCCCTTCCGTTTTTTCTCGGCGGAGCAATGGTCGCAGTTCCGCGCCGACACGCCGATGACGCTCGGCGAGGACGAGGTCCGTCGCCTGCGTTCGCTCAACGACCCGGTCGACCTCGAAGAGGTCAAGCGCATCTATCTTTCGCTGTCCCGGCTGTTGTCGGCCCATGTGGAGGCGAGCCAGCTTCTCTTCAGGCAGCGCCAGGCCTTCTTCAACGCGATGGATGTCGTCAAAACGCCCTTCATCATCGGCATTGCCGGCTCTGTCGCGGTCGGCAAATCGACAACGGCTCGCGTGCTCAAGGAATTGCTGGCGCGCTGGCCGTCGAGCCCCAAGGTCGATCTGATCACCACAGACGGCTTCCTGCTTCCCAACGAAATCCTGCGCCGCAACAATCTGATGGAACGCAAGGGCTTTCCCGACAGCTATGACGTCGGCGCATTGCTGCGTTTCCTGTCGGGCATCAAATCGGCGCAGCGCAATGTCCGCGCACCGGTCTATTCGCACCTGACCTACGACGTCGTTCCCGGCGAGTTCCAGACTATCGACCGGCCCGATATATTGATCTTCGAAGGCATCAACGTGCTGCAGCCGGGCAAGCTGCCGAAAGACGGCAAGATCGTGCCTTTCCTGTCGGATTTCTTTGACTTCGCCATCTATATCGATGCCGAGGAGGAGCTGATCCATCAATGGTACATCGCCCGCTTCATGCGGCTGCGCGAGACCGCCTTCCGCGATCCGGACTCCTTCTTCCACCGCTATTCGCAACTTTCGCAAGCAGCGGCCCGCGCCATCGCGGAAGGCCTGTGGGCCAACATCAATCTGAAGAATTTGCGCGAGAACATCCTGCCGACGCGAGCCCGCGCCGATCTCATCCTGCGCAAGGGCGCCAATCATCTGGTCGAGGAAGTGGCGCTCAGGAAGCTGTAACGAAGCGGTTAACGGCGCTTTAATGCATGTCGCGCAAAAGTGTGCAGCGGTTTTGCGATAACGACATGCATAAAACAACGACCTAAAGCGCGTCGCATGAAGCCGGTCAAACGCGACGCGCTTTAGGCAGTGCCCGCTATCGTTCGATTGCCATTCCAGAGCATTTGTCGGGAGCAGCCGGTGATCAAAATGCCTGCATTGCGCCGGCCTGACATTTCCGCCTGGCGCGGAACACTTGCTCCGCGCCGGCTTCTCAAATTCGCCGCGGTGGGGCTTGCGGCCACAGCGCTCTACGCGCTTTGTGCCAGCCTCTTCACCAGTGCCGGGTCAACATACCTGCCGCCGGCCACAGCCTCCGTCGCCGCCTATGCGATCGCGGCAATATTCTCCTATCTCGGCCACAAGTTCTTCACCTTCATGTCGGCCGGCTCGCATCAATTCGAAGCGCCGCGTTTCGCCGTGCTGACTGGATTCGGCCTTGCCATCGCCTATCTCCTTCCGCTGCTCCTCGTCGGGCAGTTCGGCCTGCCCGTCGCGAGTCCGATCCTGCTCACCTGTATTCTCATCCCGGTGGTCAACTTTGTCGTTCTCGAACGCTGGATTTTTTCCGCCCGTGCAGCGGCGGGCCTGGGCCGTGACACGAAGCGGGTGCCGGTTTTGGGAAAGTCCGATGCCTGAAAAAAGTGACAGAGCGGCGATACGGCTCGACTTGAAAGTCCGCCGCTCTAGCCAGGATAGGTCACCCGCCGCAGCGTCAGGTTGATCCGCCCGCCATTCCTGAGCAGTGCCGAGGTCGACGGATAGATACGGTCGACGCCGTGGAAACAGAGGCGGCCTTCACCGCCAAGCACGACGACGTCGCCGCTTTTCAGCCTGAACGATTTGGTGCCGCCTTGGCGCGTGCTCTGGCCGACCCTGAACAGGCAATCGTCGCCCAGTGAAACGGAGACGACCGGCGCGGAGAAATCGATCTCGTCGCGGTCCTGATGAAGGCCCATCGTCGCGTCCGGCGAATAGAAATTGACCAGGCAAGCCTCCGGCGGATGCGGATAGGCAGACACCTCGCGCCACAGTTCCAGCAGCACGTCCGGGATCGGCGGCCAGGGCGTTCCGGTCACCGGGTGCGTCGGCTGGTAGCGATAGCCGCGCTCCTTATCGGTGACCCAGCCAAGCGAACCGCAATTGGTCATTCGCACGCTCATCTCCTTGCCGGTGCGCGGCATCGCCGGCACGAACAGCGGCGCCTCCTGCACGACCTGCCTCACATCCTCGACCAGCGCTTCCTGCACCGCGCGGGACAGATAGCCGGGCATGTGGCGGACGCCTTTGGGCAGAACGAGCATGGTCGCTTGGTCCGTTGGTCTGCAAACACCCAGAATGCCACCATCAAATGAAAACGGCGACCCGAAAGCCGCCGTTCTTGTCCGTGGATGCAATCACCAGCTTAAGGTGTGGTGAGATTCAGCTCAGGCCGAGCCGGAGTCGAAGACGGGCGCGAAGCGACCAAACAAGTGGTTTCCGACAAACGGAGCGGAGCGTGCTTAAGCACGTGAGCACCGGAAACCGCCGTTTGCAGGCCGGCCTCAGCTGAATGTCAACATAGCTTAGTCGAGGTCCGGGATGCGCAGAACCTGCCCCGGATAGATCTTGTCGGGGTCGGTCAGCATCGGCTTGTTGGCCTCGAAAATGATCGTGTTCTTCGCACCCTTGCCCTTGCCATAGCTCTTTTCGGCGATCTTCCAGAGATTGTCGCCTTTCTTGACCGTGTAGAAGGTCGGTTCCTTGGCCGGGGCGGCGGGCGTGCCGGCCTCGGGTGCGGCGACCTGCAATTCATCCGCCTGCACCTTGGACACGCCGAGCGTGTTGCCGACGGCGATGACGGCCTTTTCGAAGATCGACTGATCCTTGACTACGCCTTTCAGCACAGCCGTATCGCCTTTGACGTCGACTTCCACATTGTCGGTGCCGAGCGCGTGCGAATCGAGTTCCTTCTTCAGCGTATCGGCCGTCGGCTCCGGTTCATCGTCGCCGAAGCCGAGCTTCTTGCCGACGCCCTTGACGAAATCAAACATGCCCATCTGCGGTCTCCTTGCTGTGACGAATACCGAACTTGCCACCTGCAACCTCGAATTGGAAGCGATCTCGACCGCGATCGATGTCGCGCCTGCCGCATCGGCCCGAAACTCGGAATCGGTTCTTCGAAAAACATGATGCGTGGCTGCAAAATGTCAGGGCGCGCCTTGTGCGTTCAGGTGGACGCACGTCAATCGTCGTCCACCCGACCGCGCAGCTTCTTGATTGTGCCGCGCCCAGCCTTGGTCTTCAGCCGCCTTTCGACCGCGCCTTTCGAAGGCCTCGTCTTCTTGCGCGGCGGCGGCGGCGGTTCGGCGGCCCTGGCGACCAGTTCGGCAAGCCGCGCCCGGGCGTCCGCCCGGTTCTGCTCTTGCGTGCGGAAGCGTCCGGCCTCGATGACGATGACGCCGTCCTTGGTAGCGCGCTGGCCGGCCAGCTTTATAGTTCGCGCGCGGACGCGCTCCGACAGGCCCGGCGCATTCGCCGCATCGAAGCGCAATTGCACCGCCGTCGCCACCTTGTTGACGTTCTGGCCGCCGGGGCCGGACGAGCGGATGAAGTCCTCGTGCAGGTCATCCGGATGGATCACCGCATCGTCGGCAATGATGATCTTGTCGTCGGCGTTCATGCCGCAGTCATGGCGCGGCGAACGAAAAAAGAAAAGGCCCGATCCCCGCGGGTCGGGCCTTCCCCCGGGTCGGGCCTTCCCGATCCCGATCCCGGGTCGGACCTTCCAGACGCAGCGGCTACTTACTCCGCGGCTTCGCGCATGCGCGGCGCGGCGCCGAGCACGACGGCGTCGACATGAGGTTCGAATTTTTCGAAATTGATGGCGAACATGCCGACCAGCCTCGCCGCCTGCAGGTCATAAGCTGAGGTATCGGCCCATGTCGATCTTGGATCGAGAATGGCACGGTCGACGCCCGCGACCGCCACCGGCACTTCGAAACCAAAATTGGCGTCGGTCCGGTAATCGGCCCCTTTCAGCGAGCCCTCGAGCGCCGCGGCAAGCAGCGCCCGCGTCGCCTTGATCGGCATTCGCTTGCCGGTGCCGTAGGCGCCGCCGGTCCAGCCGGTGTTGACCAGCCAGCAATCGACACCGTGATGGGCGATCAGCTCGCGCAGCAGATTGCCGTATTCCGACGGATGGCGCGGCATGAACGGTGCGCCGAAACAGGTCGAAAACGTCGCTTCGGGTTCGGTGACGCCCTTTTCGGTCCCTGCCACCTTGGCGGTGTAGCCGGAGAGGAAATGATACATCGCCTGCGCCGGGGTCAGCCGGGCGATCGGCGGCATCACGCCGAATGCATCGGCGGTCAGCATGATGATGTTTTTCGGGTGACCGGCGCGGCCCGTCTTGCTGGCGTTGGGGATGAAGTGGAGCGGATAGGCGCAGCGCGTGTTTTCAGTGAGATTGCCGTCGTCGAAATCCGGCACGCGGCCCGCGTCGAGCACCACATTCTCCAGCACCGTGCCGAAGCGTTGGGTGGTGGCGAAGATCTCCGGCTCGGCTTCGGCCGAGAGCTTTATCGTCTTGGCATAGCAGCCGCCTTCGAAGTTGAAGATACCATGCGGACCCCAGCCGTGCTCGTCGTCGCCGACCAGCGTGCGCGATGGATCGGCCGACAGCGTCGTCTTGCCGGTTCCCGAGAGGCCGAAGAAGATGGCCGCGTCTCCGCCGGCGCCTTCATTGGCCGAACAATGCATCGGCATCACTCCCTTCGCCGGCAACAGATAGTTGAGCACGGTGAACACCGATTTTTTCATTTCGCCGGCATAGGAGGTGCCGCCGATCAGCACGATCATGCGCGAGAGATCGACGGCGATCACCGTTCCGGTTCGGGTGCCGTGGCGGACGGGATCGGCACGGAACGACGGCAGGTCGATGATCGTCAAGTCGGGCACGAAATGCTCGAGTTCGGCGGCTTTCGGGCGAATGAGCAGATTGCGGATGAACAAGGAGTGCCAGGCAAGCTCCGTGACGACCCTGGTGGTCAGCTTCAAATCCTCATCGGCGCCGCCGACCAGGTCCTGCACATAAAGGTCTTTTTCCGCCGCATGGGCGCGAAAATCGGCGAGCAGCGTGTCGAACTGAGCCGGCGAAATCGCCTTGTTGTTGTCCCACCATACATGCGGCCCGGTGATCTCGTCGCGCACGACGAACTTGTCCTTGGGCGAGCGGCCGGTGTGCTGCCCGGTCTCGGCGACGAGCGCGCCATGCGCGGTAAGCCGGGCTTCGCCGCGGCGGATCGCTTCCTCGTAAAGGACGGCCTCGCCGAAATTATAGCGCACCGCGCCGGTGGTATTCAGGCCGATCCGGTCGATCGCCCATGCGGGATTGCGTTTGCCGGCTTCCGACATGAGGGTTCCTTCTTCGATTGCAGCATCCTGGCCGGCGAACTTCCGGAGCCCCCACGACGGGGACTGTAACGGTCAGAACCAGAAAAGCCAAATGATATCAAATATTTAATCGATTTAAACATTTTGAAAGTTGTTTAAATCGTTTATATGTGCGAAAAATCAGGCGATTGCCCGAAGGATTGGCGGTCTATATCGGTCCGATCCATGTTGAGGTGAGATTGTGGCCGCCGGCATGCCGCTCGTGACAGCGGACGAAGCCTGTGCCACATTTTGTACCTAATTTGTCCTGCAAAAGCCCCTTCTCGACCAAAGAAGGGACAGCTCATGAGGGAGCCACTTGAAATGGCAACAATCGCGCTTGTCGATGACGACCGCAACATTCTGACTTCGGTGTCGATCGCCCTCGAATCGGAGGGGTATCGCGTCGAAACCTATACGGATGGGGCGTCGGCGCTGGAAGGTCTGGCGGCGCGCCCGCCGAATCTCGCCATCCTCGACATCAAGATGCCGCGCATGGACGGCATGGAGCTTCTGCGCCGGATGCGCCAGAAATCCGACCTGCCGGTGATCTTCCTGACGTCCAAGGACGACGAGATCGATGAGCTTTTCGGCCTCAAGATGGGTGCCGACGACTTTATCCGCAAACCCTTCTCGCAGCGTCTTCTGGTCGAGCGGGTTCGCGCAGTGCTGCGCCGTGCCAGCGCCCGCGAGGCGTCGGCCAAGACGCCCAACCAGCAGGCCCGTTCGCTTGAGCGCGGCCAGCTTGTCATGGACCAGGAGCGCCACACCTGCACCTGGAAAGGCGAGCCGGTGACGCTTACGGTCACCGAATTCCTGATCCTGCATTCTCTGGCCCAGCGCCCCGGTGTGGTAAAAAGCCGTGATGCGCTGATGGATTCGGCCTATGATGAGCAGGTCTATGTCGATGACCGCACCATCGACAGTCACATCAAGCGGCTTCGCAAGAAGTTCAAGGCCGTCGATGATGACTTCGAGATGATCGAAACCCTTTACGGAGTCGGATATCGGTTCCGCGAAGCTTGAATTGATGCATGTCGCCCAAAAGCGGTCCCGGTTTTGGGACAACGACATGTTCAAAACGCCAATGCATGTCGCTCAAAAGTGGTCCCGGTTTTGGGGCAACGACATGCATCAAACTAAAGACTGAGCCGGGGGCTGCTATTCGATGGCAGTGGACGTAGAGCGAGTGAGACGGACGGGCGCCCGGCGCCCGTCGCGGATTCTGCCCGCATTCCTGTCGAGGATCACGGTGCCGATGCGCCGCTTCCTCGGCCACCATATCTTTTCCAGCCTGACGCGGCGCATTCTCTTCCTCAACCTCGCCGGCCTGGCCGTCCTGGTTACCGGCATCCTCTACCTCAACACGTTTCGCGACGGGCTGATCGATGCCCGCGTCGAGAGCCTGATGACCCAGGGCGAGATCATCGCCGGCGCGATCGCGGCATCGGCGACGGTCGAGACCGATTCGATCAGCATCGATCCGGAAAAGCTGCTTGAACTGCAGGCCGGCGAAAGCTTGGGCCCTGGCTCCGATCAGCTCGACAATCTGGACTTTCCGATCAATCCGGAGCGCGTCGCGCCGGTGCTCAGGCGGTTGATTTCGCCGACGCGGACGCGCGCCCGGATCTATGACCGCGACGCCAATCTGCTGCTCGATTCGCGCCACCTCTATTCGCGCGGCCAGATCCTTCGCTACGATCTGCCGCCGACCGACAAGGAAGAGCCCGATCTTCTCGAGCGAATCCAGAAATTCGTCTTCGACTTCTTCCGCAACACCGCGCTGCCGGTCTACCATGAGCAGCCGGGCGGCAACGGCGCTGCATTTCCCGAGGTGGTCAAGGCGCTTACCGGCAGCCCGTCGACTATCGTCCGGATCTCCGAACAGGGCGAGCAGATTGTTTCGGTCGCCGTGCCGATCCAGCGCTTCCGCGCCGTCCTCGGCGTGCTGATGCTGTCGACGGAAGGCGGCGATATCGACAAGATCGTCGCGGCCGAGCGCAAGGCGATCCTGCGCGTCTTCGGCATCGCCGCCCTTGTCACCGCCATCCTGTCGATGCTGCTTGCTTCGACCATCGCCAACCCGCTGCGCCGGCTGTCGGCGGCGGCGGTCAGGGTGCGGCGCGGCGTCAAGAATCGCGAGGAAATCCCGGACTTCTCCGATCGGCAGGACGAGATCGGCAATCTGTCGATCGCCGTGCGCGACATGACCAATGCGCTCTACGCCCGCATCGAGGCGATCGAAAGCTTCGCGGCTGACGTCTCGCACGAATTGAAGAACCCGCTGACCTCGCTGCGCAGCGCCGTAGAGACCCTGCCTCTGGCTAAGAACGAGGCGTCGCGCGCCCGGCTGATGGAGATCATCCAGCACGACGTCAGGCGGCTGGATCGCCTCATCACCGACATTTCCGATGCCTCCCGCCTTGATGCCGAGCTCGCGCGCGAAGACGCAGGAACCGTAGATCTCAAGAAATTCATCACGGATCTGGTCGACGTTTCGCGCACGGCCACGCGCAACAAGAAGACGGTCGACATCGAGTTCAAGGTCGCCAAACTGCCGCAGGGCGTCAAAGGCTACTTCGTCGCCGGCCATGATTTGCGGATCGGCCAGGTCGTCACCAATCTGATCGAGAATGCCCGCTCCTTCGTTCCTGGGGAGCGCGGCCACATCGCCATATCGCTGGCGCGCGCCGGCAAGGTCAACATCATCACCGTCGACGACAATGGTCCCGGTATAAGGGCCGACAACATCGACCGCATCTTCGAACGCTTCTACACCGACCGGCCGGCCGGCGAGGCGTTCGGCCAGAACTCGGGTCTTGGCCTGTCGATCAGCAGGCAGATCGTCGAAGCCCATGGCGGCACGCTGACCGCCGAGAACATCCCGGGCACCAAACCCGGCGAGATCAAGGGCGCACGTTTCGTCGTGACACTGCCGGCGGAAGGCTGACGAATGATCCCGAAAAGTGGGAACCGGTTTTCGGACAAGATCATGCGTGACCAAAAAGCCATGATCCCGAAAAGTGGGAACCGGTTTTCGGACGAGATCATGCGTGAACCAATAAGCATCATCCCGAACCGAAGGTCCGCGCAGCGAAAAATGGGGACCGGTTTTTTCGGGCACGATAATGCCTGATCCAACTGTGCAGGCTGAGAACATTCACGGCACGGCGATCTTGATCGGCGAGCGTGGTGTCCTCATCACGGGACCGTCCGGCTCGGGCAAGACGACGCTGGCGCTCGCCCTCATCGATCATTGCCGCCAACGTGGATTGTTTTCGCGGCTGATCGGTGACGACAGGCTCCTCGCGGCCGATCACGCGGGGCGGCTGGTCTGCCGGGTGCCCGCTCCCATCGCTGGCCTCGCCGAGGTGCCCGGATTCGGCCCGCGGCCATTGTCGTTCGAGCCCGGCGGCGTGATCGACCTTTGCGTCCGGCTGGTCCCGGCAAGCGAAATGGACCGCTTCCAGGAAGATGCCAGCGAGCCCATCGCGGGCTGTCCGGTGCCGCGTATCGATCTTGCCGAACGCAATGTTCCGGCGGCCTTGCCGGCCGTGATGGCGCGGCTGTCAATTGCGCCTTTCGTATGATCCGATTTCGAATTGTTGCTGCAATGCGTCAAAATGGCCTGCGCCTGTGCAATTTTGGGCTTGTCAACGCGCCTCGCGTCGACAAGATAGCGCTCCCGCCGCCCGAAAAGGCCGGCGAACATGAAGCGCCTATGAAGCGGCGATGACGGGAGCCACCAAAGAATGATCGGACTCGTGCTTGTAACGCACGGTCAACTGGCCGCCGAATTCCGCCATGCCGTGGAACATGTCGTCGGGCCACAAGACAGTTTCGAGACCGTGGCGATCGGCGCCGATGACGATATGGAGCAGCGCCGCAGCGACATCATCGACGCCGTTGCCCGTGTCGACACGGGAGCGGGCGTCATCGTCTTGACAGACATGTTCGGCGGCACGCCTTCCAATCTTGCAATTTCGGTGATGGAATCCGGTCGTACCGAGGTCATTGCCGGCATGAACCTGCCGATGCTGATCAAGCTGTCCAGCATTCGCAAGGGCGACAATATGAGCGCAGCGCTGGACGAGGCGCAGGCGGCCGGCCGCAAATACATCAATGTCGCCAGCCAGCTTCTGAGCAGCAAATGAACGCGCTGTCGGCCAACAAGGGTGACATCGTCCGAGAATTTCCAATCGTCAACCAGCGTGGCCTGCATGCCCGCGCCTCGGCAAAGTTCGTTCAGGTCGCCAGCGGTTTCGACGCCTCCGTCCAGGTCGAGAAGGACGGCGTCACGGTTGGTGGCACCTCGATCATGGGCCTCATGATGCTGGCGGCAAGCCCCGGCTATTCGATCCGCGTCACCGCCAGGGGCCCGGAGGCCGAGCAGGTGATCGATGCGCTGGAGCAACTGGTCGCCTCCCGCTTCGGCGAAGAGTCCTGACGCCTGGAGCGCCGCGCGTCCGTTGGACGCGCAAAAGACGCTCACATCTAGCACTTAGAATTTGCGCATTATGCTTCCGAAAACCGATTCCGATTTCGCGCCGGTGCGCCTCCAAAGACATGCACGGATAAAGATTTCTTTATATCCCATTGTCGTCCGACCGACGATCTGCTAGTCAGGCCGGCAATTCGCGCCCTTCGACACGCCTTTCCGGCGCGGGCGCATCCCGAAGACAATTCTTGATCGGAGCACTGCCATGACGGGTAGCAATGACTATGTGGTCGCCGACATCTCGCTTGCCGGCTGGGGCCGCAAGGAGATCGAGATCGCCGAAACCGAAATGCCGGGCCTGATGGCCTGCCGCGAAGAATTCGGCAAGGCGCAGCCGCTCAAGGGCGCGCGCATCACCGGCTCGCTGCATATGACCATCCAGACGGCGGTGCTGATCGAAACGCTGAAGGCGCTCGGCGCCGAAATCCGCTGGGCCTCCTGCAACATCTTCTCGACCCAGGACCATGCTGCCGCGGCCATCGCCGAGGCCGGCATTCCGGTCTTCGCCGTCAAGGGCGAGACGCTCGAGGACTACTGGGTCTACACCGACAAGATATTCCAGTGGGCCGATGGCGGCACCTCCAACATGATCCTTGATGATGGCGGCGACGCCACCATGTATATCCTGATCGGCGCGCGCGCCGAAGCCGGCGAGGAAGTGCTGTCCGATCCGGGCAGCGAGGAGGAAGAAATCCTTTTTGCCCAGATCAAGAAGCGGATGGCGGCATCGCCCGGTTTCTTCACCAGGCAGAAGGAAGCGATCCGCGGCGTCACCGAAGAGACCACCACCGGCGTCAACCGGCTCTATCAATTGCAGAAGAAGGGTCTGCTGCCGTTCCCGGCGATCAACGTCAACGATAGCGTGACCAAGTCGAAATTCGACAACAAATATGGCTGCAAGGAATCGCTGGTCGACGGCATTCGCCGCGGCACCGACACGATGATGGCCGGCAAGGTTGCGGTCGTCTGCGGCTATGGCGACGTCGGCAAGGGCTCTTCGGCGTCGCTCAAGGGCGCCGGCGCCCGCGTCAAGGTCACCGAGGTCGATCCGATCTGCGCATTGCAGGCGGCGATGGACGGCTTCGAAGTCGTCACCCTCGAAGACGCCGCCCCGACCGCCGACATCATCATCACCACCACCGGCAACAAGGATGTCGTCACCATCGACCATATGCGGGCGATGAAGGACATGGTGATCGTCGGCAATATCGGCCACTTCGACAACGAGATCCAGGTGGCCTCGCTGCGCAATCTGAAGTGGACCAACATCAAGCCGCAGGTCGACATGATCACCTTCCCGGACGGCAAGCGGATGATCCTTTTGTCGGAAGGCCGCCTGCTCAATCTCGGCAACGCCACCGGCCACCCGAGCTTTGTTATGTCGGCGTCCTTCACCAACCAGGTGCTGGCCCAGATCGAGCTGTACAGCAAGCCTGGCCAGTATCAGAACCAGGTCTATGTCCTGCCGAAGCATCTCGATGAAAAGGTCGCGCGCCTGCATCTCGACAAGCTCGGCGCCCGGCTCACCGAATTGTCCAGCGAACAGGCCGCCTATATCGGCGTGACCCCGCAGGGACCGTTCAAGCCGGAACACTACCGCTATTAACCATAGCTGAAAACTACCACTAGATATTGACGCCGGGCGATTGACCTTCGCCCGGCTTTATTTTTGCGCCGATTGATTCTTCACGCCGATTCGCGCAAGCGCTATGGTGCTGATTCGCGGGGTTCGGGGACGAGGGCCGACACCCGCATCAGGGCGGTCTTGCATTCAGGCGGCGAAGAGGACCAGGACATGCCGGGGGATCACCCGCCTTGCGCGGGACGGGCCGTTTCCGGCGGCCACAACGATTCGGCGACAACGGGTTCCGCTGCCAGCGGCGGAAGCCTCTTATGGCGCGCCGGCACCCGCGTCGGAAAATTGCTTGCTTCTTCGGCGCTCGCCGGCCCGCTGCTTGGCCTTTCGGCACATGCTGGACCCGCTGCTGCGTCCCCCGCGGCTGCGTCCAAAGCCGGGCTGTCGGTCAGCACGGTCGAGGTCATGCAACTCGCCATGTTTGTCGGCGTCATGGGCGCGGCACTTGTCTCGGCCATTTTCCTGATCCGCGAACGGGCGCGCACCTCGGCGCAGAATGGCGAACTCAGGGCCCGCTTGGCCGACGTCAACGCTGCGCTGCAGCGCTCCGAGGCGCTGCTCAACCTGCGCGACCAGCGTGTCGTCGTATGGGCCTCGGAAAACAAGAAGCCCGAGCTCGTCGGGACATTGCCGGTTGAAAGCGGCGCTCCGGAAGACCGTGCCGCCTTCCTCGCCTTCGGCCGTTGGCTGATGCCACGCTCGGCGGCGGCGCTCGAGAATGCCGTGGCGGGACTGCGGGAAAAGGCGAGGCCGTTCGACCTCGTCATCGAATCGCAGGCCGGGGCGCCGCTCGAAGTGCACGGGCGCAAGAGCGCAGCACACGTGGTCGTCCGCTTCGTCTCGCTTTCTGAAACGCAGCGAAGCGAGGCCAGGCTGAAAATCGAGAACCAGCGCCTTGCCGCCGAGTATGACACCATGCTCGGCCTTTTCAACGCACTCAGCATGCCAGCATGGCTGCGCTCGGCGGACGGGCGGCTGAAATGGGTCAACCGCGCCTATGCCAGGGCGGTCGAGGCGGAAAACCCCGAAGCTGCGGTTCGCGACGCGAAGGAATTCCTGGGCGGCCAGGCGCGCGATGCGATCGCTGCGCAGCACAAGTCGCATCCCGTCTTCGAGCAGGCGCTTTCCACCGTGATCGAAGGCGACCGCCGCATGTTCGCCGTGACCGACTTCGCCGGCGCGGACGGCTCGGCGGGTCTCGCCTGCGACACCAGCGCCATCGAAACGATCCGTAGCGAATATGAGCGGACCGTGCGCAGCCATGCCGATACGCTCGACCAGCTCAACACCGCCGTGGCGATTTTCGATGCCGACGAAAAACTGCGGTTTTTCAACCAGGCGTTCCAGAAACTATGGGGTCTCGACAGCGGCTTCCTGCACAGCGCTCCGGACAACGCCTTGTTGCTCGACCGGCTTCGCAGCGAAGGCAGGATCGCCGAGCAGCCCGAATGGCGGCGCTGGAAGGAAAGCCTGCTTGGCGCCTATCGCGCGGTCGAGTCGCAGGAGCATTGGTGGCATTTGCCGGACGGCAAGACCATCCGCGTCGTCGCCAATCCGCAGCCCAAAGGCGGCGTCACCTGGGTGTTCGAGAACCTGACCGAGAAGATGGACCTCGAAAGCCGCTACCAGACCGCGGTGCGGGTCCAGGGCGAGACGCTCGACAATCTTGCCGAAGGCGTTGCCGTGTTCGGCCCCGACGGCAGGCTCAGATTGTCGAACCCGGCCTTCGCAGCGCTTTGGGGGCTGGACGCCGACGCCGCCAAGCCCAACGTTCACGTCTCCACGATCCGCGATCTTTGCGACCGGGGCGCCGCCGACAGCCCTTGGGGCGGTTTCGTTGCCGCGGTCACCGGTTTCGACGATGAGCGCCGCGACCGCCACGGCCAGACCGAGCTGAACAACGGCACCGTGCTGCGCTACGCGATGATCCCGCTGCCCAACGGTCAGGTGATGATGACCTTCGTCGACGTCACCGACAGCGTCAATGTAGAGCGGGCGCTGAAGGACAAGAACGAGGCACTGGAAAAATCCGACCAGCTCAAGAACGAGTTTGTGCAGCACGTCTCCTACGAGCTGCGCTCGCCGCTGACCAACATCATCGGCTTCACCGAGCTGCTTTCGCTGCCCTCGACCGGGCCATTGAACCAGAAGCAGCGCGAATATGTCGAGCATGTCAGCTCGTCTTCCTCGGTCCTGCTCACCATCGTCAACGACATCCTCGACCTGGCGACCGTGGATGCCGGCATCATGGAGCTCGATATCTCCGAAGTTCACGTCGACCGGACCATCGCTGCCGCTGCCGAGCTTGTTGCCGACCGGCTGGAGGAGCATGCGATCAGGCTCAAGATCGATGCGGCCACTGCGCCAAAGACGTTCCACGGCGATGAAATCCGCATCCGCCAGATCCTCTACAATCTGCTGAGCAATGCCGCGAACTACGCTCCCGAGGCGAGCACCATCACGCTCGCCTGCCGCTCGCTTGGTGAGGGCGTGGAATTCTCCGTTCACGACGATGGTCCCGGCATGCCGCCAGACCTGCTCGATTCCGTGTTCCGCCGTTTCGAACCGCGCAGCAATGGCGGCCGCCGGCGCGGCCCCGGCCTCGGCCTGTCGATCGTCAAGAGCTTTGTCGAGCTGCATGGCGGCAGCGTCCGAATCGAAACCGGCAAGGACATGGGCACCACTGTCATTTGTGCGTTTCCCGACACGCCGTCCGGCATCCGCGCGGCGGCCGAGTAGCGCGCTCGATGGCAGGCATGGTGCTGGAGCGTTTTCTGGCCGACGAGGCTGCGACCGCAAGGCTGGGCGAGGATCTGGCCATGGCGCTGCGCCCCGGCGACGTGCTGGCTCTCAGAGGCGATCTCGGCGCCGGCAAGTCGAGTTTGGCGCGGGCGCTGATCAGGGCAATGACCGACGATGCCGGTCTCGACGTGCCGAGCCCGACCTTCACGCTCGTCCAGAACTATGAGGCGCGCGTTCCCATCCATCATTTCGACCTCTATCGCCTGTCCGCGGCGTCCGAACTGGACGAACTGGGTTTCGACGAGGCGCTGGCGCAAGGCGCTGCCCTGGTCGAATGGCCGGAACGGGCAGAGGCCTATTTGCCAAAGACTTCGGTGCTGATCGAACTCGTCCATCAGGACGACGGACGCCTGGCGAGATTGTCGGGGCAAGGCGCTGCCTTCGAGCGCGCGGCGCGCTCGCTGGCCATGCGCGATTTTCTGCAAACAGCCGCCTGGGGCGAAGCGCAGAGACGCTATTTTATCGGCGACGCCTCGGCCCGCTCCTATGAGGTCGTCTCCCTGGCCGGCCTGCCGCCGCGCGTGTTGATGAACTCGCCGCGGCTGGTGCTCGGGCCGCCGGTCCGCGACGGCAAACCCTATGCGGTGATCGCCCACACCGCACAATCCGTCGCGGCCTTCGTCGCCATCGATCGGGCATTGCGGGCCGGCAGCGTCAGCGCCCCGGAAATCCACGCGCACGACCTGGACCAGGGCTTTCTTCTCATGGAGCATCTCGGATCGGAGGGATTTCTCGGCCAGCACGGTCAGCCGCTGGCGGAGCGCTACGCGGCGGCGGCCGAACTGCTTGCCATGATGCACGGCAAGACGTGGCCCGATCGCATCGAGGCCGCGCCCGGCGTATTTCACGACGTGCCGCCTTTCGACCGCGACGCCATGATGATCGAAGCCGAATTGCTGCTCGACTGGTATGTGCCGGCGATATCAGGCGGCCCGGCAAGCGATGCCTTGCGCGCCGGCTATACCAGGGAATGGAATGCGGTCCTCGACCGGCTGGAGGGGCGCGAATACACGCTCATGCTGCGCGACTTTCATTCGCCGAACATCATCTGGCGCGGCGAGCGCACCGGTCACGATCGGCTCGGCATCGTCGATGTCCAGGACGCGCTGATCGGCCCGTCCGCCTACGACCTCGCCTCGCTTGCCATGGATGCGCGCGTCACGATCTCGCCTCAGATCGAGCGGCGGACGCTCGACGCCTATGTCGCTGCGCGCCATAAGGCCGGCGCTTTTAACGAAGACGATTTCGTCGAGACCTATGCGATCATGGCGGCGCAGCGCAATTCGAAGATTCTCGGCATTTTTGTTCGGCTCGAAAAGCGGGACGGGAAGCCCTATTATCTAAAACACCTGCCGCGCATTCGCGACTATCTTCGGCGGGCGCTGGCGCATCCAGCACTGGCTGGCCTGTGGGATTTCTATACAGCCCACGGGCTGCTGGAGGAACGGCCGCTGTGACGACACGCCCCAAGATCGCGATGGTGCTTGCCGCCGGGCTGGGAAAGCGCATGCGGCCAATCACCGACACAAGGCCGAAACCGCTGGTCAGGATATCAGGCAAGGCGTTGCTTGACTGGAGCCTGGACAGCCTGGCTCGCGCCGGCGTCGACAAGGCCATCGTCAACGTCCATTATTTTCCCGAGCAGATCGTCGCCCACGTCGCCGCGCGCCGCGCGCCGCGGGTCGTTATTTCCGACGAAAGCGAAAGACTGCTCGATTCCGCCGGCGGCATCGTCCATGCTTTGCCGGAACTGGGAGGGGCTCCCTTTTACATCGTCAACTCCGACACCTTCTGGATCGACAGCGGCGTGCCCAACCTTGCCCGCCTCGCTCTTGCGTGGGACGCGGCGAAAATGGATATTCTGCTGATGCTCGCAGATCTCCAGTCAGCAACCGGACACAGCGGCGGCACCGATTTCCTGATGGCGCCGGACGGCGCGTTGCGGCGTTCGAGAGGCGACCCAACAGGCCTGATCTATGCCGGTGCGGCGATCGCCCATCCCAGGCTTTTTAGCGATGCGCCGGCCGGACCACACTCGCTCAACGCCTATTTCGATGCGGCCATCGCAGCCGGCCGCCTGTACGGCATGGTGATGCACGGCCATTGGATCACCGTCGGCACGCCCGATGCCATACCGCTTGCGGAAGCGGCCGTTGCCACCGCTCTTGCTGAGCCGCCCGGCACTCTTGCCGAGTTGACCAGCCCCTTCACCGAGTTGAAATGAGCGGCTCCCGCCGCGTTTTCTCGATCCCGCCCGGAGCGCCGTTTCTGCCGACGCTGGCCGAGGCCCTGCTGTCAGGGCGCCTCGTTCCCGGTTTCCGCTTCGACGGTGACCCGCTGGCGCTGGCGGACGCCACCATCTACGTGCCGACGCGCCGCGCCGCGCGGGCGCTGCGCGGCGTCTTCGTCGACCGTCTGGGCAGCCGCTCGGCGATCCTGCCGGTCATCCGCCCGCTGGGCGAGTTCGACGAGGGCGAGGCCGCGTTCGAGGCCGACGCATCGGCCGCCATCGATCTCGCGCCGCCGATCGCCGCGATCGAGCGCCTGCTGCTGCTGGCGCCGCTGGTGCGCGCCTGGAAACGCCGCCTGCCGGCGCATGTCGCGGCACTTTTCGACGAGGATATCGTCGTGCCGGCGTCGGCCGCCGATGCCATCTGGCTGGCGCGCGACCTGGCCCGGCTGATGGACGAGATCGAGACGGAAGGCACGGACTGGGCCAGGCTCGCCGATCTGGTGACCGGCAACCTCGCCGGTTGGTGGCAGGTGACGCTCGACTTCCTGAGCATCGTCACCGAGAACTGGCCGAATCTCCTCGAGGAACGCAATCGCTCCAACCCGGCCTCGCATCGCAATGCGCTGATAAGGTTGGAAGCGGCGCGGCTGAAGCGCAATCCGCCGACTGGGCCGGTGATTGCCGCCGGCTCCACTGGGTCCATTCCTGCTACGGCCGAACTGCTTGCGGTGATCGCCGGCCTGCCCAGCGGCGCGGTCGTGCTGCCCGGCCTCGACCTGACCCTGGATGAGCCGTCATTCCAGGCAATTGCTGTGCCCGGCGCACGGCCGGCCTTGCTTGGCCACCCGCAATACGGCCTGGCAAAACTGATCGGCAAGATCGGCGTGCTGCGCGGCGATGTCGAGGAGATCGCCGTTGCCGAAAGGCCGCTCGCGCTGCGCGCCGCACTTGTCGGCGAGGCGCTGCGGCCGGCGGAGACCACCGAGCTGTGGGCGCAGACGCGCGCCCGCTTTACCGCCGGCGATATCACCGAGGCCTTTGCCGAGGTGACGCTGCTCGAAGCCGCCGGCGAGCGCGACGAAGCGGTGGCGATCGCCGTCGCGCTCAAACGTGCCGTCGAACAGCCCGGCCAGCGCGCCGCACTCGTCACCGGCGACCGCGCCCTGGCGCGGCGCGTTTCGGTCGAGTTGCTGCGGTTTGGGGTCGTCGCCGACGATTCGGGCGGCACGCCGCTCATCAACACGCCAGCCGCCGGCCTGCTCAGGCTGGCGCTTCAGGCCGCGTTCCGGCCCGGCGATCCGGTCGGCATGCTGTCGCTGCTCAAGCACCCGCTGCTTGGCCTCGGTCTGGAACGCACAAGCGTCCGTCACGCGGCGGAGATCATCGAATTGGTGGCGCTGCGCGGCGGTACCGGCCGCCCCGACATCGCCTCGCTGCCGGAACTCTTCGAGGCCCGTCTCACCGGTCTGGGCGATACCCGCCCGCCGTTCTGGTTCGCCCGCCTGACTGTGCGAAGCATCGAGCGCGCCCGCGAACTGCTCGTCCGCCTTGCTGCTGCGCTGGCGCCGCTGATCGCCTTCCGCAGTCAAGCCGAAGCCGATCTTGCCGAGCTGACCCGGGCCAGCGTCGTCGCGCTCGAAAGTCTGGGCCGCACTGCGGATGGCAGCTTGAGCGATCTCTATGCTGGCGACGCCGGTGAAAAACTCGCCGAGCTCTTGCGCGGGCTGGTCGCTGCCTCGGCGTCGTTCTCCTTCGCGGCGGACGAATGGCCCGATGTGATGGAGGCGCTGATCGCGCCCGAAACCGTCAAGCCGGCACAAGGCACCGACAGGAACATCGCCATCTGGGGTGCGCTGGAAGCCCGGTTGCAGAACGTCGACACGCTGGTCATTGGCGGGCTCAACGAAGGCGTGTGGCCGCGCAAGCCGGAAAGCGACCGCTTCATGTCGCGGCTGATGAAGACCGGCATCGACCTCGAGCCGCCCGAACGGCGCATTGGCCTGGCCGCCCATGATTTCCAGATGGCGATGGGGGCGAAGCAAGTGGTGCTGGCGCGCTCCGCCCGCTCCGGCGACGCGCCGGCAGTGCCGTCGCGCTGGCTGCAGCGCCTCCTGACCTTCATCGGCAAGGACCATGCGGCGGTGCTTCGCCGGCGTGGTGATGAATTCCTGTCCTGGGCCCGTTCGCTCGATGCCGGCGAAAGAAGAGACTTCGCGCCGCGACCGCAGCCGAAGCCACCGCTGGCTGTACGGCCTCAGCATTTCTCGGTCACCGAGATCGAGACGCTGCGCCGCGACCCTTACGCGATCTATGCCAGGAGGATTCTCCGCCTGATGCCGCTCGACCCGGTCATCCGCGACCCGGGCGCTGCCGAACGCGGCACGCTGTTTCACGCCATTCTGCATCTTTTTTCACGGACCGTGGCCGATCCGCTTGTGCCGGAGGCGCTGGACGGTCTCATTGCCGCCGGCCGCGCATGCTTTGCCGAGGCGGGCCTTCCTCCCGATGTCGAGGCGGTGTGGTGGCCGCGCTTCGAAAAGCTCGCCGCCGGCATCATCGAATGGGAGCGCGGCCGCGCCTTCGCCCTGACAATGCGGCATGCCGAAGAGCACGCCGAGAAAACCGGCGTCGGCCAGTCCGGCGTGACGCTGTCCGGCTATGCCGATCGTGTCGATCTCCTGGCCGGCGGCATGGCCGACATCCTGGATTACAAGACCGGCTCCTCGCCGTCCAAGGCGCAGGCCCATACGCTGCTTTCGCCGCAACTGGCGCTCGAAGCCGCGCTGCTCAGGCGCGGCGCCTTCAAGGGGCTTGGCGCGCGCGAGCCGTCGCAACTGGCCTTCATCAGGCTGAAGCCGAATGGCGAGGTGTTCGAGGAATCCATTCTCGAATACAACCGCAAGCCGCGAACCGCCGCAGACCTCGCCGAGGAGGCGTGGGCGCGGCTCGAAAAGCTGCTGATCCACTATGCCGACCCGACGACCTTCTATCTGTCGCGCGCGCTGCCGTTCCGCGAGGGCGAGACCGACGGCGACTACGACCATCTCGCCCGCGTGCTCGAATGGTCCGCCGGTGGTGACGCCGACGACGAGGGAGGGGAGGCATGAAGAAGGCCTATCCGATCCCGACCGATACCGCGGCCAGCCAGGCAAGCGCCTCAGATCCGCAAAATTCCGCTTGGGTGTCGGCCAATGCCGGATCGGGCAAGACCCATGTGCTGGCCCAGCGCGTCATCCGGCTTTTGTTGCGTGGCACCGATCCGTCGAAAATCCTGTGCCTGACCTACACCCGCGCCGCCGCTGCCAATATGTCGAACCGGGTGTTTTCGACGCTGTCGGAATGGACAGCGCTTGGCGACGTCGAACTGGCGGCAAGCATAGAGGCGCTGGACGGCCGCCAACCCGATCGCGAAGCCATGCGCCGCGCCCGCCGGCTGTTCGCCGAGGCGCTGGAGACGCCCGGCGGGCTGAAGATCCAGACTATCCACGCCTTCTGCGAATCGGTGCTGCACCAGTTCCCGCTGGAGGCCAACATACCGGCCCATTTCGAAATGCTCGATCCGCAGATGGAGGCGTCGCTCTTCGCCGCCGCCCGCCGTGACATGATCTCGGGCACGGCGGCCGGCGATGCGGGGCTGGCCGAGGCTTTCGCCACCATTCTGGAACGCGGCGGCGAGCATGGGCTTGACGCCTTGCTGGCCGAGATCGTGCGCAAGCGCGACGGTCTGCGCGCTTTCATCGCTGCTGCCGGCGGCGATGGCTTCCGGGCGCTGTTCGACGAGTTCAAGTTTCGCGCCGGCCAGACCGCCGCAGGCCTGGCGGCGTCCGTCTGGCCGCTGCCGGGCTTCCTGCCGGACTATTTCATCACCTTTGCCCGCGCTGCTGAAGCCGCCGACGCCCGCCTCGTGCTGAACAATTTGCTGCCCTACGCCCATCTTGCCTTCGCCGAGACTGATCCGGTTCGCCGGCTGCATCTGCTGGCAAAAGCCTTCCTGCGAACCGATGGCGAGCCTTATGAGCCGGCAACGTTCAAGAAGGCGTTGCTCGACCGGCTGCCGGATCTTGCCGAGCGCTATCTGTTAGCTGCCGATGCCATCCTCGAAATCTCCGATCGATTGGCCTTGTTCAGGATGCTGGAGGGCACAGGTGCGGCGCTGACCATCGCCGACTGGCTAATCGCCCGCTACGAGCACTTGAAGCGCGCACGCGGCTTCCTCGATTTCAACGACCTCATCACCCGAACGGTCAATCTTCTGGCGCGGCCCGACGCCGGCCCTTGGGTGCAATACAAGCTCGACCAGGGCATCGACCATATCCTGCTCGACGAGGCGCAGGACACCAGTCCCGACCAGTGGGAGGTGGTGAAGCGGCTGGCCGAGGAGTTCTTTGCCGGGCTCGGCGCACGCGACAATGTTCACCGCACGGTGTTTGCCGTCGGCGACGAAAAACAGTCGATCTATTCCTTTCAAGGAGCGGCGCCCGACTCCTTCGCCGACTCAAGGCTGCTGTTTTCCGGAAAAGTGCGCGACGCCAAAGCCACCTTCGCCGATCTCAAGCTGACCTGGTCGTTCCGCTCGACCGAGGACGTGCTTGCGGCAGTGGACCGTGTCTTTGCCGACCCGGTCGTGCGGCGCGGCATCAGCCACGATCCCGACCCGCTGAGCCATAAGGCGATCCGCAGCGATGCGCCGGGCTATGTCGAGGTCTGGCCGTCGATCGGGGCCGACGTCGTCGATGAACCCGACGACTGGACGCAAGCCGTCGACCACGCCCATGCGCCCGCGGTGCGTGTTGCCGAAAACGTGGCGGCGACCATTGCCGGCTGGATCGGCGCCGGCGAGATCATCGAAGGCCGCGGCAAGAAGCTTCGGCCCGGCGACGTGCTGGTGCTGGTGCGCAAGCGCGATCGTTTCGTCCATGCGCTGACACGCGCACTGAAGCGACGCGACATCCCGGTCGCCGGCGCCGACCGCCTCAGCCTGCCCGGCCATATCGCGGTGAAGGACCTGATCGCGCTCGGTCACTTTCTCGTCCAGCCCGAGGACGATCTGTCGCTTGCCGCCGTGCTGCGCAGCCCGATTTTCGACGTCTCGGAAGAGACGCTTTTCGCGCTTGCCGGCGCGCGGCCGTCCGGCCTCTCGCTGATTGCATCGCTCAGGCAGCAAGCCGGGGAAAGCGCCGCCTTGGCCGCAATCGCTGCCCAGCTCGATACATGGTCCGATGAAGCCGCATTCAGGCCGGTGTTCGAGTTCTATGCCGCGGCTCTCGCCCGCGACGGCTTGCGCAAGAAAATGATCGCGCGGCTCGGGCCGGAGGCCGGCGACATCCTTGACGAATTCCTGAGCTTCTGCCTGGCCGAGGAGCGGACCGGCTTGCCGGGGCTGGAATCCTTCCTGTCGACGCTGGAAAATGCCGGCCCCGAGATCAAGCGCGAAATGGACCAGACCCGCGACGAGGTTCGCGTCATGACCGTGCATGCCGCCAAGGGCCTGGAGGCACCTGTCGTGTTCCTGGTCGATGGTGGCTCGGCGCCGTTCAGCGACCAGCACCTGCCGAGACTGATGCCGTTCGATGGCTCGGGCGAACACTGGGACGGCAAGGGCTATCTCTGGCGTTCGGCCAGCGATGTCGCCAATGGATTTTCGCGGGCCGCTTCGGTCCGCGCTCGCGAACTGGCCGACGACGAATACCGCCGGCTGCTCTATGTCGGGATGACCCGCGCCGAGGACCGGCTGATCATCTGCGGCTATCACGGCAAGCGGGCGCCGAATACCGGCACCTGGCATTCGATCGTCAGCCGTGCGCTGGTCGGCGCGCCCGAAAGCATCGAGCGGCAGCACCCCGCCACCGGCGAGACCGTGCATCGCTTTCACGTGACAAAATTGCCGCCGGTCGCGCAAGTGGCCGCCGAAGAGGCGCGGCAGGCGCAACAGTTCGAGCCGTTGCCAAAGACCCTGTTCCAGCCCTTGCCGCCCTTCGAGGATCTGCCGCGGCCGCTGTCGCCGTCCGGCGCCTCGGCAATGATCGACGAGGCCAGGCAAGCCGTGGTCAACACCGGCTCGCCGGTGCTGGACACCGAGGCGGAGCCTGGCCTCGCGGTGATGCGCGGATTGGCGCTGCACAAATTGTTGCAGGTGCTGCCGGGCATTGCGAAGGCCGAACGGCGGGAGGTCGCGGAACGCTACCTCAGGCGCGCCGGGGCGAAGTGGCCGGAAACCGAGCGCGACAAGGCGCTGGCCTCGGTGGCGGCGATCCTTGCCGACAGCCGCTTCGCTCCGTTGTTGGCACCAACGTCGCGCGCCGAAGTCGCGGTCATGGGCAGCCTGGAGGTCAAGGGCAAATTGCGCTCGATCTCCGGCAAGATCGACCGGCTGGCGATCACATCAGGCAAGGTTTCGATCGTCGACTACAAGACCAATAGGCCGGCGCCTGCAGCGCTGGCGGACGTTCCACCGGCCTATGTCCTGCAGCTCGCGCTCTATCGCGCGCTGCTCCAGCCGCTTTATCCCGAGCGGGAGGTCTCGGCGGCGCTGCTGTTCACTGAAGCGCCACGGCTGATCGAGCTGCCGCCGGCGGTCATGGACGACGCTCTTGCCCGACTCACGGCAGCGTGACACAACAGCTGCTTGAAGAAGGACGCGATCACCACCACATTTGGTGCGACAATAACTCTCGAAAGGATTTTCGCATGGCCACCGTCAAGGTCGACAAGAGCAATTTCCAGACCGACGTGCTTGACGCCAAGGAGCCGGTCGTCGTCGATTTCTGGGCGGAGTGGTGCGGCCCGTGCAAGATGATTGCGCCGGCGCTGGAAGACATCGCCATCGAGCTTGGCGGCAAGGTCAAGATCGCCAAGCTCAATATCGACGAGAATCCCGAGCTTGCGGCGCAGTTCGGCGTGCGCTCGATCCCGACGCTGATGATTTTCAAGGGCGGCGAAATGGCCGACATGAAGGTCGGCGCCGCGCCGAAGACGGCGCTGTCGCATTGGATCAACGGTAATCTCGCCTGATCCGACTGAAAATTCGCAGACGAGCCGGCCCTCGCGCCGGGCTTTTTTGTGTCATCTACAGCGCCGCGCGTCCTCTTGGACGCACAAAGGATGCAGTAGTACTTTATTTGCGCATGACCCAGAAAATCGAATTCGATTTTCTGGGTCATGCGCTGGTCCGCCCTGGCACTCGC
>NZ_CAKXZS010000011.1:103281-340297 GCF_935822925.1 Mesorhizobium ventifaucium
TGCAGTAGTACTTTATTTGCGCATGACCCAGAAAATCGAATTCGATTTTCTGGGTCATGCGCTGGTCCGCCCTGGCACTCGCCACTTGCCACCTCATGTTCTTGTCTGGCTTAAGGCAGGAGAACGATATGACCGGATCCGCCAAGGCCACCGTCTTCATCGACAATGAGCGCGTCATCGTCACCGAATACCGCTTCGCGCCAGGCGACAACACCGGCTGGCACCGTCATGGCCACGATTATGTCATCGTGCCGCTGATGGACGGCAAGCTCAAGCTCCTGACCAAGGACGGCGAATCCTTCGCCGAGATGAAGAAGGGGGCGCCCTATTTCCGCAAGGAGGGCGTGGAGCATGACGTCATCAACGCCAATGAGGGCGAGTATGCCTTCATCGAGATCGAGCTGAAGTAATCCACCAAGGCCGTCTCAGCCCGCCATAGGCCGGCGGCGCGGTCACCAATCCGCGATACGATCGCCTCCGACGAATTGTGCACTTTTCTCAGTATATTCAAACAGTTCTATCTTCACATCGTTAGGATCGCGAATCCATGCCTGGTAGGTATCATCGCACGCGTGTTTCTTTGAAGTGACGTCAACGCCTTTCGACCTTACGTGGGCGATCGCGGCGTCAATGTTTTCCACGTCGAGGCAGAAGTGGTTGATCTGGTTCAAGTCGCTAAAGCTGGCCCCATCTTTCCGGAACACCTCGATGTGGCTGCGGCTGCCGCAACTGAGGTAGAAACCCAAAATCTTGCCGTCGCGCAGGAAGTTGAATTGGGTGTCCATGCCGAGGACGTCCCGATAGAAGCTTCGCGTCGCCTCGAGGTCATCCGCGAAGATGCAAACGTGAGCGAGCTGCTTTACCTTGATCATGACTGGCTCCTCGCGGTGATCTGACGAAGTCCGCGTCATCGTGCCCTGGTCAACACGCGCCTCAAACCGGCGGCGTGCCGTTTTCGGCCAGCACTGCGCCGGCCAGATACAATGAACCGCTGATCAGGATGCGCGGCGGCGGTCCGTCCCATGTGTCGCGCAGCAGCATCAGCGCATTGGCGACGGAGGTCACCGGTTCGGCCGACAGGCCGGCCTCGACGGCGCGGATCGCCAGTTCGTCATTCGGCACGCTGGCCTCGCTGAGGCTCACCGGCACGGTGTAGACATGCCGCACCAGCCCCTTGAAGGCGCTGAAATAGCCGCTCTGGTCTTTGGTGTTGATCATGCCGGAAATCAGGAACAGCGGTCGCGGGTTCTTTTCCTCCTGCTCGGCAAGTGCTTCGGCGACGACCACGCCGGCGCCCGGATTGTGGCCGCCGTCGAGCCAGATGTCGGCGCCCTTCGGCGCCAGTTCCGTCAGTCTGCCTTGCGGCAATTTCTGCATCCGCCCCGGCCAGGCGACATTGGCCATCGCCTTGTCGGCGACGCGATGGCTGATCTCGAAGCCCGCCGCCTTGACCGCCGCAATCGCCGCCGCCGCATTGGCGAACTGATGGCGCCCCGGCAGGCGCGGCGGCGACAGGTCCATCAGCCCGTCTTCGTCCTGATAGACCATCCGGCCGTTTTCCTCGAAGGCGAGGAAATCCTGGCCATAGACGAAGGCGGGACAGTCAAGCCGCTCGGCGGTTTCGATAAGAACCTGTAGCGCCGTTTCGCTTTCCTGCGCGCCGATGACCACCGGGCAACCGCCCTTGATGATGCCGGCTTTTTCGGCTGCGATCAGTTCGACACGGTCGCCGAGAAAGGATTCGTGGTCGAGCGAGACCGGCATGATCACCGACACCGCCGGCTCGCTGATGACATTGGTGGCATCAAAACGGCCGCCAAGGCCGACCTCGATGATGACGGCATCTGCCGGATGTTCGGAAAACAGCAGGAAGGTGACGGCGGTGAGGATTTCGAAGACGGTGATCTTCTGGCCATCATTGGCTTTGGCGACGCGGCCGATTGCGTCGGCGAAGACCTTGTCCTCGACCAGCCTGCCGCCGCCATCGGCGGCCAGCCGGTAGCGCTCATGCCAGTTCACCAGATGCGGCGATGTGTGGACATGGACGCGGTGGCCGGATGCTTCCAGCAGAGCCCGCGAAAACGCGGCGCAGGAGCCCTTGCCGTTGGTGCCGGCGATGTGGATGACCGGCGGCAGATGGTCCTGCGGATTGCCCAGCCGCTCCAGCAGCCGCGAAATGCGGTCAAGCGAAAGATCGAAGCCCTTCGGATGAAGCGACATCAGGCTTTCGATTTCGCGGTCGGCGGCAAGCGTGGTCATGGGAGAATCCTAGCGCATGACCCCGAAAATCGAAATCGATTTTCGGAAAGGATCACGCGCGAAATCAACATGCTACAGCGCCACGGATGGCGCGCAATCGCGGTTCGCGACGACGGATGTCGCGTCAGGCTTGCGGGCGCGCTTCCGCCGGGAGCGCCACCGGCGGCAGGATTTCCGGTTCCAGCGGCTTTTCTTCCTCCGGCAGCTTGAGCAGCATCTTCAGGAGCCGCGCGATCGTCTGGCGCATCTCCAGCCGCGACACCACCATGTCGACCATGCCGTGCTCCATCAGATACTCGGCGCGCTGGAAGCCGTCGGGCAGTTTTTCCCTGATGGTCTGCTCGATGACGCGCGGCCCGGCAAAGCCGATCAGTGCGCCGGGTTCGGCGATGTGCACGTCGCCCAGCATGGCGTAGGACGCGGTGACGCCGCCGGTGGTCGGGTTGGTCAGGACGACAATATAGGGAAGGCCGGCTTCCTTCAGCCGATCGACGCCGATCGTGGTTCTCGGCAATTGCATGAGCGACAGGATGCCTTCCTGCATGCGGGCGCCGCCGGAGGCCGCGAACAGGATCAGCGGCCGCTTGCGTTGCACTGCGACCTCGAAGCCACGAACGATGGCGTCGCCGGCGGCCATGCCGAGCGAGCCGCCCATGAAGGCGAAGTCCTGCACGGTCACCACTACCGGCAGGCCTTCGACGGTGCCCAGCGCATTGATGATCGCGTCCTCCAGCCCGGTCTTGGCCTTGGCCTCCTTCAGTCGGTCGGTGTAGCGCTTCTCGTCGCGGAATTTCAGCGGATCCTGCACCACCTTGGGGTTTTCGAGCATCTCGTACTTGCCGTCGTCGAAGAAGAATCTCAGCCGCTCCTTGGCCGAGATCTTCATGTGATGGCCGGAAGACGGGATAACGAACTGGTTCTGCTCCAGGTCCTTGTGGAAGACCATCTCGCCGGTCTCCGGATCCTTGATCCAGAGGTTCTCAGGCATGTCGGTGCGCCGGCCGAGCATCGAATTGATCTTCGGGCGAACGTAGTTGGTGATCCAGTTCATCGCTTCGGCTCCTGTCCTGACGAAGAGTTAGACCATGATCCCGAAAAGTGGAAACCGGTTTCGCTGGGGATCATGGTCAACCAGAAGATCAAGACTATTCGGCGGCAGCAAGGCGGGCCGCGCGCACGCCTTGCGAGAGCCCGCTGACCAGCGTGGCGACCGCCTCGGCCGGGTCGGCGGTCTTTTCGCCCTTCGGTCCCAGAACATTGGCGACCGCATTGACGATCGCGGTGCCGACAACGACGCCGTCGGCCGAGGCCCCGATGATGCGTGCCTGCTCGGCGGTTTTGACGCCGAAGCCGACGCAGACCGGCAGGTCGGTATGGCCCTTGATGCGCGTGACCGCCGCCGCCACCTTGCCGGTGTCGGCAAGTGCTGAGCCGGTGATGCCGGTCATCGACACGTAGTAGACGAAGCCGGAGGTGTTCTGCAGCACCTTGGGCAGGCGCTTGTCGTCGGTGGTCGGCGTCGCCAGCCGGATGAAATTGATGCCGGCCTTCAGCGCCGGAATGCAAAGCTCCTCATCCATTTCCGGCGGCAGGTCGACGACGATAAGCCCATCTATGCCGCTGGCCAGCGCATCCCTGAGGAAGCGGTCGACGCCGTGGATGTAGATCGGATTGTAATACCCCATCAAAACGATCGGCGTTTCGTTGTCGGCGGCACGGAATTCCGACGCCATCTTCAGCGTCTTGACCAGCGTCTGACCGCCTTTCAGCGCGCGCAGGCCGGCCGCCTGGATCGCCGGGCCGTCGGCCATCGGATCGGAAAACGGCATGCCCATTTCGATGATGTCGGCGCCGGCCTTGGGCAGCGCCTTCATGATCGACAAAGCGGTACCGTAGTCCGGGTCGCCGCTCATGAAATAGGTGACCAGCGCCGGGCGGCCCTCGGCCTTCAGCTTGGCCATGCGGCGGTCGATGCGGGTGGTCATGATCAGATCTCCATGCCCAGCATATTGGCCACCGTATGCACGTCCTTGTCGCCGCGGCCGGACAGGTTGACGATGACGATCTGGTCCTTGTCCATGGCGGGTACGATCTTTATCGCATGCGCGATGGCGTGGGCGGATTCGAGCGCCGGGATGATGCCTTCGACGCGTGTCGTCAGCTGGAATGCCTCCAGCGCCTCGTCATCGAGGATTGGCACGTAGTCGACGCGGCCACTGTCGCGCAGCCAGGAATGCTCCGGCCCGACGCCCGGATAGTCAAGGCCGGCCGAGATCGAATGCCCATCCATGATCTGCCCGTCGGCATTCTGCAGGAGGTAGGTGCGGTTGCCGTGCAGCACGCCGGGGGCGCCGGCACTCATCGAGGCGCAATGCTCGATGCCGTCGAGGCCTCGGCCGCCGGCCTCGATGCCGATGATCTTTACGCTGCGGTCGTCGAGGAAGGGATGGAACAGGCCGATGGCGTTGGAGCCGCCGCCGACCGCGGCGATGATCGTGTCCGGCAGCCGGCCTTCCTGCTCGAGGATCTGGGCGCGCGCCTCGGTGCCGATCACCGACTGGAAGTCGCGCACCAGCTCCGGATAGGGGTGCGGGCCGGCGGCCGTGCCGATCAGGTAGTAGGTGTCCTCGACATTGGTCACCCAATCGCGCAGGGCTTCGTTCATGGCATCCTTGAGCGTGCCGTGGCCGGCGGTCACCGGCCGCACCTCGGCGCCGAGCAGCTTCATGCGGAAGACATTCGGGCTTTGCCGGGCGACGTCGGTGGCGCCCATATAGACGACGCAAGGAAAGCCGAAACGCGCCGCCACCGTGGCCGACGCCACGCCGTGCTGGCCGGCGCCGGTCTCGGCGATGATGCGCTTCTTGCCCATGCGCTTGGCCAGCAGGATCTGGCCGAGGCAGTTGTTGATCTTGTGCGAGCCGGTGTGGTTCAGATCCTCGCGCTTGAAATAAACCTTCGCGCCGCCGCCCAGGCCCTTCGTCGAGGAAACCTCGCGAAGATGCCGGGTCAGGCCTTCGGCGAAATAAAGCTTAGACGGCCGCCCGGCATAATGGGTCGAAAGGTCTGTTAGTTCGGCCTTGAAATCCGGATCGTCCTTGACCTCATTCCAGTGCCGCTCGAGGTCGAGGATCAGCGGCATCAACGTTTCGGCAACGAAGCGACCGCCGAAGATGCCGAACATGCCCTGCTCATCGGGTCCGGTGCGGAAGGAATTGGGTATGGCCGGCTTGTTCATCGCCGATCTCCTAGCTTGTGGTTTGAAGCACGGTCAGGCGGCGCGGTTGTCGCGTGCTGCCCTGACGGCCTGGAAAAACTGTTCGATCAGCGCCGGATCCTTGACGCCCGGCGCGCTTTCCACGCCCGAGGAAATGTCTAGTCCTGGCGGGTTGGCTAGCCGAAGGGCATCGCCGATATTGGCGGCGTTGAGGCCACCGGAAAGCATGTAATCGACGCCTGCGTCAAGGCCGGCCAAAACGCGCCAGTCGAAGGCAATGCCGTTGCCGCCCGGCAGTTCCGAACCCTTCGGCGGCTTGGCGTCAAACAGGAAACGGTCGGCAATGCCGACGAAGGGTCTTATCCGCTCCAGATCGGCAGCCTCGCCGACCAGCAGCGCCTTCATCATCGGCAGGCCATAGCGGGCCTTGATCTCGGCCACCCGCTCCGGCGTTTCCGAGCCATGCAGCTGCAGCATGTCCGGGCGCATTTTTTCGACGATTTCATCCAGGAACACATCGCCGGCGTCGACCGTCACAGCAACCGCCTTGGCCTTGCCGATTGCCGCTTCGCGCAAGCGGCCGGCTTCAGCCGGCTCGACATAGCGCGGGCTTTTGGCAAAGAAAATAAAGCCGACATGGCTGGCACCGCCGGCCAATGCCGCGGCCAATGCCTTGTCGGTCTTCAATCCGCATATCTTGATTCCGAGCGCCATGGCGCGGGGATTGGCACGAAACGGCAAAAGAGTCGAGAAAAAGCATCCTGTTTGCCGGCGTTGGGAATGGCCCTAGTTTCAATGGATGGATGAAGGCGGGAGCAAACCATGACGGACAAGACGGTTACAGAGCTCAGGCAGAAGGTCGCGCAGGCCCGCGAGGTCATCGCTCATCTGATGGACAAGGCCGCCTTCAACGGCGCCGAGGCACACCGCGCGCTCGACTATTTCAGCAACGACGCCTTCAAGAAGGACTTCTTGCCATGGCCGCGCCAAACCGACGAAGGCTTGCGGCCGGAGGAGTTGAACGCGGCGAATGACGATTGAGCGGCAGTGCAGAACCTGTTGATGCGGCAGGACAGAGGGGGGCGCGAAGGATCGCTACAGTTTTTATTCCGCTCCCTACAAGCATTCTATTCGAACATGATCGCTTGCAGCGCGCCGCCATTGCGCTTCAGCCAATCCTTGCAGCGCTCGGTGTCGGGGCAGAGCTGCTCGCACAGTTTCCAGAATTTCGGGCCGTGGTTCATTTCCTTGAGATGCGCCACCTCATGCGCGACGAGGTAGTTTATGACCGGTCGCGGCGCCATCATGATGCGCCAGGAGAACGAGAGGTTGCCGTCCGACGTGCATGACCCCCAGCGGCTCGAGGTGTCCTTGAAGCGGATTGCCTTGGCGCGCTTGCCGACCGCCCCGGTATGCTTGACCACCAGCGCCTCGATTTCGCGCTTGGCTTCGCGCTTGAGGAAATCGGCGATACGGCGCGGCAGGTGCACGCGGTCGCCATGGACGATCATCAGCGGACCGCGCTCATCACGCGACAGCGTGACCGTCCCGCGTTTCGAAGGCTCATGAACGATGCGGTGCGGCACGCCGCGCACCGGTATCTTGATGCCGGGCCGCACCTGCGGCCGGTTGGGCACCTTGGCCAGCCGCTGCTCCAGCCAGTCCTGATGGCGGTCGAGGAATTTTTCCACCTCGCCTCGCCGCAGGCCCGGTGGCACGGTGATGCGCAGGCCCCGGCCACCGGAATCGATGCGCAGCGTCAATCGCCGCGCCCGGTCGCTCTCGACGATCTTGAGCGGCAGCGTGCGGCCGGCAACACAATGCTCTCGCTCCACGACTGGGGCGGGCCTGGGTTTGGTCAGGTTGCGGAAGAAGCCGAATGACATGGCCGGGACGATACGTGATTCGAGGAAAACGAATAGAACAAAAAAGAAACGGCGCCGCTGACGCGACGCCGTTTTTGAATATTTATGTCAGGGCAAGTGCCTTACTCGTCAAGTAGGCCCGGCGTGGAATTGCTACCGCCGGTTGTGGGGCCGCCGGTTGTGGGCGACGTCGACTTGTTGCGGTTCGCCATGAAGCGGTCGAACTCTTCCTGGTCCTTGGCGCGACGCAATTCCCTGGCGTACTCGTCGAACTCGCTCAGCATCTCGTCGAGCTTGCGGCGCTCTTCATTGAGCCGCTCGAGTTCTTTTTCGCGCCAGTCGTCGAAAGCGACATTGCCGGTGCGGGCGGAGCCGTGGCCCCAGCGCGCCGCTCTGTCAGAACCACGGCGGCAGCCGGCGAAGATGCCGTCGGTCGCGCGGTTGACGTCGCGCTTGAAGCCGTCAAGCCGGTCGCCCCAGATGATATAGGCGAGCATGGCGAGGCCGAGCGGCCAGAACACCATGAAGCCGATCACCATCAGAGCGATGGTCGCCGGCGTCCAGGCCGGACGGATCAATGCAGATGTGTTCATTTTCTCCCAATCCTTCAGTTGGAGACAGCCAATCCCGGCTGCGTGGATTCGAAATGGGATGAGAAAAACGGCGATTCAAGACAATGTCGGCCAAAACCGGACAAGCATTTGAAATGCTTATTGCTTTTTGAGCGTTTCAAGGAAAAGAACGACCAGGCCCGCAATCAGCCCCCAGAACGCCGCGCCGACGCCGAACAGCGTCAGCCCCGAAGCGGTGACCGCAAAGGTGACGGTAGCGGCCATGCGCTCGCCGTCTTCCGTCAAGGCGATCGCCAGCGCGTTGGCGAGCGGCGCCATCAGCGCCAGCCCTGCAACCAGCACGATTAGGCTCTGCGGCAGCACGGCGAAGATCGCCACCAGCGAGGCGCCGAAAATGGCGAAGACGAGATAGGCAAGCGCATAGAAGGGACCGGTCTTCCAGCGCTCGCCCGGATCGGGATGGACGTCGGGGCCGGTGCAGATCGCCGCCGAGATCGCCGCCAGGTTGGTGGTCGAGGCCCCGAATGGTGCCGACAGCAGCGAAAGCAGACCGGTGACGCCTATCAGCGGGCCGGGTTCGGGGTGATAGCCCGCGGCTCTCAGCACGGCGAGGCCGGACAGGTTCTGCGAGGCCATGGTGACCAGATAAAGCGGCAGCGCCAGGCCGACGATCGCAGTGACGGTGAACTGCGGCGCAATCAGCGTCAAAGTCGAAAGTTCCGGGGTCGGCAGACCACCGACCCGGCCGGTAAGGAAAGCGGCAGCGCCGCCGCCGATCAGCACTGCCAGCACCGAGAGCGCCGGATTGAACAGGCGGATGACAAAGAAGGCGGCGATCAGCGGCAGGATCAGCCACGGGTCGACGGGAATCGCGTTCACCGCATTGATTGCGAAGGTGACGACGATGCCGGCGAGCATCCCCGACGCGACCGAGGCCGGTATCCTGGCGATCAGCTTGGTCAAAGGCCTGAACAGGCCGGTGGCAATCAGCAAAATCCCGGTGACGATGAAGGCGCCGACGGCCTCGCCGATCGAAAAGCCGCTCGATGCCGCGATCAGGGCCACCCCCGGCGTCGACCATGCGGCGATGACCGGCATCTTGGTGCGCCACGACAGCCACAGGCTCTCGATCGCCATGGCGAGGCAGATCGCCGTCACCCAGCTCGCGGTTTCGACCTGCGTCGCGCCGACTGCCTTGGCGGCGGCGATGACGATGGCCAACGTGCCGCCGAAGCCGACAATCGCTGCGACGAAGGCGGATACCGGAATGGAAATGCGCATGTCCTAGCCTGCCTGCCGCACCATGGCGTCGACCGCCCGCACCAGCATGTCGAGATCCTGGGGCCGCGACAGGCGGTGGTCGCCGTCGGGGATCATCGACAGCGTGACGTCGTCGGCCGGCAGCAGGCCGACCAGTTTAAGCGCATGGCTCGGCGGCACGTCGGCATCGGCCAGCCCCTGCAATATGTGGACGGGGCAGTGGGTGTCGATCGGCCCGGTCAGCACCCGGTTGTTGCGACCGTCCTCGATCAGCGCACGGGTGTAGATGTAAGGCTCGGCCGAATAGTCCGACGGCTCCTCGAAAAAACCCTTTTTGGCAAGATCGCGTTTCTGCGCTTTGGTCAGCGCCGGCTCGACCAGTTCGGCGGTGAAATCCGGCGCCGGCGCCAGAAGCACCAGGCCGGCGACGCGGTTCTCGCCTGGCTGGTGCAATTCCTGGCGCAATTCCTGGACCATGCGCAGCGCGATCCATGCGCCCATCGAGGAGCCGACCAGGATTTGCCTGCCTTGCGTGAAATGGCGGAAGACGGCGAGGCTTTGCGAAAGCCAGTTCGAGACTGTGCCGTCGGCAAAGGCGCCGCCCGATTCGCCGTGACCGGAATAGTCGTGGCGCAGGAAAGCGCGGCCTTGCCCGCTCGCCCATTGCGCCAGCGTCTCGGCTTTGGTGCCCAGCATGTCCGACTTGTAGCCGCCAAGCCAGACAATGCCTGGCGCGGCACCCGCAGCGCGCCTGACAGCGATGCTGGTTCCGTCGACATCGAGAAAAACCGGTGCGGTCATGGCTCACTCCTCACGCAGGTCTTTTGACACAGCGGACGGTTCAACGAAAAGTGCTCGGCAACTTTCTTCGTTTGGTACAGGCAGAAGTCAGGCAACAGGTGATTTCCTGTCAGCGCTGTGCTATTGACTCCGGCCGCGCGCTCACCACAGTGGCGCGTTCGCAATTCTGAATTGAAAACCCTGAACGAAACGGCTCAAGGAGACCACGACCATTCGCAGACCTTTCAAAGCAACGGCGCCTACCAAGGATGGCCCGCGCTCCAACCGTGACATCCGGGTTCCCCGGGTCCAGCTTATCGACGCCGAAGGCCACAACCACGGCGATGTCTCCATCAACGACGCATTGCTGCTCGCCGAAGAGGCTGGGCTCGATCTGGTCGAGATATCGCCCAACGCAGTGCCGCCCGTCGTAAAAATTCTCGATCTCGGCAAGCTGAAATACGCCAACCAGAAGAAGGCGGCCGAGGCGCGCAAGAACCAGAAGGTCATCGAGATCAAGGAGATCAAGATGCGCCCGAACATCGACAGCCATGACTACGAGACCAAGATGAAAGCGGTCCGGCGGTTTTTCGAGGAAGGTGACAAGGTCAAGCTGACATTGCGCTTTCGCGGCCGCGAGATGGCGCATATGGAACTCGGCATGCAGCTTCTGAACAAGGTTCGCGAGGAAGTGGCACCGATCGCCAAGGTCGAAGCCGAACCGAAGCTCGAAGGCCGCCAGATGATGATGGTGCTGGCGCCCCGCTAAAGTGATCCCGCTAAAGCGGTCCCGTCACAGCAAAGGCCGCTTCGGCGGCCTTTTGTTTGTTTTTGTCTTCGCCATGATTTCTCCGCAAGTTGCATCGACAAGCAGTCCGGTTGCCGGTCCTCGCGGCGAAAGGATTGTCCATGGCCGCTGCGGCACGTTCTCCGATTGAAAGATCGTTCGACGAAATGGGCCGCTATCAGCGGCGCCGGCGCGTCCTGCTGGCGCTGCTGATCGGTGCTTTTTGCGCTTTGCTGATCTTCGGCGGCTCCACGCACGATGAATTAGGCCACGAACGCATAGAGGGGCAGTACGGCATCGCCCTGATACTGATCGGGATCGGCGGCCGGCTCTGGTCGATCCTCTATATCGGCGGCCGCAAGTCGGCCGAACTGGTTGCTACCGGCCCATATTCGGTTATGCGCAACCCGCTGTATTTTTTCTCCACCGTAGCGGCCGGCGGCATCGGCGCCCAGACCGGCAGCGTGATCGTCTCGGTGGCGTCGGCTGTTTTATGCGCGTCCGCGTTCTACGTCGTCACGCTGCGCGAGGAACGGCATTTAACGACCGTGCTCGGGGCGCCGTACAAGGACTACATCGCACGGGTGCCGCGGTTTTTTCCCAATCCCCGGCTTTATCGCGATCAGGCCGAGGTCACCTTCACACCGCGCATCTTCAATCACACGCTGCGCGATGGCTTGATGTTCGTGGCTTCCATACCGTTTTTCGAACTCATCGAGTCCGGACAGGAAGGCGGCGTAATTCCCGTCCTCTTCTGGCTGTATTGAGCTGCGGATGCCGGCAAAAAGGCGACATGCATTAAATCCGCCTGAATCATCCTGCAGAGGCGTCCCGACGATCGGCGGGCGCCTGTTTTCTTGGCCAGACGCTGCGATCGCTGGCGAAATTCCTCGACGATCGGATTCCCGACATGCTCAATGAAGTTAAATCGGCGCGGGCCGAACAAGCGCAGGCCAGGCGTGCGCTGGGCAGATATCAGCACGCGCGCAGGATGGTGCTTGCCGCCCTCGTGGTCGTCATGTTCGCAGTGCTGCTGTTTGGCCAGTCTGCTTTTCCTCCCGAAAGCGTGCCGCACGAAACGATCGAAATGGTCGGCGTCCTGCTGATCATTCTCGGCGTTGTCGGGCGCTTGTGGTCGACGCTCTATATCGGCGGACGCAAATCCTCCGAGGTGGTTACCAGCGGACCCTATTCGATCACCCGCAATCCGCTCTATGTCTTCTCCTCGATAGCTGCCGCCGGCGTCGGCGCGCAGATGGGCTCGATTACTGCGGCGATCGGCTTCGCGGTGATTTGCGCCGCAGCCTTTCATGTCGTCATCCTGCGCGAAGAGACGTTCCTGAAGGAGGCCTTCGGAACTCCATTCCAGGCCTATATGGCGCGAGTGCCGCGCTTTTTCCCGAAGCTTTCGCTTTATCAGGAAGGCGACACCGGCGGCTTCAAGCCGCGCCTGCTGCGGACGACGCTGCTGGACGGACTGGTGTTCCTCGTCGCCATTCCGTTTTTCGAATCGATCGACGGCGCCCAGCAATCAGGCATACTGCCGGTGCTGTTCCGTTTCCCATAGGCCCAGGTGTGTCGGCACAAGGTGTGTCGGCACTGGGTGTGTTGGCACTGGGTGTTGCACGCCGGCCCGCTTTGACGTATAGCACCGCCGTTCCCAAAAACCGCCCGGCAGGGCATGCCGTGGCGGTTTCATTTGCTTTTCGGGCTTTGGTCGGCCTGAAGCGAACAAAAATGCGCGATGATGCGCACATAAACGGAGTAGCAAAATGCCCAAGATGAAGACCAAGTCAGCCGCCAAGAAGCGGTTCAAGATCACTGGTACGGGTAAAGTCCTGTCGGCTGCGGCCGGCAAGCGTCACGGCATGATCAAGCGTTCCAACAAGTTCATTCGAAATGCCCGCGGCACGATGGTTCTGGCTGAACCGGATGGCAAGAAGGTCATCAAGAATTTTCTGCCGAACGGCCTCTAAGGCATTCGGTCTGGACACGCATTTGTTTTACGCAATTCCGAACGGAAAACCGCTAGGCACTTTTCCTGGAATTGCTTTTTAAGGAGATCATGACATGGCACGCGTAAAAAGAGGCGTCACTTCGCACGCCAAGCACAAGAAGGTCCTGAAAGCCGCCAAGGGTTTTTACGGCCGCCGCAAGAACACCATCCGAATCGCCAAGCAGGCGGTAGAAAAGTCGCTGCAGTATGCCTACCGCGACCGCAAGAACCGCAAGCGTTCGTTCCGCGCTCTGTGGATCCAGCGCATCAATGCCGCGACCCACGAGCATGGCCTGACCTATGGCCGGTTCATCGACGGTCTCAACAAGGCCGGCATCGAGATCGATCGCAAGGTCCTGTCGGACATGGCCATCCACGAGCCGCAGGCATTTGCCGCGCTTGTGGCCAAGGCCAAGGTCGCGCTCGAGTACCTTAAGAACACCACGCCGAACGCTTTTGAAAGCGCTGTAGCCTAACCAGCGCCTTCCCAAGCACATCGACACTTGATTTGGGAAACCCGCGCTGGCAGGGCTGGCGCGGGTTTTTCTTTGCCTTCAATCGAGTCTGAAACATGAGTGACATGGAAACTCTCGAAAATTCCCTGATGAGCGACATTGCGTCGGCCGCCGACGAGCAGGCGATCGAAGCCGTGCGTGTTTCAGCGCTCGGTAAGAAGGGCACGGTCTCCGAAATGCTGAAGACGCTCGGCTCGATGAGCGCAGAAGAGCGCCAGATAAAAGGCCCGGCGATCAACGGTCTCAAGAACCGCATCACCGAGGCGCTTACCGCGCGCCGCGCCGAGCTGAAGGACGTGGCGATCGCGGCACGGCTCGCGGCGGAAAAGGTCGACGTCACGCTGCCGGTGCGGCAATCTCCGGCCGAGCGCGGCCGCATCCATCCGATCAGCCAGGTCAGCGACGAGATTGCCGCGATCTTCGGCGACCTCGGCTTCGCCATCGCCGAAGGTCCCGATATCGAGACCGACTACTACAATTTCACCGCACTGAACTTCCCGGAAGGCCATCCGGCACGCGAGATGCATGACACCTTCTTTTTCCAGCCGGACGAGAGGGGCGAGCGCAAGCTTTTGCGCACCCACACCTCGCCGGTGCAGATCCGCACCATGGAGGTGCAGAAGCCGCCGATCCGCATCGTCATTCCCGGAAAGACCTACCGCCAGGATTCCGATGCCACGCACTCGCCGATGTTCCATCAGGTCGAGGGGCTGGTGATCGACAGATCAGCCAACGTCGCCAACATGAAATGGGTGCTGGAGGAGTTCTGCAAGGCCTTCTTCGAGGTCCGCCAAGTCAAGATGCGCTTCCGGCCGAGCTTCTTCCCGTTCACCGAACCCAGCATGGAGGTCGACATCCAGTGCGACCGATCGCGGCCGGGCGAGGTGCGCTTCGGCGAAGGCTCCGACTGGATGGAAATCCTTGGCTGCGGCATGGTCCACCCCAATGTGCTCAGATATGGCGGGCTCGACCCCGACGAATATCAGGGCTTTGCCTGGGGTATGGGCATCGATCGCATCGCCATGCTGAAGTACGGCATGCCGGATCTGCGCGCCTTCTTCGACGCCGATGTGCGCTGGCTGTCGCATTACGGCTTCCGGCCGGTCGACATGCCGACGCTGTTCGCAGGCCTGAGCGCATGACGGCGGCCCACACCGGCGGCTGCCGCTGCGGCGCCGTGCGGTTCGAGGCTTCGGCCGAACCGCACCATGTCAGCTATTGCCATTGCGGCGATTGCCGGCGGGCCAGCGGCGCGCCGGTATCGGCTTTCGTCGGCTTCATCACCGAGCAGGTCGCTTTTACGGGCAAGGCGCTGAAGATGTTCGAGAACGGCCCGGTGACGCGCTCCTTTTGCGGCATCTGCGGCTCGCCGATCGCCTATGTCGACGAGCGGCTGGCCGACCACATCTATTTCATGCTCGGCGCCATGGACATGCCGGCCTATTTCAAGCCGACGCACCACGCCCATGTGCGCGAGCAGCTTTCCTTCCTGCACATGCCGGACGACTTGCCACGCCATTTGAAAACCAGCGTGCCCAGACCATCAGACGGAACACAGTCATGAAACTCACCCTCTCCTGGCTCAAGGATCACCTAGAGACCGATGCCACGCTCAACGAGATCGTCGAGCGGCTGACCTCGATCGGCCTCGAGGTCGAGCATGTCGACGACAGGTCGAGCCTGAAGCCCTTCGTCATAGCCAGGGTGCTGACGGCGGAGCAGCATGCCGATGCCGACCGGCTGCGCGTGCTGACGGTCGATACCGGCGACGGCAAGGCCCCGGTGCAGGTCGTCTGCGGTGCGCCCAATGCGCGCGCGGGCCTGATCGGCGCCTTTGCAGCACCCGGCACCTATATTCCCGGCATCGACGTGACGCTGACGGTCGGCAAGATCCGTGGCGTCGAAAGCCACGGCATGATGTGCTCCGAGCGCGAGCTCGAGCTTTCGGATGAGCATGACGGCATCATCGATCTGCCCGCCGATGCGCCGGTCGGCACCAGCTACGCCGCCTATGCGCATCTCGACGATCCGGTCATAGAGATCAATTTGACGCCGAACCGGCCGGACGCGACCAGCGTCTATGGCATCGCCCGCGATCTGGCTGCGAGCGGGCTCGGCCGCCTCGTCGGCGGCGCGATCATGCCGCATGCCGGCAACGGTATGTGCCCGGTGAAGGTGACGATCGAAGCCCCTGAGCTCTGCCGCGGCTTCGCCCTGAGATTGGTGAAAGGTGTGAACAACGGTCCGTCGCCGAAATGGCTGCAGCAGCGGCTGATCGCCATTGGGCTAAGGCCGATCAGCGCGCTGGTCGATATCACCAACTATGTCACTTTCGACCGCGGCCGACCGCTGCATGTGTTCGACGCGAACAAGGTCGCCGGCAATCTTACCGTACGCCGGGCGCGTGACGGTGAAAAGGTGCTGGCGCTCGACGGCCGCGAATACACGCTGACGCCAGACATGTGCGTGATAGCAGACCAGGACGGCGTCGAATCGATCGCCGGCATCATGGGCGGCGAGCATTCCGGCTGCGACGAGAACACCACAGACGTGCTGATCGAATCGGCACTTTGGGATCCGATGACCACGGCCCGCAGCGGCCGAACGCTCGGCATCATCAGCGATGCGCGTTACCGGTTCGAGCGCGGCGTCGACCCTGAATTCATGGTTCCCGGCGTGGAGCTGGCGACCAAGCTGGTGCTGGATTTCTGCGGTGGGACGCCGACCGAAACCGAAGTCGTCGGCTATGCCGGCCACACGCCGAAGGTGGTTGCCTTCCCGCTGTCGGAAGTGAAGCGGCTGACCGGCATCGAGGTGCCCAGGGACGAGAGTCTCGCCATCCTTTCGCGCCTCGGCTTCAAGCCGGAAGGCGCGGGCGATGTCGTCAATGTGGCGGTGCCGTCCTGGCGGCCGGATGTCGACGGCAAGGCCGATCTGGTCGAGGAAGTCATGCGCATCCACGGCGTCGACAATATCGCCCCGCAGCCGCTCGGCGCGCATGATGCCGTCAACGCCAAGATCCTGACCACGCTGCAGATCCGCACCCGCGCCGCCAAGCGGGCGCTGGCCGTGCGCGGGATGATGGAGGCGGTCACCTGGTCGTTCATTCCAGCAAAACACGCCGAACTGTTCGGCGGCGGCCAGACAGCTCTCAAGCTTGTCAATCCGATCGCCGCCGACATGTCCGACATGCGGCCGTCGCTGCTGCCGGGCCTGATCGCCGCCGCGCAGCGCAATGCCGACAAGGGCATCGGCGATGTCGCGCTGTTCGAAGTATCGGGCACCTATGAGGGCGATGCGGCCGACCAGCAGCGGCGCGTCGCCGCCGGCGTGCGGCGCGGCACGGCCAAGCTCGACGGCTCCGGCCGCCACTGGGCCGGCAATGCCGGTTCCGTCGGCGTGTTCGACGCCAAGGCCGACGCGATCGCAGCACTCGAAGCCTGCGGCGCGCCGGTCGAGCGGCTGCAGGTCGAGGCCGGCGGCCCGGCCTGGTATCATCCCGGCCGCGCCGGCACGATCAAGCTCGGACCGAAGGTCATCTTGGGAACGTTCGGCGAATTTCACCCGAAGACGCTGGAGGAACTGGACGTCTCCGGGCCGCTCTGCGGCTTCGAAGTGTTCATCGATGCCGTGCCCGAGCCCAAGGCCAAGCCGACGCGGACAAAACCGAAGCTGGAGCTGTCCGCCTTCCAGGCGGTCAAGCGCGATTTCGCCTTTGTCGTCGACAAGGCAGTCGAAGCCGGCACGCTGACCCGCGCCGCCCTTGCCGCCGACAGGAAGCTGATCACCAACGTCTCGGTCTTCGATGTTTTCGAAGGGGCATCACTGGGTGCTGCCAAGAAATCGATCGCCATCGAAGTGTCGATCCAGCCGGTCGAAAAGACGCTGACCGACGAGGATTTCGAGGCATTGGCAAAGCGCATTGTCGAGAATGTGCACAAGCAGACGGGTGGCGTGCTGCGGGCATAAGTTGCAAACCAAGAAGGGGCACCGCGCCGTCTTGCCTTCTCCCCTTGTGGGAGAAGGTGGATTGGCGCGCAGCGCCAAGACGGAAGAGGGGTGTTGGACGGAGCGCGGCTATTGCCAAGCTGGAACACCCCTCATCCGTCGCCTTCGGCGACACCTTCTCCCACAAGGGGAGAAGGGAGAGCGCGCGAGACCTAAACGCTGGCGAGACAAACGGCTCGCCCCGGAAGGGCAACTCAAGCCTGAAGCGATTTCATAGCCGCTGTCTATCCATTGACCAGCGCCAGCATTTCTTCAGTGTAGCGCTTGCCGACGACCTTCTCCGGCGACAGGGCGTCGCCAATGGCCGCCACTTCCGCCTGGCTCAGCCCAATCTGTGCTGCTGCCGCATTCTGCTCGAGATGGCGGATTTTTCGCGCCCCGGGGATCGGCACGATGAAATCGCCCTGGTGCAGCACCCAGGCCAGCGCCAACTGCGCCGACGTCACACCCTTCTCCGCCGCCATTGTATCAAGCGTGGCAATGACCGCCGCATTGGCCGCCATGGCGTCGGCCTGGAAGCGCGGCAATCCACGGCGCCAGTCGCCGGCGCCAAGAACCTCGGGGTTGGCGATCGTGCCGGTCAGCAGGCCGCGACCGAGCGGGCTGTAAGGGACAAAGCCGATGCCGAGCTCGCGGCAGACGGCAAACACCTCGTCTTCCGGATCGCGGCTCCACAGCGAATATTCGCTCTGCACGGCAGATATCGGATGCACGGCATGCGCCCGGCGGATGGTCGCCGCACTCGCCTCCGACAGGCCAAGCGCGCGCACCTTGCCTTCGCGCACCAGCTCGGCCATGGCGCCGACCGTATCCTCGATCGGCACGTTCGGATCGACGCGATGCTGATAGTAGAGGTCGATCACCTCGGTATCCAATCGCATCAATGAGGCTTCGGCGACCGCCTTGACGTGTTCGGGGCGGCTGTCGACACCCGCCATGCGCTCGGTGCCGCTTCCTTCTTCCAGAATCTTGAAACCGAACTTTGTCGCAATCGTCACCTGATCGCGCACCGGCTTCAGCGCCTTGCCGAGCAGGATCTCGTTCTCGTAGGGGCCGTAGACCTCGGCGGTGTCGAAGAAATTGACGCCGATGTCGACGGCACGGTGCAGCGTGGCAATCGCGTCCGCCTCCGGCTGGCCGCCGTAGACGAAGCTCATCCCCATGCAGCCGAGGCCGACCGGATAGACGTCAAGTTCATTTCCAAGCTTGCGGGTTTGCATCACGCGTCTCCTTGTTGTGATGCGGCAGAGATAGCGCCTTGCACTGCGATCGATAATCGGCTCTTACTTGCACGGGCTGTTCTAAAAGATAGATCAATGAAGCGAGCACATCTCTCTCAACTTGCGGTGCTGGCAACCGTCGCCCAGTGCGGCAGCTTCCGCGGTGCGGCCAAGGAGCTCGGCATTGCGCCCTCCGCAGTCAGCCATGCGGTATCCAGCCTGGAGGCACGTCTTGGCGTGCGGCTCCTGGCGCGCAGCACGCGCAGCGTCGCCCCGACCGAGGCAGGCGCACAACTGCTCGAGCGGCTAAGGCCGGCGCTGTCGGAAATCGATCTGGCGCTGGAATCGGCGGTCGAGGCGCGCGACCGGCCGGCCGGCAACCTCAGGCTGACGGTGCCGCGCACCGCAGCCCACCTGGCACTGACGCCGCGCCTCGGCGCCTTTGCATCGGCCTATCCGGACATCGTGCTGGAGATCGTCATCGAAGACCGTTTCACCGATGTAGTCGAAGGCGGCTTCGACGCCGGCGTCCGGCTCGGCGAAAGCCTGCAGCGCGACATGATCGCGGTGCGTATCGGGCCAAACCTTCGCGGCGCCGTCGTCGGCGCGCCATCCTATTTCGCAACCATGCCCAGACCGCGCCATCCCAACGATCTCGTCGGTCACCGTTGCCTCCGCTTTCGCTTCTCCAGCGGCATCCTCTACCGCTGGGAATTCGAGAAGGACGGCGAGGAGATCGAGCTGGCGGTGCAAGGGCCGCTGATCCTCGACGAGGACCATCTGATCGCCCATGCGGCGGTCGACGGCGCCGGTCTTGCCTTCCTGTTTGAGGATTATGTTCGCGAGGCGCTGGCCGCCGGCAAACTCGTTCGCGTGCTGGAGGACTGGTGCCCGCCCTTCGACGGCTTCTTCGTCTACTACCCGAGCCACCGCCAGATGCGGCCGGCGCTGCGAGCCTTCGTCGATTTCTTCAACATGACTGGATGAAAGCCGGACTCACCAGCGTTCATCGACAATGCCTGCGTCGATCACAAACAGCACCAGCCGCTACGGCTGGGCGGCGATCGTCCTTCACTGGCTGATCGCCGCGATCTTCATCGGCCAGTTCGTGCTCGGCCTCGTCATGATGCGGCTGTCCAGCCAGCGCACCGCCTTCGAACTGATCCAGCTGCACAAATCCTTCGGCTTTCTGCTGCTCGGGCTGGTGATTCTGCGCATCGCCTGGCGTCTCGGCAATGCGGTGCCGGCGCTGCCGCGCTCGGTCGAACCTTTCGAGCGCCGCGTGGCGCCGCTCGTCCATTTCGTGCTTTACGGCTTTCAGCTCGCGCTGCCGCTGTCCGGCTGGGCGCTGGTGTCGGTGTCGATGCTGGAGATCCCGAGCATGCCGTTCAACCTGTTCGTCATGCCGGACCTGCCACTGGCGGAATCGGACCCGGCGGAAAGCTTCTGGACCTCGGCGCATTGGTATCTCGCCTATGCCGGCATCGGACTTGTCGCCCTGCACATCGCCGCGGCGCTGCGCCATCATTTCTGGCTGAAGGACGCGGTGCTGACGCGCATGATCGCGCCTTCGTCGGATCACAACACGGAATAGAGCTGATGGCTCATTCGTTATTGGGGGAGGGCGCGAAAAACGTGTTGCCTCAACAAAAGGATCACGCCCATGGTTGCGCGCATCTTCGGATTTGCGGCGGTCGCCACCTGCCTTGCCATGCCTGTTTTCGCGGCGGTGGCGCTCAGCGACGCTGCCGGCAGCTACACGATCAGCCCGGCCGGTTCCAGCATCCGTTTCTCCGTCGGCAAGGCCGGCGGCGGCGGGCTCGCCGGCGCCTTCGCCCGCTTCAAGGGCAGCATCCGCATCGACAACAGCAATATCGGACGCTCCCAGGTCAATATCACGATCTTTCCCGAAAGCGTCGGCACCGGCCAGCGCCGCGTCGACGCCTTCCTTCGCTCCGACGCGGTGTTCGACGCCGCCAACAACCCGGAAATCCAGTTCCGCTCGACCAGCGTGAAACGCACCGGCGACACGTCAGCCCTAGTCACCGGCCGGCTGACGGCGCGCGGCAAGACTTTTCCGGAAAAGTTCACAGCCGAGCTTAGCGCCTTCAAGGCGGGCACAATAAGATTCCATGTCACCGGCAAGGTGCTGCGGTCGCGCTACGGCATGGATGTCGGCACGCCGATCTATTCGAACGTCGTCGACTTCGACATGATGCTGACGGGCAGGCGCCGCTGAATATCAGGGTTAGCGCCTGGTCATTGGCTTTTCCCCGGATTTGGGGCAAACCTCGTCATCTGCAATCGAGAGGGAGAAGCCTGATGTTCCGATGGGGTGTTTTGTCGACGGCCAAGATCGGTCGCGAGCATCTTTTGCCTGCAATGGTCGAAGCGGAGAACGGCGTGCTGTCGGCGATCGCCAGCCGCGACCTGTCGAAAGCCCGTGCCTTGGCCGACCGTTTCGGCGCGCCCCATGCCTTCGGTTCCTATGACGAGTTGCTCGCATCCAAGGATGTCGACGGCGTCTACATTCCGCTGCCGACCGCACAGCATGTCGAATGGACCGCCAAGGCGATCGAGGCCGGCAAGCATGTTCTGGTCGAAAAGCCGCTGGCGCTCGATGCCAAGGACATTCCACCGCTGATCAAGCTGCGCGACGCCAAAAACGTGCTGGTCTGCGAAGCGTTCATGGTCGTCTACCACCCGCAATGGATCAAGGTGCGCGAGCTGATCGCCAATGGCGCCATCGGCCGGCTGCGCCATGTCCAGGGCGCGTTCTCCTACTACAATGTCGATCCCAAGAACATGCGCAACCAGCTCGACCTCGGCGGCGGCGCGCTGCCCGACATCGGTGTCTACCCGACGGTGTCGACGCGCTTTTCAACGGGCAAGGAGCCGTTGCGCGTCCAGGCGACGATCGAGCGCGACAAGACCTTCGGCACCGACATCTACTCCTCGATCCGCGCCGATTTCGGCGACTTCGAACTGTCGTTCTATCTGTCGACGCAGATGGCGGCGCGGCAGGTGATGGTGTTCCACGGCGAGAAGGGCTTCATCGAGGTGCTTTCGCCGTTCAACGCCGGCATCTATGACCATCATCGCATCGAGCTGCACAACCAGAATCACAGCGAGGCGCAAGTGTTCCGCTTCCCCGGCATGCAGCAATACCGGCTGGAGGTCGAGGCGTTCGCGCGTGCGGCGCAGGGCGGCACGGATCGCGTCTTCACGTTGGAAGAATCGGTGCTCAACCAGAAGGTCATCGACGCCATCTTCCGCGCCGGCGAGAAGGAAGGCTGGGAGACGGTCTGACAATCGTCCAGCCGGGGAGGTGAGCCGGGGGAGGAGAAAGTGGCTGACGATGCGGATGCGATCATTGTCGGCGCCGGCCTTGCCGGGCTCGTCGCCGCGGCCGAACTGGCTGAGGCCGGCAAGAAGACCATCATTGTCGACCAGGAGCCTGAACAGTCGCTCGGCGGCCAGGCGTTCTGGTCGCTTGGCGGCATCTTCCTGGTCGATTCGCCGGAGCAGCGGCGCATGCGCATCCGCGATTCGCATGATCTGGCGCTCGAGGACTGGCTTGGCACCGCCGCCTTCGACCGTGCGGAAGATTTTTGGCCGCGCCGCTGGGCCGAGGCCTATGTCGGCTTCGCCGCCGGCGAGAAGCGCTCCTGGCTGACGCAGCGCGGCATGAAGTTCTTTCCAATCGTCGCCTGGGCCGAGCGCGGCGGCGGCAACGCCGTCGGCCACGGCAATTCGGTGCCGCGCTTCCACGTCACCTGGGGCACCGGGCCGGGCGTGCTCGAGCCGTTCGTCCAGCGTGTGCGCGAGGCCGAGAAGAGCGGGCTGGTCAGCTTCGGATTCCGCCACCGCGTCAACGAACTGACGCGGACAGGCGGCGTCGTCGACGGCGTGCGCGGCGACATGTTGGCGCCGAGCGATGTCGAGCGTGGCCGCAGGAGTTCGCGCGACATCGCCGGCGACTTCGAGCTCAAGGCGCAAGCGGTCATCGTCGCTTCCGGCGGCATCGGCGGCAATCCCGAGCTTGTCCGCAAGAACTGGCCGCAGCGGCTTGGCACGCCGCCCAGGCGCATGATCTCCGGCGTTCCCGACCATGTCGACGGCCGCATGCTGGCGATCACTGAACAGGCCGGCGGCAGCATCATCAACCGCGACCGCATGTGGCACTATGTCGAAGGCATCAGGAACTGGGCGCCGCTCTGGACCGACCATGCAATCCGCATCCTGCCCGGCCCGTCGTCGCCGTGGCTCGACGCCCGCGGCAAGCGCCTGCCGCCGCCGCTCTATCCCGGCTTCGACACGCTGGGCACGCTCAGCCACATCATGAGCACCGGCTTCGATTATTCCTGGTTCATCCTGACAAAAAAAATCATCCGGAAGGAGTTCGCGTTGTCCGGCTCCGAGCAGAACCCGGACCTCACCGGAAAAAGCTGGGGCCAAGTGCTTGGCCGCGCCACATCAGGCATTCCCGGTCCGGTGAAGGCGTTCATGGACAAGGGCGAGGATTTCATCGTCGAGCCTGATTTGCCGGCGCTGGTCGCCCGCATGAACGCGCTTGTCGGTGGCGAGCCGCTGGTTGAGCTGACGCAGGTCGAGCGCGAGATCCGCGCCCGCGACCGGCAGCTCGACAATCCGTTCTGCAAGGATATGCAGATCACCGCCTTGCGCGGCGCCCGCGCCTATCTCGGCGACCGGCTGATCCGCACGGCAAGGCCACACAAGATGCTCGACCCTGCCAATGGGCCGCTGATCGCGGTCAGGCTCAACATCCTGACCCGCAAGACGCTGGGCGACTTGCAGACCGATCTCGACAGCCGCGTCCTGGGTACCGATGGCCAGCCGGTCGGGGGATTGTACACGGTCGGCGAAGCCGCCGGTTTCGGCGGCGGCGGCATGCATGGCTATGCGGCGCTGGAAGGGACGTTTCTTGGCGGCTGCATTTTTTCAGGCCGCAGCGCCGGCCGCGCGGCTGCGCGGGCACTGGGGTAGGACCGTCACCAGATCCATTCGCCCCGTCCCAGAGCCGACACCGCGTCGACGATCCGGGTAAAGCTCGAGCGCGCACGACCGACCGTGTGCCGGGCTCTGAGAAAACTATGCACCAGCCCCGGCTCTTCCAACCAGTAGGCGTGGCCGTCTGCCGCGACGACGCGGTCGCGATAGGCCTCGCCGTCTGACGACAGCGGGTCGCATTGGGCGGTGATCAGCACGGTCGGCGGCAGATTGGCAAAATCGGCGTCGGCCAGCGGCGACAGCGTAAGGTCGCCGGTGCGGTCCTCGCCGCCGGTCCTGATATTCATGTAGAAATCGAGATCGCGCACCGTCAGCATCGGCGCTTCGGCATGGGTCACGTAAGAACCTTGCGATCGGTCGCCGCCAAGGCTGGGATAGATCAGTACGTGGCCGATCGGCCTTCGTGCATGGCCACGCGTCGCATGGCTGACCGCGGCGGCAATATTGCCGCCGGCGCTGTCGCCGCAAAGCAGGATCTGGCGCTTATAGGTTGTCGCCGCCCATTCGAAGGCGCTGATGGCATCGTCGAAGCCGGCCGGATGCAGATGTTCCGGCGCCAGCCGGTAGTCGACCGAAACCACCTCATAGCCGGTGCGGCTGCAAAGCTCGGCGCAGAGGTCGTCATGGCTGTCGAGCCCGCCGAGGATAAAACCGCCGCCATGGAAATAAAGCACCATCGCCGCCGCTTCCGGCGCGGGTGTGCGGTAGATGCGGATCGGGATGGGGTGCGAAGGCGTGGCAATGGCGGTGGTTTCCGCCGTAACATTGTCCGGGTGGCCGGCAGAGAACTCACGGCACATGCGGTCGTAGATGTCGCGCTGCCGATCGATCGTGTAGTCGATCGCATCAGGCGGATAATAGGAGTTGGTGCGCTCGATGAAGGCCCAGGTCTCGGCGTCGATGAGCTTTTTGTAGTCGGTCATGGACGCGGAAAGTGTTCTGACGACAGCGCCTGAGCACCCCCCTCTGGCCTGCCGGCCATCTCCCCCGCAAGGGGGGAGATCGGATGTCGCTTAGGCTTTCGCCAATCTTCAGCGCGGCAGGAAGGGCGGATGGGCCGAAGCTGCCAATCTCCCCCCCTGCGGGGGAGATGCCCGGCAGGGCAGAGGGGGGTGTGACGGATCGCCCTCATCTCCCCGTTACCTCCCCTTCCACACCGGGTCGCGCTTTTCGGCAAAGGCGCGAAAGCCCTCGAGATTGTCCTCCGAGCCGTACAGAGCGTCAACCGTCGGCAATTGGCGGCGCGTCACCCGGTTCATCGCGTCCTGGAAGGTGAGCGCTTCGGCGACCCGCGCCGTCTCCTTGATCGCGGCAAAGACCAGCGGCGGACCACCGGCCAGCAGCCGGGCGATCTCCCAGACGCGATCCTCGAGCTTCTCATTGGGCAGCACCTCGCTGACCAGGCCCCAGCGGTGCGCCTCGGCGACATCCATCCAGCGGCCGGTGAGCAAAAGGTCCATGGCGACATGATAGGGAATGCGCTTCGGCAGCTTGATCGTCGCTGCATCGGCCAGCGTGCCGGCGCGAATTTCCGGCAGCGCAAAGGAGGAGTGATCCGACGCGTAGATGAGGTCGCAGGACAGCGCCAGCTCGAAGCCGCCGCCGACCGCCATGCCGTTGACGCAGGCGATGACCGGCTTGTTGAGATCGCGCAGTTCCTGCAGTCCGCCGAAGCCGCCGACGCCATAGTCGCCGTCGACGGCATCGCCGCCGGCCGCGGCTTTCAGGTCCCAGCCGGCGCAGAAGAACTTGTCGCCGGCAGTCTTGACGATGGCGACCCGCAGATCCGGATCGTCGCGGAACGCCTTGAAGGTCTCGCCCATCAGCCGCGAGGTGTTGAGGTCGATGGCGTTGGCCTTGGGCCGATCGAGCGTGACTTCGAGGATCGTCCCCTCGCGGCGGGTGGTGATGACGTCAGACATTCTTGTTTTCTCCAAGCACCAGCAGCGCGTCGGCGATCCAGGCGCCTTTGCCCTGCGCGCAGACGATCAGCGGGTTGATGTCTAGCTCCTCGATCTCGCCGGCATTTTGCTGCACGAAGGCGGCAATGCCTGATATCGCCTCGATGGCCGCCGCGACATCGGCCTTGGGCCGGCCGCGATAGCCTTCGAGCAGCGGGAACAATTTGAGCCCGCGCAGCGCCGCCTCGATGTCGTCGCGGGTCGCCGGCAGCATCAGTGTGACGCTGTCGCGCAGCAGTTCGACCAGCACGCCGCCGGTGCCCAGTGTCATCACCGCGCCGAACATCGGGTCGCGGGTGAAGCCGACGAGCAACTCGGCGACGCCGTCGCGCACCATGCGCTCGACGTAGAGGCCGGTGCCTAGCGCATCGAGATCATGGGCGGCGGTGCTGACCGATTCGGCGTCCCTGAGGTTGAGCCGCACCGCCCCGAGCTCGGATTTGTGGGTGACCCCCAAAGCCTTCAGCGCAACCGGAAAACCGAGCGCCATCGAGGAGATGACCGCCTCGACCGCATTGCCGGCGCGTTCGCCGCTCGGCACGGGGAGCCCGGCCTCGATCAGCCGCGCTTTCGCCTCGGCCTCATCAGGCGTGACATGGTCGCCGGCCGGCGCTCCGGAAGCGGAGGTGTCGATCGGCTGCGCCTGCGGCTCGCGCCAGGCCCAGCCGATGAAGGCTGCCGCCTGGGCGGCGTCCATGGCCTCGGAAATGCCGAACAACGGCACCATGCCGCGTGCCATCAGCCCGGCGGTGTATTCCTCGGGCAGGTTTTCCGGCAGCGACGAGACGATCGCGCCCTGCGCCTTGTTGGTCTTCAGCGACGATTCGAAGGCGCGCAGCGTCGTCCACCAGTCGGTGTCCGAGCAGCGGTCGGGGCGCGGGAAATCGAGCACCAGCATATTGAGGTCGAAGCCACCCGACACCATGGCGGTGAAGGTGGCGGTCATCGCCGGCTCGTTGTTCCAGATGAAGGTATGGTAGTCGAGCGGGTTGGCCACCGCAACCAGCGGCCCGAGCGTCGATTTGACGTGGGCGCGGTGCGTGTCGGTCAGCGCCGGGAAATTCACCCAGCGGCCTTCTGCGCTGTCGGCCATGACAGACGCCTCGCCGCCCGAACAGCTCATCGACGACAGCCGGTAGCCGGGCAGTGGACCGGTGACGTGCAGCAGCTTGAGCGCCTCGATAAAGGCAGGGATGGAATCGACGCGGGCGATGCCGAGCCGCTTCAGGAAGGCGCCCGAGGCAGCGTCCGAGCCGGCCAGCGATGCGGTATGCGACACCGTCGCTTGCCGCGCCTGCTCGGAGCGGCCGACCTTCATGGCGACGATCGGCTTCTTCAGCTCGCGCGCCCGCGCGGCCAGCCTTTCGAAGCCGGCTACCGAATCGAATGCCTCGACGTGCAGGCCGAGCGCGGTGACGCGGTCGTCCTCGACCAGGCCGAGCGCCATTTCGGAAAGGCCGGTCTGTGCCTGGTTGCCGGCGGTCATCAGAAAGGCGATTGGCAGGCCGCGCTTCTGCATCGTCATGTTGATGGCGATGTTTGACGATTGGGTGATGATGGCGACCCCGCGGCCACCCTCGGCCAGCCGGATACCGCCATGTTGGTCGGGCCATAAAAGCGCGCCGTCGGCATAATTGATCAGGCCGTAGCAGTTCGGCCCGATGATCGGCATCTGGCCCGCCGCGGCGACCAGTTCCGCCTGCAATCGCTCGCCATGCTCGTCATAAGCCTCGGTCTCGAGAAAGCCGGCGGCAAAGCAGACAGCGCCGCCGGCACCGCGCTCGGCCAGCGCCTTGACCACCTCGATGGTCAAATGCCGGTTGACGCCGACAAAGGCGGCGTCCGGCGTGCCGGGCAGGTCCGCCACTGAGCGGTAGGCTTTGCGCCCGGCGACATCATCCTTGGTCGGGTGCACCGGCCAGATCTCGCCGGCAAAGCCCATCTTGATCGACTGCGCGACGACGGCGGCAGCCTGCGCGCCGCCGAACACGGCGATCGATTTTGGGCGCAGGAGACGTTCAAGCCTGTGCATTGTTCAGCCGCCGAACGGGCGCAGCAGCGCCCGTGAAATGATGTGGCGCTGGATTTCCGACGTGCCTTCCCAGATGCGCTCGACGCGGGCGTCGCGCCAGATGCGTTCCAGCGGCAGGTCGTCCATCAGCCCCATGCCGCCGTGGATCTGGATCGCCTCGTCGGCGACGAAGGCAAGCATTTCGGTGGCCTTCAGCTTGGCCATGGCCATGTCCTGATCGGTGACGGTGCCCTGATCGTACTTCCAGCCGGCTTCGAACACCATCAGGTCGGCCGCCTTCAGTTCGGTCGCCATATCGGCAAGCTTGAATGAAACGCCCTGGAACTTGCCGATCTGCTGGCCGAACTGCTGGCGCTGCGCGGCGTATTCGACGGCATGGCCAAGCGCCCGCTCGGCCCGGCCGAGACAGGTCGCGCCGACCTGCAGGCGGGTTGCGCCAAGCCATGAATTGGCGACGTCGAAACCCTTGTGGACCTCGCCCAGAACCTGGGCTCCGGGCAGCCGGCAATCGTCGAATTCGAGGATGGCGTTGGTGTAGCCGCGGTGCGAGACGTTGCGGTAGCCGTCACGCACCGTAAAACCCTTGGTGCCCTTGTCGACGAAGAAGGCGGTGATCTTCTTGCGTTTGCCACGCGAAGACTCTTCCTCTCCCGAGGCCATGAAGACGATGGCGAAATCGGCAAGATCGGCATGGCTGATGAAGTGTTTGGTGCCGTTCAGCACCCAGTCGTCGCCATCCTGCACCGCGGTCGCCTTCATACCGCGCAGATCGGAGCCGGCGCCCGGCTCGGTCATCGCCAGGCAATCCCATTTTTCGCCACGAATGCAGGGGAACAGATATTTTTCGCGCTGCTCCGGCGAGCCGGCCAACAGGATGTTGGAGGGCCGCGCTACACAAGTCCAGTGCAGCGCGTAATTGGCGCGGCCGAGCTCCTTCTCGTAAAGCAGCCAGGTCACCGTATCGAGGCCGGCGCCGCCGACCTCCGTAGGCATGTTGGCGGCATAGAGTCCGGCTTCGATCGCCTTGGCCTTGATCTCCTCGATCAATTCGCGGCGCAGCACGCCGGTGCGCTCGACCTCGCGCTCATGCGGGTAGAGCTCGTTCTCGACGAAGGCGCGCGTCGTCTCGACGATCAGTTTCTGTTCTTCCGAAAGACCAAAATCCATCGCCTCAGCCTTTCTTCTTTTTCTTCGGCCTTTCAGCCTTGGCCTTTTCGGCCGCCTTGGAAGTAGCGGGCTTCTTCGCCGCAAGCTTGGCGAGCTGCTTGGTATAGTCCTTGTGCAAGGCGCCGGCGCCCCAGCCCTTGCCCTTGTTCTGCTTCGACAGCGCATCCATGATCGCGACCAGATTGTCGTCGCGGATCTTTTCGAGCTCGCGGATCGACAGGCCATCCGCCTGGTCGTCCGACTGCCTGGCGATCAGGTCTACCAGTTCGTCGTTGAACTCCGGCACATCCATCAGCTTGGTCCACGGCCATTTCAGGCACGGCCCGAACTGCGCCATGAAGTGGCGCATGCCGGCCTCGCCGCCGGCGACGCGGTAGACCTGGAACATGCCCATCTGCGCCCAGCGCAGGCCGAAGCCATAGCGCATGATGTCGTCGAGCTCCTCGACCGTGCAGATGCCGTCCTTGATCAGCCACAGCGCCTCGCGCCATGCCGCCTCCAGCAGGCGGTCGCCGACGAACGCCTCGATCTCCTTGCGGATCACCACCGGCTTCATGCCGATCGAGGCGTACATCTCCTTGGCGACCTCGATCGCCTCGGGAAAGGTCTGCTCGCCGCCGACGATCTCGACCAGCGGCAGCAAATAGACCGGGTTGAACGGGTGGCCGACGACCAGCCGTTCCGGATGCTTCTTCATCGCCACCTGCATGTCGGTCGGCTTGATGCCGGAGGTCGAGGAGCCGACGATGGCATTGGCCGGCGCATAGAGGTCGATCTCGGCCAGCACGCGGTGTTTCAGATCGAGCCGCTCCGGCACGCTTTCCTGGATGAAATCGGCATCGGCGACGGCGTCGGCAATGGTCTTGGCAAAGGTCAATTTGCCTTCTTTTGGCAGGCCGTCGGGCAGCATCTGCTTGTAGGCGCGGCGCGCGCCTTTCATCACTTCGTCGACCTTGCGCGCGGATTCGGGGTCGGGATCGAAAATCGACACGTCGATGCCATTCAAGAGCAGCCGCGCCACCCAGCCGGCGCCGATGACGCCGCCGCCAATCGCAGCTGCCTTGGTGATGATGCTCATGCGGAGGCTCCGGTTCTTGTCCTGGCTACTTTGGAACCGATGAGAGGCACGCGCTCGCCGGCGCGGATCACGGTGGGGTCATAGGCCCTGCGCGCAAACACTTCGAGCACGAAGGGCCGGAAGAAGTCGATCGGCAACGTCTCATAATCCGGATCGAAGCTCGACTGGTCCCAGCGCTCGCAGAACTGGTCGCAATCGTCGAAATAAAGATGGCCGGCGAAACGGTCGCGCGCATGCGGATTGCCGCCGAGATGGTGGGCGTAATAGAGGCGCTGGAAGTCACCGTGCTTTTCCACCACCCAGGTGCACTGCTCGCGCACGAAAGGTTTTAGGATCGAAGCTGCATATTCGTCGTGATTGTACGGTGCGTAGATGTCGCCAATATCGTGCAGCAGCGCGCAAACGATCCAGTCGGTGTCGGCGCCGTCGCGCCATGCGCGCGTCGCCGCCTGCAGCGAATGGCCGAGCCGGGTGACCTTGTAGCCGGACAGCCCCTCGTCGAGCTGGACAAGCGCGTCAAGCAGCCGCTCGCCGGTCTTCGCCGCATAGTCGATCTCATGCTCGGTGAGGAAGGCGTAGTCGTCGCGGTCGCCATCTCTCATCGCGGTGAATTTCACGGTCTTCATCGGCGGCTCCTCCCTACCGAATCCCTTGTCAAAGCGGCGCGCGCTTCGTCAAATTGAGCTTCTTGCGCACTTCTTCCGGGCCGATGACCCGTGCCCCCATGTTCGACACGATGCTGACCGCCCGCTCGACCAGCTGCGCATTGGTTGCCAACACCCCCTTGTCGAGCCAGAGATTGTCCTCGAGCCCGACGCGGACATTGCCGCCGGCCAGCACCGCAGCGGCGGCATAGGCCATCTGGTTGCGACCGATGGAGAACGCCGACCAGGTCCAACTCGACGGCACATTGTTGACCATCGCCATGAAGGTGTTGAGATCGTCCGGCGCGCCCCATGGCACGCCCATGCACAATTGCACGAGAGCATCGGGGTCCAGCACCTTTTCCTCGACCAGTTGCTTGGCAAACCAGAGATGGCCGGTGTCGAAGGCCTCGATCTCCGGCTTGACGCCAAGCGCCGTCATCATGCCGCCCATGGCGCGCAGCATGCCGGGCGTGTTGGTCATGACATAGTCGGCTTCGGCGAAATTCATGGTGCCGCAGTCGAGCGTGCAGATCTCCGGCAGGCACTGGCGCACATGCGCCACGCGGTTGCTGGCGCCACCCATATCGGTGGCTTTTTCGTTCAGCGGGAGCGGGTTTTCCGGCGAACCGAACACCATGTCGCCGCCCATGCCGGCGGTCAGGTTCAGCACCACGTCGACGTCTGCCGCGCGGATGCGCTCGGTCACCTCGCGATAAAGCTGCACGTCGCGGCGCGGCTTGCCGGTTTCGGGGTCGCGCACATGGCAGTGGACGATCGCCGCACCGGCCTTTGCCGCGTCGATGGCCGAATCGGCGATCTGCTTGGGCGAGCGCGGCACATGCGGGCTGCGGTCCTGCGAACTGCCGGACCCGGTCACGGCACAGGTAATGAAAACCTCACGGTTCATCGCAAGCGGCATCGACTTTTCTCCCAATCGGCACAGACGGTCCTGATCAAACAAACATAGGGCCAATCAAACATGGGCCAAATCGACCAGACGGCAACAATGCCTGACTTGCCGGAAACTGCTTTGCGTTTTACGAAGGTCGCATGATGAAAAGCGAAAAGCCTTCGATCTTTCGCGCCGAACGCTCGCCGCTCAAGGTGACGCTGCTGGTATTTTCCGGTTCGTCGATCATGTGCGTGGCCTCGGCCGTCGATCCGCTGCGCGCCGCCAACCGTATTGCCGGCGAGACGCTGTTCGATTTCAGGCTGGTTTCGGTGACCGGCGAAGCGCCGGTCACCACATGCGGCCTGCCGGTTGCGGTCAGCGGCCGCTTCGATGCGGCGGAGACGACGGATGTGCTTGTCGTCGTCGCCGGTTTCGGCACGCAGAACTATGCCACATCGGCTCTGCTTGCCGGCCTGCGCCGCGCGGCGCGCGCCGCGCGCGCCTGCGGCGGCGTCGAAGCCGGTACCTGGCTGGTCGCCCGCGCCGGTCTGCTGGAAGGGCGCAGCGCCACCACCCATTGGGAGGATATGGAGGATTTTTCCTCGGCCTTTCCCGATGTCGATGTCCGCCCCGACCGCTACGTCATCGACGGGCCGGTCTTCACGTCCGGTGGCGCTTCGCCGACCTTCGACCTGATGCTGCATCTGATCCGTACGCGGCTCGGCATGGCCGTCGCGCTCGATGTGGCAAGCGTCTTCATCTACGACCAGGCGCGGGCGGCGACCGACGCGCAGCCGCTGGTCTCGCTTGGCCGCCTCGACGGTTACGATCCGCGGCTGGCGCAAGCCATCCGGCTGATGGAAGCTCATGTCGACCAGCCCCTGACCATCGCCGCGGTGGCAATGCGCGCCGGGGTGACGGCACGAACGCTGGAAAGCATCTTTCGCAAGTCGATCGGCGAGACGCCGGGCGCCTACTATCTCAGGCTGCGGCTGGGCGCCGCGCGCCGGCTGGTGGTCGACACGGGCGTGGCGATGGCCGATATTGCCGGGCGAACAGGCTTCTCGTCCGCCGCGGCGTTTTCCAGGGCGTTTTCAAGAGCTTTCGGCGAAGCGCCGGTCAGGCTGCGTAGGAGATAGCCGGGATCAGGCAGCGTTCCGGCGGTCGCTTTTGCCGTCGATTTGCGAGCGCATCTGTCTCGCAAGGTGGGTCTCGAAGCGGCTGGCGACCGCGCGATCCCATTCGTTTGCACCGCGGGCACCATGCTTCGGGTGCGGCAGCGCCATCAGCCGGTCGATGATCGATCCGGCCTCGCCAGATGAGAGCAGGGCGTCGATTTCGCGTTCGTGCTGCATATCGTTTCGCCTCCTTCTTTCTGTTTCCGCCACGAAACACATATACAAGATTCGTGACGGCTGTTTGAAGGCAAGAGCGAGGCGATTGAGGGGCGGTGCGAGACAAAACCTTGTCGTCGGTTCCGCCCTCGCGCAAAGCTGTTCCTGGCCGGCGGGTCGGTCAAGAGACCCGCCGGTGCGGCACCTCAGACGTACCGGTTGACGATATTCTCGAGCAGTTCCTGGCGGCCGGATCTCGGCTGCGGCTCGATCTTCTTCTTGACGACGCGCTCGGTGATCTCCTCCAGCGTCCGCTTGCCGGCAAGCATCGCCTTGGCCTCGGCCGAGTTCCAGCCGGCATAGCGCTCGGCCAGCGGGGCCGACAGCGCCTTGTCCCCGACCATGCGCGCGGCGGCCTTGAGGCCGCGTGCGCAGCAATCCATGCCGCCGATATGGCCAATCAGCAGATCCTGCGGATCGAGCGACTGTCGCCTAAGCTTGGCGTCGAAATTGGTGCCGCCGGACTTGAAGCCGCCGGCCTGCAGGACCTGATAGTAGGCCAGCGCCATCTCCGGCACATTGTTGGGGAACTGGTCGGTGTCCCAGCCCGACTGGTAGTCGTTGCGGTTCATGTCGATCGAGCCGAAAATGCCGAGCGCATTGGCCAGTGCCAATTCATGCTCGAAAGAATGGCCGGCCAGGATCGCGTGGCCCTGCTCGATGTTGAGCTTGACCTCCTTCTCCAGCCCGAAGCGTTTGAGGAAGCCGTAAACGGTGGCGACGTCATAGTCGTACTGGTGCTTGGTCGGCTCCTGCGGCTTCGGCTCGATCAGGATGGTGCCCTTGAAGCCGATCCGGTGCTTGTAGTCGACGACCAGGCTGAGGAAACGGCCGGCCTGTTCCTGCTCGCGGGCAAGGTCGGTGTTGAGCAGCGTCTCATAGCCCTCACGGCCGCCCCACAGCACATAGTTCTCGCCCTTCAGCCGCTTGGTGACATCGATGCAGTGCTTCACCGTCGCTGCCGCATAGGCAAAGACGTCCGGGTCGGGATTGGTGGCGGCTCCCGCCATGAAGCGGCGATTGGAGAACAGGTTGGCCGTGCCCCAGAGCAGCTTGACGCCGGTCTGCTTCATCTTTGTTGCAAAATAATCTGATATCTCGTCGAGCCGCGCGGCACTTTCAGAAAAGTCTTTTCCCTCCGGCCGCACATCGGCATCGTGGAAGCAGAAATGGGGAACACCCAGCAGCGAAAACATGTCGAAGGCGACATCGGCCTTGAGCTTGGCCAGTTCCATCGTGTCGGTGACACCGGCCTCGGCGAACCACGGCCGCTCGAAGGTCTGGCCGCCGAACGGATCGCCGCCCGGCCAGGCGAAGGAATGCCAGTAGGCGACGGCAAAGCGCAAATGGTCTTCCAGCCGCCTGCCGGCGACAACCTCCTCGGGATTGTAGAACCGGTAGCCCAGCGGATTGGTCGAATCCGGCCCCTCATATTTGATCTTCTGGATGTCGCCGAAAAAGCCGCTGGTCATGTCTGTCTGTCCTCTCGCAGGTTCCGTCCTGATTACCTCAGGCGTAATTGGTTTCGCGCTGGCGCTGGATGAAAAGGGTCATGTCAAAGCCACTCAACAACGGAGACAGACCATGACCGACATCAACACGATCGCCGAAAACTACATCGCCGCCTGGAACGAGAGCGACGCCGCGCGCCGGCAAGCCTTGCTCAAGGCGGCCTTCACCGAGGACGTCAGCTACCGCGATCCGATCATGCAGGGCGACGGCCATGACGGCGTCGCCGCACTGATCGACGGCGTCCAGCAGCGTTTTGCCGGCTTCCGGTTTTCGCTGAAGGGGAAGCCGGACGGGTTTGGCGACACGATCCGCTTCTCGTGGAATCTCGGGCCGGAAGGCGCTGATTCCGTCATCGAAGGCACCGACATCGGCGTCATCGACAATGGCCGCCTGAAAAGCGTCACCGGCTTTCTCGACAAAGTTCCGGCACAGTGACTCGGGCCGCAGCGGAGGTGTGAAACCACTCACGCCGTGGCCGCCTTGATAGCTGGGTAAAGCAAGCGGTAGCGCTGATAGGCATCAGCATAGGCGTTGCTTAGCGCGGCGACCGGTTCGATGGTGGCATCGGTGGCCGGCGCCGTGCACACTCTGAGCGGATCGGCACCCCTCGCCGCGATCAGGCCAAGCCTCGCTGCACCGAAGGCGGCGCCGAAATCGCCGTCGGCGGGAATGTCGACGGGCAGGCCGAGCGCGGTGGCGATTGCCTTCAGCCAGTAGTGCGAGCGCGAGCCGCCGCCGATCGCCGTCACCCGCGTCAGCGTCGTGCCGGCCTTGGCCAGGGCTTCGAGACTGTCACGGAAGGCGAAAGCCACGCCCTCCAGCACGGCCTGGGTCAACACGGCGCGGCTCGATTCATGCGCAAGCCCGGTAAACGAGCCGCGAATGGCCGAATCATTGTGCGGCGTGCGCTCGCCGGAGAGATAGGGCAGGAAGGACACGCCGGTCGGCGCCTTCAGCGTATCGCCAAGCTCGGTGGTCAGCTCGCCGGCGCCTTTGCCTGATATCTCCGACAGCCAGTTGAGCGAATCGGTTGCCGACAGGATGACGCCCATCTGGTGCCAGGTGTAGGGCAGCGCGTGGCAGAATGTGTGCACCGCGCTTTCCGGGTTGGGCAGATAGGACGCATTGGCGGCAAACAGCACGCCTGACGTGCCAAGCGAGACAAAAGCCTGGCCGGCGGCGACCGTGCCCATGCCGCAAGCCGACGCCGCATTGTCGCCGGCGCCGCCGGCGATCGGGATGGCCGCCTGCATTCCCCATTTCGAGGCCAGTTCGCTGCGCAACGCGCCGGCCTTCTCGGTGCCTTCGACCAGTGACGGCATCTGCTTCTCGTCGAGCGACGTGGCGGAAAGCAGGTCGGATGACCAGCCTCGCTTGCCGACATCGAGCCAGGACGTGCCGGCCGAGTCCGACATCTCCGAAATATGTTCGCCGGTGAGCCAGAGCCGCAGGAAATCCTTCGGCAGCAGGACCTTTGTCACCTTGGCGAAAACATCCGGCTCGTTGTTTTTCACCCAGACCAGCTTTGGCGCGGTGAAACCGGGAAAGACGATGTTGCCGGTCAGCTTGCGAAAGCGCGGGTCGGTGTCGAGCTTGGCCGCCTCGGCATGGCTGCGCGTGTCGTTCCACAGGATGCAGGGGCGCAGCACCTGGTCGCCGGCATCGAGCAATGTAGCGCCATGCATCTGGCCGGACAGGCCGATCCCTTTGACGGCGGCGAGCTGTTCTGGATGAGAACCCTTGAGCTCGGTGATCGCTTCCTCGCAGGCGCGGATCCAGTCGGCGGGGTTCTGCTCCGACCAGCCGGGGTGCGGCCGCGACACGTCGAGTGACGCGTGGCCGGAGCCGATGATGCTCTGCCCGGCATCGATCAACAGCGCCTTGACGCCCGACGTGCCCAGATCGAGGCCGAGATACATGGTGTCCTCCCAATGCCGTTAATTTTTTCGGATCTCGAAAAAATCTGACTGGCAGTTTTTAAGACAAGATCCGCCTCCGGTCAATTCTCCGACAAATCGGTGGCGCGCCGCGAAAGCAGCGCCGAGAGCGGGCTGTCGGGCCGCGCTAGCGCGCGTTCCGCGGCGAGTGCCCTTGCCAACGCATGGTCGCCCGACCGTAGCGCCGCCTCGATCAGCGTCAGGTCGACGACGTCGCGTTGCGCATGACTGCCGCCGAAGCGGTGGGCGATCGCCCGGATCGGCCGGATCAGGCGGACCGTCTCGGTGTAGGTGCCGTCGCCGAACGCCTTAATGGCGAGCGTCAGGGGATAGCCGACATCCCGGGTAAAGGCGGCGTTGTCGTCGTGGCCGCGCATGGCTTCGCGCTGCGCCTCGAGTAAGGCGCGAACAGGCGCTTCTTGGCCGGCGCCTACGAAGGCCATTATCGCGTGGGCATCGTTGAAGGCATAATTGCCGGCGCTGGCCTTGGCCCAGTTGGCGGCGAGCGCCGCCCAGCGGCCGCCGACAGCGACGCCACCGAGATGCAGTCGCCACAGGATCGCCGAGGCATCGACCATGTTGAGCGCCAGCGTCGAGCGCTCGCCATAGATCGGCCCGTCATAGAGCGCCAGCACCTCGTCGGTCTCGCCGAGATCGTAATGGAACAGCGCCAGATGCCACCAATTGTGCACTTGCAGGAAGCTTTCCCGCGTCCACGCTTCGGGGTTGGCGCGCATCCAAGCGATGCCGTCCTTTTGCCGGCTCTGCATTTCCATGACGTGGGCGACGGCGTGCTGTGCCCAGCCGTCACGTGGCTCGATGTCGACTGCCATGCGGCCAAGCTTTTCGGCGCGCGCATAGTCGCCCATTTCCTCCAGTCCGAACGCCTGCATGCCGAGTTTGGCGTGGTAGCCTGGCATGCCGCTTTGCCACGACGGCAGCGCGCGGCCGATGCGGTCGCGCAGCATGCGGGCATTGCCGGTGAAGAAATCGATCTGGTGCCCGGTCTGCAGCGCCAGCGCGTCGAGCGGAAACTCGATGACGATATCCTCGAGCAGACGAGCGGCTTCATGCCAGCGTCCTGCGGCAAGATGGCCAAGTGCTGCGACATGCGCCTGCTCGCGCGGCGTGGCGGCAAGCGGCAGTGCCGCCTCGTGGCATGTCCTGGCCACGGCTGCCGCCTCGCGCTCGGTGGCGAGGCCGAAGAGATAGCCCTTGAACACATGCGCCATGACGAAGCCGGGATCCTCGGCGATGGCGCGATCGACCGAGCCGACCGGATCGCCGATGAAGCATTGCAGTTCGCGCACAGCCTGGCTGTAGGACGAGAACCCGGCCTCAGTCGCGCCAGAAAATGTCAGCCCGAATGCATCCCTGACTGCCACGTCATGTCCTCAATTGCCCGAGCGTATCGCCACCGTGGCGATACCGGCGCCGACCAGCAGCGTGCCGCCGGTGCGGTTGAAGATGCGGATCGCCCGGGGATTACGCACGACGTTGCGCGCCCTTGCCGCGATCAGCGCGTAGCCGAAGGCATTGGCGAAGGCGAGCACCAGGAAGGTCGTTTCGAAGATCAGCATCTGCGTCCAGAAATCGGCGTGCCGGTCGAGGAACTGCGGCAGGAAGGCGACGAAGAAGGTGATGCTTTTCGGATTGAGCGCGGTGACCAGCCAGGCATGCGCCATCATCTTGGCCGAGGCCACCGCGTCCAGGCGCGGCTCCGCCTTGAGCGTGCCGCCGGCGCGAAACAGCTTTATGCCGAGATAGATCAAATAACCGGCGCCGACCACCTTCAGCACCGTGAACACGGTGGCCGACGCCGCCAGCAGCGCGCCGATGCCCAGCATTGACAGCGTCATCGCGGTAAAATCGCCAAATGCCACGCCAACCGCCATCGGCAGCGCCGTGCGCCAGCCCTGGCCGAGCGCATAGGACACGACCAGAAGGATGGTCGGGCCGGGAATGACAAGAAGGATCGTCGAGGCGGCGGCAAAGGCGGCCCAGTTTTCGAAGGACATGATCGTCTCCTTGAGCTCAAAGAAGAGGATAAATCCTTGGGCTCGCAAAGATGTAAAGGGGCAAAAATCGAAAATGTCCCTGGTTAACATCAGGCAGCGGTTCTTCACGCTTTTTCAACCATGATTGGTGAAAATGCACTCTATCCGGCCGGACCGTGTTTCCCGCCGACAGCGTAGGGTTTGGGTAGATGCGTGAGTTGCCGCAAGGTCTGACGCCGCCGCACGATGGCGACGAAATCGAAATTTCCGAAATCCAGCTTTCCCGCCGCGCAGTGTTGTCCGGCGCCGGTGCGCTGGCGCTGCTCGGCGTCACCGGCTGCAGCCAGACGCTCGACCTGTCGGCGCTGCAACTCGACGGCGTCACCACCGGCGCGATCACCCCTATCCGCCCGAGCATCAGCGTCGACAAGAACATCACCAGCCCTGGTGTGATGTATGCCTCCGTCACCGACGGCGGCTTCACGCTGCCGGAAGTGCCCTACCTCAAGGTTAAGCCGGAGTTCCGCCGCCAGATCGTCGTCGACCCGACCGGCGAGCAGCCCGGCACCATCGTCGTCCATTCGCAGGAGCGGCTGCTCTATCTGGTGCAGCCCGGCGGTGACGCGATCCGTTACGGCGTCGGCATCGGCAAGGAAGGCTTCCGCTGGTCCGGCCGCGCCAACATCCAGTACGGCAAGGAATGGCCGACCTGGAGGCCGCCGGCCGAGATGATCGCCCGCAAGCCGGAACTGGTGAAATGGCAGGCCGGGCAGCCCGGCGGCCTCGACAACCCGCTCGGCGCGCGTGCGCTGTACATCTACCAGAACGGCCAGGACACCGGCTACCGCATCCACGGTTCGCCCGAATGGTGGAGCATCGGCCAGGCGATGTCGTCGGGTTGCGTTCGCCTGATCAATCAGGACATCATCGACCTCTACAGCCGCGTCTCCAGGAAGAACCCGGTCGTCGTCGTCTGACCCTCCCGGTCATCGTCTGTAAACGATGCGGCTGGCGCGGCCGCTCGACTCTCCCGTTGCGCGATCTCGCAAGACAGGCGAATGTGCCTTGCAAAGCCACTGCTCGGGAGACGTGAAGCATGTCCGGAACTTTTGTCATCGCGCAAGGCGGCGGCCCGACCGCCGTCATCAACCAGACGGTGGTGGGCGCCACACTCGAGATTCGCAGGCGGCATCCCGGCGCCAAGGTTTTGGGCTCGATCCATGGCGTGCGCGGCATCCGCGACGGCAACTATGTCGATCTTTCGGCGATTGCCGAGGACCGGCTGCGGCTGATTGCGGCGACGCCGAGCGCCGCGCTTGGCTCGACCCGCGACAAGCCGGACGAGGCCTATTGCGAGATCATCCTCAACGGCCTGAAGAAGGCGGGCGCCGATGCCTTCATCTACATCGGCGGCAACGACACGTCCGGCACGCAGCAGATTCTGACCGACGCAGCCGGCGGCAAGATGGCTTTTGTCCATGCGCCGAAAACCATCGACAACGATCTCGAGGAGAACGACCACACGCCGGGCTTCATTTCGGCAGCCGAGTTCGTCGCCGGCGCTTTTCTCTCGGTCGACCTCGATTTCCGTGCCCTGCCGGGCATCTATGTCGGCATCGTCATGGGCCGGCACGCCGGCTTCCTCACCGCCGCCGCCGCCGCATGGCAGCTTGATCGCGACAGCGGCCCGCATCTCGTCTATGTGCCGGAGCGTCCGTTCTCGGCTTCAGCCTTCATCGACGACGTGCGCGCCACGCTCGATCGCCACAAGCGCTGCATCGTCGCAGTCTCCGAAGGCGTCAGCACCGCCGACGGCAAGGCGCTGGTCGAAAGCCTTGTGCCGCCGGACAAACTGGAGCGCGATGCGCATGGCAATGTCAAGCTGTCGGGCAGCGACCTGCCGGCCGCCCTCGAGCGCGCGCTGGCCGAAGGATTGCCGGGCAAGCGGGCGCGCGTCGATGCGCTAGGCTACATGCCGCGCGGCTATGTCGGCGCCATCAATGCCGTCGATGCGCAGGAAGCCTTCGATGCCGGCGCTTTCGCCGTCAAGGTGGCGGAAGAGGGAGGCGGCTCGGTGGCACTGCAATATGACGGCGAGAAAACCGTGCTTAACAAGGTGCCGCTGAAAAACGTCGCCGGCAAAACCCGTCACATGCCCGACGATTTCATGCTGCCGGATGTCAACCGGCTCTCCGACGCAGGAATGGCCTATCTGAAGCGGCTGGTCCCCGAAAAGTACAAGGTCGGAAAGCCGTTCGTCTGATGCCAGCTCGCCTCGGATGCCGGAAATCTCGTGATGCCGGATTTCTCCTAGATGCTTGACTGGTTCAGCAAGACCGTCGTCGACGCCGATACGACGATGCTGACCGAGCCGTTCGTGCATGATTTCGTGCGCGCCAACATCTGGCATCTGCGCGGCCGCGACGTCGACCTGCTTGTCGACACCGGCATGGGGATTTGCCCGCTGGCGCCACAGATCGACACGCCTGATGGCAAGCCGCTGCTCGTCGTCGCCACCCATATCCACCTCGACCATGTCGGTTCGCTGCACGAATTCCCGCTGCGGGCGGGACCGAGGATGAGTGCCGCGCAATTCGACAGCATGGACGACGCCGTCACCTACGCCCACATGTTTCATGATCTCGACGGCGCCGTCTCGAAGCTGCCGGCGCCCGGCTGGAAAGCGGCCGAATACAGAATCCCGCCGGCACCGCTGACGCGGACGCTTGACGAGGGCGATCTGGTCGACCTTGGCGACCGGCAATTCCGCGTGCTGCATCTGCCCGGCCATTCGCCCGATTCGATTGCGCTGTTCGATGAGGCCGACGGCCTGTTCTTCGCCGGCGACGCCATCTACGACGCCATGCTGATCGACGACCTGCCGGATTCCGACCGATCAGCCTATCGCCGAACCATGCAGCGGCTGCTCGATCTGCCTGTCAGCATCGGCCATGGCGGGCATGGACCAAGCTTCGACGCCAAACGGATGCGCGAGATCGCCACCGGTTATCTCAGGCGGGCAGACGGCGCATAGGAGCCTTCGATGGCCGGAAGGACGGAGCCGGGAAGAAATGCGGGCTCGTGATCCCGTCAGCAATTTTGTTCTTGTTTTGTGCCGGCAACTATGCTATCAATTTCTGCATGGCGCTGAATCGCGCCACCGACCCGCCGCGACGCGGTTTTTTGTTTCAGGTGGCGCCATTCCCCTCATCAGAGGTTCGAATGCAGCGAGCTGACGACACCGACCCATTAAATTAAATCTTCGCCATCCGCACAGCAGGGCCTTCGTGCTTCTGCGATCGGCTTCGGTCCGATGGACGTCACGCCGGATGTGCGACAGGCGATGAACCTGACGCCCAACTAGCGCGGCGCGCTGGTGGACAGCGTCGATCCTGACAGGGCGGCGTCGGCTTCCGGCATCCAGGCCGGCGCCGCTGCGGAAGTTGGCAGTCCCGCGAGGCTGAGAGCAAGCTTGGTCGCAGGTTCGGCCAAGAATCTGGTTGCCCGCCAGAGCATCTTCGAGAAGACTAGTGAAGGCCGACAGGCGGCCTGATGCAAACGGATTGTCTCGATGATCACCCGCGGCTTCTCTTCAGGACGAAAGCCCCCGACGGATGCGGATGCCCGTATCCCGCCGGGGCAGTATCTCGAGCAAGGGTTTCCGGTGCTGTCGGCCGGGCCGACGCCGCGCGTGCGCACCGAGGACTGGTCGTTCACGCTCAAGCACGGACCGCGGCCGATCAAGACGTGGAACTGGACAGAGTTCAACGCGCTGCCTTTGGCCAAGATGACGCGCGACATCCATTGTGTCACCGCGTGGACCAAGTTCGACACGGCGTGGCAAGGTGTGCTGGTCGACGATATTCTGGCGGATGCCGGCATCGAGCCACCGACGGCCTTCACACTGGCGCTGTCCTTCGACGGCTATACCACCAACGTGCCGACGCAGGATCTCACCGCCGGCAAGGCGATGGTGGCGCTGCTTTACGAAGGCAAGCCGATCACGCCGGACCATGGCGGCCCAGCCCGGCTGCTGGTTCCGCATCTCTATTTCTGGAAATCGGCCAAATGGCTGAACGGGCTGCAGTTCACCGAGCGCGACGAGCCGGGCTTCTGGGAACTGCGCGGCTATCACATCTATGGCGACCCGTGGCGCGAGCAGCGCTATACGAGCGATCCATGAGCGACCGGCCGGCGGCGCAGTCGCCCTGGCAGACGGTGACCATCAGCCGCATCGAGAAGCGCACGCCGCGCGTTACCAGCTTTTTCCTCGAGCCGTCGCGGCCCTTTGCCTATCGTGCCGGGCAGCATGTCGATGTCAGGCTGACGGCGCCGGACGGCTATCAGGCGCGCCGCTCCTACTCCATCGCCTCGGCGCCGGAAGCCGGCGAGACGATCGAACTGGCGATCGAAAGGCTCGATGACGGCGAGGTCTCACCCTTCTTCCACGATATCGCGGCGGTTGGCGACGAGGTCGAACTGCGCGGACCGCTCGGCGGCCACTTCGTCTGGTCCGACAGCGACGGCGGCCCGCTTCTGCTGGTCGGCGGCGGGTCCGGCGTGGTGCCGCTGATGGCGATGATCCGCCATCGCGCCGCGCGCAAATCGACGGTGCTCGTGGCACTGGTATTTTCCGCACGGGTCTGGGACGAGGTGATCTTTCGCGACGAGCTGATCGACCTCCACGATCGCCGGGACGGTTTCGATCTGGTGTTGGCGCTGACCCGCGAGTCCGCCCGGCGCCCGGCGGACTATTCGCGGCGGCTCGATGTCGCGATGATGGAGCAATCGATGCTGCGGCTGCCCGCGCCGCCAAGGTTCGCCTTTGTCTGCGGCTCGAATGCGTTTGTGTCGGCTGCCGCCCAGGCGCTGATCGATGCCGGCGTTCCGGCAAGCCTCATCCGCACCGAGCGCTACGGGGTTTAAGCTCCCCGCCGGTCAGGCGTCGATCTCGATCGCCGTCAGCGGCTTCGAACAGCAGGCAAGGATGAAGCCATCGTCGATCTCGTGATCGAGGATGCCGCCATTGTGGCTCATCTCGACTGTCCCCGAGACCTTTTTCACCTTGCAGGTTCCGCACAGGCCGAACTCGCAGGCCGCCGGGATGCGCACGCCCGAAGCGCGCGCCGTCTGCAGCACGGTTTGGCCGGCAACGCAGTCGGCATCGACATCCGAAAGCGAAAAGCGGATCGGCGTTGCGGCGTCGGCAGGTACCTCGATCCCGCCCTCTGCCGGCCCACCTCCTGCCGGCGAACCGAACGGGGCCGGTATTTCCTCCACCCCTGGGGCCGCAAAGCTTTCCTGATGATAGTTGGCCATGTCGAAGCCGGCCGCCTCCAGCATCTGCCGCACGGCGCGCATGAACGGGTCGGGGCCGCAGCAGAAAATTTCGCGCTCGCGAAAATCGGGCGCCAGCAGCGGCAGCCTTATCGCGTCGATCCGGCCCATATGGCCGAACCAGCCCTCACGGCTGGACCGCTCCTCGATCATGAAGCCGAGCGTCAGGCCCGGCATGCGGCTGCCGAGCAGCTCGAGCTCCTTGCGGAAGATGATCTCCTCGGGCTTTCGCGCGCAGTTGACGAAGCCGACGTCTGTCCATGGCGCGCAGTCGTTCAGCCAGCGCAGCATCGACATCATCGGCGTCACGCCGGAGCCGGCCGAAATGAACAGATACCTGGCCGCGGGATGGCTGTGCAGCGAAAAGTCGCCCGCCGGCCCATAGGCCTTCACATGAACGCCGGGTTTCAGATTGTCGAACATCCAGCGCGTGCCGAGGCTGCCGGCCTGCGCTTTCACCGTCACCGCGATCGAGAACGGCCGCGACGGCGAGGACGACAGCGTATAGGTCCGCATCAGCGGGCCCTCGGTGGTCGGCAGTTCCAGCGTCACGAACTGCCCTGGTCTGTAACGGAACCAGGTCTGGTTGTCGGAGCGGAAGGTGAAGGTCTTCACGTCAGGCGCCTCGTCGCTGACGCCGATCACTTCCAGCACCTGGAGCCTATCGTTCCAGGGCGCCATCTCGTCGAGATGGCGGTAGAGGCCAAGGTCCGTCATCGCATTCATCCCCTTGACCTCGTTCAGGCGACGCTGCGCAGCGCCGGCCGCCCGGCCTCGGCAAGGCGCGGCCCGATGAAGGTGGCGTACCATTCGACGAACTGGATGACGCCGCCCTCATGCAGTTCCGAATAGGGGCCGGGCTCATAGGCCGGCGACAGGATGCCGAAGGCGTTTTCCTCGACGATGCGACGGTCCTGGTCGTTGGTCTCGGTCCAGACATGGGTAAGCTCGGCGAGGTCGTAGTCGACGCCTTCGACCGCGTCCCTATGGACAAGCCATTTGGTGGTGACGGCCGTTTCCGTAGCACTGATCGGCAGCACGCGGAAGGTGACCGCATGATCGCCGAGGATATGGTTCCAGCTCGTCGGATAGTGATAGAGCAGCAGCGCGCCGATACGGTCGGTGGAAACGCTCTCGGAAAGGTTCTTCTTCACCGCGCGTCTGCCCGTCATCGTATAGCTGACGGCGTCGCGCAGCAGCGGCGCGCGGGTGGCGCGATACTGCCCGGCCGGATCGATACGGAACTTACTCGGCAAGCCCGCGGCCTCGCATTTCGCCCAGTGCGCGAGCATCTCCGGATCGCTGTCGGCGCCCTGCACGCCGGTCACGGTCGGCGCTTCCGGGAATGTCTTGCACAGTTCGGGATGGTTGCCGGCGCAATGGTAGCACTCGCGGTTGTTCTCCCAGACGAGCTTCCAGTTGCCCTTCTCGACGATGGTCGATTCGAAGGCGACCTTTGCCTCGCGCAGCCGGTGCGGCAGGAGGTAAGGCTCGATCATGGTGCGCATCGGCGCGAAGTCCGCCGGCTCGTTGGCCAGGCAGATGAAGATGTAGCCGCCAACGCTTTCGCAAGCCACCGGCTTCAGGCCGAACTGGCTCTTGTCGAAGCCGTCTGCCATCTGGCGAGCAAACAAGAGCCGGCCGTCCAACTCGTAGGTCCACTGGTGATAGGGGCAGACCAGCTTCGCCGCAGTGCCCTTGTCGGCATTGCAGACACGGCTGCCGCGATGCCGGCAGGAATTGTGGAAGGCATTGATCTTGCCTTGCTGGTCGCGGACCAGCACGAGCGGATAATCGCCGATCTGGGCGGTGATGTAGCTGCCAGGTTTCGGCAACTCGCAATCGTGACCGATGAACAGCCAGTCGCGATACCAGATCAGCTCCATGTCGAGCTTGAAGAAATCTGGATCGGTGTAGAAGGGCTGCTCGAGCGAATAGCCTTGCCTGCGGCCGTGCAAGAGCCTCAGCATGTCGTTGCGCGCGTCCATGTCCTGTCCTCGTGTAAGGACTGAACTGGTGGTGATGGAGGGAGGACCGCTTGCAGGCTGGCGACAGCGCCGGACATGCATAATCCACCTCTTGATCGCCCACCGCGATCAGTCGAGTCTAGAAATCTCGGGCTGGTTTCCGGGCTCTGGAGTGTCCTTGCGGACTCATCGCGACACCTTCCCAGGCTTGTGGCCCAGTGGTCTCCCGTTGCGACTTGAACTCCACCACCGTTGCGGGGGCAGCGCCGGGTTCTGACCGGCTTCCCAATTCTCCGCTTCGTCGTCACCAAGCGGCACCTGAGATGGCGTGATCTAATCATGCTGGCCGGCTGACTGTCGGCATGAAAGCGACATCGTATCCATGCGGCGCGACACGGCCGGCGAAACGTACAGGTTATAATTGCAGGGCTGAAACCTTACTTTGTCGGCGGCCATTGTCGGCTGGCGTGACATCGAATCCGCCCCGCGGCGGAGAGACTATTAGCCGCCTCTAAAATCGAACCGAACGGTTCGTTTCTGTTGACAATGCGTACAGCACGCGGTGAACGCAGGTCGGCCAATCCGTCAAATCGTCGAATGGCACATTTGGCATAAGTCATTGAAAAACCGCCCACAAAACCATTGCTGTGGATGTCTCTGGTACAATTTCAAGGTGTAGATTCTTGGTCCACACGGAACAACTTCGTGATTGGAATCCGCCGAATGGCCTTCCCACATCGGGGCTGTCCGAACGACGCGAATTCCTCCCAAGACACGCCGCTAGACGGACGGAAGACTAAGATACTGGAGTGCTAAAAATGAAAAAGATTGCTCTTACTGCCGTCGCCGTTCTGGCCATCACCGGCAGCGCCTTTGCCGGCAGCGACCATTATGGGTCCAACGCCGCCAACCAGCCGGCCGCTGCGGTCGACAGCAACTCGTACACGGCTTCGATTCGGAATTCGGCTTCGGCGCAGAATCCGGTTCCGGCTGACGAGAAACCCGTCAACGGCAGCGACCGTAACCTGTTCGGCAATAACTAACAGTCCGTTCCAACAGCAGCGGCGGCATTTGCCCGCCGCGCTGGTGGAATCAAGAAATCCAGGAGTTTTGAAAATGAAGAAGATCGTTCTTACCACCGCCGCGCTTTTGATTGCTGCCGGCAGCGCCTATGCCCGCAACGACAACGTTGGCGGAACCGATATCAACAAGCAGGCGACCATCAACGTCGACAACACGCAGACGTCTTCAGTACGCAATACCGGCTCGCCGGTCTACAAGCTGCTCAACGCGTCGGGCGACGTAGAGAAGTCCGCCCCGCAGGGCGCCGACCGGAACCTGTTCGGCCGCTAGAGCGGTCATCGTTTCACGGAAACGCCGAACCGCTCTATTTCTTTGTTTTTGCGCAATTCGCTAGGGAAAGCGCAATGCGCTTTCCTCGGGAAAACCGTTTCACACTTTTCCTGGAATTGCTCTAACAGCGACCGGAACGCACAAGAGCGGCGGGCTTTGCCCGCCGCTCTCGTTTTTGCGTCACCAAACATCCAGCAGTTCGGCTGCCGCTCTCAGGCTGCCTTTGCTTCCGCTTTGTGGAGCGTGAATGAATGTCCGTCGGCATCGAAAATATGCAGGTCCCCGGCATCGGCATTCAACCGCAGCGCAGCACCCCGCTTGACCTCGACATTGCCGGGCAGCTTGGTCACCAGCGGCAGATCGGCGCGGCCGATGTCGACATAGACGAGTTGGACCTCGCCGAGCTGCTCGACATAGTCCACCGTTCCCTCGAAAAGATAATCCGCACCAGTGGCGATCGTCAGATCCTCCGGCCGCACCCCGAAGCTCACGGAAGCGCCCGTCGCCGAGGCCGGCGTGGCGATCGGCACCGTCGCCTTGCGGCCGCCGACATGGCTGACGATGGTCGGGTTGCCTGATTTGTCGATCGTCGCCGGCAGGATGTTCATGGCCGGCGAACCGATGAACTGGGCGACGAACAGATTGCCGGGTCTCTTGTAGAGCTCCATCGGCGTGCCGACCTGCTCGATATGGCCCTCCTTGAGCACGACGATGCGGTCGGCCAGCGTCATCGCCTCGACCTGGTCGTGGGTGACGTAGATCATAGTTGTAGCAGGCATCGATTCCTTGAGCTTGGCGATCTCGATGCGGGTGGCGACGCGCAGTGCCGCGTCGAGGTTCGACAGCGGCTCGTCAAACAGGAAAACCTTCGGGTTGCGCACGATGGCACGGCCGATGGCGACGCGCTGGCGCTGGCCGCCCGACATCGCCTTGGGCAGGCGGTCGAGATATTTGGTCAGCTGCAGGATTTCCGCCGCCTGGCGCACCCGCTTGTCGATCTCGCCCTTGCTCTCCTTGCCGATTTTCATCGAGAACGCCATGTTGTCGTAGACGGTCATGTGCGGATAGAGCGCATAGGACTGGAACACCATGGCGATGCCGCGCTTCGACGGTGGCACGTCGTTCACCACCTCGCCGTCGATCTTGAGCTCGCCGGAGGTGATTTCCTCAAGCCCGGCGATCGACCGCAGCAAGGTCGACTTGCCACAGCCCGAAGGGCCGACGAAGACGATGAACTCGCCCGACTTTATGTCGAGGTCGATGCCGTGGAGAATGTTGAGATTGCCGTATGATTTCTTCACTTGCCGTAGCGTGACATCGGCCATGGGTTCCCTCCAGTGAATTGCCAACTCAGTCGATGCGCCCGAACCAGGCGCCGTAGCCGCCGAGGTGGATAGAGCCGGCGCCAGTCTGTCCCGAAAACCCGTGCCCCGGCAAGGGCTGCAGCGAGCGACCGCCGAAATTGACCTCGGCCGGTCGGCTGCCGAGATTGAAGGCGCAGACGATCTGCTCGTTGCCCTCGCGGCGCGTGAAGGCGACGGTATCGCCCTGGCTTTCGATGAACTCGATTTCGCCCTTGGCCAGCGCCGGATGGAGACGGCGGAAGGCGAGAAAGCGCCGGTAGTGTTCGAGCAGCGAGCTGTCGTCGCCCTGCTGCACATCGACCGCTTGCGAAAGGTGCTTGGCAGGCACGGGCAACCAGGGCTTTGCCGTGGAGAAGCCGCCATTGCTGTCAGCGCCGTTCCAGACCATCGGTGTGCGGCAGCCGTCGCGGCCCTTGAATTCCGGCCAGAAGCGGATGCCGTAGGGGTCTTGCAGATCCTCGAATTGCAATTCCGCTTCGCCAAGACCGAGTTCCTCGCCCTGATAGACGCAGACCGAGCCGCGCAGCGACATCAGCAGCGCCGAGATCACCTTGAGATAAGCGGTCTGGTCGGCCTCGCCGGCCGCCCAGCGCGAGGCAGTGCGCATCACGTCGTGGTTGGAGAAGGCCCAACACGACCAGCCGTCGCTGGCGACCTTGCCGAAGGCTTCCAGCACCGAACGCACCTTTGCGGCGCTGATCTTTTCGGGCGCCAGGAAGTCGAACGAATAGCACATGTGCACGCGCTTGCTGCCGGCGGTATAGGCCGCCACCACCTCCAGTCCGCGCTGCGAATCGCCGACTTCGCCGACCGCCGCCGTCGACGGATATTCGTCGAGCAGGGCGCGGAAGCGTTCGAGGAAGCCGAGGTTTTCGGGGCGGCTCTTGTCGTAGAGATGGTCCTGGTAGTTGTAAGGGTTGACGGAAGGAGCGGTCTGGTCGTTGCGCTGTTCGGGCGGCAGCGGCGGATTGTCCTCCAAGCCTTGGCTGTGGAAGTAAAAATTGATGGTGTCGAGGCGGAAGCCGTCGACGCCGCGCTCCAGCCAGAAGCGAGTGACGTCGAGCAGCGCGTCCTGGGCAGCGCGGCTGTGGAAGTTGAGATCGGGCTGCTCGGCCAGGAAATTATGCAAATAATATTGCTGGCGGCTGGTGTCCCACTGCCAGGCCGAGCCGCCGAAGATCGACAGCCAGTTGTTGGGTGGCGTGCCGTCGGGCTTGGCGTCGGCCCACACGTACCAGTCCGACTTAGGATTGGTGCGGCTCGAGCGGCTTTCCCTAAACCACGGATGAATGTCGGCGGTATGCGACAGCACCTCGTCGATCATCACCTTGAGCCCGAGCCTGTGCGCCTCGGCGGTCAAGGCATCGAAATCGGCCAGCGTGCCGAACATCGGATCGACGTCGCAATAGTCTGACACGTCGTAGCCGAAATCCTTCATCGGCGACTTGAAGAACGGCGAGATCCAGATGGCATCGACGCCGAGCGCCGCGATATAGGGCAGCCTGCCGATGATGCCCCTGAGGTCGCCGATGCCGTCGCCGTTCGAGTCCTGATAGCTGCGCGGATAGATCTGGTAGATCACGGCACCCCGCCACCAGTCGCGGTCGACGGCGAGGTCCGGTTTCAAGGTCGCCTTCACAGCGGATTGCATGATCTCAACCTCCCTTCACCGAGCCGGCAAGCAGCCCGCGAACGAAATAGCGCTGCAGCGAGAAGAACACGACCAGCGGCACGACAATGGTGATGAAGGCCGATGTCGTCAGGATCTCCCAGTCGCCGCCGCGCGAGCCGAGCAACGCGTTGAGCTTGGCGGTCAGCACGATCTGGTCGCCCTCGGTGCCGAGGAAAACCATCGCAACCAGCAGGTCGTTCCACACCCACAGGAACTGGAAGATGGCGAAGGAGGCCAGCACCGGGAACGACAGCGGCAGCACGATCTTGACGAAAATCTCGAAATCGCTGGCGCCGTCGATGCGCGCCGATTCCATGATCTCGCGCGGCAGGCCGGCAATGTAGCTTCTCAGGAGATAGATGGCGAAGGGCAGGCCGAAACCGGTATGCGCCAGCCAGATGCCGAGATAGGTTTTCGACGGCACGCCGAAGAAGCTGCCGACGCCGTTGTAGAGTTTTAGCAGCGGGATCAGCGACATCTGCAGTGGCACGACCAAGAGCCCGATGATCACCGCGATGAGCAACGCCCGGCCGGGAAAGCGCATCCAGGCCAGCGCATAGGCGGCGAACGCCGCGATCAGGATCGGGATGACCGTCGCCGGAATGGTGACGGTCAGCGAATTCATGAAGGAGCGGCCGATGCCTTCCGAAAACAGCACCGTATTGTAATTGTCGGTGGTGAATTTCGGCGGCGCCGACGAGGCGTAATAGACGCGCTGGCCGCGCTCGCCCTCGAACGGCTTGGTCGAGGTCATGACGAAACTGCCGTCGGCGTTGAGCTGCAAGGTCTCGCCGTCGCCGAGATCGGCTGTCGTGCCGGCGGGATATTGCGTCGGCGCCGATGACTTGACGCCGAAGGCGCTGATGTCGCGGGCCGGATCGTCGCCGAAGATGTTGCCCTCGAGGACGAACTTGCCGTCCTTCTCGACTTGCGCCGAGGCGGGTGGCAGCCGCCCCGCTTCCGTCTGCGTAGAACTGGCGAACGAGTTCCACCAGCCCGAGGCGATGATCTGATCCTTGTCGCGCAGCGACGAGACGAGAATGCCGAGCGTCGGGATCGTCCAGATCGCGACGAAGATGAAGACCGCGATATGGACGCCGAAACGGCTGGCAAAGGACTTTCCGGTCGCCACAGCCATCTCAATGCCCTCCCGTCTCTTTGTTGGCCTGACGGATGTTCCAGATCATGATCGGAATGACTGCGATCATGATGATGATGGCGATGGTGGCGCCGCGACCGAAATCGCCGCCGCCGCGGAACATCCAGTCGAACATCAGATTGGCCAGCACCTGGCTGTTCCATTGGCCGTTGGTCATCGTCAGCACGATGTCGAACACCTTCAGCACCAGGATGGTGATGGTGGTCCAGACGACGGCGATCGTTCCCCAGATCTGCGGCACCATGATCTTCCAGAAGATCTGGAACGGATTGGCGCCGTCGATGACGGCCGCTTCGAGCGTCTCTTCGGGAATACCCCGCAAGGCAGAGGACAGGATGACCATGGCAAAGCCGGTCTGGATCCAGATCAGGATGATCATCAGGAAGAAATTGTTCCAGAACGGCAGCGAGATCCAGACCTGCGGCTGGCCGCCGAAATACTGGATGATGGCGTTGAGCAGGCCGATCTGCGTCTGGCCCTCGCCGCGATACTCGTAGATGAATTTCCAGATGACGCTGGCGCCGACGAAGGAGATGGCCAGCGGCAGGAAGATCAGGCTCTTGGCGATGGTGCCCCACCAGATCTTGTCGGTGAGGACGGCGATGATCAGCCCGAGGAAGGTGCAGGCGGCCGGCACCACCGCCAGCCAGATGATGTTGTTGAAGATGGCGTTGCGGAACTCGCGGTCGCCGAACGCCCATTCATAGTTGGCGAAGCCGACGAAATTGTTGCCACCACGATCGAGGAATGACAGCCTCAGCGTCTCCACCACCGGGTAGATCAGGTAGATGGTGAGGATGATCATGGCCGGGCCGACGAACAGCCACGGCCGGATCATCCCCTGCCGGCGCAGATTGTCGATGGCCGCCGCACCTGCGACGCCGCGCGACGGGAAAATGACGTCCACCAGTTTGTTGGCGCCCCAGAAATAGGCGACGCAGCCGCCGACGCCGACGACGATGACAAATATGGCCGAAAAAATCTGAGCCGCCACGGGTCCCTCCCTCTGCGCATTGTCCGCCAGTCGAGCATGGCTTTGACGATGCGATATAGGCCGATTCAGTTGTTTGGAACGCGACCGGATGCAAGGCAGGGTTTTGCTCTTGCTGGTCGCGCGTCATGCCGGAATGTGCTCATAAAAAATTGCTGCGGCGCGGGCCGCCGGTTGGATCCGGGCCACTGAGGCCCGAATCCATGCAGGATCGTAGTGCGCACGTCAGCCGGGACGCCTACTTGATCGCGTCCCAGCTCTTCTGGATGTCGGTGGCGACATCCTGGGGGGACTTGCCGCCGACAAGATCGATCATACCGGTCCAGAAGGCGCCGGCGCCGATCTTGCCCGGCATCAGGTCGGACCCGTCGAAGCGGAAGGTCGAGGCCTCGGCAAGGATTTCGCCCTGCTTCTTCAGCGCGTCGCTGGCATAGGCCTCCTTGTTGACCGATTTGAACGGCGTCACGAAGCCGCCCTGGGCCATCCAGATCTCATGGGCGAGCGGCATCTTCAGGAATTCGATGAACGCGCGGGCACTCTTGCTATCCTTGGTGATCATGGCCAGCGTGCCGGCGCCGAGCACCGGGGTGCCGAGGTCGGGCTTGGCAGCGTAAGGCGGGAAGTAGAAGAAGTCGGCGTCCTGGCCGATCTCGGTGCCTTCCGGGAAGAAGGTCGGGATGAACGACGCCTGATGGTGTAAATAGCATTTCGGCGGAACCGAGAAGAGGCCCTTCGGGCTGTCGCGGAAATCGGTCGCCGCCACCGCCTTGGCGCCGCCGTCGACCATCTTGTCGTCGGTCGCGATCTTGCCGAAAATGTCGATGGCATTGACCACCGCGGGGTCGTTGAACGGAATCTCGTTCTTCACCCACTTGTCGTAGGTCTCGGGCGTCTGGGTGCGCAGCATGATGTCCTCGACCCAGTCGGTCGCCGGCCAGCCGGTGGCGCCGCCCGAACCGAGCCCGATGCACCATGGCGTGCCGCCGTCGGCGATGATCTGCTTTTCGAGCTCGGCGAGTTCTTCCTGCGTCTTCGGCACCTCGTAGTCGGCTTCCTCGAAATTGTCCGGCGAGTACCAGACCAGCGATTTCACGTCGGCCTTGTAGGGGAAGGCGAAGAAGCCCGGCTTGCCGTCCTTGTCCTTGAAGGTGCCGAGATCGACCCATGACTGGCCGGCGCCGTAATTGTCCTTGATCCAGTTGGCGGTGTCGTCGCCGAGCGGCGTCAGCAGGCCCTTGGACGCCAGATCCTGGATCAGGCCCGGCTGCGGCAGCACGGCGATGTTGGGCGGGCTGCCGGCTTGCGTGTCGATGACGATCTGCTGTTCGTAATTTTCCGACGATGAGTATTTGACCTCGGCGCCGGTGGCTTCCGAAAAATAGTCGAGAACGGTGCGGATGAGGCCCTCGTCCTCGCCGCGCCACGGCCCGAAGATCGACAGCGTCTCGCCCTTGAGGTCGACCTTCTTCAACTCTTCGTAGTTCGCCCAGTTGAAGCGAGGGTCTTCGCCCGGCTTGAACTTCAGTTCGGCTTGCGCCGGTGCGCCCAGGGCGAGCGCGACAAAGGCGGCGCTCAGCAGAAGCATTTTCTTCATTGGTATTCCCTCCCAGTGGTGACAAACACCGGACGGAACCTCCATTCCGTCCGCCGACGCCGCAGGACTGTGACTCACTCGGAAAGGAACCGCAACCTTTCGAAGAGCCTTCCAAAGCGCTTTGGGATTTCATCACGCCACTGAATGAATCAGAAGTCAAGAGGGCGGCAACTAATCGATTTAGCATCGTGGCCGCATGAGCAAACAATATGCGCTGCAGCACCGTTTTGGGCGCTGCAAAAGCAAATTTTGCTTCAAACCGGTTAAAAAGGGTGCTTATGATCTTCGCATCAGTAGCGCGGGCCGCCACGGCGCGAGCAATCCGTAGTTAAAGCGCTTTGGGGCTTGGAGGCCTTCGGTGAACCTCAAACAGCTCTCCCACATGCTGGCGCTTTCGCAGACAACGGTCAGCCGCGCGCTGAACGGCTACCCGGAAGTCAACGAGGAAACGCGCCGGCGGGTGATCGACGCCGCCAAGCGCCACGGCTACCGCCCCAACCCGAGCGCGCGCCGGCTGGCCACCGGCAAGACCGGGATGATCGGCTATGTCTTGCCGACCGGGACGGCCGTCGACATCGACCCGCATTTCGTCGAATTCCTGTCGGGTCTCGGCGACTACGCCCGTTCTCACGAACTCGACCTGGTGCTGTCCCCGGCCGATGCCGACGACCAGGAGACGACCTATCGGCGCATCGTCGCCAACCGGCAGGTCGACGCCGTCTACATCTCCTCGCCGAGGCCGGCCGACCGGCGGGTGGCGCTGGTCAGCACGCTCGGCATCCCGTTTATCGTTCATGGCCGCAGCGAAGGCCTCGATTTCGACTACCCTTTCACCGACATCGACAATGAGGGCGCCTTCCACGAGGCGGCACGGCTGCTCGTCCAGCTCGGTCACCGGCGGCTGGCGCTGATCAACGGCGACGGCCGCGAGACCTTCGCCATTCACCGCGAGCGTGGCGTGCGCCGGGCACTGGCTGCAAGCGGTCTGGCTCTTGGCCAAGGCCATGTCTGTTCCCTCGCCATGACCGAGGAGAACGGCTACCGCGCCGCCAGACGGTTGCTTGAGCGAAGCGATGCGCCGACCGCGATCGCCTGCTCCAGCCTGATCATGGCGCTCGGCGTCGTGCGTGCGGTGCGCGACCTCGGCCTCACCATTCCGGGCGACCTGTCGCTGATCGCCCATGACGATGTCTTCCCCTGGCTGAAGCCGGAGAATTTTTCGGTGCCGTTGTCGACGACGCGTTCGTCGATCCGGTTGGCCGGCGCGCGCGTCGCCGAGCGGCTGGCGGCGCGGATTTCCGGATCGGAGGAGGGCGCCCGCGGGGAAGTCTGGCCGGTCGATCTGGTGATCAGGGGATCGGTCGCCGGCGCGCCTGCGTAGAGGTTCGGAATAACCGCGTTCGAGCCATTTGCGACGTCTGCCACCCTCGTTCATATCATAAAAGCCGTCCTAGGGATTGAAACCCCTCGGTAAACTTGTCGTCCAATCTCCGTTGGGCCAATTTCACTTGATAGACGCTTCTCGGAGGCCTTCTCCGCCGCCATATGTTGAGAGATTTCGCGACCCGGTCGACAGGCGCGCGATCGGTCTCCGTCGCTGCCGTCATGGCGGTCGAGCCGCCTGGCTCCCTGTCTGCTCTGTTGCCCTATCGGCCAAAAAGGTTCGCCGCTTTCCGCCCGGATTTTCGAAAGCTAACCGAAGAGCGGAGAGGTTGCCAGAGTGTACCGTTCTCCTGGTTTTAGGGTCCTGTCTCGGTCAGGGGCGCCAAGCAAAAGGCGGCCGTCAGGGCTCGCAAGGCGGCGGCCATGACGCGGCTCATGCGCGTCGGGCAAGGTGCAGTCGTTCTGCCTCGGACGGAGCGTCATTGGGCGACACCGCGGCGCAGGGATTCCCGACAGTTTTGTAACTCACCGGTCCGCTGCCGGGCGACTAAGGTCCCGATTCGCAACCACAACCCAGCTGAAGAAGCGAATGTCATGACCAACAACAGCTTTGCGGCCGGGATTCTCGTGGATCGATCGCCAATGCCGGTGTTCGACGGCTCAAAGCGTCCGTGCGACTGGTGGGGCGCATGAGGCCTTGCGCGGTCGGAAGGAGCTTTCCATGAGACTGATTAGGCTGAAAGCGCCGGGAGGCTTGAAAAATCTCAAGCTGGTCGAGGAAGATTGCCCGGAACCAGGGCCGGGTGAGTTGCTTGTCAGGATACGGGCGTGTTCGTTGAATTTCCACGACAGCATGGTGGCGCTGGGAAAGAAACCGTGCGCCGATGGCCGCATCCCGCTGTCCGATGGCGCTGGAGAAGTGGTTGCGGTCTCAGACGATGTCCAAGAATTCAAGGCCGGAGATGCCGTCGTCAGCACCTATTGGCCCCGTTGGCTGGCAGGCGAACCGACGCCAGCCAACAAGAGTGGCGAATTGGGAGATGATGTTGACGGCTATGCCCGCGAATATGTGTGCATGCCGTGGCATTCACAAGGGCACCGGCAGACTTCACGCATATGGAGGCGGCAACGCTTACCTGTGCCGGCGTCACCGCCTGGAAAACCCTGATGGTGTGCGGCCAGGTGAAGCCTGGCGACACAGTGCTGGTCCTTGGCACGGGCAGTGTATCGCTGTTCGCGCTGCAGTTCGCAAAGATTGCGGGCGCTCGGGTTATTGCCACCTCTTCATCGGAGGAGAAGCTGGAAAAGCTCAAGCGGTTTGGAGCCGACATTGTCGTCAATTACAAGGCAGTGCCGGATTGGGGCCAGAAGGCAAGGGTTTTGACGGACGGACGCGGCGTCCATCATGTGATCGAGGTTGGCGGGCCCGGCACGTTGGCGCATTCGATAGCGGCTTGCAGGATGGGCGGCCACATCGCACTGATCGGTGTCTTGACTGGCTTTGCCGACAAGTTTCGATCCCGGCCCCTGTTTTCCAATCAGATTAGGGTCAGCGGAATCTCGATTGGCAGCAGGGCAGACCAGGAAGACATGATTCGTGCCATAGAGGCCAACCGTTTGAAGCCTGCTATCGACCGCGGTTTTCCCCTGCAGGAGATCGCCAATGCCTTCAAGCACTACGAGTCCCAAAAGCATTTTGGCAAGGTCTGTCTCGAACTTTGACTGCTGTATCTGGCCTCCATTGGGCGTCGCGCATTCGCCCCTGGGCTTCATGTTCTCCGCAAGCAAGCGCCAGGCACCAAATCAGTCGAGAAATGGTCTGGCCTTCATGGTCGCCGGCACCGGCAAACCGAGGCGCGCAAGCACCGTAGGCGCGAGCTGCAGCTGGTCGAGCAGCGTGTCGGCCTCCGGACCCTTGCCCTGTCCGAAATAATACAGAGCAAAATCCTGCATCTCGTCGTCATGGCCGCCATGATGGCCGCGATCGGTCTGGCCGTGATCGGCGGTGACGATCACCTCGTAGCCGGCTTTCCGCCAGCCCGGCAGGAAGGCGGCCAGCATGCCGTCCATCGCATAGACGGCATGGTCCATCTCGTGGCAGTCGTGGCCGAAGCGGTGGCCCATCGAGTCCAGCGTGCAGGTGTGCAGGATGCCGTAGTCGATGCCGTGGCGTCTGGTCAGCATGGTCAGCGTCGCGAACAGGTCGACGTCGCTCGGCGTCATCTGGTTGCGGGCATTGTAGCCGGTCATGGTGTGGAACCGGCCATGCGTGATCGGCCCGCCCGGCTCGTCGAACTCCATGTCCTCGACCAGATCGAAAGGATAGGCGCGGAAGAATTCGGACCAGTAGGAATGGGTGACCGCGCCGGTCTTGCCACCGGCTTTGCTGACCTCGGAGAAGATATCCGGTTGCTCGACGCGGAACCGGTTCTCGTTGGTCAGGATACCATGCACCTGCGGCGCCACGCCGGTGTGGATCGAGGCATAGCAGCAGGCCGAGGTCGATGGCAGCACAGAACGCATCTTCCAGATGTGCGCTTCGCCCGATTGCACCCAGCCTTCGAGATTGCCCATCAGCCGGCGCCAGTTGCGGTAAGGCACGCCGTCGAGGACGATCAGCAGAAGTTTTGCCTTCAGCGCCACCGGGGTGTCTAATTGCCGGCGCTGGCCATGCGCCGTCCCTTGATCGCCTTTTCCAGCCAGCCGATCTCCATTTCGGGGACTGAGGACAAGAGAAGGTCGGTGTAGGCGTCGAAGGGCGGCGCCAGCACCTGGCTCTTCGCGCCGTAGCGAACCACCTCGCCGCGATACATCACCGCGATCGAATCAGCGATCGACTTCACCGTGGCGAGATCGTGGGTGATGAACAGATAGGCGACGTTTTCCTCCTTCTGCAGCTCGAGCAGCAGCTTCAGGATGCCGTTGGCGACCAGCGGGTCGAGCGCCGAGGTCACCTCGTCGCAGATGATCAGCTTCGGCTTGGCGGCGAGCGAGCGGGCGATGCAGACGCGCTGCTTCTGGCCGCCGGAAAGCTCGGCCGGGTAGCGGTCGATGAAGCCCTTGCCCATTTCGATCTTGTCGAGCAGTTCGGCGACGCGGGCGTCACGTTGCCTTCCACGCAGACCGAAATAGAATTCGAGCGGCCGGCCGATGATGGTGCCGACGGTCTGGCGCGGGTTCATCGCCACGTCGGCCATCTGATAGATCATCTGCAACTGGCGCAGATCCTCCTTGGGCCGGTCGGCAAGCCGGTTGGCGAGCGGCCGTCCGTCGAAGGTGACGGTGCCCTCTTCGGGTGGCAGAAGGCCGGTGATGGCGCGCGCCAGTGTCGACTTGCCCGAACCGGACTCGCCGACGACAGCCAGCGTCTGGCCCGGATAGATATCGACCGAGACGTTCTTCAGCACCTTGATATGGCTGCGGCCATAGGCGGCGGTGATGTTCTTGACCGACAAGAACGGTGTCGTGCCGGGCTTCTGTTCCTGGTGCTCGATCTCATGCACCGAGACCAGCGCATTGGTGTATTCCTGGCGCGGTTCCTTGATGATCTGGCGGGTGCCGCCCCATTCGACCAGCCGGCCATGGCGCAGCACCATGATCTCATCCGAGACCTGGGCGACGACGGCAAGGTCATGAGTGATGTACAGCGCCGCGACATGGGTGTCGCGGATGGCGTCCTTGATCGCCGCCAGCACGTCGATTTGCGTCGTCACGTCGAGCGCAGTGGTCGGCTCATCGAAGACGATCAGGTCGGGCTCGGAACACAGCGCCATGGCCGTCATCACACGCTGCAGCTGGCCGCCGGACACCTGGTGTGGAAAGCGCTCGCCGATGCTTTCGGGGTTCGGCAGGCTGAGCTTCTTGAACAGCGCGATGGCGCGCTTTTCGGCCGCGGCCCGCGTCGCCGTGCCGTGCAGCAGCGTCGCCTCGACCACCTGGTCCATCAGTCTGTGCGCCGGGTTGAAGGCGGCGGCAGCCGATTGCGCGACATAGCAGACCTCGCGGCCGCGCAGCTTGCGAAAGCCCTCCTTGCCGCCCTTGAGGATGTCGCGGCCGTTGAGGATGACCTCGCCGCCGGTGATGCGCACGCCGCCGCGGCCATAGCCCATCGACGCCAGGCCGATGGTCGACTTGCCGGCGCCGGACTCGCCGATCAGGCCGAGCACCTTGCCCTTCTCGAGGGTCAGCGAGACGTCGTGGACAAGCACGATGTTCTTGGGCGCCTCGCCCGGCGGGAACACCGTGGCCTCGATGCGCAGATTGCGGATGTCGAGCAGCATGGACTTTGCTCGCTGGTCAGCCATTACCCGCGCCCTCCCTTAAGGCTTGTCGTGCGGTTGAGCACCCAGTCGGCGACAAGGTTGACGGAAATCGCCAGCATGGCGATCGCCGCCGCGGGGATGAGCGCCGCCGCGATGCCGAAGACGATGCCGTCCTTGTTTTCCTTGACCATGCCGCCCCAATCGGCGCTAGGCGGCTGGACGCCAAGGCCGAGGAAGGACAGCGTCGACAGGAACAGCACCGCGTAGATGAAGCGCAGGCCGAGTTCCGAAACCAGCGGCGACAACGCATTGGGCAGGATCTCGCGGAAGATGATCCACACGCTGCCTTCGCCGCGCAGCTTGGCCGCCTCGACAAAATCCATGACGTTGATGTCGACGGCGACCGCCCGCGACAGGCGGTAGACGCGGGTCGAGTCGAGGATGCCCATGACCAGGATCAGCGTCACCAGATTGGTTGGCAGCACCGAGAGCACGACGAGGCCCATGATCAGCGTCGGGATCGACATCAGGAGATCGACGAGGCGCGACAATAGCGTGTCGAACCAGCCGCCGAAAACCGCCGCCGAGAAGCCGAGGATGGCCCCAAGCGAGAAGGACAGCGCGGTGGCCAGCACCGCGATGAACAGCGTGATGCGCGCGCCGTAGATCATGCGCGAAAGGAGGTCGCGGCCGAGATTGTCGGTGCCCAGCCAATGTGTCGCCGACATCGGCCCCCAGACATCGCCAACGATCTCGCCATTGCCGTAGGGCGCGATCCACGGCGCGAAGATCGCCGCCAGAACGAACAGCGCCGTCAGCACCAGGCCGATCAGCGCCGGGATGGGGATGCGTTTTATGTCGAGCATGCCCGCTCCCCTATTTCGGATGTCTGAGACGCGGATTGGCGACGATCGCCGCTATGTCCGCAATGATGTTCAGGCTGATGTAGACGGCGGCGAAGATCAGGCCGACCGCCTGCACCACCGGCACGTCGCGCTTGGTGACGTGGTCGACGAGATATTGCCCCATGCCGGGATAGACGAAGATCACTTCGACCACGACGACGCCGACGATGAGGTAGGCGAGGTTGAGCATGACGACGTTGATGATTGGCGCGATCGCATTGGGAAAGGCATGCCTGCGAATGACGGCGAATGCCGAAAGCCCCTTGAGCTCGGCGGTTTCCACATAAGCCGACTGCATGACGTTGAGGATCGCGGCGCGCGTCATCCGCATCATATGGGCGAGCACTACCAGCGTCAGTGCTGCCGCCGGCAGCATGATCGCCTGCATGCGCTCGCCGAAAGGCATTCCGTCATAGACCGTCGAGATGCCGGGGAAGATCTGGTACTTCACGGCAAAGAAATAGACCAGCACGTAGCCGATGAAGAATTCGGGAAACGATGTCGAGGCAAGCGCCAGTCCGGAGATCAGCTTGTCGACCCAGCCATTGCGGTAACGCACCGCGATCAGGCCGAGGATGATCGCCAGCGGCACGGCCACGACCGCCGCCCAGAAGGCGAGGAACAGCGTGTTCCACAGCCGTCCCTTGATCGACGTCGCAATATCCTGCCCGCTCGACATGGCAGAGCCGAGGTCGCCGGTCACGACGCCGCCGAGCCAGCGGAAATAGCGGATAAGGGCCGGATCGTTGAGGCCGAGCTGCTCGCGCAGATTGGCGAGCGATTCCGGTGTCGCCGACTGTCCGAGAATGGCTTGCGCGACATCGCCGGGCAGGATCTGGGTGCCGGCGAAGATCAGGACCGATACGGCCAACAAAAGGAGGATGCCCAGCGCAATGCGCTGGGCCACCAGTTTCACGATGGGTGAGGACATGTCCGCAAGGCCGGGCTCAGGCTTCGAGCCAGCACTTTGCCAGCGCGTATCCGTTCATCAGTTCCTGATGCGGATCGTCCACCCAGCCGGCGACCTTGGCACCCGTCGCGTCGATGAACTGATTGAACATCGGCAGGATCAGGCCGCCCTCGTCGCGCACCATGACAGCCATGTCGTGATACATCTGCTTGCGCTTGGCCTCGTCGAGCTCGGCACGCGCCGCCAGCACCAACTTGTCGAAGTCGGGACGCTTGAATCGCGTGTCGTTCCAGTCGGCCGTCGACAGATAGGCGGTCGAATACATCTGGTCCTGCGTCGAGCGTCCGCCCCAATAGGAGGCGGAGAAGGGCTGCTTGTTCCAGACTTCGTTCCAGTAACCGTCGCCGGGCTCGCGCTTGAGCTCGATCTTGATGCCGGCCTTGGCCGCGCTCTGCTGGAAGAGCTGGGATGCGTCGACGGCGCCGGGGAAGGCGACATCCGAGGTCCTGAGCAGCACGGTGCCGTCGTGCCCCGACTTCTTGTAGTGGAACTTGGCCTTGTCGGGGTCGTATTTGCGCTGCTCGATCTCGGTAAACAGCGGATAGGACGCGTTGATCGGGAAGTCGTTGCCGAGCGAACCATAGCCACGCAGGATCTTGTCCAGCATCTCCTCGCGGTCGATCGCCAGCTTCAGCGCCATCCTGAGGTCGTTGTTGTCGAACGGCGCCGTGTTGCAATGCATGATGAAGACGTAGTGGCCGGGTCCGGCATGGTTGCGGATGGTGACGCCGGGCAGGCGCTTGATCAGGTCGACGATCTTCGGCTCGACACGGTTGATCATATTGACCTGGCCGCCCTGCAGCGCCGAGGTGCGCGCCGTGGCGTCGTTGATGACGATGATCTCGATCTGGTCGGCATGGCCCATCTTGTCGCCCTGCCAGTAATTGGCGAAACGCTCGCCGCCATGACGCACGCCAGGCTCGTTGGTGGTGATCTTGTAAGGCCCGGCGCCGATGCCGGCATCGGCCTTGTCCTTGCCGCCATTGGGCTGGACGATCAGATGGTAGTCGCTGAGCAGATAGGGCAGGTCGGCATTCGCTTCCTTCAGCGTCAGCACGACTTCCTTGCCGCTGGCCTTGATGCTCTCGATGCCCTTCATGTAGCCGAGCGCGCCCGACTTCGACTTCTCGTCCGAATGGCGTTCGAGGGTGGCAGCCACGTCCTCGGCGGTCACCGTCTTGCCATTGTGGAATTCGACGCCGTCGCGAATCTTCAGCGTCCACACCTTGGCGTCGTCCGACGAGCCGATCTCCTCGGCGATACGGTTCTCGAGAGTGCCTTCCGGTGAAAGCTCGACGATCAGTTCGCCCCACATCTTGCCGAAGGCGAACGGCACCTGGGTCATGAACAGGGCCGGATCGAGGCTGTTAGTGGACTCGCCGCCGACCAGGCCGGCCTTCAGCGTGCCGCCCTTGACCGGACCCGCGGCGCGCGCCGCACTTGAAAGCAGCGAGTTGGCAAAGGTCGCGGTGACACCGAGCGCTGCCGCCCGGCCGAGAAAATCACGACGGCTCAGTTTGCCGGATGCGACGCGCCGGCTAAGAAATTCCAGTTCGTTCGACATGTTGAGTTCCTCACTCTGTTGGTTTCGACCTTATGGTCTTTTTTATGGTTTCTTGTGGGGAGAATAATGACCGCAAGGGAACGCCGTAAGCAAGACCGAATGCGACATGCCGTGGCGTAAATCGTACGTCGCAATTGGACCAATCCGCATAAGCGCTCAAAGCAGATCGCGCGGAATGCTCTCCTCGAAATTACGCTCGAAAACCAGTTTCTCGCCTTCATAGGCTTCGATTCTGGCGTGAACGATGAAGCTTTGCGCGTCGGACCGCATTTCGGCTGACGTTTCGGTGCGCACCGACCATCCGTTTCGCGACAGCGTCTGCGTCCAATGCGTCTTGCCCGACGCCGACAACGGATCGTCGGGGTGGATCGCCCATGTCTCTCGCGCGATGCTGCCATTGGCGAGGCCATGCTGCAGATCGCGCACCTCGCCGAAATCGTCTGTTATGGAAAGCGTGACGATTCCGGTTTTTTCGTCGCGATCAACATGACGTTCGGAATTGGTGGCGCGGATCGTTTCGGTTGCCCGCGGCGCGGCTGCCTCGGGCGCGGGAAAGGTGACTTCGTCGCCTTGCGCCGGCGGGCGCAACGGCAGCATCAGCGTCGCGGCAGAAAGGTCGAGCCGGACCGGCTCCGGCGATGGCCAGATCATTGGCCAGTAGGCGTTCGAAACGGCAATGCGCAGGCGATGGCCTGATGGCACGCGATAGGCGCATTGGTCGAGCACCACCAGCGCTCTGACTGTTTCGCCCGGCACCAGCGCTTGCGGGAATTCGTGCGAATTGTGGTGCGTCAGGTTGAGCACGCCATAGGAGATCAGCTCCGACGCGCCGTCGGGATGCACGTCGCACAGCCGGATCGCGATGTTCGCCTGCGGTCTGTCAGACGAAACCCTGACCAGCACTTCCGGCGCGCCGACAATGTCGATCGCCTCCGTCAGCACCGGCTGGTCGAAGCACACCGACAACGCATCGTCGGGGCGCTGATCGCCGGGCAATTCCGGGCCGAAGGTGAAGGGAAAATATTCGCCGCCGGTGAGGCCGCAGCTTTGCGGTGAAGCGACGATGGCCGGCTTGCTGCCTTCGGGGATCAGCTCGATTTCCTGCGTCTTGATATTAGGCGACGGCCACACCCGTTCCGCCACCCAGCGGCCCGGCCGTTCGGGATGCCAGCGCGCGGGGCGCACGCTGTCCATGACATACGCGCGGTAGGCGGGGTCGGCCTCAACGCCGGTGTCGATGCCCTTCAGCCAGCGGTCCCACCAGCGCAACGCCTCCTGCAGGAAGCCGATGCGCGGTTCGGGCGCCGCATAATGCGGGTATTTATGGATCCACGGGCCGACAATGCCTTTGACCGGCGCCTCGATATTGGCGGCGAGATGGGAAATGGTGTTGCGATAGCCGTCATGCCAGCCGCCGATCGACAGCACGGCGGATTGGATGGCGGAATAGTCCTCGCAGATAGAGCCGCGCTTCCAATAGGCGTCGCGGTGCTGATGCTTCAGCCACAGCGGCGCCAGGAAGGGCTGGTTCTCTAGCCGGGTCAGCCACAGGTCGCGCCAGCTGTTGTCGCCGGCCAGCAGCGGATCCGGCGGCCGCGACGAGTAGGACAGCATGGTCGAGGCCCAGCCGAAATTCTCGATCAGCAGGCAGCCGCCCTTGTAGTGGATGTCGTCGGCGTAGCGGTCGACAGTCGAGCACAGGCTGATCACCGCCTTCAGCGCCCGCGGCCGCTTGGCTGCCGTCTGCAGGCAGTTGAAGCCGCCCCAGGAGATGCCCATCATGCCGACATTGCCGTTGCACCAGGGCTGGGCAGCCGCCCAGGCGATCACGTCGCAAGCGTCCTGCAATTCCTGCTCGGAATATTCGTCGTCCATCAGCCCTTCGGAATCGCCATTGCCGCGCATGTCGACGCGGATCGAGGCGTAGCCGTGGCCAGCGAAATAGGGATGCGTCAGCTGATCGCGAAAGATGGTGCCGTCGCGCTTGCGGTAGGGCAGATGCTCGAGGATCGCCGGCACCGGATCGTCGCCCGCATCGTCCGGCATCCACACCCGCGCCGACAGCCGGCAGCCATCCGGCATGACGATGCCCATGTCCGGAAACTCGACGACCTTGCGGGGAAATTCAGTGATGGTCTTCATGCGGGATATAACGCCCCGCAGCGAGGCGACTTTCAATCGCCATTCGCGACTGGAGCAAAAAAATGTGCGACCTGTCAGGGAGCGCGCTATCGCAACTCGTCCAGCAGTTCGGGATGTTTTTCCAACAGCGTCATCAACTGAATGGTCGGGCCACTCGGCTCAATCAAACCCCGCTCGTATTTGTCGAAGGCGTACTCGCCGACGCCGACCTTGAACAGGGATCCTGCCTCGCGCTGCGACAGTTTGAGCTTTGTGCGCACGCGACGGATGGTGGCCGGTGCCGGAACGCCGTCGATCTTTTCCTTGAGGATGCGGAGCGCTGCGTCGACGACAGTCATGTCCTCCCCGACGTGCACGCCCTCATCTCCCGACGGCGGATAATACCCCGGCAGATCGACGACCATGCTCTCGCCCTTGTAAGTCACAGTGAACGGACGCGCTCCACGCGTCAGCGTTTCTCCTGTTTCGGGGGAGATCATCGTGTTCGTTTCATTATTTCCCTTCGTCGCCATAGTCACTTTTCCTTGAACGACATGACTGTGAATCCGATCACCACGTCCGCCTGAAATTTCACGTAGAGAACCAGGTCGCGTGCTCGCACGTGATAGACATCTTGCCAGACACGATGGTCGGCGAATGTCGTCATCGACTTTACAAACATCTTCCGAGTGATGCCGCTGATCACCCCGACGACACCGGCGCGATCAAAGCCTAGAGCAATGGCATCCCGCAGAGCGGACGTTTGTGATTGCCAGCGTGTCGACAGAACCCAATTCGGCCTTGATTCATCAAGATCGTAAGTGGGCCTGCCTTTCTCCATAACCACAATATGCCACCATAAAGGGGGCATTCAAGCGTTGAACTTTGCAGCATTCAGCTCAGCGGAATGTCGTTTTCGGCCTTGCTTGCCTGATAGGTGCTGGACAATTCGTCATAGCGCGCGGCGATCTCGCCGATCCGCGTTTCCAGTCGCGGGCGCTCGGTCTCGGGCAGCGACCACACCAGTTTGCGGATCGAAAAACTCTTCCAGTAGGCGTTCTCGGCATTATAGCCGCCGGGGTCGAGGGTGAACACCTCCTTCAGGATCTTCAGGTCGTGCGGGATGGCAAAGCTGTCGCGCGAGTCCTCGTGGCTGAACAAATAGTAGAAATTGTCGAAGCCGGTCCAGGTGATCGCCGACAGACAGAGCGAGCAGGGTTCGTGCGTGGCGAGGAAGATCGCGTCCTTGGTGTCAATGCGCTCGGCCTTGGGCATTTCGTAGAACCGCTTCAGGCAGTGCACTTCGCCATGCCAGAGCGGATTTTCGGTCTCGTTATTGGTTTCGGCGAGCACCAACGAGCGGTCGTCCTTGCGCAGGATCGCCGCGCCGAACAGCTTGTTGCCGTGGGCGACGCCTTCGGCCGTCTTCGGCACAATGTCACGCTCGATGACGTCGAGCAGTCGGTCGATCAGCGAAATGTCGGTCATCATGCGGTCCCGTCGGGGAGATCGATCTCGTAAGCTTGCGAGAAATGGAACTCTTCGAGATTGGAGCCGTCGCCCCCGCCGTCGACAACGAGAAAATCCTGGACCTCGCCGATCGGCGTCAGCACACTATGCCACCGATTGCGCGGATAATTGACGCCTTGCCCGGGCGCGGTGATGAAGGCGTGCGGCTCGCCCGGGCCGTCGTCGCCATCATGGCAAACGATGATCAGGAACGCCCGTGGCGACAGCGGGATGAAAGCCTGGCTGCCGAACGGATGACGCTCGACCATGGTCAGCTTCAGCGGAAAATCGTAAGGCGTGCCGCGCACCATGGAGATCAGCACACGCCCATTCGGCCCCAGCGCCTGCGCCGTGGCGAGGTCATGGTAGCGCTCGGCCTTGCCGCCATTGATCGGGTAGTGGTTGTCGCCGCCCATATCGATGACGTCGCCGAACTCGGCAAAATTTTCGCGGGTCAGCGGCCGCGCCACGATGCGGGTCATCGCGCGCGACCCTCGAAGCCCACCCCGCCGAGCTTGGCGTGCCGGTTGACGTCCTTGTAGAGCAGGTAGCGGAATTTTCCGGGACCGCCGGCATAGCAGGCCTGCGGACAGAAGGCGCGCAGCCACATATAGTCGCCGGCCTCGACCTCGATCCAGTCCTGGTTGAGGCGGTAGACGGCCTTGCCCTCCAGCACGTAGAGACCGTGCTCCATGACATGCGTCTCGGCGAAGGGGATGACCGCACCCGGCTCCAGCGTGACGATGGTGACATGCATGTCGTGGCCCATGTCGGCCGGGTCGATGAAGCGCGTCGTCGCCCAACGGCCCTCGGTGCCGGGCATCGGCGTCGGCGCAATGTCCTGTTCATTGGCAAAGAAGGCTTGCGGGGCATCAATGCCTTCGACGGCGTCGTAAGCCTTGCGGATCCAGTGGAACCGGACAGCAGCACCGCTCTCGTTGCGAACAGTCCATCCGCTGGCCGGCGGCAGAAAGGCAAAGCCGCCCGGCCGCAGGACATGCTTCTCGCCAGTCAGCAAAACGCTGAGCTCGCCCTCGACTACGAACAGGGCGCCCTCGGCGCCGGCATCGGGTTCTGGCCGGTCGCTGCCGCCGCCGGGCGCGACCTCGACGATGTATTGCGAAAACGTCTCAGCAAAGCCAGACAGTGGGCGCGACAGCACCCAGACGCGGGTCTTGTCCCAGAACGGCAGGGCGCTGGTGACGATGTCCTGCATTACCCCCCTTGGAATGACGGCATAGGCCTCGGTGAAGACAGCGCGGCCAGTCAGCAGCTCACTCTGGCCGGGGTGGCCGCCATGTGGCGCGTAATAGGTTTGGTCGGCCATTTTCATCGTATCCTTCAGTTCAAAGCCGTTGCGGAAGCCAGAGCCCATTGCGGAAGGCAAGGCCTATTGCGGGAGCATGTCCTTGAGGCGAAACAGCGCGATGCGCTCGACCTGTTTGCAGGCGGTTTCAAATTCAACGCCGCGGCTGTTGCCGATCCGCGCCTCGAACTCCGCCAGGATTTCCGCCCTGGTTTTGCCTTTCACCGCGACGATGAAGGGAAAGCCAAAGGAAGTAACGTAGGCGGCATTGAATTTTGAGAACAGCTCGCGCTCCTTATCGGTCAGCGCATCGAGCCCGGCGGAAGCCTGTTCTCTGGCCGATTCCGGCGTCAGCCGCTTGGCTTGCGCCAGTTTGCCGGCAAGGTCGGGATGGGCGTTGAGCACCGAGAGCCGCTCGGCCTCGCTGGCGCCGCGAAAGACACGGCACAATGCATTATGCAGACCGCCGGCACTGTCATGCGCCGGACCAAGTTCCAGCCCGTAGGCGCGCTCGGCGATCCACGGCGAATGCTCGAACACGCCGCCGAAAGCCTGGACGAAAGCCTCAAATTCCATTCTCGACGGGCGCAGCGCCGGCGGTCGGAACGGATGGGTCTCTTGCCAGTGTTTGGCAATGTCGATGCGCCGCGCCAGCCATACCCTGTCGTGCGATTTGACGTAATCGACGAAGCGTTTGAGCGCTGCGACGCGGCCGGGGCGCCCGATGAGACGGCAATGCAGGCCGATATTCATCATGCGCGGCCGCCCTGCCTTGCCCTCGGCATAGAGCGTATCGAAACTATCCCTGAGATAGGCGAAGAACTGGTCGCCCGAGTTGAAGCCTTGCGGCGTGGCGAAGCGCATGTCGTTGGCGTCGAGCGTATAGGGGATGATGAGCTGCGGTTTTGCCGACCCGTCCGGCCCAGCGTGCTCGAACCAGTAAGGCAGCTCGTCGTCATAAGTGTCCGACACATAGTCGAAGCCGCCCTCTTCCGCCGCCAGCCGCACAGTGTTGATCGATGTGCGGCCGGTGTACCAGCCGGTCGGCCGCGCCCCGGTCACCTCGTAGTGCAGGCTAACAGCCGCTTTCATATCGCGGCGCTCGTCCTCCGGCGCGTGGTCGCGGTAGTCGATCCATTTCAGCCCGTGCGAGGCGATCTCCCAGCCGGCCTCCTGCATCGCCGCGACCTGGTCGGGCGACCGCGCCAGCGCTGTGGCGACGCCGTAGCAGGTGACCGGCACCTCAGCCTCGGTGAACAGGCGCAGCAATCGCCAGAAGCCGGCGCGCGCGCCATACTCGTAGATCGATTCCATATTCCAGTGGCGCTGCCCGGGCCAGGGTGCAGCGCCGACGATCTCGGACAGGAAGGCTTCCGAAGCCGTGTCGCCATGCAGGACGCAATTTTCGCCGCCCTCCTCGTAATTGACGACGAACTGCACCGCGACATGCGCCCCACCGGGCCATTTCGGATCCGGCGGATTGGCGCCGTAGCCGCGCATGTCTCGTTCGTAACGCATTTTCGCTCCTGCCGGACAGTGTGATCAGAATAGTCGAAAGGGCCGCTTGCGCATTCCCCCGAAAATTTTTGAAAGTGTTTTTGCAGTACTTCGCTCGACCGGGACTTATGCATCGCCTTTAATGGGCGCACAATTCGTCAAACGTGTTCGACCGTACCGGAATGGGAGCAGCCAGTGGCGGAAACGTCGAAAGCCGAAGGCGGACGTCTGACGACCCATGTCCTCGACACCGCGACCGGCCGGCCGGCGGCAGGCCTGTCGATCGAACTCTATCGCATCAACGGCGACATGCGGACGCATCTGAAGACGGCGGTCACCAATGCCGACGGCCGCTGTGACGCGCCGCTGCTTGCCGACGCGGAGTTCCGCACCGGCGAATACGAGCTAGTCTTCGCTGCCGGCGACTATCTGCGCCGGCAGGGGCTGAGACTGCCGGAACCGGCCTTCCTCGACAGCGTGCCGATCCGCTTCGGCATGGCCGAGCCGATGCACTATCATGTGCCGCTGCTCATATCGCCCTACGGCTATTCGACCTATCGCGGGAGCTGAGGCATGGCCACGCTCAAAATACGCAATGAGATACGCTTCATCCTCAATGGCGAGCAAATTGTGCTGACCACGGTAGCGCCCGACGAGACCTTGCTCGACTGGCTGCGGCTCGATCGCTCGCTGCGCGGCACCAAGGAAGGTTGCGCCGAGGGCGACTGCGGCGCTTGCACCGTGCTGGTCGGAAGGCTGTCAGGCGGCCGGCTGGTCTACGAAAGCGTCAATGCCTGCATCCGCTTCCTTGGCTCGCTTGATGGCACGCATGTCGTGACCATCGAGCATCTGCGCGGCGACGGCGAAAAACTGCATCCGGTGCAGCAGGCGCTGGTCGATTTCCACGGCTCGCAATGCGGCTTCTGCACGCCGGGCTTCGTCATGTCGCTTTATGCCCTGTGGATGCGGTCGCCTGAGCCTTCGGATGCAGCCATCGAAAAGGCGCTGCAGGGCAATCTCTGCCGCTGCACCGGCTACGAGGCAATCATGCGGGCGGCACGTGCCATCTCCAGCTACGGCAAGGCGGCAAAGGATCCGCTGGCGGCGGAGCGCAAGGCCATCACGGACAAGCTCGAAGCGATGAAGGATGGTTCGCGCATCGAGATCGGCGCCGGCAAGCAGCGCCTGGTCGTGCCGGTCGATGCCGACGACCTCGCCGCCGTGCTCGACAAGGAGCCGGGCGCCACCATCGTCGCCGGTTCGACCGATGTCGGCCTGTGGGTGACCAAGCATATGCGCGAGATCTCGCCGGCGATCTTCATCGGGAATCTCGACGGGCTGTGCGCGATTTCCGAAGACAACGGCATCATTTCGATCGGCGCTGGTGTCACCTACACCGAGGCTTTCTCGACGCTGGCGAGACGCATCCCGGCGCTGGGGCCGCTGTTTGACCGCATCGGCGGCGATCAGGTGCGCAATATGGGCACGATCGGCGGCAACATCGCCAACGGCTCGCCGATCGGCGACACGCCGCCGCCGCTGATCGCACTCGGCGCGCGGCTGACGCTGCGCCGCGGCAGCAAGCGGCGGACGATCTCGCTTGAAGACTTCTTCATCGCCTACGGCAAGCAGGATCGGCAGCCGGGCGAGTTCGTCGAGGCAGTGCATGTCCCAGTGCCGGGCAGGGATACCAAATTCGCCGTCTACAAGATCACCAAGCGCCGTGACGAGGACATCACCGCAGCGCTTGGCGCGTTTTTCATGACACCGGCTAGCGACGGCACCGTGGCGGATATCCGCATCGCCTATGGCGGCATGGCGGCAACGCCGAAGCGGGCTTTTAGCGTGGAAAAGGCGTTGCTCGGCAAGCCTTGGACGGAGGCGACGGCCGAGGCGGCGATGGCCGAGTACGCCAGGGATTTCACACCGCTGACCGACATGCGGGCGAGCGCCGAATACCGGGCGCTGGCGGCGAAGAACCTGCTGTTGCGCTTCTTTGCCGAGACCAGCGGCACCAAGGCGCCGATCCAGGTATCGCGCCACGAGGCGGCGTGATGACCACGCACGCTCCCAACCTCAAGGCGCAAGAAATCTCCGGTGGCGTTGCCACCGATCAGCGCCATGATTCCGCGCATAAGCATGTCCGCGGCACGGCCGTCTATATCGATGACATGCCGGAACCATCCGGCACGCTGCATGGCTGCCTTGGGCTTTCGACGGCCACGCATGCCACCATCACCAGCATGGACCTGTCGGCGGTGCGCGCCGCGCCCGGCGTCGTCGACGTGCTGACGGCTAGCGACGTGCCGGGCGAAAACGATATTTCGCCGACCGGCCGCCACGACGAACCGGTGCTGGCCGCCGGCAAGGTGCAGTTTTTCGGCCAACCGATCTTTTGCGTCATCGCCGAAACCCGCGAGAAGGCGCGCCGCGCCACAAGGCTGGCCAAGGTCGAATACAAGGAATTGCCTTTCGTCACCGACATCGCCGTCCTCGATCCCAGGAAGGACAAGCTGGTCACGCCGCCGCTAACCCTGAGGCGCGGCGATGCCGCGGCTGCGATCAACGCCGCGCCGCGCCGGCTGAAGGGAAAAATGCGCATCGGCGGCCAGGACCATTTTTATCTTGAGGGCCAGATCGCCATGGCCATTCCCGGCGAGGATCAGGACGTCACGATTTATTCCTCGACCCAGCATCCGAGCGAGGTTCAGCACATGGTCAGCCATGCGCTCGGCGTGCCGAGCCATGCCGTCACGGTCGAGATCCGCCGCATGGGTGGCGGCTTTGGCGGCAAGGAAACGCAAGGCAACCAGTTTGCCGCGCTGGCGGCGATTGCTGCGAAAAAACACCATCGCGCCGTGAAAATCCGGCCCGACCGTGACGACGACATGATCGCCACCGGCAAGCGCCACGACTTTCTGGTCGACTACGAGGTTGGCTTTGACGACGACGGCAATATCCTCGGCGTCGACTTCATGTTCGCGGCGCGTTGCGGATTCTCGGCGGACCTCTCAGGACCAGTGACCGATCGCGCGCTGTTCCACTGCGACAACACTTATTTCTGGCCGGCGATACACGCGCAATCGGCGCCGCTCTACACCAACACCGTGTCGAACACCGCCTTCCGCGGCTTCGGCGGTCCGCAAGGCATGGTCGGGGCCGAGCGCGTCATCGAAGAGGTCGCCTTTGCCGTCGGCAAGGATCCGCTCGAAATCCGCAAGAAGAACTTTTATGGCACCAGCGACCGCAACGTCACGCCTTATCACCAGACGGTCGAAGATAACATCATCCACCGCATCGTCGCCGAGCTGGAGGCGAGTTGCGACTATGCGAGGCGCCGCCGCACCATCGAAGCCTTCAACGCCAACAGTCGCTTCATCAAGCGTGGATTGGCGCTGACGCCGGTCAAGTTCGGCATCTCGTTCACCGCCACCCACTACAACCAGGCCGGCGCGCTTGTGCATGTCTACACCGACGGTTCGGTGCATCTGAACCATGGCGGCACCGAAATGGGGCAGGGCCTCTACGTCAAGGTGGCGCAGGTGGTGGCGGAAGAATTCCAGATCGACCTCGACCAGGTCAAGATCACCGCGACGACGACCGGCAAGGTGCCGAACACCTCGGCGACCGCCGCCTCGTCCGGTTCCGACCTCAACGGCATGGCGGCGCAGAACGCGGCCCTGCAGATCAAGGAGCGGCTGACCAACTTCGCCGCCGAAAAATACCAGGTGCCGCGCGATCAGGTGCTGTTCCTGCCCAACCGGGTGCGCATCGGCAACCAGGAGATCGCCTTCGCCGATCTCGTCAGGCAGGCCTACATGGCGCGCGTCCAGCTTTCGGCAGCGGGCTTCTACAAGACACCGAAAATTCACTGGGACCGTGACAAGGGCGAGGGCCGCCCCTTCTATTATTTCGCCTATGGCGCTGCGTGCTCGGAAGTCTCGGTCGACACTCTGACCGGCGAATATGTCGTCGAGCGTACCGACATCCTGCACGAGACCGGCCGCTCGCTGAACCGCGCCATCGACCTCGGCCAGGTCGAGGGCGGCTTCATCCAGGGCATGGGCTGGCTGACGACGGAGGAACTTTGGTGGGACGACAAGGGCCGGCTGCGCACCCATGCACCGTCGACCTACAAAATCCCCTTGGCCTCGGACCGACCGAAGATCTTCAACGTAACGCTGGCCGATTGGCCGGAAGCGAGCGAGCCGACGGTGCACCGCTCCAAGGCGGTCGGCGAGCCGCCGCTGCCGCTCGGCATCTCGGTGCTGCATGCGCTGTCGGATGCGGTGGCGAGCGTTGCCGACCACCGGATCTGCCCGCGCCTCGACCCACCGGCGACGCCGGAGCGGGTGCTGATGGCGATCGAGCGGCTGAAGCGGGAAGCCAAGACTGGCATGTGAACCCGACCCCGGAAATCCTTGAAAGCGTGCAATTCAGGCCGAAAAACTCTATATTTCCCGATAGGAAATGCGAATGATGAACGCGAAAGTGCAAAGCCTGAAAGCCTTTCTTGCGCGCGCCGGCCGGGTCGCCCTGGTCGAGGTGGCCGGGACCAAAGGCTCGACGCCCCGCGAGAAGGGCGCCTTCATGCTCGTCTCGGGAGCGGCGATTTTTGGCACGATCGGCGGCGGCCAGCTCGAATATATGGCGATCGACAAAGCACGGCAGCTGCTTTTCTCTCCCCTTGAGGGGGAGATGGCCTCGGAGCGGCCAGAGGGGGTCGTCTCAGAAGGCACCGCCAGAGCGTCGAGCACTGCCGCGGCGACCCCACCCGGCGGCTTCGCCGCCACCCTCCCCTCGAGGGGGAGGGATGTCAGCGCCACGCTCGATGTCCCGCTCGGGCCGGAGATCGGCCAGTGTTGTGGCGGCAGGGTCGAGGTGCTGATCCGGCTGGTCGACGCGGCCCTCGAAGCCGAGCTTGTTGCGGCGGCGGAAGCCGAGGCAGCGCAGCAGCCGCATGTCTACATCTTCGGCGGCGGCCATGTCGGCCAGGCACTGGCATCGGCGGTGGCCTTGCTGCCCGTGCACGTGGTCGCTGTCGAGATGCGAGCCGAGGCGCTGGAGGGCATGCCGGAAGCGGTCGAAACCAGTCTTACGCCGATCCCCGAGGCATTGGTACGCAACGCTCCGGCTGGCGCCGCGTTCGTCGTCCTCACTCACGACCACGCACTGGATTTCCTGATCGTCGCCGAGGCACTGAAACGTCGGGATGCCGCCTATGTCGGGATGATCGGTTCCAGAACCAAGAAGGCGACCTTCAGGAACTGGTTCCTGAAGTCGACGGACGGCAGCGAGGCGGAATTTGCCCGCCTCGTCTCGCCGATTGGCGGCGAAACGGTCAAGGACAAGCGACCGCCCGTGATTGCGGCCTTGGCGACGGCCGAGATCATGACGGCGCTGGCCGCCCATGCTGGCGCGCGAGCCGCTCCGCACCCCGCCTCTTGTGGCAAGGCAATGGCCGGCTGACGGCCAGAATTCGAGCAACGCTCACTTGCCGGCCAGAATATCCTTGATCAGCCGTTGGCAGCGCTCGGCCATGAAATCGAGCAGCAGCCGCACCTTCGGGTCCTGCAGCTTCTTGTGCGGGTAGACGGCGGCGAACTGGACCGGCGTCGGAGGCGTGTCGGGCAGGATCACCTTCAGCCGCCGGTCGCGGATGAACGGCTCGACCTCGAAGCGCGGCTTGTTGATGATGCCGCGGCCCGACAGCGCCCAGCCGGTCAGAACGTCGCCATCGTCGGTGTCATAGGGTCCGTGCACCTCGAATTTTCGCGGGCCGTCGGCCGTCTGCAGCGTCCACACATATTCGCGCGCGCCGGAATAGCGCAGCATCAGGCAGTCGTGCTTCTTGCCGATCAATTCCTGCGGCTCGGCCGGCTCACCGCGCGCCTCCAGATATTTCGGCGCCGCCACCAGCACCCGCTCGCATTCCATGATGCCGCGCATTCTGAGGCTGGAATCCTCGATGATGCCCAGCCGGAAGGCGACATCGATGCCTTCCTTCATGATGTCGACATTGTGGTCTGAAAGCCTCAGCCGAACCTCGATATCAGGATATTTGTCGTGGAAATCGGGGATTCCCGACGCTACCAGTCGCCGGCCAAGGCCGAGCGGCGCTGTCACCTTGATGGTGCCGCGCGGCTGGCCGGACAAAGCGCTGACCGCGGCTTCGGCCTCGGTGACCGCCTCGAGCACCTGCTTGGCGCCGGAGTAGAACACCGTGCCGTGCTCGGTTGGCATCAATTGCCGCGTCGTGCGGTTGAACAGCCTGACACCAAGATGTTTTTCGAGCTCCTTGATACGGTTGGACGCGACGGCCGGAGAAATGCGCATGTCGCGGCCCGCCGCCGACAGGTTGCCAAGCTCGACGACGCGGACGAAAACGGCGATGTTGTCGAGGTAGGCCATGCGGCTTAGGGCTCTCATACGGCAGCGTAGGGATAACCCTAGTATTTTCCATTTTTTTTTGAAAGTCATCGTGCAGCTCGGCCCTTTCCGTTTGCGCTCCAGTCCGTAAAGTCAGCCGATCGGCAGGGACGACTTTTCAATGTTGGATTTCGCGATATTCTGGGACTGGCTGAGTTTCGCCGTGCGCTGGCTGCATGTCGTCACCAGCATAGCCTGGATCGGTTCGTCCTTTTATTTCGTCGCGCTCGATCTTGGCTTGCGCCAGCGTCCGGGCATGCCTGTCGGCGCCTTCGGCGAGGAATGGCAGGTGCATGGCGGCGGCTTCTATCACATCCAGAAATATCTGGTGGCTCCGGCCGAAATGCCCGAGCACCTGACCTGGTTCAAATGGGAATCCTACGCCACCTGGCTGTCCGGCTTTGCCATGCTGTGCGTCGTCTACTATGCCGGGGCGGACCTCTTCCTGATCGATCCCAACGTGCTTGCCATGTCGGTGCCTACAGGCATCTTGCTGTCGCTGGCGACGATCGGGGTTGGCTGGGTGCTCTACGATCTCTTATGCCGTTCGCCGCTTGGCAGGAGCGACACCGGCCTGATGCTGGTGCTCTATGGAGTGCTGGTCTTCATCGCCTGGGGTCTTACCCATCTGTTCACCGGCCGCGCCGCTTTCCTGCATCTTGGCGCCATCACCGCGACGATCATGTCGGCCAATGTCTTCATGGTCATCATTCCGAACCAGAAGATCGTCGTCGCCGACCTGATCGCCGGTCGCAAGCCCGACCCGAAATACGGCAAGATCGCCAAGCAGCGCTCGCTGCACAACAATTACCTGACGCTGCCCGTCCTGTTCCTGATGCTGTCGAACCACTACCCGCTGGCGTTTGCTACCCAGTTCAACTGGGTGATCGCCTCGCTGGTTTTCATCATCGGCGTGCTGATCCGGCACTATTTCAACACCATGCATGCGCGCAAGGGTAACCCGACCTGGACCTGGCTGGCTGCCGCCGTCCTGTTCGTCGTCATTATCTGGCTGTCAACGGTGCCGAAAGTGCTGACCGGCGACGTCAAGGCGTCCTCGGCGGCGCAGGTCTATGTCGCTTCGGCGCATTTTCCCGCAGTGCGCGATACGGTGCTAGGCCGTTGTTCGATGTGCCATGCGCAGGAGCCGTCCTACGAGGGCGTCTATCACGCGCCGAAAGGTGTGATGCTCGACACGGACGCCGGTATCGCCGCGCAGGCCCGCGAGATCTACTTGCAGGCCGGCCGCAGCCACGCCATGCCGCCAGCCAATGTCACCCATATCACCGACAAGGAGCGAGCGCTGCTGGTGGCATGGTTCGAGGAGGCAGGGAAATAAGCATGACCAGCACGCTCCTGCGCGGCCGCACGCTGTCATTCCTGCGCTGGCCTGAGACCGTCGACGACCATCCCGCCTGGCGCTACGAGGACGACGGCGGCCTGCTGCTCCGCAACGGCAGGATCGTTGCCGCGGGCGCCTATGCCGACGTCGAGAAAAAGGCTGATGAAGGCGCAAAGAAGATCGACCATCGCCCGCACTTGCTGCTGCCTGGTCTCATCGACGCGCATGCGCATTTTCCGCAGATGCAGGTGATCGCCTCCTACGGCGCCGAGCTGCTCGACTGGCTGAACACCTACACCTTTCCCGAGGAAACCAAATTCCAGAACGCCCAGCATGGCCGCCGCATCGCCAGGCTGTTTCTGGATGAGGTTGTGCGCCACGGCACGACGACAGTCGCCGCCTATTGCTCGGTGCACAGGGAATCGGCCGAAGCGTTCTTCGCCGAGTCGCATGACCGCAACATGCTCAACATCGCGGGCAAGGTGATGATGGATCGCAACGCGCCGGAGGGCGTGCTCGACACGCCGCAATCGGCCTATGACGACAGCAAGGCGCTGATCGCCGAGTGGCACGGCAAGGGCCGCCAGCACTATGCCATCACACCGCGCTTTGCCATCACCTCGTCACCCGAGCAGTTGGAAATGGCGAGCGCGCTGTGCCGCGAACATCCCGATTTGCACATGCAGACGCATCTGTCGGAAAACCACGCTGAGATCGCCTTTACGCTGCAACTCTATCCAAAGGCCAGCGACTATACCGATGTCTACGAGCACTATGGGCTGCTCGGGCGCAAAAGCCTGTTCGGCCACTGCATCCATCTTTCGGAACGCGAGGCGGATGCGCTTTCGGACACGGGCTCGGTCGCCGTGTTCTGTCCGACCTCGAACCTGTTCCTCGGCTCGGGCCTGTTCGACTATCAGCGTTACCGCCGCCGCGAAAAACCACTCCGCATCGCCACCGCCACCGATGTCGGCGGCGGCACCAATTACTCGATGCTGCGCACCATGGATGAGGGCTATAAGGTGATTGCGCTGAACGGCGAGAAGCTCAATCCGTTCCAGTCGTTCTGGCAGCTCACCCGCGGCAATGCCGAGGCGCTGTCGATCGTGGAAAGGATCGGCACGCTCGACCCAGGCAGCGATGCCGACATCGTCGTCCTCGACGCGCGCGCTACGCCGGCGATGCGGCTGCGGATGGAGACGGCGGACACGCTGGCGGAGGAGCTGTTTCTGCTGCAGACGCTGGGCGATGATCGTGCCGTGCGCGAGGTCTACGTCGCCGGGCGGGCGGCCAAGACGGATATGGCGATTTGGCTATCCCACACGTCCCGGCTTGACCCGGCGGCAGCCATCGGTCAAAGCCTGCAGCGAAGTTGACAGGGGAACGACATGGCCTTTGCGGACGACATCGCTCTGATCAAGAAACAGGAAGCCGAGCTTGTCTTCCCCGTCTTCGACGAGGCTGTCGCCTTCAAGATCGGCTCGGCGATCCGCGACCGGGCACTGGCCCAGAACCTACCGATCATCGTCGACATCAGGACCTTCGACCGGCCGCTGTTCTATGCAGCGATGCCGGGCTCGAACGCCTCCAACCCGGACTGGGCGCGGCGCAAGACCAACGTCGTGCGGCGGTTTTTGAGAAGCACCTACCGCCTGGTGCTGGAGCAACAGCGCCCCGACCGCAGCTTCAAGCCGGGCGAGGGGCTCGACATGTCAGACTATGTGCTGGCCGGTGGTGGCTTTCCCGTCACGGTCAAAGGCGCCGGTGTGATCGGTGTGATCGCGGTCTCGGGCCTGCCGGAGCGTGAGGATCACGGCGTCGTCGTCGACGCGCTCTGCAGCCATCTCGGCGTCGACGGCCGTGAGCTGGCACTGCCGCCGGAAGCAAAATGACCGCGCTCGATCCCAAGCCCTTCCTCGCCGCCATCTTCAATGCCGCCGTCGCCGCCGCCGATCCACAGAGGACCATCAGGGATCATCTGCCGGCACCGCCGAAAGGACGCACCATCGTCATTGGTGCAGGAAAAGGCTCGGCGCAGATGGCGGCCGCTTTCGAAAAAGTGTGGGACGGCCCGATTGAAGGGCTGGTCGTCACCCGCTACGGCTATGGCGCGACCTGCCAGCGCATCGAGATCATCGAGGCGGCGCATCCGGTGCCGGATGCCGCCGGACTCGAAGCGTCGCGCCGGCTGCTCGAAAAGGTGCAGGGGCTGACCGCGGACGATCTGGTCGTGGCGCTCATCTCCGGCGGCGGCTCGGCGCTGCTGCCGGCGCCCGCCGAAGTTCTGACGCTGGCCGACGAGATCGCCGTCAACGAGGCGCTGCTCGCCTCCGGCGCGCCGATCGCTGCCATGAACACCATCCGCAAGCATGTTTCCACGATCAAAGGCGGCAGGCTGGCGGCAGCCGCCCATCCGGCGAAGCTGGTATCCTTGGTGGTCTCCGACATTCCGGGCGACAACCCGGCGCTGGTGGCTTCCGGCCCGACCGTTGCCGATTCCGGCAACCGCCAAGAGGCGCTGGCATCGATCGCCGCCTATGGCATGAAACTGCCGGCCTCTGTCATGGCGCATATCAATTCGCCGGCCGCCGATGCGCCGCGCGTCGATGATCCGCGCTTTTCGCGCAACGAAGTGCATCTGATCGCCTCGGCCGGCGTATCGCTGGAAGCGGCCGCAGCCGAAGCCAGGCGCCAAGGTATCGAGGCGGTCATCCTCTCCGATTCCATCGAGGGCGAGGCGCGCGAGGTCGGCGGTTTTCATGCGGCGATCGCCCGTGAAGTCGCGACGCGCAACCGGCCTTTCCGAAAGCCGGTGTTGGTCTTGTCGGGTGGCGAGACGACGGTGACCTTGCGGGCAAAGGGCAAGGGCGGCCGTAACTCGGAATTCCTGCTCGCCTTCGCCATCGGCATCAGCGGCATGGAGGGCGTCCATGCACTGGCCGCTGACACCGATGGCATCGACGGTTCGGAGGACAATGCCGGCGCCTTTGCCGACGGCTCGACGGTGTCGCGGATGCGGGCGGCAGGCGTCGATGCCAAGGCGATGCTTGCCGGCAACAATGCTTGGACGGCATTCAACGCCGTCGGCGATCTCTTCGTGCCCGGCCCGACCGGGACGAACGTCAATGATCTGAGGGCAATCCTGATCAGTTAGGGATCAGGCGGCCATCAGCTTTTTCACCGCCTTCATGTCCTGCAGGAACCGCTCGCGTTCGGCCTGTTTGTCCGCCGGCTCGCGAATACGCAGGATGAAGGACGGGTGGATGGTGACGAACACAGGCAAGCCATCGTCCCGCTCCACGACCGCGCCGCGCATCTTCATGATCGGCACGACCTTGCCGAGCAGCGCCTGCGCCGCCGTCGCGCCGAGCGCCACCGCCAGACTGGGCTTGATCAGAGCGAGCTCCTTGTCGAGCCACCAGCGGCAGGCCTGCACCTCGCCGGCATTCGGCTTCGAGTGGATGCGCCGCTTGCCGCGCGGCTCGAACTTGAAATGCTTGACCGCATTGGTGACATAGACTTTCAGCCGGTCGACGCCGGCATCGTCCAGGATGGCGTCGAAGACCTTTCCGGCCGGACCGACAAAAGGTTTACCGGCCAGATCCTCCTGGTCGCCTGGCTGTTCACCGACGAAAACCACCTTGGCCCTGTCAGGCCCTTCGCCGAACACGGTCTGCGTTGCGTTGCGCCACAGCGGACAGCGGCGACAGGCCTTCGCCACTTCGCTGAGTTCGGAAAGGGTGCTTGCGCCATCGTCTTCCGCCGTCTCAGGCAATTCAGGCTTGGGCCAGCGTCTTGCCTGTACCTTGGCATGGTGTGGAGAATTTGTCTGCATCCTGGCGATCATGGCTGATGCGGCCTTGCCCGCTGCTGCGATCAGATGCGCAATGAGCGAAGCCCCCGAAAGGTTCCTTCAAATAGCCGAGACCCGGCTTTCGCCGAGCGCATGACCGGCGATGCGATGCCTCACACCTCATGCAGATAGAGATGATAATCCAGTTCGCTGACCGTGCGCGCCACCCGCAGATATTCGGATTGCTTGATCGCCACGAAGGTCCGGTGCAGGTCTTCCCCCAGCGCGCCCTTGAGGAATGTCGAGGCCCTTGCCGCCTCGATCGCTGCGCGCCAGTCCACCGGCATGGTGGTGCGCGTGATTGCTGATTCGTAGCCATTGCCGGTGGTTTCGGGGCCTGGATCGAGGCCCTCATCGAGACCTTTGACGATGCCGGCCAGCACGGTTGCCGCGACCAGATAAGGGTTGGCGTCGACGCCCGACGGCCGGTGCTCGATGCGCCGGTTTTTCGCATCGCCCGCCGGCACGCGCAATGCCACCGAGCGGTTGTTGACACCCCAGGTCGGCGCCACCGGCGCATAGGATTGCGAAACGAAACGCCGCCATGAATTGGCGTGCGGTGCAAACACCAGCATCGATTCGGCCATGGTCTGGATGAGGCCGCCCAGTCCGCGCAGCAGCGGCAAGGACCAGGTCTCGCCGCTGGCTTCGGCAAAGACGTTGTTGCCGGCTTTGTCCTGCAGCGAGACATGGAAATGCATGCCGGAGCCGGCATACTTCTCGATCGGCTTGGCCATGAAGCATGCAGTGACGCCGTGGCGGCGCGCCTGTGCCCGCACCAGCCGCTTCAGCATGACGAGATCGTCGGCCGCCCGCATCACGTCCTTGCGATAGTTCAGCGTCAGTTCGTATTGGCCGGGCGCATATTCGGAAATGACCGTCTCGGCCGGGATACCTTCCACGCTGGCCGCGGCATAAATGTCGGAAAACAGCGGCTCCATGCCGTGCAGATGGTCGACGGAATAGACCTCTGTCTTGGCCGAGCGGCGGCCGTCGAGCACCGCGTGCGCCGGCTGCACCTTGCCGTCGGCGTCGCGCTCGTTGGCGAGCAGGAAGAATTCGAGCTCGAAGGCGCCGGCCGGATGCAGGCCCTTGGCCGCCAGTATCTCCACCTGCCGGCCCAGCGCCAGGCGCGGGTCGGAGGACATGGGCTGACCATCGAGATGGTACATCGCCATCAGCACCTGGCCGCGCGGCGGCTGTGTGCCGAACAGCGGCACCAGCGTGCCGGGGATCGGCCATGCCCGCAGGTCGCCGTCGCCCGTCGTCCAGATCAGTCCGGTCTCGTGCACGTCCTCGCCGGTGATGTCGAGGCCTAGGATCGAGATCGGCATATGCCTGCCGCCCTCGAAGATGCTCATCAACTCGTGCCGGCGCACGATCTTGCCACGCCCGACGCCATTGGCGTCGGTCAGCACGATGTCGAACGCTTCGATCTCGGGATGGGCGTCGAGAAAGGTTTGCGCCTCGGCGGGCGTCGAGCCCGAAGGGGAGGCGATGATGGCGTTCAAAATTTGCTTGTGCGCTTCTCTCATGTGCAAGCTTGTCTCATGCCGCGAGCCTTGCCGCAACCGCGCCGAAGGCGGTGATCAGGCGGTTCACCTGGGCAGCGCTGGTCGCCGGCGAGATCAGCATCATGTTGTGGAACGGCGCGATCAGTACGCCGCGATTGACCAGCGCGACATGGATCGCCGCTTCGAGCGCCGGTGCGTGCGCTGTTTCCGCCTCGCCGCCATTCCTCAGCGGGCCTGGCGCGCAGATGAACTCGACGCGGGCTCCGACCCGGGCAACATGCCAAGGCAGGCGGTAACGGTCGATGACGGCGGTCAGCCCGGCGTCGAGCCGCCGCGCCAGATGGTCCATATGGCTATAGTTCTCGTCGGTCATCACCTCTTCGAGCGTGGCGCGCATCGCCGCGAACTGCAGCGGATTGGCTGAGAGCGTCGTGCCCATGCCGGAATAGCCTGGTTCCTTGGTCCTGACATAGTCGGCATAGCGGGTGGCGACGTTTTCGCTCATCCCCCACACACTGGCCGGCACACCGCCGGCGATCGGCTTGCCGAGCACGAACAGGTCCGGCTCCAAGCCGTGTTTCCTGGTGTAGCCGCCGGGACCGGTCGAGATCGTGTGCGTCTCGTCGATCAGCAGCAGGGTGCCGGCAGCGCGGGTGAGACGGCGCAGCGCGTCGTGGAAGCCAGGGTCGGGCAGCACCATGCAGGAATTGGTCAGCACCGGCTCGGTGACGACACAGGCGATTTTCTGGTCCCGGAGTGCTGTCTCAAGCGCCGGCACATCGTTGAACTCGACGACATCGGTCGCCCGGGTCAGGTCGCGGAATTCGCCGGCCAGTCCCGGCCGGTTGGCCGGTCTGCCGTCGACCAGGCGCACCATCGTCTCGTCGACCGAGCCGTGATAGCAGCCGTTGAAGACCAGGATCTTTTCCCGGCCGGTGATGGCGCGGGCGACGCGCAGCGCAAAGCGATTGGCATCGGTCGCCGTCGTCGCAATCTGCCAGAACGGCAGGCCGAAGCGCTGTTGCAGCAGCGGGCCGATGGCGAGTGCATCTTCCGAAGGCAGCATGTAGGTCAGGCCGCGTCCGGCCTGCCTACGGATGGCGTGGGCGACCGGCGGCGGCGAGTGGCCTAACATCGAGCCGGTGTCGCCGAGGCAGAAATCGTCGAGCCGATTGCCGTCGATGTCAGTGATAGTGGCGCCTCTGGCGCTGTCGACCAGGATCGGGAACGGCGTCGGCCAGTCGTTCATCCAGTGCATCGGCACGCCGCCGAAGAAGCCCGGCAGGCCATTGCCGCCCTTCGCTGCCGATTTCGGTCGCGCCTTGCGGAAGGCTTCGGCCTCGGTCTCGCACAGATCGGCGATCCGGGCAGCGCTGATGCCACCTATGGCCGTCTTTGAATGGTCGATTGCATGCATGAAGAGCCCTCTCATGCGTTACTCGAATAGGGGAATAAGGGAAAAGGGGAATAGGTGCCCTACTGCCCTACTGCCCTACTCCCGTACTCCCCTAGGCCGAAATATCAATGACGCCGCAATCGCCGGCGGCACTGCCGAAGGCAACGCGGCGTTCTTGCCTGTCCCACATCATCGAGGTGATGGCGCCCTTGCCCGGTCGGCGCAGAAGAACTTCCTTGGCGTCGGCGAAACGCACCGCCATCACCATGCCGTCGTCATAGCCGACGGCGACGACATCCTGGCTCGGGTGGCAGGCGACCGAGGTCACCATGGCGTTGCCGCGCGTGCCGAGTTCCAGCGGCGCCTTGCCCATCGGCCCGTCCTTGCCCGAAAACGGCCAGACGATCGCCGCCGGGGCTCCGGAACTGGCCAGCCATTTTCCCTTGGGCGCCCACGACAGGCTTTTGACCTTGCCGGGATAGCCGCTCATCCGCATGTGCTTGCCATCGGCGAGCTTCCAGCCATGCAGCGCGTTCTCCTGCATGGTGGTGACGAGGAAGGCGCCATCCGGCGAGAAGGTGATGCCGGTGTGGGCGCCGGCCCATTCCAGCTCGACCGGCTTGCCGTCGGTTGCCGGGAAATGCAGCGTCGCGCCATTGTAGCGGGCGACGCCGAAGCGCATGCCCTTGGGCGAGAACGCCAGCCCCTCGACCGAACGCGGATGCAAGAATTCCCTGGTCTTGCCGTCGGCGAAATGCACGAAGGCGATCTTGCCCGAGGCATAGGCGACTGTGCCTTGTGGTCCAGCGGCGACGCTGGTGATCCATTTCTTCCCGGCGCTTGCCAATTCTGCCGCATTGCCGCCGGCGGTAACCGAAAAGATCTTGCCGTCCTCGCCGCCGGTGATCAGCCGGTCGTTGGCCGCATCGTGGAAGGCGGCGAGCAGCCCGTCATTGGCCTGCGCCGTCTTGTGGCCATGGTCCAGCCGATGGATTGTGCCGTCGGCCAGCGCGAAATGCGGCACGTCGCCAAGGAAGACGGCGGCGACGCAATGGCCATCGAGATCAAGCGGGGCGACTGTGGGCATGGGAGATTCCATTCAAGATCGGTGTGGTCGCCCTGCCGCTGCGGAGGAATCGTTAGCGGCTAGCTGCGACGCGACCTTTTCCCCTTGTGGGAGAAGGTGGATTGGCGCGTAGCGCCAAGACGGTTGAGGGGTGTTGGACGAAGCGCGGTTGGCGCCAGGCTGGAACACCCCTCATCCGACCCAGCTTCGCTCGGCCACCTTCTCCCACAAGGGGAGAAGGAAAGAACGTGCAGCGCTAGCGTTACAAGGCCCGAAAATCAAGCTGCCTGGCAGGCCTCAAAACTCTTCTTCAGCCGCTCGGCGTCGAGCTCGCGACCGATGAACACCAGCCGGCTCTCGTGCTTCTCGCCGTCCTTCCAGGCGCGCTGGTGGTCGCCCTCGATAATCATGTGCACGCCCTGGATGACGTAGCGCTCGTCATCGCCCTTGAGCGCAATGATGCCCTTCAGCCGCAGGATGTTCGGGCCTTCCATCTGGGTGATCTTCTCGATCCACGGGAAGAATTTCTTCGGGTCCATCTCGCCGCCGCGCAGCGACACCGACTGCACCGTCACGTCATGGATATCGGACGGGTGCGCGTGATGATGGTGGTCATGCCCGTCATGGTCGTGATGGTCATGATCGTGGTCGTGATGGTCGTGGTCGTGATGCGCCTCGAGGAAATGCGGGTCGTTCTCCAGCGCCCGCGAAAGATCGAAGGCGCCGCGGTCGAGCACCTCGGACAGCGCCAAGCCTGCGCGCGTGGTGCGATGGATCCGGGCCGCCGGGTTGATCGCGCGGATCGTCGCCTCGACCTTGCTCAGTTCCTCCGGCGTGACGAGATCGGTCTTGTTGAGCACGACGACGTCGGCAAAGGCGATCTGGTCCTCGGCTTCGCGGGAATCCTTCAGCCGCAACGGCAGGTGCTTGGCGTCGACCAGCGCCACCACCGCGTCGAGCCTGGTCTTGGAGCGCACGTCGTCGTCCATGAAGAAGGTCTGCGCCACCGGCACCGGATCGGCGAGGCCGGTCGTCTCGATCACGATGGCGTCGAAGCGGCCTGGCCGGCGCATCAAGCCCTCGACGACGCGAATCAGGTCGCCGCGCACCGTGCAGCAGACGCAACCATTGTTCATCTCGTAGATTTCCTCGTCGGATTCCACGATCAGCTCGTTGTCGATGCCGATCTCGCCGAACTCATTGACGATGACGGCGTAGCGCTTGCCGTGGTTTTCCGAGAGGATGCGGTTTAGTAGCGTCGTCTTGCCGGCGCCAAGATAGCCGGTGAGAACGGTTACGGGGATCTGCGTCGTCTGTGCATCGCTCATGTTGGGCCTCGAAAAGGATTGTTGGCTCCATATAGGATGCACGCCGTGCTTTTGCACGTGGCAACCGATGGGCCAAACAGGTCGCCAGCATTGCCGGGCTTTCCCAACATTGCCGCGTTTTCATTGGCGTTGGCTGGTCTCACTGCCTAGATAAGACCAAGGCAGCTTGCTCGAAAGAAACCGAAAAGATGCGCCGAATGTCCGATAAACCATTCCCGTTGAGCCGGCGCCAGGCGCTCGGCCTCATTGCCGTCAGCGCGGGCGGCGGTGTCTTTCTGCCGGGCATCGCGCTGGCTCAGCAGGCCTCGCCCTATGCCGGGCTTGCCCTGTTCGATAGCGGCGCCGGCGTCTGCGCGATCACGCCGGAGGCGACCGAGGGCCCGTTCTATTTCGACCCGAAGCTCGAACGCGCCGATATCACCGAAGGCAAAGCGGGCATTGCCCTCAATGTGCGGCTGCAGGTGGTCGACGCGGCCTGCCGGCCGCTTGCCGGCGCGCGCGTCGACATCTGGCATTGCGACGCGCAAGGCCATTATTCGGGCTATCCCGGACAAGGCGACGGCCAGGATGTCGACACCTCAGGCCAGAGTTTTCTGCGCGGCTGGCAGAAGGCGGATGACACCGGCATCGTTTCGTTCGCCACCATCTATCCCGGCTGGTATCGCGGCCGCACCACCCATATCCACTTCAAGGCCTTCCCGAACGACAATTCGGTGATGACCGGCCAGCTGTTTTTCCCCGATGGCCTGAGCGAACAGATATTCACCACTGTCGCGCCCTACGCCGACCGTTCCGGTAAGCGGGATACGTCGAACGCCAGGGACGGTATCGCGCGGCGCGCCGGGCCGCTTTCGCAGGCGGCGCTGCGCGAGGTGGCGGACGCCTACCAGGCCTTGATGATCGTCGCGGTGAGGGCTGATTGAGTCCCGCATCGGGTGTGCGGCGCTCCTGCCGAACGCGTCCACCTGCGCTGAAAAGTCGTTTGTCATCTAACTGAAATAAACATCTGGCATTAGCCACGGCGGACACCGCATTGCTTGCCGGCAAAGCTGTTTTGCAAAGCCGGATCTTTTTGATTGTCGATTGCCAACCGGGCGGCGGCCTCTATGCTGTCCACACCGGTTCGGCCGATGAGGGATAACCATGGCCAAGGCGGACAAGACTGCGACAATGAGCCGGCTGCATTCGGCGGCGCGGCTAGCGCGTACGGCACTCGCGGCGCGGCTTTTGGCGCACGGCTTCTATGCCGGCCAGGACCAGATCATGCTGGCGCTCGACCGTGAGGACGGGCAGACGCCCGGCAATCTCGCCGGTCGCCTCGGTGTTCGCCCGCCGACCATCACCAAGACCATCAACCGGCTGCAGGCGCAGGGTTTTCTGGAAAAACGCGCCTCTTCCGCCGATGCCCGCCAGGCCCATATCTTTCTGACCGACACTGGCCGCGAAATCATTCATGCCATCGAGAGATCGGTGAAGAAGACCGAGAAGCAGGCGCTGAAGGGGCTCGATAAAAAGGACCAAAAGGCGTTGTTCAAGCTGCTCGCCCGCGTTGAGGCGAACCTCTCGAACGGAGAGATGGTTCTCGTCGATGATGAGATCGACGCCGACGAATGATCCGCGGCTGACGCCATCAGGCAGCGGCTGCTGACGATCCATGGACCAATTCCGACCAGCGGCCCGGCGTGACGCCGAACGCCCTCTTGAAGTGCCTGCTGAAATGACTTTGGTCGTTGAAACCGGCCGCTATTGCGATCTGTGCCAATGGCTCGCTTGCCTCGATCATGCGGCGTGCTCGTTGAAGCCGGCGCATCAGGAGAAAGCGGTGCGGACTGGTGGAGAAAGCGGCACGGAAATGCCGCGATAGAGCGTAGCGATCCAGCCCGGTGATTGCCTCCAGCTCCTCCGAACGGACGGTACGGAAAACATTTTCTTCCAGATAGTCGCGTGCCAGGCTGGCAGCCCGCCACGCTGTCCTTGGGATCGGTTTCGCCGGCAGGCCTGAGTGCCGTGCCAGGCTTTGCATCAATTGCGCCACGAAGTCGGCGACAAACAGATCGTCAAGCTTCTGGTCCAACGGGCTCAGCGCCGAAAGCAGCCGCGTGCGGAAAACCGGATCCGTCACCACGGCATTCCTGACGAAAGGCAGCGACGCGCCTATGTGACCGAGGCAGTCCAGCACGATGGACGGCTCCAGATAAAGCATCCTGTAACGCAAACTGTCTTCAGTGCCGGCGCCGCCATCGTGCAATTCGTCGGGATGGAGTACGATAATCTGGCCGGGCAGGCTGTGATGTGTCGCGCCGCGATAACGGAAGGTTTGGACGCCATGCAGCGTCACGCCGATGGCGTAGGTATCGTGACGATGGAGATCGAAGACGCTGCCGTGGAACCGGGCCTCGATACGCTCCATTCCGACGCAGTCGGGCGCCGAGATGACGCAGTTCTCAGCCGCGTCAACGCACAAACGTCCAAGACCCTGAAAGGCCTCGCGATCTAAACCGTGTGACATCGCTTCATTCACAAACCCCGAATGGCAAATGTCTCATGTTCGACACGAAATTTGCAATCGTGCTGCAGGACGACCTTCCCGTCTGGCAAAAGCTCAACGTCACCGCGTTCCTGACCAGCGGCATCGTGGCGCAGCATAGCGACATCATCGGCCAACCCTATCGCGACCGCGCCGGCAATATCTACAATCCGCTCTCGATCCAGCCGATCATCGTGCTTTCGGCCGATCGCCCGACGCTCAGTGCGATCCACCGGCGGGCGCTGGAGCGCGGTGTGACGATCTCGCTCTACGTCGACGAAATGTTTTCGACCGGCCACGATGCGGCGAACCGCGCCGTCTTTGCCGAATTCGCACCCGACGACGCGAAGGTCGTCGGCATCGCGCTGCGCGCCGAAAAGAAGCTTGTCGACAAGATCACCAAGGGTGCCCGCATGCATCCCTGATGCATATCGACACTGGTTCATCCTGTTGATGCTTGGTGTCCTCGGCGCTGCCGTCATCGTCGCCGGCGGCTTTTATATCGTTCATCGCGAGCACCGACTTCGCGTGCGCAACGGCGCTGCCATCGACGTCGAGGTGGAGGCGCTGGCAAAAAAACCTTGATTTGTTTCGGAAGGGTGGCATAAGGCCGCGTTTAAACTGTTTAGACCATGATCCCGAAAACTGCATCCGGTTTTCGCTGGAGATCGTGGATCAGCTCTAGATCGTCGGGGGAGCGCAAGGCGCTGGCACAGAAGATCAAGCTTTCGACGATCGCGGATGCGCTCGGTGTGTCCACGGCCACGGTTTCGCTGGCCCTGCGCGACAGCCCGCTGGTTGCTGGAATCACCCGCGACCGCATCAAGGAACATGCCCGCGCCATCGGCTATATCTACAATCGCCGCGCCGCCAGCCTGCGCACCTCGCGTTCGGGCATCGTCGGCGTCGTCGTCCACGACATCATGAATCCCTTCTTCGCCGAGATCCTGCGCTCGATCGAAAGCGAGCTCGACCGCAGCCGGCAGACCTTCATCCTGTCGAACCATTACGACCAGCTCGAAAAGCAGCGCACCTTCATAGACACGCTTCTGCAGCTTGGCGCCGACGGCGTCATCATGTCGCCGGCCATCGGCACGCCGCCCGAAGACATCTTCATGGCCGAGGAAAACGGCCTGCCGGCGGTGCTGATCGCACGCACCGTCGAAGGCGCTGACGTGCCGGTGTTTCGCGGCGACGATGCCTATGGCACCGGGCTAGCCACCAACCATCTGATCTCGCTCGGCCATAAGCGCATTGCCATGATCGGCGGCACCGACCAGACCTCGACCGGCCGCGACCGCTACCAGGGCTACCTCAACGCCATGGAGGCGGCAGGGCTGGAGGTCAGGCCGTCCTGGCGCATCCCCGGCCCGCGCACCAAACAGGCTGGCTTCGAGGCCGCCGGCCAGTTCCTGGCGCTGAAGGACAAGCCGACTGCGGCCTGCTGCTGGAACGACCTCGTCGCCATTGGCCTGATGAACGGCATTGCACGCGCCGGGCTGGTGCCGGGCATTGACATATCCGTGACCGGCTATGACGATCTCGAGGAAGCGGCGATCGCGACGCCGGCGCTGACCACCGTGTGGAATGGCCAGCGTGAAGTCGGTCGCCGCGCCGCCAGCGCGCTGCTCGACAAGCTCAATGGGCAGATGGTGCGGCCGTCGCAGGAACTGATCAAGCCGGAACTGCATGTGCGCCAGTCGACCGGCAAACCAGTGGAACGTGCATGACAAAAGCCGAACAGCAGCAAGCAGTCGCCATTCTGGTGCCGGGCCAGTTCAACGACCACGCGGTCGGCCGCATCGACCGGACGTTCAGCCGCGTCTGGATCGAACGGCCTGATGCGTCGCTGGTCACCGACGAGATGCGCCGGGCGGTGCGCGGCATTGCCGCCTTTGGCGGGATCAACGCAGCCCTCATCGACGCGCTGCCGAATCTCGAGATCATCGCCAATTTCGGCGTCGGCTATGATTCTGTCGATGCCCGTCACGCAGCACAGCGCGGCGTCATGGTCACCAACACGCCGGATGTGCTGACCGAGGAGGTCGCCGACACGGCGATCGGGCTTTTAATCAACACCGTTCGCGAGTTGCCGCGCGCCGAGACCTGGCTGCGCGACGGCAGTTGGGCACGCAACGGCAACTATCCGCTAAGCCGGCTGACCTTGCGCGGCCGTCGTGCTGGCATTTTCGGCATGGGCCGCATCGGCCTTGCCATTGCGCGCCGGCTGGAGGCCTTCGGGCTGCCGATCTCCTATCACAACCGGCGCCCGGTCGAAGGCCTGCCCTACGAATACCACGGCACGCTGAAAGGCCTTGCCGAGGCGGTCGACACGCTGATCTCGGTGGCGCCCGGCGGCGCCTCGACCGAAAAGGCGGTCAACGCCGAGATCCTGTCGGCGCTCGGCCCGAATGGCGTCTTCGTCAACATCGGTCGCGGCAGCACGGTGGACGAGACAGCTCTTGCCGCGGCGCTTGCCGGCGGCACCATCGCCGCTGCCGGGCTCGACGTCTTCGCCGACGAGCCGAACGTGCCGCCGGCGCTGCTCGCCGCCCCCAACACCTCACTGTTGCCGCATGTCGGCTCGGCTTCGGAACATACCCGCCGCGCCATGGCCGATCTGTGCGTCGACAATCTGATTTCCTGGTTTTCGGAACGGAGGGCGCTGACGCCGGTGCCGGAAACGGAAAAGGTCAAGGCGCGCAGCTGAGCGGCACGTTTCCAATTTGTTAACGATTAACGACGGCTTAACGTTTTGAGTTCAGTCTTCATCGCCAAACATGCGGAGAACGCAGATGAAAGTACTCGCTGCATTGATAGCAGTGGCCGCGCTGTTCGGCAGCGTTCAGCTGTTTTACAGCGGCGGAGGCGAAGGCGGCACAGCCGATGAGTCAGCGCGGTCGCCCGGCGACTACCGGCTGGTGGCCAATGGCGACGAAGCGTCCTGCGCGGTCAAGCGCGGCACTGAGGTTGCGCATGGCCTGTCGCTGTTGACGGTCACTGCGAATTGCCGCCGGGTCTTGCCCGGCATCGAGCGCGCGAAATTCTGGCGTGAGCAGGATGACGGAACGGTCACCTTCAGCGCGAACGGCATCGACCCGATTGTCACTTTCGGCGTCGCCGACGGCGACGGTTATGAATCCTACGCACCAGCCCTGCCGCTGCTGTCGCTGGCGGCCAGCAGCGATTGACGTTGACGTCCGACGGCTGAACTATTCCGCGGCGGCCCGCGCGCAGGATTTCGCCGCGGCGTGCAGGCGCACCGCGTCGCCGAAGGCGCGGAATATCCTTGCTGAGACGCTGTCCGACTTGACCCAGTATTCGGGATGCCACTGGACGCCGACGGCGAAAGCGCGGGCGTCGTGTACCGAAACCGCCTCGACCGTGCCGTCGGTGGCGAGCGCCTCTATCTGCAGCTTCGGGCCGAGTCGGTCGATGGCCTGGCGGTGCACCGAATTGACCATGATGTCGCCTGCCCCAAACACGCCGGCGAGGCAGCTTCCGGGCTTAATCGAAATGGTCTGGCGGATGGCGAAGCGTTCGTCCTGATTGTCGCTCGCCGGTGCGCGATGGTCCAGCGATCCCTCGCGCTCCTGGATTTCTGTGGCCAGAGTGCCGCCCAGCGCCACATTCATCTCCTGGATGCCGCGGCAGATGGCGAGTAACGGCACGCCGCGCTCCACTGCTTTGCGGATCAGCGGCAGCGTCGTGGCGTCGCGGGCCGGATCGTAGGGGCCGTTGGCCTCGCCGGCATCGCCGCCATAGAGCGAGGGATACACATTGGACTTCGAGCCGGTGATCATGACGCCGTCGACCGATGACAGAAGTTCATCGAAATCGAGCCGGTCGCCGAAGGACGGCACCAGCACGGGGAACACGCCGGCGGCCGAAAGCGCCGCCTCCAGATATTGCTGCGGAGCGGCATGCCAGGTGTAGTTGTCGAACGGGCGGACGTCGGTCGATATGGCGACTAGCGGCTGCTGCATTTTGATCCGGGTCCATTCAGTGCAAGGATATATTCTACCTTTAAAATAGGCGATCCGAAGGCGCTTTGCCATGACAGGTTCGGCATGTCGCATGGGCCACGGAAAGGGCGTTAGACTTAAGTTGTAGGAGGTGCGTTCGCGCCGCGTATTTCGCGAAAACGCCGCCGGCAAAACCGGCTCCGATGGCTGGACTCGACTCCTTGCCCGTGTATTGTTTGCCGCGAAGCCGATCCGGGGCACAGAGCATCTCCCGAACGTCGGTCTGTTGATCCAATAGGGAGGACTTCATGGATCGTCGATCATTCATCCGCAAGGCCGGTGTGACCGGTGTGGGCGCTGCGGCGGCTACGGCGGCGCTTGCCGCGCCGGCTATCGCCCAAACCAATCCGAAAGTGACATGGCGCCTGGCGTCGTCCTTCCCGAAATCCCTCGATACGATCTATGGTGGCGCCGAGGTCTTTTCCAAGATGCTTTCGGAGGCGACCGACGGCAACTTCCAGGTTCAGGTCTTCGCTGCCGGTGAACTGGTGCCCGGCCTGCAGGTCGCGGATGCCACCACCGCCGGCACCGTCGAGGCCTGCCATACGGTGGCATATTATTATTGGGGCAAGGACCCGACATGGGCTTTGGGTGCCGCGGTTCCGTTCTCGCTTAACGCGCGCGGCATCAATGCCTGGCATTACCACGGCGGCGGCATCGACCTGTTCAACGAGTTTCTGGGCACGCAGGGCCTTTTTGGCTTGCCGGGCGGCAATACTGGGGTGCAGATGGGCGGCTGGTTCCGCAAGGAGATCAACACCGTCGCCGACCTTTCGGGACTCAAGATGCGCATCGGTGGCTTTGCCGGCAAAGTAGTGCAAAGGCTCGGTGTCGTACCGCAGCAGATCGCCGGTGGCGATATCTATCCAGCGCTGGAAAAAGGCACCATCGACGCCGCCGAATGGGTCGGCCCTTATGACGATGAGAAGCTCGGCTTCTACAAGGTCGCGCCCAATTATTATTATCCCGGCTGGTGGGAAGGCGGGCCGACCGTCCATCTGATGTTCAACAAGGCGAAATACGAAGAGCTTTCGCCGGCCTACAAGTCGCTGGTGCACACCGCCGCGCAAGCCGCCGACGCCAACATGCTGCAGAAATACGACCTTCTGAATCCGGCGGCCGTGAGGCGGCTGGTGTCCGGGGGCGCCAAATTGCGCCCCTTCAGCCCGGAAATCTTGGCAGCCTGCTTCGAAAAGGCGAACGAGGTCTACGCCGAAATGGAAGCCTCGAACGTGCCCTTCAAGAAGATCTGGGACTCGATCAAAGCCTTCCGAAAGGAGCACTATCTCTGGGCGCAGGTGGCCGAGTACAATTACGACACCTTCATGATGGTCCAGCAGCGAACCGGCAAGCTCTGACAACAGTTGCGGCGCCACGCATTCTTCGGACGCGTGGCGCCGTCACACTTCGGTTTGCCGATCAGCGCGGCACCACCAGCACCTTGACCTCGCCTGGCGCAGGCGGGTTGGCGATCACCGCAGCCGCCTCCTCAAGCGTCACCTGCCGGGAGATGAGCTTGTCGATCTCGATCGCACCCGAGGCGATGAGATCGGCAGCCCGGCGATGCGTAAACGGATTGAGGAAAGAGCCCAGCACCCTCAATTCCCGGAACAACAGGTCGAAAGGTTCGAACTCGGCCTTCATGCCTTGAGGCATCACGCCGACGACGACAACCGTACCGCCGGCTTTGGCCAGCCGCATCGATTGCTCGACCGTCTCTTTTACGCCAGCACATTCGAACACCACATCGACGCCGCCCGGCATCAGGCCCAAAGGACCGACAACCGTGTCGGTGATATCGCAAGCGCGGGGATCGACCGTCGCCGTCGCGCCCAATTCTTCGGCGAGGGCGCGCCGAGAGGCCTGGCGCGTCGACAGGATGATTGTCGTCGCGCCCGCAAGCCTCGCCAGTTGCACGGTGAGCAGGCCGATAACGCCGCCGCCAAGCACAGCGACCGAGGAGCCGGGTCTGATCTGCGCCAGGTCCAAGCCATGCAGGCAGCAGCCAAGCGGCTCGCAGAACGCGCCATGCGTCGGCTTCAGGTCTTTCGGAAGGGAGAAGGCCTGCTTCTGAGGCAGCACGACATATTCGGCGAAGCCGCCGTCGCGGCGGATGCCGATGGCAATCAGATTATGGCAAAGATTGATGCGACCGGCATGGCAGTGCGGACAGCGCCCGCAGGCGATGTTGGGATCGCCGGTGACGCGATCGCCGACCGAAAAGCCGGACACAGCAGTTCCAATCGCCTCCACCATCCCGGAGAATTCATGTCCGAGCGTCACCGGTGGCGTACAGGGAAATTCGCCATGGAAAAGATGCCGGTCGGTGCCGCAGACGCCGCATGCTTCGATCCGCACCAGGAGATCGTCCGGCCCGGCCACGGGCTTGTTGACCTCCCGAAGGACGATGCTGCCCACGCCCTCCAGCCGCACCGCTTTCATGTCTGTTGAGCCTCCGGCATCAATTGAAACTCGGTGGTTGGGACAGATCGGGTGCTGGCGCTGCTGGCTTGGCAGGCGGCGTTTCACCGAAACTCGGCGGCTGCGATAGGTCCGGTGCAGGCGCGGTCGGCGCCGTGCCGCCATCCGCCGGCGGTGTGCCAAGCGGCGACAGGCCCGGCGTTTCCGGTACCTGGTAATCGATCGTGCCCGGATCGACTGGCGTGCCCTTGTAATGCATCACCATCTGCGGGAAGGCGATGGTCAACCCGATCATGATGACCTGGATGCAAACGAAGGGAACCGCGCCCCAATAGATCTGGCCGGTGGTCACCGGCGCGATCTTCTTGCCGGTGAGGCGATCGAGATAGGGCACCCGGGCGGCGACCGAACGCAGATAGAACAGCGCGAAGCCGAAGGGTGGATGCATGAAGCTGGTCTGCATGTTGACGCCGAGCAGCACGCCGAACCAGATCAGGTCGATGCCGAGCTTGTCGGCGGCCGGCGCCAAAAGCGGCACGATGATGAAGGCGAGCTCGAAAAAATCGAGGAAGAAGGCGAGCAAGAAGACGAGGATGTTGACGCCGATCAGGAACCCGATTTCGCCGCCCGGCAGCGATGTCAGGAGGTGTTCGACCCAGATCTGGCCATTGACGCCGTAGAAGGTGAGCGAGAACACCCGCGCCCCGATCAGGATGAACAGCACGAAGGATGACAGCCGCGTCGTCGCCGCCAGCGCCTGCTTGACCACGTCCAGCGACAGCCGTCCCTTCATCGCCGCCATGATCAGCGCGCCGACAGCGCCCATGGCGCCGCCCTCGGTCGGCGTGGCGATGCCCAGGAAGATGGTGCCTAACACCAGGAAGATCAGCGCCAGCGGCGGGATCAGCACGATGATCACCTGCTGCGCCAGCCGCGACATCATGTTGATCTTCAGACGCTGGTCGGCGATTGCCACGACGTAGATGGAGATCACGCCGATGGTGGCACCGAGAATATCGGCGTTTTGGCCCTGCGAGGGCGCAAGATAGCGATACGCCGCGTAGGAAACCACGACTGCCGCCAACACCGCGAACAGCAGCGACAGGACACCGTGGCCGAGCGTGCGGGCCTCCAGCGGCAGCGCCGGCATCGACTTCGGCCGGACGATCGACATGATCAGGATGTAGAGCGTATAGAGGCCGGTCAGAACCAGCCCCGGGATCAACGCGCCCGCATACATGTCGCCGACCGAGCGGCCGAGCTGATCGGCCAGAACGATCAGCACCAGCGACGGCGGAATGATCTGGGCGAGCGTGCCCGACGCTGCGATGACGCCGGACGCTACACGGCGGTCATAGCCGTAGCGCAGCATGATCGGCAGCGAGATCAGGCCCATGGCGATGACAGAGGCAGCCACCACACCCGTGGTTGCGGCAAGCAGCGCGCCGACGAAGATCACGGCATAGGCGAGGCCGCCGCGGATCGGTCCGAACAATTGGCCGATCGTGTCGAGCAGGTCTTCGGCCATGCCCGATCGTTCGAGCACGATGCCCATGAAGGTGAAGAACGGGATGGCCAGTAGCGTGTCGTTCGACATCACCCTGCTTCCATAGAAATTTTCCGGAAGCGCATAGAGAAGTGGCCAGGCGAGGTTGATCGATCCGCCCGAATAGGGTGACAGCACAACCCCGATGAAGAAGAAGACCAGGCCATTGGCGGCGAGCGAGAAGGCGACCGGATAGCCGATCAGCAGGAAGATAACCAGCGAGGCGAACATGATCGGCGCCATGTTCTGGGCGATGAACTCGATCACGAGCGCACCTCTTCGGCGAGCGCCTTCGCTTCGAGTTCGGCCTGCTCATGCACCGATATGAATGGCGTCGGATCGTCCATGTCGCCTCGCATGATGGCGATCTTCTTGATGATCTCGGAGATGCCCTGGAGCGCGAGCAGGAAAAAGCCGGCCAGCAGGATTGCCTTTGCCGGCCAGATGATTAGCCCGCCGGAATTGTTCGACATTTCGCCACTGCGAAACGACAGCGACACATAGGGAACGAAATAGATCACCATCAGCGTCACGAACGGCATCAGGAAAAAGAGGTGACCGAGAAGGTCTATCCAGTGCTGCAGACGGCGCGAGAACATGCCGTAGACGATGTCGATGCGGATATGGTCGTTCTGCCTCAGCGTGTAGGCGGCGGCCAGCATGAAGGCGGCGCCGAACAAATACCACTGCAGTTCCAGCCAGGCGTTCGACGACATGTCGAACGTCTTGCGGATGACGGCATTGGCGGCACTGACCAGGATTGCCAGCAGGATCAGCCACGACACCCATTTGCCGATGAATTCGTTCATCCGGTCAATGGTTCTGGATAGAGCGAGCAGCCCTGCCATGCATTCCTCCCTTTACGCATCGCCCCGAAAATCGGTGTCGATTTTCGGAAAGCACGATGCTTGACTCAAAGTATCAGCGGCGCGCCAATTCCCGCTTGTTTTCCGCCGCTTCGATGTGGCCCAACGGTATGCCGTGCGTGGCCCGGCGGGTCAACACAGGGCAGACCGAGTAAAACAATCTTCTTAAGTGAGGAAGGGGGCTTGTGAAGTGAGGAAGGGGCCAAACAGCGCCTGACGCAGCGCATGGACCCCGACGATCGGAATCGATTTTCGCTGCGATCATCCGCAAAATCAAAGTGCTACAGCATCCTTTACGTGCAACCAAAGCCTATCCAGGTCTGATGCAGTCAGGCAATCTTGCTCTGGTCTCGCCCGCCGCCGATCAGCACCAGCATGGCGACGAGAAACAGATACATCCAGGCGTCGCGCCACTCGACCGGGAAATAGCCGGCCCACAGCGATTCGGCTATGCCGAAAGCGGCAGCGCCAAGTGCTGCCCGCAACGGCGAGAGATAGCCGCCCACCGCCGTCACGAACAGGATTTTCAGCCCGTAGACCAAGCCGGAGCCGAAGCTGATGTTGCCATAGTAAAGGCCGGCGAGGACACCGGCCAGCGCGGCGCAAAGGCCGCCGGCGAGCACCGCGTGCCGAAACACCGCGCGCACGTCGACGCCGCACATGGCGGCGGCTTTGGGGTCGTCGGACACGGCGCGCCAGCGCCGGCCGAAACTCGAGCGGGCGAACGCCCAGGAGGCGAGCGCAATGGTTGCCACGGCGATCCCGCAGTCGAGCAACTGGATGAGCGTCAGCGTGGCATTGAAATTTGCCCCCCGCGCGAAAATGATGGGCTCGGCCAGCATTGGCGGCAGCCACAGATCATGCGTGTCGGCGGCGATGCGGCTTGCCTCCGACAGCAGCAGCAATATGCCCAGCGTTGTCACCACGATCGCATTGGGCGTGCTGCCGGCCAGCGGCTCGAAGATGCTGCGCGACAGGACATGGCTGATGAACCCCGCATACAGGAACGCCGCGACAATGCCGAGCGCGACGGCCGCCAACAGGGTCAGCCACAGGGCCTGATAGCCGAAGGCCGCGGTGAGGATCATCGTCTGTCCGCAAAAGGCGAACAGCGCGCCATAGGCGAGGTTCGTCCGGTGCAGGATGCCGTTGGTCAGCACATAGCCGAAGGCGAGCAGGGCATAGAGCGCGCCGGAATGCAGCCCGTTCAGGACCTGCTGGAAGAAATAGAGCATGCGAATGTCCTTGGATCGCGGAGAACCGCGTCCGTGCGGAGCAGATTTGCATCGGTAATCTAACTTGTCAAACGCGCCTTAACGGTTAGAAATGGCGCCCATGACGGTTTCCTGGACCCCGCACCGCTTCACCGGCGGCCTTCTTGCGCTCGACACGGCGAACACCGTCGTGCTGCGCGGCGATCCCGAGAAAACCTTCGACCGGTTCAAAGATTTGGCGGAGATCGCCCGTTTCGCCGACGCGGCAAGCGTCTCTCGCGCCGCCGAACTTGGCGGCAGGCGGCTCCAAGCGCCGTTCCCGGACAAGATCGCGCCGGTCGTGCTGGCGATCCGCGAGACGACAGACCGGCTGTTTCGTCGTGCGGTGTCGAAGGGCGCGGTCACCACAGGCGATCTGCCTGGCTTCCTGAAGGCCTGCGCCGAGGGTCTCGCGGACAGCCGCACCGAGATCGGTGCGCCGGGACGGCCGTTCGGCGATCCGGCGACGCCCATCGCCTTCGAGGCGGCACTGGCGGTTTCCGCACTGTCGCTGCTGCAGGCTGACACCGTCGCAAGGCTGAAGATCTGCCCCAATTGCACCTGGTTGTTTCTCGACCGAAGCCGCAATTCCAGCCGTCGTTGGTGCGACATGGCGGTGTGCGGCAACCGCCAGAAGGCAAGTCGCCACTATCGCCGCCGAACGGCAGCCAGAGGGACCGCCAATGTCTAGGAAAATCTTGTGCCTGGTCGTTGTCGGCGCCATGCTCGTCGCCGCGACAACGCTCGGCGCCTGCCGCGATACCGGCAAGGACGGCGAGGGCAGATTGTTCGAGATTTCCGGCAAGCTGGTCGTCTTCAATTATCGCCTCGCAAGGGCAACCTTCGTCGTCACGCTGAGACCGTTGCAGCCGATGGGAGAAGGACAGGTTGCGGTCGCCAACTTCCAGAATCCGGCAGGCGGCGAGCCGCTGATCGTCGAACAGAAAGTCTGGCCGAAACTCGGCAAGGTGTCGCTGGAGAGCCCGGCGCTTTCCTGCATCGCTAGGGACAAGCCCTATGCGATATCAATCAGCATCAACGATATCCACGGTGCAATCCTCCAGAAGATCGACACCACGCTGATGTCGACGCAGGACCAATCGGTCCTGCCCGACCGGCCGCTGGTCATCGATCAGCTCTATACGCCCAATCCAGAGCTTGCCGGCCATCCGGACGGCAAGCTGCCGGGCGCGCCAAAGCCCGACTGTTCGAAGGCCGGCTGACGCGACATCGCCGGTATCGGTCGCGGCCGGATTTTTCGTACGCTGACGGACCAACGGGTGCACGTTTCTTACACCATCGGGCGTGGACCGGATCGTTTGTTGCGCCTCGCCTGGCATCTTCGATTTTGTTTGACCTGCCCGGCAAGGGGAGAAACACTGCAGCCTTCAACTCCGACGTTGGCTGCGCTCGAACTGCGGCCTCCGCAGAGGAAATGCCTGATGACACTGCATGATGTCGCGCTCGACGACAAGTTCGACCTCCGAAAGGAGCGTATCTTCCTTTCGGGTGCGCAGGCGGTCATCCGCATGCTTTTGATTCAGCGCGAGCGCGACCGCCGGGCTGGCCTGAACACCGCCGGCTTCGTCTCCGGCTATCGCGGCTCGCCGCTTGGCGGCCTCGACATGCAGCTTTGGAAGGCCAGGAAGCAGCTCGCCCGGTCGGACATCGTCTTCCAGCCCGGCCTCAACGAGGAACTCGCGGCCACCGCCTGCTGGGGATCGCAGCAGGCCGAATTGCTGGGTGAGGGCACACATGACGGCGTCTTTTCGGTCTGGTACGGCAAGGGACCGGGCGTCGACCGCTCCGGCGACGTGTTCCGCCATGCCAATCTCGCCGGCTCGTCAAGACATGGCGGCGTGCTCGCCCTGATGGGCGACGACCACATGGCCGAATCCTCGACCAACGCGCACGCGACCGAGTTCCTGTTTGTCGACACCATGGTGCCGATCCTCAATCCGGCCGGGGTCCAGGAGATCATCGACTATGGGCTCTACGGCTTTGCCATGTCGCGCTTCGCCGGCACCTGGGCGGCGATCAAATGCGTCAAGGACAACATCGAATCGACGGCTTCGGTCGATGCCGCGCTCGAACGGCTTGATATCGTCAACCCGGACTTCGACATGCCGCCCGGCGGCCTCAACATCCGCAACGAGATCGACATGCTCGGCCAGGAGGAGCGACTGCATGAATACAAACGCGCCGCCGCTTCGGCCTTTATCCACGTCAACGGGCTGAACCGGATCATCTATTCCGGCGGCAGTGGCCCGAAGTTTGGCATCGTCACCATCGGCAAGAGCTATCTCGACGTCCGCCAGGCACTGGAAGACATTGGCGTCGACGAAGCCGCCGCCAACCGCATCGGTATAAGGCTGTTCAAGGTTGGCTGCCCGTGGCCGCTCGACCTGCAGCACATCGCCGACTTCGCTCGCGGCCTCGACACCATTGTCGTCGTCGAGGAGAAACGCTCGCTGATCGAGGTGCAACTGCGCGAAAACCTTTATGGCACCGCCATGCAGCCGGTCATCGTCGGCAAGAGGGACGAGCGCGGCGACGGGCTGTTCCCGGCCAAGGGCGCGCTCGATCCCAACGACATCGCCATCGCGCTCGGCGAGAGAATCTTGCGGACGATCGGTCCGTCGGACGAGATCGCCGCGCGGGTGGCGAAACTTCGCCAGTTCCAGGCGATGCTCGCCGAGACAACAGACATCGCCTCGCGCACGCCCTTCTTTTGCTCCGGCTGCCCGCACAATTCCTCGACCAAGGTGCCCGACGGCTCGCTCGCCGCCGCTGGCATCGGCTGCCATTTCATGGCGCTGTGGATGGATCGCAACACCGTTGGTTTCACCGCCATGGGCGGTGAGGGCGCGCAATGGGTCGGCCAGGCGCCGTTCTCGAAGCGCGACCACATCTTCCAGAACCTCGGCGACGGCACCTACAACCACTCCGGCGCGCTGGCGATCCGCTTCGCGCTGTCGACTGACGCCAACATCACCTACAAAATCCTCTACAACGACGCCGTCGCGATGACCGGCGGCCAGCCGCACGAGGGTGGCCTGACCGTGGACATGATTGCCAGGCAGGTGCGGGCCGAGGGCGTCGAGCGGATCGCCATCGTCACCGACGAGCCGGCCAAATATACCGGCAAGGTCAAATTCCCCGCCGGCGCCACCATCCATCACCGCGACGACCTCGACCTCGTGCAGCGCGAATTGCGCGCGGTCAGGGGCACATCCGTGCTGATCTACGACCAGACCTGCGCCGCCGAAAAGCGCCGCCGCCGCAAACGCGGCACCTTCCCCGATCCCGACAAGCGCGTCTTCATCAACGAACTGGTCTGCGAAGGCTGCGGCGATTGTGGGGTGCAGTCGAATTGTGTGTCGATCCAGCCGGTCGAGACCGAATTCGGCCGCAAGCGCAAGATCGATCAGTCGAGCTGCAACAAGGATTTCTCCTGCATCAACGGCTTCTGTCCGTCCTTCGTCACCGTGCATGGCGCCAAGATCAGGAAGGCCGAGGGTATGGCCGGCACGACCGATCCGCTCGACGGCGTGCCCGCGCCCGCGGAATTCCCGCTCGGCGACCAAGGCTGGGCGGCGATCATCGACGGCGTCGGCGGCACCGGCGTCGTCACAATCGGCGCAGTGCTTGGCATGGCGGCTCATCTCGAAGACAAGGGCTGCGGCATGATCGACATGGCAGGCCTTGCCCAGAAGGGCGGCTCGGTGTTCACCCATGTCCGCATCGCGCGCAGCCCGGGCGATATCCATGCCATCCGCGTTTCGGCCGGCAAGGCAGACCTTGTGCTTGGCTGCGATCTCGTCGTGTCGGGCGCCCAAAAGGTGCTCGCCGCGGTGCGCGAAGGCCACACGATCTTCCTCGCCAACACCGCCGAGATCATGCCCGGCGAGTTTACCCGGTCGGCGGATTTCTCGCTGCCTGTCGAGCGGCTGAAAAGGGCGATCCGCACTGCCGCCGGCGACGACAAGGCGCATTTTTTCGACGCCACCCGCACCGCCACCGCGCTGTTCGGCAGCTCGCTCGGCGCCAACATGTTCATGCTCGGCTTCGCCTTTCAGCATGGCGGCTTGCCGCTGTCGGCCGAGGCAGTCGAAAAGGCCATCGAGCTCAACGCCCAGTCGGTGGCGATGAACGTCTCAGCCTTCCGCTGGGGCCGCCGCGCCGCCCACCAGCCGGATTTCGTGCGCGCCCTCGTCGTCCAGCCGGGCACGGCTGCACAGAACGCCGCTGTCGCCGAAACGCTCGATGACGTCATCGCCCGCCGCGTTGCCTTCCTCACCGCCTATCAGAACGGCGCCTATGGCAAGCGCTACGCGGACAGGCTGGCAGCGCTGCGCAAGGCCGAAGACAGGGCAGTGCCCGGTTCGACTGATGTGACCGAGGCCGCTGCGAGGAACCTGTTCAAGCTGATGGCGATCAAGGACGAATACGAGGTGGCGAGGCTCTACACCGACGGCTTCTTCGCCACCGAACTGGGCAAGCAGTTCCAGAGCTACGACAAACTCGAATTCCATCTCGCGCCGCCGATCATGGCCAGGCGCGGCAAGGACGGCAAGCCGAGGAAGTCGAGCTTCGGTCCCTGGATGATGAAGGGGTTCCGGCTGCTGACAGCTATGAAAGGCTTGCGCGGCACGGTCTTCGATGTGTTCGGCTACAGCTCCGAAAGGCGTATGGAACGGCAACTTCTTGCACAGTACGAGGCGGATCTGGAGCTTGTCGCCGACGCGCTGGCGCCAGGCAAGGTCGAGGCCGCGGCAGCGCTTGCCTCGGTGCCGGCGCTCATTCGCGGCTATGGTCACGTCAGGCAGGCCAGCGCCGAAAAGGCCGCCGGCGAGCGCCTAAGGCTGCTCGATCGCCTGGCGAAGACACCGGCTCGGCCGGAACTCCAGGCCGCCGAGTGATCGATGCGGCTTATCTGAAGAAGCTCAACAGGCTTGACGCAGGCCTCAAGATGGCCCTTCTAAACCTTTCTTAAGGCGGTTGTGACATGACTGCGGTTCGCGCGACACCGCAAGGTCATGAACATAGATCGACCCGACGACATATCCGAGGACGTATACGTTGGCTTCGTTCGCTCGCTGTTTCGCGACGCAGGCATCTTGCTCGTTGGCGCCTTCACGCAAGGCGCTATGGGCCTGCTCGTGTATTGGAAAACGTCTGCGGCAATCTATGTCGCGCTCGCCATCCTGATGGTTGCCGCTAGCATCGGCCGTTATCTTGCGATCCGGAGGGTCAGTCCCGACACCATCGTCACCTACGAATCCGCGCTTGCCTGGGAACGCTACTACATCGTTGCCGGGACGATTCATGGGTCGGCGGTCGGACTTTTCGCGTTCGTATGCCTCCACGTGGTTCCGGACCTGTTTGGCGAGATTGCAGCGGTGTCGCTGGTGTTGGCAAGCACCATCACCATCGCCGGCCGCAATTTCGGCTCCCGAAGGATGGTCGCCATCCTGTCCGTGTCCGTGGTCGCGCCGATTGCGGTCGGCTTGATGCTGAAGGGCGACGTCTACAACGTCATTCTGGGCCTCTTTGTGATCCCGTTCATGTTCACTATCAACAAGATGGCGCATCTTGTGCGAAAGGTGCTGTTTACAGCAATCAGCGAAGAAAAGAAGGCGAACCGCATCGCCCAGCGCTTCAATCGCGCCCTGAACACCATGTCGCATGGTCTTGTCATGCTCGGCCCCGACGGCCGGGTAGCGGTGGCCAATGCCGAAGCCGCGCATCTGATGTCGCTCAAGTCGCCCGACGCGCTGCTCGGGCGATCGATCCACGGCCTGCTGATGCGCGGCGTTGCCGGCGGCATGCTGGCGCCGAAGGACTGCCGCTACATCGAAGCCCAGCTTACGCGCGCCCTGCGCGAGGGCCGCGATCGCAAGGTTCTCGTCTCGCTTGCGAACGGTCAGCACTATGAGTTCTCGGCACGCGAAGGGAGCCAGGAACTGGGTGTCATCACCTTCGAGGATGTGACGGCCCGCGTCGAGGCGGAGGACAAGATCCGCTTCATGGCGCGTTATGATAGCCTCACCGGCCTGCCCAACCGCGCCTATTTCCAAGAGTTGATCGGAGAGGCGATGGCATCCGGTGACCTCGAGCGTCTCTGCGGGCTCACCGTGCTCGACCTCGACGACTTCAAGAGCGTCAACGACACGCTTGGCCACCCGGTTGGCGACGGATTGATCTATGCCGTCGCTGAACGGCTGGCGGCGGTCACCGGACCAGGCGTCACCGTCAGCCGTTTCGGCGGCGACGAGTTCATGATCTTCTTCGACCGCGTCGAAGACGAGAGCCATCTGACCAGCCAGATCGACGAGATTTTTCATTGACCTGCAGGGCGAGGTCGACGTCGCCGGCCATGGGCTGCGCATCCAGGCCAGCGGTGGCGCGGTGCTGTCGCGGGTCAGGGACGCCGATGTCGACACCATGATCGTCAAGGCGGACCTCGCGCTCTACAAGGCCAAGGAACTCGGCAAGAACACTTGGCGGCTGTTCCAGGCATCGATGGATGCGGCATTTCGCGACCGTCAGCTGATGAAGGCGGATCTGCGCACCGCGGTGGAAAGCAAGGGGTTGCGGGTGGTCTATCAGCCGATCGTCGCGATGAACACGATGCGGATCGCCAGTTGCGAGGCGCTGTGTCGTTGGGATCACCCCGATCTCGGACCGATCTCGCCCAGCATCTTCATTCCGCTGGCGGAAGAAATGGGCATCATTTCCGAGATCAGCACGTTTGTCCTGCAGGTGGCATGCGCCGAATGCGTCAAATGGCCCGACCCGACCAGCGTCTCGGTCAACCTTTCGGCCAAGGATTTCCGCAGCAGTGGCATTGTCCAGAAAGTCCGTGATGCGCTAGCCGGTTCCGGCCTCGCCGCCGGCCGCCTGGAAATCGAAGTCACCGAGACCGCGCTTCTCGACGACAAATCGCTAACGCGTCAGTACATCGAAGAGTTGAAAGCGCTTGGCGTGCGCATTGCGCTAGACGACTTCGGCACCGGCTATTCGAGCTTGAGCTATCTCCACAAGCTGCCGCTCGACAAGGTCAAGATTGACCGCTCGTTTCTGATGGACGTCACCCAGAACCCGAGTTCGCTCGCACTGTTGAAGGGCGTGGTCGAACTGATCAGGGTTCTCGGTCTCAACGTAACTATCGAGGGCGTTGAGACTTACGAGCAGCTCAAGATTCTGACGCATTCTATCCAACCGGATATGGTCCAGGGCTTTTTGTTTGGTTCAGCGCTGACAGCATCCGGCATCGGAACGATGGCTACCACGGTCTGGCCATTCGCCACCGATAAGAAGCCTGCGGGCAAACGTGCTCTCAGCTGATTTCCGCGCTTCATTTTCGACCAACTCGACCAGACGTGCCGCGCGGCGGCAAGTTAAGGTTAATATTAGGTAAACGACGTCGATTGGATTTCCATCTTTTATGCCACGACCGCACACGATAGGTTTGCAGTGAAGATGGCAGAAGGGAATTGTATTGTGGCGGTATCCGAAGGGGTTGTTCATGTGGATGACCGACTGACCGACCTCAGCGGGATGTCTTCCTTCTCGCGCAATGTTTCGACCCTTCTTGAGCGCGTGGAATACAGGCGCTGCGAAAGCGGTGAAGACATGGAGGCGATTTACCGGCTTCGCTACAAGGCTTACCGGCTGAACGGCTTTCTGCCTGAATCCAGCGACCAGATGATGACGGATGCGCTCGACGACACGCCGAACTGTTATCGCTTTGGTGTCTTCGTCGACAATTCCCTTGTGTGTACGCTCCGTATTCATCATCTGACACCGAGCGAACCTTACGCGCCCGCAATGACCAGATTCCGCGATCTGCTTCATCCGCGCCTGCTTCGCGGAGAATCCTTCATCAATCCGACGCTTCTGGCAGCCGACCCGGACTTCATATCGATGCATCGTGCCCTGCCTTACGTTACGTTGCGGCTAGCAATTATTGCCAGCATCCGCTTCCACGTGACTGCCTGTCTCGGCGTGATCCGCAAGGAACACACGGCTTTCTACCAGCGGATTTTCGGTGCCGTGCAAGTGGGGCAACCGAGAGACTATCCTCCATTCACCGTTCCCGTGGTACTCTATGACGCGAACTACGAGATCAATTTGGAGCGGGTACTCCAGCGTTTCCCATTCTTTCGTTCGACGCCGATGGAACAGCGCATGCTGTTTGAGACACCTGGTGCCGGTGAACTCGCGCCGCTGACCATCCTGCCGACCGCCAAATACTACCGCGAAGCCGCCTGACATCGGCAAATCTGGAGCGCGGCTGGAGCTTTCAGGCCGCTTCGGCGTTCTGGGAGGCGCGCCGGTGGCGCGTCGACTCAATCTACATCGCTTCGGCGGCAATTCTATCGAGAGGAACCCGACATGACCATTTCCACGCTCGCGCTCACTCCGCTGATCTCGCTGATTGCCGGCGTGCTGATTCTGGTGATGCCGCGACTGCTCAACTACATCGTTGCGCTGTATCTGATCGTTGTCGGCCTGCTTGGTCTGTTTCCGCAGCTCGCCGGCTGAAAATGCCGGCAGGTGCGGCGCGTTAGCAAGCAAGCAAGCGCGAGGCGGCAGCCGCGAGCGCCTCCGAAACGTCATCCTGCATCTGGCAGCTTCAACGTTCCTTTGATGCTGATGTCTCCAGCGATGCGGCAATAGCGCCATTGCCCTCGGCCTGGCTTTTCGCTATGTGCCTGAAAGATGTCTTCGAAGGGGTATTCCTATGGCTGATCACTCGCCGACCGGTCCTGTCGAACTAGGCGCGAAGATGGACTATGCCGAGCACGACCGCACCTATGCCGGCTTTGTCATGCTCGCCAAATACGGATCGCTGTTTTGCGCCGCCGTGCTTCTGGCAATGGCTTTCGGCTTCTTCGCGGGCGGCTTCTTCTCGGCGTTTGTCCTGTTCGTTCTGATCCTCGCCGTCGGCGCTTTCATTCTCCGGTAAATTCTTCAAAACCCTTGCCCGCGACATCGCCGGAAGTCCGGCCGGCGTCCTGCGCAGACAGGTTCCAGCCGAAAGGATCATGCGGTGGGACAGACGGTTTTCATCCCTCGTGAGCTCGATACGAACGAGCCGCGCGTTGCTGCCTCGCCCGACACGGTCAAGCGGCTGGCGGGGCTGGGGTTCGACGTGATCGTCGAAAGCGGCGCCGGCACGGCATCGCGCATTCCCGACGAGGAGTTCGCCAAGGCCGGCGCTGTGATCGGCAAGGCCGGCGATGTCGCCAAAGCCGATGTGGTGCTTAAGGTGCGCCGGCCTGATGAGATGGAGCTGAAGGCCTATCGCCCGGGCACCGCCGTGATCGCCATAATCGATCCCTATGGCAACGATGCTGCGGTCGATGCTCTGGCAAGGGCCGGCGTCACCGCCTTCTCGATGGAGTTCATGCCGCGCATCACGCGCGCCCAATCGATGGACGTCCTGTCCAGCCAGGCGAACCTCGCCGGCTATCAGGCGGTGATCGACGCGGCTGCCGAATATGACCGGGCGCTGCCGATGATGATGACCGCCGCCGGCACGGTGCCGGCGGCGAAAGCCTTCATCATGGGCGTTGGCGTCGCCGGCCTGCAGGCTATCGCGACGGCGAGACGGCTTGGCGCCGTCGTCACCGCCACCGATGTGCGCCCCGCTGCCAAGGAACAGGTTGCCTCGCTGGGCGCAAAGTTCCTGGCCGTCGAGGATGAGGAGTTCAAGGCGGCCGAGACGGCTGGCGGCTACGCCAAGGAAATGTCTAAGGAATACCAGGCCAAGCAAGCGGCACTGACGGCCGAGCACATCGCCAAGCAGGACATCGTCATCACCACGGCGCTGATTCCTGGCCGTCCGGCGCCGAAGCTGGTCTCGGCCGCTATGGTCGCCTCGATGAAGCCGGGCTCGGTGATTGTTGACGTCGCGGTCGAGCGCGGCGGCAATGTCGAAGGCGCTGTGCCCGGGCAGGTGGTAACCACGGCCAACGGGGTGAAAATCGTCGGCCATCTCAACGTGCCGGGCCGCGTCGCGGCCTCCGCCTCGCTGCTCTACGCCAGGAACCTCTTTGCGTTCCTCGAGACACTGGTCGACAAGACCACCAAGATGCTTGCCATCAACCGCGACGACGAATTGGTCAAGGCGACGATGCTGACCGATGGCGGTCAGGTCGTGCATCCGGCCTTCGTCGGCAAACCGGCGGTGATGATCGCCTCCAATGAGCCAGCGAAGCCCGCTGCCGCAGAAAAACCGGCCGCGCCAAAGAAAGCTGCCGCATCCAGGAAACTTGCCGCACCCAAATCGCCCGCCAGCAAGCCGAAAGGGATCGCGTGATGGACCATACCTTGCAGAAAGCCCTTGACCAGCTCGACCAGGCGACCGCCGCCGTCCGTCTCGCCGTGCAGGATCTGGCCACGGCTCCAGGCGGCACCGGTGCGGCGGGCGACGCCGCGCACGCGCTGTCCGGCGGGGCGATCGATCCGTTCGTCTTCCGCTTCGCCATTTTCGTGCTGGCGATCTTTGTCGGCTATTACGTCGTCTGGTCGGTCACACCGGCGCTGCATACGCCACTGATGGCCGTCACCAACGCCATTTCCTCGGTCATCGTCGTCGGCGCGCTGCTTGCCGTCGGCATCTCGGCGTCCGGCATCGCCACCGGCTTCGGCTTCGTCGCGCTGATGCTGGTGTCGGTCAACATCTTCGGCGGCTTTCTCGTCACCCAGCGCATGCTGGCGATGTACAAGAAGAAGGACAAGTAGAGCGCCATGAACGCCAACTTCGCCTCCTTCCTCTATCTGGTCTCCGGCATCCTGTTCATCCTAGCATTGCGCGGCCTGTCGCACCCGACCACGAGCCGCCAGGGCAACATGTACGGCATGATCGGCATGGGCATCGCCATTGCCACCACGCTGGCGCTGGCGACCCCTTCGGCGGGAGGCTTCGGCCTCATTGTGCTCGGTCTTTTGATCGGCGGCTCGGTCGGCGCGGTCACCGCACGGCGCATCGCCATGACCTCGATGCCGCAGCTGGTCGCCGCCTTCCATTCGCTGGTTGGGCTTGCCGCCGTCATGGTGGCGGCTGCCGCCGTGTATGCACCGGAAAGCTTCGGCATCGGCACGGTCGCCGATATCCACGCCCAGGCGCTGATCGAGATGAGCCTCGGCGTCGCCATCGGCGCCATCACCTTCACCGGCTCGGTCATCGCCTTCCTCAAGCTCGACGGCCGCATGTCGGGCAAGCCGATCATGATCGGCGGCCGCCATTTCATCAACGCCGCCCTCGGCATCGGGCTGGTCGTGCTGATCGTGCTGCTGGTCACCACCGAGTCCAAACTGGTGTTCTGGCTGATCGTGGCGGCATCGCTTGTCCTTGGCGTCCTTCTCATCATCCCGATCGGCGGCGCCGACATGCCGGTGGTCGTCTCGATGCTGAATTCCTATTCGGGCTGGGCCGCTGCAGCGCTCGGCTTCACGCTCGGCAATCTGGCGCTGATCATCACCGGCGCACTGGTCGGCTCGTCCGGCGCGATCCTGTCCTACATCATGTGCAAGGGCATGAACCGGTCGTTCATCTCGGTCATCCTCGGCGGCTTCGGCGGCGAGACTTCCGCCACAGCCGACGACGGCATCGAGCGCACGGTCAAGCAGGGTTCGGCCGACGATGCCGCCTATCTGATGATGAACGCGCAGAAGGTCATCATCGTGCCTGGTTACGGCATGGCGGTCGCCCAGGCGCAGCATGCGTTGCGCGAGATGGCCGACAAGCTCAAGGCCAATGGCGTCGACGTGAAGTACGCCATTCATCCGGTCGCCGGCCGCATGCCCGGCCACATGAACGTGCTGCTGGCCGAAGCCAATGTGCCCTACGACGAAGTGTTCGAACTCGAGGACATCAACTCCGAATTCGCGCAGGCCGACGTCGCCTATGTCATCGGCGCCAACGACGTCACCAACCCGTCCGCCCGCGACGACAAGTCGTCGCCGATCTACGGCATGCCGATCCTCGACGTCGACAAGGCTCGCACCTGTGTGTTCGTCAAGCGCTCGCTCGGCTCCGGCTATGCCGGCATTGACAATACGCTGTTCTACAAGGACGGCACCATGATGCTGCTCGGCGACGCCAAGAAGATGACCGAAGAGATCGTCAAGGCCATGGATCATTGATCCGGGTTGGCGGCCCCGATATCGTTAGTTGCTCAACAAAAGCCTGGCCCCGCGCCGGGTTTTTTCTTGTCCCTGAGCATCCGGCGTCCTTAGCTCACATGCCGGGTTCAGAGCTACGATGGGTTCTGTTCCGGGATTGTCACCAATGGAGGCACTGGTGTCCGACCCTCATCCTGTTGCGTCGCCGGCCAAGACCAGTCCGCCGGCCTCCGGAAAGGCGCCGCGCAAGCTCGGCCAGGCCGTGGTTATCGTGCATGGCATGGGCGAACAGCGACCGATGGGCACGCTGAGGGAATTTGTTCAGGCTGTTTGGAGTCATGATCCCGCCCGCGCGCCGTTTTATGCCCATGTCGCCGATCCGGGCGGTCCCGCCGGCGCGAAGATCAACCAGAGCTGGATCACGCCCGACAGCCGGACGAACTCGCACGAGCTTCGCCGGATCACCACCCCTTACGATGTCGATGGCCGCCGCACCGATTTCTACGAGCTTTACTGGGCCGACATCACGCAAGGCACGACGCGGGGCCGGCTTGCGGCCTGGGTGACAAATCTGCTCTGGTGCAAGCCCGCCGACATTCCGCGCGACGCCCGCGGGCTCTATGTCGTCACGCTTCTGGCCGTCATAGCAGTCTTGGGCGCGGCGCTTGTGCTCGCCACGTCGGCCTTGCAGGGAGATATTTCCTGGACCACGGGCACGCTCGCCACGATCCTGGCCTCGTTCGTCATCTGGTCGGTGGACCGGTTCGGTCTTCCTTATTTCGGTGATGTGGCCGCCTATGTGCGTGCTGAAGCGGCAACGGTCGAGAAGCGCGCGCTTGTCCGCGACCGCGGCCTGACGCTGCTGAGGCGCCTCATGATGGACGACGGCTACGACCGCATCGTGCTGGTCTCGCACAGCTTGGGATCGATTATCGCCTATGATCTGCTGCAGATATTGTGGGCCGATTTCAGGCCTCGAAAGCTGGAAGCGGTCCGCGACAGGGCGAGACTGAAAGCGATCCGCGCCGTCGACAAGGCTACGCTCAACGCCGATGGTTCTGCGTGGCCCGACAAATTGGATGATCTTTCCGGATTCCGGCGCGCCCAATGGGAGCTCTACCGCCAGCTCCGTACCAGGGACACCGATCATCCATTGCCGTGGAAGATCAGCGATTTCGTCACGCTCGGCAGCCCGCTGACCCACAGCGAATTTCTGGTGACCTACAATCTCGCCGAATTCAGGCGCGGCATCGCTGAGCGGCTGTTCTCGGCATGTCCGCCGATCGCCGACACGGCGGCCGGTGGAACCGTCCTCTATCAGGAAGGGCGCAGCCGTTCGGGCAAGCCGCAGCGCGCGGTGCATCATGGTGCGGTGTTTGCCGCCACGCGCTGGACCAACATCTTCGACAGGGGCAATGGCTGGCTGACCGGCGACCCGATCTCCGGACCGATGGCGGAAAATTTCGGCCCGGGCGTGGAGAACATTCAGGTCGAGCTGCGCAGTTCGCTTGGCCGCATCTTCACCCACAGGCTCTACTGGTCGCTGAACGCGACCGGCGTCGAGGTCGCGGCGGCCGCCGGCACGCCGCCGCGTTCGCATATCGGCGTGCTGCGTGACGCCGTCGATCTCGGCCGCAAACTGGAGCCAAGCCAGGCCGCGCCGACGACTTCTGCGGGAAGATAGGCCCGCTCGTTTGGGCGAACCAGCGTGCAATCCGTGGCGATGACGTGTGAACACAACCGGTCGATGCCGGGGCACAGTCCCGTCATCGCCCTCAGCACCGATCAGCGGTTGGTCAGGAAGACCGCCTCCTCGTCGTCGCGTTGCCTGCCGCCAAGTGCCGCCGCGGCGCTCGCGATGAAGGCGCCGACGACCAGCGACAGTGCGCCAAGCAGCGCGAAGGTGGCACCGGCTTTCCTGGCGGTATCGGCAGCCTGCTGGGCCTGGACCTTCGCCTCCTCGACACGGGCAAGCACCGCATCGACACGAGCCCTGGCATCCGGTTCCGACAGCCCGGTTCGGGCAGCCACCAGCTGCGACAGATAGGTCTTGTCGTCGGCAGACACTTCGCCTGCTGCGGCGCTCGCGATCAAAATGCGCGAAGCCTGCGCCGTCGCCGCTGCATCGCTCTCCGGGTTGGCGGCGGCAAGCCTGGCCGCATCGGCCTGGCGGAACAACGCATCGACGAAGTACGACGTTGCGTTGTCGGTCGCGGCGCCTCCGGCGTTAGCAGTAGCACCGGCCGAAGCGCCCATTGCCGCGCCCGACGCGACTGTCGAAGCGGCTTGGACGCCGGTTCCGACAGCTGCGGAAAGCGCCGAGCCGAGAACGCCGGCTACGAGCAACGTTGCAAGCGCCCAGGCGAGGAAGCCGTGTGCGGTATCGCGGAAAAAGACCTCATCGGTGTGGACGCCGACCCATTTGGTGCGCAGGCGCCCGGCAAGATAACCGCCGACGGCCGACGACAGCCACTGCACGATGATCAGCCACGCGGCGGTGGAGGCCGCGAAAGTTGTGACCGAGGTGCTCAAGCCGGACCACGGCGAAACCATCGTCAGCCCGAGCCCGGAGCCGAGCAGCATCAGGATCAATGTTAGCGTCGAGGCAGCAAAGGCGCCGGCCACGATTGGCCCCCAGCTGACAGCGGTAGAAGAGGATTCCGTCGGTGCGGAAACGTCGACAGCCGTTAGGGTTGACTGCATGTCAGCCCCCTAACGTGCGAAAAGCATGATGAGAATAATGATCGGAATCGGGACTCCGAGAAGCCAGAGCAAAATGCCACGTCCCATGAGTGCCTCCTGCGGCGATTGTGATCGATTACAATGCCTTGGATGCTCTTCCGTTCCGACCGGCCCTCATGATCCTTTGTTGCGACGCAGCAGGGATCGTTGGTGGGCCTGGGCCTACCAATAGCTTAAGTGTCCGAAGCTGAGCAGCTGCTTGGGCTTTAAATATCCAGATTGGCCACCGACAGCGCGTTTTCCTGGATGAACTCGCGCCTGGGCTCGACCTCGTCGCCCATCAACCGCGAAAACAGCGAGTCGGCGTCCGTTGCGTCATTGACCTTGACCTGTAAGAGCGAGCGCACATTCGGGTCGAGCGTGGTCTCCCAGAGCTGCTCGGCGTTCATTTCGCCGAGGCCCTTGTAGCGCTGCATGGTCAGGCCCTTGCGGCCGGTGGCAAACACGGCGTTGAGCAGCGCCAGCGGTCCCGAGATAGTTTCTGATACATCCTTGCGGCGAAGCACCGGCGGCTCTCCATAGACTTCTGCAAGGCGCGGCGCATAGCGGTCGAGTTGGCGGGCGTCGGCCGAATTGATCAGCGCGAGATCAAGATGCGCGAATTCCTTGACGCTGCGCACCGTGCGCTCGAACACATAGCCGCCGACCCCTTCGTTCGAGGTCGACATGCGGCCGGTCCAGCCGCGTTCGGTGTCCTCGGCGATGATGTCGAGACGCCGGGCGACACGCTCAGCCATAGCGTTGGCCTGGCCGAGATCGGCGAAGACGTCCGGATTGAGCGCGCCGGCGATCGCCGCCTGTTCGACCACGCCCCTGTTATAGCGGGTGTGCAGCCCGTTGATGAGCTGGCGCACCGCCAGCGCATCGTCGATGGCGCTGCGCAGGTCCTGCCCGGCCCGCACCTCGCCGGTGCTGAGCGCAAGCGACGCCTCTTCCAGCCCTGAGCCGATCAGGAATTCCTCGAAGGCGCTTTCGTCCTTGATGTATTGCGAGCTCTTGCCGCGCGTCACCTTATAGAGCGGCGGCTGGGCGATGTAGAGATGCCCGCGCTCGATCAGCTCCGGCATCTGCCGGAAGAAGAAGGTCAGCAGCAAGGTGCGGATGTGGGCGCCGTCGACGTCGGCGTCGGTCATCAGGATGATCTTGTGGTAGCGCAATTTGTCGGCGTTGAACTCGTCCTTGCCGATCGAGGTGCCGAGCGCTGTGATCAGCGTGCCGATCATGTCGGAGCCGAGCATACGGTCGAACCGGGCCCGCTCGACGTTGAGGATCTTGCCGCGCAGTGGAAGAATGGCCTGGTTCTGGCGCGAACGGCCGCCCTTGGCCGAGCCGCCGGCGCTGTCACCCTCGACGATGAAGATTTCGGACTTTGCCGGGTCGCGTTCCTGGCAGTCGGCCAGCTTGCCGGGCAGCGAAGTGACGCCGAGCGAGCTCTTGCGTGTGATGTCGCGCGCCTTGCGCGCGGCTTCGCGCGCCGCTGCCGCCTGGATGACCTTCTCGATGACTACCTTGCCCTCGGTCGGGTGTTCTTCGAGCCAGGTGCCGAGCGCCTCGTTGACGAGCCCTTCCACCACCGGACGGACTTCGGACGAGACCAGCTTGTCCTTGGTTTGCGAGGAGAATTTCGGGTCGGGAACCTTGACCGACAACACCGCCGTCAGCCCTTCGCGGCAATCGTCGCCGATCAGCGCCACCTTCTCCTTTTTGGTGAGGCCCGTGGATTCGCCGTAGCCGGTGATCTGGCGCGTCAGCGCGCCGCGGAAACCGGCAAGATGCGTGCCGCCGTCGCGCTGCGGAATGTTGTTGGTGAAGGCCAGCACGTTCTCGTGGTAGCTGTCGTTCCACCACATGGCGACTTCGACGGTGATGCCGTCGCGCTCGGCCTTGATTGCAATCGGCTTGTCGATCAGGGGCTTCTTGACGCGGTCGAGATATCTGACGAATTCCTCGAGCCCGCCATCATAGTGCAGCTCATGGCGCACGACGTCGGCATGGCGGGCATCGGTCAAAATGATGCGCACGCCGGAATTCAGGAAGGCGAGTTCGCGCAGCCGGTGCTCCAGCGTGCCGAAGTCGAACTCGACCATGGTGAAGGTCTCGGTCGACGGAAAGAAAGTGATCTCGCTGCCGCTGCGCCCCTCATAGGTGCCGGCAACCTTGCGCTGCTCATAGCTGCCGGTGACCCTCAGCGGCCCGTCGGCATTGCCATGCGAGAAGCTCATCTCGTAGATCTGGCCGTTGCGGCGGATTTTCAGCTTCAGCCAAGCCGACAGCGCGTTGACGACCGAGACGCCGACGCCGTGGAGGCCGCCGGACACCTTGTAGGAGTTCTGGTCGAACTTGCCGCCGGCATGCAGCTGCGTCATGATCACTTCGGCCGCCGAAATGCCTTCGCCGGTGTGGATATCGGTCGGAATGCCGCGGCCATTGTCGATGACTGTCACCGAACCGTCGGGATTGAGCGTCACCGTGACGAGGTCGGCATGGCCGGCCAGCGCCTCGTCGATAGCGTTGTCGACGACCTCATAGACCATGTGATGCAAGCCCGAGCCGTCGTCGGTATCGCCGATATACATGCCGGGCCGCTTGCGGACGGCGTCCAACCCCTTCAAAACCTTGATGGAATCGGCGCCGTATTCGGCCTCAGCGCCGTTGGCGTTGTCGATCTGATCGCTCATGAAAACCTGTCTGATTGATGCCGCACATCCAGCGCAAAAATCGGCTCCGAATCGCGCGTCCTTGATGTTCAAGATATAGGTGCAAAAGGCGGTTTTTCCAAGGTTTGCAAGCATTTCCGAATGGAAGAAGAGCACGCTTGGCCGGCCAGAACAGCGGACCCAAATGTGGAACCAATTTGAGAACTGAGTGGCGGCAACAAGAGCAGGCCGGCCTGTCGACGATCATGTACGGTGCCCGGTCACATTTCCGGAGAGCGGGCGCTTCGCCCTTGCCCTCCGGCGACATGGACGCTGGCATTGACAGCCACTACATTGGGATGACCAGCGGAGCACGCCATGGACAGTCAGCCCGCCCCCTTCGTCCCGCCGGCGCCGAAGCCGCGCACGTCGCCGCCTTCGACGCTGGAGATGATCCGCATCGTCTATCGCAACCCGCTCGAACTGTGGGGCGAGCCGACCTACAACGAACCCTGGATTTCGGTGACCGGCATCGGCGGGCCTCTGGTCATCGCCAACGACCCCGGCCTCATTCGCCACGTGCTGGTCGACAATGCCAAAAATTACAAGATGGCGACGGTGCGCCAGATGATCCTGCGACCGATCCTGCGCGACGGCCTGCTGACCGCCGAGGGTGAGGTCTGGCGGCGTTCACGCAAGGCGATGGCGCCGGTGTTCACGCCGCGCCACATCTTCGGTTTTGCCGAGCCGATGCTGAGGCGCACGCGGGAGTTCGTCACGCGCTACGAGGATGGCGGCACGTCGGACATCGCCCACGACATGACGCTGCTTACCTTTGATATCCTGGCCGAGACGCTGTTTTCCAGTGAGATATCCGGTGAGCCGGGCAGCTTCGCCAAGGAGATCGACCGGCTATTCGAAACCATGGGCCGGGTCGATCCGCTCGACCTGTTGCGGGCGCCAGATTGGCTGCCGCGCCTGACCCGCATCCGCGGCCGCAAAACCATGGCCTATTTCCGCAAGATCGTCACCGACACTGTCAAAATGCGCGAAGAGCGGGTCAAGCACGATCCGGACAAGTGCCGCAGGATTTCCTCACGCTTTTGCTCAAGGCGGAGGGACCGGACGGGCTGACGCGCGCCGAGGTCGAGGACAACATCATCACCTTCATCGGGGCCGGCCATGAAACCACGGCGCGTGCGCTCGGCTGGACGCTCTATTGCCTGGCCGAAGCGCCTTGGGAGCGCGAAAAGGTCGAGCGCGAGATCGACGCGGTTCTAGCGCGAGAGCTCGACCCGACAAAGTGGCTCGACGCCATGCCGTTCACCCGCGCCGCCTTCGAGGAGGGGCTCAGGCTTTACCCGCCGGCGCCGTCGATCAACCGCGAGCCGATCGAGCCTGAAACCTGGAACGGCCTCTACATACCGAGGCGTGCTGCGGTGCTGGTCATGCCGTGGGTCGTCCACCGCCATCGCAAGCTGTGGGACCGGCCCGACGCCTTCATGCCCGAACGTTTCCATCCGGCAAATCGCGAGAAGATCGACCGCTTCCAGTATTTGCCGTTCGGCGCCGGTCCTCGCGTCTGCATCGGCACCAGCTTTGCCATGCAGGAGGCGATCATCGCTCTGGCGATCATGCTGTCGCGCTTCCGCTTCGATACCACCGCCGAGACCAAACCGTGGCCGGTGCAGAAACTGACGACGCAACCGCAGGGCGGCCTGCCGATGCAGGTCACGCGGCGCCTTTAGTGCATGTCGCGCAAAAGCATGCCCTCGGGCTTGACCCGCGGGTGTGCAGCGGTTTTGCGATAACGACATGCATAAAACAACAGCCTAAAGCGCGTCGCATGAGGCCGGGTCAAACGCGACGCGCTTTAGTGAGCGGCCTGATTGGCTATTCCGCCGTCTTGCGCTGGAATTGGCCGGCGGGCCGGTAGCGCCAGAGATAGCTCGGCAGGATGCTGCCGATCGACTGTGGCTGGATATCGAGACCGGCCAGCGTCCTGTTTTCCCTGACGGCCGCATCCGACACAATGTTGTGTTCGCGCAGCTGCAGGACCTGATCCTTGGTCAGCAGCGGATTGGGCAAAAGCCCGAGGATCGATGCCTGCATGTTCGCCACCCACCACGGCACCGACACCAGGAGCCGCTTGCGGTCGATCATGGCAAGCAGTTCCTGCATGCATTGCTTGAAGGTGAGCACCTGAGGTCCGCCAAGCTCGTAGATCCGGCCGCCCTGGACTTTGCCGTCGACCGAGCGCGCCACCGCCTCGGCGACATCGCCGACATAGACCGGCTGGAATTTGGTCCGCCCGCCGCCGATCAGTGGCAGCACCGGCGAATAGCGCGCCATATTGGCGAAGCGGTTGAAGAAACTGTCCTCCGGGCCGAAATTGATCGAGGGCCGCAAGATGACGGCATCCTCGATCGTCTCTAGAACCGCCTTTTCGCCGAGCGCCTTGGTGCGCGCATACTCGGATTGTGCGTTCAGATCGGCTCCCAGCGCCGAGATATGGGTGAGGCCGGCGCCGACGGCGCGCGCCGCTTCGGCGACCGTGCGTGCGCCGAACTCGTGGACGGGCGTGAACTTTTGCCGGCCGCTCTCATGTAGGATGGCCACCAAATTGACGACATGGTCGGCGCCCTGCACGGCGCGTTCGACCGACCAGCGCACGCGAATATTGGCCTGCACCGGCTGGATCTGGCCGACATTGCCGAGCGGCTGCAGATGGCCGGCGAGATCGGGCCGGCGGCAGGCGACCCTGATGCGGTAGCCGCGCCTGGCCAGCGCCCGCACCACATGGCGGCCGACAAAGCCGGAGCCGCCGAACACGACGACGAGCTTTGGGGTCTGCAGGATTTCGGTCATTGCTGGCTCCGGCGCAGTTTTTCCAGATTTACTGGTGCCCAGATTACTGGTGCCCAGATTTACTGGTGCTTGGCTGAAGCCGTTCATAGTCCGTTTAGCGCCGAAGGCAAAGGGCGTTCCTTTGTCGCCGTTTGCCGCGGTGTCGGCTGGTTCAGAACGCCTTGCCGATGCGCGCGTCGACCGATTGGCGGTTGCCGCCGCGAATCACAAAGAAGAACAGGATCGCCGCCCATAGCAGCGATTTTTCAGCGCCCGAAAAGCCCTCGCCCATGGTGACCCAGTGGAACCAGACGGTGACCAGAAGCACGAACATTCCGGCGAAGGCGGCAGGGCGGGTCAAGAGACCGATGGCGATGAAGATGCCGCCGAAGAACTCGGTGCAGGCCAGCAGCACCGACCAGAACGCGCCAGGATAGAAGCCGAGGCCTTCGACCATCTCGGCGGCGCCGAGCGGGTCGGTGATCTTGCCAGAGCCATGGATGGTGAGGAAGATGCCGGCCACGGCGCGCAGGATGGTTTCAGAGGTGGTGTGCAGCGCCGCATAGAGGCTGCCAAGGGCCGGAACGAAAAGATTGGTGCTGGGATTGTCGGTGCTTGCGGACATTTGGGGCTCCTCTTTTGCTGCTTCGCGCAAACACCCGTCCACCTCGGTCAAAGTCAAATGAACAAAAGTTGACCACACATGTTAACTGATCAGATGCGAGAGAACCTGGAAAACCCAGCCGACGCGGGGTTCTCTGGGTGACTTCTGTTTCCGAAACGTGGTTCGACGAGGCAGCCTGGGCGTAACGGCAAGTACGCCCGCTTTCGCGCGATCAACTATCCGAAGGACGTCTTCAGGAAGAATACCGGGCGGCGAATTCGGAGATGCGCTGCACCACGGCTTTCGGAGCCGTTATGCCCCGTGCCGCTGCCTTCTCCGCCGCTTCCGCTCGGGCACGGCCGGGGACATGCACGCCGTAGCGGCGGCGCAACCGGTCGAGCTGATCTTTTATGCGCTTCTCGAAATTCGGATCGAGCAGCTTGGGCTCGACAGCCAGCACGAAGAGGCCGGTTCCGGGACTATCCGGGCCGTCGGTGAACCATGGCGCATCGAGGGACCAGTTGGCGCCTGACAGGCCCGCCGCCAGCACTTCGACCATCAGTGCGATGTTGGCGCCGCGCTGGCCGCCAAAGGCAAGCATCGCGCCTTTCATGGCGGCGGCGGGATCGGTGGTCGGGTTGCCGCTCGCGTCCAGTGCCCAGCCTTCTGGAATTCTCTTGCCGTCCTCGGCCGCCTTGCGGATGTTCACAAAGGCGGTCGCGCTCGATGACTGGTCGATCACCAGCGGCGCTCCGTCGGCGGCGGGCGCGGCGAAGGACATCGGGTTGGTGCAATAGACCGGCTTGACCGAGCCGGAGCCGGCAAGCACGGCCGGTCCATTGGTCGCGGCGAAGGACACCAGCCCCTGCGCGGCCAGCCGTCCGGTGAAATAGCCGAGCGCGCCGCATGTATAGGCGTTCTTCTGCGAAAAGATGGCAACGCCGAACAGGCGCGCCGCCTTGGCGAGATCGTCGATGGTGCGGTCGAAGCCGGTATGCGCCAGACCGCCGCGCGCGTCGGAGAGATAGATCGCCAAAGCCGGCCTGGTGATGACCGGCTCGGCCTTGCCGTCGATGCGGCCGGCCTCCAGCGCTTCGAGATAGTCGATGAAATGCGACAGTCCGACCGTCGACAGACCTTCTGCCTCGGCCGCTACGATGGAGGCTGCGAGCGACTGCGCCGCTTCCTCATTGGCGCCGGCGCCGAGCGCCGCCATCCGGCACAGCCCTGTCGCCTGGTCGAGACTGAGTTGCATTTCGTAAGTCCTGAATTCGTGAAACTGTCTCGATGTCAGCCGAGCCGGTTCGGAATCCGCGCCTCGAGCCGGCGGAAGCCGAAGACCAGGATACCGGTGATGGCCATATAGACCAACGCCAGAAGCAGCAAGGGTTCGTAGGTGACGAACAGATCCTGACGCACCCTCGAGGCTACGGCATAGATGTCGACCATGGTTATGGTCGCCACCAGCGGTGTTGCCTTCAGCTGGAGAACGGTTTCGCCGGCCAGCGTCGGCAGCGCCCGGTGGATCGCCTGCGGAAGCCATACTCGCCTGAACATTTTCCAACGGCTCATGCCGAAAGCTCGGGCCGCCTCGAGTTGACCTTTCGGTACGCCTGCGAAGGCGCCACGCATCACTTCGCCTTCGTAGCCAGCATAGGAAATCGTCAGCGAAAGAACCGCGTAGGGCCATGCCTGCCTGAGAATGGGCCAGAGGAACGACTCGCGTATCCACGGAAACTGTGGAAACAGCGAACCGAGTCCGAAGTAGAGCAGCCAGAGCTGGAGCAGCAGCGGCGTACCACGAATAACCGTGCAGAACACCTTGGCCGGAACGCTCAGAATCGGCGGGCCGATCGCCTGCGCGAGGCCGAGGGGGATAGCGAGCGCGATGCCCAGAGCCGACGTCACCACCAGCAGCCATATGGTCCGCCATATGCCCTGCAACGCCAGCGGCAGATAGGTGGGCAGCCAATCCCAGCGCATGAGGAAAATCGACGCCAATATGATAACCACCGCGATCAGGATCAGGGCTATCCGATGTGGCTGCATCCAGAGCGAAGCTCGGGCGGCGGCGTTAATGACCGGGGTTTCGGCAGCCGCCATCAGTGAGATCCCGCGATCGATGGCATGCCGCGTCGCGCCCAGCGCTCAACACGCCCGATGACGACGTTGGAGACGAGGGTCAGAGCAAGATAGAGCGCGCCCGCCGCCATGAAGAAGGTGAAATAAGCCTTCGTCGCGCCGGCTGCCGTCCGTGTGGTTTGCGTCAGTTCATTGACGCCGACGATCGCGAGAAGCGCGGTGTCCTTGGTGGCGATCAGCCACAGATTTGCCAGCCCTGGGATGGCGAAGGGCAGCATCGCAGGTAGCGTGATACGCCTGAGAAGCAGGCCGGGGGGCATTCCATATGCCCGCGCGGCTTCGATCTGGCCCTGCGGAATGCCGAGAATCGCGCCGCGCAAGACTTCGGTAGAGTAGGCGCCCTGGACGACCCCGAGCACGCCTATCCCGGCGACAACACCGTTGATATCGATTGCGGCATGGCCGAGCGCGGTGAGCAGCTGGTTGATGAGGTCGGTACCAGCGAAATAAAGCAGCAGGATCAGCACCAGTTCGGGCACGGCGCGGACCACGGTGGTGTAGACTTCCAGCAGGTCACGGACCACCGGCCCGCCATAGAGCTTGCCATAAGCGCCGCCGACGCCGATCACGAGACCGACTCCAAAAGAGCCGAAAGCAATTCCGACGGAGTTTGCCAGCCCATGCAGAAGGCTGAGACCCCTGCCGTTCGGCGGCTGGAGGGAGAGCAATTCCAGCGAACTGGCTCCGAAGATGGTGGCGAGAACGTCGCTCAGCTTATGTCCCCTGGACTTCCGGGTTGAGCCGCCAATGATGTATCAAGCCGGACGTGCCATCGCGACGATGGCGGCTAGGCATGCCCGGCTTGATGCCGCTGCCGTCAGTTGGACTGCGACTCTTCGCCGTAAATGTCGAAGTCGAAGTACTTCTTGGTGATTTCGGCATACTTGCCATTGGCGCGGATGGCCTTGATTGCGGCATTGAGCTTGTCCTTGAGCTCGGTGTCGCCTTGGCGTACGCCGGCGCCGACGCCAGGCCCGAGCACTTCAAGGTCCGGTGCGACATAACCTTTGAGGTCGCAGCACGCTTTGCCTTGATCCGACTTCAAAAATGCGTCGAGCGCGATCGAATCGGCCTGAGTGGCATCGATCCGGCCGGCGGCGAGATCCTGATTTGCCTCGTCCTGCGTCTGGTATTCTTTGATCTCGGCAGCATCGGTGAAGTGCTTCTTGGCGTAAGCAGCGTGCACCGTGGACGCCTGAACGCCGACTATCTTGGCTTTCAGCCCCTCTGGCGTCGCATCGAATTTCTGATCCTTGGCGCCGATCACCGCAGTCGGCGTATTGTAGTATTTCTCCGAAAAATCGATTTCCTTCTTGCGTTCGTTGGTAATGGACATCGAATTCATGATCGCGTCGATCTTCTTGGTTTTAAGCGCCGGGATAAGGCCGTCCCACGGGATCGGCGTCAATACGCAATCCAGCTTGGCTTCGCCGCAGATGGCGTTGACGATGTCTACTTCCCAGCCACCCCAGTTGCCGGAAGCATCCTGCGAGTAAAACGGCGGATAGGCTTCGGGCGAAAAACCCACCTTGATCTGTTCGGCGCTTGCCGAAAATGCGCCCGACAACGCGATCAGCGTGGCCGCGAGCGCCGTTTTGAGAAAAGGTTTCATTTTTTCAGTTCTCCCGTTTTTTGGTTTTGACGTTCCCGTCTGCTCTTCTCGCAAGTCATCCAACATTGCGCAGAAACTGCTTCAGCCTTTCGGATTTGGGCGCACCGAAGATCTGCTCCGGCGGCCCTTCTTCCTCGACCAACCCGTTGTAGAGGTAGACGACATGCGTCGCGACTTCGCGGGCGAACTTCATCTCGTGGGTCACCAGCACCATGGTGCGGCCCTCGCGCGCCAGATCGCCGATCACCTTCAGCACCTCGCCGATCAGTTCCGGGTCGAGCGCCGAGGTCGGCTCGTCGAACAGCATGACGCGCGGATTGATGGCCAGCGCCCGGGCGATGGCCGCACGCTGCTGCTGGCCACCCGACAGAAAGGCCGGATAGACATCGCGCTTTTCGGCCAAGCCGACGCGGGCGAGCAGCTTTTCGGCCTCCGCGGTGGCCACGTCGCGCTTGACGCCCAGAACATGCACCGGAACCTCGATGACGTTCTCGATCAGCGTCATGTGGCTCCACAGATTGAAATTCTGGAAGACCATGCCGAGCTTGGAGCGGATGCGCTCGATCTGCTTGCGGTCGGCGGGGACGGTGTGGCCGTGACTGTCGGCCTTCATCCGGATCTCCTCGCCATTGACGCGGACGATTCCGCTGGTCGGGTTCTCCAGGCAATTGATGCAGCGCAGCAGCGTCGACTTGCCCGAGCCGCTGCCGCCGATGATGGCGATGACCTCACCGTCGCGCGCCGACAGCGAAACACCCTTCAGCACATGCAGTTCGCCGAATCTTTTGTGCAGGTTCTCGACATGGATGGCTTCGGCGGCGTCGTTCTGCGCCGTGTACTTCAGGGCGGGGGCCGTGCCTTGCGCTATCACCTTTGGGGTGCCTTACGAAGTGGCTGGACCCGTCGCTGCTGGAATTTTTTACCCATTACCATCACTGGACAGACTTCTTATTCTCAAGATGGACCGTTCCGCTTGCCTCCGTCAACCATGCTTTTTGGACCATTGATCGCGGCTCGCTGAGTGGCTATTGGCTGGGTGGCATGGTTCAGGAGCACTTGGTGGGTAAAGCATACGGGTCGCAATCCATGGCCGGGGCCCTGCAGCGCGTGCTGATGCGGTCCGCGGCAAGCGCCATGCACCGCGCCAAAGCATCGGAATGGCACTATGGTCCGGGCTTCGATCCGCAAAAGGCCGCTGCCCAGCATGAGGCGCTGACGACGCTGATTCTGGCATCCGGCGCCGAGATCGAATGGCTGACCGACGCCGATGACGGGCTTGCCGATTCGGTCTTCACGCACGATCCTTCGTTGATGACCGACCACGGCGCCATCATTCTTGCCATGGGCAAGGCGCTGCGCCTGGCTGAGCCCGGCCTGCACGAGGCGGCCTACAAGCGCATGGGCGTGCCTATACTCGGCCGCATCGAGCATCCCGGCCAAGTCGAAGGCGGTGACTGCGTCTGGGTGGATTCTCGGACGCTGGCCGTCGGCCGCGGCGTCCGCACCAACCAGAATGGCATCCAGCAACTCGCCAACCTGCTCACCCCCAAGGGTATCCAGGTCTATGGTTACGACCTGCCGCTCTGGCATGGCGAGGAGGCCTGCCTGCATCTGATGTCGGTGGTCAGTCCGCTCGCCGACGATCTGGCGCTGGTCTATGCACCGCTTTTGCCGGCTGCCTTCTACCAGATGCTTCGGGCGCGCGGCATTCGCCTGGTCGAGGGCGACGCCGAGGAGTTCTTCGCCTCCAACGGCCTCAGCCTCAATGTGCTGCCGACTGCGCCGCGCGAGGTGATCGCCGTTGCCGGCTTCCCGAAGACGGCGGCGGCCATGGCGGCCGCCGGCTGCAGGGTTTCGATCTTCGAGGCGGACGCGCTGTGCATCGCCTGCGAGGGCGGCCCGACCTGCCTCACGCGTCCGGTGCTCAGACAATGACGACAGTCGGCGAAGCCCTCATCACTTTGCTCGAAGCCCATGACGTCGACACGGTCTTCGGCATTCCCGGTGTGCATACGGTCGAACTCTATCGCGGGCTGGCGCGCTCGAAGATCCGCCACGTCACCCCGCGTCATGAGCAGGGCGCCGGCTTCATGGCCGACGGTTATGCGCGCGCCAGCGGCAAGCCTGGCGTCGCCTTCGTCATCACCGGACCGGGGCTGACCAACACCATAACCGCAATGGGCCAGGCCCGCGCCGATTCGGTTCCGATGCTGGTGATCTCAGGCGTCAACGCCACGCCGACGCTGGGCAAGGGCCTCGGCCATCTGCACGAACTGCCTGACCAGCGCGGCATGATGGAGAAGGTGGCGCTGTTCTCGCACCGTGTCACTGACGCCGACGAACTGCCGGGCGTGCTTACCCGCGCCTTCGCCCTGTTTTCGTCATCGCGCCCCGGTCCTGTCCATATCGAGATCCCAACTGATATCATGGTCAAGCCGGCCGACGGCATCGCGGCTTTGCTGATGAATGTCGCGCCGCCCGAACCGGATGCGGCGGCGATAGCAGAGGCGGCAAGGCTTTGCGCGGCTGCCCGCCGCCCGCTGATCCTTGCCGGCGGCGGCGCCAAGAGAGCCGAAGCACCGTTGCAGCGCCTTGCCGAAAGGCTGGGAGCGCCGGTTGTCCAGACGGCCAATGCCCGCGGTCTGCTGCATCGCCATCCGCTCGGCGTGCCGGCGAGCCCCAGCCTGAAGGCGGTGCGTGCATTGATGGCCGAGGCCGATCTGGTCATTGCCGCCGGCACCGAATTCGGCCCGACCGACTATGATGGATATAGCGACGGTGGCTTTGTTCTGCCGCCCAATCTGATCCGCATCGACATCGGCGCCGACCAGCTTGCCCGCCGGCCGGCCCGGATTCCGATCCAGGCCGATTGTGGCGTAGCACTCGAGGCGCTGCTTGTCGAAATTGGCACGGACCAGCCGCCATCGGGCGACGGTCAGGCTCGCGCCGCTGCGACAAGGCAAGCGGCCTTTGCCGAAATGGCCCCGGCCCTCCAGGCGCAAACGCGCGCCGTCGAGGTGATCCGCGATGCGTTGCCGGGCTCGATCATCGTCGGCGATTCGACCCAGCCGATCTACGCCGCCAACCTCTATTACGATCACGACCGTCCGGGCGGCTGGTTCAACGCCGCCACCGGCTTCGGCGCCCTGGGCTATGGTCCGCCGGCGGCGATCGGTGCGGCCCTTGCCGTGCCTGATGCGCCGGTGGTTTGTCTCACTGGCGACGGTGGTTTCCAGTTCACGCTGCCGGAACTGGGTGCCGCGCTCGACGCCGCAGCGCCGGTGATCTTCGTCGTCTGGAACAATCGCGGCTATCGCGAAATCGAAACCTCGATGCTCGAGGTCGGCGTCGAGCCGATCGGCGTATCGCCGGCGCCGCCTGATTTCTGCAAGCTGGCCGAGGCCTATGGCATTGCCGCCGAGCGGCTCGCCGGCATCGGTCATCTGGCAGACGTACTCAAGCGCGCGCGGGCGACCGGACTGCCGTATGTCATCGAGATCACTGTCAATTGAGTGCTGTGGCAGCGTCTGCCTGGGGATGCGATCCTCGTCGGATGGCCGCCGGTTTGACGCGCGCAAACGACGCTGCGTTATCGAGATTTCTGTTGAGTGATTGCGCGAAAGGCGCGACCTTCTGCGGCGGCGCGGCATATGAGTGACTGGAGCGGTCGAAGATGACGGATACACTGGACGGCAGGCATGTTGTGGTGACCGGCGGCACCGGAGCGCTCGGTGGCGCGGTTGTCGGCAAGCTGCTGGAGCAGGGCGCGGTCTGCCATGTGCCCAATGCCCATGCCGCCGCGCCCGCGAATTTTCCCTTCCCGGCACATGAGCGCGTCAGGCTGGCGCACAATGTCGATCTCGCCGACCCCGCCAAGGTCGATGCGTTCTACGCTAGCGTTACGGATTTGTGGGCATCCATCCATCTGGCCGGCGGCTTCACCGCCGCGCCGGTCGAGAAGATCGAGCCCGCGTCATTTGCCGAAATGATGGACACCAACGCCCGCACCACCTTCCTGTGCTGCCGCGCGGCGATACGCTCGATGCTGGAATCGTCCGTGTCGGGCCGCATCGTCAATGTCACGGCGCGCGCCGGGCTCGATCTGCGGCGCGGTTCCGGCATGGTCGCCTATGCCGCCAGCAAGGCAGCGGTCGCGGCAATGACGGTGGCGATGGCGGAAGAACTCAAGGGCAAGGGAATCCTGGTCAACGCGGTCGCGCCCTCGACGCTCGACACGCCGGCCACCCGGGCTGACATGCCGGCCGCCGATTTCGGCAAATGGGTCAGCCTCGAAGCGGCCGCGGAGGCCATTGCCTATCTCGCTTCGCCGGCCAATCTGGCGATGAGCGGCACGCTGGTGCCGCTTTACGGCAGGGCTTGATTTACCTCTTTGTTTGAGCGCGGATCTCCCAAAATTGGTCCGATGCTCTGGCCATGGCCAAACAAAAACCCCGCCGGATCGCTCCGGCGGGGTTTTTAACAGGCCGCGCGAGGCGCGGCGTAAGTGGACTTAGCTGCCCTGCTTCTTCAGCGCGGCACCCAGGATGTCGCCCAGTGAAGCGCCGGAGTCGGTCGAGCCGTACTGGGCAACCGCTTCCTTCTCTTCGGCGATTTCCAGGGCCTTGATCGAGACCTGCAGCTTGCGGGTCTTCTTGTCGAAGGCGATGACGCGGGCGTCGACCTTCTGGCCGACCGTGAAGCGCTCGGGCCGCTGCTCGTCGCGGTCACGGCTGAGGTCGGAGCGCTTGATGAAGGTCTCGATGCCGCTGTCGACCAGCCGCACTTCCAGGCCGCCATCCTTGACGCCGGTGACCTCACAGGTGACGACCGCGTTCTTGCGCAGTTCGCCTGAAGTCGCCGCCTCGCCGGCCGTGTCCTTGGCCAACTGCTTGATGCCGAGCGAGATGCGCTCCTTGTCGATGTCGACGTCGAGCACCTGCGCCTTGACGATGTCGCCGCGATTGTACTCCTCGATCACCTGCTCGCCCGGACGGGTCCAGTCGAGGTCGGAAAGATGGACCATGCCGTCGACATCGCCTTCCAGGCCGATGAACAGGCCGAATTCGGTCTTGTTCTTGACTTCGCCCTCGACCTGGCTGCCGACGGGATGGCTGCTGGCGAAAGCCTGCCACGGGTTCTCGAGCGTCTGCTTGAGGCCGAGCGAGATGCGGCGCTTGGCCGGATCGACCTCGAGCACCACCACGTCGACTTCCTGCGTCGTCGACAGGATCTTGCCGGGATGCACGTTCTTCTTCGTCCACGACATTTCCGAAACGTGGATGAGGCCCTCGATGCCCGGCTCCAGCTCGACGAACGCGCCATAGTCGGTGATGTTGGTGACGGTGCCCTTGATCTTCTTGCCGATCGGGAATTTCGTTCCGATCTCGGACCACGGATCGCTCTCGAGCTGCTTCATGCCGAGCGAGATGCGGTGGGTTTCCTGGTTAATGCGGATGATCTGCACCTTGACCGTCTGGCCGATGTTGAGGATTTCGGTCGGATGGTTGACGCGGCGCCATGCCATGTCGGTGACATGCAACAGGCCGTCGATGCCGCCGAGATCGACGAACGCACCATAGTCGGTGATGTTCTTGACGACGCCTTCGACCACCTGGCCCTCTTCGAGGTTCTGCACGATTTCCGAACGCTGTTCGGCACGGCTCTCCTCGAGCACGGTGCGGCGCGACACCACGATGTTGCCGCGGCGGCGATCCATCTTGAGGATCTCGAAAGGCTGCGGATTGTGCATCAGCGGCGAGACGTCGCGGATCGGTCGGATGTCGACCTGGCTGCGCGGCAGGAAGGCCACGGCGCCGTCGAGATCGACGGTGAAGCCGCCCTTGACCTGGTTGAAGATGACGCCTTCGACGCGCTCGCCCTTGGTGAACTTCTCTTCGAGACGGACCCAGCTCTCTTCGCGACGGGCCTTCTCACGCGACAGCATCGCTTCGCCAAGCGCGTTCTCGATGCGCTCGACATAGACTTCGACCGTGTCGCCGACCTTGAGCGTCGAGTCCTTGCCCTTGACGCCGAATTCCTTCAGCGGCACGCGGCCTTCGACCTTGAGGCCGACATCGATGATAGCCATGTCCTTTTCGATCGCGGTGATCGTGCCCTTGACGACTTGGCCTTCGCCGGAATGGCCGGCGGAAAATGATTCTTCGAGCAGGCTCGCGAAATCATCGCGAGTGGGGTTTGCAACTGACATAGGTTCTCCTGGAATGCCCCGCATCTCAAGCGGGACGGGCGCCGTGGGTTAGCGTTGCGTTGGCCTGCCGGCGTTCCGGGCTTAAAAAAGCCCTTGGCCGCCTAAGCGGCAATTCCGGCGCATGAAGAATGCTGGCAGGCTGGTTCGTGCCCGATATGGGTACCTTTTCGCCGCCGGCAATCGGCAACGGCAGGAAACCCGGCTCAGGCGTTGTTTCTCTTGGCCAGAACGTCGTCGATGATCGCCTTGGCCGCCAGGAACGCGGCTTCTATAGCCATTTCCGACGTGTCGAGCAAGTGCGCGTCGGCGGCCGGCTTCAGCGGCGAGTCGGCGCGACCCATGTCGCGCTCGTCTCGGCGCAGGATATCGGCGAGGATTTCGTTGAAATTGGCGGTGCCGCCGATGCTCTCGATCTCGGCCAGCCTGCGTTGTGCCCGCACCTCGGCGCTCGCCGTCACATAGAGTTTTATGTCGGCGTCGGGACAGACGACGGTGCCGATGTCGCGGCCGTCGAGCACGGCGCCCGGCGGCGCCTTGGCGAATTCGCGCTGCTTTTCGACCAGTATGCGCCGCACCGAAGGGATGACAGCCACTTTCGAAGCCGCTTCGCCGACCGCATGCGCCGACAGCACCGACCGGTCGAGCTTGGCCAGGTCGACCTGACGGGCAGCGGTTTCGGCGGCCGAGACATTGTCGAGCGGCAAACCCAGCCGAAGCAGCGCGTGCGCCACTGCGCGATAGGTGAGGCCGGTGTCGAGCAGGTTCAGCCGATAGTGGTCGGCCAGCCGCCGCGCCAGGGTGCCTTTGCCGGCGCCTGCCGGCCCGTCGATGGCGATGGTGAAGGTCGAAGTCATTCGCCGCCCACCGTACCCGAAAATTGCAATGATCCAGACAGGCGTGGCGATCCTTCGGGCCCCCCTCTGTCCTGCTCTCTTTGCCAGAACTTGGCATCTCCCCCACTTGGGGGGAGATCGGCCGTCATCGCGGCTTTCGCCAATTGTCTAAGTTGCAGGGTTGAGCGGAGCGGCCAAGCCGCCAATCTCCCCCCTTGTGGGGGAGACGTCCGGCAGGACAGAGGGGGGCGCTGTCCCGCCGACGTTCCAATTTGGTCCCACGCTCCAAGGCTATTGATTGCCATCAACTGTCACTCGATTTCCGCGCCCAGCCCCTTCATCAACCCCATGAACTCCGGAAAGCTCGTTGCGATCATCGCCTGGTCGTCGATGGTGACGGGTTTTTCCGTTGCCAGCCCCATCACCAGAAAGCTCATGGCAATGCGGTGGTCGAGATGGGTCTGGACGATGGTGCTCTTTCCGTTCGGATGTTGGCCGAGCCCCTTGCCGCCGGGCCTTCCACGCACGGCCAGCGAGGCCTCGCCTTCGGTGCAGTCGACGCCATTGACCTTCAGTCCATTCGCGACCGCCGACAGCCGGTCGGATTCCTTCACCCGCAGCTCTTCCAGCCCCTGCATCAGCGTCTCGCCCTCGGCGAAGCTCGCCGCGACAGCAAGCACCGGATATTCATCAATCATCGTCGGCGCCCGTTCGGGCGGCACGGTGATGCCCTTCAGCTCGGAATAGCGTACGCGCAGATCGGCGACATCTTCGCCGCCTTCATTGCGCGGGTCCACAATTTCGATCCTGGCGCCCATTTCCTGCAGCGTCAAAAGAAGACCGGTGCGGGTCGGGTTCATCAGCACGTTTTCGATTGTAATGTCCGAGCCCGGCACGATCAGCGCCGCCACCAGCGGGAATCCGGCCGAGGACGGGTCGCCCGGCACAGCGATTGTCTGGCCGGCGAGCTTCCCCTGGCCCTCAATGAAGATGTGGCGCACGCCGCGCTCGTCGGTCTCGACTGACAGATTGGCGCCGAATCCCTTCAGCATCTTTTCGGTGTGGTCGCGCGTCATCACCGGCTCGATGACGGTGGTGATGCCGGGCGTGTTCAGTCCGGCGAGCAGCACCGCCGACTTCACCTGGGCCGAGGCCATCGGCACGCGGTAGGTGATGGGCGCGGCGTGTTTGGGGCCGCGCAGCGTGATCGGCATGCGGTCGCCAGGCGTCGCCTTCAGCACCTGCACGCCCATCTGGCGCAGCGGCTCGAGCACACGGCCCATCGGCCGGCCGGACAGCGAGGCGTCGCCGATGAAGGTCGTCTCCATGTCGTAGGTGCCGACCAGGCCCATGGTGAGGCGCGAGCCGGTGCCGGCGTTGCCGAAATCGAGCGGGCCTTCCGGCTGCAGCAGCGCGCCGTTGCCGGTGCCGCTGATCACCCATTCAGTGCCGCGCTTCTCTATATGCGCGCCCATTGCCTTCATCGCGGCGCCCGTGCGCATCACGTCCTCGCCTTCCAGCAGGCCGGTGATGCGGGTTTCGCCGGAGGCGAGGCCGCCGAACATGAACGAGCGGTGCGAGATCGACTTGTCGCCGGGCACCCGTGCTGTACCTGAAAGCGCTGGCGATTTGCGGGCGGTGGCCGGTTTCGGGGCGGCAGTATGCGACATGGGTTTTCCTTGGGTGAAAAACGCCGGTGGCCGGCTTTTTCTTCTGGTTTGCGCGGTCTCGTATCACGGCGGACGGAAATGGTCATCCCCTTGCAAGAGCTCGCTCAACGCGGGGATTTGTGACGCTGGCTTTAGGCTTTGACAGCGCCGTAAACTGTGGTTATGGGGACCAAACTTTCATCGACGAGGCTTGCTGTGAGAAAACCCGAACTTGGCACCAAACGCATCGACCCCGAGACGGGTCAAAAATTCTACGATCTGAACAAGGATCCGATCGTCTCGCCCTATACTGGCAAGAGCTATCCCCGCTCTTACTTCGAGGATGGCAAGATTGCCGCCCTTGAGGAGGAAGAGGAAGTTGCCGAGAAGGAAGTCGACGCCGAGGAGGAAGAGGGCGTCGAGGTCGTCTCGCTCGAAGAGGCGGACGAGGATGCGAAACCCGACGATCTTCCCGATCTCAGCGATGACGAGGACGATGTGGACCTCGGCGACGACGACGATACCTTCCTCGCCGACGAAGAGGAAGAGGACGACGATGTCGCCGACATGATCGGCGTCGGCGACGATGACGACGAAGTCTGATCCGGCCTCTCACACAGCGCCCGCCGACTTTCGCGGGGTCTTAATAAAAAGCGGCTCTTAAAGGCTTGATATTGACGGAAGGCGGGGTTAGAAGCCGCCTGCACTAACGGCGCGGTCTCAACCCGCGCCGGATCTCTTCGCCGGCAACGGCGCCGGTTGACTGCCGGGAGTGGGGCCATAGCTCAGTTGGGAGAGCGCTTGAATGGCATTCAAGAGGTCGTCGGTTCGATTCCGATTGGCTCCACCAAAATTTTTATAATGATTTCAGTTGATTAGCGTTCTCCCCCTCGGGGGCCTGTTGCCCTGAAATCGTTCGGGGCACCGCCGGGGCACCCCGAGGCGCTTTTGGGAGTCGCAAAATTATTTTTTGCCTAGTCTCCGTTTTCCGCCAGATTTGCCGAAAGGCGAGGGGATGGGATATGTTCGGACTTTTTAGTGGAGCGCCTTATCGCTCGTAAGCGACAAAGCTCTTGACTCTCTCCGGCTGCAAGTTCTTTGTTTGCGGCATGGGGGGAGTACACGGGTACGCTCAGCGCGGGCCTAGGTCCCTGAAGTTAGATTGGCTTGAGGCACGATACGCTTGCATGTTCCGTATGCCGACGAGCGCAGCCCTTGTGTCGCCGTGTAGCGTCAACCGGCTGAAGCCCGGCGGTGCTTTCTCAGCCGAGTGATTGCCGACCTGTCGACCGTAATCACGCCGCCGCAGTCAATCCGCACGGTGAGTTTGTCCGCTCCGCGATCGATGCGGGTGACGTCCCCAACAAGAACTACTCGGTCGCCGGCCCGGGCTTTGGGTGGCGGCTCTAGCGTGTAAGGATGGTCATAGGACGGAATGCTCACTCTGGCTCGGCCGCTAGGGAGAATGGTGATGACGGTACCTGCTAGCGCAACCTCATCGCCGACCTCAAATTCGCCAGGCATGTTAAGGTGCAGCATGGTCTTCCTCCCGATGCTTTCCTATTTGATGCTTTGCTAAATTAATGCCCGGCCACCGCGTTGGTTGCGTGCAATCGCTTCGTATCCGGCACATTTCCAAGCTGGATCGCGATGGCGACGGGACCCCGTGCGAAACGCTGTGTTAGCGGAGCCAGCAACCAGCGGGTCTTCCGATCAAACTTCGCGGAATAATGATGGACCTGAGACGTTGTCGATAGAGAACACTCTACCTACCATAGGGAGAATCGATGTGCGCCTTTTCATCCTGTTTTCGGTATTGCTTTTGACTGCCTGCATGACAGCCCCACGCGCCGAGGCTCCACCCGCACGGCCAACCGCGTCTACATCGAGCGGGAGCAGCGGCAGTGCCGGCGGTTCTGGCGGTGGCGGCTACTAAAGACGCGATCGACTCAGTTTTGGAAAATCGCAGAGAACCTTAATCGCGCCGGACTGTCCGCCCCAGCAAAAAGCCCGCCACCGTGAGGCAGCGGGCTCAGGCAGTTGTTGCCGGGGTTCAGTGCTGGTCGCTCCGCCCACGTTTTTTTACGGGGTTGCTTCGTGATCGGATGCGCTGCAAGAAATGCCTCGTCCCCCGCGATGAGCTTGGCGACTTCGCCCTCGCCGATCGGCAGATAGCGATCCTTTGCGGCTTCTCGCTTCCACTGGACCGCCATTAGATCGGGCGCTGGAACTCGGATTTGATCGGCCACAGCCTGCCGGTTCCTGTCGACGCTGAGCATCCGTTTGTCAGAATAGGCGCTAGATCGATCCTCGTCCTCTAGGACGTACATCGCGTGAATGCTTTTCGCGTGCCAGTAATCCATTTCCGCTGTTGTGAGGCTGGTGGCAGCATCAGCCTTGCGCCAAGGAAGTCGGCGCGCCTGGCGCATGAGCTGATTGTGGTGCGTGTCGATGAGGACGGCATCGGGCAGCGGATCAAGGCACTGCTGCACAAATGCAGCCAGCGCCTTCGTCTTGACGGCGGCGCTCATGCTGATGCGTCCCCTTCCGAAGCCAACTGGAGAACCGATGCCAGCTGTGCAGCCCAAAGCTCGCCATCCAAGGGGTATTTGCGCGCAATCGCCTTGTTGAAGGTGGTGACCGCCTGCGCCTTGATCAGCATCCCCTCCATGGTCGTTCCGCGCAGATGCTTCACGCGGGCTTTGATCCCCGGCTTGACCCATTGCGTTGCCGGCCGCTTTGGCATTTCCTTGGGCGGTGGCCCGGCATGTTCCTGGACCCTTTTCCAAAGCCGCTCCCGCATCTCGCGATTTACACTGGCAAACGCGCTGCCGACATATTTCCGGGTGCCTGGGTCGGCCATTAGAGCAAACGCCGGCTTGCCCCTCTCGCGTTCAACTCCGAGAAGTTCAAACTCGCTTTCGGTGAAGGATTTTGTCTTCAGCCAATTGGTAGTCGGGCCGCTGCGATATTTGCTGTCTCGACGCTTCGACATCATCCCTTCAAGGCCGGCCGCGTTGATCAGATGATAGATCGCATTAGCCTCGCCCGGCATCGTCTCACTGAACTGGATTCGGCTGTCAGGCCCTAATAAGGCCGGCCAGGATTTCCCGTCGATCCTCAGTGCCATGTCGCGCAAGTCGTGGCCGTTGAGGTGCAGCAGATCGAACGCGACGAAATAGAGGTCGTGCTGGCGCCTGGTGATTGCCTTGCGCAGCGCGGCAAAATCCGAAAGGCCAGCCTCATTTAAGACGACGACTTCGCCGTCGATGATGGCGTTCTGTACGTTGAGACCTTTGGCTGCCTCGACCAGATCGCGGTATTTGGATGTCCAGTCGAGACCGCGGCGGGTGAAGATCCGCACACCGCCGGCGTCGATGATGATCTGGGAGCGGTAGCCGTCGAATTTGGCTTCATGCATCCAGTCATCGCCTTGGGGCGGCTTGGCCACCAAGGTCGGCATCATCGGAGGAATAAATTCTAGCCGGCCGCCGGCACTCACTCTTTTAGGCACCAAATTGACTCTAGGCTCATCCGATTTGACAGCCAGGGGAACGGAACGTGACCATTTTACTAAATTAGAAATGATGCATGAAACGGCTTATTATTCGTCCCAGCCGGCTGGACACGCCCACACCCCCGCCGGTTAGGCCCGGCGGTCGGTTGCCTACCCCGCAGCGGCTGTCGGGCCGTCCGTATCACAGTTCGGACAATCAACGTGAGCCGAGATAGAACCAACAACCCCGCAACCGGGATCAAGGGCAAGCGCCACGGGCCGCCTGCCAAGGACGAAGCAGAGCATTTCGAGTTCTGCCCCGTCTGTGGCCAGACGTTCGATAAGCGAAACCTTGGCGAGGTGCTGCATCATTATCTTCCCGACCATGAGTCGTTGAAGCTCGATGGATAAGTGAACCGTCGTTCGCACGGATTAGGGTCATCCAGGATCGTGACCGGTCCCAACCAGCGGTACCGGAAGTTATTGCGAATGTGGTCGTTGAAGAAGCGACCCTTGGCGAAGGCGGCTCGGAACTCGGCGAAGGTCTCCGGCGGCACGTCCTCAAACTGGTAGCATTTGCCGCTGGCCACGGACCACACCGAGAGGGTCCTACGGTCCGGATCATATTCCGTTTTGCGTATCGATGTGGAAGGCATGATGGTTCACGCCTTAATTCGGCGCGGGAGAGCGCCAGCTTAAGAGTCGACGTCTGCGGCAGACGAAGCTCATTCGTCTCGGGCGATAGTCGGCTGTGCCCTGGTCTCAAGAACGGCCATGCAGGTCCTCGACCGCCTTCTTCAACTTAGGGCCCCGCACTTAGTCCACTTCATGAGTTCTGCGGCTGCACCCTCGACGTTGTTGCAGCCGTAGGTGAGCCAGGTCGGTCCGTCTCGATGTTGACCGGAGGATGAAACTAGTGGAGGGCCATGATACCTCCTACTCGGGCGAGAGATACATCTCCGCCTCCTTAGCGGCAGCCACGAAAGCCTTTCGGATCACGTGAGGGTCAATCGGATCGCCCTCCAGTGCTGACAGGCAGAGGGTCCACGCCTTTTGCCAGTGAGGTCCTCTCCGGGTCCACCTCTTGAGCTGCTCAAGGGCTGCCCTCGCATTGTTGCAGCTATGCCTGGCACCTTCCGTTTCAGTCTTCACGAACACCGGAGGGACGAACCAAAGGGTTGCCATAATACCTCCTACTCAGGCGAGACGCTCGCCTCCTTGGCCGCCGCCTCAAAGGCTTCACGGACCTCTTGGTGGGACACTCTGCCCTCGAACGCGTCAACGTATGATTGGACCGCTTTCGTCCACCTCGGCCACTTTTGTGTCCCACTTCATGAGTTCTGCGGCTGCACCCTCGACGTGGCTGACCCCATAGCGCGTCCCGACGGCCGCCGAAGCAAGGCCGCGCCCCGAGGGGATGGGGGAGGACGCGGGCCCATCGGATCGGAGGGAGCAATCCGATCTCTCAGCACGAAGGACGAGGGCTGTGCGATGCGAACGTACCTGCTCGGCCAGGGTTCCCGGACGGAAGACAAAAAACCCGCCGCACCCTCTCGGCACGGCGGGCAATCAGTCGTTCACCAGGCACGAGGGGTGGGCGGGGGTGTGCCCGGATCGTGAAAATCCTACGCTCGCCAGCTGCGTCGCGTCCACCAACCGCCGGTTGGCACCTTTAGCCATGGCGGGCTTTCGGCTGGCGAGTGTATGGTGGCGGTTTGCCCTTAAGAAAGAGTAGGGTTTCCCGGTCGCCCATACCTTCCGGCAATTGAGCGCCTGAGAGCGAGCAACGTGCTTTCGCCTTATCAGGGAGAAGTGCGATGCAGCAGCTATATTCCAACCTCGTCACTCACTATGAGAAGGCGGTGTCCTTTCAAGACAGAGTTGTAGAGCAAGAGCGCCGGTGCGGACATATCCTCCCGGAAAGCGAAGCCCTGCTAGAGATCCTGGCCGAGAATTTGGCCGAAGCCCGCCGCGCCCTCGATCGTGTGACTCACAGTCATCACTAGCTCACCGCCCCAGCGGCAGTTTGGAAACCGAGACAAGCTCGTCCTCATCCGTGATACCAGCCAAATAGTTTGCAAGAATCCGGGATGCGAGTGCTTCGCGCCGCTGTTCGGATTGCCCCTCGATCTTGAGCCGGTCGAACACGCGGCCAAGCAAGGCGACATCGGACGGATTGAAGACCCCAGCTTCTTTAGCTTTTCGATAGATCGGCATGGCACTCCCACCCTTCGCAAGCCGGTTGTGCGCCCAACATAGGTTCACTTGAGGGCTCCCCGAACAAAACCCAAGCGCCCATTTGTTGGTCCAATGAAGGAAGTATCAAGATCGATCCGTGCGGAGATAATCGGCTCAGAATGCTTGGCATCTGAGCGTGGGATCGGATCACAGGCACGCGCGGCAACCCGGTGGTGGGGTCCGATCCGCACAGAGACCTAATCAGAGGAACGAAGCACATCCTCCTCCTTGGCAGCAGCCTCGAAGGCCTTTCTTACATCGTCGGGCGTGCGCTCGCCTTTAATGAGAGCGACGCAGGCCTCGATGGCCTCCTTCCACTTAGGTCCCCGCTTGGTCCACTTCATGAGTTCCGCCGCGGCGCCCTCGACGTTGGTACATACGTAGGTGAACTCAGGTCGGTCGGTTCCGATGTAGACCGGAGGGTGAAACCAATGGATACCCATGAGGGTGCCACCGCCATTTTCGCCTGAGTTAAGAACGATTGGATCGCCAGCCATGGCTACCTCTCCTACCCCTGAATTATCATTGGCCGGCAAATGGGAAGGGGAGAATAGGTTGAGAGAGAGGGACATTGCAGCGTGTCACTTTCTGGAGAGATTGAAGCCGGGTTGGTTGTCCAGCGCCTCGACGACAAAGGCTACGGCAATCAAATCATCGGCAGGGATTCTGCCCTTGCTGTCCTCCATGACGGCTGCGACCTTTTGAAAGGTCTTCAGTTCACTTTCGGTAATCCGGGCGCCGCGCATCCTCTCATTGAGGTCGGCCACGCGCATTCGCAGCGCCTGGGACGCTCCAATCTCACGGTTCGACATGATGATCAATTCCTCCCTTGATGGCTTCCCGCCGCACCTTTCGGCACGGCGGGCTGTCCTCCCAGTCGCGTTGGTCATTCGATGATTTTGATGATCTTGCGTGTGCCCGGGTCAACGACAACGGTTCGGTTGTCGACGACAACGGTACGGTATTTTGTGTTGGGGACTTCATGAAGTTCGACGGTTTCGGGCAGGGTTGAGCCGATATTGAGCTCCACTTCAGGGATTTTCACCGATGCGAGCGGCTGCTTTTTCACATATTCCCTGATGACCGTCTCCTGTTCAGGCTCGATGATTACGTCCTGAGCAGCAGCGGCGCCGATGCCTGCCAGCAGCAGAAATCCCGCGGCGAAAGTTGAAAGATGCATTCTCATAATGGGCTCCTTGCGTGAGTTCCGCTGAACGGCTCGTCGCGCCAGCCCCACCCAACCTCAGGCGGCCGCAAACGTTCCCTGATTGGGCTTCGGTCTTCTCAAAGGTCGGACCTAAGTCTGACCTTGCTGTCGCATAGGGCTAGGACGGGGCGCAGCCCGGAACCGGGACTGCCAGCACTCGTTGCTCGCCATGTGCTCACAGGAGAGAGACCATGGAGAATAGTATCCACCAAGCCCGCTGGTTACTCGCTCCGGTGTTCGCCGTATCGATCACGTTCCTGGCGATAGGAATCATCGTTAGCTAGGTAGGGCCACCCCACTTGAGATCTGCGCAGCTAAGTCCCTTCCTGCGCTGATAAGCGACCACCCGCCATTCCTCGATTGGCGGGTGGTCCGCCAATCATGGCCGGCCAGTCCGGGTGGGCGAGGCCTGTCAGCGATCAAGGTCGCGAGGGCGGCATCACCTCACAGCAGGTCTTCGGCAACCCCGTCGAACTTCCTGAGGCCTACGCTTGGAGGCTTTTGCTTGAGAAGGCCCTGTTCAGATGCGGCCGCCTCGAAGGCAGCGAACGCAGCTTGGTGACTGCAATGTCCAGCCAGGCATTCCTCGATCATTCGGATTGCCTCAAGTCGGGACGGCTTGTCCATGAATGGCCATGGTTGCTGAAGCGCTTTCGCAGCGTCGGCTATCGACACGATCGCCATCGATCTGTCATTCAGGTGGATCGTAATCGGTATAAACGCCGGCATCTTTGTCGCTCTCCAGAATTGAAGTGGATAAACGCGAAGACATGGCGGGGTTGCATGAACGTTCGCCGGGCAGTGGTGCTCTTATTTCGCCGGCCAGTGCCGCGTTGCTCGGTGCCAGAGGCTGGACGTCCGAAGAGCCCTTGATCGTTTCGGTTCCCTGAACGGAGAAGCCCGCGCCTCACGGAGGTGGACGCGGGCTGATCGGAGGGTGCAATCCGAACTCGCAGCAGGATCTGTTAGATGCTGCAGAAGCCGAACTTTCGCTCAAGCCAAGTTGTTCCATACGGAAACAAAAAGCCCGCCGCACCTTTTCGGCACAGCGGGCGAGACACCGTAGTCGTTCACGTCAGTCAATATGCTCGGGCAAGTCCTTCAACTGGTCGGTGGTCATTTGCGTGATGGCATGCACATTGCCGTCTTCGTCCCGCATAAAATCGAGCTGACTGGCATACAGCGCCACGCGCTTTGAGCCGATGCCGAGGAAACCGCCAACATCGAAAACGACCTGGGCGTCGTCCCCGGTTCCATGGACGTGGTCTACCGAACTGATTTCCTCATCATCGCGACCGTAGATGGTCGCTCCTTCAATCTATCAGCGCGCAGTTCGGCATTCGTAAGCCGTACGTGATGGTGTGGTCCATTGTAGGGTCTCCTCTCACTTGGTCTGAGGTAACCCCCCGACCGGCCAACTGTTCCGAACGATTATTTGCGGCTCTATGGAGAGTAACAGATGCCTACTGTGCGTAACGGAAACTGAAAGGCGCTATAGAAAATACCAACCAGCGAGGGCGTACCCTGCCAAGCCCAACATAGAGAGCGCATACAGAACCAGGAACAACGGAACCACGGACGGCTGGCTGTCGAGGGCGGGGTCAGCTTTTTCCAGTTCCTCGACCAGATTGCGATCCCGCCTGGCCTTCGTGACCACCAAACCGTTCGGCCCAATTTTACTCTCGGTTTCTCTCGAGATTCTTTTCGCGATATCGGCTCGGATGACTGGATCATCTGGCAGGTTGCCCGGAAACCACTCGGGAGGATTGTCGCCATCGTTCTTGTCCATGGCGCCAACAATGTTTCTGCCTCACTTACGTTCCAAGTTTCTAATGTAAAATTTTGACCAAGACCCGGTCACTTCAACGGCGTGGGAAGGAAAGGCGGCTGTCGGGGAACGACACAATCAACCGTCAACCAGCGAACCCAAAAGCCTGCATCTGCCAAAACGGCCATTTCGCTGAGAGTTTGCTTCATGCCGGCGAAACCCGCACCAGCGCCCTGTGTATTCCGTGCGAGTAATAAGCCCGCGCCTCTGGCGGAGAGCGCCATGATTGAACGGGCCTTGTCCTTGTCGCCGCCTTTCAGTGCCTTCTCCGCCTGTTTCTTGGCTTCCTTGCTGTTCAGGGTGGCCAGGGTCTGGTCTATCCTCGCGGACCTAGTCTCGCCCTCCCATTCCTTGCGCATGGCGTCCTGAAGCCGTAGACGCTGGCAGGCCCGACAACTCGCGTGGGTCCCTGAAAAATTCGCCGTAATTCGGCTAGTCTGAAGCTGAAAACCCGGCAACCACCGGGATTTTCAGCACACTAGCTGCTAATAATACCAATCCCAGACCCAAACACGCCTGCGACGGCACCGAACGCGCCGATAGCCATTTCGCCAGTAACGACGGCAGATCCTTCTCCAAGCGCGCCGCCTGCGCCGCCGCCTGCGGTGCCAGCTCCGATGGCGGACCGGCTCCGCTTGCGTATCTTCATCCTCGAAGGCTTCCATAACAGGCGCGTCGAGTTCATCGAGAATGCCATTTCTGGCGCCCGGTACGCCGGCTACCGCGTTGATTGGCCGAACTGTGCTCACAAGGGCTGCTGCGCCAGCAACGCCAAGCATTCCTGTCAAAAATAATCGCCGATCCATGGAAACCTCCAATCTTCAAGCCAGCGAGACAAGGTTCGCAACTTGAAAAATAGCGCGTTGGATACAAAAGCAAAGTTAGAGCCATTTAAAGAAAATTTGCTGGTCGGCCCCGCGAACATATGACCGCACGCGAAGCGGTAACTGGGTCGATTCTCACTATGCCGCATTGCACAATCACGCTGCGTGCGCAAAATGCGGCATGATCCGGAAATCCCTCACCGTCCTGGTGATCGACGAAAACCACATCCGCGCCTCCATCATCGAGGCGGGATTGCGGGAGGCCGGGCATGAGCAGGTCACGGTCGTTCACGATGTTGCGGGAATAGCGCGGCGCATTGCCGAGATCGAACCAGACGTAATCGTCATCGATCTCGAAAATCCCAACCGCGATATGCTTGAAAACATGTTCCAGCTTTCGCGCGTGGTGAAGCGGCCGATCGCCATGTTCGTGGACCGGTCGGATCAGGCTTCAATCGAAGCTGCGGTGGAAGCGGGAGTCTCCGCCTATGTCGTCGACGGGCTGCGCCAGGAGCGCGTCAAGCCGATCCTCGACATGGCAATCAGCCGCTTCAACGCGTTCTCGCGGATGGCGCGCGAACTGGAGGAAGCCCGCAGTGAATTGGAGGACCGCAAGCTCATCGACCGCGCCAAGGGCATCCTGATGCGGTCGCGCGGCCTGTCTGAGGAGGCGGCCTATGCGCTTTTGCGCAAGACCGCCATGAACCAGAACCGCAAGATAAGCGAAATCGCGCAGAGCCTGGTGACGGCGGCAGGCCTTCTGGATCCCGGAGAGAGTTGAGCATGGCGGCCGAACACCAGATCAATGCCGGTTTCATGCCGCTCTTCGACAGCGCCGTTCTTGTCGCAGCGAAGGAGATCGGCTTTGCCGCGCGCGAAGGCGTCGACCTGACGCTTAGTCGCGAAACGTCCTGGGCCAACATCCGCGACCGCATCGCGATCGGGCATTTCGACCTGGCGCATATGCTGGGGCCGATGCCGATCGCCTGCAATGTGGGGCTCACCCCACTCGCCTCCGACACGATCGTGCCGTTCTCGCTGGGGCTGGGCGGCAACTGCGTAACGGTTTCGACCACGCTCTGGGCGGGCATGGCCGCGCACGGCGCTTTGCCCGATCTCGATCCGGCGCGCGCCGGCAAGGCCTTGGGAGCGCTGATCCGTGAACGGGCAAATGCCGGTCGCGACCCGCTGCGCTTTGCGGTCGTGCATCCGCACTCCGGACACAATTACGAACTGCGCTACTGGCTCGCCGCCTGCGGCATCGATCCGTCGCGCGAAATAGAAATCGTCATCGTGCCGCCGCCCTTCATGGCCGACGCACTCGCCGCCGGCAGGATCGACGGCTACTGCGCCGGCGAACCGTGGAACAGCGCCTCGGTCGTCGCCGGAACCGGCCATATCGCCACGGTCAAGGCGACCATCTGGAAGACCAGCCCCGAGAAAGTCGTCGGCGTGCGCAAGGCCTGGGCCGAAAAACACCCGGAAGCCCTTTCGGCGCTGCTGCGCGCGCTCCATCACGCCGCGCGCTGGTGCCAGGATCCGGCAAACCGCGGCGAACTGGCCGCCTTGATGGCGCAGCCTTCCTTCCTCGGCCTTTCGCCGGCGCTGCAGATGCCGATCCTGACCGGACATCTTGCGCTGGGCGGCGGCGCGGAACTGACCGTCGAGGACTTTTTTCTGCCTTTCGGCAAGGCGGCAAATTTTCCGTGGAAAAGCCACGCGCTGTGGTTCTACACGCAGATGGTCCGTTGGGGGCAGGTCAAGCACAGCGCTGCCCACATGGCGCTCGCGCGCGACACCTACCGGCCCGACCTCTATCGCGCAGCGCTGAAGCCGCTCGGCGTCGCCCTGCCGGGGGCCAACGCCAAGGTCGAGGGGGCGCTCACCGCTGCCACCCCGGTAGGCTCGGCCGGCGCCAGCCTCGCCCTTGGTCCGGATGGTTTCTTCGACGGCCGTATCTTCGATCCCGACAGGATCGACGACTATCTCGCTATCCGCGACTGGGCGATGCCGACGAGTTGAGCATTCCTTGCGCACTACCGTGCACTGCACAATTTTTGTGCCACTGCACAATGAACGTGACTGCTGCGTGAGCATCGACAATCCGGCGGCCCAGTCTTCGCGCCCACGCTATCGATTGTTTTCATTGCCGAATTTGCCGTAAGTCTAAACTGGCACGGTTCCTGCATAGTAATCCATAGGCCTTCAGGCCACGGGATACGGCGTCCAATGGCGGGCGCCACAGGCAAAGCTGCCGCTCAGGTCAACACGCGATCCGGATCAACGGACGCAGTGGCCTGGTCGGCGGCTTTTTTGTTTTTGGTCGAACACGCAAATCGACGGCGCAGATCCCAAGCCGCGCCCAACGGAGATAACGATGACGAAACGCATCAAAACCCAATCCGCCCTCAAGGGCGTCACCCGCCGCGATTTCCTGATGATGAGCGCGGCCACTGCGGCAACGCTGGCGGCGGCGCGCGCGCTGCTGCCGTCCGGCGCCTATGCCGCGACCGCCACGCCGGAAGTGACCGGCGCCAAGCTCGGCTTCATCGCGCTGACCGATGCCGCACCGCTGATGATCGCCAAGCAGAAGGGCCTGTTCGAAAAATTCGGCATGCCCGATGTCGAGGTGCTCAAGCAGGCCTCCTGGGGTGCGACACGCGACAATCTGATGCTCGGCGGCGAAGCCAACGGCATCGACGGGGCCCATATCCTGACGCCGATGCCTTATTTGATGCACACCGGCAAGGTGACGCAGAACAACCAGCCGATGCCGATGGCGATCGTGGCGCGGCTCAACTACGACTGCCAGGCGATTTCCGTCGCGCAGGAATATGCCGGCACCGGCGTCGGCCTCGATGCCTCCAAGCTGAAGGACGCCTTCGCGGCCAAAAAGGCCGAAGGCAAAGAGGTGAAGGCCGCCATGACTTTCCCGGGCGGCACCCATGATTTCTGGTTGCGCTACTGGCTGGCTGCCGGTGGCATCGATCCCGACAAGGATGTCTCGACCATCGTCGTGCCGCCGCCGCAGATGGTCGCCAACATGAAGGTCGGCAACATGGACGTGTTCTGCGTCGGCGAGCCGTGGAACGAGCAACTCGTCCATCAGGGCGTCGGCTTCACCGCCGCCACCACGGGCGAACTCTGGAAAGGCCATCCGGAAAAGGCGCTCGGCCTGCGCGCCGCCTTCATCGACAAGAACCCGAACGCCTCCAAGGCGATCCTGATGGCCGTCATGGAAGCCCAGCAATGGTGCGAAGCCATGGAAAACAAGGACGAGATGGCGGCCATCATCGGCAAGCGGCAATGGATGAACGTGCCGACCGCCGACATCATCGGCCGTCTCAAGGGCGACATCAATTACGGCAACGACCGCGTCGCTACCGGCACCGACCTCTACATGAAGTTCTGGAAGGGCGGTGTGTCCTATCCGTTCAAGAGCCACGACAGCTGGTTCCTCGCCGAAAACATCCGCTGGGGCAAATTCGCGGCGACCACCGACATCAAAGAGCTGGTCGATCAGGTCAACCGCGAAGATCTGTGGCGCGAGGCGGCGAAGGATCTCGGCGTCGCTGCGGCAGACATCCCGGCGTCTTCATCGCGCGGTGTCGAGACCTTCTTCGACGGCAAGATCTTCGATCCGGCCAATCCGTCCGCCTATCTCGACAGCCTGAAGATCAAGGCATCGGCCTGACGTCGCCGGCAGCGACGCCACTTGGCGCCGCCTGTCACTCCAATGCTCAAGGAGCTTTTTGCGAAATGTCTATCCAAGCCATCAAGGACCCCAACGTGAAGGCGTTCCCCACGCCTGCCAAGCCTGCAGAGGTCATAGCTTTCACCGCCAAGGTGAGGCGCCGCTTCGAACCCGGCGCGATCGCCGGCAAGCTGGCGAGCACGCTGGTGCCGCCGGCAATCGTCATCGTCGTCATGCTCGTCATCTGGCAGATCGCTTGCTCGTCGCCCAACGCCAGCTTGCCGCCGCCTAGCCAGGTATGGACCGAGGCCTACGATCTGATCGCCCATCCGTTCTTCGATTATGGTCCGCAGGATATCGGACTGGCCTGGCGGGTGCTGATCTCTCTGCAGCGCGTCGCCATCGGCTTCGGCCTGGCTGCAATCGTTGGCGTTGCGCTTGGCGCGCTGGTCGGCCAATCGATCTGGGCGATGCGCGGCCTCGACCCGGTGTTCCAGATTCTGCGCACCGTGCCGCCGCTCGCCTGGCTGCCGCTGTCGCTGGCCGCTTTCCGCGACTCCAGCCCGTCGGCGATCTTCGTCATCTTCATCACCTCGATCTGGCCAGTGATCATCAACACCGCCGTCGGCGTTCGCAACATTCCAGAGGACTATCGCAACGTCTCGCGCATCCTCAGGCTCAACCAGCTCGAATTCTTCGTGAAGATCATGGTGCCGGCCGCGGCACCTTACATCTTCACCGGCCTGCGCATCGGCATCGGCCTGTCCTGGCTTGCCATCGTCGCCGCCGAAATGCTGACCGGCGGCGTCGGCATCGGCTTCTTCATCTGGGACGCCTGGAACTCGTCGCGGCTGCCCGACATCATCGTTGCGCTCGCCTATATCGGCGTCACCGGCTTTTGCCTCGACCGCCTGGTCGCGGCGGTCGGCGCCTTCGTCACCCGCGGCACAACGGCAAAGTGAGGAGAGGGCAATGACGGCCTATCTGAAACTCGACCATATCGACAAGTCATTCGCCCGCGGCGGCCAGGTCAGCGAGGTGCTGAAAGACATCCGGCTGACCATCGACAAGGGCGAATTCGTCTCGATCATCGGCCATTCCGGCTGCGGCAAGTCGACCTTGCTCAACCTGATCGCCGGGCTGACGAAAGTGACCGCCGGAGCCGTCCTGCTCGAAAATAAGGAGGTCGACAGCCCCGGTCCTGAACGCGCCGTGGTGTTCCAGAACCACAGCCTGCTGCCATGGCTCACCGTCTACGAAAACATCAACCTGGCGGTGTCGAAGGTGTTCGGCCGCACCAGGAGCCGAGCCGAACGGCACGACTGGATCATGCGCAATCTCGACCTCGTGCAGATGGCGCATGCCAGGGACAAGCGGCCCGCCGAGATTTCGGGCGGCATGAAGCAGCGCGTCGGCATCGCCCGCGCGCTGGCCATGGAGCCGAAGATCCTGCTGCTCGACGAGCCCTTCGGCGCGCTCGACGCGCTGACGCGCGCGCATCTGCAGGACGCGGTGATGGATATCCATTCGAGGCTTGGCTCGACGACGATCATGATCACCCACGACGTCGACGAAGCGGTGCTGTTGTCCGACCGCATCGTCATGATGACCAACGGTCCGGCGGCGACCATCGGCGAGGTGCTTGCGGTGCCGCTGGCCCGGCCGCGCCGCCGCGTTGAGTTATCCTCCGACCGGACTTTCCTGCGCTGCCGCGAGGCGGTGCTGAAATTCCTCTACGAACGCCACCGCTTCGTCGAAGCCGCGGAGTAGCTCAATGACCGAAAAACTCGTCATCATCGGCAACGGCATGGCGCCCGGGCGGATGCTGGAGCATCTTTTCGAACAGGCGCCCGGTCTCTACCAGGTCACCATCTTCAACGCCGAGCCGCGGGTCAATTACGACCGAATCATGCTGTCGCCGGTGCTGTCGGGTGAGAAGGCTTTTGAGGAAATCATCATCCATGGCGACGGCTGGTACATCGCCAACGGCATCACCCTCTACAAGGGCCATAAGATCGTCGCCATCGACCGGGCGGCGAAGACCGTCATCTCCGACCACGGCGTCACCGAACCCTATGACAAGCTTGTCATCGCCACCGGCTCGGTGCCGTTCATCATTCCGGTACCCGGCCACGATCTGCCGGGCGTGCTCACCTATCGCGATCTCGACGATGTCCAAGCCATGCTGCTTGCCGCCCAGTCGCGAGCCAAGGCCGTGGTCATCGGCGGGGGGTTGCTCGGGCTGGAGGCAGCCGCGGGCTTGAACTCGCAAGGCATGGACGTCACCGTGCTGCATGTCATGCCGACGCTGATGGAGCGTCAGCTCGATCCGGCCGCCGGCTATCTGCTGCAGCGAGCTGTCGAGCAACGCGGCATCAAGGTCATCACCAAGGCCAACACCCAGGCGATCACAGGCAAGAGTAAGGTCGAGCAGGTGGAACTCGCCGACGGAACCATCATCCCGGCGACGCTGGTCGTCATGGCGGTGGGCATCAGGCCGAATGCGACGCTGGCGAAAGACGCCGGCATTGCCGTCAATCGCGGCATCGTCGTCGACGCCGGCATGCGCAGCAACGATCCCGATATCTATGCGCTCGGCGAATGCGCGGAGGTCAACGGACAGGTCTACGGGCTGGTGGCGCCGCTCTATGAGATGGCGCGTGTCGCGGCCAGCCAGCTTGCCGGCAACGAGGCGGCGGCTTTCGTCCATATGGACACGCCGACCAAGCTCAAGGTCACCGGCATCGAGCTGTTCTCGCTCGGCGACTTTGCCGAGGGCGAGGACCGCCAGGAGATCGTGCTGCGCGATGCCGCCGCCGGCGTCTACAAACGGCTGGTGCTCAGGGATGACCGCATCATCGGCACCGTGCTTTACGGCGAGACGGCGGACGGCGCCTGGTTCAACGACCTCAAGAAGAAGCAGACCGACATATCGGAAATGCGCGACACGCTTATCTTCGGCCAGTCATACCAGGGAGGCGCCTCCCTGGACCCTATGGCGGCCGTTGCAGCCTTGCCGGATGATGCGGAAATCTGCGGCTGCAACGGCGTTTGCAAGGGAAAGATCACTGGCGCGATCACGGCTAAAGGCCTGACCTCGCTCGACGACGTGCGCGCTCACACCAAGGCGTCCGCCTCCTGCGGCTCCTGCACCGGGCTGGTCGAAAAGCTGATGGTGCTGACCATCGGCGACAAATATAATCCGGCGGCGGTGCAACCGATGTGCGGCTGCACCACGCTCGGCCATGATGAGGTCCGCCGGCTGATCAAGGCCAAGGACCTGAAGACCATTCCCGCCGTCATGCAGGAACTGGAATGGACCACCTCCTGCGGCTGCGCCAAATGCCGGCCGGCGCTCAATTACTATCTCGTCTGCGACTGGCCGGATGAGTATGCCGACGACTACCAGTCGCGCTTCATCAACGAGCGCGTCCACGCCAACATCCAGAAGGACGGTACCTATTCGGTGGTGCCGCGCATGTGGGGCGGCGTCACCAATGCCGCCGAACTGCGCGCCATTGCCGACGTCGTCGACAAATTCGAAATTCCAATGGTCAAGGTCACCGGTGGCCAGCGCATCGACATGCTCGGCATCCGCAAGGAGGATCTGCCGGCGGTGTGGGCCGATCTCGGTCAGGCCGGCTTCGTCTCCGGCCACGCCTATGCCAAGGGACTGCGCACGGTGAAGACCTGCGTCGGTTCAGACTGGTGCCGCTTCGGCACGCAGGATTCGACGGGGTTCGGCGTCCGCATCGAGAAATTTATGTGGGGCTCGTGGACGCCGGCCAAGGTCAAGATGGCGGTGTCGGGCTGTCCTAGGAACTGTGCGGAAGCAACCTGCAAGGATGTCGGCGTGATCTGCGTCGATTCAGGCTACGAGATCCATTTCGCCGGGGCAGCCGGCCTCGACATCAAGGGAACCGAGGTGCTCGGCCTGGTCAAGACCGAGGACGACGCGTTGGAGCATATCGTGGCGCTGACGCAGATGTATCGCGAGCAGGGCCGCTATCTCGAGCGGATCTACAAATGGGCCAAGCGCATCGGCATCGCCGAGATCAAGCGCCAGATCATGGACGATGGCGAGAAGCGCAAGGCCTATTTTGACCGCTTCGTCTTTTCGCAGAAATTCGCGCAGGTCGACCCGTGGTCGGAACGCGTCTCCGGCAAGGACAAACACGAATTCCGGCCGATGGCTTCGGTCGGCTTCGCGCAGGCGGCGGAGTGATCATAATGAATTGGATTGCTGTCGGCACGCTCTCAGACGTCCCGCGCCGCGGCGCCCGCTGCGTCGCCACGCCTCAAGGCAAGATCGCCGTCTTCCGCACGGCAGAGGACCAGGTCTTCGCCATCGAGGACCATTGCCCGCACAAGGGCGGACCGCTCTCGCAGGGGATCGTCCATGGCGCGGCCGTGACCTGTCCCTTGCACAATTGGGTGATCTCGCTGGAAACCGGCAAGGCGCTTGGCGCTGACGAAGGTGCGGTGCGCACCATTCCGGTGCGGATCGAGGGCGAGCGTCTATTCATTGCGCTGGAAGCGCTGGCCAGTCGCGCGGCTTGAGCATGAAGATCGACGAAGCGCGCGAGGTGAGGACCACCTGCCCCTATTGCGGGGTGGGCTGCGGCGTGCTGGCGAAGGTCGCCGCGGATGGCCAAACAGCCGTCCGCGGCGATCCTGACCATCCGGCGAATTTCGGCCGGCTGTGTTCCAAGGGCTCGGCGCTGGCCGAGACAATCGACCTCGACGGACGGCTGCTCTATCCGGAGATCCACGGTCGCCGCACCGACTGGGACGAAGCGCTCGACCTTGTCGCCTCGACCTTCTCGCGGACCATCGCCGAGCACGGTCGCGACGCGGTCGCCTTCTACGTCTCCGGTCAGTTGCTGACCGAGGACTATTATGTCGCCAACAAGCTGATGAAAGGCTTCATCGGCTCGGCCAATATCGACACCAATTCGCGCCTGTGCATGGCCTCGTCGGTTGCCGGCCACCGCCGCGCCTTCGGCTCTGACACGGTGCCGGGCAGCTACGAGGATCTGGAACTCGCCGATTTGATCGTGCTGGTCGGCTCCAATCTCGCCTGGTGCCATCCCGTGCTCTACCAGCGCATTGCCGCTGCCCGGGAAAAACGGCCCGACATGAAGGTGGTGTTGGTCGACCCGCGCCGCACGATGACCGCCGATATTGCCGACATGCATCTGGCGATCGCGCCGGATGGCGACGTCGCGCTGTTCACAGGGCTGCTCGCTTATCTCGGCCAGCACAACGCGCTGGACCGCACCTATATCACGGCGCACACGAGCGGCTTTGGGCAAGCCCTTTTTGCCGCCTCGGCGCTCGACCTTGCCGGTGTCGCCGCTGCCACGGGCCTCGGCGAGGACGAACTTGTCCGCTTTTACAGCCTGTTTGCCGCGACGGCGAAGACGGTGACCGTCTACAGCCAGGGGGTAAACCAGTCGTCCTCGGGCACCGACAAGGTCAACGCCATCATCAATTGTCATCTCGCCACCGGCCGCATCGGCAAACCCGGCGCCGGGCCGTTTTCGGTGACCGGTCAGCCCAACGCCATGGGTGGCCGCGAGGTCGGTGGCTTGGCCAACATGCTGGCCGCCCATATGGAGATCGAAAACCCTGAACATCGCGACCGCGTGCAGCGTTTCTGGAGTGCGCCGACCGTCGCCGAAAATCCCGGCCTGAAGGCGGTCGAGATGTTTCAGGCGGTAGCCGACGGGCGCATCAAGGCGCTATGGATCATGGCGACCAACCCGGTCGACTCGATGCCGGATGCCGATGCCGTCGAGGCGGCGATCAAGGCCTGCCCGTTTGTCGTGGTTTCGGACGTATTGGCCAAGACCGACACGGTCCGCCACGCCCACGTCCGGCTGCCCGCCGCCGCATGGGGCGAGAAGGACGGCTCGGTCACCAATTCGGAGCGCCGCATCTCGCGTCAGCGCGCCTTTTTGCCAGTGCCCGGCGAGGCAAGGGCCGACTGGTGGATCGTCGACGAAGTCGCCAAGCGGATGGGTTTTGCCGAAGCGTTTTCGCATCCGTCTCCCGCGGAGATCTTTGCCGAGCATGCAGCGCTGTCGGCATTCGAGAATGACGGCGCCCGCGATTTCGACATCGGTGCGTATGCCGGGGTCGATGCAGAAGACTACGACGCGCTGGTGCCTTTCCAGTGGCCAGCGCCGAGCCCGGGCACCCCCCTCTGGCCTGCCGGCCATCTCCCCCTCAAGGGGGGAGATCGGATGTCACCGCCGATTTCGCCAATCGCCGACGTCGCCGAAAAGGCGCTCCAGGGGAAGCTGCCAATCTCCCCCCTTGAGGGGGAGATGGCCGGCAGGCCAGAGGGGGGTGCCTGGCGCCGACCGGAGGTTAAAAGCAGCCGTTTCTTCGCCAGCGGCGGCTTCTACACGCCCGACCGCAAGGCGCGCTTCATCGCCATCCGCCCAACCATTGAAACCCGCACCAGCCCGGATCATCCGCTGGTGCTCAACACCGGGCGCGTTCGCGACCACTGGCACACCATGACACGAACCGGCAAGAGCCCGCGGCTGTCGCAGCACCTGGCCGAGCCGTTCGCCGAAATCCATCCGCTGGACGCGCAGCACTTTGGCATTGGCGATGCCGACATCGTGAGCGTCTCGACCGCGGATGGCGAGGTGCTGGTTCGCGCGCTGGTGACAGCGCGGCAGCGGCCAGGCTCGGTCTTCGTGCCGATGCATTGGACAGACCAGTTTTCCGCGCGGGCTCGTGTCGATGCGCTGGTGGCGCCTATCACCGACGCTGTGTCAGGGCAGCCGGCCTCGAAGCATGTTGCCGCCCGCGTGGAACGCTTCGCTGCCGTCGCTTTCGGCTTCGCGATGCTTGCCGAACGGCCAGCCTCGATCGACGCAGACTATTGGAGCCTCGCCCGCTGCACCGCCGGCTGGCGCCTCGAGCTTGCGTTGAAGGCTGGTCGGGACTGGCCGGGTTTCGCGGCTTCGCTTTTCGGGGCGGACGCGCTAGGCGAGACGCTCGCCTATCATGACGTTGCCGGCGGGCACTATCGCTTCGCCCGCTTTGCCGGCAGCCGGCTGACTGGCGCGCTCTATCTGGCGCCCAGGCCGGTCGCGGTGTCGCGCAGCTGGGCGGTGGAGCAGTTGAGCGCTGACCATGCCGATCGGCGCGGGCGGCTGGCGATCGTGGCGGGGCGGCCGGGTGGCAACAGCGTCGATCGTGGTGCCGTTGTCTGCTCCTGTTTCGGGGTCGGCGCCAATCAGATCGCCGAAGCGGTGCGCGGAGGTTGCGTAAGCGTCGAAGCGATCGGCGCCACCTTGCATGCCGGCACCAATTGCGGCTCCTGCCGCGCCGAGATCAGGACCATCATCGAGGCGCGACGCCTTCACGCGGCGGAGTGAGGGCGTCTAAAGCGCGTCGCGTTTGACCGCCTCATGCGACGCGCTTTAGGTTGTTGTTTTATGCATGTCGTTATCGCAAAACCGCCGCACACATTTGCGCGACATGCATTAAAACTCTGTCACGCCGGGCCTCGGCGCTTACCAGCAATTTACAAACCGTGGGCTACCAACGTCTTATTCGATTCGTTCCGAGCAGGACCCTTATGAGCAAAGCCCTCACTTCATTCGCATTGGTGGCCATATTGACGGCTTTGCTGATGGCTCTCAGCCTGGCGGTGGCCAGGCATGGCTATCCCTTTGGTGCGATCGGCGCAGAACGCTTGGACGGCGTCGCCGATGCCGGGACGTTTATCCCGCTCGCGGCCGTGTACTTCTTCAGCGCGCTGCTGATGATGATCCTCCCGATCAGGGTCGCCGGCATCGTCCTGACACATGCTGCGGATGCGATCTTCTGGACAGTCATCGTGTTGTTCGCGGCCATCATTGGCGGCCTCGCCGCCAGATGGGCTTTTGACCGAAGCAATATCTTGCCGACACTGCTGAATTGGCGGTTCCTGTTTGTCGTAGCCGTCGTCGGCTGCCATCTCTTCATGAACGAGCTGCGCCGCAATATCCTGCTGAGAAGCCTGTTCTTTGTCGTCTTCGCTGCAGCGACGCTCGCCTGCCTGTTTTGGTCGTTCACCATCTGAGTATCCCGCGCAGGCGCTGGATTGACGGCTTAGTTCTTGTCGACCGGCTTCGAGCGCATGCGCGAAACGGTCTCGCGTTCGGCCCGCTTCGAACGCATCGGCGGCAGGCCGCGGTCGATCAGGTCCATGTCTTCCAGCACCATGTCGCCCATGCGCTTGAAAGCGATGTCGAGCGCGCCGGCCCGGTGGGCGGAGCGCAGGAAGCCGGGCAGCGTGCGGACAGGATGGTCCTGCGCCAGCGGCTCTTGCGGAAACACATCGCTGGCGGCGACGATGTGGCCGCTGCGAACTGCATCCATCAGCGCCGGAAAATCGACCACGCCGGCACGGCTGAGCAGGATGAAGGCGGCTCCTTTGCGCATCCTGGCAAAGGCCTCAGGGCCGAGAAAACCCTGGTTTTCGCTGGTCACCGAAGCGACGACGAAGACGAAATCGCTACTCGACAAAACCGTGTCGAGGGAAGCCGGCTCGACGCCGTTCTCGATCAGGATCGAGGGCGGCAGCCACGGATCGAAGACCTTGGTCCGCGTGCGAAAGCCCGACAGCAGCCGGTTGAGCGCACGGCCGAGATCGCCGAAGCCGATGATACCGACATCCGCGCCGAAGAGAAGCCGCGCCGTCCGGTTGCCGTCGCCGCCCCACAGCTCCTTGCCCTGCCGGAAGGCGAGATCGGCGTCGACGATGTCGCGGGCGAGGTTGAGCGCCATGGCAAGGCCGAGCTCGGCCACCGGCTCGGCGAAGACCAGGCCGGTGGTGACGACATGGATGCCGCGCGAAAACAGTGTCTCATACGGCATGTTGTTGATGAGGTTGCTCTCGACATTGAAGACGCAGCGCAGCGCCGTCATCCTTTCCAGCGTCTCCGGCGCGATCGGCGGCTGGCCGACAATGTAGCGCGCCTCGGCAAGCACATCGTGTGGCAGGCCCACGACGCCTTCTGGCGACGTTTCGACGATACGGTATCTGGCGCGGAATCTCGCCAGTGCCTCGGGCGTGAAAATCAGGTCGAGCGTGCGTGGCTCGGGCGCGCTGATCACCAGCGGCAAGACGCTGTCGGACATGACGGTTCCTCCTGGCGCGATCCGCGTCGCACCACATTAGAATCATGGTTTACCACCTCGACACCCAAGCAGGCTTGCGGGGCTTCGCTTGCTGGGTTTTTGTTTGTCGCAGATTTTTATCGGAAAACCATCGAACACTTTTCCGAAACCTGCTTAGCACATGCCTGTCGAGGAGCAGAACATTGCCGCTGGCGGCCTTGCGGTGTGGCCGCCGGTGGTCCAGATAGACGGCAATCGAAGGACGACAAGGAAGACAGCGATATGATCCCGTTTCGAAAGAACCTCATTGATGGCGAGTGGGTGGGCGATGCCGGCTCCCGCAACATCAATCCTTCCAATCTCGACGACGTGGTCGGCGAATATGCGTCGGGGGACGCCGAGCAGGCGCGGCAGGCCATCGCGGCGGCGAAAGCGGCATTTCCGGCGTGGTCCCGATCGGGCTTGCTGGCACGCCATGCGGTGCTGAGGAAGGCGTCGGACGAGATCACTGCGCGGAAAGATGAAATCGGCCGGGCGTTGGCGCGCGAGGAAGGCAAGACGCTGGTCGAGGGTATTGGCGAAACCGTGCGGGCCGCCCAGATCTTCGATTTCTTTGCTGGTGAGACGCTGCGCCTGTCAGGCGAGCTGGTTCCAAGCGTGCGGCCCGGCGTCGGTGTCGAGATCACGCGGGAGGCGGTCGGCGTCGTCGGCATCATCACGCCGTGGAATTTCCCGATCGCCATCCCGGCGTGGAAGATCGCTCCTGCCCTGGCCTATGGCAACACCATCGTCTTCAAGCCGGCCGAGCTGGTTCCGGAGAGCGCCTGGACCATTGTCGACATATTGCACCGCGCCGGCCTGCCTAAGGGTGTGCTCAATCTCGTCATGGGCAAGGGTTCGGTGGTCGGCCAGGCCATGCTCGACAGCCCTGACCTGAATGCCATCACCTTCACCGGCTCGGTCGGCACCGGCAAGCGCGTGGCTGCGGCCAGCGTCGAGCACATGCGCAAGTACCAGCTCGAAATGGGCGGCAAGAACCCGCTTGTCGTGCTCGACGATGCAGATCTTGCCGTCGCCGTCGACTGCGCGACCAATGGCGCATACTTCTCTACCGGCCAGCGCTGCACGGCGTCGTCCCGCCTTGTCGTGACGGACGGCATCCATGACCGCTTCGTCGATGCGATGAAGGATCGCCTCGCCAAGCTGGTCGTCGGCGACGCTCTTGATGCCAAAACCCAGATCGGACCCGTCGTCGACCAGAGCCAGTTGAAACAGGACGAAGACTATATCGCCATTGGCCGCCAGGAAGGCGCCGATCTCGCCTTCGGCGGCGAGCGGCTCGATCGCGAAACCCGCGGCTTCTACCTGCAACCAGCGCTGTTCACGCAAGCCACCAACGCCATGCGCATTTCACGCGAGGAGATTTTCGGACCAGTCGCCAACGTCATCCGCGTCAAGGACTATGACGAGGCCCTGGCAGTAGCCAACGACACGCCGTTCGGGCTGACGTCGGGCATCTGCACCTCGAGCCTCAAGCACTCCACGCATTTCAAGCGCAACTCGGAAGCCGGCATGGTGATGGTCAATCTGCCGACGGCGGGCGTCGACTTCCACGTGCCTTTCGGCGGACGCAAGGGATCGAGCTACGGCCCGCGCGAGCAGGGCCGCTACGCAGCGGAATTCTACACTACGGTAAAGACCGCCTACACGTTCGCCGGCTAAGTAAATCAAGCAGACGAAATCGAAAGGCCCTCCCAGCAAGCGCGAGTTGCTGGGAAGGCGAACGTCTTCGTACCGAAACGACAGCGACCACTGGGCGTAGCCGTCATTCAGCGGGGTCCTTGCGAGGAGGGCTCGCCGGCTGCGACAGCCAGCCGCCGCTGAACCCGGCCTTGCACAGGCCGCGACGGATATGCGGGCTCGACCGCATCAGGTCCCAGATCAGGCGCGAGCGGTGGTTTTCGATCATCAGCACGACGATGCCTTGGTCCAGTCCATAATGCGCATCCGATATCCAGCCACTCGGCCCGAACTTCCGCCGGTTCGCCACCGTCGGGTTGAAGCCGCTCGGCATCCTGAAACCGTCGATCACCTCGGGGTGGCGTTCTCTGAGATGGCGCAGCGCCGGCAGGCAGATTTCCGGCGCGAAAGGCAGCGATGCAAGATACGACCACGGCGCGATCGTTCCGTCATCGGGGCCGAACGGTGCGCCGCGCGCCGCATAGCCGGCAAATTTGCGCGATCGCCGCTCGATCTGCGCGCGGAACTTGCCGGGTCCGTCACCCGCCGAAAGTCCCCAAAGTCCTTCGCCGTAGCCGTCATAGCCAGAGGGGTTGTGCCGCGCATAGTCCCGATGAAGGTAGGTCGCGCGGCGGCTGTTTTCGAAATAGTCCGAGTTCTTCTCCCGCATGAACGCATCCCGGATGCCGTCGAAGTCAATCCAGGCATGCGAGAACTGGTGCATGAACAGCGGGCCGCCATAGAGCACGTCGTAGCCGTAGATGTTTTCCCACTGATATGTCGCCGTCCAGCCGGCATAGCTGTCGTCCGAGGCTGGCTTGTCCGGGGCGGCCATTGCCAGGACGTAAAGGATCGTCGCTTCGTTGTAGCCTTCCCAGCCATAACGCAGAAAGCCGCTCTTCGGCTTCCAGCCCTGTCGCAAGGTCGGTCTGCTGCCTTGCATCCATCGCCAGTCGACGCGCCGGTACAGCATTTCCGCCAGCTCGCGAATTTCGGTTTCGTCGTCAGTGTCGCCTGTGAAATAGGCGCCAGCCGTGAGCACGCCGGCCATCAGCAGCGCCGTGTCAACTGCCGACAACTCGCATCGCCAGGCGCGCAGGCCGGTCCGCATGTCCAGGAAATGGTAATAGAAGCCTTTGTGGCCGGTGATGTCGTCGCCGTTGCCTTGCCGGCTGTTCCAGAAGAAGCGCAGTGCGGCAAGCGTCAGCTTAACGGCTGCGTCGCGCGTCATCCAGCCGCGCTCGACTCCGACCGGATAGCAAGACAGGGCAAAGCCGACGACCGCGATGCTTGCCGGCCAATTTGGCCGCGACGTGTCGGCAACCAGTCCGTTCTGCGGATTCACGGTTTCCAGAAAATAGCCAAAGGCGGCGCGCTGGAAGCGGTCGAGCAGGTCTTCGTCGGACAGTGGAGGTTCGACCCTATGCAAGCGACGTGAACTCCAGTCTGGCGTCCCTGGTTGCAAATCGGTCCAGTGCTTCAATAGGTGGCCCGGCCGCCGGAAATGTCGAAAACGGCGGCCGTCGTAAAGGAACATTCCTCGGATGCGATCCACGAGATCAGCGCCGCCACCTCCTCGACCTCGCCGAACCGCGCCATCGGTATCTTCGACAGCATGAAATCGATGTGCTGCTGGCTCATCTGCTGGAAGATCGCGGTGCGCACCGCCGCCGGCGTGACGCAGTTCACCGTCACCTTGGTCTTGGCCAGTTCCTTACCCAGCGACTTGGTCAGGCCGATCACCGCCGCCTTGGAGGTGCTGTAGGCAGAGGCATTCGGGTTTCCCTCCTTGCCGGCGATCGAAGCGATGTTGACGATCCTGCCGTAATTGCGCTCGAGCATGTGCGGAACCAGCGCCTTGTTGCAGAAGAAGACGCCATTGATGTTGATATCGATGACCCGGCGCCAATCCTCCACCGAATAGTCCCAGGTCGTCATGTTCGGTCCGGTGATGGCCGCACTGGTGACCAGGATATCGACCGCGCCAAGGGCTTGGATCGTCTGCCGGGCGGCTTGTTCAACAGCTACGGGATCGGCAACATCGACAGTCACGCCGTGCAGGTCGGCAATGACAGCCTTGGCCTGCTCGATCTGGGTGGAGTCGCGATCCCAGACACAAACGCGCCCGCCCTCTTCAACGATTCTTTGCGCGACGGCCAGGCCAATTCCCGACGCGCCGCCGGTGATCACGGCCGACCGCCCGCCAAACCGTCCCGCAAAACTCATCGTCATGTGCTCGTCCTCCCAGTCGGCGGCGAATGTGAAGTCAACGGCGGACAAGTTCAAGCCAGAGTCTGGAGCCTCCGAGCAGGTTCATGGTGGGCTGGCCGTGGCTACACGTTCTTGGTCCGGTGCTGAAAGAACTGGTGCCGAGGCGCTCGGTGATCTCGCGGGGATGGCCGGTGAGGATGAGCTGGACGAGTTTTCGCTCCCGCAGCGAGAGTACCGGCACGAGCCGGCCGGAATGCTCGGTGCTGCCGCATGGCCCGTCGTGGCATTTTACCCCCTTCCGGGGCGCCCTATGGCTGTTTTCGCCTCATTTGGGTGACAGGCTGTCGGGGATGGCTTATATTGCACTGCACAATGGAAGCGTTGGCGCATGGCGCGGCGGCAGATCGGCATTGAACTGCATGGACGGGAATTCGTTACCGAGATGAAGATTCCAAAATCTCTGTTGATCGACCCCGAGAAGAACACGGTCTACGGTAGCTTTGCTGTTGCCATCTCCATTTGGGCGTTCTCCTACTCCTCGGTTTTTGGACCGATTCTGATCCTGGCCTATTATGCGGTCTGGCTTCCCCTGATCATGGTAGATTATCGGCGGCTGTTGCGACATGCCTCCAGTGCGTGGCTGCCGCTGGCGTTTGCAATCTACGTCTGCCTCTCGGTGTTCTGGTCGGATGCCCCCGGCATCACGTTGCGAACGGCAATCCAGTATTGCTCCCATATCGCCTGCGCCTACATCGCCGCGCGCACCGTCAGCGTCCGGACGTTGACGATAGGCTCGCTGATCGGGATTTTTCTCGTGCTGCTCTATTCGCTCAGCGTCGGGAGTTATTCCTATGATGTCCTCGACGGGACGTATAATTTCGTCGGCGCTTTCAGCTCCAAGAACCAGCTCGGCTTTGTCGCCTCCCTTGGCATCTATTTTTGCGTTGTCTTCCTGGCCTTTCTCAGGCGCGGCCGGATAAGCTTTATCCTGACGGCGCCCATCCTCGTCCTATCGGCCTATCTTCTGATCATGGCACATTCCGCCACCTCGACGGCTTCGATACCGGCAGTTCTCGCTCTGGTGGCTCTGCTTGCCGTGGCCAAGAAGCTTCCACTCCGCTATCGACGGGTGATTTTCGTGGTCGGCGCATGCGGGCTGGTCGTGGTCACCGGGGTTGCCTTTGCAGGACTTCTGGATTTCGTCCTTGGCGCCTTCGGAAAAGATTCCACGCTCACCGGACGGACCTATCTCTGGGAGCAGGGCTGGGAAGCGGCGCAGCAAGCGCCGATCCTCGGCGTCGGCTACGCGGCCTATTGGGTGCAGGGGTTCGCCGAGGCCGAGCGGCTTTGGAACGAGTTCTACATTACCACCCGAAGCGGCTTCCACTTCCACAACACCTATATCGAAGCCCTCGTCGAACTAGGTTATGTCGGGGCGACGCTGATTTCGCTGATCATCCTGCGCACGCTATGGGGCCATATATCGGCCCTGATATTCAGGGCGTGGCAAGCCGAGTCGGTGATTCTTGGCGGCGTGACGGTGCTTCTGTTGATCCGGTCTTTCGTTGAGATCGACACCTTCAACCCCTACATCATGGGCTCCTTCCTCCTGTATTACAGCTACTTCAAGCTGGTCAGGGTGCATGTCGCCCGTCCCCGATGGACCGCGGCCGGCCTCGCGGAACCAGAAACCGCAAGGCGCTAAGCAAAGTGGCGCGCACAAAAACGCCGCCTGACAGCGCTAAGGCCAAGCAATCATCTCATCTCACAGCAGCAGGCGAGCCTCGCCCGAGTTGGGTTTGCTGCCCATTGATCAGGCCCTAAGGGTCAGGAGCGCATACCATGCGAACCGCTTCACAAAGGGAAGCGTCAAAACTACTGAATCAACAGCTTTGCCAACTGTGTAGACGGCCTCCGAGATGGTTCGCGGCATCAGCGCGCTTCCTACGGAGCACAGGCCGAAATAGTCCACCTGGACATTGCTGAAGTAGCGGCGGGCCAAAGCGAAGTCCGAAATTAGCAAGGGATGTTCATCAGCGGTGCGGATGAGGGGCGTCCGCTTTCTGTAGGCATTCAGGAGAGGATTGTGTCCCATCGGCTCGTAGAAGGACGCCACGCCGTTCGGCTTCAGGACACGGACCACATCGGAAAAACACCGGTCCAGATCCAGGTGATGGATGATCCCGCGTCCATACACCAGGTCGAACTTGTTGTCCTCGAACGACATGGCTTCCGCATTCATCGCCAGGAATGTAGCGTTCGTGCTTCCAAGCGCACTCGCCCGTTCGTTCGCCTTGTTTACTGCTACATCCGAAATATCGATCCCCGTCAGAGATCGGCAAAGATCGGGCAGGTGCAGGGAGTCCAGGGACCACCCGCCATCGGAGCAACCGTACTCGAGCACGTCTGCGTTTTTCGAAAGCCGTTTTATCTGCTCGTCTTGACGTTCAGCGCCGTGGCGAATTGTTCGATACCACTTGTCCAGGCTTCCTCTTGGATCCTCCTCCTGACTAAATCTGAGATTGTGAAATTCTCTTTCTCGACTGACGATTACGTCCCTTTCACTGTGCATGACGAAGTCCTCCTCGGGTTTAACTTGCAACTAAAGCACAACATCTCCTTGCGCTGTAATTACTCACGTCCCGAGTTGGCGGTAGGCTGGCCTGTCGGGCAGCGAGCACAGTGTCGACGAGTGCAAGGTCGAACTCGTCCGGGTCGAACTCTTGCCGATCGAATCGGTTCGGCGTGATCGGATCGGGCGATCGTTTGAAGGCCTATTGGCTAGCCATTGGCACCAGCTTCACCTTGATCACGTCCCCAGGCAGCACGGGCGTATCTTCGCTAGCAGCGATTTCGCTGGTCTTGCCGTCGACAACCCGAACCAGGCCAAACGACATCGTTGGCTCTTCGCCGTCGCGATAGCGTTGTAGCGCCGGGCTCCCCGACATGGCTTCGGCCATCAGGCCGGTGTGCATGTTCATCTTGAGCATTGTTTCGCTGAGATCGGCTTCTGCCTGTTGCCGGCCGGTGGCGAGATCCGCATTCTGGGTGTTCTCCAGGTCGATGGCGTCCTGGTCGGCCTTGCTGATCGACTGCCTGGCGGTGAGGATAGCCGTTTCGTAATCCAGGATTTTTCCTTCCAGGTCGGCGATCGTTTGCTGCGAAGTCAGAACCCGAGTGTTGACGACAAGGCCCTTTTGCGCAAGCGAACCGATGCCGCTGAGCTGTTCCTTTGCCAGGTCGACCTGCCGCTGCTGGTTGACGATCTTTTTCTGCAGCGAATCGATCTCGCTCTGCAATAGCTTCTTCAAATCGTCGAGCGCCTGAAGGCGCAGTTTGAGATTCTTTTGATCGGCCGTCAGGATCGCCATCTCGTCGGCAACGATGCTTGCCAGCTTCGGATCCTCGGCCACCTCCTTCGGCACGTCGAATGTCGGCTTGTCGGCGATCTGCGCTTCGATGCGCGCGCGCCGAACGATCAGTCGGACCCGTTGGTCCTGGAGAACGTCAAACTCGCCCTTGGCGTTGATCATGTCGCGGGCGTACCGCTGCCCTTCGGGGGCCCGCCGGACGCCGCCGGCGATGCTCATCGCCCTCAGGACGGTCAGGCCGGGCACATAGGGATACTGGCCCGGCGTCTGGACCTCCCCGGAAATGTAGAACGGCCTGTACTGCGCCATTTCGACGGAGGCTTCCGGCCGGTCCGCCAGAGCGAGCTTGCGCTGGAGCGCCTGGCTGATCGCTGCCGCGATCTCGGATGTAGTCTTGCCGGATGCCGGCATTTCGCCGACGAACGGCACGGACAATGTTCCAGACGGGCCGACCGTGTATTCTCCGTTGACGGCCGTCCAGTCGCGGAACGTGCCTTCAACGGTCTGCCATTCGGCCACGCGGATGGTCAGCTTGTCCTGCGATCCAAGCCGGTACTCGTCGGCCGCGGCGAGTTGGGGAATGGCGAGCGCCAGCGCGAGGCAAGTGGTCATAAGCCGCATTCGTCGCATGCGATTGCTAACCGTGCCGGCCCAGGAGATTTCGAAGATGTCTGTTTTCAACTGTACGTTTTCCGATTCGCTTTAGGCCGGCCCGATGAAGCTTGCTGCAGATGCTTGGCGTCTGGACAGTCACTCCTCCACATACAACCGGCCCCCGGCCGGTCGGTCAATAGCAGCCCCGCGACATCCAGACGGCAGGCACGGTCTTGATGATGATGCGAATGTCCTCGAACAGCGACCAGTTCTCGACATAGTGGCGATCGAATGCGACGCGGCTGTCATAGGAAACGTCGTTGCGGCCGCTGACCTGCCAGAGCCCGGTCAGGCCAGGGCGTGATTTCAGGTAATAGACGGCCGAACTGCCATAGATTTCGAGCTCGTCGCGCACCACCGGGCGAGGACCGACAAGGCTCATGTCACCCTGAAGGATGTTGATGATCTGCGGCAGTTCATCGAGGCTGAGCTTCCTCAGCACGGCCCCGACGCGCGTGACGCGTGGATCGTTCTTGAGCTTGCGGGTGGCTACCCATTCGGCCTTGGCTTCCGGGTTGGCGGCAAGATATGCCGCCAGCACCTGTTCGCCATTCTGAACCATAGTGCGGAACTTGAGGCACGGGAAAATCCGTCCTCCCCGCCCGATCCGGCTGTGACCGTAGAAAATCGGCCCGCCGTCGGAAAACTTGACAAGCAGCGCGACCATCACAAACAGCGGACTGAGAGCAACCAGGCCAATCAGTGAACCGGCGATATCGAAGCTGCGTTTAAGCAGGCCGCCGATTGGTGGAAAGTCGATACCGGCCTGCGGAAAATCCGCGTCAGCCGGCTTGGCTACGTCCCTCATGCGTAAACTCCATACGTTGAACGGATGGTTTGCCGCACGATACCAAAAAAATGCTGCATCGCAACACACAATTCCTTGAGCGCCTGAAATAATCGCGTCATGAATTGACTAAATAATAAACCGATCCTGCGCAAATTTTGGCCTTTTGTGGCGCGTTCGTGACAAATTATGGGCAACCTTGGAAAATCTAGTGCCTTTTTGAGGCTGATTTTGGGCATATCGCTCTTCGGGCCAGGGGGCTGAGAATTATCCTGCTGTATCCTTGTAAAAATATAGAACGCTTTTAGAGTAAAATACTGATTAATGTTATAGCCCTTACTGAAGTGAGTCCATACCGGGTGGTTGGTTGTGATACCGGGTGTGCATCGCAACATGGCAGAGTCGATTCCCCGAGCCTATCCAAAATAATTTGCGGTTGGCCTTGCCCGCTATTGCACACCTTAATAGAGTTGCAAATTGTTTCTGTCAGAGTATGGACGGCGTGGGAAGGCCGGAAGCAACCGGCCAGAAAGCGAGTGGCCTCAACGAGCTCGCATGGCGAAGGGAGGCTCGGGGTGGGTCAATCATCGATTTTGCCCGAGCAGGTTGACGGGCTGTCGGGTATGTCGCTACCAAAATTCATTGTTGGCATGATTTTCGCGCTGGCGATCGTGGTCGCCTGGTCTTATCTCGACGGCGCTTCGCTAGGCACAACGCTCTTTCGCGCCATAGCTTGCGCCATTGTCATTCAACTGGGCTACTTCCTGCTGGTTTTCGTCATGATCGCCAGGAATACCCCGACGTCGGCTGACAAGATTCGCGACGCCGAACGAAAGCTGAGTTCGACTGAAGCGGCCGATGGCGAGAAGTTCAGTGCCGGGAGAAGCCTCCACTGACCTGACGGCAGGGATGCGTCGGCCAGGCTACCTGGCGGACGGCTCGCCCGACAGCATCCTGGGCAACCGACTTGCGGATTTTCCCTTCAGCCTCGGATCCTCTGACGCAGCCACCATTGCCTTGACTCTGTCGATCGACCTGGTGATCAGCGGTTCGAGTGCGCTGACACCCCATCCAGGATGAGCATCACAGTGTGCGAAGCGGCCCGCCTATCCGCTGGCATTTCACCGCCCACCGATGCGACACCGAAAGGAAAGACTGGACGGAGCGAATGATTTTAACGATGCTTTGCTTCGCAATTGCAGCATAAGCGCCGGCCAATGTTTTTCGTACAGCCGGACAGTCAGTGAGAACGAGAGCTGCGTTGGACATCAAAAGGGGGCAGGAAATTCGGAGCTACCTGTGCAGTCGAGAGGCGAATTGATGACAGAACCGGAAGTCTGCGTGATCATCGCCGCCCGCAATGCGGCGCGGACAATTCCGGTTGCCGTCGCATCGGCCTTGCGCGAGCCGGAGGTGGCCGAAGTCGTCGTCGTCGATGACGCCTCCACTGACGATACCGCGAAAGTCGCTCGGGCGGCCGACGATGGCAGCGGCAGGCTTTCCGTCATCCGGCTCGACGTCAACGGCGGTCCTTCCTTCGCCCGCAACGCCGCGATCGCCAGCTCCAAATCGCCGTTCATCAGCATTCTGGACGCCGACGATTTTTTTCTCGAGGGCAGATTTCGCGAGTTGTTCGCCAGCGCCGATTGGGATTTCGCTGCCGACAACATCATGATGATCAGGGACGATGCGGCGACCGACGTTTCGAAAATCACCGCTCCGCGGTTTTCGGCCGATCCGGAATTTCTCGATTTCGAGCGCTTCATCGAAGGCAACATCTCCAGTCGTCGTGTGCAGAGAGGTGAACTGGGTTTCCTCAAACCGGTGATCAGCCGCGCTTTTCTTGACCGGCATGGGCTGCGCTATGACGAAAACCTGCGGCTGGGCGAAGACTATGAACTCTACGCGCGCGCGGTCGCTTGCGGGGCGCGCTTCAAGGTCATCAGGTCTTGCGGCTACGGCGCGATCGTTCGCGCGGATTCGCTGAGCGGCCAGCACAAGACGCAGGATCTCAAGCGTCTGGCCGACGCGGATCTGGCGATGCTGGCGATCGACAGTTTGCCGGAAGGCTCCAAGGCCGTGCTCAGAAGGCACGAACGGCAGGTGCGCGACAAATATCGGTTGCGAAACTTCCTCGACGTGAAGAACGAGAAAGGGCTGACAGCGGCTGCGGCCTACGCCCTGGCCAGCCAATCCAATCTCATCCCTATCGTTCGCGGCGTGGCCGCCGACAAGCTGGATGCGCTATTTCGCCGCGCCGGCTTTGGCTCGAAACAGCCTGTGCCGCCGCGGCGCTTTCTCATGGCCGCAACCAGCCCGGCCGGCGAGACTTGAGCTGGTCCGCCGGCGCCATGCCGATCATGTCAACAGGTGCTTACCCTGCCTCAAAGCGATGCGAATTTCCGATTCGCCGCACTAGGTGGTTGCCTACTCGCTTTGGGGATGGCATGTATGTTGCGGTGCAGCAATTTTGGCTGTTTGAATCGGCCGAAAATGTCCGCCCGTCAGAGGAGCTGGACGATGCGACAAGAACTTTTTTTGCCCGGCCGGGCACAGGGGATTGCTTAGGCCGGCTATGACAGGAACTGAGCGCATGGCCTCGATATTTGGCTTCAGATCAAGGGATCCGGCTCGAGACAGGCAGACCGATATCTCGCGCCTTGACCGCCTGGCAAAGCTGCTTGACCAGATCGCGGCCGAGATCGAGGCGGAGAAAAACGGGCTTGAGAATCGCTACCGGACAAAGGCCGCCAACGCCGCCTTCCTGGTCGAGGCGATGGAAAATGGCGCGGCCTCCTCCAGCAGATCCTCCGAGGTCAGCGAACTGACGAAGTCGATCCTGAATTACGAGCGGCGCATCGCGGCGCTAGCCCGCCAGAACGAATTGATGAAGGGTCTCCGTCATTCGCTGGATGCTATCTTCGACGAAGGCGCCGAGCGTAGCTCGACCACGAAGGCTGATTTGGCCAACCCGGCCGCCGGCACGGGGTGAAATTTCAAGATCCTGGGTGGTGCCACTGGGCAAGAAGGAGGCAACACCGGAAGTACCGGCAGAAGGTCAAGATCAGATCGTTTCGTCATGGTTTTGAACATCGACTTTGGGTTGGGGGCGCACAGCACAAAGGTGAGTTTGGTATGAACTCGGATCCGAAAAGCACGTCTATCCCAGCCGTCGGCGGCAGGCCGGTCACGCGCTCGATCAGGCAAGGCAACCTGAGGCAGCTATGTTCGCGCGGCTCGTTTCTGCTGGTCGCACTCGGCAGCCTCATTGCAGGCCCGACCCCTTCCCGTTCGCAGGACATCCCGACTGCGCCGTCGTTCGTCGATGATTTCACCAGCTTCGACCGGGCGCGTTGGTACATTGCCGACGGCTGGGCGAACGGCAAGTATCAGAACTGCATCTGGTCCAAGAGCCAGGTCCGTCTTTCCGATGGCATCCTGACGCTCGGTTTCGAAAAGCAGAAACTAAAGGATCGCGACTTTGCCTGTGGCGAGATCCAGACCAAGCAGCGCTTCGGGTATGGTACCTATGAGGCGCGGATGAAAACCGATGCGGCCTCCGGCATCAATGCCGCCTTCTTCACCTACATCGGCCCTACCGATAAGCAGCCGTGGGATGAAATCGACTTCGAGGTGCTGACCAAGGACACCTCCAAAGTGCAGATCAACGCCTACATCGCCGGCAAGGGCAATAACGAGAAAGTGGTGGATGTAGCTGGCGGCACCGACAAGGCTTTTAACGATTACGCCTTCGTCTGGGAGAAGGACCGGCTGCGCTGGTACGTCAATGGCGAGTTGGTGAACACGATCACCGATCCGGCAAAGCTGCCCACCCATGCGCAAAAGATATTCTTCAGCCTCTGGGGCAGCGACACGATGAAGGAATGGCTGGGGCCGTTTTCGGATCCGGGTCGCAAGCTTGCCTTGCAAGTGGATCGCGTCGCATTCACGGCGCTCGGCCAGCCATGCCAGTTTCCGCAATCGCTGGCATGCAGCATTAAGTAAAGGCTAATCTGAACCGGCCGGGCCGAAAGCGCTCCGAAATCTTGAACAGGAATGAAATCAAATGAATTTGACGGTCTTTGGGATTGGCTATGTCGGTCTGGTGCAGGCGGCGGTGCTTGCCGAAGTCGGCCATCAGGTAGTATGCGTCGACATCGACGTGAAAAAGGTCGAGCGGCTCAATCAGGGCCTCATCCCGATTTTCGAGCCCGGGCTCGAAAACCTCGTCAAGGAGAACCATGCGGCCGGCCGCATCAAGTTCACCACCGACGCCGCGGCCGCCGTCAAGCATGGCCAGATCCAGATGATCGCTGTCGGCACGCCTCCGGGCGAGGATGGTTCGGCCGACCTCAAATATGTGCTGGCCGTTGCCGAGGCCATCGGCCGGGAGATGGCCGCGCCCAAGATCGTCGTCGGCAAGTCGACCGTGCCGGTCGGCACCTGCGAAAAGATCAAGGCCAGGATCGCCGCGACGCTGAAGGCGCGGGGCCGCGAGGATCTGACTTTCGACGTCGCCTCCAATCCGGAATTCCTCAAGGAAGGCTCCGCGGTGGCCGACTGCATGAAGCCCGACCGCATTATCGTCGGCACCGGCAGCGAGGACACCGAGGCGGTGATGCGTGAGCTTTACGCTCCATTCAACCGCAACCACGAGAAGATGATTGTGATGGATGTGCGCAGCGCCGAGTTCACCAAATACGCGGCCAATTGCATGCTGGCGACCAAGATCAGCTTCATGAACGAAATGGCCAATCTGGCCGAGGAACTCGGCGCCGACATCGAGGAGGTCCGCAAGGGCATCGGCAGCGATCCGCGCATCGGCTACCATTTCATCTATCCGGGACTCGGTTATGGCGGCTCGTGCTTCCCCAAGGATGTGCGCGCCCTGATCAAAACCGCCGAAGGCGTCAAATTCGATGCCAAGCTGCTGCGCGCCGTCGAAGAACGCAACAACGAGCAGAAGTCGGTCCTGTTCGACAAAGTGAACCGCTATTTCAAGGGCAATCTGAAGGGCAAGACCTTTGCGCTGTGGGGCCTGGCTTTCAAGCCCAATACCGACGACATGCGCGAGGCGCCGGCGCGTGTCTTGATGGAAGCGCTCTGGAAGGCCGGTGCCAAAGTTCAGGCTTACGATCCCGAGGCGATGCAGGAATGTCAGGCCATCTATGGACTGCGCGAGGATCTGCTCTTGTGTGGAACCAAGGAGGCAGCGCTGCGTGGCGCCGATGCGCTCATGATCGCCACCGAGTGGAAGACCTTCCAGGCACCTTCGTTCGACGCGATCAAGGATGCGCTGTCCACGCCGATCATCTTCGACGGCCGAAACCTCTACGATCCCAAGGTCATCACTCGCTACGGCATCGAATATCACTCGATCGGCAGGATGGCGGCGTGAGATCACGCGGGAAAGGCCGGTGGCAAGACCGGCTGGGGCACCAAGGACGCTGATGAACGCGCTCGTATCAACAAAGGGTTTTATCTGATGGTGCTGGGCATCAGGCCGGAACAGATCGCCAACGAGCATTTTGATCTGGTCGCTGTCGGTTCCGGTTTCGGTTCGGCCTTCTTCCTGCATGCGTTCGCCAAGCAGCGAAAGGCGCGCATTCTGGTTCTGGAATGGGGCCGGCACAACACGCATGAATGGCAGCTCGAGCAGAACGTCAACACCGACATCGAGGACGAGACCACCTACAAGACCAACTCTGACAAGCCGTGGAACTATACCATCGGATTGGGTGGCGGGACGAATTGCTGGTTCGCGCAGACGCCTCGCTTTCACCCGAACGACTTCAGGCTGAAAAGCCTCTACGGCGTCGGTAACGATTGGCCGATCAGCTATGACGAGCTCGAGCCGTTCTACTGCGATGCTGAGGACGTCATGTCGATTTCAGGCGACCCCGACATGGCGGCGATGATGCCGCGTTCCAGGCCATTTCCCCAGCCACCGCATCACATGTCGACGCCGGACCGGATGATGAAAGCGGCGCAGCCGGACCAGCATTTTGTCATGCCGACAGCCCGGGCGCGCGTGCCGACTGCGCAGCGGTCTTCGTGCTGCGCCAACTTGCGATGCGGATTATGCCCGGTCGATGCCAAATTCACCGCCAACAATGGCCTGATGCACGTCTTCGAGCATCCCGACGTTTCGGTCTGCCTTGGCGCTGAAGTGCGCCGGCTCGACCATATCGGCGGTTCGGTCCGTTCGGTCGCATTCCTGCATGAGGGCAAGGAATATTCGGTCAGCGGCGATCTCTTCATTCTGGGCGCCAATGCCATCCACAGCCCGGCGATCATGTTGCGGTCCGGCCTGTCGGGCGAATTCGTCGGGCGCGGCCTGCACGAATCCTACGGATGGAATTTCGAAGCCTATCTCGACGGTGTCGACAATTTCGACGGAAGCACCATCACCACCGGCTTGAATTTCGGCCTTTATGACGGCGCCCATAGATCAGACCATGCGGCGGCGCTGGTCTATTTCGAAAACCGCTGGCAGCACGGGATGCGCCCCGAAAAGGGACGTGTCCGTCAGACGCTTCCCCTCATCATTGTTACCGAAGACCTGCTCGACCCGGAAAATCTCGTGATTCTCGACGAGGATGAAAACGCCTTCGTCAGTTTCGCGGGAGCATCCGACTATGCCGTCAAGGGCATGGCGCGGGCAAAGGAGAAATTGGCGGCGCTTCTGGCGCCGCTGCCGGTCGAAGAGATCTTCGATCGCGGCATCCGGCGCACCGAGTCACATGTCCAGGGCACGTTGCGGATGGGCTCGAGCCCGGCGGATTCGGTCGTCGATCGGGACATGATCCACCATCAGCTGAGGAACCTGGTTGTCGTCGGCTCGAGCACATATCCAAGCTGTTCCTGCGCCAATCCGAGCCTGACGGCGGCAGCCCTCTCCTTGCGGGCGGCGAGCCGGATAGCAGGAAAGGAAATGGCCGGATGATCAAGGTTTCGCGACGCGGGGCACTGGCCATCATGGCTGGCGGAGTTGCTTCGACCGGCATCGCCTACGCCACCGTTTCCTCGCTTTCGGACGAGGACCTGGTGCGCGTCACGCTCGAAAGATATTTCGGCAGGCTGAACATGCGCATCGAGCATTTGCAGCAGTTCGTCCTGGAGTTTCAGAAGCGGAACCCCTGGATATTTCCGAACACAAAGCTGGGCGATGCTGTCACTCTGCTTGAGGAGTTGAAATTGGGCGCCGCACGCCGGTTTCTGCCCGAACAGAAAAAAGCGGACCTGAGGCATTTCGACCGTTGGGTCATTGCCGAGTTCCATATGCTGACCGACTACGCCCGGCGCAGTTCCCCAGCCGACCCGGTCCGGTTCACCGGATGGCAGCCATGCACCAATCCGTTCGCCAATTTAGAGGCGCAGCAGGATGCTTGAAGGCGGGTTGACAAAACATGCGCCATAAAACTTCGAGAATGCGACAAGGAGCCGAAATCCATGAAAGTCCTTTTTGCAGGTGGCAACGGTTACACGCCGCGGGCCGAAGGCGTCCCCTTGGTCGTTTGTCCCACGAATGTCGAGTTCCATGAATTGGGCGACGATCTGCGCGAGTTGCATTCAGCTCTTGATCGCGGCGGAATGGACGAGCTTGCGCGTGCCTTCCTTCGACGCGCTGAAGGATGCGCCGACCGCGCCGGTCATCTTCGACGGCCGAAATCTGTACGACCCGAAGGTTATCGCTCGACATCGCGTCGAATACCGCAGCATCGCCAGGATGGCGGCTGAGGGGCTGGAACGGAGAGCGGAATGAACATCCTCCTTGCAAGCGCCCATCCTTACATCCCCCAGATTTCAGGGGGCGCCCAATCGAGCACGCACGAACTTGCGATCGAATTCATTCGTCGCGGCCACAATGTCAGCGTCCTGTCGGGGTTAACGGCCGACGGGTTGCTTGGCTTCAGTAGCCGACTGAAACTGAAACTTCTGTCCCAGCGCTACGTCGTAGACAACGCTCTCGGCTATGCGGTTTTTCGTTCATGGTTCTCCTGGGAGGTTGCCGATGAGGTGGCTGCCCGCCTCAACGCCAATGTCGTCGTTCTGCAGTCCGGATATCCGGTCAAGATCGCCTTGGCTCTGAGAAAAGCAAAAGCGAGACTCTTCATTTATCTGCGAAACGTCGAATTGGAAGACCTCGGGGGTGACCTACGCGCGCTGAAAAATGTTTCCTACATTGCAAACTCGCGGTTTACGGCCAAACGGTACAACGATCTGTTTGGAATAGATGCCGAGATGGTCCACCCACTCGTACGGCGCGAAAACTACGAAACCAGATCAACCCGCGAGAACGTGACCTTCATCAATCCACACCCCTTGAAGGGGCTGGAAACTGCACTCTCCATCGCCGAGCGATGCCCGGAAATACCGTTCAGTTTCATCGAAACGTGGACCCTTAGCGCCGAGCAGAAAGAGCTACTGAAGCAACGGATCGCGGCGTTAGGCAACGTGACCCTGAGGCCTGGGACCAAGGACATGAAATCAGTCTATGGAAAGGCGAAGATCGTTCTTGCGCCAAGCCAATGGGAAGAAGCGTTCGGCCGGATTGCGGCTGAAGCGCACTTCAGCGGCATACCGGTCGTCGGGTCCAGTTGCGGTGGCCTTCCCGAAGCGATCGGCCCGGGAGGCATCCTTGTAGATAGAGAGGCGTCTGTGGAGGAATGGATTTCCGCAATCAAGAGGCTTTGGCACGACGAGACCTACTATGCGGAGAAATCGGCCATTGCACGATCCTATTCAAACCGCCCGGAAATGGATCGCGAAAGGCAACTCGATCGCTTGTTGCATCTGTTCGAAACGCCGCTCGAATTGGCTACGATCTAACAATCCGTATCCTGTTTACGAGTGATAGTGCCTATTTTTCGCAACAGTCGGGAGGGGCTTCAGTTGAGCGCCCGCCACCGGCAATCGGGCTCAAATGGCAGGGAAGCGACGTTGGCCTGCTGTGCAGGCCGCAGCGGCGGCTGGACTGAGATTCGGTGGCGGCACTCCGATTCGGAGGAGCCGCGATGAATCCCGCACGGCAACTTGTCTAGTCTATTTTCTGGCGGTATTGGAACGCGCTACACAGGGGCAGTCGCGCGAAGGCGCTTAGCCGGCGTCGCGCGAGCCTAATGCCTTGTTGATCGAAACTTCAGGATCGATACGCCGGTCGCCCCACAGCGAGGCGCACCAACTCGAATTGCGCCGTCAGCATTAGAACCACTATGACGGCAACGACACCGGGCTTGGCCCACATTTCCATGCCCCCCCTGATCGTCCACCGCGCCTGCTCGATCGATTCCCTTGCAAACATCCTGGCTGCGCCGGCTATCTTTTCGGCCTTCATCTTTTCGAGATGCCAGCGCCCCCCCACAACTCGCCGACGCTTGCGGATGAGATCCATGAGTTTCGCGCGGGTTGGATGCTTAACGGTCATCTCGGGTACGTAGAGCAGCTTGTATCCCGCCGCCACGATCCGCCGCGAACAGTCGATGTCGCCGCCGGACAGCAGGTCTTGGTTGAAGCCGCCGATCGAACGCAACAACTCGCGCCTACAAAGCCAGTTGGCTGTCACGCAATGGCCAAACTGGACATTGACCTCTTGATTGAAGGCGATCAGCTCCTCGTAGCGAGCGCTGAACGGCCCGGCCTTGTCCTCACGAAACAGTGTAATGTGCCCGGCATAGACGTCTACGTCGGGTAGGCGCTTAGTCGCAGAGATCGCTTGCATAACCCAGTCGGGATCAGCCACGCAGTCGCCGTCGGTAAACAGCACAAATTCGCCACGCGCGGCGGCGAGCCCAAGATTTCGCGCCCGGTAGGAACCGGGCTGCGGCTCAGACAGAAATTTGACGAAGGGAAAGCGTCGCACGACTTCGGCGGTGCCATCCGTCGAGCCATTGTCCACGACGATGACTTCGAAACAACTCTTGGGAGCGGTCTGGTTCGCTATCGATTGGAGTGTGGCCACAATCCGGCCTTCGCCGTTCCACACCGGGATTATGATGCTCACGTAAGGATCGTCAACCATGAGAACGCTCCTCGTAGTCGCCGCAAATCAAAACTGGTTCCCGTAACCCGGGACAGGTCCGGCCGCGCAAATCAATTGGCTCCTCTGAGCTTATCCTTGAGTGCCCTGTACCCACTTTCGCCAAGCATCGCCCGCGCTGCTTTTTTCAGGACCGCCTGACGACCTGCGGGCTCGCCCACCTGCTTGAGCCGGTTGGGAAGATTTCTGGTCGCCTGGCTCAGCGCTGCCAGCGACAGCGGCTGCGGCAAGCATACCTGATGTGTTTCAACGCAAAGCACGGGCTTTCCCGAGAGCTTCGCGATCTTGGCAGCCTGATGGTGCTCGCTTTCGATGAACAGGATGGCATCGGATTTAACGTAGAAATCCGCCTTGAAACTGCCATGCACGCCAAGCCGCTGCCGCTCCGCCTTGCTTGGCAGGTCGAGCATGATCAGTTCGTCGTATTTGATGCCGTGCTTTTCGAGCCAAGCTTCGGTGAGCCTTCGGTATTTCTCGAGCCGGCTGGTGACCAGCCAACCGATCTTGCGGGTTGGCCCATACATTGGCAACGCTTCGCTGAGGAATTTTTCGTAGGCGGGTCCGTCGTCGTTTTCCGCGTCGGTAGGATCCAGACAAAGCACGCCGTCAATATCAACGCAGCTTTGTTCAAGGAAAATATGGTGCATGAAATTCCATTGGAACATGCGCGGATGTGGCGCTACCTCGAATACGAAGTCGATATCCTGGTGTCGGGGAAGATGTCCATACACAGCCGCAAAAATGAATTCCGCACTTATCCCTGCCGCCTGTATACGCCGTCGCGCATCGCGCATGGCGTCCCCGCGGTTCACGCTGTCGTCGATCACCAGGATTTTGCGCATTTCGACTACCGGGCGATCAAGCGCAGCGCGGCGCTTGGTGCTGATCCCGGAAGTGTATGTCTTTCCTGCAATGAAGTTGTCGAGATCGGTCATTTGAATGTTCGCGGCCAGACTGAGCAGATTTGCCGCCAAGATGCCGCTGCGCGGAATGCCAACGACGAGATCGATATCACGAGGCAGCCGATGCAGGTTGCCGACGATAGTGTCGTTCATGTCTGCGATCGATCGATAGTGCATGATCCAAATCCTTGTCTTCTGTTCATGGCGAACGTTTGAAACCGCGAATTCGGTCGAAACCGCAAACACGACTATTTTGCGTCCCTTTCCACGAAGCACGGCCTCCTGGCCGGGAGAAATTTCAGCACCTCGCGCATAGCTTCTCGGCCAAACGGAAACAGCATGGCCACGGCGAAGGCCACTGCATAGGAAAGGAGCGCGGCTGCAATCAGGGCCGCGAGATGGGAATCGGGCAGCGAAGGCCTCGCAAACCAGACAGCCGCCAAGGCGAGATGGCCGCCCAGAACAAATGGCGTGGCTGCGCGTAACATGTCGCCTGCCCGAAGCGGCCCGGTCCTGCCGATATACATCCACAGGAAAGGCGTTCTCAGATATTCGCTGACCGCATAGGCGATCGCCACGCCCAGCGCGCCATAGGGCAGACCGAGTAGGAAGGCCAGCACCGAGGTCACGGCTGTGACGATGCCCCAGCGCATGAAATCGCCCGAACGGCCCTGGCTGATGAAAAGCCATCCCGCCGGGTTGTTGAGCGGCTGCAGCAGCCCGGCAAAACCGAGCGCCAGGAAGATGCTGGAACTCTGCCGCCACTGCTCGCCGAGCACGAACGGTATCAGCACGTCGGCCATGGCGGTGGCGAAGGCGACACCTGGAAGTGCAACCAGCAAGATCAGCGGCATGACGCGAAGATAGGCGCTGCGGTAGCGATCCGGCTCGTCCTTCAGCCTGGAAAGAGCCGGCACCATGACCTTCGACAGCGGGTTGGTGATCTGGCTCAGCGGAAACAGAAGCAGCTTGTAGGCGCGGTCATAGAGGCCGAGCTGGGCCTCGCCCCAATATTTGCCAATCAGCACATTGTCGAGATTGCGGGCAAAGTAATTGGCGAAATTGAATCCGGTGATGCCGGCGCCGAAATTGATCAGTTCGCTGATGCCGTCGACCTTGCGCGGCAGGCTGGGGCGCCACCGCGAGCTTGCCCAGAAGCAAATCGTGGGCAGCACGGCTGCTGTCAGCGTGCCAGCAAAAAGCGCCCAGTAGGAACGGTCGATGAAAGTCCAGGCGATCGATACGATGAGGCCGGCGACTGCACTTGCGACGTCGATGATGGCCAGGCGCGCGAACTGCATGCGGCGTGTCAGCAGCGCCAGATGCTGGGCGCCCAACCCATAGGTTATGATCTGCAGCCCAAGTGCTGCCACCAGACCTGCAACCCGCGGTTCGCCGTAGAAGGCGGCGACCAGCGGCGCCGCGCCGGCCAGCACGCAGGCGAGCAGTGCGCTGACCGCGACATTGACCCAGAAGAGGTAATTGACCTCCTCATGCTTGATTCCGCTTTTCTGGACCGTCGCCTGGGTCAGCCCGAAATCCTGGAACAGCGCGATGAAGGCCAGCACCGGCGCGCACATCGCCACGACGCCGAAGTCCTGCGGCGACAGCAGGCGCGACAGCACGATGACGGAGACGATCTGTGTCGCAACCCGCACCGATTGCGCCAAAGCCGTAATGATAGCGCCGCGTCCGACCGATCTGCGGAGAGAGCCCTCTGGCGGGTCGAATGCATTGGCTTGCAAATTCAGGGTCCCTGATTTTCGTGGCGGGTCCCGGAGTCCCGACCCATGCCCGATACCACCACCAAACTACGGCAATAATTTTGCAACGCAACAAAAAACGTGGATTCTTGCTACACTGCACCAAAAATGTTGCGATGCAGCACGAGCTGTACTAGGATTCTTTCGGGTGGGCCAACAGCGGTCGAGTTTTCATGCTGCATGTCTTGTACTTGGTGCACGACGTCTCCGATCCGGCAGTGCGCCGGCGGATCATAATGCTCAAGGCAGGCGGTGCCCAGGTCACACTGGCAGGCTTTCGCCGGTCAGCAAGCCCGATCGCCGAGGTCGAGGGCTTGCATCCGATCGATCTTGGCGCAACGCGCGACGGCCGATTCGCCCAGCGGCTGGCAGCGGTCACCAAGGCGGCGGTTTCGATCGGGTCGAAACTCGGTTCGATGCCCAGACCAGACCTCATCATCGCGCGCAATCTGGAAATGCTGGCGCTTGCCCGGCGTGCCAAATCGGCGTTCCAGGCAACGGTGCCGATCGTCTATGAGTGTCTCGACATCCATCGTCTGATGCTTCGCAACGATTTTCTGGGCAAGGCGATGCGCGGCGCGGAGCGCTATCTGGCCAGGGATGTAAAGCTGCTGGTCACCAGTTCGCCGGCCTTCATCGCCAACTATTTCAAGCCGTTCGGGCAGATTTCTGCGCCGGTCGAACTGCTCGAAAACAAATATTTCGAGCCTGCCGCGGTTTCGCTGAATGATCGCACAGCGGCGGAGCCCGTCGCTCCGCCTTGGCGGATCGGCTGGTTCGGCGCGCTCCGGTGCCGCCGCTCTCTGGAACTGCTGGCCGAATTTTCCCGACGATTCGAGGGCCGCTTCGAAATCATCCTCAGGGGCCGTCCGGCGCTTTCCGAATTTCCGGATTTCCACGGTTTCGTCGAATCTGAGCCTTGGCTCTCGTTTGGCGGACCCTATCGGAATCCCGAAGATATGGCGACGATCTACCGTGAGGTTCACTTTTCCTGGGCCATCGATTTTTTCGAGCAGGGGCTGAATTCTGAATGGCTGCTGCCCAACCGCCTCTACGAGGGCTGCCGCTTCGGCGCCGTGCCGATCTCGATGGGTAACACCGAAACCGGCCGGTTCCTCGACCAGCAGGGAATCGGCGTTCTCTTGCCTCAAGCCACTCCCGAGGCACTCGAAGCCGCCTTGGGCGAGTTGGAGGAGCATCGTTTCGGGAAATTGCGGGCGCGTGTTCTTGCCCGCAATCCGCGAACCTGGAGCCACGATCGCAGCGATTGCCGGGCGCTTGTCGAGAAGCTTCGCGGGCTGACGGTCGCGCCCGGTTCATATGCTGCCGAGGCACTGGCTTAGGATGGCTAGGGAAGGACATGGGCCCATGATGCAGACCGAAATGCTGCCGTCCAACCTGATCGTGATTCCGTGCCTGAACGAAGCAGCTCACATCGGTGCGCTTGTTCATGAGCTTCGACCGGCGGCCGAGAGGCTCGGCGCCCGGATCATCGTTGCCGATGGCGGTAGCACGGACGGCACTAGGGCGATCGTCGAGGAGATCGCCGGGAAGGATCCGAGGATCATCCTTCTTAACAATGAAAAGCGCCTCCAGAGCGCGGCGATCAATCTCGCCATCGCCCGTTACGGCGATGGCGCTGAATATTTCATTCGCATCGACGCGCATGGCGGCTACCCACCGGATTATTGCGACCGGCTGATCGAAGAGGCGCTGGCCACCGGCGCGGATTCGGTCGTCGTCTCGATGCTGACCAGCGGCAGCGGCATGGTGCAGAAAGCGGTGGCGGCTGCACAGAATTCCAAGCTCGGCACGGGCGGGTCCAAGCACCGGCATCTCTCGGCGGGAGAGTGGGTCGACCACGGTCACCATGCGCTGATACGAATATCGGCCTTCAAGGCGGTGGGCGGCTATGACGAAACGTTCAGCCACAACGAGGATGCGGAGCTCGACTACCGGCTCCGTCGGGCCGGCTACCGGATCTGGATGAGCGGCAAGACGCAAATGATTTATTACCCGCGCTCGTCGCTCGCCGACCTCTATTTCCAGTATCTCGGCTATGGCCGCGGCCGGGCAAAGAACGTTCTCAAGCACCGCATGATACCAAAAGTCCGGCAGCTGGTGCCGCTTCTGGTGTTCCCTGTCGTCCTTCTCTCTGCCTTTTTCTTCGTGCATTGGCTGGCAGTCATGCCGCTTCTGGTGTGGGCGTCGGTTTGTCTCGGCTATGGCGTGTGGACTGCCATCAGCCAGCGCAATCCGGACAGTGCCCTTGCCGGGATTTCGGCTATGGTCATGCATTTCGGCTGGTCCGTCGGTTTCTGGCTGCAACTGCTTGGACCGGGATCGCAGCCTAGGAGGATGGCGTGATGGGTGTGGCCGAAAAAAACCGCAGCGTCGACGTCTGCGTCTGCACGTTTCGGCGGCCGGAGCTTGCCGACACGCTTCGCTCCATAGCCACCCTCGACGTGCCTTCGGGATTCGACATCCGCGTCATCGTCGCCGACAATGATGACGGGCCGACGGCCGAACTGCTGGTGGCGACGCTGGCGGAGACGCTGAAGCTGCCGATCAGCTATCGTCATTGCCCGGCACGCAACATCTCGATAGCCCGCAACGCCTGCCTCGACGCCAGCATGGCGGATTTCGTCGCCTTCCTCGACGACGACGAAACGGCATCGTCCAGATGGCTCGCCGAACTGGTTGCGACGGCGGACGTCAGTGGCGCTGCCGCCGTGCTCGGGCCAGTGCGGGCGCGCTATCGGCCGGACGCGCCCGACTGGATGCGCCGCGGCGATTTTCACTCCACCTTGCCCGTCTGGGTGGGCGGCGAGATCCGCACTGGCTACACCTGCAACGTCCTGCTCAGGATGGGCGCCGACAGCCTCCGCGGCCGGCGATTCAGCCTGGCGCGTGGCCAGACCGGCGGCGAGGACACCGAATTCTTCGACCATATGGTCAAGGCCGGCGGTCGCATCGCCTTTTCGCCGCACGCCTGGGTCGATGAAGTGGTGCCGCGCGCCAGGGCCGCTTTCGACTGGCTGCGTCGCCGCCGGTTCCGCGTCGGGCAGACGCATGGGCACCTGCTGGGGCGCGACGCGCATGGCCTCGCGCTGGTGAGGCAAGTTGGTCTTGCCTCGGCAAAGGCGGTCTTTTGTTTCGCATCGGCAATCCCGGTCGCCATCAATCCCGTGCGCAGGAACCGCAGCGTGCTTCGCGGCGTCATGCATGTCGGCGTCGTGAGCGGTCTAATCGGTGTGCGTGAAATCCGCCAGTACGGCCTGCCCTCGCCGCAGGAAGGGGGCAAGCGTGCAGCCTGACGTCACCTTTGTCATTGCAGCCTATAATGCGGAGCTGACCATCGAGCGGGCGATCGCCAGCGCCATCGCCCAGAGTAATGTCAGCGTCGAAATCATCGTCGTCGACGACCAGTCGCGCGACCGGACGCTCGATCTGGCGCGATCCTACCCCGAAGACATCGTACGCGTTGTCGCACTTGAGCAAAACCGTGGTCCCGGCGGCGCAAGGAATGCCGGCCTTGAGCTTGCCCGCGGCAGGTGGGTCGCGGTACTCGATTCCGACGACGCCGTCTATCCCGAGCGAATCTGCACCATGATCGACCGCGCCGAGAAAGCGGGCGCCGAGATCGCGGTCGACAATCTTCAGGTCGTTCGCGAGGACGGCGTTGCCGAGGAGACGATGTTCCCGGCCGACTACCTGGAGGGGCTCGGTGAAATCTCGCTGGCGGACTATATCGCCGGCAACGTGGTCTTCGAATCCAGGTTCAATCTCGGCTATCTCAAACCGATCTTCCAGCGACGCTTCCTGAGCGAAAACGGGCTTCGCTATGACGAAGGCCTGATCATCGGAGAAGATTACATCCTGCTGGCCAGTGCTCTGGCCAAGGGCGGCAAATGCGTGGTCGAGCCGACGACCGGCTATGTCTACCATATCCGGACCGGCTCCATTTCCCGCGTGCTTGAACTTCATCACGTCGAGGCGATGCGCAAGGCCGACCTCGTTTTCGCCAGGACCCATTCGATGGACGCAGCCGCCGAGGCCGCTTTCGCGAGGCGCACGCGCAGCCTGCGCAAGGCGGCGTCTTTCCTTTCGTTGGTCCAGCACATCAAGGCCCGATCCCCCCTCAAGGCGGTGTGGACGGTGCTCAGCGATCCGGCAGCGGTTCGGCATATGGGCATGCCGATCGCCGTTCGGCTGCGAAGGGTGGCGGCGCAATTTGCCGCGGGTGCGGGGGAGGTGAAGGGTGCAGGCAGCTGAAAAACAGTTTGGCGGCCTGCGACAGGTTGAAGTGATCTCCTCAGAAGGAATATGCAATGAAGAAAGTCAGGAAGGCAGTCATACCGGTAGCGGGGCTTGGAACGCGATTCCTGCCGGCGACCAAGTCGATGCCGAAGGAAATGCTGCCGGTCGTCGACAGGCCTGTCGTGCAATACGCGGTGGACGAGGCGTTCGAAGCCGGCATCGAGCACATTGTCTTCGTGACGGGCCGCAACAAGGCGGTCATTGAGGATTATTTCGATCTGCATCCCGAACTGATCGGGACCTTGGAGCAGACCGGCAAAACGGCTCAGCTTCAGGCGCTCGAAAGCCTGCTTCCCGTGGCTGGCGCGACGAGCTTCATCCGGCAGCAGTCGCCGCAAGGTCTCGGGCATGCGGTATGGTGCGCCCGGGAGGTCATCGGCGATGAGCCTTTTGCCTTGCTGTTGCCGGACATGGTGTCCTTCGGCGGGCGCGGATGTCTCGCCGAAATTGCCGACCTCTATGCGCAGACCGGTGGAAACGTTATCGCCGTCGAGCGCTGTGATCCGACCGAGACCAGCAAATATGGCATTGTCGGCTGCGGCGCGGATGTCGGCTCGGGTTTCGAGGTCACCGCCATGGTCGAAAAGCCGGCTCCGGCCAATGCGCCGTCGAACTACTACATCAACGGCCGCTACATCCTGCAGCCCGAGATCTTCGCGCTGCTCGGCAATCAGCAGCGCGGCGCCGGCAACGAGATCCAACTGACCGACGCCATGGTCCGCCTTGCGCAGAGCCAGGCTTTCTTCGCCCAGCCCTTCAACGGTCGAATGTTCGACTGCGGCTCGAAGGAGGGGTTCATCCAGGCCAATGTCGCGTTCGCGTTGGCGCGTGACGACATGAAGGCGTCGATCTTCGAGATGCTTCAGGAGTTCGTCCGGACGCATGAGCGCCGGGTGGAAGCCGCATAAAGCCCATTATTTGGGAGCATTAGCAAATGGATGATGACGCAAGACACGCCGATATGTTTTGCTGCCCAGGTCGCGCGGTGTCTGGCATGAAGCTTGCGTCGTATATATGCTGATGCTCTCGATTTTGCTCTAGCGTCTGCAACTTGAGCATCGGACCCAAAGTGGAGACCGGTTTTGGGAAAATCCGATGTTGGAAAAAAATAGAGCGGCGACACAGTTCGACTTGAGAGACCGCCGCTCTTAATGCAAACTTGAATTGGACCGAAGATGAATTATGCCAATTTTCCTCTCGACAGGAGGAAACCATTGCCGAGTTCGGACGCAGTCGGCGCCGACGATTTCATCGATGTCGAGCGCCTGCTCGGCATGGCGGCAAGGCAGGCAAAGGTGGTTGCGGCATGCGCCGCCATCGGTCTTTTTCTGGGCGTGCTCTATTTGCAGACCACGCCCCCCACCTACATGGCGACGAGCCGTGTGCTGATCGACGAAGGCTTGAACAAGGTCGTTGACGAGGTCTCGGCGGCGTCGGTGAGCATGCAGACCGACTCCGCCATTCTCAGCCAGATTGAAATTCTCCACTCGGCGAGGCTGGCGGCGGTGGTCGTCGACAAGCAGAAGCTCGATCAGAACGACGCTTTCATGGACCCTCCGACGTCGGCCGTGTCGAAGGCTGCCGATTTTGTGCGCGGCGTGGTCCGGTATTTCCGTCCCAGTCCCGCCGTGGGTACTACCGACGTTACTCAGCTTGATCCGGCGACGCGTGACGCGATGATTGCGTCGTCACGCCGCGATTACGCTATCCTCAAACTGCAAAACGAGGTGCAAGCCGAGCGCATTGGTCGAAGCTATGTGATCTCCATCGCCTACCAGGCGACGGACCCCGCACTTGCGACCGCGGTCACCAAAGCCTATGCCGACGCCTATCTCGCGGATCAGCTCGATGCGAGCTTCGATGCGACCGAGCGGGCGGCGGTCTGGCTGCAGGGCCGGCTGACTGATCTTCGCGAAAGTTCCCAGGCAGCGGCGCTCGCCGTCGAGAAGTTCAGGGCCGAACATGGGCTGGCCGTCGATGACGGCCAGTTGATCAGTGACAAGCAACTGTCGGACCTCAATGGCCAGCTCATTGAGGCGCAGGCCGATACCGCCCGCGCCAGCGCCCGCTACCAGCAATACAAGTCGATCGTCGAAAGCGGTTCGGACAACGCATTCAGGGACGCCGCCATATCCGCCGACCAGCCGAGCAACTCGGTCATTTCAACGCTCAAGACCCGCTATCTCACTGTCGCTAAGCGGCAGCAGGATATCGAAGCCAATTTCGGGGCTGAGCATCCCCAGGCGGTCGCACTTGCCAAGGAAAAGGCCGACATTTCGGCGCAGATATTCGGCGAGCTGAAGCAATTGACCGAAAGCTACCGCAACGAATACGAAGTCGCTCTCGCGCGCGAGACGGCGCTCCGCGCAAATGTCGCGTTGGCGGCTGGCAAGAGTTCCATCGACAACCAGTCTCAGGTCAAGCTGCGCGAACTGGAGCAGAAGGCAACGGCGCTCTCGACGCTCTATCAGACGTTCCTTGGCCGCTACGAGGAGGCCTCCCAACAGCAATCCTTCCCGGTCGGCAAGATCCGCGTCATCTCGGACGCGACGATGCCGAAGTCCGCGGCAACCCCGCGCACGTCCATAGTGCTGGGACTTTCGCTCGTGCTTGGCGTGATGATGGGAGTCGGGTTTGGTGGCCTGAATGAATTCAGGGAGCGGTTCTTCAGGACCGGCGAAGACGTTCGCGATCGCGTCGGCCTCAAATTCCTCGGCTACCTGCCGATCATTGGCAGCAAGGTCGCCAAGGACGATAAGCGCGATGGCGGTCAGGCGAATATCAAAACCGCCCAATCACCGTCGGCGGCTGAAAGACGCGCGCGCATGCGGGTGAGCATCGACGCCCCGGCATCGATGTTTTCCGAGACGCTTCGCAGCGCCAAGATTGCCTTCGACGTGGTGATGGAAGGGCAAGGCAGCCGGGTCATTGGCGTGATCTCGGTCCTTCCCGGCGAGGGCAAGTCGACCGTGGCGGCGAATCTGGCCGGATTGCTCGCCGCCAATGGGTCGAAAACCCTGCTGGTGGACGGCGACCTGCGTAACCCCGGCCTCAGCCGCAGCCTTGGCATGGAGGCCGAGCAAGGCCTGATGGAAGCGGTAGTGAGCGGGCAGACCTGGCAGTCCGTCGGCAAGATCGACCGGCAGACCAAGCTGGCGATCGTTCCGGCCGTGCCGCGCGGTCATTTCTCGCACACAAGCGAGCTCCTGTCGTCGGCCGGGATGCGGCGTTTCATCGACAATGCCAAGGAGACCTTCGAGTACATCATCGTCGATCTGCCGCCGCTCGGCCCCGTGGTCGATGCCAAGGCCTTTGCTCCGCTTGCCGACGGCTTCGTGCTCGTGACCGAGTGGGGGCGCACGCCGCGTGCGATGGTGCAATCCATATTGAGTTCGGAATCCTATATCGCCAACAAGATCGTCGGCGTGGTCCTCAACAAGGTCGATTTGAAGAAGCTGGCGAAGTATGGATCGATCGGCGGCTCGGAAAAATTCTTCGACAGATATTCGTCATACTATCTGGAGAAGTCGGAAGCGCGGACGAAGGTGAACAGCTGAGGCCCGTCGGTAGTACGGATACTGAGCAGATCGGCGTCGTCCTGCGCGACCAGGCCAATACCGGGCCCGAAACCGTCGCGAGCGAAGACGAATGCCCCTCGAACAGACCATGACCGGCAGGCCTGCGCACGAGCCGGCAGGGTCGGCGATGTCCCTTAGGGTGCCGGTCGATTTCCTCGCTTGACTTGACTAGTAGAGGTCGCCGAGCCGCGACGGGTCGCGCAAAAGCGTGCGCTCATGCTTTGTGCCAGATACCGTAGGACGTTTGCAGCCAGGAACCGGCATGACAACGCTGGCGCGTTACGCCGCCTTGAGACGGTAGCGGAAGATGGTGTGGTCGAGCAGAAGCCGGATACGCGGTTCGGCCTCGATCGCAATCAGCCAGCTCGCGGCGATCATGGTCGCGCCGACGATGACCAGCGAAAGCAGGTATGGCACTCCCGCGCGCGTCAACGCCCCGAGGATAGCCGCGCCGACGACATTATGGATCAGATAGAGAGGGTAGGTCATCAGGCCAATCCGGCGCCAGCCGCGCCAGGACAGGTCGAGCCGTAATGACCACGCCATCAGCGCCATGGCAGCGAGAAACAGGACGATCGGCGGCGCGTAGGGCATCGCGGCTTCGACCTTGATGCTGCGGACGTCGACAGCACTGATGATCTGCAGCACGCCGCCGGCCAGGAACAAGGCGCAGAAAACAAGGCGGGCGGGCGTCACTGCCTTGAAACGCATCAGCCAGAGCAGCACACCTGTCGCGAAAAAACATCCGTGATGCACCAGGAGCAGGTCGAGCCAGCGCGCCTCGGCAAGGTCCGACCAGTCGAATGGATAGTACAGGCACCAGAAAAGCGTGCTGATCGCGCCGAGCGCGATTGCCACCGCCTCCATCAGATCGAAGCGGCCGAGCCGCAGCAGGATCCAGACGACGGCATAAAAGGCGATCTCGATGCCGAGCGTCCAGTAGACGCTGTCGGCCCAGGGGTTGTACGGAACGAACAGGGCGGTGCGCATGAGCCTGGTGACAGCGTCCGTCGGCCAACTGAGATCGACGAAAAGCAGCACCATCGCGGTGATCGGCGCACAGATCCAGACGGCCGGCACCAATCGTTTCACCCTTGCCTCGAAAAACCGCAGCGGTGTCGAATGCTCGGCGCTGAAGGCGATGACGAAGCCACTGATGACGAAGAATATCTGGACGCCGACCCATCCGAATTGGACCAGTCCGCCTATTTCTGGATGCGGCGGGATGCCGCCCGTCGCGCGCGCCGAAACGCCCTCGGGGAACGCCCACGCCCAGAAGCCGTAGTGGTAGAACATCACGAGGACAGCGGCGAGAAAACGCAGGATGTCGACGCCGCCGAATGTGGTTTTTTGCTGAGCCATGCCGTGCCTTCGGAACGGCCCCCCAGGCAAAGTTTTAAGGGCTATTGCTGCATTGCACAACAGACGATTGCACTGCAGGATGAATTCGTGGATTCGTCCTGCACTGCGATCCGCCTGCCGCTCTTCGAAAGCAACTAAAGCCCGATTCCGCGTCCCTTCAGCGCCGCGGTGATTTCGTCGAGAATGAGCGGGTCGTCGATGGTCGCCGGCATCGTCCATTCTTCCTTGTCGGCAATCTTCTGCATGGTGCCGCGCAGGATTTTGCCGGAGCGCGTCTTCGGCAGGCGCTTGATCGTGACCACCGTCTTGAGGGCGGCGACCGGGCCGATCCGCTCGCGCACCAGGCTGACGACCTCAATCTCGATGGTGCCGGTGTCGCGCGTGACACCGGCATTCAGCACGACGAAGCCGAGCGGCACCTGGCCCTTCATCGCATCGGCGATGCCGACGACGGCGCATTCGGCAACGTCGGGATGTGCGGCCAGCACCTCCTCCATGGCGCCGGTCGACAGCCGGTGGCCGGCGACATTGATGATGTCGTCGGTTCGGGCCATAACGAACAAATAGCCGTCCTCGTCCATCATGCCGGCATCCGCCGTTTTGTAGAAGCCGGGGAATTCGTCGAGATAGGCTTGGCGAAACCGGTCATCGGCGTTCCACAGCGTCGGCAGGCAGCCGGCCGGCAGCGGCAGCTTGACCACGACATTGCCCAACGTGCCGCGCGGCACTTCGTGGCCGGCATCGTCGAGCACACGGACGTCGTAGCCGGGCATCGGCACCCCGGGCGAACCGTATTTCACCGGCAGCAGGCCTAATCCGGCTGGGTTGATCGTCATCGGCGAGCCCGTCTCGGTCTGCCACCAATGGTCGATTACCGGCACGTTCAATTTCTGCTCCGCCCATTTGATGGTTTCCGGATCGGCGCGCTCGCCGGCGAGGAACAGCGTGCGGAATTTCGACAGGTCGTATTTCGGGACGAATTCGCCCTTGGGGTCCTGTCCCTTGATGGCGCGGAATGCGGTCGGCGCGGTGAACAGCGCGACCACGCCATGCTCTGATATCACCCGCCAGTAGGTTCCGGCGTCGGGCGTGCCGACCGGCTTGCCCTCGAACAGGACGGTCGTGCAACCATGCAGCAGCGGGCCGTAGACGATATAGGAATGACCGACCACCCAGCCGACGTCGGAAGCCGCCCAGAACACCTCGCCCGGCTTGACGCCGAACTCGTTCTCCATCGACCATTTCAGCGCGACCATGTGGCCGCCATTGTCGCGCACGATGCCCTTGGGCTGGCCGGTCGTTCCAGACGTGTAAATGATGTAGAGCGGATCGGTGGCGAGCACCGGAACGCAGTCGACATTGGCACCCGCGGCCCGCTCGCGGGCGACGGCGTCCGCATAGTCGATGTCTTGGTTCTCCTTTAGCTCGCAGCGCAGCTGATCGCGCTGCAGGATGAGGCAGGCTTCGGGCTTGTACCGCGACATCTCGATCGCCTTGTCGAGCAGCGGCTTGTAGGCAACGACGCGCCCGGGCTCCAGGCCGCAGGAGGCGGAAATGATCAGCTTCGGCCTGGCGTCGTCAATGCGCGTGGCGAGCTCGTGCGAGGCAAAGCCGCCGAAGACGACCGAATGCACGGCGCCGATCCGGGCGCAGGCGAGCATGGCAAACGTCGCTTCCGGCACCATCGGCATGTAGATGATGACCCGATCGCCTTTTTGGACGCCGCGGTTCTTCAGCACCGAGGTCAGTGCGATCACCTCGCGTTTCAATTCGGCATAGGTGAATTTCCTGATCGTGCCGGAAATCGCGCTGTCATGGATCAGCGCGATCTGATCGGCGCGGCCACCCGCCACGTGGCGGTCGACGGCGTTGAAGCAGGTGTTGCAGGAGGCGCCGCCAAACCAGCGTCCATAGACGCCGGCATTCGGATCGAAGACCGTGTCGAACGGCGAGAACCAATCGATGGCCTTGGCCGCATCCGCCCAGAATTTTTCCGGATCGCGTTTCCAGCCGTCATAGACCTCGTGGTAGCGTGACGCCATCCAGCTTCCTCCCCAAGAATGTTTCTGTCCTTGGAAATAGCGTATGCTGTTTTTGCAAGCACGTGCAAATTCGTCTTGGCGACCTCGTGGTCGAAATGGACGTGACCGCCACTTTGTCGCCGCAACCGGCCAGGTGCGTTGAAAGCGCCTGCTTGCTCAATACTGTTCCTATAGCCGTGGCGCGGTGTTGGCCGTGCTACATCCCCCAGCGCAGCGCAGCCGTATGCACCGGTGCGTCCCAAAATGCGGTCGTCTCGTCGTCGAGCATGGTCAGCGTGATCGAGCAGCCGGCCATGTCGAGCGAAGTCACGTAGGACCCGACCAGTGAGCGAGTGACCGTCACGCCGTTGCTCTCGAAGATTTTCCGGGCGCTGTTGTACATCAGGTAGAGTTCCATCAGCGGCGTGCCGCCGAAACCGTTGACGAAAAGCAGCGCCGGGCCTTTTGCCCCGTCCCCGAGATCGCCTGATATCGCCGCGCAGATCTCTTCGGCGATGGCGTCGGCGCTCTTCAACGCGTCGCGGCGGCGCCCCGGTTCGCCATGGATGCCGACACCGAATTCCATCTCGCCGTCGCCGATATCGAAGGTCGGCTTGCCGGCGGCCGGTACGGTGCAACTGGTCAGCGCAACGCCCATAGAGCGCGTCGCGCCATTGACGCGTTCGCCAAGCGCCTTCAACGGCTTCAGCGCCATGCCCTGCTCGGCCGCGGCGCCGAGGATCTTCTCGACCACCAGCGTGCCGGCAACGCCGCGTCGGCCAGAAGTATAGGAGGAGTTCTCGACCGCGACGTCGTCATTGGTCACCACTTGCATCACGTCCTCCGACATTTCGGCAGCCATGTCGAAATTCATCACGTCGCCCTCGTAGTTCTTGACGATGAACAGGCAGCCGGCACCGGTGTTGACCGCCTCCGCGGCCGCCAGCATCTGGTCCGGCGTCGGCGAGGTGAACACCTGGCCAGGGCAGGCGGCATCCAGCATGCCATGCCCGACCAGCCCGCCATGCAGCGGCTCGTGACCAGAGCCGCCCCCGGAAATCAGCGCTACCTTGCCCGGCTTGAGTGTCCTGCGGCGCACGAATTTATGCTGGTCGCCAAGCACAAGGACGTCGGCATGGGCGGCAACGAAGCCATCGAGGCTTTCGGTCAGCACCGTGTCCACAGAATTCAGAAACTTCTTCATGGCCGTCTCCTCCCGAAATAGCTGAACTTGGCGCGACTATGTCCCGCCCTTGCCGGCGATGCTGGTGATCTTCTGGATGAAATCGTTGACCGCCCTGTCGAGCGCCGCGTTCTGTTTGTCGTCGCCGAAATCGGGAACGATGAGCGAAACATGCCGCGTCTTGCGCATGCCGGATGCCAGCGACATTTTTCCCGGATGCGCCTGATGGTAGGCGGCCAGAAAATGGTCGCGTTCGGCCGTGCTGAAATGGCAGACGGCGAAAATAGCCGGCAAATGTTTTGACGGGATCGGGATCGAGTAGGCCGGGCTGGAAATCTGGGTGACGAAGCTGCGATGCTTGCCCAACGCGTCAGCGAGGCGCTGGCGCATGCCGGACGGGCGCTGGTCGAGGACCTGCGACAGGATCGTCTTATAGGCGCGGATCGCCTCTTCTGAGCCGGCTTCAGGCGTCTTGTCGGCCATGCCGGCGCCTAGATCGAGACGTCCGCAATGGCCGCCTTGGCCATTGCGAGCTGGGCGGGAACCACGGAAAGCTCGCGCAGGCCGGCCTCAATCAGCGCCGGGATCGCCGCCGGATCGCCGCCGGCGTCACCGCACAGGCTGACCGGAATCTCTTGCGCGCGGCCGAACGCCGCAACCGAGGCGATCAGCCGAAGCACGGCCGGGTTCCTGATCGAATTGAGATGCGCAACCGACGCGTTGTCGCGCGCCGCCGCCATCACATACTGGGTCAGGTCGTTCGAGCCGATCGAGAAGAAGGCGACCTCGGAAAAAACCTCAGGAGCGATCGCCACCGACGGCACCTCGACCATAATGCCGAGCGGCGGCATTATTTGCGCGACGCCGCGCACGGCAAACGCGGCCTGCTCTTCCGCGAACAGCGCGGCTGCTCGCTGATATTCGTCCCACACGGCGACCATCGGGAACATCACCTTGAGATTGCCATGCACGGCGGCGCGCAGCAGCGCCCTGATCTGCACGCGAAAAACCTCCGGTCTCGCCAGCGATAGCCTGATGCCGCGCAGGCCGAGAAACGGATTGCCCTCCTCGACGGTGAAGCCCGGCACCGGCTTGTCGCCGCCGGCGTCGACGGTGCGAATGGTCACCGGTTTGTCCCCAGCCCATTCGAGCACCTTGCGGTAGGCGCGATACTGCGTTTCCTCGTCCGGCAGCGTCTTGCCGAACAGGAACTCGGTTCGCATCAGCCCGACGCCGTCGCAGGTCGAGACATCGATACCGTCGACGTCGGACGGATCGGCGATGTTGACCTGCACCCGCACCGCGGTGCCGGCTTTCGTCACTGCCGGCCGGGCCAAAAACGTTTCCGCCCTGCTGCGACGTGCCGCGAAAGACGACGACGATTGCCGGAACGCCTCGACCTCTGCCCTTGTTGGCCCCAACACGATGCCGCCGTGCTCGGCATCGAGCAGGGCGACGCCGACAAGATCAGCCGGCGGAGCCCCGAGCCCGACTGCGCCGAGCCCCACGATCATCGGCACGCCGCGCGAGCGCGCCAGCATGGCGACATGGCTGGCGGCACTGCCCGCCTTCAGCGCAATGCCGCCGCCGGCGCTCCAGTCGGTTTCAAGAAAGCGCGTCGGCGCGATGTCCTCGCCGTAGAAGATGGCGCCTGCCGGCGCCGCAGCCGCACTGTCGTCGGACAGCGCCCGCAGCACCTGATCTCTGATGTCGCGCATGTCGGCGGCGCGCGCCCGGAAATAATCCTGGTCTGACGTTTCGTAACCTGCAATTTCGGCGTCGAGCGCCTGCCGCCAGGCCGCATCGGCTGGCTGGCCGGCGGCAATCGCGGCAAAGGCCGGGCCGGTCAGCGCATCGTCCTCCAACATAGCGAGCTGGAATTCGAGAATGTCGGCGGCATCGCCCTCGGTCGCCTGGATCAGCTTGGCAAGCCGCCCTGTCGCTGTGCCGATTGCCGTATCGAGCGCGAGCCTCTCGTCAGCTGCGGTCGCTTTACTTCTATAGCGCGCGACATCCGGGTCGAGGTTGAACAGCGGCCCTTCAGCATAGCCGGCCGAAGCCGGGATCCCCTTCAGTCTAAGCGGTTCGGGCATGGTCGACGCCCTCGTCGAAGTCGCGCCGCACCAGTTCGACGAGTGCGCCGACCGCCTCGCCGGCACCGTCGCCCTTGGCTCTGATATGCAGCACCGTGCCTTTCGGCGCCTTGGCTGCCATCACCTTCACGATGCTCTTGGCGTCGAACCACGGCCCGTTGGCGGCGAGCGCCACTTCGACTTCGGCCGAAAACGTCTTGGCGAGCTTGGTGAACTTCACCGAAGGGCGCGCATGCAGGCCGACCTCATGGGTGATCAGAACGGTGGCTTCGGCGGCTGCGGACATTGAGTCAAAATTCCTGTTCATTCACGACGGCGACAATTCGTGTGCTGTCGCCACCACTTCCCTGAGCGAAGCGCCGCCGGACGCCTCTGTCGCCGCCATCACCGCGCCCTCCACGATCGGCGCATTGCAGACGATGATCTTGTGCGCGCGCGGCTCGCCGATCATCTCGACCGCCATCTCGCTGTTGGTTTCGGCGCCGCCAAGATCGACAAGTATGGCGACACCTGCCTCCGACCAGGCCTTGTCGATCGCGGCCATGATCGCCTCGACATTGGTTCCCAGCCCGCCATGGCCGTTTCCGCCGCACCATGCAAGCGGCACTTCGTCGCCGACCATCTGGCGCACCATGTCGGCCGTGCCCTCGGCGACCAGCGGTGAATGCGATACGACGACGATGCCGACATTGCTCATGCTTGCCCCTCGATGATCTCAGTGACAGCCCGCACCAGAAGCGCGGTCGAGCGTGCCCCGGCATCCATATGGCCGATAGAGCGGTCACCGAGAAACGAGGCGCGCCCGCGCAAGGCCTTCATCGGCACGGTGGCAGCGGCAGCACTGTCGGCGGCGTCAGTGATTTCCGGTCCGGTCTTTCCCTGCAGCAGGGCGTCATGCACCGGCTGCAGCACGTCGAGCATGGTCTTCTGCCCGACCTGCGACTTGCCGCGTGCCGCCACCGCCTCAATCGCCTTGCCGAACGCTGCCGTCAGATTGGCGCGGTCTGGCTCTGCGGAAATTTCCTTGCCGAGCGCCATGAACAGCGTCCCGAACAAGGGACCCGAAGCCCCGCCGACGGTCATCACCAGCTTGGTGCCGATCGCTTTCAGAGCGTCCGGCAGCGGCTTTGTCGCGAACGTGTCGGCCTCGGCGCGCACCGCCTCGAAGCCGCGCTTCATGTTGAGCCCGTGGTCGCCGTCGCCGATCGCCTGGTCGAGCGAGGTCAGCTCTTCGGCGTGAGCGGCAATCGTGTCGGCGGCGACTGATATCAGCGTCTTCAGGTCGACCTTGTTCATCGTCCCGGTCTTGTCCAGTGTCCCAAGGCTCATCGGTTTGCAATCCTGTTTCCGGCCTGGTCGAAGAACAGCGGCGCCCGGTAGCGGATAATCACCCTGTCGCCCTTTTCCAATTGGATGTCGGGGTCGGTCAGCGTCACCAGCTTTCTGCTTCCCACCGTCACATGCAGGTGGTTCTGGTCGCCCAGATGCTCGACCCAATTAACAACGCCGTCGGCGGGGCCATTCGATGCCTTGCCGATCGACAGATGTTCTGTACGCGCGCCGATCGTTTTGGTTCCCGCCGGCATGTCGCCATCCGGCAGCAGGCCGGTCGGCAACAGATTGATCGCCGGCTGGCCGAGCCTTGCGGCGACATGAAGGTTTGCCGGCTCCGCGTAGATGGTGCGTGGCGTGCCGATCTGCACCAGCACGCCGTCGGCGAGAATGCCGATGCGATCGGCCATCGTCATCGCTTCGATCTGGTCATGCGTGACATAAAGCATGGTGGCGCCGACCTCGGCCTGGATGCGCTTCAGTTCGAGCCGGAGGTCGGCGCGCAGCTTGGCATCGAGCGACGACAACGGCTCGTCCATCAGGTAGATCGAAGGCTTGCGCACCAAAGCGCGGCCGATGGCGACGCGCTGCATCTCGCCGCCGGAAAGTTTGGTGGAGCGGCTGGAGAGCTTGTGATGGATGCGCACCATCCTGGCCACATCCTCGACGCGGCGGCGCACCGCGTCCTCGCTCAGCCGCCGCGCCGGCGAGCGCAGCGGAAAGGCCAGATTGTCGTAGACCGACAGATGCGGATAGAGCGAATATTGCTGGAAGACGAAGGCGGTGTCGCGCTCGGCCGGCGACAACGTTGTCGCATCGCGGCCGCCGATATGGATCAAGCCCGTGTCGGGCCGTTCCAATCCGGCGATCAGCCGCAGCGTCGTCGTCTTGCCGGCGCCGGTTGGGCCGAGCAGCACGACGAATTCGCCATCGGCGACGTGCAGATCGAGAGTGTCAACCGCGACATGCTCGCCGAAGCTCTTGGTCACGCCTTTGATCTGCACGTCAGCCACGATGCGCTCTTCCCTGGGAAGCCCCGTGATGGATTACGGTGTCATGGATTGCGGTTCGCACAGCGCGGCCGGAGCCCTTCTCGAACAGCGACAGCCGCGTGCTGCTCAGCGCCAGGCCGACTTGGTCGCCCGGATTGAGCCGGATTTCGGCCGGCACCCGCGCCTTGATGATGCCGCCGGACGTCTCCACCGCGACGATCTGCGTAGTGCCGAGATATTCGGTGCCATAGATGGCGCCGCGCAGCTTCGAGCCGTCGTCGAAGCGGATGTGCTCGGGCCGGATGCCGAGCGCCATGTCGGCCGGCGCGATATCCTCGCGCACCTCCGGAACCGCCACCTTGGCGCCTTGCACCACAATCTCGCTGGCGCCCTTTGAAAGCCCGCCGCCAAAGCCGAGAAAATTCATCGGCGGCGAGCCGATGAAATCGGCGACGAACATGGTCGCCGGCCGGTCGTAGATTTCGCGTGGCGTACCGAACTGCTCGATGACACCGTGGTTCATCACCGCGATCTTGTCGGCCATCGACATCGCTTCCATCTGGTCATGCGTGACGTAGACCGTGGTGGCGTGGATGCGGTTGTGCAGTTCGCGCAGCTCATGGACCATGAGATCGCGGAATTCGGTGTCGAGCGTGCCGAGCGGCTCGTCCATCAGGAAGCATTTTGGCCGCCGCACGATGGCACGGCCGAGCGCGACGCGCTGGCGATCGCCGCCGGAAAGGCCGGAGACCGATTTGTTGAGCAGATGGTCGATGCGCAACAGTTTCGCTGTCTCTTCGACGCGCTGGCGGATTTCGATGCCTGGCATGCCTTGCGCCAGCAGCGGGAAGCCGATGTTCTTACGCACATTCATATGCGGATAAAGCGCGAACAGCTGGAAGACGAAGGCGATGTCGCGCTCGCGGGCACGCCGCATGGTGACGTCCTCGCCACCGAGCAGGATCTTGCCGCCGGTCGGCAATTCCAGACCGGCGATCATGCGCAACGTCGTCGTCTTGCCGCAACCCGACGGCCCGAGCATGACGAAGAACTCGCCATCCCCGACCACGAAGCTGGAATCCTGCACGGCGACGAAATCGCCGAATGCCTTTCTCAGATGCTCGACCCTGATCTCCGCCATCGTCTACTCCGGAAACTTCGAGACGATGATGAACATCGCCGTGCCGGCCAGCATGGTGATGAAGGAATAGGTGTAGAGCGACAGCGCGAAGGGTTGGAACAGCATCAGGAAGCCAATGGCAATGATTACTGTGGCGATATTCTCCATCAGTCCGCGCCTGGCCCATGCCGGCCAGCGCGACTTGCGTTTCGCGGGTTGGGTCAGGCTCATTTGCGCACCGCGCCGAAGGTGATGCCGCGCAGCAACTGCTTGCGAAGCAGGATGGTGAACACCAGGATCGGCACCAGGAAGATCGTCGTGCCTGCGGCGACCGCTGGCCAGTCCTGGCCGCCTTCGCCGATGATGGTCGGGATGAAGGGCGGCGCGGTCTGCGCCGTGCCTGAGGTCAAAAGGGCGGCGAAGGCATATTCGTTCCAGGCGAAGATCAGGCAGAAGATGGCGGTCGCGGCAATGCCGGTGGTCGCCTGCGGCAGCACGGTGCGCCAGAAGGCCTGCAGCCGCGTATAGCCGTCGATCATCGCCGCTTCCTCATATTCGCGCGGGATCTCGTCGATGAAGCCTTTCAGCAGCCACACTGCGAGGGACACGTTGACCGCCGTGTAGAGGAGGATCATGCCGAGTGCGGTGTCCGACAGGCCAAGCTCGCGATACATCAGGTATATTGGAATCGCGACGGCGATCGGCGGCATCATCCGCGTCGACAGGATGAAAAACAGCAGATCGTCGGCCAGCGGCACCTTGAAGCGCGAGAAGCCATAGGCCGACAATGTGCCGAGGAACACCGCGCAGAAGGTCGAGCCGAAGGCGATGATCAGCGAGTTGACGAAGCGCGGCATGAAGTTGGACGGGCCGGCGATCACCATGTTGCGCTTGCGCACTGTCTCGTCGCAGACGCCCGTCGCCGGTCCCAGCGAGTTGATGTATTCCGGCGTCTGCCGGGTGCGGGTCGAGAACAGATTGCAGTAGCCCTCGAGGCTCGGCTGGAACAGGATTTTTGGCGGATAGGCGATCGAGTCCGGCGGCGTCTTGAAGCTGGTGGCGAAGATCCACAACAGCGGCACGATCGAAATCAGCGCGTAAAGCACGATGATCGTGCCGGCGACGCGCTTCGACACCACCGAGGGTGCGACGACCGAATGGGCTGACGTCAGGCTCATCTCTGCTTCACCTTGTTGAGTGCCTTGACGTAGATGTTGGCAAGGCCGAACACCGCGACGAACAGGATAATGGCGAAGGCCGAGGAATAGCCCGTTCGCCAGCTTTCGAAGGCCTGCCGCTTCAGCGTGATCGAGGCGACCTCGGTGGTCGAGCCGGGTCCGCCGCCGGTCAAGAGGTTGACCATGTCGAACATCTTGAAGTTCTCGATGCCGCGGAACAGCACTGCCAGCATGATGAAGGGCAGCGCCATCGGCAGCGTGATCGACCAGAACTGCCGCCAGTTCGAGGCGCGGTCGACCTCCGCCGCCTCATAGATGTATTCGGGGATCGAACGCAGGCCGGCGAGGCAGATCAGCATCACGTATGGCGTCCACATCCAGGTGTCGACGATGACGATAGACCACGGCGCCAGCGAGACGTTGGAGAGCATGCCGATCTGCGTTGCCGGAATGCCGGTGACGAACGAGATGGCATAGGCGAACAGGCCGATCTGCGGCTCGTAGAGGAAGCGCCAGAAATTGCCGACAACTGCCGGCGACAGCATCATCGGCACCAGAATGATGGTCGTCCAGAAGGCGTGGCCGCGAAACTTCCGGTCGATCAGCCAGGCCAGCGTGAAACCGATCAGCGTCTGCAGCAGGATGGTCCAGAACACGAAATGCGCCGTCGTCTGCATGGCAATCCAGATGTCCTGGTCGCCGAGGATGCGCCTATAGTTGGCGAGGCCGACGTTCTTCACCATCTCGTTGGGGCGATTGGCGCGGTAGTTGGTGAAGGAAAGATAGATCGCCCAGAACAGCGGGAAGATGTTGATGGCGAGAAGCAACAGGATCGTCGGCGAGATGAACAGCCAGGCAAGGCCCTTGTCGCTGATACCCCGGACCTTGCGGGCCAACGGCTCAGGCGTAGCCCGGGCAACGCTGTCCGCAGTCCGATTGAGCATGGTCAGTCCCGCTTCGGTCACTTGGATCGTCTCGACAATGGAATTTATCTGAACTGTGTCCCGTGCCAAGGGTGGCACGGGACACGCGGTCGTGGCTCGGGAGGAGCCGGTTACGTCTTGCCCGTTACATCTTGCCGTCGTCCTGGAAGACCTCGGTCCAGTCCTTGACCAGGCCGTCGAGCGCATCCTTGGCCGAACCCTGGCCGGCGACGACATAGTCATGGAAGCGCTTCTGCGACGCCTGCAGCAGCGGCGCATAGCTGGGCTCAGCCCAGAAATCCTTCACGATGGCCATGGAGTCGAGGAAGGTCTGCGCGTAAGGCTGGCTGGCTGCAAAGCCCGGGTCTTTGACGACTGCGTTGAGGCAGGAAAAGCCGCCGAGCGACCACCATTTGGCCTGCACGTCCTTGTTGGCGAACCACTTGATGTATTTGAGCGCGGCCTCCTGCTTGTCCGAGTATGAAACCACCGAGATGCCCTGGCCGCCGAGCTGGGCGAATTGATCGCCGTCGGGACCCTTGGGATTGGCGAAATAGCCAATCTTGTCGCCGCCGACATTCTCGTCCTTCTGCAGGCCTGGCCAGGTAAAGGCGAAGTTCATATGCATCGCCACCTGGCCGGATTTGAAAGCATCGACGCCTTCGCCCATGTAGCTGTTCGAGGCCCCGGGAGGCGTGCAGCAATCATAGAGCGCCTTGTAGAACTCCAGACCCTTCACCGATTTCTCGGAATTGACGAAGCCGTCCATCTCGTAGGGCTTGTCGGGGTTCTCATATTTGAAGCCGAAGCTGTAGAGCACGTCCATTGCGCCCATGGTAATGCCTTCGGAGCCGCGCTCAGTATAGATCGACGCGCCATAGACGGTCTTGCCGTCGATCTCGCGCTTCTGGAAGAACTCGGCGATCTGCTTCAACTGGTCGAAGGTCGTCGGCGCGGCGAGATCCCAGCCGTACTTTTCCTTGAATTCCTTCTGCAGTTCCGGCTTGGAGAACCAGTCCTTGCGATAGGTCCAGCCGACGACATCGCCCATGGCCGGCAGCGCCCAGTAATTCGGAGAGTTCTTCGGCCATTCCGAGTAGCCGACGACGGTCGCCGGCACGAAATCGTCCATGCTGATCTTCTCCTTGTCGAAGAAGTCGTTCAGCTTGACGTAGTGGCCGTTCTCGGCCGAGCCGCCGATCCACTGGCTGTCGCCGATGATCAGATCGCACAGCTTGCCCTTGGAATTCAGTTCGTTGAGGAAGCGATCGGCATAGTTGGTCCACGGCACGAACTCGAATTTCATGCCGATGCCAGTTTCCTTGGTAAAATCCTTGGACAATTCGACGAGCGCGTTGGCCGGGTCCCAGGCTGCCCAGCAAAGCGTCAGATCTTCAGCCTGCGCGACATTCGAAACGGCGGTCGACGCAAACATCGCCGAGGTCAATCCCAACGTCAGTTTCAAGGTCGATTTCATGCCTTCCTCCCATTTGCGAAACGCGCCCGGATGACGGTTCCAAAAACCTCAACCCCCCTCCTCAGGGGTCTAAACATGACGACACGCGGTGGAGCGTCCGATGTTTAGTAATTTGTTTAGTGATGCAATTTTTACTAAACAACGCAAGCGAATTCGTCGCTGCACTGCAGCATGACGCATCGGTCGCTGGTCAGGAGAGGCGTGTGTCAAATCGTTCGCCGCGCAGGTGCCGCCGGCTCATTTGACCGTTTTGGTGCTTACCGTCACCGGCCGGATCACGGGGGCCGGCGGCAGCAGGGCGCGGATATCGGCGAAGGGGAAGATCGGTTCGAAGCGGAAGGCCTCAGCGAAGGAACCGGCCGGGCCATTGCACTGGCCGGCCCGAAACGCGTTCTGCGTGCGCGCCGCATCGACGAAACGTTCGGGGTCCTGCGACTGGTGCGCCCGGATCGCCATCGCCTTGAGCTCGAAATGCCCGGAGATATCGACATAATGCGTCGGCGAAAATCCGGTGCCGCCGAGCGTATCGGCATGCAGAACCGGGACAGTGAAGGAGGCCGCGATGCGCACGCCGTCCGACAGCGCGCGATGGTCGCCATGATAGTCGTTCGGCGCATGGGTGATCGCCAGGTCCGGCTTCACGTCTCCGATCAACGCCTTCAGCGCCGCGATCAGCGCGGCATCGGCAACCAGCGCGCCGTCCGGAAAGTCGAGGAAGTGCGGTGTTGCGCCAAGCAGGTCCGCCGCCACAGCCGCTTCTTCGCGGCGGGCGCGGGTGAGTGATTGCGGTTCGCCCCTCCCGCCTTTGGCGCCATCCGTGGCTATCGCAAAAACCAGTTCTGCGCCTTGCGCGGCATAGGCTGCCATCGCACCGAACATGAAGATCTCGATGTCGTCCGGATGCGCACCGAGCGCCAGTATCTTCACTCTGTACTCTCCCTGGAACTGGATAGCGTGGACGAACGGAATTCTGCTCGCCCTGCTCCTCTATGCAAGCTGTTTATGCACGATGCCGTTGTCAAAAGCCTGGGCGGATCGCGCCGACGCATTCTTCGCAGATCCTCTGGGCGGTGATCTTGGTTGCGCTGTTCCTCCAGGATATCCGTCTTGCCTCGCCGTCGGCGGCTCCGGCCTTGACATGGTGCGCGAGGAGGTGAGGCTCGGCACCGGGCGCTGGAACCCGTTCTCACGGACCCGGTTTTGAGTTGGCCCGTTTGCGCAGCGACCGCCACGGCTGATATGCGGGCACTGCCGACCTGCGATTGGATGGATGCATCCTTGAAACAAATGACCAGAAAACCCTTGCCGGAGCTTCCGGTCGCCGCCGTCCTGCCGGCGCTCGCTGAAGCGCTCGGCCATGGCAACAGCGCCGTGCTGGTGGCGCCGCCCGGCGCCGGCAAGACGACGTTGGTGCCGCTGGCGCTGCTCGATGCGCCATGGCTCGGCACGGGCAAGATCATTCTGCTCGAGCCGCGCCGGCTCGCTGCCCGCGCTGCTGCTCGGCGCATGGCCGAACTGCTCGGCGAGGAGCCCGGCGAAACGGTCGGCTATGCCATGCGGATGGAGAACCGCACTTCTGCGAGGACCAGAATCCTTGTCGTCACCGAAGGTGTGCTGTCGCGGATGATTCTCAACGATCCGGAGTTGCCCGGTGTCTCGGCGGTATTCTTCGACGAGTTCCACGAGCGCTCGCTCGAAGGCGATTTTGGTCTGGCGCTGGCGCTCGATGTGCAAGGTGCGCTGCGGCCCGATCTGCGATTGCTGGTCATGTCGGCGACGCTCGACGGCGCCCGCGTTGCGCGGCTGCTTTCCGGCGCCCCGGTGATCGAGAGCGCGGGCCGCGCCTTTCCCGTCGACATCCGCCACGACGAACGGCCGGCCGGCATCGCCATCGAGGACGCGATGGCCAAGGCGATCCGCGCCGCCCTTGCCGATGAGCCCGGCAGCGTGCTCGCCTTCCTGCCCGGTCAGCGCGAGATCGAGCGCACCGCCGAGCGGCTGCAAGACCGCGTCAGTGCCGACACCGACATCGTGGCGCTCTACGGCATGCTCGACAACAAGGTGCAGGACGCCGCGATCAAGCCGGCGCCGCCCGGCCGCCGCAAGGTGGTGCTGGCGACCTCGATCGCCGAGACCTCGATCACCATCGACGGCGTGCGCGTCGTCATCGATTCCGGCCTGTCGCGCCTGCCGCGCTACGAGCCGGCCAGCGGCCTGACGCGGCTGGAGACGGTGAGGGTAAGCAAAGCCTCGGCCGACCAGCGCGCCGGCCGCGCCGGCCGCACGCAGCCGGGCGTCGCCGTCCGGCTGTGGCGGGCCGAGCAGACCGCGGCTCTTCCCGCCTTCACTCCGCCGGAAATCCTCGAGGCCGATCTGTCGGGGTTGATGCTCCATTGTGCCGCCTTCGGTGTCGTCGACCCGTCGAGCCTCTCCTTCCTCGATCCGCCGCCGGCGCCGGCGCTCAACGAGGCAAGGGCGCTGCTTCGTGCGCTCGACGCCATTGACGAGGCAGGGCGCCTGACGCAATCGGGTGCTGCGATGCGCAGGCTGGCACTGCCGGTGCGGCTGGCTCATATGGTCGCCGAGGCGGCAAACACCGGCCAGGCGTTCGAAGCGGCGATGCTCGCCGTGCTGCTCACCGAGCGTGGCCTTGGCGGCGATGGCGCCGACCTCGAACGGCGGCTGATGCGGTTCCGATCCGAAAGATCGCCGCGCGCCGCCGCGGCGCGGCAGCTCGCCGAGCGGCTGGCGAAACAGGCCTCACCCTCCCCCTCGAGGGGAGGGTCGGGGAGCGAGCCGACCGCAGCGAAGCGAGGGAGACGGGGTGGGGTCGCCGATGGCGTACCCGATCCGACCCCACCCCGCTCCGGTTCGCGGATCGACGTACCGGGGCGAGCCACGGGTCTCGCCCGTCCTTCGGACCCCCTTGAAGGGGAGGCTAGCGGCGCCGGCGCTCTCCTCATCCATGCCTGGCCGGATCGCGTCGCCAAGGCGCGCGGCGAGCGCGGCCGTTTCGTGCTGGCCAACGGTTCGGGCGCCATGCTCGACGCCGCCGATCCGCTGGCGGGGGCGGCCTGGCTCGTCGTTGCCGATCTGCAGGGCAAGGCGCAGAATGCGCGCATCACGGCAGCGGCGGCGATAGACGAGGTCGACATTCGCGCTTCGCTTGCCGACAAGATCGAGACAAACCGCGAAACCAGTTTTGACCGCGACAGGCGCGCGGTGCGCGTGCGCGAGACCGTTCGCCTCGGCGCCATCACCCTTTCCGAACGCATGCTGCCGGCTCCGACTGGCACTGAGGCGGATCGCGCCATCCTCGACGCCTTGCGCCAACACGGGCTGTCGCTTTTGTCGTGGGGCAGGGAGGCGGAGACGCTGCGCCAACGGCTCGGCTGGCTGCATCGCGGTCTTGGCGCGCCCTGGCCAGATGTTTCCGACGCGGCGCTCGTCGACCGCCTCGACGACTGGCTGCTGCCCTTCCTTTCCGGCGCGGCGTCCTTTGCCGCGATCGATCCGGGCGTGCTTTCGGCTGCCCTGATGGCATTGGTGCCGCACGATCTGCAGCGCCGGATCGAGGCGCTGGCGCCGACCCATTTCGACGCGCCGACGGGCAGCCGCGTGCCGATCCGCTATGACGGCGAATGGCCGGTGCTGGCGATCCGCGTTCAGGAGCTGTTCGGTCTCGACCGGCATCCCGCAATCGCCAACGGCAGCGTGCCGCTGACGCTCGAGCTGTTGTCGCCGGCGCACCGGCCGATCCAGACGACGCGCGACCTCCCCGGTTTCTGGCGCGGCTCCTGGGCCGATGTGCGGGCCGAGATGCGTGGCCGCTACCCCCGGCATGTCTGGCCGGAGAACCCGCTTATCACCACCGCCACCAGCCGTGCCAAGCCGCGGGGGACCTAGCCTTTATCCTTTTCCGGCTATAATCCTTGGCCATGATAAACATTCTGCGGGCACCCGACTTCCAGCAAAGCCAGCGGCTGCGCCTCAACACGCTGATCAGGCTGCGCTGGCTTGCCATTGTCGGCCAGAGTCTGGCGGTTCTTGTCGTTGCGTACGGGTTGAAATTCCCGCTGCCGGTCAGTCTCTGCTTCGCGCTGATCGCCTGTTCGGCCTGGATGAACCTGTTGCTGACATTCCGTTATCCGGCGGCGCACCGGCTGACCCCGCTTCAGGCTTTCGCCATCCTGACCATCGACAGCCTGCAGCTTGCCGGTCTGCTCTACCTGACTGGCGGCCTCACCAACCCGTTTTCAGTGCTGGTCACCGTGCCCGTGGTCATCTCGGCGACGTCGCTGCCGCTGCGCCTGACCGCCATCCTCGGCGCGCTGGTGATGGTGATGGCGAGCCTGCTGGTGTTCTTCCATCTGCCGCTGCCCTGGTACGAGGGCGCGCCGCTGGAGATGCCGTTCATTTACGTCGCCGGCATGTGGATGGCGGTGTTTTCCTCGGTCGCCTTCACCGCGATCTACGCCTTCCGCGTGGCCGAGGAAGCCCGGCTGCTCGCCAACGCGCTGGCCGCCACCGAGCTGGTGCTGCAGCGTGAGCAGCATTTGTCGGCGCTGGACGGTCTTGCCGCCGCCGCCGCGCATGAGCTCGGCACACCGCTCGCCACCATCACGCTTGTTGCCAAGGAGATGGAGAAGGCGCTCCGCAATGACCCGAAATACGGCGAGGACGTGACGCTGCTGCGCTCGCAGAGCGAGCGTTGCCGCGAAATCCTCAAGCGCCTGACCAGCCTGTCGTCCGAGGGCGAGGCGCATCTCTCCCGCCTGCCGCTGACCTCGCTGGTCGAGGAGATGACGGCCCCGCACCGCGATTTCGGCATCTCGATCAAGCTTCGCCCCGGCGAGCGCATCGGCCCCGAACCGGTGGGACAGCGCAATCCCGGCGTCATCTACGGCCTCGGCAATCTGGTCGAGAACGCCGTCGATTTTGCCCGCAAGAGCGTCACCGTGCGCTGGAGCTGGAACGAGGCCACGGTCACCTTCTCGATCACCGACGACGGGCCGGGTTTTCCTCCCGAAATCACCGATCGCATCGGCGAACCCTACATGTCGACGCGCCAGGGCACCGAGGCCGGCGGCGGCCTGGGACTGGGGCTGTTCATCGCCAAGACCCTGCTTGAACGCTCGGGGGCCACGCTCGATTTCCGCAATTCAAACGAGCCGGGCGAGGGCGCCGTGGTGCGGATATCGTGGCCGCGCAGCGTCTTCCTCAATCCTGAATCGGCTTCGGCCACCATGTTTGACACGGCTTGAATTGGACAATAGCGCTCCAAAACTATATCTGCGTAAAATTAAGGCAGCAGGAAACTAGAAGACCATGAATGGCGACGAAACGATTGGCGCAATGGTTGAGGGCGAGGACACCTCGCTGCTGATCGTCGACGACGACAGGCCGTTCCTCACGCGCCTTGCCCGCGCCATGGAGACCAGGGGTTTCGTGGTCGAGACGGCCGAGAGCGTCGAGGAGGCGGTGGTCAAGGCACGCGCCAATCCGCCAGCCTACGCGGTGGTCGACATGCGGCTCGCCGACGGCAACGGCCTCGACGTCGTCGCCGCCATCCGCGAGAAGCGCGACGACGCCCGCGCCGTCATCCTCACCGGCTATGGCAACATCGCCACCGCGGTTACGGCGGTGAAGCTGGGGGCCATCGACTATCTGTCGAAGCCGGCCGATGCCGACGAGGTTTTCGCGGCTCTTACCCGCACTGCGGGTGAACGCGCCGCGCCGCCTGAAAACCCGATGTCGGCCGACCGCGTGCGCTGGGAGCACATCCAGCGCGTCTACGAAATGTGCGACCGCAACGTCTCCGAAACCGCGCGCCGGCTCAACATGCATCGCCGGACGCTGCAGCGGATACTCGCCAAACGCGCGCCGCGCTGAGATGCTGAACACGCAGGCCATCGCTTCAGAGTTTCCAACTCGCAGCGGAAGCCACCAATTGTCGAACTCAGCGCTGCCCCTCATCGCCCTGCCAGGCACTTCTCCCCGTATAGTGACGGGGAGAAGGCACTGGCCGCAATTTCGGCGCCCTTCTTGCAACGCTTGTGATTGGCGAAATCGTCTACGAGAGCGTCCCTCTCCCCGTCGCTATACGGGGAGAGGATGCCGGCAGGCAGGTGAGGGGCGGCGCCAGCGCTCGGAGATAGGTGATGGGGCGAATTCGAACCTGAAGCAATTTGCCTTGGCTAAACACGGCCCGCTGCTTGCCTCGTTGCCGGGCTTTGCGCATCATCCCGCAAAGTGATTTCGTCCGACCGGGGACACGACGGAGACGACATGCAGGACGAGAAGCCGCGGCCGATCTCCATTTTTCGCGAATTCCTCGACAGCGAGGCGGCGGGCGGCATCATCCTGATGGCAGCCGCGGCACTGGCCCTGATCGTCGCCAATTCGCCGCTGGCCGAAGCCTATTTCGACGCCCTTCACGCCTATCTGGGACCGCTCAGCGTATCGCATTGGATCAATGACGGCCTGATGGCGGTGTTTTTCCTGCTGGTCGGCCTCGAGATCAAGCGCGAGGTGCTGGACGGCCAGCTCTCGACCTGGCCACGCCGCGCTTTGCCCGGCATCGCCGCCGCCGGCGGCATGCTGGTGCCGGCGCTTGTCTATGTCGCCATCAACCGCGACAATCCAGCCGCCCTGTCCGGCTGGGCGATCCCGACCGCCACCGACATCGCCTTTGCGCTCGGCGTGCTGTCGCTGCTCGGCAGCCGCGTGCCGGGGTCGCTGAAGGTCTTCCTCACCGCGCTCGCCATCATCGACGACCTTGGCGCCGTCATCATCATCGCGGTGTTCTACACGAGCGGCCTGTCGCTCGCCTATCTCGCCGCCGCCTTCGCCGTCATCGCTGTGCTCGTCGTGCTCAACCGCATGAAGGTGCTGACGCTGCTGCCCTATCTGTTGCTTGGTGTCGTCCTGTGGGTGCTGGTGCTGAAATCGGGCGTCCATGCCACGCTCGCCGGCGTGGCGCTGGCCCTAATCATACCTTTGAAGATCACCCCGGGCATCAGCCAGGATTCGGACCATTCCCCGCTGCACCGGCTCGAGCACGGCCTGCACAGGATAGTGCCCTTCGTCGTCGTCCCGATCTTCGGCTTCGCCAATGCCGGCGTCTCGCTCGCCGGCCTGAGTGCTGCCACCCTGGTCGAGCCGCTGACGCTGGGCGTCGCCGCCGGCCTCGTCGCCGGCAAGCTGGTCGGCGTGTTCGGTTCGTCCGCGCTTGCCATCCGGCTCGGCCTCGCCGATCTGCCGGTCAATGCCGGCTGGCTGCACATGGTCGGCATTTCGCTGCTCTGCGGCATCGGCTTCACCATGAGCCTGTTCATCGGCCTGCTCGCCTTCGCCAGCAATGTCGAGCTGCAGGACGCGGTCAAGGTCGGTATCCTCGCCGGCTCCTTCCTCGCCGCCATCCTCGGCGCCGCCGTGCTGCTGGTGGCGCCGGCGGCGAATGGGGCGGACGAGGAGGAAGAGTAGCCGACGAACGTTCGCGCCGCCCCTCATTGCCCTGCCGGGCATTTCTCCCCGTATAGAGACGGGGAGAAAGGCGCCTTCGCAAAGGATTTCGTCAATCTCCAGCGTTGCAGAAAGTCTGCCGAGGTTGCGGCCAGCGTCCCTTCTCCCCGTTCACGGGCAGAAGGTGCCGGCAGGCAGATGAGGGGCAGCGCAAAGGTCGAAGGTTACAGGGAGATCCGAAAACCCTCTACTCGCTCTCGCCCTCCAGCGCCGGCACCGCCACACCGGCGAGTTCCGCCGCCAGCAGCCGCGCTGCACCCGCCCGAGCGATCCTCAGGATCAGCGCCTTGCGCGTCGCCGCCGCCATGCGGTGCTCGGGCGCATCGCGCAGGATTTCGGCACCGTAGCCGTCGGAAAGGATAAAGCCGCATTCCTGCGGAAAGATCTCCGGGGGCACGCCGGGATGGGTGGCGAAGAAGAATCGGTCGGAGTGCAGCCGGTAGTCTGGCCATTTGCGATCGACCCTGAAATCCTCGATCGAGGATTTGATTTCGATGATCCAGATGTCGCCCTGGCGAGTCAGCGCGACGAGGTCGGCGCGGCGGCCGGTCGCCAGCGACAGCTCGGGCAGCACATGCGCGCCCATTTGCTTGAGCAGCCGCTGCACGCCGCGCCGAACCAGCATCGCGCGCTCCGACTGGCGGCCGTCGATCAGCGGATTGAGGAGTGCAGGCGATATGATTGGCATGGGAGCACCATGCCAGACATTGTTCACGGTTTGAACCCGTTTTCTTGAGGCGCCCAAGGCGCGCTTGAAATGTGGTTTTTACGTGAAATCTTGGCACTCAAACGGACACTGCACGTTCCACACATTAGCAATATGAGATACTGTGCGAATGCGGGTGGCTCTAGGGAGTTTGGATGATGAACGCGGACGAGATGCAGGCGATAGCCGACACCCTGATGCGGGTCGTGACGCCTGACATGGCACCCAAGCAATTGATCAAAGCGGCCAGGAAGGAACACCCGAATGCGTCAAAGAAGGACATCGCCCGTTCGGCGTTCTTCTCGATTATCGCCAACGCCGAAGCAGACCACGGCAAGGCAAGGAACCTGCAGGCATTCGCTATTGCCGAGCGTGTCGACAGTACCGCTTGATCGGCACTGTAACTTCATCAAGCATTGACCCTGCCGCCCAATAGCGATTGTAGAGCTGACCAACCCAACCCGCAAAACGGCTGGCATTCCGGGTCTCGCCACGGCATAGCGGTTCCACGATTGAGCGGCGTGGCCTTGGTGCATTTGCAGTTGGAACTGGTGTTGGTTCGCTTGGCGGCTTGATCGGGCTTGGCGGTGCAGAATTTCGCCTGCCGTTCCTGATCGGTTTGTTTCGATTTGCCGCCCTTGAAGCCGTGATCTTAAACAAGGCCGCCAGCCTGGTGGTCGCCGCTGCAGCGCTGCCATTCCGGGCCGCCACGGTGCCGCTAGCCTCGGTAGCCGCACAATGGCCAATCATACTCAATCTCCTGGCAGGCAGCCTTCTAGGCGCCTGGTTTGGGGCAGGATGGGCAACGCGCCTCAACTCCGCAACGCTTTACAAGGTGATAGCCGCGCTGCTGATCCTTATCGCGATTGTCCTGGTTTTCGGCCATGATCCTGGTGCTGCAGGATTGGTCACCGGAGCCGCATTGATCGTTGCCGGGATCATTGCAGGGTTTGCCATCGGCGTCGTGGCATCCCTGCTCGGCGTGGCAGGCTGTGAACTGCTCGTCCCGGCACTTGTCCTGCTGTTCGATGCCGACATCAGGCTGGCGGGCTCTCTATCGCTGGCGGTAAGCCTGCCGACGATGCTGGTCGGCTTCACCCGCTACAGCCGCGACCAAAGCTTTTCGGTCATCGGCAGGAATAAGGCGTTCTTGCTGGCCATGGCTGCCGGTTCGATTGTCGGGACATATATCGGCGGGCAATTGCTTGGAGTGGTCCCCGAGCAAATCCTGCTCCCGCTGCTGGCGGCAATTCTGGTGATCTCAGCCTACAAGATCTGGCGGCACGAATAGCACCACCGGAGCTCGCGCATGGTCTCTTCATGCTGACGGCACAGGCTCATTTATCTGCGGCGATTATCCCTTTGAGGTCGGGCCTTCCCATCCGCGTCCGCCAGCCGCGCAACCTTCACACCTGTGCGGGAACGACTTTGTCAGATGGCAAAACCGCCCCCGCAATATCGTCAAGGATCGGGCAGTCCGGCCTGTCATCGCCGTGGCAGGCATGGATCAGCTTCTGCAAGGTCGAGCGCATCGACTGCAGCTCGCGCACCTTCTCCTCGATTGCCGTCACATGCGCGGCGGCAATCTCGCGCACGTCATGGCTGGCGCGGCTGCGGTCCTGGTAGAGCGCCATCAGCTGGCGGCAGTCGTCGATCGAAAAGCCGAGATTGCGCGCGCGGCGCAGAAAAGTCAGCCGGTGGATGTCGTCGCCGCAATAGTCGCGGTAGCCATTGCCGGCGCGTGCGGGACGGATCAGGCCGATCTCCTCATAGTAGCGAATGGTCTTGGCCGGCAGGCCGGAACGCTGGGCGGCATCTCCGACATTCATGATTGGTTCCTTGATTTCCGGCGGCCTGGCGAACCGCCCCATTGAATTTCCTACATAATCTTATGAGTGCCGTTGCCGAAAAGCCACAGGAGCCGACTTACCGGCATGTAAGCCCCTGCATATAGGCATCGCGCGCTTGGCAAGCAAAGCAAATGCCAGCATGAATGATGGCGACAAGGCGGCCGTCTCGTGCCGCTATCTTTCGGGCGGGGCATCGGACCTTTTCATGCGCATGAAGTCATTCGCAATCGTCGCCGCACTTGCGCTGTCGACGGCAATTGCTGGTTGCAGCACCATCGGCTCGCAGATCTTCACCAACAACTATGGGCCGATGACCGATGCAGGTTATCAACTGCCGCGCGTTCCGATCGAAAAGGTGCCGTTCAAGTACCGCCGGCAGGTGGTGAGCTACGACACCGATGAAAAGCCGGGCACCATCGTCGTCGATACGCAGAACAAGTTTCTCTATTACGTCATGGGCGGCGGCGAGGCGATGCGTTATGGCATCGGCGTCGGTCGCGAGGGTTTTGAATGGCGCGGCACCGCCCGCATCGCGGTGAAGCGCGAATGGCCGACCTGGACGCCGCCTTCGGCGATGATCAAGCGCCAGCCGGAACTCGCCAAATTTGCCGGCGGCATGGATCCCGGATTGACCAACCCACTCGGCGCGCGCGCCCTGTATCTGTTCAACAAGGGCGGCGATTCAGGCTACCGCCTGCATGGCAGCCCGGAGTGGAACTCGATCGGCAAGGCGATGTCGTCGGGCTGCATCCGGCTGATGAACCAGGACATCATCGACCTTTACGACCGCACCTCCGTCGGCGCCAAGGTCATCGTTCTCTAGAGCTCATACGCGGACCGTCTAGGCAACAACTGACGTCCCAAAACAGAAAACCGGGCAATTCGGCCCGGTTTTTTGTTTTGGCTCGTGCGCGAATTGTTCCTAGACGTTTGTCTCTCAAGAGACCTGTTCGACCTGCTGCACCTCGGGCACAAAATGCCGGAGCAGGTTCTGGATGCCGTGCTTCAGCGTCGCCGTCGACGACGGGCAGCCGGCGCAGGCGCCCTTCATGTGCAGGAACACGGTGCCGTTCTCGAAGCCGCGGAAGGTGATGTCGCCACCGTCCTGGGCGACCGCCGGGCGCACCCGCGTGTCGAGCAGTTCCTTGATGGTGATGACCAGTTCCTCGTCGGCCTTGTCGTAGAATTCTCCAGTCTGGCTGGTTTCGGCGGCGGGGCCGGCCCTGGCCATGACAGGCGCGCCGGACATGAAGTGCTCCATGATGGCGCCGAGGATCGCCGGCTTCAGATGCTGCCAGTCGGGGCCGTCCTTGGTCACGGTGACGAAATCATAGCCGAAGAACACGCCGGTCACGCCGGGGATCTCGAACAGCCGGCCGGCCAGCGGCGAAGCCGCGGCAGCGCTGTCGGCATCGCGGAAATCGGCGGTGCCTTCGACAAGCACTTCCTTGCCAGGCAGGAACTTCAATGTCGCCGGATTTGGCGTCGATTCGGTCTGGATGAACATGGATGTCTCCGTGCCCATTCGGGCGCATAGTTTGGAATAGTTCTAAATAGGCTTTATCAGCAGGACATTCAAGCGAAACGCATCGCCGGAACCGCCGCCCGAGAGAATGATTTTTCTTCTACCGCGCCGCACCGGAAGCGCAGGAAGCCGCCGTTCGCAGGCCGGCCTCACCTGAATATCAACTTTACCTCAGGCCAGGCTGTCGATTTCTTCGTCCGAGAGGTTCTGCGGCACCACTGTCACCGGGATGGGGAAGGCGGCGCCCTTGCCGGCGACCGCGCCGACCAGCGGCCCCGGCCCCTCCTTGCCGGCGCCGGCGGCCAGCACGAGGATGGCGATATCCTGGTCCTCCTCGATCAATTTGTGGATCTCTTCCGTCGGCTTGCCTTCGCGGACCACCAGTTCCGGCTCGATGCCGAGCTTCTGGCGCACCTTGTTGGCATAGCTGTCCAGTGCGGCGCGCGCGGTGGCGGTGGCCTCCTCGCGCATGATCTTCTCGACACCCAGCCAATGCTGGAAATCGTCCGGCTCGATCACATAGAGCAGCACCAGTACGCCGTTGGTGCTCTGCGCGCGCTTCGAGGCGTAGACGACCGCCCGTTCACATTCGGGCGTGTCGTCGATGATCGCCAAAAACTTGCGGCGATGGCCGGCTTCGCGGCTGAGGCGTTTGGAGACCATTTTCTACCTTCGATGGTTTCGGTCGCAATCTGCCACCGCCACAGCCCGGCCGCAAGCGACCGGCGGATGTAGCAATATTGGCTGCGGATTAACCCTGCAGCAGGCCGATGATGTCGCGCACGGTCTTCATCGTCGCCTCGGCCAGCAGGCCGGCCCGCTCGCCGCCGTCGCTCAGCACCGCGTCGACATAGGCGCGATCGCCGGAAATGCGGCGCATTTCGCCGGCGACCGGCGCCAGCTTTTCCACCGCAAGGTCGGCCAGCGCCGGCTTGAACACCGAAAACTGCTGGCCGCCGAACTCCTTCAGCACCGCCTCTTTCGAGATCTCGGCGAGACCCGCATAGATGCCGACCAGGTTTTCGGCTTCCGGCCGGCCGGCCAGGCCGTCCAATTCGCCAGGCAACGCCTCCGGGTCGGTCTTGGCCTTGCGGATTTTCTTCGAGATGCTGTCGGCATCGTCGGTCAGGTTGATGCGCGACAGGTCCGACGGATCCGACTTCGACATCTTCTTCGACCCGTCGCGCAGCGACATGATGCGCGCCGCCGGTCCGCCGATGATCGGTTCGGTGAGGGGGAAAAAGCCGTTGACCGTCTCCTCGCCGACCTTCATCTCGACGCCGACGCCAAGGCCGGCAATCCGATCCGAAAAGTCGTTGTTGAATTTTTGCGCGATGTCGCGTGTCAGCTCCAGGTGCTGCTTCTGGTCATCGCCGACCGGCACATGGGTGGCGCGGTAGACGAGGATGTCGGCAGCCATCAGGCTCGGATAGGCAAGCAGCCCAAGCGAGGCGTTCTCGCGATCCTTGCCGGCCTTGTCCTTGAACTGCGTCATCCGGTTCATCCAGCCGATGCGGGCCACGCAGTTGAAGATCCAGGCAAGCTCGGCATGCTGCATGACCCGCGACTGGTTGAAGACGATGTGCTTCCTCGGGTCGATGCCGGAGGCGAGAAACGCTGCGGTGATCGCGCGCGTTTGGTCCTTGAGATCCTCATGGACAAGCTGCGCGGTCAGCGAATGCAGGTCGACGACGCAATAGATGCAATCGGAGGTGTCCTGCAGGGCGACGAATTTCTTGATGGCGCCGAGATAGTTGCCGAGGTGCAGATTGCCGGTCGGCTGGACGCCGGAAAAGACGAGTGGCTTGAAGGCGGTCATGGATATTTCCTAGGCTTGTGGAGGGCCGTTTCGCGCGCGGCGAAAGTCTTTCGACGGCGCGCTTATGGACGAGAGCGAGGAGACGATCAAGGGGCTGTAGGCTGGGCGGCGCAGGGCTTTGGCCTCGGCTGGGTAAGACGCCGCAAGAGGCCCTGTTTGAAGCTTCAAGCTGGGGAACGTGAAATATAAGAACCCGCCTCAACGGCAGGTCGCTGGCGCGACTCGGCACTATGAATAAATTCCTAGCATAGCTGCCGTCATCTGTCAAGTTGAAACTACACACAGTTCAGGGCAATCACTTCAGGTTTGCGCTGCCCTCACCCTTACCCTCTCCCCGTGAAAAACGGGGAGATGGGTCGCCAACGATGAGACCAGCCCCTTCTCCCCGTACTTGACGGGGAGAAGGTCCCGGCAGGGGGTTGAGGGGCGGCGCCGAAATCGACAATCGGCTTCGACTTACGGATCTGGAGATTGTTTCTCGATCGGCGGGGAGCCCTTCCGCCTGATATTGCGCCGGATCATGCCGGAATCCGCCCCACCGGTGACGAAGGCTGTGACGAAGTAAAGCAGCGCCCCGCCGGCTACCAGCGCAAGAAGCGTCGTAGCCTTGATTGCCAGCGGTGAGCCCGAGGAAAGCTGGGCGGCAAACCAGTGTTCGGCAAAATACAGCGCCGCCGCCATCACCGCCGCCGACAGCACCAGCCGTGGGATGCGTTTCATGAGCGGTAAGTCGCGGCCCCAATGGCCGCGCCGGATCAGCACGCCGAGCAGCATCAGCGCATTGACCCAGCCGGCAACGGCCGAGGCGACGGCGATGCCCGGCGCGCCCATCGACGGAAACAGCGTCAGCGCGGTGGTGATGTTCACCGCCACCGAGATCGCGGCGAAGATCATCGGCGTGCGCGTGTCTTCGCGGGCGAAATAGCCGGGGGTGAACGCCTTGATCAGCACGAAGGCCGGCAGCCCCAAGCCGAAGATCGCCAGGATCGCCGCCACGATCGGCGTCGAGTTGTTGGCGGCAAACGCGCCGCGTTCGTAGACCAGCCCGACGATCGGCTCCGCCATGACCAGCAGTGCCGCCGCCGCCGGCAAGGTCAGGAACAGCGTGAACTCCACCGACCGGTTCTGCAGATTGGCCGCCTCGATCAGATTGCCCGACTTCAGCGCCCGCGACAGTTCGGGCAGAAGCACGATGGCGACGGCGATGCCGACGACGCCGAGCGGCAGCTGATAGATGCGATCGGCATAGGCGAGCGACGACACCGCGCTGTCCTGCGCCGAGGCGATCGCGGTGCCGATCAGCTGGTTGATCTGGGTGATGCCGCCGGTGATCGCCGCCGGGAGCGCCAGGATCAGCAGCCGCTTGACATTGGGGGTCATCCTTGGCCGACGAAAGCCGATCGAGATGCCGGCATGACGCACCGCCACCCAGACGATCGCCAGTTGCACCAGCCCCGCCGCCAGCACGCCCCAGGCCAGTGCGAAGCCAACGCTGCGCGCGTCCGATCCCTTGTGCCAGGCATAGGCGAGCACGCCGATCAGAATGATGTTGAGGAACACCGGCGCCACCGCGGCGGCGAAATAGCGGCGCAGCGAATTCAGCATGCCGGCCATCATCGCGCCGAGCGACATGCAGATCAGATAGGGGAACATGATGGTCGCAAGCCCGACCGTCATCTCGAATTTTCCCGGCGAGTCGGCAAAGCCCGGCGCCACCAGGTAGCGCACGATCAGCGGCATCGCCAGTTCCATGGCGATGGTCAGCGCCAGCAGCGCGGTGAACAGCACGCCGAACACCTCTTCGGAAAAGCGCTTGGCGCCGTCGGTGCCGTGCGTCTCGATCTCCTTGGCGAAGAGCGGCACGAAGGCGGCGTTGAAGGCGCCTTCGGCAAACAGCCGGCGGAAGGTGTTGGGAAACTGGAAGGCGGCGTTGAAGGCGTCGGCGATCGGCCCGGTGCCGAGCGCGGCCGCCATCAGCATCTCGCGGCCGAAACCGAGGGCACGGCTCATCAGCGTGCCGGAAGCGACCGTCGCGAACTTTTTGACAAGGCTCATGCGTCTGGAGACTGCCTGCAGGATTGGGACAAATGAATGGTGGCTGTCACTCGGCCGCGGCCTTGGCCTTGCCGCCGCGCTCGGGCACGGTGCCTTCGAGGACCGCGACCAGCCTGTTTTGGATGGCGGCCATGCGCGTCGGGCTGTCGATCTTCTGGCCGGTGAGATCGGTGACATAGAAGGTATCGATGACCTTTTCGCCGAAGGTGGTGATGTGTGCCGAGGCGATGTCGAGCGACAGGTCCGACAACGCCCCGGTGATCTCGGACAGCAGGCCCGGCCGATCCAGCCCCTCGACCTCGATCACCGAGAACCGGTTCGACAGCGTGTTGCGGATTTCGGCGCGCGGCGGGATGCGGAAGACCTTGGCGCCGCGCCGCGGCTTGGTGCGCTTCTCGATCATCTCCGGCAGCCAACTCTTGCCCGACAGCACGTCCTCGATCAGACGGCCGACGCGCTCGGCGCGGCGGCGTTCGTCCTCGTCGCGGTCGAATTCCCTCGAGATCAGGATGGTGTCCAGCGCGCGGCCGTCGGAGGTCGTGAAGATCTGCGCGTCGACGATGTTGCCGCCGGCCGCCACGCAGGCGCCGGCAATGACCGAAAGCAGGCGGGGATGGTCCTGCGCCAGCACGGTGATCTCGGTGACCGCCTCGAACTGGTAGGTCTTGATCATCGTGGCGAGCTTCTTGCCCGCAGCATCCGCCTCGCGGATGAATTCGGCGTGGCGAAGCTGGTCGGCGAGATCGACCGCCAGCAGATAATTCTCATAGTGCTTGGCGACATAGCGCTTGCGGGCCTTTTCCGGCCAATCGGCGAGCGCCTCGGCCAGCTTTTCGCGGGCAGCCGCGGTGCGCATCGCACGCGACACTTCCGAAAACCCGCCGGTCAACAGCAATTCGGTTTCGTAGTAGAGCGTGCGCAGCAACTGCCCCTTCCAGCCGTTCCAGACGCCAGGCCCGACGCCTCTGATATCGCAGACGGTCAGGACGAGCAGCAGCTTCAACCGTTCGACCGACTGCACGATTGCGGAAAAGTCCTCGATCGTCTTGCGATCGTTGAGGTCGCGGGTCTGCGCCGTCATCGACATGGCGAGATGGTTCTCGACCAGCCAGGAGACCGTTTCGGTGTCGGCCGCCGACAGCCCCATATGCGGGCAGATCCGCCGCGCGATCCGGGCGCCCGCTTCGGAATGGTCCTCGGGCCGGCCCTTGGCGATATCGTGCAGCAGCACCGCGACATAAAGCGCCTCGCGACTTTTCTTCAGCCCCGGCATCAGCGAGTGAGCAAGCGGGTGGATCTTTTCACCGTCGCCACGCTCGATCTCGGCCAGCACGCCGATACAGCGGATCAGGTGCTCGTCCACCGTATAGTGGTGGTACATCGAGAACTGCATCATGGCGACGATCTTGCCGAAATCCGGGATCAGCTTTGCCAGCAGTCCCGCCTCGTTCATGCGCCTGAGATTGAGTTCGGCATTGCGGTCCGAGGTCAATATGTCGAGGAACAGCCGGTTGGCTTCCTCATCGCGCCTGAGCGCCTTGCCGACGAGGCCGAGCGAACGGGTCAGCAGCTTCAGCGCATCGGGGTGAAATTCCAGCCCGTGCTTGTCGGCGAACCAGAACAGCCGCAAGAGATTGACCGGATCGCGCTCGAACACCAGGTCGTCGGCGACGTTGATGCGATGGTTGTCGATTATGAAATCAGACGTGCCGGCAAGCTTACGCTTGCGGCGCGAGAAGGTGAGGAAGATACGGTTGAAACCCGGCACATGCTTGCCCTGCTCTTCCTCGAGCGCCGCGCAGAAGATGCGGGTCAGATCGCCGACGTCCTTGGCGACGAGGAAGTAGTGCTTCATGAAGCGCTCGACCGCCGACAGGCCCGGATGTGTGGTGTAGCCCAGCCGCTCGGCGATCTCGCGCTGGATGTCGAAATGCAGTCGTTCCTCGGCCTTGCCGGTGAGGAAATGCATGTGGCAGCGCACCGCCCACAGGAAGTCCTCGGCCTTCTGGAATTCCCGGTATTCGGTACCGGTGAAGACGCCCTTGTCGACCAGTTCCTCGCCGGTGCGCACCCGGTAGAAATACTTGCCAATCCAGAACAGCGTCTGCAGGTCGCGCAGGCCGCCCTTGCCGTCCTTGACGTTGGGTTCGACCAGATAGCGGCTTTCGCCGGCCTTGGCATGACGCTCGTCGCGTTCGGCAAGCTTGGCCTGCACATATTCGGGTCCGGTGGTGCGCACCACCTCGCGGTCGAAGCGCTGCAGGAGCTCGTCATAGAGCTTCTGCTCGCCCCACAGGAAACGCGCCTCCAGGATCGAGGTGCGGATGGTGATGTCGGTGCGCGACTGCCGCAGGCATTCGTCGATGTTGCGGGTAGCGTGGCCGACCTTCAGCCCCAGGTCCCACAGCACGTAGAGCATGTATTCGACGATCTGCTCGCCCCATGGCGTCTGCTTGTAGGGCAGCAGGAAGAGGAGATCGATATCGGACCCCGGCGCCAGCGTGCCGCGGCCATAGCCGCCGACCGCGACGACGGCCATGCGTTCGGCCGATGACGGGTTTCTGACGCGATAGACATGGGTGGCGGCGAACTCGTAGAGCGCGCGGATGACCTCGTCCATGAGATGCGACAGCCGGGCGGCGCAGGCAGTGCCGCTGCCGTCGTCCATCAGCATGCGTTCGGCGATGCTGCGGCCGGCGGCCAGCCTGCCCTTGAGAAGCTGGAGAACACCGGTGCGCGCAGCCTTGCCGGAGCCGTCGCCTGCCGTGGCCGCAGTCAGCGCGGTCATCTCGCGGCGCAAGGCTTCGCCGTCGATCAGTTCGTCGAGCTTTAGAGAGATTCTTGCCATAAGTGCCGTTCGGCCTCGCCGTTTTGGCGGCGTCTATAGCGCGTTTTCGCGGCGCTGGGTATGGGGCGGACGGACACGCTCTCCACGGGAGTCGAAACCGGATGATCGTCTCCTGCCGCAGTTGATAGATGGTCTTGTTGGACGACTTTGCCAAGCCCAGAAGTGGCGGCGGCCATAAGCATGGATGCTTGGGTTTCCCCCAGGCTGGCCGGCATGCACCACGGCACCAAAGATCGAAATGGCCCTTGACCTTCCAGTGACTGGAAGCACTACCTCGGTTCCAGGTTCGAGACAGAGAGGCCATTCGGCATGAAGCATTCCGACCACGACCATCACGCGCACAACGGCTGCTGCTCGCCGAAAGCTGCTCCGTCCGTCGCCGACGCCGTCATTCGTGATCCGGTCTGCGGCATGACCGTCGATCCGGCCGCCGGCAAGCCGACCGCCGATCATGGCGGCCATCGCTATCATTTCTGCAGCGAGCGCTGCCGTTCGAGGTTCACGGCCGAGCCGGAAAACTACCTTGCCGCCACCGACCCGGTCTGCGGCATGCGTGTCGAGCGTGCCGCCGCGAAGCACTTTTCCCGGCATGAAGGCCAGGGCTTCTATTTCTGCTCGGCCGGCTGCAAGGTGAAATTCGAGGCGGAGCCGGCAAAATATCTTGGCGACAGGCCGGCGCCGCAGGCGATGCCGAAAGGCACGCAATACACCTGCCCGATGCATCCCGAAATCGTCCGCGACAAGCCAGGCGCCTGCCCGATCTGCGGCATGGCGCTGGAACCGATGGGCGTGCCGACCGGCGATGAGGGACCGAACCCGGAACTGGTCGATTTCACCAGGCGCTTCTGGGTCAGCGCCGTGTTGTCGGTGCCATTGCTGATATTCGCCATGGCGCCGATGCTCGGCCTGACGTTTAGCGCCTTCATCGAGGATTCGACCAGGATCTGGGTGGAATTGGCGCTGGCCAGCCCGGTTGTGCTGTGGGCGGCTTCTCCTTTCTTCCATCGCGGCTGGGATTCTGTTCTCAACCGCAGCCCCAACATGTGGACGCTGATTTTGCTCGGCGTCGGTGCGGCCTATCTCTACAGCGTCGCCGCCACGCTGTTCCCCGATCTATTTCCGCACCAGTTCCGCGGTCATGAGGGCACGGTGCCGGTCTATTTCGAGGCAGCCGCCGTCATCGTGGCGCTGGTTTTCCTCGGCCAGGTGCTGGAATTGCGCGCCCGTGAAAAAACCGGCTCGGCGATCCGCGCGCTGCTCGACCTCGCGCCGAAGACGGCGCGGCTGATCGGCGAGGACGGTTCCGAAAACGACGTGCCGCTCGACACGGTCAAGGCCGGCGACCGCCTGCGCATCCGCCCCGGCGATGCCGTGCCGGTCGACGGCATCGTGCTGGAAGGCCGCTCTTCCGTCGACGAATCGATGCTGTCCGGCGAGCCGCTGCCGGTCGAAAAGACTGAAGGCGACCCCGTCACCGGCGGCACGCTCAACAAGAACGGTTCGCTGATCATGCGCGCCGAGAGGATCGGCGCCGAAACCACGCTGGCGCGGATCGTCGAGCTCGTCGCCAAGGCGCAGCGTTCGCGTGCGCCGATCCAAAGCCTGGCCGACCGCGTTTCCTTCTATTTCGTTCCGGCCGTCGTCGTGGTTGCGATCGTTGCGTTCATCGCCTGGGCGATCTTCGGGCCGCAGCCCAGCCTGATCTTTGCCATCGTCGCGGCGGTCTCGGTGCTGATCATCGCCTGTCCTTGTGCGCTTGGTCTTGCCACGCCGATGTCGATCATGACCGCCACAGGGCGCGGCGCGCATAGCGGCGTGCTGATCAAGGACGCCGAGGCGCTCGAACGCTTTGCCTCGGTCGATACGCTGATCGTCGACAAGACCGGCACCTTGACCGAAGGCCGGCCGAGATTGACGGACGTCGTCGCCGCCGAGGGTATGGCGGAAGATGATCTGCTGGCACTTGCCGCCGGTCTCGAAAAAGGCTCGGAGCATCCGCTGGCCGAGGCGATCGTCGAAGGTGCCAGTGAGCGCGGGGTAAAAATTCCCAACGCCGGCGGTTTCGAGGCGGTCACCGGCAAGGGCGTCTCCGGCACGGTGTCGGGAAAGAAGGTCGCGCTCGGCAACGCCGCGATGATGGCCGATCTCGGCATCGATATCGCATCCATCTCGCCCAGCGCCGAAGCGCTGCAGGCCGAGGGCAAGACCGCGATGTTCGTCGCCATCGGCAACAAACTGGCCGGCATCGTCGCCGTCGCCGATCCGATCAAGGCGACGACATCAGAGGCGATCAAGGCGCTGCACGGGCGCGGTCTGAAGATCATCATGGCGACCGGCGACAACGAACGCACGGCGAAGGCCATCGCAAGCAAACTCGGCATCGACGAGGTGCGTGCCGGCCTGCTGCCGGAACAGAAGAGCGCGCTGGTCGAGGAGTTGCGCGCCAGGGGCGCCGACGTCGCGATGGCCGGCGACGGCGTCAACGATGCGCCGGCGCTGGCTGCCGCCGATGTCGGCATCGCCATGGGAGCCGGCGCCGATGTCGCGGTCGAAAGCGCCGGGATCACGCTGGTCAAGGGCGATCTCAACGGCATCGTCCGGGCCCGCACGCTCGCCCAGGCGACGATCCGCAACATCCGCCAGAACCTGTTCTTCGCCTTCCTCTACAATTTGCTTGGCGTGCCGGTCGCTGCCGGCGTGCTTTATCCGCTCACCGGCACGCTGTTGTCGCCGATGCTGGCGGCGGCGGCGATGAGCCTGTCCTCGGTTTCGGTGATCACCAACGCGTTGCGGCTCAGAACGTTGAAACTCTGAGCGAAGTCCCCAGATAGCAATTCGTTCAAAAAGGAGATCATGAATGACGTTGGCCAAGAAGATCGTGCTGCTGCTGATGGCGGCCGGAATGCTGCTTGCGGTTTTCCTGGAAAGCATTCCGTCGCAGGCCCAGGAGACGAAACACGACATGGGGGCGCACGACATGGGCGCGATGGGCGCGCAGGGTGCCTCGACCGATGGCTACAAGGCGGCGATGGACAAGATGCACACCGCGATGATGGCGATCGAACCTTCCGGCAATGCCGATGTCGATTTCGCCCGCGGCATGATCCCGCATCATCAGGCCGCAATCGACATGGCCAAGGTCGAGCTTGCCAATGGCAAGGATCCGGAAATGCGCAAAATGGCCGAAGCGGTGATCGCGGCGCAGGAAGCCGAGATCAAACAGATGCGGGATTGGCTGGCCGCCCATCCGGGGAAGTAGCATCAGGCAGCTCGCGGGAAAAATCCTGGACTTTCATCTGGATTTCTCCCCGGGGGTGTGGTGCCATCCGGCCTCGACTGGAGCGCGCCATGCCATCAATGATAAGAACCACCACATTGCCCTCGGGCGAAGCCGTTCCCGTGCTGGGCCAAGGCACGTGGAAAATGGGCGAGGACGCCCGCCGCCATGCCGATGAGGTCGCCGCGCTGAAGCTTGGGCTCGATCTCGGCATGACGCTGATCGACACCGCCGAAATGTATGCCAGCGGCGGGGCCGAGGAGGTGGTGGCGGATGCCATTGCCGGGCGCCGCGACGAGGTGTTCCTGGTCTCCAAGGTGCTGCCGTCCAACGCCTCGCGCACCGGCGTGCCGGCTGCCTGCGAGGCAAGTCTCAGGCATCTGCGCACCGACCGGATCGATCTCTATCTGCTGCACTGGCCCGGCAGCGTGCCGCTGACGGAAACGGTCGAGGCCTTCGAGGCGTTGAAAAGGTCCCGCAAGATCCGCCACTGGGGCGTCAGCAATTTCGACACCCATGAGATGGAGGAACTGGTCAGCCTGCCGGCCGGCGACAGCGTCCAGACTAACCAGATCCTCTACAACCTGTCCCAGCGCGGCCCCGAATTCGACCTTGCGCCCTGGAGCCGGCAGCGCGGCATTCCGCTGATGGCCTATTCGCCGGTCGACCAGGGCGTATTGGCGCGCAATGCCAGCCTCGAAGCCATCGCCGCCCGCCACGATGCGACGCCGGCTCAGCTGGCGCTGGCCTGGGTGATGGCACAGGACGGCGTCATCGCCATTCCAAAGGCCAGCAGGCAAGAGCACATCCGCCAGAATGTCGCTGCGTTGGACATCGAGCTCACCTCGGAAGATTTCGCCGAAATCGACCGCGCCTTCCCGCCGCCGAGGCGGAAGCTGGGCCTGCAGATGATTTGAGCGGGGAATAAAACTAAGGCCGCGTTCCTTCGCGCCCCCTCTGTCCTGCCGGACATCTCCCCCACAGGTGGGGAGATCGGCTATCACCATCGCTTTCGCCAATCTCCAACGCTGGAGAAAAGATGCTGTCTGCGAAGCTGCCAATCTCCCCCCTCGTGGGGGAGATGTCCGGCAGCGCCGTAGAGCGCCATCTTACGAAGCCCAGCTATTTCCCCGCCATTCCCTTCAATCTGTACAGCGCCTCCAGCGCCTCCCGGGGCGTCATCTCGTCGGGATTGATCTCTCCCAGCGCTGCGCTCAGCCCATCGCTCTTCACCGGCTTTGGCGCTTCCCGCCTCACCGCCACTGAAAACAGCGGCAGATCGTCGACCAGCCGGTTGGCCTTGCCCGAAACCTCGCCCGCTTCCAGCTGGTGTAGCACTTCCCTGGCCCGCCCGACCACGGCTTCCGGCAGGCCGGCCAGACGCGCCACCTGCACGCCGTAGGAGCGGTCGGCGGCACCCTTGCCGACCTCGTGCAGGAAGACGACGTCGCCCTCCCATTCCTTGACCCGCATGGTGACATTGTGCAGCCGAGCGAGCTTGCTGGCCAGCGCCGTCATTTCGTGGAAATGGGTGGCGAAGATCGCCCGGCAGCGGTTCTTCTCGTGCAGATACTCGACCGCCGCCCAGGCGATCGACAGGCCGTCGAAAGTGGCGGTGCCGCGGCCGATCTCGTCGAGGATCACCAGCGCGCGTTCGCCGGCCTGGTTGAGGATCGCCGCCGTTTCGACCATCTCGACCATGAAGGTCGAGCGGCCGCGCGCCAGATCGTCGGAGGCGCCGACACGTGAAAACAGCCGGTCGACGACGCCGATATGGGCTGATGCCGCCGGCACGAAGGAGCCGGTCTGGGAGAGGATGGCGATCAGCGCGTTCTGCCTGAGGAAGGTCGATTTGCCGCCCATATTGGGGCCGGTCAGCAGCCAGATCGCGCCGTTTTTGGCATTGCCTTCCGGCGATAAATCGCAATCATTGGCGACGAACGGTCCTTCGCCCGCACGCCGCAGCGACTGTTCGACCACCGGATGCCGCCCGCCCGAAATGGCGAAGGCGAGGCTCGCGTCCACCACCGGCCGGCTCCAGGCCTCGCTTTCGGAAAGCAACGCAAGTGCCGCCGACACGTCGAGCACGGCGAGTGCTTCGGCGCCGGCGCGGATCTTGTCCGCCTGCCCGACCGCTTCCGCCGTCAGCCTGTCGAAGGCGGCAAGCTCGATCGCCAGCGCCCGGTCGGCGGCATTGGCGATCTTCGATTCCAGCTCGGCCAGTTCGGTGGTGGTGAAGCGCAGGGCGTTGGCCATGGTCTGGCGATGGATGAAGCGCGCCTTCGCCCCGTCGCTGCTCGTCATGATCGCATGGTGATTGGCGGTGACTTCGATGTAGTAGCCAAGCACATTGTTGTGCCGTATTTTCAGCGAGCGGATGCCGGTTTCGTCGATCAGCGAGCGCTCCAGCCCGGCAATGACCTTGCGTGATTCATCGCGCAGCGCCCGCATCTCGTCGAGCTCAGCGTTGTAGCTGGAACGGACGAAGCCGCCGTCGCGCTTGAGCAGCGGCAGCTCGTCGGCGAGCGCCCGCGTCAGATGCTCGGCCAGCGGGCGCGGCAGCGCCTCGATCGCCGCCAGCGCCGCCGCCAGTTCTGGCGGCAGGGCGGTCGCCCCAAACAGTTCGGCAATGGCGCCGGCTGCCTCGAACCCGGCACGCAGCGCGCCCAGATCGCGCGGGCCGCCGCGGTTGAGCGCCAGCCGCGACAGGGCGCGTGGCATGTCGGCGACACTTTTCAGGCTCGCCCGCACCGCTTGGCACAGCCGTGTCTCGGACCGGAAGAACGACACCGAATCCAGCCTTGCGCCAATTGCCCCCGGATCGGTCAACGGCGCCATCAGCCGGTCGGCGAGCAGCCGCGCGCCGCCGCCGGTCACCGTGCGGTCGATCGCCTTGAACAGCGAACCCTCGCGGGTGCCGGACAGGGTGCGCAGCAGTTCCAGATTGGCGCGTGTCGCCGGATCGATGAACAGCGTCGAACCCTGCTCCTCGCGCTCGGGCCGCGACAGCGGCGGCCGCTCGGCCTTCTGCGTCTTTTCGACATAGGCGATGGCGCCTGAGATCGCCGACAGCTCAGCGCGGGAAAACGTGCCGAAACTGTCCGGCGTCGCCACCTCGAAGAAGCGGGCGATGCGCCCGGCGGCCGACGCCGAGTCGAACAGGCTCGGCGGCTGCGGATTGGCGACGCGGCCGAGCACATCGAACACCGGTTTCAGCTCCGGATCGTAAAACACCGGCTCGGCGACGATCAGCTCGCGTGGGTCGACGCGAAAGACATCGGCGAGCAGCCGGTCGGCGCTGGTCTCGGCAACGCGGAAGGTGCCGGTCGAGATCTCGATCCAGGCCAATGCAAAACTTCCTTGGTTCCCCGTCGCGCTGCCGCGTTCCCCGGCACTTGGCTCGGCCCCGCTCTTGACCCGGCCAAGCGCCATCAAGAAACTCGATTCCGACGGCGCCAGCAATTTGTCCTCGGTGATGGTGCCGGGCGTCACCAGCCGCACCACGTCGCGACGCACCACCGACTTGCCGCCGCGCTTCTTCGCTTCGGCCGGATCCTCGATCTGCTCGCAGACGGCGACGCGGAACCCTTGTCCGATCAGCTTCTGCAGATAGTCGTCGGCGGCATGCACCGGCACGCCGCACATCGGGATGTCGAGGCCCTGATGCTTGCCGCGCTTGGTCAGGACGATGCCGAGCGCCCGGCTCGCCTTCTCGGCGTCGTCGAAGAACAGTTCGTAGAAATCGCCCATGCGGTAGAACAGCAGCGAATCCGGGTTCGCCGCCTTGATCTCGATATACTGCTCCATCATCGGCGTTGCCGGCGCAAAGGCCGGCGTAGAGCTGTCGCTGCGAATGGGCGTTTCGTCGTTCAAGAAGCTGCTTCCAAAATTCCCAAGCCATCTGCTTGGCGGTTTACAGCGGCGAAGTGTAGCCTTAATCCCGAACGTTCCACAAAAGAAAGCATCGCGCCCGTCTCAACGAGGTGCCGCACGGGTGAGGAAACGAAAGCGTCATGGCCAGGAAAACCGAAAGCAACGGCCCCTCCGTCAGCGCGCAGGAGGCGCTGGAATTCCACGCCATGGGCCGGCCCGGCAAGCTGGAGATCGTCGCCACCAAGCCGATGGCCACCCAGCGCGACTTGAGCCTCGCCTATTCGCCGGGCGTCGCGGTTCCCGTCCTCGCCATTGCCGAGGATCCCAGCCGCGCCTTCGACTACACGACGCGCGGCAACATGGTCGCCGTCATCTCCAACGGCACCGCCATCCTCGGCCTCGGCAATCTTGGCGCGCTGGCCGCCAAGCCGGTGATGGAAGGCAAGGCGGTGCTGTTCAAGCGCTTCGCCGATGTCGATTCCATCGACCTCGAGGTCGACACCGAGGATGCCGAAGAGTTCATCAATTGCGTGCGTTTCCTTGGGCCGTCGTTCGGCGGTATCAATCTGGAAGATATCAAGGCGCCGGAATGCTTCATCATCGAGCAGCGGCTGCGCGAACTTATGGACATACCGGTCTTTCATGACGACCAGCACGGCACCGCCATCATTTCGGCGGCCGGCCTGATCAACGCGCTGGAAATCACCGGCCGCGACATGAAGACCACCAAAATGGTCTGCAACGGCGCCGGTGCTGCCGGCGTCGCCTGCATCGAGCTGATGAAGGCGATGGGCTTTGCGCCCGAGAACATCATCCTGTGCGACACCAAGGGCGTCGTCTTCCAGGGCCGCACCGAAGGCATGAACCAGTGGAAGTCGGCGCATGCCGTCAAGACCGACGCGCGCTCGCTGGCCGAGGCGCTCGACGGTGCCGACGTGTTCCTCGGGCTCTCGGCCAAGGGCGCGCTGACCACCAGGATGGTGCAGTCGATGGCCGAGAAGCCGATCATCTTCGCCATGGCCAACCCCGATCCCGAGATCACGCCGGAGGAAGTCGCCGAAATCCGCGCCGATGCCATCATGGCCACCGGGCGTTCGGACTATCCGAACCAGGTCAACAACGTGCTCGGCTTCCCTTACATCTTCCGCGGCGCGCTAGACGTGCGGGCGACCACCATCAATGACGACATGAAGATCGCCGCGGCGCGTGCGCTCGCCGAACTGGCGCGCCAGGATGTGCCCGACGACGTCGCCGCCGCCTACCAGGGCATGCGGCCGAAATTCGGCCCCAACTACATCATCCCGGTGCCGTTCGATCCGCGCCTGATCTCGGCCATTCCGATCGCGGTTGCCAAGGCCGCGATGGATTCCGGCGTCGCGCGCAAGCCGATCCTCGACCTCGACCGCTACGCGCAGGAGCTTTCCGCTCGCCGCGATCCGATCGCCTCGACCCTGCAGCGCATCTACGACCGCGTGCGCCGCCAGCCCAAGCGCATCGTTTTCGCCGAGGGCGAGGAGGAGCAGGTGATGCGCGCCGCCGTCTCCTATGTGAACCAGCGGCTCGGCACCGCCATCCTGCTCGGCCGCGACGACATCATCAAGGAGAACGCCAGGAACGCCGGCATCGAACTGAACAAGCAAGGCATCGAGATCATCAACGCCAGGCTGTCGCGCCGCAACGGCGTCTACACCGACTATCTGTACGAGCGCATGCAGCGCAAGGGCTTCCTGTTTCGCGACTGCCAGCGCCTGATCAACAACGACCGCAACCATTTCGCCGCCTGCATGGTGGCGCTTGGCGATGCCGATGGCATCGTCACCGGCGTCACCCGCAACTACTCGACGGCGCTCGACGACATCCGCCGCATCATCGACGCCAAGCCCGGCCACCGCGTCATCGGCGCCTCGATCGTGCTGGCGCGGGGCCGAACCGTGATCGTCGCCGACACCGCCGTGCACGACATGCCGAATGCCGAACAGATCGCCGACATCGCCGAGGAGGCCGCCGGCTTTGCCCGCCGCATGGGTTATGAGCCACGGCTCGCCATGCTTGCCTATTCCACCTTCGGCCACCCGCAGGGCGAGCGCTCCGAGCGCGTCCAGGAAGCGGTGCGCATCCTCGACAAGCGGCGCGTCGATTTCGAGTATGACGGCGAGATGGCCGCCGACGTGGCGCTCAACGCACGCGCCATGGCGCAATACCCGTTCATCCGGCTGACCGGCCCGGCCAATGTGCTGATCATGCCGGCCTTCCACTCGGCCTCTATCTCGACCAAGATGCTGCAGGAACTCGGCGGCTCGACCGTCATCGGCCCGCTGCTGGTCGGCTTGGACAAGCCGGTTCAGATCGTCTCGCTCAACGCCAAGGACTCAGACATCGTCAACATGGCGGCGATTGCCGCGTACACGGCGGGGGCCTGAGGAGCGAGCGCCTCTTCCTTCTCCCCTTGTGGGAGAAGGTGGATTGGCGCGTAGCGCCAAGACGGAAGAGGGGTGTTGGAGGAAATGAGGCGTCGGCATTCCCTGGAACACCCCTCATCCGACCGAGCTTCGCTCGGCCACCTTCTCCCACAAGGGGAGAAGGAAGAGGCTTCGAGCCCTACAGCAGCCCTGCCTGCTCAGCCTCGTGGCGCAGATTCTGCCGCGGCCTTGGCCCGATCTGCTGGATCACCAGCCCGGCCGCCAGCGAGCCGAGATCGCCGCAATGCTTCAGGCTGCGCCCTTGCGTGTAGCCGTAGAGGAAACCGGCGGCATAGAGGTCGCCGGCGCCGGTGGTATCGACCAGCTCGCGGATTCTCGTCGCATCGATGGTGACGGTCTCGTCGCCGCGCACGATGACCGAGCCCTTTTCGGAGCGGGTGACGGCGGCGATCTTGCAGTCCTTGCGGATCTGCGCCAGCGCCTCGTCGAAGGAGGCGGTCTGGTAGAGCGCCTTGATCTCGTGGCTGTTGGCAAAGACGATATCGACGGTGCCCGAGCGCATCAGCTCCAGAAACTCGTCGCGGTAGCGGTCGACGCAGAACGAATCCGACAATGTCATCGACACCTCGCGCCCGGCGGCATGGGCAAGCTTCGCCGTCTGCCGGAACGCTTCCTTGGCGCGCGGCGGGTCCCACAAATACCCCTCGAAATAGGTGACGGCGGCGCCTGACGCCTTGTCGGCTTCGACGTCCTCCGGCCCGAGCTCGACGCAAGCGCCGAGATAGGTGTTCATCGAGCGCTCGCCGTCCGGCGTGACGAAGATCATCGAGCGCGCCGTCGGCGGTTCGCCATTGAGCGGCTTGGTGTCGAAGGCGACGCCCTGCGCGTGCATGTCATGGGCGTAGATTTCGCCGAGCGTGTCGTTCGAGACCTTGCCGAAGAAGGCGGCGCGACCGCCGAAGCTGGCGACGCCCGCCGCGGTGTTGCCGGCGCTTCCGCCGGAGGCTTCGATGGCCGGGCCCATGCGGCTGTAGAGCAGCTCCGCGCGCCTCGTGTCGATCAGGTTCATCGCGCCCTTGATGATGCCGTTCGTTTCCAGAAACGCCTCGTCGCACTGCGCAATGATGTCGACGATGGCATTACCGATACAAAGCACGTCATAGTTAGGCATCAATGATGTCTCCGCGAAAACCACCGGCTTTCTGCCACGCCGGCCGCGGGCGGGTCTAGCGATTTGATGTGGCTTTGCCTAGTTCGTGATTTTTAAATGGCGTGACGCCGCACGTGGTTACGCCCTTGGTTGCGCTTGTGACTTGTCATGTCTCCGCCTATTTCGCAGATGTTCAACATGGAATTGGAAACGCCGTGATCTCCAGCGCCGCCCGCGCCGCCGCCAGCCAGCTGTTCTCGCCCGAATTCCGCTCGGTGTTCGTAAAAACGCTGGGCCTGACCTTGCTGGCGCTCGCCGCACTTTGGTTCGCCATCGAGGGGCTGTTCGAATGGCTGGCCTGGCCGTGGATCGACGCATGGCTGCCCGGCCTGCCGTCCTGGGCCGGATGGCTGGGCTTCATCGTCGCCGGGATCGGTCTCGCGCTGGGTCTGGCACTGCTGATCGCGCCGGTGACGGCGATCATCGCCGGCCTGTTTCTCGACGCCGCCGCCGAACTGGTCGAGCGCACCGACTATCCCAATGACCCGCCCGGCCGCGCCATGCCGGCGCTGCGATCGCTGGTGCTGGCGATAAGATTCTTTGGCGTCGTCATCCTCGGCAACATCGTTGCCTTGCTGCTTCTGCTGGTGCCGGGCATCAACATCGCCGCCTTCTTCATCGTCAACGGCTATCTGCTGGGACGCGAATTTTTCGAGTTCGCCGCCATGCGCTTTCGCCCGGAGGCAGAGGCCCGCGCGTTGCGCAAAAAACATGCCGTCACGGTGTTCCTCGCCGGGCTGGTTGTCGCTGCCTTCCTCGCCGTGCCGCTGCTCAACCTTCTGACGCCGCTGTTCGCCGCCGCCATGATGGTGCACCTGCACAAGGCGATCTCGGCGCGGGAAGCGGCTTAGGAGTGCTGATGCTCCGGTGATGCCGGCGTGCGAATGGCGGTTTCCGGCGCTTCCGGAGCGTACCCAGCGTTACGCTCGGTTCCGTTTGGTGGGCCCGGCGTTAGCGTAGAAGAAAACCGCGTCCCAGTTCGTCGTCGGGTTCGACGATTAATTCGGCCCGGCCGGAGTAGAAGGCGCGGCCGCCGACGCGGGCGATGATGGCGTCATGCGGCCCGGCTTTCGCGGTCCCCGCCACTCTGCCGGAAAAGCGCGACCCGGCGATACTCTCGAACAGCCGCGTCTGGCCGGCGATTTCGCCCTTGGCATGCATTGCCGCCAGCCGCGCGGCGACGCCCGATCCGGTCGGCGAGCGGTCGACCTGGGCCTCGGCGAAGACGCAGATGTTCTTGGTCGGGCAATCGGAATATACGTCCTGTCCGTCGGTCAGGATTGTGCCGTAGAGAAAGGCAAGGTCGGCATGGTCGGGGTGCGACAGCGGGAATTCTTTCTTCAGCTTCTCCGTAAGCGCGGTCGCCGCATCGACGAAATCGCGCACGCGGTTTTTGCCGAACTCCAGCCCGAACTGCCGGCACTCGGCGAGCGCATAGAAGGCGCCGCCATAGGCGATGTCGAATCCGATCGCCCCGTAACCCGGCAATTCGACCTGCTGGTCGCGGGCGAACAGAAAGGCCGGCACGCTTTCGAACGACACCGCCCCGGCCTTGCCGTCCTGCACCTCGACCGAGGCGACGACCAGCCCGCACGGCGCTTCGATGTTGACCGTCGTCAGCGGCTCCTGCCGCGCCACCAGCCCCTCGTCGACGGCGTAGCGGCCGAGCGCGACAATGGCGTGGCCGCACATCGTCGAATAGCCCTCATTGTGCATGAACAGCACGGCGAGGTCGGCGCCGGGCAGGTCGGGTTCCACCAGCAGCGCGCCATACATGTCGTAGTGGCCGCGCGGCTCGAACATCAGGATCTTCCTGAGATGGTCGAGGTGGTCGCGCACATAGGCGCGTTTTTCCAGGATCGTGCCTGCAGGGATACTGGGGTAGCCACCGGTGACGATCCGCAGCGGTTCGCCGCCGGTGTGCATGTCGACGACGCTGAGCATCATGCGTTGGGTTCGGCAAACAACGCCTGCAGTTTGCCGAACGGCATGGCGGCGTGGGTGAAGCCGAAGGTGCCGTCCTGCTGGATCTCACGCGCCGCCGTCTCCAGCATGCCGAAGGCGTAATTGGTCAGCCAGGGCCCGAGCGAAATGCGCTTGACCCCTGCGAGCGCAAGCTCGGCGATGGTGAAGCCGGGCCTGACCATGACGTTGACCGGCTTGGTCAGCGCCGAGCAGACGGTTCGCACCGTCTCGACGTCACTGATGCCCGGCGCGTAGAGCACGTCGGCACCGGCCTTCTCGAAGGCTTGCAGCCGCTTGATCGTGTCGTCGATGTCAGACTTGCCCCACAGGAAATTCTCAGCCCGCGCGGTGAAGACGAAGTCGTGCTTCAGCGCCCGTGCCGCCTCGGCTGCAGCGGCGACGCGCTCGACCGCATGCGAAAAATCATAGATCGGCTTGTCGGGCTCGCCGGTGTGGTCCTCGATCGAGCAGCCGGCGAGGCCTGCCGCTTCGGCCGCGAAGATGGTTTCGGATGCACTTGTCGCGCTGTCGCCCTTGCCCTTTTCGAGATCGGCCGAGACCGGCAGGCCGGTCGCCGCAGTCACGTCGCGGCAGTGGTGGATCATCGCCTCGAAGCTCACCGCGCCATCGGGCAGGCCACGCGAAAAGGCAAAGCCGGCGCTGGTCGTCGCCAACGCCTTGAAACCGAAGGAAGCCAGCAGTTTCGTCGTGCCGACGTCCCAGGGGTTGGGCATGACGAAAATCGAGCTGTGCAGGTCGCGAAATATTTTGCCCTTGTCCATGGATGCTCCCCAGAGTGCGAAGCGCATTTTATCCCGCCGTCGCGCGCCGGGCAAACGAATGCGATTGGTTCAGAAGCGATCGGCATTCTCTCCTGCCAATTTGTCCAGTGCGTCGGACCCCTTGACGCCTCGCACTGTCGAGCGTTCGAAAGCTGATACGGACGACCGAGGCGTACAGCCGGAGAAGCAGCCCGATATCAGATCAGTGGATCGGCACCAGCCCGGCCAGTTCGCGCATGTCGTCGAACAGGATGCCGCCGGCCTCGGTCAGGCCGTCGCGGTCGGAGTGCGGGTCGCCGTGATAGGAATAGACGCGCATGCCGGCGGCAATGCCGGCCAAGGTTCCAGCGACGCTGTCCTCGATGACGATGCAATCGGCGGGCGCGAAGCCCATCGTGCTTGCGGCATGCAGGAACAGGTCGGGAAACGGCTTGCCGCGGGAGACCATTGTCGAGCTGAACAGCGCTTGTTCGAACAGCGGCAGCAGCCCGGTCTGGCCGAGCGTGATGTGCATTTTAGACACCCGTGCCGATGAAGCGACGCAAGTTGCTATGCCGGCCGCGTGCACGGCTTCGATGAACTGCCTGACATAGGGAACGGCTTCGACCCCATGCGCGAACAGGTCCGGCAGGCCGGCGTTCCAGCGTTCGACGAAATCGGCGCCGAGGCTGACGCCGGTCGCCTCGACTTCCTTCTGCACCGAGACCATGCTGCGGCCGGAGAAATTCTTGCGGCAATATTCGAAGCTTGCTGGATAGCCGGCGGCGCTGAGCCATTCGGCGAGGCGTCGATTGGCAAGGTTCTCGGTGTCGACCAGAACCCCGTCGCAATCGAAGATGACCAGTTTGGGTAGGGGCCAAAGCATCAGGCGGTGCCGGTCGATCCGAACCCACCGGAGCCGCGCGCCGTGCCGCCGGCCAGGCTGCGCTCCTCGACCGTCGCCTGCGTCACCGGGGCGAAGACGATCTGCGCGATCCGCATGCCGCGCGTCACCGCGAAATCCTCGTCGCCGAGATTGATCAGCAGCACCTTGACCTCGCCGCGATAGTCGCTGTCGATGGTGCCAGGTGTGTTGAGGCAGGTGAGGCCATGCTTGAAGGCGAGGCCCGAGCGCGGCCGGACTTGACCTTCCACCCCCTCCGGGATCTCCAGGATCAGCCCGGTCGGCACCAGCGCGCGTTTTCCCGGCAGGATCAGCAGCGGCCGGTCGTCCGGGACCGCGGCGCGCAGATCCATGCCTGCGGCGCCCGGGCTTTCATAGGCGGGAAGCGGCAGGCCTTCGCCATGCGGCAGCCTGACGAAGCCGACGGCCGGACCGATGACGGAGGAAGTGTAGAGGGCTGCGCGCATGAGGCTGATCCTATCGCTATCAATGCCGGTTCAGTCAACTCGGCGGCTGGGCTATCAACGGCTTTCTTTCAGCGCAGTTCCGTTTCAGCGCAGTTCTACGGGAACGACTGTCGTCTCCTTGATCTCCTCCATGACAAAAGAGGCCGAAACATCCGACAGCGCCACCTTGGCGATCAGCCGCTGATAGAGTCGGTCATAGGCCTTGACGTCGGCGACTCGGGCGCGCAGCACATAATCGAGGTCGCCGGACATGCGGTAGACGCCGGTGATCTCGGGAAGACCGGTCACCGCCACCCGGAATTTCTGCAGCCAGTCCGGATCGTGATTGGAGGTCCGGATCAGGACGAACACCGAAAGGCCGAGGCCGAGCTTGTCGGCATCGACCAGCGCCACCCGGCCGGTAATGACAGCGTCTTCTTCCAGCCGCTTGACCCGGCGCCAGCAGGCGTTGCGCGACAGCGACACCCTTTGCGACAATTGATCGACCGACAATGTGCCGTCGCGTTGCAATTCGGCCAGCAATCTTCGGTCGATCTCATCGATTTCCAGAGTCATGTGGGACATTTGTCCCAAAAATTGGCCAAACACAAGGATGATTTGGGATCGATGAACCGAAAGCTCGTGCCAGAATACTCGGCATCGGGGGCTTATCCAGGCAGGAGGGATTCACCATGACGACACGGCTTGCAAGGCTCTTTACCTCTCACCCGGCCAAGGTGGGCGAGACCTATTTCAGCCATATGGCCTTCGCGGCGTGGTTCTGCTCGCGTCTGTTCATGGCAGCGTTCGCCGCACTCATTCACGCTTTCTTGCCGTTTTTGTTTGAGACTACGGCCAGCCGAATCGTTCGCGAGCTCTATGAACGCACGCACAACAGAGGCACACACGCAATCAAGGAGCCTGCGGCTCTCATGGATCGCGCCTGAGGGAAGATTAAACGATGTGCCGGTGGGCGGCCTATCTTGGCGAAGCGGTTTTCCTCGAGGACATCGTCACGGCGCCCTGCCATTCGCTGATCGCCCAGAGTCATTGCGCCCAGGAAGCCAAGTCGCCGACCAATGGCGATGGCTTTGGCCTCGCCTGGTACGGCGACCGACCCGAACCGGGTCTCTATCGCGACATCCTGCCGGCCTGGTCCGATCCCAATCTGAAGAGCCTGTGCCGGCAGATCAGGTCCAGCCTGTTCCTTGCCCATGTGCGCGCCTCGACCGGCGGCGCCACCAGCCGCATGAACTGTCATCCCTTCACTGCCGGCCGCTGGTCGTTCATGCACAACGGCCAGATCGGCGGCTTCGAAAGAATCCGCCGCGCGCTCGAAAATTCGCTCTCCGACGCGGGCTTCGATCGGCGCGAGGGCACCACCGATTCCGAACTTTTCTTTCTCCTGATGATCGACGAGGGTCTGGCGGGCGATCCGCAAGGCGCGGTGTCGCGCGCTACGGCGCGGGTGATCGATGCCTCGCGCCGCGCCGGCTTCGAACCGGCGCTGAGACTTACCGCCGCCTTGTCGGACGGCGAATCGCTCCATGCGGTGCGCTATGCGACCGATGCCCACGCGCCGACGCTCTACACCTCCGTCTTCCGCAATGGCGGCGGACGATGCCTAATGTCGGAGCCTTTCGACCGTGATGGCGGCGACTGGCAGCCGATCCCGCCCTCTAGCTTCGTCACGATCACCAGAGACGGCATGACCATTCGTCCGTTTGCTCCTGAAATCGCAAAGCTGGCGCTGGCTGTTTAGATCCCTCGCTATCGCGGCAATATCGCGGGACGGCGCCGACCTCAGCAGACTCTCGCAGCGCAATTCCGATCAAGCACCGCCGGTCCTCGAATGCTGAACTCGGCTTGAAGACGCGCCGTAGCCCGCCATTTGGTGAGGCTGGCGCCGCTAGCAAGCCGGAGCATTGGTCATGAACCTCGTGTTTTCCTCCACCAGAGAATTGGCTGCCGCGATCCGCGACCGCAAGATTTCCGCCGTGGAAGCGCTGGACGCGCATTTGGCTGAGATCGACAGGCATAATGAGGCGGTCAATGCGGTCGTCACGCTCGACAGGGAAGGGGCTCGCGCTCGCGCGAAGAAGGCCGACGAAGCGCAGGCGCGCGGCGACGCTCTCGGGCCGCTGCACGGCGTGCCGTTCACGCTGAAGGACACCCACGAAACACTGGGGATGAAGACGACGGTCGGCTTCCCGCCTTTTGCCGACTATGTGGCGAAAAAAGACAGCCCGGTCGTCCTCAGGTTGAAGGCTGCCGGCGGCGTGCTGGTCGGCAAGACTAATGTCGCAACGATGCTCGGCGACTGGCAGTCGAACAACCCGCTGTTCGGCCGCACCAGTAATCCATGGGATCTCTCGCGCACCGCCGGCGGTTCCAGCGGGGGAGCGGCGGCAGCACTTTGCGCGGGCATGACACCATTCGAGATCGGCACCGACATGCAGGATTCGATCCGCCTGCCTGCAGCCTTTTGCGGCGTCTACGGCCTCAAGCCGACCGAGCATCGCGTCTCCCTGGCTGGCGCCTTTCCCGATCCCGCCGGTGCGCCGCGCAGCGTGCGGCTGATGTCCTGTATCGGTCCTCTGGCCCGCAACGTCGAAGATCTGGCGCTGATCCTGAGGATCATTGCAGGACCAGATGGCAGCGACACCGACCTTCCCCCGGTGCTGGTCGAGGACATGCCTGAGGTCAATCTCAAGTCCCTGCGGATCGCTTTCGCGCCGGCCTTTCCGGGTTTTCCAGTGGCCGGCGAGATCAGGGCCGCGGTCGAAAGTCTGGTCGAGCAACTCAAATCTGCGGGCGCGGCCGTCGAGGAAGCAAGACTGCCGACGCTCGACCTGCATGACGATCTGACGCAAGGCGGCGCGCTGATCGGCATGATGCTGGAGGCTGCGCAGCCAGAGCCGCCAGAAGAACCGACACCGGTCTCGCGCTGGTTCGAGGCGCTCGCCCGCCGCGACCAGTCAATCCTTGCCTGGGACCGGTTTTTCGAAGGTTGCGATGTCTTGCTTTGCCCCGTCGCCATGACCACGGCCTTTCCGCATTGCGAGCCGGGAACACCAATCAAGGTCGATGACAGAGAGCAGAGCTACTGGCTGCTGCCGGCCTATGGCGCAGTGTTCAACTATAGCGGCCACCCTGCACTTTCGCTGCCCTGCGGGCAGGACCGCGACGGGCTGCCCATCGGCCTGCAGCTGGTCGGCCGTCGCTGGTCGGAATCGCGGCTGCTTGGCATCGGTAGGGCGATAGCGTCGCTGAGCGGCGGTTTTCGCCGCCCGCCGGGCTATCAAGCAAACCGCGTCAGCCCATAAGGCTCAAGCAGCGGATCGCGCGCGTCGTCGAGGATTTCCCGGGCGGCGAACAGGCCGACCGCAGGCGCCAGCGTGATGCCGGAATGCATGACCGCGACATAGAGGCCGCTCACGCCTTGAGCCCGTCCGATGATCGGAAAGCCGTCGATCGGCGTCGGCCGATAGCCGACGGTGTGAAAATCCAGTTCCAGTCGGTCGGCACCGCGCACCATGTTCTTCATCGCCGCAAACAGCTCGCGAGCGGTGGCTTCGGCATCCAGGCCCGGATCGGCGCCGCCGAAATCCGAACCGGCGATGATTTGGCCCTCGGCAGTCTGGCGCATATGCAGCCGGTCTCCGATCACCAGGCCGTTGAGCAGCCTTTCGTAGGGGCGTGAGTGGACGATCAGGCCGGGCGGCGTCTCGATCGGCAGTTTTAGCCCGGCCGTCGCCGCAATTGCCGGAGAGCCGGCGCCGGCCGCGATCACCACCTCGTCGGCAGCGATCCGGCCGCCTGACGTATCCACGCCGGTAACCCTGCCGTCGGCCCGCACCAACGCGGTCACGGCTGTCCCGGCCACTACGCGCGCGCCGCGCAGCTCGGCGTCGGCCAGCAGTGCTTGCGTGGTGGCGACCGGCTCGGCGACGCCTTCCCTACGCACATGCAGCGCGAAATCGGGAAGCTCGATCAGGTTTGGCTCTATACGTGCGGCTCCCACGCGGTCAACGGGCTCGATGCCGTAGCCCCAGCCAGAATGCTCAGCGGCATAGGCCTCAAGCGCGGCCGGCGGCAGGTCCCAGCACAGGCCGCCGCACCAGGCGAGCGGAATGCCGGGCACGCCATGAGCAAGGCGCGTCCATTCCGCCATCGAACGGGTACGCAGCCGGAAATACGGCTCTGGATTGCCCCAGCTGGCATTGATCCAGGCAAACGAATTCGGCGTGGCGACGCCGCCGGCGCCGCTGTCGGCAACGATCGTCACCTTCGCGCCAGCCTTCGCCAGATGCCAGGCGATGGACGCGCCAATGATGCCGGCGCCGACAACAATGACGTGCTTGGCTGCGCTCATGGATGGACCTTTGTCGAACCGCCTCAGTTGATGCCATTGCGGCGGACCTATCTCAAGACCGGCAACCGCCCAAAATTGTTCGACAGGCTGCAAAAGCGCTGCTAGAAGCCCGCGCACCACATGGGATTCCATCAATTGGCTGAAGACATCACGAACGCGGTGGCGCGCCGCCGCACTTTCGCGATCATCGCGCATCCGGACGCCGGCAAGACGACGCTGACCGAAAAGCTGCTTTTGTTCGGCGGCGCCATCCAGCTTGCCGGCGAGGTCAAGGCCAAGAAAGATCGCATCCAGACCCGGTCGGACTGGATGAAGATCGAGCGCGAGCGCGGCATTTCGGTCGTCACCTCGGTGATGACCTTCGAGTATGAGGACAATGTCTTCAACCTGCTCGATACGCCCGGTCACGAGGATTTCGCCGACGATACCTATCGCACGCTGTCGGCAGTCGATGCGGCGGTCATGGTCATCGACGCCGCCAAGGGTATCGAGCCGCGCACGCTAAAACTGTTCGAGGTCTGCCGGCTGCGTGACATCCCGATCATCACCTTCGTCAACAAGATGGACCGCGAAAGCCGCGACCCGTTCGAGATCCTCGACGAGATCGAGCAGAAGCTGGCGCTGGACACCGCGCCGATCACCTGGCCGATCGGCCGCGGCAAGACTTTTTCCGGCACCTATCATCTGGCGCTGAACGCGGTACGCAAGGGCGACGCCGAGAAGGACCGCACGCCGGTCAACGGTCCCGATTCCAACCGCGTCGCCGGCCTGTTGCCGGAGAACGAGCGCGAGGCTTTCATCGAGGAGCTGGAACTGGCGCGCGAAGCCTGCCGTCCGCTCGACATCGATTCGTTTCGCGAGGGTCATCTGACGCCGGTCTATTTCGGTTCGGCGCTGCGCAATTACGGCGTGCGCGACCTGATCGAGGCGCTTGGCGCCTACGGGCCGCCGCCGCGCGCGCAGGAGGCCGACACCCGCAAGGTCGAGGCGACCGAGGATAGGATGACCTCCTTCGTCTTCAAGATCCAGGCCAACATGGATCCCAACCACCGCGACCGCATCGCCTTCGTCCGCGTCTGCTCGGGCAAGCTCGAGCGCGGCATGAAGGCCAAGCTGGTGCGCACGGGAAAACCGATGAGCCTGTCGGCGCCGCAATTCTTCTTCGCCCGCACCCGCGTCACCGCCGACGAGGCTTTTGCCGGCGACGTCGTCGGCATCCCCAACCACGGCACGCTGCGCATCGGCGACACGCTGACCGAGGGCGAGGAGATCCTGTTTCGCGGCGTGCCGAACTTCGCGCCGGAAATCCTGCGCCGCGTCCGTCTCGGCGACGCGATGAAGGCCAAGAAGCTGAAGGAGGCGCTGCACCAGATGGCCGAGGAAGGCGTCGTGCAACTGTTCTCGCCGGAGGACGGTTCACCGGCGATCGTCGGCGTCGTCGGCGCGCTGCAGCTCGACGTGCTGAAGGAGCGCCTGAGCATCGAATACACGCTGCCCGTCGATTTCGAGATGTCGCGCTTTTCGGTCTGCCGCTGGATATCGGCCAACGACAAGACCGAGCTGCATCGCTTCATCGACGCGCATCGCGGCGACATCGCCCGCGACCTCGACAACGACCCAGTGTTCCTGGCCCAGCACGCCTTTTCGCTCAACTACGAGGCCGAGCGCTGGAAGGCGATCCGCTTCGCCGCGGTCAAGGATTATCAGGTCCGCGACAAGGCGGCTTGAGCATTGCGGTATGCCCGCCAAGATCACTCTCGCGCGTTTGCGCTGCCCCTCATCCGCCTGCCGGCACCTTCTCCCCGTATAGTGACGGGGAGAAGGGGGCTGGCCGCAACACCAACGCCCTTCCTGCAACGTGGGTGATTGGCGAAATCTTGTATGAGAGCGCCCCTCTCCCCGTCACTATACGGGGAGAGGATGCCGGCAGGCAGGTAT
>NZ_CAKXZS010000011.1:340307-519901 GCF_935822925.1 Mesorhizobium ventifaucium
ACGGGGAGAAGGGGGCTGGCCGCAACACCAACGCCCTTCCTGCAACGTGGGTGATTGGCGAAATCTTGTATGAGAGCGCCCCTCTCCCCGTCACTATACGGGGAGAGGATGCCGGCAGGCAGGTGAGGGGCGGCGCCGACTTCCGCAGTTGATATTTCCAAATCGAGCAAAGATCGCTTGTCGGGAGCGTCTCACTCACCCCCTGGCCGCCTCTTCGATCTTGGCAATATCAATCTTGGTCATCTGCATCATCGCCTGCATGACACGGCCGGCCTTTTCCGTGTCGGGGTCCTGCAGCAGCCTCGGCAATTGCTCGGGCACGACCTGCCACGAGACGCCGAATTTGTCCTTCAGCCAGCTGCACTGGCTGGGCTCGCCACCGCCCTCGATCAGCCTGTCCCAGAAATAGTCGACCTCCTCCTGCGTCTTGCAGTCGATGGACAGCGAGACTGCCTCGGTGAACTTGAATTGCGGCCCGCCGTTGAGCGCCTGGAACTGAACGCCGTCGAGCTCGAAATAGGTCACCAGCACCTTGCCCTCATTATCGCCGCTGCCCTTGGGCCAGCGCATCACGCTCAGCACCTTCGAGTTCTTGAAGATGGAGATGTAGTGGTTCATGGCCTCCTCGGCCTGGTCGTCGAACCACAGGCAGGGGGTGATCTTTTGCATTTTCTTGCTCCTCGGGCTGTTTGGCTTTGTTGTCACTCGTAAAACGGCCGGCTGGCGATTGATGCCCGTCCGCGCCGTCTGCCCAAGGACGCACGGGCAAAACACGATCCGACAGCACCTCTGACTTTTTTGCGGCCTGAATCGGCTTGCCGTCTTTGGCTCAAGATCCCGGCGCATCGCAAAACCGTGGCCAGACCAGACCGTGGCGTATATAAGGCCGCTCAATTCCGGTTTCCCGCGCCTGTCCGGGTGCGACGCAGACAGCAAGGACATTTTAATGCCCGCCTACCGTTCCCGCACCACCACCCATGGCCGTAACATGGCCGGCGCCCGCGGCCTGTGGCGCGCCACCGGTATGAAGGATTCGGACTTCGGCAAGCCGATCATCGCGGTGGTCAATTCCTTCACCCAGTTCGTGCCGGGTCACGTCCACCTCAAGGATCTCGGCCAGCTGGTCGCCCGCGAGATCGAAAAGGCCGGCGGCGTCGCCAAGGAATTCAACACCATCGCCGTCGACGACGGCATCGCCATGGGCCATGACGGCATGCTCTATTCGCTGCCGTCGCGCGAGCTGATCGCCGACTCGGTCGAGTACATGGTCAATGCCCACTGCGCCGACGCCATGGTCTGTATCTCCAATTGCGACAAGATCACGCCGGGCATGCTGATGGCGTCGCTGCGCCTCAACATCCCGACCGTCTTCGTCTCCGGCGGGCCGATGGAAGCCGGCAAGGTGGTGCTCGCCGGCAAGACGCAGGCGCTCGATCTGGTCGACGCCATGGTCGCTGCCGCCGACGACAAGATCTCCGACGAGGACGTCAAGACGATCGAGCGCTCGGCCTGCCCGACCTGCGGCTCCTGCTCGGGTATGTTCACCGCCAACTCGATGAATTGCCTGACCGAGGCGCTCGGCCTGTCGCTGCCCGGCAACGGTTCGACGCTGGCGACGCACGCCGACCGCAAGCGCCTATTCGTCGAGGCCGGCCATCTGATCGTCGATCTCGCCCAGCGCTACTACGAGCAGGGCGACGACACCGCGCTGCCGCGCAGCATCGCCTCGAAGGGAGCCTTCGAGAATGCGATGACGCTCGACATCGCCATGGGCGGCTCCACCAACACCGTGCTGCACATCCTGGCTGCCGCGCATGAGGGCGAGATCGATTTCGATCAAGACGACATTGACGCGCTGTCACGCAAGGTGCCGGTGCTATGCAAGGTTGCCCCCGCCAAGGCGGATGTGCACATGGAAGACGTCCACCGCGCCGGCGGCATCATGGCGATCCTCGGTCAGCTTGATAACGCCGGACTGATCAACCGCGACCTGCCGACCGTACATACGCGAACGCTCGGCGAAGCGCTCGACCATTGGGATATCTCGCGCACGTCAAGCCAGAATGTTCGCGATTTTTTCCTCGCCGCACCGGGCGGCGTGCCGACGCAGGTCGCCTTCAGCCAGGACCGCCGCTGGGACGAACTCGATCTCGACCGGGAGAGGGGTGTCATCCGCTCGGCCGAATATCCTTTTTCCAAGGACGGTGGCCTTGCCGTGCTCAAGGGCAATCTGGCGCTCGACGGCTGCATCGTGAAGACCGCGGGCGTCGATGAATCGATCCTGAAATTCACCGGCCCGGCCAGGGTGTTCGAAAGCCAGGACGCCAGCGTCAAGGCGATCCTGTCCAACGAGATCAAGGCCGGCGATGTCGTCGTCATCCGCTACGAAGGGCCGCGCGGCGGCCCCGGCATGCAGGAAATGCTCTACCCGACCAGCTATTTGAAGTCGAAGGGCCTCGGCAAGGCCTGTGCGCTGGTCACCGACGGCCGCTTCTCCGGCGGCACCTCCGGCCTGTCGATCGGCCATGCCTCTCCCGAGGCGGCGGAAGGCGGGCTGATCGGACTGGTGCATGAGGGCGACACGATCGAGATCGATATCCCCAACCGCACCATCCGGCTCGCCGTCGACGATGCGGAACTGGCCGCCCGCCGCGCAGCAATGGAGGCCAAGGGAGCTGCCGCATGGAAGCCGGAGGAAAAGCGCAAGCGCAAAGTGACGATGGCCTTGCGCGCCTACGCGTCGATGGCGACCAGCGCCGCCAAGGGCGCGGTAAGGCATGTGCCGGAATAGGTCTGCTTCTTCAAAGGGATGACAGTAGATGACTTTCGACCTTATCGTCCGCGGCGGCACGCTGCCCGACGGCAGGATCGCCGATATCGGCATCATCGGCGAGACGATCGCGGCCATCGAGCCCGAGCTGAACGTTAGCGCGGGCACGGCGATCGACGCCCGTGGCAATCTGATCTCGCCGCCCTTCGTCGATCCGCATTTTCACATGGACGCCACACTCTCGCTAGGCATCCCGCGCATCAACGTGTCGGGCACGCTGCTCGAAGGCATCTCGCTGTGGGGCGAACTGAAGCCGCTGTTGACCCACGAAGCGGTGCGCGACCGCGCGCTCGCCTATTGCGACTGGGCAGTGTCGATGGGCCTGCTCGCCATCCGCAGCCATGTCGATGTCTGCGATGCCAGGCTGCTGGCGGTCGAAGCCCTGCTCGATGTGAAGAAGGCGGTTGCGCCTTATATCGACCTGCAACTGGTCGCCTTTCCGCAGGATGGGTTTTATCGCTCGCCGACGGCGCGCGACAACACCATCCGCGCGCTCGACATGGGTGTCGACATCGTCGGCGGTATTCCGCATTTCGAGCGCACCATGGCCGACGGCACGCGTTCGGTGACGGAACTGTGCGAAATCGCGGCAGAACGCGGCCTCATGGTCGACCTGCATTGCGACGAGACCGATGATCCGCTGTCGCGCCATATCGAACAACTGGCCTATGAGACGCAACGCCTCGGCCTGCAGGGCAGGGTCGCCGGCTCGCATCTTACTTCGATGCACTCGATGGACAACTACTATGTCTCGAAGCTGTTGCCGCTGATCGCCGAGGCAGGCGTCTCGGCAATCCCCAATCCGCTGATCAACATCATGCTGCAGGGCCGCCACGACACATTCCCCAAACGCCGCGGCCTGACGCGGGTCAAGGAAATGCTTGCCCACGGCATCCGCGTCGGCTGGGGCCAGGATTGCGTGCTCGACCCCTGGTATTCGCTGGGCACCGCCGACATGCTCGACGTCGCCTTCATGGGCCTTCACGTCGCCCAGATGTCGAGCCCGGCCGACATGGCGCGCTGCTTCAACATGGTCACCAACGTCAACGCCGCCATCATGGGCCTCGACCATCTCGGCCTGGCGGTCGGCAAGCGCGCCAGCCTCGTCGTCCTCGATGCCGGCGACCCGGTCGAGGCCTTACGCCTGCGTCCCGAGCGCCTCTGCGTCATCGCCAAGGGCAAGGTGGTGGCCGAGCGGGCCAGGCAGGAAACACGGCTCTCGATCGCCGGACGGCCGGCAACAGTGAACCGCAGGCATCGCCCGTCTCAAAACTCCATCGATCAGATTGATAGGTCCTGACCGCAAGTCTACAATCAACCTCCAGTTTTATGCCCGAGGAGGCACACCATGTGGCGCAAGACGGCGATGGTGCTCGCGTTGGCGGCGACCGGTGCAGGCTGCATGACGGCCGAAGACCGTCGTGCCGCGGACGAGGCGAAATGCCGTTCCTACGGCTTCCTCAGGAAGAATGACGCCTTCGCCGAATGTCTGCAGCGCATCGATCTGGCGCGCCGCGCCGACCTGAGAAGTGCGTCGGCTTTCGATCCCTGGGACCGGCCGGTGATCTATCGTTCGATCATCATTCGGGCGCGGCCAAAGTAGGCGTTCAAGCGGCTATCTAGGCCCAGTCGATTTCCGGCTCTGGTCTGGCCAGCTTCCCGAATTCCACTCGTCAAAGCGGCTGCTTGCGTCTACGAACGCTGCTCACCGGCTTTCATGCGTGAGGAAGCGACATCGGCATGGCACAGCCAACAGCCCAGAGTTCGACGATCAGGAACGTGCTTTTGGCTGGCATTCTGCTGATGCTGGCCGGCGATTTCCTGTTTGCGTTGAACGATGCAATGGGCAAATGGCTGGTCGCCAGCTTTTCCGTCGGCCAGGTCGTGTTGATCCGCTCGATCGGCGCCTTTTTCGTGCTCGGTCCAATGATCGCGCGTCAAGGCGCGGCCAGGCTGTTCCGCATGGAGCGCCTGGAACTGCAGGTCTTGCGCGTCGTCATGACTACGCTTGACACGGCGCTGTTTTACGCGGCCGTCGTCTATCTGCCGCTCGCCGACGTCATGAGCTTCTACATGGCGGGGCCGATCTACGTGGCGGCGCTGTCCCATTTGTTGCTTGGTGAAAAGGTCGGCTGGCGCCGCTGGATGGCAATCCTGGTCGGGTTCTGCGGCGTGCTGATCATGCTCGAACCGTCCTCGGCCGCGTTTTCGCTGTCGTCGACCTTCGCGCTGGCCGGAAGCATTTCATTCGCCTTCGCCATCATCCTCAACCGTAGGTTGCGTGGCACCAGCGACACCTCGCTCGTTACCTGGCAAACCATCGGCACGCTGCTGGTCGGCGGGTTTCTCACCATCGGCAACTGGCAGACGCCGTCCTCGCTGGATTTCGGTGCGATGCTGCTTCTTGGCATCGTCTCCTGCGGCGCACATCTGATGATCACCAGGGCGCTGAAGCTGGCGCCGGCATCGACGCTGGCGCCGCTGCATTACAGCCTGCTGCTGTGGGCCGTCATCTTCGGGCTGGCCTTCTTCGGCGACATGCCCGGCCCGCGCATCCTGATCGGCTCGGGCATCATCGTGCTGGCCGGCCTGTTCATCTTCCATCGCCAGAAGGTGGTCGACACCGTGCCGCCCGAAAACGTGCCGAAAGGCGTCAATTAAATCCAGATTTCTCTGGTCCTTAGCCCGCGCGCACTGCCGCCAGATGCCCTGAGAAGTCGGCTGTCCCCATCAGCGCCTTGCAGCGCGCGAAGCGGCCGTCGGCATAGGCGCGGAAATCGTCGACCGGATTGCTGTTGGCAAGCTGGATCAGCCCCCACAGCGTCCACAACAGATCGCACATCGCCTTGTAGACGACGATGCGGCCGTGCTCCGCCGGCGTCGGCTCGCCACCGAAATAGGCAAGCATCATCTCTTCCTCCTGCGCGATGTCGAACTGGCCTTCGACGCTGAGGTCGCCGAGATCCCAGAGCGGATCGTTCATGCCGGAATATTCCCAGTCGACGATCCACATCCTGTCGCCGGTATCGAGAAAATTTTCGCACAGCGGATCGCAGTGGCAGGCGACTAGAGGCAGGGGATGCGCGGCAAGCGCCCAGCGCACGGTTTGCGCCTCGCGCACCACATCGTGGTAGCCGGCAGGCAGGGCGATGTCCTTGGTCGACAGCACCTTCAGATAGTCGTCGATCATCGCAAAAAGCTCGAAACGGAAGGGAAACACCGCGCCGGATGTATGCAATCTGCGGAATGCTTTGCCGGCACGCGCCGGACTGCCCGGCCGGGTCTTGAATTTTTCCGGCGACATCGTCTCGGCGCCGACGACGAAGCGCGTCACCATCACGCCTGTCTCGCCGTCGACATGCAGCAACTCGGGGCTGACGCCGGCCTTGGCGGCTTCCCTTGCCGCCACCGCCTCGTTGGCGCGGTTGATATACTCCTCCGTGCCCTTGCCGGGAATGCGCAGGCAGACATCTCCAGCCCTGAAGACGAGGTTGGTGAGGCCGCCGAGCCGCTCCAGCGGTCCTTCGTAGCCGGCCAGCGCCGGAATGGCTGCAAGCGCCGCGCGTGCTTCCTCGTCCACCATCGCATCTGCCCTTTTTCGCGCCTTATTTGTGGTGACGACGGTTCCACAAATTTCGCCGTTTGGCTATCATCGCCGGCATGCGATTCACTTCAGCGCCGTGCGATCCTGCAGGACGCGCTAAGGACGCTGCGGCGTTTTAATTTTGCGGACAGGACTGCTATGGCGGACAGGAAAAACAAGGGTGCGCTCGCCGCAGCCTATGCGGCGAAGCGGCCAGAGGAGGTGGCGGCGCTCTACGACCGCTGGTCCGACACCTACGACGCCGACATGTCGGCGGCCGGTTATCGCCATCCGACCATCTGCCTCGCTTTGCTTGCCCGCCACCTGCCGCGCGGCGCGGCACCGCTCCTCGATGCCGGTGCCGGCACCGGGCTCATCGGCGAATGGCTGAAGATCGCGGGCTATCCGCAGGTCGAGGCGCTCGACATTTCCGAAGGCATGCTGGCCCAGGCAGCGCGCAAGGGCGCCTATTCGGCGCTTCACTGCCTGGCGCTCGGCGGGCCGCTGCCCTTCGCGGATGATGCCTATGCCGGCATCATATCGGCCGGCGTCTTCACCTCGGGCCATGTCGGCGCCGAGGGGCTGGACGAACTGATCCGCATCTGCCGGCCGGGCGGGATAATCGTGCTGACGGTCAAGAACACGCTGTGGGACGGCGGCTTTTCCAGACGGATCGCCGACCTCGAGGCGAAGGGCGTCGTTACGCGCGCCGAGGAGACATCGCCCTATGTCTCGATGCCGGGCGAGGCCGACACCGTGCCGAGCCGGGGGGTGGTTCTGCGCGTGAACTGATTATCCCGCTCTAGCAGACTTCTTCAACAGCCTGCTAGGCTCTGATCTTTTCTCCGGCCGGGTCGTAAAGCGGCTCGAGGTGGATTTTTGCCGGCGTCCGCTCCATCGCCACCACCAGCTCGTAATCGCCGCAGGCGAGGAAATCGTCGCTCACGCCGTCGGCGTTGCGCACATAGCCGTAGCCGATGTTCTTGCCGACCGTGTAGCCATAGCCGCCACTGGTCAGGTAGCCGACCGGCTCGCTGTTGCGCAGGATCGTTTCGCGCCCGAGCAGCACGATCTCGCAATCATCGACGGTGAAGCCGGCAAAGCGTTTTTTCAGCGCCGTGCCGCTGATCTCTTCCAGCGCCCGCCGCCCGAGAAAATCTGTATTCTTGCGAAGCTTCACCGCCCAGCCGAGTCCGGCCTCCTGCGGCGTGTCGTTGGGCGTGATGTCGGAGCCCCAGGCGCGGTAGCCTTTTTCCAGCCGCAGCGATTCCAGCGCCCTGTAGCCGACCGGGCGGATGTTGTATTTCTCGCCCGCGGTCATCAGCGCGTCGAAGATTTCGCCCGTCGCCGCGATCGGCACATGCAGCTCCCAGCCGAGCTCGCCGACATAGGTGACGCGCAGCGCCCGAACTGTGTGGCCGGCGATAGGGATTTCCCGCACATGTCCGAACGGGAACGCGGTGTTCGACACATCCGCATCGGTCACCGCAGCCAGCACGTCGCGGGCGCGTGGCCCCATCAGCGACAGCGTGCCGAAATCCTCGGTGACATCGGTGAGCGTCACGTCGAGCTCGTTGCCGACATGGTCGCCGATCCACGAGAAGTCATGAGTCCTAAAGCCGGTGCCGGTGACGAGGTAGAATCGGTCTTCGCCGAGCCGAGCCACGGTCAGGTCGGCCTCGATACCGCCGCGCGTGTTGAGAAGCTGGGTGTAGGTCAGCCGGCCGACCGGCTTGGCGACGTCGTTGGCGCAGATCCAGTCGAGCGCCTTCAGCGCATCCGCACCGGTCATTTCGTATTTGGCGAAGGACGACTGGTCGAAGATGCCGACGTGCTCGCGCACGTGCCGGTGCTCGTCGCCGACCGGCGAAAACCAGTTCTGCCGGCCCATCGAATAGATGTCCTTCGGCTCGACGCCTTCGGGCGCAAACCAGTTCGGCCGCTCCCAACCGAGCTTGGAGCCGAACACGGCGTGGTGCTTTTGCAGCCGTTCATAGAGCGGCGACACGATCCGTGGCCGACCCGTGACATACTCCTCATGCGGGAAGCCGATCGTGTAGTGATTGCCATAGGCTTCAAGCGTGCGGTCGCGGACCCATTGCCGGTCGCGGTGCAGGTCGGAAAAGCGCCTGATATCGACCACCCACAGGTCGAGTGGCGCCTCGCCGTCGATCACCCACTGCGCCAGCACCCAGCCGGCGCCGCCGCCTGCCGCGATGCCGAAGGCGTTGAAGCCGGCGCCGACGAACATGTTGGCGCATTCGGGCGCCACGCCGAGAATGAAATTGCCGTCCGGCGTAAAACTTTCCGGCCCGTTGATCATCTGCTTGACGCCGACGGTTTCGAGCGCCGGAACCCGCGTGACCGCCTGGTTCATATGCTGCTCGAAATGATAGTAATCGTCGTCGAACAGCCGGAACTGCCAGTCGTCAGGGACATCGCCGCCGGGAAGGTCAGTCGTCCAGGCTTGCGGGTTCGGCTCATAGCCGCCCATCACCAGCCCGCCGACCTCCTCCTTGAAGTAGATGCGGCGGTCGGGATCGCGGATCGTCGGCGCATCGGTCGCCAACCCGTCTATTTTTTCGGTGACGATGTACTGGTGCTTCACCGGCTGCAGCGGCACGTTGATGCCGGCTAGCGCCCCGACCTGCCGCGCCCATTGCCCGGCACAGTTCACCACCTTGTCGCAGGCGATATCGCCCCTGTTGGTCTTCACCGCGGTGATGCGGCCATCCTTCATGTCGAAGCCGGTGACGCGGACATCCTCGAACAGCCTGGCGCCATGCATGCGCGCGCCTTTGGCCAGCGACTGCGTGATGTCGGAAGGGCTTGCCTGGCCGTCGGTCGCCAGCCAGCTGGCGCCGACGAGATCGCCGGTTTCCAGCAGCGGCCACATTGCGTGGATCTCGGCCGGTGACAGCAACTGCATATCCATGCCAAAGCTTTTCGCCGTCGTCGCCAGCCTCTTATACTCGATCCAGCGGTCGGCATTGGTGGCGAGCCTGAGGCACCCGGTCATCTTCCAGCCGGTAGCGAGCCCGGTTTCGGCTTCCAGCCCCTTGTAGAGATCGACCGAATATTTGAGCACGCGGGTGATCGAGGCCGAAGACCGCAATTGACCGACCAGCCCCGCCGCATGCCATGTCGAGCCCGAAGTCAGTTTGCCCTGTTCCAGGAGCACGACATCGGCCTTGTGGTCCCGCGCCAGATGATAAGCCGTCGAACAGCCGATTATGCCGCCGCCGATGACGACGATCTCGGCGTGGGCGGGCAATGTCATGATTTCTGTCCGTATTTTGTTCTGTAGTTTTCCAGCGCGGCATCGAGCCGCGTCAGGTTTTCGCAGGTATAGGCGACGTAGTCGATGCCGGGCGCGTCGAGATAAAGTTCGGAAACCATGCTCCACATCGCCTCGCGCAGCAGCGATGCGCATTGCATGGCCGCATGCGAGCGGCGGATCGCCTCGTCCGGCTCCTTCATGAAATAGGCGGTCAGGAAGGCGAAGGACTCCTCGTCGTTCATGCTGGCGTTCGAGGCGGCGCCGGCGAGGTCGAACATCGCCGTGTTGAAGCCGGCATACTCAAAATCGATGAGCCACAGCCTATGGCCGTCGTCGAGAATGTTAGCCGGCAAGAGATCGTTGTGACCGAAGACGATCGGCAGCAATTTCTGCGCCCGTTCGAGCTCATCTGCAAGCGTCAGCAGCCGCGGCAACTCGCTTCGCATCCGGCTGTCGGCTTCCTCCAGCGTGCGCGCATAGTCGCGGATGACATGGAATACCCAGAACATGAAGCCGGCGCCGGTGACATGATTGGGCATCTCGCGATGGAAGCCGCGCATCAGGGCGGCGACGCGGTCGATATTGGCGCGGACGTCTTCCGCGACATAGGTCTTGGCGCCGAGAAATTCCGTCACCAGGATGCCGGGCTCGGAATGGTGGACCGCCGGCGCGAAGCCGGCGGCATGCGCCGCGCGCGCGGTCATCACCTCGCGCTCGCGAAAGACGTGATGGAACGGAAAGTCCTGGCCAAAGCGCACGACATGCCGCCCGGCGGCATCCTTGACCAGATAGTTGGCGTTGCTCAGGCCGCCCGGCAGCGGCGCGATCTCAATGCTGCCGGTCCAGCAGGGCAGGGCACGGATGCGATCCTCGGCGGTCACAGGTTCATCCCTCGTTGCGCGGGGGTCAAGGCGTCGCGGGCGACGCAAAGATGGCGGCCGGCAGGAGGGAGCAATGCGAAGTTCTCGTCGGTGCGGGATCCCGGGATCGGTATCCCGCACCGCACCGACGAGCCCCTGTGCCGGGTTCCTTGACTCCGGCATCCGCCCCCGCGGATTCAAAAAAGTCCTTTTCCCTTACGTCAGACGATTTCCCGGACGTTCGGGCAGGCGAATTTCGGTGCGGCTCTGCCATCGTTCTCCCGTGGCAGTTCCGAAGCCTGTCACAAGCCAGTGTCACGCCATGTGATCTGGCTTGTCAACGAAAACTTGTGGCTTTTTGCCCGAAATCACAGGGATTTCTTGTAGGCTGTGGCCAATTTGCCTTAGATGCGGTCAGTAGCGCAACAAACCGATTGGGTGAGACCGATGCACTCGAAGCGGCATGGCGAAATCCTGCGTCTCCTCCATGAGGAAGGCACCGTCACCATCGCCAGCCTGGCCGACCGGCTGGGCGTCTCGCTGGAGACCGTGCGCCGCGACGTCAAGCCGCTGACCAGCGCCGGATCGATCCTGAAGATGCATGGCGCCGTCGGCCTGCCGTCGATGGCCGGCGAGGCGCCGTTCGAGCGGCGCATGCGCGAGAATGCCGATGCCAAGCGCGCCATCGCCCGCATGGTTGCCGCCACCATCCGCGACGGCGAATCGATCATGCTCGACACCGGCACCACCACCTCTTTCCTGGCCCGCGAACTGCTCGGCCACCGGCGGTTGACGGTGGTCACCAACTCCTCCGACATCGCCCGCACGCTGGCCACGGTCAACGGCAACAAGGTCTATATGGCCGGCGGCGAACTGCGCAGCGATTCGGGCGCCGCCTTCGGCGTCTCGGCCATCGAATTCGTCAGCCGCTTTTCCGTCGGCCACGCTGTGATCTCCACCGGCGCGGTCGATGCCGTCACCGGCGTGATGGACTATGATCTGGAAGAGGCGGAATTCGCCCGCATGGTGCTGTCGCGCGGCCAGCGCTCGCTCGTCATCACCGACCACACCAAGTTCGGGCGCCAGGGCCTGGTCCAAGTCTGCGGCCTCGACGGTTTTTCCGAACTCGCCACCGATCGGCCGCCGCCGCGCGCCATTGCCGCAGCCCTTGGGGACGCGGGCGCGCGGCTCAGCATTGCCGGCAGCGAAAGCGCGACCTGACCTGGCCAGAGCAGTAAAGCGGTCAGCCTGAGATCGGCGGCTTTTCTTCCTTGCCGTCCCGGTGTTTAGTCCGGCGATGGCCTTCACCATCCGCCAATTGCAGTTCTTCATCGCCGTCGCCGAGCAAGGCACGGTGTCTGGCGCCGCCCAAAACCTGTCCATCTCGCAATCGTCGGTCACCGAGGCGATCAAAGAACTCGAAGGCGATCTCGGCGTCGAACTGTTCGAGCGCCATCCGCGCGGCCTCAACATCACTCACAAGGGCCACCAGTTCCTGCGCCACGCGACAAAAATCCTTGCCGACGTTTCCGATGCGCGCCGCGCCTTCTCCGGCGAGCAAGCGGCGGCTGGCGGCCGGTTGCAACTCGGCGTCACCTCGCTGGTCGCCGGCTATGTGCTGTCCGACCTTCTCGCCCGCTATCGCCGCGCCTATCCGGGCGTCGAGATCTCGGCCATCGAGGACAATGGCGACTACCTCGAACATCTGCTGATCGGCGGCAAGCTCGACATCGCCGTGATGGTGACCTCGAACCTGCGCGACCGCACCGCCCTGCAATCGGAAATTCTCGAAGTCTCGCCCTACCGGCTATGGCTACCGCTTGGCCATCCGCTGTCCGGCGCCGACATCATCGGCATTGGCGATATCGCGTCGGAGCCGCTGATCATGCTGACCGTCGACGAGATCGAAGAGAATACCGGAAAACTGCTGGCGGCGATCGCCGCCAAGCCGCATGTCGCCTTCCGCACCCGCTCGGTCGAAGCGGTGCGCAGCCTCGTTGCTACCGGCGCCGGCGTGGCGCTGCTGCCCGACCTCGTCTACCGGCCATGGTCGCTGGAAGGCGACCGCATCGAATCGCGCGATATTTCGGGCTCATTGCCGGTTGTCCAGGTCGGCACGGTCTGGCGGCGCGGCTCCGGCCTGCCGCAGTCGGCGCGCGATTTCATTGGGCTTGCCCAGTCGCAGCGCATGGTTCGTCAGCGGCCGGACAAGAACGGCCGCTGATCTATCGGAAAAACCGATATCGCCTTTCTGACAAATGAATTTGCGAAACCGGAGATTTCACAGCACCTTTAACTGTCAGGGACAAGCCGCCGCGACAGTGCGGCCCCTCAAATGGGAGATCGACGATGAATTCATTCCTGAAGTCCTGCACTGCATTGACGGTCGCGCTGGCCTTCTCCGGCCAGGCGATCGCCCAGGTCACGGAACTCGGCAAGGGCGAAGGCCAGGTCAACATTGTCGCCTGGCCCGGCTATATCGAACGCGGCGAAACCGACAAGAACTATGATTGGGTCACGTCTTTCGAGAAGAACACAGGCTGCAAGGTCAATATCAAGACCGCCAACACCTCCGACGAGATGGTCGCGCTGATGAACGAGGGCGGCTTCGACCTCGTCACCGCCTCGGGCGACGCGTCGCTGCGCCTCGTTGCCGGCAAGCGGGTCCAGCCGATCAACACCGATCTGATCCCGAGCTGGAACACGGTCGACGACCGGCTCAAGGATGCGCCATGGTTCACGGTCGGCGGCGTCCACTACGGCGCTCCCTACCAGTGGGGACCGAATGTGCTGATGTACAACACCGAGGTGTTCAAGGAAGCGCCGAAGAGCTGGAACGTCGTCTTCGAGGAGATGACATTGCCTGACGGCAAGTCGAACAAGGGCCGCGTCCAGGCCTATGACGGGCCGATCCACGTCGCCGATGCCGCCAACTATCTGATGTTTCACAAGCCGGAGCTCGGCATCAAGGATCCCTACGAGCTGACCGAGGATCAGTACAAGGCCGCCCTCGATCTGCTGCGCGTCCAGCGCACGCTGGTCGGCCGCTACTGGCATGACGCCGCCATCCAGGTCGACGATTTCCAGAACGAAGGCGTCGTTGCCTCCGGTTCATGGCCCTACCAGGTCAACACGCTGGTTGCTGCCAAGCAGCCGGTCGCTTCGACCATCCCCCAGGAAGGCGTCACCGGCTGGGCCGACACGACCATGCTGGCAGCCGACGCAGCCCACCCGAACTGCGCCTATATGTGGATGGAGCACTCGCTATCGCCGAAAGTGCAGGGCGATGTCTCCGCCTGGTTCGGTTCGCTGCCGGTGGTGCCGGCTGCCTGCAAGGGCAACGAACTGCTCGGCGACGAAGGCTGCAAGACCAACGGCTACGACAATTTCGAAAAGATCAAGTTCTGGAAGACGCCGGTGTCGAAATGCGCCACCCAGGACCAGTGCGTGCCTTACTATCGCTGGGTGTCGGACTATATCGGCGTCATCGGCGGGCGGTGAGTTCGTCTCGCATTGCTGGCAAGTTGGCGCTGCCCCTCACCCTTACCCTCTCCCCGTGAAGAACGGGGAGAGGGGGATCGCCAGCGTTGCGGCTGCCCCTTTTCCCCGTCTCTATACGGGGAGAAGGTGCCGGCAGGCGGATGAGGGGCGGCGCTGTCGCCTGAATTGACGAGCCTGGCAGATCAGGACATCCCATGACATCAGCCGTTTCCTTCCAAAAAGTCTCGCGCCATTTCGGCAGCGTGCGCGCCGTCGATATGGTCGACCTCGACATCGTGTCGGGCGAGTTCTTCGCCATGCTTGGACCTTCGGGTTCCGGCAAGACGACCTGTCTGCGGCTGATCGCCGGCTTCGAGCAGCCGACATCGGGGTCGATCTCCATTTTCGGCGAACGCGCCGAAGGCGTCCCGCCCTATCGCCGCAACGTCAACACCGTATTCCAGGACTACGCGCTGTTCCCGCATCTGAACGTGCTCGACAATGTCGCCTATGGGCTGATGGTCAAGGGCGTCGGCAAGCCCGAGCGGCAGAAGGCGGCGGAGGAGGCGCTGTCGCTGGTCCGGCTTCCCGGCTACGGCGCCCGCCGCCCCGGCCAGCTCTCCGGCGGTCAGCGCCAGCGCGTCGCGCTCGCCCGCGCGCTGGTCAACCAGCCCAAAGTGCTGCTGCTCGATGAGCCGCTTGGCGCGCTCGACCTCAAGCTGCGCGAGAACATGCAGGAGGAGCTGAAGTCGCTGCAGAAGGCGCTCGGCATCACCTTCGTTTTCGTCACGCACGACCAGGGCGAGGCACTGTCCATGGCCGACCGCGTCGCCGTGTTCAACGACGGCAAGGTCATGCAGATCGGTACGCCGGAGGACATCTACCAGCGCCCGAAGACGCGCTTCGTCGCCGATTTCGTCGGCTCGTCCAATGTGCTGCCGCCGGAATTCGTCCAGCGTTATTCCGGCCAGCATCGCTGGGCCAGCCTGCGCCCTGAATCCATTCGCATCGGCCGTGCCGCCAAGGGCGACGGCGTGGCCGCTCGCCTTGTTTCGACCAATTATCTCGGCGCCACGACCAGACTGGCGCTCGATGCCGACGGGTTGAGATTGCATGCGATCGTGCCGGCCGGTGCCACCTTGCCTAAGGAGGGTGAGGCTGTCGTGCTCACCTTCAACCGCGAGCATTTGCATTTGATGGACGAGCCGGCATGAGGGCGGTGAGGAAAGTCTTGGCTGACAGGCCAAGTGCGGCGATTCACGGCGCCCCCCTCTGTCCTGCCCACTTTGCCATCACTTGGCATCTCCCCCACTTGGGGGGAGATCGGCAGCTTCGCCAGTGGCGCCTCTTCTGCAACGTTCGTGATTGGCGAAAGCAGTCGCGACAGCCAATCTCCCCCCTCGTGGGGGAGATGTCCGGCAGGACAGAGGGGGGCGCGAAGGAACGCGGCCAGTCGAAGGAACCATGACTCTGACCGCGACCCAGGCAAAACCTGCCCCAGCCCTCCTTCCCCGCGCCGGCGGCGTGCGCGGCGCCCTGTCCGACCTGTTCTGGCGCAGGCCCAAGCTGCTGCTGCTGTTGATGCTGCTGCCGCCGGTGCTGTGGCTCGGCATCGTCTATGTCGGCTCGCTGTTGGCGCTGCTGTTGCAGAGTTTTTTCTCGATCGACGAGTTCTCCGGCCTCATCAACCGGCAGTTCACGCTGAAGACCTATGGCGACCTGCTGCAGGCCGCCAATCTCGACATCATCCTGCGCACGGTGACGATGGCGGCCCTGGTCACGCTCGCCTCGGCGATCATCGCCTTTCCCATCGCCTATTACGCGGCCCGCTATGCACGTGGTCGCTGGAAGGCGCTGTTCTATCTGGGCGTGATGCTGCCGCTGTGGTCGAGCTATCTGGTCAAGATTTATGCCTGGAAGCTGATCCTCGCCAAGGAAGGCATCCTGACCTGGCTGCTCGCCAAGCTGCATCTTCTATGGCTGCTTGATGGCTGGCTGTCGCTGCCGATCGTCGGCGGCAATTCTCTGTCGGTGTCCTCCACCGGCACCTTCATCGTCTTCGTCTACGTCTGGTTGCCGTTCATGATCCTGCCGGTGCAGGCGGCGCTCGAGCGCGTGCCGGGCAATCTGGTCGAGGCCTCGTCCGATCTCGGCGCCTCGCCCGGCCAGACCTTCCGCAACGTGCTGTTCCCGCTGGCGCTGCCGGGCATCGTCGCCGGCTCGATCTTCACCTTCTCACTGACGCTTGGCGACTACATCATCCCGCAGATCATCGGCACCTCGCGGCTGTTCATCGGCCAGGCCGTCTATTCGCAGCAGGGCACCGCCGGCAACATCCCGCTCGCAGCCGCCTTCACCGTGGTGCCGATCGTCATCATGGGCTTCTATCTCTGGGGTGCCAAGCGCATGGGGGCCTTCGATGCGCTCTGATGGCTCATCATCCGCCCCTCTCGGCCTGAAGGTCGCCGCCACCGGCGGCCTGCTGTTCCTGCATCTGCCGATCTTCCTGATCTTCATCTATGCCTTCACGACCGAGGAAAAGAGCTTCGCCTGGCCGCCGCCGGGGCTGACCACGCAATGGTTCGCCGTCACCTGGAACCGCCCGGACGTGTGGGAAGCGCTGTCGCTGTCGGTCCGCGTCGCCGCTATCTCGACACTCGTCGCTCTGGTCCTCGGCACGCTCTGCGCGGCCGCCGTGTCGCGAACGCGGTTCTTTGGCCGCGAAACCATCTCGCTGCTGGTAATCCTGCCGATCGCGCTGCCCGGCATCATCACCGGCATCGCGCTGCGTTCGGCCTTTTCGCTGGCCGAGATTCCGTTTTCGTTCTGGACGATCGTGCTCGGCCACGCAACCTTCTGCGTCGTCGTCGTCTACAACAACGCCGTCGCCCGCTTTCGCCGCACTTCCGGCTCGATGATCGAGGCGTCGATGGACCTCGGCGCCGACGGCTTCCAGACCTTTCGCCATGTCGTGCTGCCCAACATCGCCACCGCGCTGCTTGCCGGCGGCATGCTTGCCTTTGCGCTGTCGTTCGACGAGGTCATCGTCACCACCTTCACCGCAGGCCAGCAGCAGACGCTGCCGATCTGGATGCTGGAAGAGCTGATCCGTCCGCGCCAGCGCCCGGTCACCAATGTCGTGGCCATGGTCGTCGTGCTGGTGACGCTGCTGCCCATCCTCGTCGCCTATTACCTGACCCGCGACGGTGACCAGATCGCCGGTTCGGGCAAATGACGTCAAGAATCCACAAGGGAGAGACTGCCATGGACACAAAGATGCTGATCGGCTCGAGATTCGAGAAGGGCACCGAGACCGAGGAGCCGATCCTCAATCCAAAGACCGGGGCGGCTATCCTCAACCTGCCTGAAGCCAGCCAGGCACAGATCGAGGCCGCGGTGCTGGCGGCCGAAAACGCCTTCGTCACCTGGTCGCGCACCACGCCGGCGCAGCGCTCAGCCTATCTCCTGAAGATCGCCGATCGCATCGAGGCCGCGGCACAGGATTTCGCCGCCCTCGAGGCGCTCAATTGCGGCAAGCCGATCAATGCCGTGCTCAACGACGAAATCCCGGCGATCGTCGACTGCTACCGCTTCTTTGCCGGCGCTGTCCGCTCGATGCCCGGCCAGGTCGCCGGCGAGTACATTCCCGGCCACACTTCGATGGTCCGCCGCGACGCAATCGGCGTCGTCGCTTCGATTGCGCCATGGAACTATCCGTTGATGATGATGGCCTGGAAGCTGGCGCCGGCGATTGCCGGCGGCAACACTGTCGTCTTCAAGCCGTCGGAGCAGACGCCGCTGACCGCGCTGAAGCTGGCCAAGATCCTCGCCGAAATCCTGCCCGAGGGCGTCGTCAATGTCGTGCTCGGCCGCGGCGACAGCGTCGGCAACACGCTGATCAACCACCCGAAGGTCAACATGATTTCGATTACGGGCGACGTAGCCACCGGCAAGAAGGTGCTGCAGGCCGCCGCCAAATCGGTCAAGCGCACACATCTCGAACTCGGCGGCAAGGCGCCGGTCATCGTCTTCGACGACGCCGATCTCGGCGCGGTGGTCAATGGCCTGCGCGCCTTCGGCTACTACAACGCCGGCCAGGACTGCACCGCGGCGTGTCGCATCTATGCCGGCAAGAAGATCTACGACAAGCTTGTTGCCGATCTTTCCTCCGCCGTCTCGACCATCAAATACAACCGCCCCGACGACACCGAGAACGAGATCGGGCCGCTCATCTCACGCCGCCAGCGCGACCGCGTCTCGAGCTTCGTCGAGCGCGCCTCGGAACTGAAGCACATCGAGATCACCACCGGCGGCAGGCCGGGCGAGGGCTCCGGCTTCTTCTACCAGCCGACCGTCGTCGCCGGCGCGCTGCAGGAAGACGAGATCGTGCGCCGTGAAGTGTTCGGGCCGGTCGTCTCCGTCACTCGTTTTTCCGAGGTCGACGAGGCGGTGAACTGGGCCAACGACAGCGATTATGGCCTCGCGTCCTCGGTGTGGACCAAGGATGTCTCGCGCGCCATGGCGACAGCCGCCCGTCTGCAATATGGCTGCACCTGGATCAACACCCACTTCATGCTGACCAACGAGATGCCGCATGGCGGGCTGAAGCAGTCCGGCTACGGCAAGGACATGTCGCTCTATGCGCTGGAGGATTATACCGCCGTCCGCCATGTGATGGTTGCGCACGGGTAGTCTCCCTTCTCCCCGTGACGGGGAGAAGGTGGCCCGAAGGGCCGGATGAGGGGCAGCACAAGCCTTTGCCAAGCTGGCGCCAACCCTCATCCGCCGGTCGGCGTCTTCTCCCGTAAATGAAGAGAACTCCACGATGCTGGTGCCTGACACGACATAGGGCTCCATCTCCTTGCCCCATTTGGCGTGGGCGTCGATCTTGCCGATCTTGGCGAAGAACTCCTCCAGATGGGCAAGGCTTTCGACCTGATGATGCGACTCGACCGTTGCCTCTCTTGCGCCGATCGAGCCGGTCATGATCTGGAACTCGAGGTCGGCCAGACCGACCTGCGAGCCGATCTCGTGTTCCCATTTTTTCAACAAGTCGAGCACTGTCTGCTTGTGCCCGAACTTGGCGTCGATCTGCCATCTGGCGCTGAACATGGCTGCCTCCTCACTCGTCCCAGGCCTGCACGACGGTCTGCCGCGCAATCTGGCCGTCCTTCAGCTCCAGCATCGCCGCGCAGAATACCTTTGTGCCATCCGGGTAGGTGCAGGCCTGGGTGAAGGCGAGGTTGTCGCCATCGGCGATGGTGGTGTCGACCTTGTGGGTCATCGCACGGCTGCAGATGTCGTCCCAGAACGTGCTGATCGCCGCGCGCCCGCGGATTTCCCGCGGCTTGCTCGGCGGATTGTTGCGGTCGATAACTCGCACCAGCGCGTCATCGGCATAGAAGCTCGACAGCATCTTTCCGTCACGGCCTTCGATCGCATTCTTGATCGCCGCACCGTCCACGGCCTGGGTCTTGGTCTGCATTTTCTCCTCCATATGCCCGTCTTCACGATCGGGCGTTTAGATTGGGAAGAATTGATAGCGGTTACATGGCTTCGGCCGCTTCGCCCGAAAGCGCCATGGCTCCTATGGCCCGTCCGGGCCAGTGTGCCTGGCCGAGAACGCCGCTGCCGCGGCCCGCGACGGCAGATCGAGCTTGAGCAGTATGTTGGCGACATGGCGCTTGACCGTATGCTCGCTCAGCCTGAGCTCGGTGGCGATGGCGGCATTGCTCTTGCCGTCGGCGATCAGGCTCACCACCTCGCTTTCGCGCGCCGTCAGCGCAGCCGGCTCAGTCGCCCGGATCCTGGGGTGGCAGGCCGGCTCCAGATGCTTCTCGGACGTCGCCAGAACCAGTGCCAGCGGCTCGGCCAGCTCGTCGAGCGTGATCCGGCCGGCATCGGCGAAATGAAGTCCCGAAACCGGTTGCCAGGTCGGCCACCAGCCGGGAAGCCAGGATGTCGCCGCGGGCGGCATGGGCGGAGAGCTGCATCGTCACGCGCGCCGTCAGCCCCGTTGGCGGCCCGCGCGATTCAATCTCACCGACATGCACGCCCTGCGCGCTGGCCACGCCGATCCCCTGTGCTGCATCACGCAGCGCTGCCGCGCAGCGTATGGCGCGCGCCGATCCGTCGAAGCGCGATATCATCAGCTCGCCATGCGTCCCTGCAGTGCGGCCGCCATGGCGCCCGACCAGCAGCCGCCAAGTCTCCTGGAACCGCTGGCTCCGCTCACTCCACATGCGGTCACCGAGCCGTGCCGTATCGTGAATGCGCGTCACCAAAAGCGCAGCGAGCACACGCTCCGCCTCGGCCACGGCGTACTTGCCGGTCAGGAATTCCTCGGTCAGGTCCGCCACGCGGTCCACGTCGCCGGTCCAGATCGGGTGGTCGCGCCCTGGCACCTCGACCAGCCGCGCATTCGCGATCTTCCTGGCCAGGAAGCGGCTGGCGTCGGGATCGACCCGCGCATCGTTGCGGCGATGGATCAGCAGCGTCGGAGCGCTGATCGCCGCCAGCACGCCGCGCACGTCGATCCCCGCATTCATGCGCGCCAGCGCCACTGCCGCCGTCGGGCTCGCCGACAGCCGCTCGAAGCGCCCCCACCAGGTTGCAAAATGGGGATCGTCGACCCGGCCAGGCGCGAAATGCGGCAAGGTGGCTCGGGTGCCCCATGCCGTCTCCGCCATCTCGATGAAGGCGTCGAGGCGTTCGGGCGGCATCACCCATTTGTGGAAATGTGCATAGCCGCCATAGAGCACCAGCGCCCGCGTCCGCTCCGGATAGGTGGCGGCGAACAGCATTGCCATCGGCGCGCCTTCCGAGGCACCGAGCAATGCCGCACGCCCGCTGCCGGCGGCGTCCATCACCGCACGCACGTCGTCCATGCGGGTTTCAAGGCTAGGTAGGTGATTGGTATCGATGCGGTCCGATAGACCGGTGCCGCGCTTGTCGAACAGGATCAGCCGCGAGAAGGCTGAAAGCCGCTTCAGCAGCCGGCTGTAGCCCTCGTCTTCCCAGTGCAGGTCGAGATTGGAAATGAAGCCCGGCACGAAAACGAGATCGAACGATCCCTGGCCGACCACCTGATAGGCGATCCGCACGTCGCCACTTCGGGCGTATCGAGTTTGGATCGGCCTCACGAGATTTGTCCGCCCGGCCCGACGATTTCTGATCGCCCAACATAGCAGAGGCGTATCGCTTGCGGCAGATCAAACTTTAGTGGACGGAAATAGAAGCCGGCGAGCCGTCAGAGGCACGTCCGTTAGCCTACTTCTGCGAAGCGGCGATCCCGGCATTCAACTCACCGGCCCCGGGGCCTTTGCCGCCTGGAACGACGCCCCCGGCATCGGCGCCTAAGTCCGCTGGTTCCGGTGCAGCCGGCCGCTTGATCCTTGCCGAGGCGGCCACGACAAGCTCGTTGAAGCCTTCGCCGCCGCTGTCCAGCATTTCGAACAATTGCCGCCGCATCCTCGGTTCCCAGAACTTATTGATGTGCTCGGCGACGCCGGCAATGCCTTCCTCACGCGGCTTGGAGTGAAAAAAGGCGGCGATCTGGTTGGCCATGCGGACCAGCTTTTCGCTGGTGCTCATGATGTGGCCTTCGTTATGCGACATGCTTGGCAACTCCGCAAGCAACCCGTTCGGGGTGGGTGAAAATATCGAAATCATCGCCGCGCACGAGAGCTACCAGCGTCATGCCGGCATCCCCGGCGGTGCGGATGGCAAGTGCCGTCGGCGCTGAGACGGCGATGATGAACGCAGCACCGATCGCCGCCGTCTTCTGCACCATCTCGACCGAGACGCGCGACGTCACCACGACGGCACCCGAGTTGCCATCGATGCCGGCTTTGGCGAGTGCCCCGGCCAGTTTGTCGAGCGCATTGTGGCGGCCGACATCCTCGCGCGCCATGACGATGCCCTTGCCTGGGATATAAAAACCGGCGGCATGGACCGCACCGGTCTCGGCATGCAGCGGCTGCGCTTTCGACAAAAGCTTGACCGAACAGACGATGTCGTCGGTGTTAAGCGTAAGTTTTGACGAACCGACCACTTCGACCGAGCGCATCGCCTCCTCGATCGACTCGATGCCGCACAGCCCGCAGCCGACCGGGCCGGCCAGCCGTCGGCGCCGCGCCTCGAAGCGCGTATTGGCCTGGTCCTTCAGCCTGATCTGGATGTCGATGCCGGCGCCGTGATCCTCAACCTCGATCGCCCCGATTTCTTGCCGGTCGGCGATGATGCCCTCGGTCAGCGAGAAGCCGAGCGCGAAATCCTCGAAATCGGCTGGACTTGCCATCATCACCGCATGGGTGGTGCCGGCAAAGGATAACGCCACCGGCGTCTCTTCCGGCACCATCCGGTTGGCAGCCGCAGTGCCGCCGGCGCGGTGCGCCAGCCGCGAGATCTGCGTCGTTGCTTTGCGGCGCGCGCTCAAAGATTACTCCGCTGCTTCCAGCGTCGCGATGCGACGGCTGTTGCGGGCCTGCTCGTCATAGTCGAGCTGCCATTCCGAAGGCCCGTTGGAAGCGCCGACCTGCACCGCCGTCACCTTATATTCCGGGCAGTTGGTCGCCCAGTCGGAGAAGTCGGTGGTGATGACGTTGGCCTGCGTGTCGGGGTGGTGGAACGTCGTGTAGACCACGCCAGGCGACACTTTGTCGGTGATCAGCGCGCGCAGCGTCGTCTCGCCGGAGCGGCTGGTCAGGCGGACCCAGTCGCCGTCGCGCAGGCCGCGGTTTTCGGCGTCATGCGGGTGGATCTCGAGCCGGTCCTCGCTGTGCCACATGACATTGTCGGTACGCCTGGTCTGCGCGCCGACATTGTACTGCGACAGGATGCGGCCGGTGGTCAGCAGCAGCGGGAAGCGCGGTCCCGTCCTCTCGTCGGTCGCGACATATTCGGTGCGGATGAACTTGCCCTTGCCACGCACGAAGCCGCCGATATGCATGATCGGTGTGCCTTCCGGCGCCTGCTCGTTGCACGGCCACTGCACCGAGCCCATCTTGTCCAGATAGTCAAAGGAAACCTTGGCGAAGCTCGGCGTCGTCTTGGCAATCTCATCCATGATCTCGGACGGATGCTGATAATTCCAGGCAATCCCCATCGCCTGCGCGAGCTTCTGCGTCACTTCCCAGTCGGCCAGCCCGTTCTTCGGCGCCATCACCTTGCGCACGCGATTGATGCGGCGCTCGGCATTGGTGAAAGTGCCGTCCTTCTCGAGGAAAGTCGAGCCCGGCAGGAAGACATGCGCGTAGTTGGCGGTCTCGTTGAGGAAGAGGTCGTGGACGACAACACATTCCATCGCGGCGAGGCCCGCGGCGACATGCTTGGTGTCGGGGTCGGACTGCAGGATGTCCTCGCCTTGCACATAGAGGCCCTTGAACGAGCCGTCGACGGCGGCGTCCAGCATGTTGGGGATGCGCAGGCCGGGCTCGTCGTCAAGCTTGACGCCCCAAAGGCTCTCATAGATATCGCGCACCGCATCGCCGGAGACGTGACGATAGCCGGGCAGCTCGTGCGGGAACGAGCCCATGTCGCAGGAGCCCTGGACATTGTTCTGGCCGCGCAGCGGATTCACGCCGACGCCAGGCCGGCCGATATTGCCGGTCGCCATCGCGAGGTTGGCGATGGCGATGACGGTGGTCGAGCCCTGGCTGTGCTCGGTCACGCCGAGGCCGTAATAGATCGCGCCGTTGCCGCCGGTGGCAAACAGCCGTGCGGCGCCGCGGATCTCTTCGGGATCGACATTGGCAAGCTGGCCGACCACTTCCGGGCTGTTTTCCGGCAGCGCCACGAACGATGCCCAGTCCTGGAACTCGTCCCAGTCGCAGCGCTCGCGGATGAAGGCTTCGTCGAACAGACCTTCGGTGACGATGACATGGGCAAGCGCGGTGACCACGGCGACATTGGTGCCGGGCTTCAGCGGCAGATGATGCTGTGCCTCGATATGGGCCGAGCGCACGATGTCGGTGCGGCGCGGGTCGAGCACGATCAGCTTGGCGCCCTTGCGCAACCGCTTCTTCATGCGCGACGCAAACACCGGATGTGCGTCGGTCGGATTGGCGCCGATGATCATCACCACGTCGGTCTGCTCGATCGAATCGAAATCCTGGGTGCCGGCCGAGGTGCCGAATGTCTGGCCAAGGCCATAGCCGGTCGGCGAATGGCAGACGCGGGCGCAGGTATCGACATTGTTGTTGCGGAAACCCTGGCGGATCAGCTTCTGCACCAGATAGGTTTCCTCGTTCGTGCAGCGCGACGAGGTGATGCCGCCGATCGAGGTGCGGCCATACTGGTACTGGATGCGGCGGAACTCGCTGGCGGTGTGGGTCAGCGCTTCTTCCCACGACACTTCGCGCCATGGATCGGTGACCTTTTCGCGGATCATCGGATTGAGGATGCGCTCCTTGTGGGTTGAATAGCCGTAGGCAAAGCGTCCCTTGACGCAGCTATGGCCACGGTTGGCCTTGCCGTCCTTGTAGGGCACCATGCGCACCAGTTCGTCGCCGCGCATTTCGGCCTTGAACGAGCAGCCGACGCCGCAATAGGCGCAGGTGGTGACGACCGAATGCTCCGGCTGACCGATCTTGATTACCGATTTCTCGGAAAGCGTCGCCGTCGGGCAGGCCTGCACGCAGGCGCCGCATGACACGCACTCGCTGTCGATGAAAAGCTGGTGCATGCCGGGCGACACGCGGCTTTCGAAGCCGCGGCCCTCGATGGTCAGCGCGAAGGTGCCTTGCACCTCCTCGCAGGCGCGCACGCAGCGCGAGCAGACGATGCATTTCGATGGATCATAGGTGAAGTACGGGTTGGACTCGTCCTTCGCCATCCATTTGAAGTTTTCTGCGCCGTCGTTCTTCTTGAAGACGTGGTTGTCGCCCTCGTAACCGTAGCGTACGTCGCGCAGGCCGACGACGCCGGCCTGCGTCTGCAATTCGCAGTCGCCATTGGCAGCACAAGTCAGGCAGTCGAGCGGATGGTCGGAAATGTAGAGCTCCATCACGCCGCGGCGGATGTCCTTCAGCCGACCGGTCTGGGTGTGCACGACCATGCCCGGCGCCACCGGCGTCGTGCACGAGGAGGGCGTGCCGTTGCGGCCGTCGATCTCGACCAGGCAGAGCCGGCAGGAGCCGAAAGCGTCGACCATGTCGGTGGCGCAGAGTTTTGGAATGGCAATGCCCGCCTCCATCGAGGCGCGCATGATCGAGGTGCCTTCCGGCACGGTGACGGTGAAGCCGTCGACGGTCAGCGTCACCTGCTTCTCGGATGTCGAGGCCGGTGTTCCGTAGTCGATTTCCTGAATGAGACCCATGGCGAGACTCCTATTCTGCTGCTTCGGCGACTGGCGCCGGCTTGAAATCATCGCGGAAGTGGTTGATTGCGCTCATCACCGGATAAGGCGTGAAGCCACCCAGCGCGCAGAGCGAACCGAACTTCATCGTGTTGCAGAGGTCTGTCACCAGCTCGATCTGCTTTTCCGGCTCGATACCCCTGGCGATCTTGTCGATCGTCTCGACGCCGCGCGTCGAGCCGATCCGGCAGGGCGTGCACTTGCCGCAGCTTTCGATGGCGCAGAACTCCATGGCGAAACGCGCCTGCTTCAGCATGTCGGCGCTATCGTCGAACACGGTGATGCCGGCATGGCCGATCAGCCCGTCCTTGGCGGCAAAGGCTTCGTAATCGAACGGCGTATCGAACAGGCTGCGTGGAAAATAGGCGCCGAGCGGCCCGCCGACCTGCACCGCCTTGACCGGCCGTCCAGTCGCCGTGCCACCGCCGATGTCGTCGACTATCTCGCCAAGCGTCATGCCGAACGCCGCCTCGAACAGGCCGCCATATCTGACGTTGCCGGCGATCTGGATCGGAATGGTGCCGCGCGAGCGGCCCATGCCGAAATCCTTGTAGAAGGCAGCACCCTTGTCCATGATCACGGGCACCGAGGCCAGCGAGATGACGTTGTTGATCACCGTCGGCTTGCCGAACAGGCCCTGGATCGCCGGCAGTGGCGGCTTGGCGCGAACCACGCCGCGCTTGCCTTCGAGGCTGTTGAGCAGCGAGGTTTCCTCGCCGCAGACATAGGCGCCGGCGCCAACGCGGATTTCCATGTCGAAGGCGTTGGGCGAGCCCAGCACGTTGAGGCCGAGCAGGCCGGCCTTGCGGGCGGCCTCGACCGCCTTTTGCATCATCGCCACCGCATGCGGATATTCCGAGCGGATATAGACAAAGCCCTTGGTTGCGCCGGTGGCGACACCGGCGATCGCCATGCCTTCGATCAGCACGAAGGGGTCGCCCTCCATGATCATGCGGTCGGCGAAGGTGGCGCTGTCGCCCTCGTCGGCATTGCAGACGATGTACTTTTTGTCGGCGGTCGTATCGAGCACCGTCTTCCACTTGATGCCGGTCGGGAAGCCGGCGCCACCGCGACCGCGCAGGCCTGATTCCGTCACCTGTTTGACGATTTCGGCCGGCGCTATAGCCACGGCGTTCTGCAGCCCCTTCAGCCCGCCATGCGCCTTGTAGTGATCGAGCGACAGCGGATTAATGACGCCGCAGCGCGCAAAGGTAAGTCGCGTCTGCCTGGCCAGGAACGGGATCTTGTCGGGCGCGCCCAGCCAGCGCTTGTGATGACCGCCGGTGAGGAAGCCGCTGTCGAACAGGCTTTTGACCTCGGACGGCTGCACCGGCCCATAGGCGACGCGGCCCTTTTCTGTCGCCACCTCGACCATCGGCTCGAGAAAGTAGGCGCCGCGCGAGCCGTTGCGCACGATCTTGGCCTCGATGCCGCGATCGGCCAATTCCTTTTCAATCGCGATGGCGACCTTTTCCGCACCGAGCGCCAGCGCGCCGGAATCGCCGGGAACGTAGATGCGCGCGATCATGAGCGCACCTCGGCAACGATCTCGTCGAGCTTTTCGTCATCGAGCCGGCCGATCACCTCGCCGTCCAGCATCGCCGATGGCGCGCAGGCGCAAAGGCCGAGGCAATAGACCGGCTCCAGCGTCACTGAACCGTCGCGGGCCGTCTCATGGAAGCCGATGCCCAGCAATTGCTTGAGCTTGGCGGCAACCGCGTCCGAGCCCATCGACTGACAGGCTTCGGCCTGGCAGAGCTTCAGCACATGCCGGCCGGCCGGGTGGCTGCGGTAATCGTGGTAGAAGGTGACGACGCCGTGCACCTCCGCCTTGGAGATGTTCAGCGCCTCGGCGATGACAGGCAGCGCGTCCTGCGGCACATGGCCGAACTCTTCCTGGATGCCGTGGAGGATCGGCAGCAGCGGGCCTTCGAGGCCCTTCAGCTCCTGGACGATCGCCGCCGTGCGCGACGCGATCTCGGTACTTGCAGGCTGCATGATCACGCAGCGCCCTCCCTGGTCGTAGTAATCCGCTAAGTGCTTAGTAAATCGGAGGAAACCCGCTGAATCAATAAAGCTGATCCGTTGCTCGATAGAAATCTTCTATCGCTGCCGTCCAGCCTGCAATCTCTAGCTCAGTGGCGGGCGCGGAAATCGTCTGCCAGCGCCATCGCCTCGTCCAGCAGCGCCGAGACCAGCGGCGTGTGCGGCTCGCGCAGCGTCGCCACTAGCCCGACGGTGTGGCTGGCGTCAGGCTCGACGATCGGAATGGCTCGGATCGGTTCGGAAAAGCCGAATGTTTCCGAGAGGTTGAGCGGCATGATCGACGACCATTTGCCGGTACGGATATGCGAGAACAACACGATCATCGAATTGGATTCGAGTGTCGGCCGCACCTGCGTGCCGGCTTCGGCCAAATGCTGGTCGATGATGCGACGGTTCTGCATGTCGGGCGTCAACAGGCAGAGCGGCAGCTGGCTGAGCTCCGCCCATGTCACTTTGTCGCGGTCGGAATAGGGGTTTCCGATCGCGGTGATCAGCTGATAGCGCTCGTCATAGAGCGGCACGCTGGTCACCCGCCCCAGCGGCTCGTTGTCGAGATAGGTGATGCCGGCGTCGATATCGAAATTGCCGAGCAGCGACAGCACCTCGATCGAGGTGCGCGACAGCACCGAGAAGGTGACGCCGGGATGTTTTGCCCGAAAGGGTGTCGTCAGCCGCGCCACCATGGCCAGCGCCGTCGGGATGGCGGCGATGCGGATGCGCCCCGAAAGGCCGTGACGCGCCGCCCGCATCTCCTCGCGCATGGTGCGCGTGTCGCCGACGATGCGGCGCGCCCACACCAGCACCTGTTCGCCCTCCGGCGTCAGCCCCTGGAAGCGCGAGCCGCGCAGCACCAGCATCACGCCGAGCTGGCCCTCCAGCTGCTTGATCCCGGCCGAAAGCGTCGGCTGGGTGACGCCGCACACCTCCGCCGCCCGGCCGAAATGCTCTTCCCTGGCCAGCGCGATGAAGAATTCCAGCTTGTCGATCATGGGTAGACGCTACAAGGCCAGGTGAGGCTGCGCCAGACGCACGCTGTTGTTGCCTGGCGAAATCGTCGTACGACCGAAGTTGCCGTCGCCCCAGTCTGCCTGTCGACAAGGTTCTACCTGTCGACAAGGTCCCTACCTGTCCACAAGGTTCAGGATGTTGCCGTCGGGATCCTTGAACCAGGCGACCTTCATGCCGTGACCGACGTGGATGTCGCCCTCGATCGTCGTGTGAGGCATGTCGTAATGTTCGAAAACAACACCTTTCGACCTTAGCGCGCTGACAATCTTTTCGATCTCGTCGCCGACCATCCAGGTCACCGCCGTCGCCTTGTTGGTTCCGGCGAAGTTCGAGCGATACACATTGATGCTGGTGTCGCCGCATTTGTAGACGATCAGTTCGCCACCCTCGTTGTGAACCTCCGTCAGCCCCAGAACGTCTTCATAGAAGGCCTTGGCCCTGGCCAGGTCCTTCACTGCGAGATTGGCCGTTGCGTTGCTGTTTGCGAGCATGATTGGTCTCCTTTCCTTGCTGGCGAGCACGTCCGAAGCCTGCAAAGATAGGGCTGCTTCGTCTTCCGGCGACCGCAGCTTGTGCTATCGGCGTGCCCTCTTGCCAAGGACGTTTCGACCCCCGCAAATCCTACGGGCAGACGCGAGTTTTGATGCCATGCCACGATGCGTGTGGCGCCGCCGCTTGGTTCTGTTCGGGAAGTGCATTATCTGAAGCGCAAAAGCAGAGGAAAAGCTGATGCCCGCCGTCCAGGAAAACGTCACCAAGGAAATCGTCATCGAGCGCCTGAAGACGGTCAACGGACCGGACTTCACCGGCAACATCGTCGACCTCGGCATGGTCTCCGAGATTTTCATTGCCGATGCCAAGGTGTTCTTTTCGATCACGGTGCCGGCTGCCCGGGCCCAGGAGATGGAGCCGCTGCGTGCCGCCGCCGAGCGTGTCGTCAAGGCGATCCCGGGTGTCGCCGGCGCCGTGGTCGCGCTGACGGCGGAAAAGAAGGGTGGCGGCATGGAAGCTCCGGTTCCGCAAAGGCCTGCCCCCAGGCCCGTACCGCCGGCCGCACCCGCTGCCGCGCCACGTCCGGCCCCTCACGCTCCAGCCTCGCATGCTCCAACCTCGCACAGTCAGGGCAAGCGCGGCGTGCCCGGCATCGAGGCGATCATCGCTGTCGCTTCCGGCAAGGGCGGCGTCGGCAAGTCGACCACTGCCGTCAATATCGCGCTTGGCCTCGCCGCCAACGGCCTGAGGGTCGGCGTGCTCGACGCCGACATCTACGGCCCGTCCATGCCGCGGCTGCTCAACATCCATGGCCGGCCGCAGACCGTCGACGGCAAGGTCCTGAAGCCGATGGAGAACTACGGCCTGAAGGTCATGTCGATGGGCTTCCTCGTCGATGAGGAGACGCCGATGATCTGGCGCGGACCGATGGTGATGTCGGCATTGACGCAAATGCTGCGCGAGGTTGAGTGGGGTCCGCTCGACGTGCTCGTCGTCGACATGCCTCCCGGCACCGGCGACGCGCAGCTGACCATGGCCCAGCAGGTGCCGCTGGCCGGCGCCGTCATCGTCTCGACGCCGCAGGATCTGGCCCTGATCGATGCGCGAAAAGGCCTCAACATGTTCAGGAAGGTCGACGTGCCGGTGTTGGGCATCGTCGAGAATATGAGCTATTTCCTCGCTCCCGACACCGGCAAGCGCTACGACATCTTCGGTCATGGCGGCGCGCGCCGCGAGGCCAAGCGTCTCGAAGTCAGCTTCCTCGGCGAAGTGCCGCTCGAAATGGGCATCCGCGAAAGCTCGGACGCCGGCACGCCGGTGGTGGTCTCGAAGCCCGATAGCGCCGAGGCGAAGATCTACCGCGACATCGCGGCGAACGTCTGGGGCAGGGTCAACGAAGAACGTGGCGCGGCCGAAGCCGCCGTGCCGAACATCGTGTTCGAGTAACCCCTCCCCCTTGAGGGGAGGGTGCCGCGCGAAGCGCGGCGGGAGGGGTCGCCTCAGCTGCCTCGACCTCTTGCGAAAGAAATGCCGGAGCGAGTCGCCACCGACCCCACCCGGCCCTACGGGCCACCCTCCCCTCAAGGGGGAGGGGCTGCGCCGACCTTCTCGCCAAAACTCGAAAAAAACTGTCCGGCCAGTTTCTTCGATGTCGATTCGATCAGCCGGCTGCCGAGCTGGGCGATCTTGCCGCCGACATCGGCCTTGGCCGCGTATCTGAGGATCGTCGCCTCCGGGCCGTCGGCCGTCAGCGTCACATCGGCGCCGCCTTTGGCGAAGCCGGCGATGCCGCCCTTGCCCTCGCCCTGGATGGTGTAGGAATGCGGCGGGTTGAGGTTCGTCAGCGTCACCTCGCCGTTGAACGTCGCCTTGATCGGGCCGATCTTGACCACCACGGTCGCCGCCATCTCGGTGTCCGACTTCTTTTCGAGGTTTTGGCAGCCCGGAATGGTCTGTCTCAGAACGTCCGGGTCGTTCAGCGCTTCCCACACCTTCTGCAGGGGTGCGGCGATGCGTTCCTCGCCTTCGATCACCAAAGCCATCAAAATCTCCCGGATACGAATTGACAAGCCCCGATGCGGTCTAGCGTGGGGGTAGACGCATGTCTATCGCACCAAAGTCCGGAATCGGATGGCGCGTGCCTCTTGCCTGCTCTCGCGCGTTGTCATATCGATTTGTCATACAAATACGGAGACCATGATGGCCGGCGCCCCCACACAAAAAAAGAAATTTCGCTCGCAGGAGTGGTTCGACAATCCCGACAATCCGGGGATGACGGCGCTTTACCTCGAGCGCTACTTGAATTACGGGCTGACGCGCGCCGAACTGATGTCGGGCAAGCCGCTGATCGGCATCGCCCAGACCGGCTCGGATCTGTCGCCCTGCAACCGCCATCATATCGAGTTGGCCAAGCGCGTGCGCGAGGGCATCGTGTCGATGGGCGGCATCCCTTTCGAGTTCCCGTGCCACCCGATCCAGGAGACGGGCAAACGCCCGACCGCGGCACTCGACCGCAACCTTGCCTATCTCGGCCTGGTCGAGGTGCTCTACGGCTATCCGCTCGACGGCGTCGTGCTCACCATCGGCTGCGACAAGACGACGCCGGCCCTGCTGATGGCAGCGGCCACCGTCAACATCCCGGCTATCGCGCTGTCGGTCGGCCCGATGCTCAATGGCTGGCACAAGGGCAAGCGCACCGGCTCCGGCACCATCGTCTGGGAATCGCGCCAGCGCCTGTCGGCCGGCGAGATCGGCTATGACGAGTTCATGGACATCGTCGCCTCCTCGGCGCCGTCCACCGGCTATTGCAATACCATGGGCACCGCAACCACCATGAACTCGCTGGCCGAGGCGCTCGGCATGCAGCTGCCGGGCTCGGCCGCCATTCCGGCACCCTACCGCGAGCGCGGCCAGATCGCCTATGAGACGGGAAAACGCATCGTCGACATGGTGCATGAGGATCTGAGGCCCTCCGACATCATGACTCGTCAGGCCTTCGAGAACGCCATCGTCGTCAACTCGGCCATCGGCGGCTCGACCAACGCGCCGATCCACCTCAACGCCATCGCCCGTCATCTCGGCGTGCCGCTCGACAATGACAACTGGCAGACGGTCGGCCTGAAAGTGCCGCTCATCGTCAACCTGCAGCCGTCTGGCGAATATCTCGGCGAGGATTATCACCATGCCGGCGGTGTGCCGGCGGTGGTCGCCGAACTGATGAAGGCCGGGCTGCTGCCCCATCCCGACGCCATGACGGTCAACGGCAAGACGATCGGCGCCAATTGCAGTGGGGTCGTCAACGAGAATCTCGATGTTATCCGCACCGTCGCCGAGCCGCTGAAGGCCAATGCCGGTTTCATCAATCTCAGGGGTAATCTGTTCGATTCGGCGATCATGAAGACCAGCGGCATCTCGCCCGAATTCCGCGAACGCTATCTGTCGAACCCGGACGACCCCGAGGCCTTCGAAGGCAATGCCATGGTCTTCGACGGGCCCGAAGACTACCACGCCCGCATCGACGATCCGGCGCAAGGCATCGACGAGCACACCATCCTGTTCATGCGCGGCGCCGGCCCGATCGGTTATCCCGGCGGCGCCGAAGTCGTCAACATGCAGCCGCCGGCCCATCTCATCAAGAAGGGCATCCATGCGCTGGCCTGCATCGGCGACGGCCGCCAGTCGGGCACGTCGGGCTCGCCGTCGATCCTCAACGCCTCGCCCGAAGCCGCCATAGGCGGCGGGCTGGCGCTGTTGAAGACCGGCGACCGCGTCCGCATCGACCTGCGCAAGGGCACCGCCGACATTCTCGTCACCGACGACGAGATCACGCGCCGACGCGCCGAGCTGCAGAACAGTGGCGGCTATCACTACCCCAAGCATCAGACGCCATGGCAGGAGATCCAGCGCGGCATGGTCGACCAGTTTTCCGAAGGAATGGTGCTGAAGCCGGCGGTGAAATACCAGGATGTGGCGCACACCAGCGGCGTGCCGCGGGACAATCACTGAACGCTGGATCTTACCTTCTCCCCTTGTGGGAGAAGGTGGCCGAGCGAAGCTCGGTCGGATGAGGAGTGTTCTAGCTTGGCGCCAATCGCACGCCGTCCAACACCCCTCAACCGTCTTGGCGCTGCGCGCCAATCCACCTTCTCCCACAACAAGGGGAGAAGGAAAGAGCCTCGTCCGAGCAGCGCTTATAGATGGCCGGTGATCTCAGGCGCTTGGTCCTGCCTGTCGCGCTTGCCGTCCTCGTAGACGATTGGGGCTGCCGCGAGTTCCTCTTCGGTGACGTCGTCGAGGCAGGCGACGTTCACCGCCCAGAAATTCCCGCCCATGAAGTCGAGATAGCCGCGCGACAGAAAATTCGCGCCGCAGTTCGGGCACATATAGTGGTTGATGTCGCCTTCCGGCCAGTTCGACGGCGTCGCCTTGTACTCCCGCATCCGGTCGCGGCCGTCCGTCACCCGCACGGCCTCATAGGCGGCGAAGGACTTCCGGTAGCCGAGTTTCCAGCAGAAGCTGCAATTGCATTTGCGGATGCCCTCAGTGAGGTCGATTTCGGCTTCGAAACGCACCGCACCGCAATGGCAGCTGCCGTGATAGGTCTTTTTCATGGTTTTCCTCCCAGAAATGTCCTGGCTCCGCCAAACCGGCAGCCGGAGCCAGAACATCCTTGCTCCAGGCATGACGCTTGACAAGCGGGCGCGACAAATCCACGATCATGGCAAGGGGTGCATCGCGACGACCCCGTGAGGCGTCAGCCCAACGTTCGCGTCCAAGCTTCTCTCTCAAGGAGGGTGGACGCCATGCCGTCGACAACCGCTATCACCGTTCCCCAACTGTCCCGTCTGATTGGTCTGCCGGGTGCGCCCGCGATCGTCGATGTTCGCATCGAGGAGGACTACAGCGCCGATCCGCGCCTGTTGCCGGCCTCAAACCGGCGTGACTTCAAAACCGTCTCGACCTGGGCATCCGAATTCGCCGGCAGCCGAGTGACGGTCGTCTGCCAAAAAGGGCAAAAGCTCTCACAAGGCGTGGCCGCATGGCTGCGGCATGAGGGCGTCAGTGCCGAATCCCTCGAAGGCGGGTTTGAAGCCTGGCGCGATGCCAAGGGGCCTTTGATCCATGCCGGCAAGATACCGCCCCGCGATGAAAAAGGCCGCACTGTGTGGGTGACGCGGAGCCGCCCGAAGGTCGATCGCATCGCCTGCCCCTGGCTGATCCGGCGCTTCATCGATTCGAGCGCGGTCTTCCTCTTTGTCGAGGCGGCCGAAGTGTCGGCGGTTGCGGATCGCTTTCAGGCCGTGCCTTTCGACATCGATAATGTGTTCTGGACTCATCGGGGCGAGTGCTGCACCTTCGACACGATGATCGAAGAGTTCGGGCTCGAATCAGAGGCGCTCGACCGCCTCGCCGTGATCGTGCGCGCAGCCGACACCGCAAGCCTCGATCGGGTTCCACAGGCTGCCGGCTTCCTGGCCGCCTCGCTTGGCCTGTCGCGGATGTTTCGCGACGATCTGGAACAGCTGGAGGCAGGAATGCTGCTCTACGATGCGTTTTTCCGATGGTGCCGCGATGCCACCGAGGAGACGCATAACTGGCCAGGCAAGCCGTCATGAGCGAAACGGGGACTTCTGCCAAAACGATCGAGATCGCCGAGGTGCCGGCAGCGCCTACCTTCCGCGAAGGCGTAAAACTCTGGGCGAAAATCGGCCTGCTCAGCTTCGGCGGGCCGGCCGGCCAGATCGCGCTCATGCACAGGGAACTGGTCGAGGAGAGGCGTTGGATCGGCGAGCAACGTTTCCTGCATGCGTTGAACTACTGCATGCTGCTGCCCGGCCCTGAAGCCCAGCAACTCGCCATCTATATTGGCTGGCTGCTGCACCGGACGATCGGCGGCCTGGTCGCCGGCATCCTGTTCGTCGCGCCGGGCGCGCTTGTGATGCTCACCTTGAGTATCCTCTATGCGCTATATGGCGACGCTCCCCTCGTCGAGGCACTGTTTTTCGGGGTCAAAGCGGCCGTGCTCGCCATCGTGATCGAGGCGATGATCCGGATCGGACGACGTGCCCTGAAGAACCGGGTCATGGTTTCGATCGCGCTCGCCGCCTTCATCGCCATCTATGCATTGAACATGCCGTTTCCGGTCATCGTCCTGCTTGCCGGCCTGACGGGCTGGATTGGAAATCGTGTTGCGCCAGCGCTTTTTTCCGGCGCGGCGCACGGCAAGGACGCGGTTCCCGACATCAAGGGCGCGGTCGACCTGATGTTCGAGCGCGGCGAACTGGCCCACACCCAGCCGACGCGATGGCATGCGCCGCGCACCGTCGCGATCTGGCTGCCGATCTGGCTCGGGCCGGTGCTGCTGATCTGGGCTTTTACCGGGTCTGCTAGTGTGTGGACGCAGATCGGCGGCTTCTTCAGCGTCATGGCGGTCGTCACCTTCGGCGGCGCCTACGCGGTGCTTGCCTATGTCGCGCAGGCAGCGGTCGAGTCCTTCGGCTGGCTCGCACCCGGTGAAATGGTCGATGGCCTCGGGCTTGCCGAAACGACGCCCGGCCCGCTCATTCTGGTCCTGCAGTTCGTCGGCTTTCTGGCCGCGTTCCGCCAATCGGGATCGTTGAGCCCGCTGCTTGCCGGATCGCTTGGCGCGATGCTCACCCTGTGGGCGACGTTCACGCCTTGCTTCTTCTGGATATTCCTCGGCGCGCCGTATATCGAATCCCTGCGCGGCAACAAGGCCCTGTCGGCGGCGCTGGGCGCGATCACCGCTGCCGTCGTCGGCGTCATCATGAATCTCGCTCTGTGGTTCGGCTTGCACGTCATTTTCGGCGAGGTGCGCACCATCGGGCTTGGAACGGACGTGCCGGTGCTCTCATCGATCGACTGGCGCGCGGCGCTGCTGTCGTGTGCTGCCATGATCGCCATTCTGAAGCTGAAGATCGGCATGCTGCCGACGCTTGCGGGATCGGCCCTCGCCGGTGTTTTGTTGCTGGCAGCGAGTGGTTAATGCATGTCGCGCAAAAGCATGCCTCGCGCCTGACCCGAGGGTGTGCAGTGGTTTGCGATAACGACAACAACCTAAAGCGCGTCGCATGCGGCCGGTCAAACGCGACGCGCTTTAGCGGCTGCCTGCGGTGGGCTTAGCTGCGGTTTCGGGCATTCGGATAGGGAACATCATGGCGAGACGGCGCTCCTCTCTAGGCTTCCTTGAAATGTTCGGCCGCTCAGGCGACCTCAGGCAACTCGACGCCGCGTTACGCGACGTCGACCTTCATCCCGCCCTTATGCCGGAAGGAGCAAAGCTCACCATCGTCAATCTGATGAAGGACCACTGGCCCGACGAGCCGCCGGCACAGGCCTACCCGCCGGTGGCCCAGCTGCTTGGCTACTGTATTGCCGGGCCTGAAGCATTCGAGCAATCCAACGGCCTTCAACTTAGGCTGGATGCGGAGCGCCGGCTTGAGGCGGCACTTGAGGCCGGCGACAGCTTCGATGCGCAAATCATACTGATGACGCTGCATGCCAAGCTGATCAGTGGCGAGGTCGTCGAGCGCCACGGGTTGAACGCCGAGTAGGCCATGATCCTGAAAAGTGGAACCCGGTTTTCAGAAAAGATCATGGTCAAACAGACCATGATCCCGAAAAGTGGAACCCGGTTTTCGGAAAAGATCATGGTCAAACAGAAAGCTAGAGCCCCATCCCGATTTTGTCGGGATGGATTAGGCTCTGACCGTTTCAGTTTTGACGAGAGAACCGTCTTCAGCCGCCCATGCCGCTGCGCGGCAGATGGATCAGATTGCCGAAGCTGGCGCGCAGCTTGTCGTCGACCGGCTTCGGAACGTGGCGCGGGAAGCGCTCGGCGAGGATGCGTTTCTTCTCGATGATCGCCCGCTGCAGGATGTCGGGCCTGCCTTTCTCGTTCCATTCCTTCGGCGAAAAGCGGTCGCCGACCGCCGGATAGAAATATTCCGTCTGCATCAGCCGCAGCGTCTGCTCGTTGCCGAGATAATGACCCGGCCCCTTCAGGCAGACGTCGGCGATGGTGTCTATCGACAGCGACTCATCGGTCACCTCGATGCCGCGCACGCAGCGCAGGCAATGGCCGAGCATGTCGTTGTCGATGATCAGGCTTTCCAGGCAAAAGCCGAGCAGCGAGGCGTGCATGCCGGCCGATTCATAGACAAGGTTGAGGCCGGCAAGGCCGGCCATCACGTCAGTGATGCCCTTTTCGTAACCGGACTGAATGTCGGGCAGCTTCGAATCCGTCATGCCGGCGGCCGAACCGCCGGGCAGGTCGTAGAATTGCGCCATCTGGGCGCAGGCCGCGGTCAGCACCGCTTGCTCGGCCGAGCCGCCGGACATGGCGCCGGTCCTGAGGTCGGAGACGAACGGCCAGGTGCCGAAGATCGCCGGATGTCCGGGTTTGATGGCATTGACATAGACGAGGCCGACGAGCACTTCGGCCACCGCTTGCACCACCGCACCGGCGATCGCCGCCGGCGCCGTGGCGCCGGCCTGGCCGGCCGACAGCAGCAGGATCGGAATGCCGCCTTCGACGCAGGCCTCGAGCACGCCGCAGGCATCCTCGGCAAACTTCATCGGCGGCACGACAAAACAGTTCGAATTGGAGACGAAAGGCCGCGCGCGAAAATTCTCTTCGCCGCCGGCAATCGCATAGAGCATGTCGAGTGCCGGCTTGACGTTCTCGCGCACCGTGAAGGATGTGCCGACATGCTTCGACGTGCCCATCACGCAGGCGTAAAGCGTGTTGAAATCCATATCGAGCGGATCGGGAATGTCGCGCGGCACCATTGGCCGCTGGAAGAAATGGATGTTGTCGAGCCCTTCGACGATGCGGGCGGCGTCATAGATGTCCTGCAGCAGCGATTCGCGATAACAGCGCTTCTCGACGTCGACCAGATGCACCGCTGCGCCAGCCGTGCCGTAATGCACGCGCTTGCCCTGGATCAGCATGTCGTGCCTGGGATCCTGGCCATGCAGGGTGAAATGGCGTGCCGCCTTCTTGATGGTGTCGAGGACGAGCGCGCGGGGAAAACGAATGCGGCCGTCCGCGCTGAGCGTGGCGCCGGCCTTGGTCAGCGCTTCGATGCAGGAGGGGATGGCATTGGCGAAGCCGACCGTTTCAAGCAGCGTCAGCACCGCTTCGTGAATGCGCTCGCGGTCGTTGTCGCTGAGCGGCCCGTAGCTTCCGCCTTCGAGGCCGGCGCGCACCGGCTTGATATCGTCGGCAAGCGGCGCTGCCCGCATGGCGCGACGCGCTTCGCGCCCGCCGGAACGCCGCGAACGTTGGTCCGAGGGCGTATCCGGCTTCTCGACAGCCACTGACATCGGAGGCACTCCACCTTTAGCTGCGAAGCGGGCGGCGGTGGTTGGTCCACCACCGGCCCGGTTCGTCCCCTTATCCCTCGAACTATGCCGCCGGCATTAGGACAGCCTATGGGCCAGGCGGTCCCGCCGCATATGCCAGGGCGCTAAAAAACGGCGGCCTGCGCAGGCCGAGGCCTCAAGCCGCGGCCGGCCTGCGCCCGGCTGCAGTCGCCAGTTCGCGGATGCCGGGCTCGATGTGCTGCAGCGCGATCGAGGAGATGCCCAGCCGCATGAAGCGCGACGGCTTTTCGGTGCGATCGAAGAAACGGTCGCCAGGCTCGATGATGACGCTGCGCGAGGCGGCGGCCTCGGCCAGCCCGCGCGAATCGGTGCCGCGCGGCCCTTCGAGCCAGAGCGACGCGCCGCCGGCGGAATCGGTCGAGCGCCACTCCGGCAGAAAGGCGGAAATCGCATGGATCAGACGCTTGCGCCGTTCGTCGAAGGCGCTCGACAGCCGCCGCACCAGCGCCTCGTGATGGCCAAGCGACAGGAACAGCGCGACCGCGCGCTGATTGTTGGCCGGCGGATGACGCAGCATGAAGCGACGCAGCGCGCGAAGCTCGGAGATCAGCCCGGCCGAGGCGACGATGTAGCCGAGCCTAAGGCCCGGAGCCAGCGTCTTCGACATCGAGCCGACATAGATGACGCGGCCGGAACGGTCGAGGCTCTTCAGCGCCTGCTGCGGCGCCTCGTCCAGAAGCTGGCTGTCATAGCCGTCCTCGATGATGATCTGGTTGTGGCGGTTGGCGCGCGCCAGCAAATCCTGCCGGCGCTCCGCCGACAGCGGGACCATGGTCGGGCAATGGTGGCTGGGCGTCACGAAGACGAAGCCGGAATCGCTGGGAATAGAAGCGGTTACAATGCCGGAATGGTCGACCGGGACCGGTATGACGTCGGCGCCCGCCAGCCGGAAGATCGAGCGTGCGTCGGGATAGCCGGGGTCTTCCATGGCCACCTTGGAGCCCTTGGTCATCAGCAGCGTCGCCAGCATGTAGAGCGCGTTCTGCGCACCGAGCGTGACGATGATCTCATCGGGATTGGCGAAGATGCCGCGCCGCGGCAACAGCCGCGCCTGGATCTGCTCGATCAAAAGCGGATCGTCGCGATCAACCATGTCGGACGCCCAGTTGCGGATCTCGAGCACGGCGAGCGCCATGCGGTTGCACTCGCGCCACTCGGCGGTCGGGAACAGTGCCGGATCGAACTGGCCATAGACGAAGGGGTAGGACGACTTGATCCAGTTGTCGTGCTTGGCCGGCGGCGGCATGTCGCTGGCCGCGATCTGCCGGCGCGCCTTCCAGTCGATCTCATTGGCCTGGTCTGGCGCCTTCTGGTGCGGTTTGGCCGGCGTCGCCAGCACGTCCGGATTGACGAAATGGCCGCGCCGTTCGCGCGCCACCAGGAAACCCTGGTCGACGAGCTGCTGGAAGGCCAGCACCACGGTGCCGCGCGCCACGCCGAGTTTCTCGGCCAGGATTCGGCAGGACGGAAGCGGCATCGAAGCGGCAATTTGCCGGTCGAGGATGGCGGCGACGATCGCTTGACGGATCTGCGCCTGCAGGGTCTGGCCGGACTCCGCCGAAATCCGGAACAGGCCGGACCATATGGCCGTGTCGTTTCGCTGTGGCATGGGAGTGTTCCTCGGATGGCCAGCTTTTTTACCTAGCTGGACCAGTCGAATGTACCGGTGGCACAAGCTGTTGCGCCAATCAATTTTTCTGATTGCTGGGATTTACGCCAGTGATCCTTCCCCAGCGTAACGTAACGCGTCATCCCAGCGCGACGCAACGCGTCATCCCCAGCGTGACGCAACGCGTCATCCCCAGCGCGACGCAACGCGTCATCCCCAGCGTGACGCGACGCGTCGTCCCCAGCGTGACGCAACGCGTCGTCCCCAGCGTGACGCAACGCGTCGTCCCCAGCGTGACGCAACGCGTCATCGCGGCGCATTGAAACCAGTCGATTTCGGCTAGATAGTTCGCCGCGACGACACGCGCCGGAAACATCCGGTCTGTTATGTTGGCATTTCAAGGCTCGGAGTGAGGCAGTGGATCAATCGTCCTTTCAAGAACAGCTCGACGCCCTGCGCGATCACCGTGCGGCCAGATCGGGCAGCATGCGCGAGGCTTTCACTGCTGATCCGCAGCGCTTCGAAAAATTCTCCGCCAGCGACGGCGACCTGCTGCTCGACTGGTCGAAATGCGCGGTCGATGCGCAGACGATGGATCTGCTCGAGAAGCTGGCGGCAGCCGCGGATCTCGAAGGCCGGCGCGCCGCGATGTTCTCAGGCAAGAAGATCAACGTCACCGAAGGCCGCGCCGTGCTGCACACCGCGCTGCGCAACCTGAACGGTAAGGGTATCGTGCTCGACGGTCAGGACGTGAAGGCGGAGGTTGTCGCCGTGCTCGACGCGATGGGCGCCTTCGCCGATGCGGTGCGCTCCGGCAAGGCGGCCGGCGCCACCGGCAAGAAGATCACCGACATCGTCAACATCGGCATCGGCGGGTCCGATCTTGGCCCGGCCATGGCGACGCTGGCGCTGGCGCCCTATCACGACGGGCCGCGCTCGCATTACGTGTCGAACATCGACGGCGCCCATATCCACGACACGCTGAAGGGCCTCTCCGCCGAAACCACGCTGTTCATCGTTGCTTCCAAGACCTTCACCACGATCGAGACGATGACCAATGCCGAGACGGCGCGCGAATGGGTGCAGAAGGCGCTCGGCAAGGAAGCGGTCGGAAAGCATTTCGCCGCCGTCTCGACGGCGCTCGACCTGGTGGCCAAGTTCGGTATTGCGTCCGATCGCGTCTTCGGCTTCTGGGACTGGGTCGGCGGACGCTATTCGGTGTGGGGCGCGATCGGCCTGCCGGTGATGATCGCCGTCGGCCCGAAGAATTTTCGCGCCTTTCTCGAGGGCGCGCATGCGATGGACGAACATTTCCAGACGGCGCCGCTGGCCAGGAACCTGCCGGCGCTGATGGGGCTGATCGGCTGGTGGCATCGGGTGATCTGCCAGTACCCCGCCCGCGCCATCATTCCCTACGACCAGCGCCTGTCGAGGCTGCCGGCCTATCTGCAGCAACTCGACATGGAATCGAACGGCAAGAGCGTCACCCTCGACGGCGGCGCTGTCACGACGCCGACCGGCCCGCTGGTCTGGGGCGAGCCCGGCACCAACGGCCAGCACGCCTTCTTTCAGCTGCTGCACCAGGGCACCGATTTCATCCCGGTCGAATTCCTCGCGGCGGCCATCGGCCATGAGCCGGATCTCAAGCATCACCACGACCTGTTGCTCGCCAACTGCCTGGCGCAGTCGGAGGCGTTCATGAAGGGCCGCACGCTGGAGGAAGCGCGCGCGCAGATGCTGGCAAAGGGCATGGCGCCCGCCGAAGTCGACAGGATCGCCCCGCACCGCGTCTTCTCCGGCAACCGGCCCTCGGTGACGATCCTCTACAGACAACTCGATCCGCATACGTTCGGACGGCTGATCGCGCTCTATGAGCACCGCGTCTTCGTCGAAGGCACGCTCTTCAACATCAATTCCTTCGACCAGTGGGGCGTCGAGCTGGGCAAGGAACTGGCGACCGGACTGCTGCCTGTCGTGGAAGGCAAGGAGAATGCCGCAAAGCGGGACGCTTCGACCGCCGGACTGGTGGGACACATCCATCGATTGCGCGGATCGGAGTAAGCGGCTTGGCCGAGATCAAGGGAATACTGTTCGACAAGGACGGCACCCTTGTCGACTTCAACGCAACATGGCTCGGCGTTGCCGATTTCATGGCGATGGATGCGGCGGAGGGTGACCGCTGGAAGGCCGACAGGCTGCTTGCCGCGGCGGGCTATGATTTCGCCACCAAACGCTTCAAGCCCGATTCCATCTTTGCCTCCGGCACCAACATGGATGTCGTCGAGCTTTGGTTTCCGCGGCTGTCGGACGAAGAGCAGATGCTTGCCGTCGCCCGCTTCAACGAGATCACCTCGGTGCAGGGTTCGGCGATGGCGGTGGCGCTGCCGGGCATCGTCGAGACGCTTGGCGTTCTTCACAGGAAATCCTACCGGCTCGGCGTCGCCACCAACGATTCGACCACTGGCGCGGAAAAGACATTGCTGACACTGGGTGTCGCGCAGCTGTTCGACGCCGCCTATGGTTATGATGCGGTGGCCAATCCGAAACCGGCCCCCGACACGATCCTCGCCTTCTCGGACCTGACCGGCCTGAGGCCGGCCGCGATCGCCGTGGTCGGCGACAATCGCCACGATCTGGAAATGGCGCGGGCCGGCGGCTGCGGCCTGGCGATCGGCGTGCTCTCCGGCACCGGCACGCGGGAATCGCTGTCGCAGATCGCCGACGTCATTCTGGATTCGGTTGCCGACCTGCCCGACTTTCTTTCGGCAAAGGTCAAGGAGACGATCTGAACTCGCCTTCGAGCTGCTCCGGCTCGAACGAGAAGACACCGCTCGGCTTCGCCGCGCCATTTGCTTGGCCGACATCCGGCACCTGGTATTCGGCCAGCAGGCGAAGCCGCGAGCGGGGCAGGTAGGCGCGGCCCGGGTCGCCGACCAGCACATTGATGCCGGCAGCCAGGCAGCGGTCGAGGAAGGGGATGACCCGGTCGGCGAGATCTTGCCGGTAAAACAAGTCGCCAGCTGCCACGACGTCCACCGGCGGCGGCGGCCCAGCGGTGATATCCTCGCCGACGACCGTGATTGCGACGCCGTTCGCCGCCGCATTGAGACCAAGCGCGGCGACGCCGTTGCGGTCGATCTCGGATGCAATCACTTCGCTGGCTCCGGCCTTTGCCGCGGCGATACCGACGAGGCCAGACCCGGCGCCGATGTCGAGCACGCGAAGCCCGGCCACGGTCTCCGGCCGATTGAGGATGTAGCGGGCAAGCACCGCGCCGCCGGCCCAGGCATAGGCCCAGTAAGGAGGCTGCGACTCGGGGCCGTCCTCGTCGGCTTCGCTTCCTTCTTCTTCCGGCTCGGCTGCTCGTCCCTGTGGACGCGTGAGCCGCCACAGGCCGCTCGCTGGATGGGCTGCATAAAGCCGGATTTCGGGAAGTGCCGGAACAGGGGCGATACGCATGTTTGCCTTGATGAATGTCAGCGGATCGGGACGGGAAAGCGTATCCGCCGCGTCATCGACAGTAAGGCTATCGCCCAAAGTTGTCCCTATTCCCGCAATGCCCGCCGCAGGATCTTGCCGACCGGCGTTTTCGGCAGTTCGGTCCGGAACTCGATGTATTTTGGCCGCTTGTAACCGGTCAGGTTGTCGCGGCAATAGACAGTCAGCACCTCTGCGGTCAGCAACGGGTCCTTCTTGACGACGAACAGCTTCGGCACTTCGCCTGAATGCTCGTCTGGCACGCCGATCGCGGCCACTTCGAGCACGCCCGGATGCAGGGCCACCACTTCCTCGAGTTCGTTCGGATAGACGTTGAAGCCGGACACGAGGATCATGTCTTTCTTGCGGTCGACGATCTTGGTGTAGCCGCGCTCGTCCATGAATCCCATGTCGCCCGACTTGAAGAAACCGTCCTTGGTCATCACCTTGGCGGTCTCGTCAGGCCGGTTCCAGTAGCCGGCCATCACCTGCGGTCCGCGGATGCAGATTTCGCCGACCTCGCCTGGCGGCAAATCGTTGCCGTCGTCGTCGCGGATGGCGATTTCGGTCGAGGGCAGCGGCAGGCCGATCGTGCCGGTGAAGGCGCCATTGCTGAACGTGTTGGCGGTGGCCACCGGCGAGGTTTCCGAAAGCCCGTAGCCCTCGGTAACCGGGCAGCCGGTCAAATTCTTCCAGCGTTCGGCGACACCCTTCTGCACCGCCATGCCGCCACCCAGCGTCAGGATCAGCGGTCTGAAGTCGAGCTTGCGGAAATCCTCATTGTTGAGCAGCGCGTTGAACAGCGTGTTGAGGCCAGGAAAGATGTGGATCGGGTATTTGCCGAGTTGCTTGACGAAGCCGGGAATGTCGCGCGGATTGGGAATGAGTATGTTCTGACCGCCCAGCTGCATGCCCATCAGCGCGTTAACTGTCAGCGCGAAGATATGGTAGAGCGGCAGCGCGCAGATGAAGTTGAGATGCGCCGGCTTGGGCTTGACCGTGAAGGCGTCCTCGATCCACAGCGCGTTCTGCGCGACGTTGGCCAGCACGTTGCTGTGGAGCAGCACCGCGCCCTTCGAGATGCCGGTGGTGCCGCCGGTATATTGCAGGAATGCGACGTCGTCGGCAGCGACCTTCACCGGCTTGAAATTCATGCCGGCGCCTGCCTTCAACGCGGCGTTGAACTTGACATGGCCCGGCAGCGACCAGGCCGGCACCATCTTCTTCACGCGGCGCACGACGAGATTGACGATCGTCCCCTTCAGGCCGCCAAGCATGTCGCCCATCGCCGCGACCACGACATGCTTGACCGCCGTTTTAGCGATCACCGCCTGCAAGGTGTTGGCGAAATTCTCGAGAATGACCATGGCTTGCGCGCCGGAATCCTTGAGCTGATGTTCCAGCTCGCGCGGCGTGTAGAGCGGGTTGACATTGACCACGACATAGCCGGCGCGCAGCACTGCCATCATCGCCACCGGATATTGCAGCACGTTCGGCATCATCAGCGCCACGCGTGCGCCTTTCGGCAGTCCCGTCGATTGCAGATAGGCGCCGAAGGCGGCCGATTGCCGCTCGACTTCCGCGTAGCTGATGGTCTTGCCCATGCAGGTAAAGGCCGGCCGGCTGGCGTACTGCTTGCAGACATCGGCGAGCAGATCGCCGATGGAGCCGAAGGGCAGAGCGCCGATCTCGGCCGGAACGACTTTCGGATAGCTTTTGAGCCAGGGTTTTTCCGGCAATCCGGCGGCAACCGCATTCGGCAAGCTTCCGGACGGATCTGGCTTTGACGCCGATGCAGCCGCTGTCGGTGCCGCCTTCGCCGCTGGTTTGGCGGCGGCGGGCTTTGCGCCAACCTTCGCGGATGCATCGGTCTCCGCGGATGCATTGGTCTTCGCGGATGCACCGGCCTTCGCGGACACAGCGGCCGCCTTCGACCTGGCTTTGGCCGTCGGCGCCTTTGGCCTTTGGCTTGTCCGGGGCTTGTCGGGGCTGGCCGGTTTCGCAGCAGTTTTGGCCTTGGCTGTCGCTGGCGCCGCCGTCCTTGGTGTTTTTGCCACTCGTCCCTCCCTCGATTGTTCTTGTTGTCTCTGCCTGCCCGCCGCGTCGCCTCCGAATGACAGAGACGTCCTCCGCTGCTGCCGGCATCCAGGAAATCCAGCCTGTCATCTATGTCCAGCCTGTCATCTATGTATTGCGACTATCGGCAGCCGTGCAAGTCTGCCCCTGCGGCAAGGTGGCAAGAAATCGTCCGCACCAATGACAAGCCGAAGGCGGCGGTTCCTCACCGTCGGATGCGCTGAAGATGATAAAAAAATGCAGTCGTTAACAATATCGTGATCGATTAGATCTAACATTTCATTCTCTCTTTCGGCGAGCCCGAAGAAAGAAATTCTGCTTCCCATGGGGTAGGCAAACCAGGTGTTCCAAAGCCGGAAAAACGGTGCTTATATGCGCGCTTCGCGAGCCTGATAGAGGGGCTTGGAAGAACATCAGGGAGTCCTCCATGAAAAAGAAACTGACTTTTGCGGCCGCGTTGCTGGCCGCAAGCGTCCTCGGTGGCATGGCCAATGCGAAACAGCTGGTCTATTGCTCGGAGGCGTCGCCGGCCGGCTTCGACCCGTCGCCGTGGAGCGGTGGCAACGACTTCGACGCGTCCTCGCGCACCATCTATTCGCGCCTGGTCGAGTTCGAGCACGGCAAAACCACCATCACACCCGGCCTCGCAGAGAGCTGGACGGTTTCCGACGACGGTCTCGAATACACGTTCAAGCTTCGGCCCGGCGTGAAGTTCCAGACCACCGACTATTTCACGCCGACGCGCGATCTCAACGCCGACGATGTGATCTTCTCCTTCGAACGGCAGTGGAAGAAGGAAAACCCGTGGTACAGTTATCTGGAAGGCACCGGCTGGGAATATTTCACCGGCATGGGCTTCCCGGATCTGCTCAAGGAAATCGTCAAGGTCGATGACCTGACGGTGAAATTCGTGCTGAACAAGCCTGAGGTCGCTTTCCTGCCGGACCTCGGCATGGATTTCGCTTCGATCGTCTCCAAGGAATACGCCGACCAGCTTGATAAGGCCGGCACCAGGCAGCAATTCACCCAGAAGCCGGTCGGCACCGGTCCGTTCCAGTTCGTCGACTACCAGGTCGATGCGGTCATCCGCTATGCGGCATGGGACGGCTACTATGGCGGCCGCCAGAAGATCGACGATCTGATCTTCGCCATCACGACCGATCCGGCCGTGCGCGCGCAGAAGCTGAAGGCGGGCGAGTGCGATATCATGTCGTACCCGGCGCCGGCCGACATTGCCGGCCTGCAGGCCGACCCGAACCTCAAGGTCGACGAGCAGGAAGGCCTGAACATCGGCTACATGGCCTACAACACGACGCAGCCGCCCTTCGACAAGGTCGAGGTCCGCAAGGCCCTCAACATGGCCGTCAACAAGCAGGCCATTCTCGATGCGGTCTATCAGGGCGCTGGCCAGGCGGCGATAAACCCGATCCCGCCGACGATGTGGTCCTATAACAAGGAGATCAAGGACGATCTGTACGATCCGGACGCGGCCAAGAAGATGCTGACTGATGCCGGTGTCACGGACCTCTCGATGAAGATCTGGGCAATGCCGGTCAGCCGCCCGTACAATCCGAACGCCCAACGGGTCGCGGAACTGATCCAGGCCGACTACGCCAAGATCGGCGTGAAGGCCGAGATCGTCAGCTACGAATGGACCGAGTATCGCGAACGCGGCAAGGCCAAGGACCGTGACGGCGCCTTCCAGCTCGGCTGGACCGGCGACAATGGCGATCCGGACAACTTCCTGTTCCTGCTCGGCTGCGATGCCATCGGCCAATCCAACTATGCGATCTGGTGCAACCAGGAGTTCGAAGCCCTGCTGCAGAAGGGCAAGGCGACAACGGACGTCGCCGAGCGCACCAAGATCTACGAGGAAGCTCAGGTCGTGTTCAAGCGTGAGGCGCCGTGGCTGACCATCGCCCATTCCAAGGTCTTCATGCCGATGAACAAGAAAGTTACCGGCTTCGTCATGGATCCGCTCGGCATTCATCGGTTTGACGGCGTCGACGTCACCGAATAACTCCTGAGAAATTGGACGGCGGCGCTGGACTTCCGGCGCCGCCGTTCTATGAAGTAAGATGCTCCGCTATCTCCTCCACAAGCTCGCCTTGATCGTCCCGACCGTGTTCGGCATATCGCTGGCGGCGTTCGCTTTCGTCCGGCTTTTGCCGGGTGACCCGATCACGGCCTTGGCCGGCGAGCGCGGCGTCAGCCCGGAACGCTACGCCGAGCTTGTCGAACGGTTTGGCTACAACCGGCCTTATGTCGTCCAGTATCTCGAGTATATCGGCAGGGTCCTGACCGGCGACTTCGGCATATCGCTCGCCACCAAACGGCCGGTGCTCGGTGAATTCCAGGCGCTGTTTCCGGCGACGCTGGAACTGGCGACGATCGCGCTGATCATCGCCGTCCTCATCGGCATTCCCGCCGGCATCTTCGCCGCGGTCAAGCGCGGATCATGGTTCGACCAGGCGACGATGGGGGTGGCGCTGACCGGTTATTCGATGCCGATCTTCTGGTGGGGGCTGCTGCTCATCATCTTCTTCTCCGGCTATCTCGGCTGGACGCCGGTTTCCGGCCGCATCGGCCTTCAATATTTCTTCAAGCCGACGACTGGGTTCATGCTGATCGACAGCCTGATCTCCGGCAAGAGCGGCGCTTTCAGGTCCGCCGCCAGTCATCTGGTCCTGCCGGCGATCGTGCTGGCGACGATCCCGCTCGCCGTCATAGCGCGCCAGACGCGGTCGGCGATGCTGGAGGTGCTGGGCGAAGACTACGTCCGCACCGCCCGCGCCAAGGGCCTGGCGCCGCGTCGCGTCATCGGGCTTCACGCTTTTCGCAATGCGCTGATCCCCGTCGTTACCACCATCGGCTTGCAGGTCGGCACGCTGATGGCGGGCGCCATCCTGACCGAAACGATCTTTTCCTGGCCCGGTATCGGCAAGTGGATGATCGACGCGATCGCCAAGCGCGACTATGTCGTCGTCCAGAGCGGCTTGCTGATCATCGCGCTGATCGTCATGGCAGTGAACCTGATCGTCGACGTGCTCTATGCCGTCATCAACCCACGTATCCGGGTGCAGTGAGATGACCGACCAAACCACGGCAGAAGCCACCGCCGCCTCCATTCCGACTGGCGGCCGGCAACGCGCCTTCACCGAGTTCTGGCATTACTACTCGATGAACACCGGCGCCGTCATCGGCCTGGTCGTGTTCACTGCTCTGGTGCTGGTGGCGATCTTCGCGCCGCTGGTCGCGCCGCATTCGCCTGACGAACAGTTTCGCGATGCGCTGCTGGCGCCGCCGGCCTGGCAGGAGGGCGGCAAATCGATGTTCCTGCTCGGCACCGACGCCGTTGGCCGGGACATGCTTTCGCGCCTGATTTTCGGGGCGCGGTTCTCGCTGTTCATTGGACTGGTCGTCGTCGTTTTCTCGCTGACCAGCGGCATCGTCCTCGGCGTGCTCGCGGGTTATTTCCGCGGCTGGGTCGATACGCTGATCATGCGCGTCATGGACGTCATTCTGGCCTTCCCGTCGCTGCTCCTTGCCCTGGTTCTGGTGGCGATCCTCGGGCCCGGCCTGTTCAACGCCATGCTGGCGATCGCGCTGGTGCTGCAGCCGCATTTCGCGCGGCTCACCCGCGCGGCGGTGATGGCCGAAAAGAACCGCGAATATGTCATCTCCGCCAAGGTGGCCGGTGCCAGCCATCTCAGGCTGATGTTGAAGACGATCCTGCCGAACTGCATGGCGCCGCTGATCGTGCAGGCGACGCTGTCCTTCTCCAACGCCATTCTCGAGGCCGCCGCTCTTGGCTTCCTTGGCGTCGGCGCGCAGCCGCCAACGCCGGAATGGGGCACCATGCTGGCCACGGCGCGCGAGTTCATCCTGCGCGCGCCATGGGTGGTGACCTTCCCCGGCCTTGCCATCCTGATCACGGTGCTTGCCATCAACCTGATCGGCGATGGGCTGCGCGATGCCTTCGATCCCAAGCTGAAGAGGTCGTGAGCATGCCTCTTCTCGAGATCAGGAACCTCACCGTGTCGTTCGATACCGCTGCCGGACCGTTCATGGCCGTGCAAGGCATCGACCTGTCGATCGAGCCGCGCGAGGTGCTGGCGATCGTCGGCGAATCCGGCTCCGGCAAATCGGTGGCGATGCTGGCGGTGATGGGGCTGCTGCCGAACACGGCGACGGTGAAGGCCGATCGCATGGCCTTTGACGGCATCGACCTGCTTGAGCTCAGCCCGTCCGAGCGCCGCAAGATCGTCGGCAAGGACATCTCGATGATCTTCCAGGAGCCGATCGCCAGCCTCAATCCGTGCTTCACCGCCGGCTTCCAGATCGAGGAGGTGCTGCGCTTCCATATGGGCATGGACCGCGCCCAGCGCCGGGCCCGCGCCACCGAGTTGATGAAGCTGGTCGGCATTGCCGATCCGGAAGAGCGGCTGAACTCGTTCCCGCACCAGATGTCGGGCGGCCAGTGCCAGCGCGTCATGATCGCCATCGCCATCGCCTGCAATCCCAAGCTGCTGATCGCCGACGAGCCGACCACCGCGCTCGACGTCACCATCCAGAAGCAGATCCTCGATCTTTTGGTCGGCCTGCAGGCCAAATACGGCATGGGGCTGATCATGATCACCCACAATATGGGCGTCGTCGCCGAGACCGCCGACCGTGTCATCGTCCAGTACAAGGGCCGCAAGATGGAAGAGGCCGACGTTCTGTCGCTGTTCGAGCAGCCGAAGAGCAACTACACGCGGGCGCTGCTGTCGGCGCTGCCGGAGAACGCCGTCGGCGACCGGCTGCCGACCATTTCCGACATGCTGTTCGAACCGGCCCCCTCTGCAACGGGAGCCGCGTCATGAGCGTGACGGTTCTCGAAGGCAAGAACATCGTGCGCGACTATCATGTCGGCGGCGGCCTGTTTCGTCCCTCGCGCACGGTGCACGCGGTCAAGGGCGTTTCGTTCAGCGTCGACAAGGGCAAGACGCTGGCCATCGTCGGCGAAAGCGGCTGCGGCAAGTCAACGCTCGCCCGCATCATCACGCTGATCGATCCCGCGACAGCGGGCGAGCTCTTTATCGACGGCAACAAGGTCGACATCGCCAGGAATGGGCTGTCGAAGGAGATGCGCCGCAAAGTGCAGATCGTCTTCCAGAACCCCTATGGGTCGCTCAATCCGCGGCAGAAGATCGGCGACGTGCTGGGCGAGCCACTGCTCATCAACACCGACAGGCCGGCGGACGAACGGCGCGATCTCGCGATGAAGATGCTGAAGAAGGTCGGCCTTGGACCCGAGCATTACAACCGCTACCCGCACATGTTCTCGGGCGGCCAGCGCCAGCGCATCGCCATTGCCCGCGCGCTGATGCTCAATCCGAGTCTTTTGGTGCTCGACGAGCCGGTGTCTGCGCTCGATCTGTCGGTGCAGGCGCAGGTGCTCAACCTGCTCGCCGACCTGCAGGACGAGTTCGAGCTGACCTACGTCTTCATCAGTCACGACCTGTCGGTGGTGCGCTACATCGCCGACGACGTGATGGTCATGTATTATGGCGAGGCCGTCGAATACGGCTCGCGCGACGAGGTCTTTGCCGACCCCAAGCACAGCTACACCAAAACACTGTTCGCGGCGACGCCGCGCGCCGACGTCGCCAGCATCAAGGCGAGGCTGGCGAAGAAGAGGGCTGCCTGACGCCGCAATCGCGGCACCCAGTCCATGCTGAGCTTCAGGGCGCCGGCTGATCAAAGGGCTACAGCGACACCATGCCCGCGCCCAGCCGAAGTTAGATCACTGAGGCGTGTTGAAGGTTAGCTACCAAACCATGTGCCCTGCGGGACGGCTTCAGCCTCACAGTGGTGTATGGCAGGTGGAGCGATTGGGGGGCCGGTCCTGTGTCGGGGATGGGAGGGGAGGTCACGCAAGGTGATGAGAACAGCAGCCTTCGATTTTGCTCACTCGATCAGCCTCCGTTGCTTGAGTTTGTAGCCCGCAGGTTTCTTTACCTTTTCTAAGTGACCCTCGTCGACCAAACGGCCCAGCCATTGTTTTGCTTGCCGGCTAGAAATTCTGAGGACGTCAGCAACGTCATCATCCTTCATTGAATGGTCGCTCACGTGGCGCAGGATCAACTCGCGCACCGTCGCAAATAGGATTTCCGCGGGAGCTTCCGGCTGATTGGCTAACTGCTCGGACGCGATTGCGTCGATAGCACCATCGTGACTGACTATTGCCGAGGATGTGGGTGCACTCTCTCGGGAAACGTGCGGCGCAGGAGATATGTCAGCGGCCATCTTCGCTGCAAATAGGGCAAGATCACCTTGAGAAGGTTCTTCAGCGGAAGCATTTAATGTTTCTTGCAGTGCTTCAGGAGTATCTGGGTTCGGCCACGGCCAAGCACCCTTGCGGCGCAGGGCGGCGAGTCCCGGCGACACATCCCCCGTCGATCGTACATACAATGGACCAAACTTGAACTTGTCGAGCTGCTCAGTGGCTCCAGCCCACGTCCCGCCTTTGTCGAGATCAGAGCTGACCACCAAAGAAGCGTCAGCCAACGCGTAGATAAGTTTGTTACGTTGCATGGCATTGCCAACATGGAATGCTGCGTTGGGGTCGTATGGCGACACCAGTGCGAGCTGGCCATGAAGCAACATGTTCCGGTGCTCTCGAACCATTGCCTGCTTTTCGAGACTGTCTGCTAAGACGCCACAAGCTTGGCCTCCCTCCTCCAAAGCCCCCCTCATGGCCGCCTGATCAATTCCTTTGGCACCGCCCGAAATGATGGACCGGTCGGCCCGGGCAACCAAGCGGCCCACCGCCATTGTGTAGTCAAACAAATCATCATCGATGTGGCGCGATCCAACCACTGCCAGGCCACCTTTGTCCAACAGACCCACCTCCCCACAGCCAAAAAGCAGAGCGGGAGCTTGGCTACCTAGTCGTGCTTTCAAGCGTTGAGGGTATGCAGGGTCAGGACGGCTGATCACCCAGATGGCCCGCGCCTGCCAACGTTCCACGGCTTGGCTCAACTGAAAGCCACGTCCAAGCAGCCGTTGGAGGCGCTCTATGTCGACGACCGTTCTATAAACCTGAAGGCTTTCAGCCGATCTCGCCGCCAGGAGATCGGCCGGCTCACATCCAACTTCACGCAAGCGTTGAGCGAGACGATTATATTCACTGAGGGTCAGTATGTCGGATTTTGGCGAATTCCGTCCGACAATCAAGTGAGCGGTGATCAAGAGGATTGCTTTGGCGTTGGGAGAAAGTGAAGGCATCATTCGTTATGCCCAGTCAGCGAAAGAGCCATCGGCCATACCTCGCCGCATCCATTCACGCGCAATAGCCATGCCGAAACCGTCAATGTCCAGCGGGAATCGACCATATCATCAACCAAAAGTACCGGTCCCGGCGGAATCGGGCGATTGCTAAGTACTAAGGAACCATCGACATTCCGTGCCTGCTGAGTGCTGTTCGCCATTGTCTTTTGCTCAGGCCGGTAATTCGTTTTCACAAGGGCCACGTGAAAAGGTAGGTTCAGTTCGACGGCTAAGCGCCGCCCAAAATCCGGCACGAGGTCGGGATGCCTTAGCGATGGAACGCAAGTAAGCCAGGCCGGAGCTGGCTGTGGGTTCCATTCACGGATCATCTTCGCGCACGCGGCCACCAGGTCATCGGAGAAGCGGTTGTCGTCATATTTGCCGCGCCGGACCAAACCACCCCATCCCGCATCGCCCCAAATACACAGGGCCTTACCCGGTTGAGCCTGATGCCTCGCCTCAATGGGGCCTCTCAGTCCGTATCGCGGCAACCCACCCGTCGGCCACTGTTTTCGGGGCTCAAAGGGCAAACTGGTTCGCCGTAGGAATGCGATAGCCTCATTGATGAGTTCTTCGCTCACTCTCGTTGGCAGCGGAGGCAATAGAGGCACAGTGACGAGGCTGGGGTCCCCATCAAGAGCGTCGATCAAGAACTTCATATGCTGGCCAAACGGCAAATCGACATATTCCTGCATCTGCAGATGTTCATCTCGTCTCAAGGCGGTCAAGCGCTCCGCTCGCTCCCAAAAACTATTGCTCAGTTGCGCCGCCGTGAGCTGCCACTTGCTGCCTTGTTTCGCTATCGGAGCGGGTGCTTCAAGCGATAGCAGGGCAATCGTTTTCTCGATCCGGCCTCTGCTGAGATTGACTTTGCCGAGCAGTTCCGGAACCGACAGCCCTGCTGGCTCCTCTTCCAACGCGGCAAGCACTGAAGCTACTTCCTCCTGAGTTGGAAATGCGCTGCGAATGAACCAGTCCGTGATCTCCGCTTCTTCCTGACCGCTGAGCGGAACGCCGTACGCCGATTCTAAGGCACGTCCGGCGCGTCCCACTTGCTGATAGTAGGCAACGACCGACCCAGGCGTCTGGTAGTGAATTACGAACGCGAGATCAGGCTTGTCGTAGCCCATTCCCAAGGCGGTAGTTGCGATCAGCGCCTTCACTCGGTTGTCGAGCAGTGCTTGCTCCAGTTCCTCGCGCCGTTCGCCCGTCTCGCCCGTATAGGCTTCCACATCAAAACCGCGCGTTCCCAACCAGCGAGCAACTTGGTTCGCGTCACGAACGGTCAGTGTATAAATTATTCCATGGCCTGCCAACGTCGCGAGCTGTTCGGCGAGCCAAGCCAAGCGCTCTGCTTGCGTGGGCAACCTGATAGTCTGTAGTGAGAGCGATGTACGGTTCAGGTCCCCGCGGGAGACGCTTAGATCGGGCCCTAGAACGGTAACCAAATCATCCATCACGCGGTCGTTGGCTGTTGCCGTGGTCGCGAGCAAGCGCAAGTTTGGCGGCAGTGTTGCGACGATCCGCTCCAGAAGGCGGTAATGCGGGCGAAAGTCGTGCCCCCAGTCCGATATACAATGCGCTTCGTCCACGACTAGTAAGCTGATCTGAGCTGAAATGCCTGCGAGCACCTGCATTCGAAATCGCTCATTGGCCAACCTCTCGGGAGAGATCAGCAATATGTCGAGTTCGCCACGGGCAAGCCTCGCCTCCACAGAAGCCCACTCATCCATGTTGTCTGAATTTATAGTGGCGGCGCGAACGCCAATTCGCTCGGCAGCGGCGATCTGATTGCGCATCAACGCCAGCAATGGTGAGATCAATAGAGCTGGCCCGGAGCTGGCCTCACGCAGAAGTTTTGTGGCGATGAAATATACGAAGCTCTTGCCCCAACCAGTCCTTTGGACCACCAGTAGGCGACCATGCCCCTGAACGATGTGACGGATCGCCTCTTCCTGACCGTCGCGAAATACCGCATCGGCTAGCCCGGAACCGGTTCTAAGCACGTCCAATGCCCGAGCTGGATCATAGTTCACGATGTTCCTTCCTTTCCTCGCCTGTGACTCAAGCTATCTTGCTCGCCGGTCAAGCCATAGTCGTTTTCGCAACCCTCCGAAGCTTGAACTTCGAACTATCGGCAAGACGAGAATATGTGTTCCTTGGTGCTGACGCACATCCCGATAGCCATTCGGGTTTCCCACAAGGGGTCTCCTTCGTTCTAGTTGGGGGAGACCCCTTTGGACGGGAAAGAGGAGATCAGAGAAACAGCGCAAGTCCAAAACGCAAGGTAAGCGCGGAAGTCCAGTTCCGGAGAGGTTCTCCGGATCTGTAAAAGTCCATGCGCGGCATAGCGGCGCGTACATGTAGGTTGCCCTCCGTCCGCCATGAGCGTTGTCGGGTTTCCTCGGGGCGAGACAAGTGCCGTTCCGTCAAGCTGACCGCTGTCCGACAGCATGCCCCTGAGGCCAGTCAACGCAAATGGCCGTGCCCCCCTCCAACTCCATCAGCCGCTCGGCGGCAAAGCCGATCTTCTCGCGCAGGATATCGGCGTCGGGGTCTTCTCTACGAGCGTGCGCAGGTTCATCATGTCGTTGGTCATCGGTGGTTCCTTCGAATCGATGACCGCCGCTACGCCGCTCGCTCGCTACAGCGCTGTTGAGAGCGCGCTCGCGAGCGGCTTCGCTACCGCCGACCTACACCACGCGGTGGGACACGACCGTTTCAGTCTATTCACGCTGAGCGACGCAGCCGCCGCGCTGGAGAAAACACCGAGCTGGATTTGACTCTGCTGACGCTACAGATAAGTTGGTTTCGTGGCGAAGTAGCCGAGGCGGCGGGGCGAAGTACCGGGCATCTATGGTGCCGATGGCGCATCTGTTGGAAACTTCAGATGTGACGGTGGGGTAGGCAATCCCTATCGGAATCCCTGACTATTAGCCCCGTCGCCGACTTCGTTCGGGAGGGGACATTGCAGAATGCGTTGAGGGCAGAAATAAAGCGCTTAGCCACTAAATCGTTTTCTAAGCAAGATCCTACTGAGTATTCCGAAAGGGAGTATCGAGAAAAGTTTAAGAAGCGGACGGGGATAGATGCTGGGCTTCCGCCGTCTGCACCGCCCACTTTTAAGCATAGGCATTTTGATCCAGCATACTGTGCACGCCATGCAAATTTCTTGGCCAAGACAATTTGGCATAAGGTGTTGACAAAAACATATGAGCCAATACCGGCCATAAACTATCAGATACCAAAGCCAGATGGGGGAAAGCGCTCCATAATGGCATTCTCAATTCCGGATGCCGCACTTGCAAATGTGGTCCTCCGTCGGACGAGAGGTAGAAATCTAAAGCGCCTGTCCCCCTCCTCCTACGCGTATCATCCTGAAAAGAATGTCTTTGAGGCGATTCTTGCGCTGCGCGAGTTTGAAACCGACGGAAAGCTATTTGCTGTACAGATCGATTTTGAGAAATATTTTGATAACCCATCGTGGTATCTAAAGAAAAAAATAAATGATGCCGAGCGAGTCAGTCTCACACCGCACGAGCGATTCGTCTTTGGGCAATTCTTACATCACCGCTATTCACCATACGATGCCTATCAATTGGGCAATCATTTGCGACGAGTTCATGGGACTCCTCAAGGATCGTCTGTATCGCTAATTCTGGCAAACTTGGCGAACCATGACCTTGATACAGCTCTATCGGCCTCCTCTGGCAGGTTCGTTCGCTTTGCAGACGACGTCGTGGCCCTTTGTAGTGACTATTCCCAAGCACAAGAACTGGAGCGATGTTTTGTAGAGCACTGTAGAATCAGTGGACTAAAATTGAATGCAAATAAATCTCCTGGAATAGCGGTTATCTCTAATTACAATCAAGAGATGCGTACCTATCCGCACTTTGATTATCTAGGGTATCGCTTCACAGTAGGCGGACTAACAGTACCAGAGAAAACGATTAATAAGTTGAAGGCACGTGTTTCTAGGCTATTAAATATATATCTAATTTTTTACTTGAAGAATGGGTACAATATATCACGTGCGTCGTCAGGTAATCCAAAATATGACTGGGACCTCCTAGGATTTATATGAGCTTAGAAACTCCCTTTATGGCGGGTTGACCGAAGCAGACCTGACGAATTTTATTTTTGAAGGACAAAAGCTTGAACGCATGAAGGGTCTAATGGGCTTCTACTGTCTTATTGATGATCCAACACCTCTCCGTGATCTGGACGGTTGGATGTTGAGCATTTGTTCGCCGAGCCATGATCCGGCGAAATGCAATACTGAATGCAAAATATGGCTGCAATTGCCCCACTCCTACTAACGCCGAATTGGCGACAGGTAAGTGGCTAGACCCGGCGGCGTGGAAAGGTGGAGCCTTACCTGACGCCCGTTTGCCAAGCTTGGTCAGGGGTTGGCGGGCCGCCAGAAAGCACTTCTTCACGTTCGGTTTGGAGCAAGTGGAAGCGCCCGGATATGAGGTCTACGGGGATATCACGAAACTCATTTAAGCCGAACGGGCAAGTGACCCTCCCGTCCGGGCACCAAGATTGTCTCGCTTCTTCAGGCCGCCTTGTCAGCGCGAACCCCCGTCACCTTTTTCGTGATCGTGAGATTTTAGCCATCAAGGCATAGTGGCGAGCACGCTGCGATTCTACCTTGAGCAGATTTCCGCTTCGCCCTGCACTAGCGACCAATGCAATGCTTGAGAGAACGGCAGACGAATCAATCCGATAAGCGCGTTCAAATTTTTGAACCCTAGTCATCGCTTACTCCTGTGTGCGGCTTGTTGCTTCCTTATATACAGTCGGAACGGCAAGAACCCGAACGCACGATCTGGAGTTCGAGCTGACCTATGTCTTCATCAGCCACGACCTGTCGGTGGTGCGCTACATCGCCGACGACGTGATGGTCATGTATTATGGCGAGGCCGTCGAATACGGCTCGCGTGACGAGGTCTTTGCCGACCCCAAGCGCAGCTATACCAGGACACTGTTCGCGGCGACGCCGCGCGCCGACGTCGCCAGCATCAAGGCGAGGCTGGCGAAGAAGAAAGCCGCCTGACGCCCCGCCATCGCGGTACCCAGTCCATGCTGAGCTTCAGGGCGCCGGCTGATCAAAGGCTAAAGCGACACCCACGCTCGCGCCCAGCCGAAGTTAGATCGCGTGCTGTCCGCGCCCGACCTGCTCAAGGGCCGCGACGACCCTGGCCATAGCTGAAAATCTGGGCGCGCGCGCCCATATTGGAACTGCATCGGCGGTCGGTCATTATATCGAGGAGCCGGCGGCTCCTCTCCTATGCCCCCGTTCGGATGGAGAAGATCATGCTGCGGACACTCATTGCCTCGTCTTTTCTTCTTGCCTTCGCTGCGCCCTCGACCACGCTCGCGCAGGACAGCATCAAGAGCGAAACGGGCCGCATTGCGGTTGAGACCTTTGCCGAAGGGCTCGAAAATCCCTGGGGCGCGACCTACCTGCCCGACGGCGCGTTGCTGGTCACCGAGCGTCCGGGGCGCCTGCGGCTCGTCTCAACCGACGGCGCCGTTTCCGACCCGATCGACGGTGTGCCCGATGTCCTCGCCGGCGGACAAGGCGGCCTGCTGGATGTGGCGCTCGATCCGGACTTTGCCAGCAACCGGATGGTTTATCTCTCCTACGCGGAGGAACGCGGCGGCGGCGCGGCCACCTCCGTCGGCCGCGGGCGCCTCGACGAGAACGGCAGCGCGCTCTCCAACTTCGAAGTGATCTTCCGGCAGGAACCGGCCGTCTCCGGCCGGAACCACTACGGCTCCCGCCTGGTATTCGCGCCGGACGGCAAGCTCTTCGTCACGCTCGGCGAGCGCTTCAAGATGCGGCAGGCGCAGGACGTGAACAATCATCTCGGGACGATCGTCCGCATCAATCCCGATGGTTCGGTGCCTGACGACAATCCTTTCGTCGGCAAGGACGGCGCCGACGAGGTCTGGTCGTACGGCCATCGCAATGTGCAAAGTGCTGCGATCCATCCCGAAACCGGCGTGCTCTGGACGGCGGAAATGGGACCGCTCGGCGGCGGTGAGTTGAACATTCCGCAAGCGGGCAGGAATCACGGCTGGCCCGCGGTCAGCCACGGCCGCCACTATTCGGGCAAACGCATCCCCGATCCTTCGACACGCCCGGAGTTTGCCGACGCCATCCATAGCTGGACGCCCGTCATCTCGCCTTCCGGCATGACCTTCTACACCGGCGACATGTTTGCCGATTGGCGAGGCGACCTGCTGATTGGCGGACTGTCGGCACAAGGCATCGTTCGCGTCAGGATCGACGGAAAGCAGGTCGCCGGCGAGGAAGTCCTCGCTCTCGGCAGGCGTATTCGAGACGTGGTGCAGGCTCCCGACGGCGCGGTGATGGCGTTGACCGACGAGCCAGCCGGAAAAATATTGCGACTGACGCGGGCAGCGTCGCAGTGACGTTGTCTTCACGCTTCCTGGCGGTCGAAACGAAGAGCTTCTTTTTCCAGATTTCATCTGAAATATGGCCATAGATTTCGGCATCATTGATGATTTCAGAGGGATCGTCATCGAGCGAACCGATGGTGCCGGTGATCTCTGCACTCAATCCTCCAGCCGTGTCATCCTCTCCAGCCGGAAACAACCGACCGGATATCGAAATCCCCGCCGCTTGCCAGATGGGCAACGTCCTCGTCGTCAAGCTGTAATCATCGTCCGGCCCAGAACATCGAACTCGATAGAAACGGCATCGTCGCCCTCGGCAGGCCGCGTCTCGTCTACGATAGTTTTAAGGCGCTTCCGGGCGGCCTCGGCTACCAGACGAGGTGGGTAGTTTCCTGCGGCCCATGCAGGACGTAGGACGGCGACAAGAGGGCAACGGCACTGTTGGCGCGCTCCTTATCGCGGAAGGCCAGACGGATGCCGTAGCGGCCTTTGACAGCGTTCTGGAAAAGGGTTTGGAGGCTGGGCGTATCGACGGCGTGCGAGTCTGACATGTGTTCAACCCTATATCGTATGTCAGCGCTCCACTTCTCTCATAGATATTAAATTGCAAGATACGAGTTAGAAACGCTAGAGATATAGTTTCATCTATACAGCGCATTCTGCAATATCTGTGTTTTTATCTATTCGGGATCGCATTCTGATAGATACTCAGTGCTCAAACCAGCCTCACCAAAACGTAGCAGCCTGCGCAAAGAGCGATGAAAGCGACAATGGCAAGGTGATCTACCCATAGAGGCGTCAAGCCCTTCTCGCCTTCCATTCCAACCAAGACTCCAACAAGCAATGACGCGGCGCATGAGCCGAATACGAGGATTAATCCGAGCAAGAGATACACCATGCGACCCTCCATCCCGTTAACAGCATGGCCCTCCTGTTACCGCTGTCAACGATCTGGCGTATTGACCAGTTCGATGGGAGATGCCAAACACGACGCACGTGCAGACGGAAAAGAGCACTGCCGGCGTTTAGTATAGCTTTTTTAAGCACCTTTTCAGCAATCTCGACTGACTCTCATGATGTTAAACTGGCGGTAAGGCCAATTTCATATCCCGGCTTCTGCAAAGGGCAGTAAGACTTGGGGGTGTAGACATGAGAGCTATAAATCTATTGGCGGTTGGGTCAGTATTCGCCATCGCAGGGTGTCAGACGGCTACCTACACGCAGTACATGCCGGGACCGCCGCTGGAATATGCGCAAGCCAAGTGCAATATGCTCGCACCCAGCGTCCATCAAGGATACATCGCAATCGGGTCGCCGAGTTATGTTGCCGGCGCGGCGCTTGGCAATGCGTTAGATAATGCCATTGCCGAACAGCGATTCATCAAAAACTGCATGACGTTGCAGGGTTGGCGACAGGATGCCCCCGGTGCAAAGAAGTCTTCAACGGCGCTGGCAGCAACGCAACCGCCGCACCAACGGACAGCAAAAAGGCGGCCGACGGCGCAAGAGCTTGGCGTTCCAAGGCAAGTCGTGGCGGGACAGTAACTTGCACGGCTGCTAACACCAAACGTGTCGCGCCAGCGGGCCTCTGTGGATCGCCGCCAAGCCGATTTATCAGGAGTCCGACAATGCTTAAGTTTTTCGCCGGTCTTGTCGTTGGTTTCTTGGCCGGCCTTGGCGCCTTGCCTGTCATCATGTTGATAGGGATGAACGGTCTCGCAGACCGCGTCAACGCAGCAATTGACCAGCCGGCTCGATCAAAGCCGGCTGGCGACGCAATGGCGAGCTATCGCGATTGCGTCAAAGGCTATTTCACAGAGCGCGGCGGCAATCCCGTGGAAGCGATTACATCTTGTGAATGGGAATTGGACGCGTGGAAGGCCTCGCCAACGTTTGCTGCCGAATGGCGCAAGCTGGTCGAGACCGATTCCGATATCGCCGCCATTTTGGAAGGCTATCGCCTCGCCATGGCCGATTAACCTCTGTTAGTCGCGCCGAGGGCAACGGCTATTCGACAAAAAGGGGCGGCGACATTAAACGCTCCCAAGGTGCTACCTATTTGCTACCTTTTCCGAAAGACTGGAGTCGTCTCGCTTGGCGACAGTTGGGTAATATCCTTGATTTGTTTGGAGAATTTAGGATTTTTTTGGTGCCGCTTAGGTGACTCGAACACCTGACCCCATCATTACGAATGATGTGCTCTACCAACTGAGCTAAAGCGGCCCAGGAAGCCAAAGCCTCCAGGATGCGCTGGGTGATAGACGCAACCCGCCGCAAATTCAAGATGGGACTTGGCATTTCGTGGGAACTCATGCCCGGGCGATAGGCGGCCGCCGCGCCGGTCCCGCAAGAAGACTCAACGCCAGGTTTCGCGCGGCGTTGGCGCTGCATCGGGAAACCGGGGAAAAATGTTGATTCCTTTAGCGAAAACCGCCGAAATCGGCTTTGGATGCATCGCCAAGGCAGAATGCGACCGCTGGCCCGTTGATTGATCGGTCGCCTGCGGCTAACGATCATGACAATGTGACCGTACGTGCAGGGGGTCCCCGTTGGACGCGATCGAAAAAGCGATCCGGAATGCCTTCGAGAGAGGCAATGCCGAAGACCGCGCGTTTCGCGAGCTGGTCTACCGATCGGCCTTCGCCGCACTTGACCGTGCCCTGCAGGCCAACCCGGGCGTGACGGTGGAAGTCGCCATCAAGCGCCGCAAGGCGGTGCAGGCCAAGATAACCGAAATCGAATCCGAATTCCTGCCGGCGGTTCCCGCTGTCGGCCGGCCGACCTATGACGACGCTACAACACCGGCGGTGGAGCAGCCGGCTGGCAGCGAAGCCGATGCCGATGCGGAACCCCAAGCCGATGCCGAACCGGATGCCGGCGCCGACGCTGAACCCGCGCCGCCGCCTGAGGTCGTTGTCGACGCTCCGGCGGAGCCTCCTGCATCGGTCGCGCCTCCTGCTTCCGATGCGCCCTCTGCTTCCGGTGAACCGCGCTCGCGCGTCTTGCCGGTCGTTCCCGATATCATGCCTGAACCGGTTTTTCCCAGTGTACCGGAGATCGACATGTCGTCCCCTCCATCGGCCGGAGACGGCGACGTAGAGGTGATGCCCGACCGCGACGACAGGCGGGTGAGAGGCCCCCGCCTTCCTCTCACCGCGATCTTCCTCGGCGTGACGCTGCTCGCAGCCGCCGGCATCGGACTCTATTTCGCTGCCCAGACCGGCGTCTTCAAGTCGGCGGCCGAACTCGACACCGCCCCGCCGCAAATGGAACCGACGGTGGAAGACGATGATTTCACGCCGCCAAGCGACACGGCCTCGCCGCTGAACCCCGGCGAGGCGGAGCGCGACTGGATCAATGTGTTTTCACCGCGCGACCCGGCGCTTGTCAGCGCGCCTTCTGATGCCAAGGCCGAAGTCATGCAGGACGACAGCGGTTCCTTCCTGCGCATCCGGTCGGGCGCCTCCGGTTCGGCGATCAGCTTCGACGTCGGGCAAGGCGTCTTGGAAAAACTCGCCGGCAAGCACGCCACATTCGACATCATCGCGCGCTCCGAGGAGGGCCAGGAGACGCAGATCTCCGTCGACTGCAATTTCGGCGAGCTCGGCGACTGCGGTCGCAAGCGCTACGCGGTCGGCCACGAGCGCAACGAATACCTCTTCGATGTGCGCTTTCCCGACAAGCGTCCGGGCGCTGCCGGCACCATCGCCATCAATTCCGACTTCGACAAGCAGGGCAAGTCGGTCGACATTTACGAGATCCGCGTCTCGATTGTTCATTGATTTCTGGAGCGGCGGGCGTGCATGAAACCGCTGCACCCATGCCGTAGGTTACGGCATGGGTCCATGCCGTGGCCTTCGAGCCTCGCAGCGATGAATGGCCGAGCAGCACGTTGACCCGGCACCCTTTGCCTTTCCTCATCCGTACTAATCAAGCAGCGCCTGCAACGTCTCGATGCGGTCAGCTTCGGCCGCCGGCTTGTCCCAGCGCAGCCGTGAAATGCGCGGAAAGCGCATGGCGACGCCGGATTTGTGCCGTGTCGAGCGGTTAAGTCCTTCGAACGCCACCTCGAGCACGAGGCCTTGTCTGCGGTCGGCCCGCACCGAGCGGACCGGGCCGAAGCGCTCGATCGTGTTGTCGCGGACATATTTGTCGATCTGCCTCAGTTCCTCGTCGGTGAAGCCGAAATAGGCTTTCCCCACCGGCACCAGTTCCTCCGATCCTTCCGGGCCGGACCACACGCCGAACGTGTAATCGGAATAGAAACTCGAACGCTTGCCGTGGCCGCGCTGGGCATACATCAGCACGGCGTCGATTGTGTGCGGATCGCGCTTCCATTTGAACCATGGGCCTTTCGGCCGGCCGGTGAGATAGGGCGAATCCCAGCGCTTCAGCATCACGCCTTCGATCACCGGATGCAGCGGCTTGCGGCGCAATTCCTCCAGTGCCTGCCAGTCGGTGAATTCGACCAGCGGCGAAAGATCGAAGCGGCTCGGATCGAGCGTCTGCACGAAGACTTCGAGGCGGCCGCGCCGATCGCTAAAAGGGAGCGTGCGCAAGTCCTCGTCGCCGATCTGAAGCACGTCGTAGCAGCGCATGAACGCCGGGTATTGCTGCTGGATCTTCGGCGTCACGCTCTTGCGGTTCAGCCGCTGCTGCAGGTCTGAGAACGTGCCGGTCGCCTGCAAGGGATCGCCGACCAGAAGCTCGCCGTCGAGGGTGGCGGAGAAATCCATCGCCTTTGCGAGGTCAGGAAAAGCCCCGGAGACGTCGTCGCCGGTGCGCGAATAGAGCCGGCGAATGCCGCCTTCCGACACGGCCTGCACGCGGATGCCGTCCCACTTCCACTCGGCGGCGTAGTCGGCCGGGTCGAGTTTTTCGAGGTCGCCGTCACCGATCGGGTTCGATAGCATCACTGGCCGGAACAGTGCCAGCGCCGTCTTTTTTGGTTTGTCTGCCTTGCCCTCCAGCCAGGCGAACAGCTCGGCATAGGGCGGCGTCAGCCCGTGCCACAGTTCTTCGATCTCGGCGACGTCGACCTTGCCGAGATCGGCCAGTGCCTGCTTGGCCAATCGCGCCGAAACGCCGATGCGCAGGCCGCCGGTGACCAGCTTGATGATGGCGAAGCGTGCCGAGATGCTGGCGCTGTCGAGCAGCCGGGCCAGCACCTTCGGCCCGTCGGAACGGCTCGCCGCCTGCAATTTCGAGACGACCTCGGCGAGCGTCGGCTCATGGTTGGCGACATCCGCCGGCGATTGCGGCCAGACCAGCGACACGGTCTCCGCCAGGTCGCCGACATAGTCGTAGGAATAGCCGAACAGCACCGGGTCTATGCGCTCCATGACCAGCGCGCGCAGCATCGCCGGCTTGACCGCCGCGATGGTGAGGTCGCCGGTGATCGCAGCCAGCGCCAGGCCGCGATCCGGATCCTCGACGCTGCGGAAATAATCGCTCAGCAGCGTCAGCTTGCCATTGCGCGACGGCGTCAGCACGAGGCGGTCGAGGAGTTCGGCGAAGCGGTTCATAACGCGGACCGCACCAATGGGCCAACGTTGCGTTCTGTCGAGCCCCCCTCTGTCCTGCCGGACATCTCCCCCACGAGGGGGGAGATTGGCAATTTCGTTCTTGCCGCCCGTCCTACAACGTCAGTGATTGGCGAAAGCCGGCGCGACATCCGATCTCCCCCCAAGTGGGGGAGATGGCCGGCAGGCCAGAGGGGGGCGCCGTAGAGCGCTACGTCGGCCGTGAGCACCATCAGTCGCCCTCGTCCTCATAGCCGACGAGATGCAGCGGCCTGGCGGCGATGCCTTCGAGTTCGCACCAGCGCACCAGGGCCTCCTCGCGGCCATGCGTCACCCAGATTTCCCCGGCGCCGGTCTGCCTTATCGTGGCGGTCAGCTCGTCCCAGTCGGCATGGTCGGAAATAATCAGCGGCAGCTCGACGCCGCCCTGCTTGGCGCGCTGGCGGATGCGCATCCAGCCGGACGCAAAGCACGAGATCGGATCGGGAAAGCGCCGCGCCCAGCGGTCGGCGAAGGCCGAGGGCGGGCCGACGACGATGGCCCCGGTGAAACCCTCCTTGCCACCGCTTTCGACGGTTGCCGGCTCCAGCGTCCCGAGCTCGATGCCCTGGCTCTGATAGTAGTCGCTGAGCTTGGCCAGCGCGCCGTGGATGTAGATCGGCCTGTCGTAGCCGGCGTCGCGCAGCAAGCGCATGACGCGCTGCGCCTTGCCGAGCGCATAGGCGCCGACCAGATGCGCGCGTTCGGGAAACTGCGCCGTCGATTTCAGCAGGCGGGCGATCTCTTCGGCATCGGGCGGATGACGGAACACCGGCAGGCCGAAGGTCGCCTCGGTGATGAACACGTCGCACTTGACCGGTTCGAACGGCTGGCAAGTCGCATCCCTCTGGCGCTTGTAGTCGCCCGAAGCGCCGATGCATGCGCCCTGATGCACGACCTCGATCTGCGCCGAGCCCAGCACATGGCCGGCCGGATGGAAGGTTACGGTGACGCCGTTCAGCGCAATCGCCTCGCCAAGTGCTGCCGCTTGCGTGGTCCCGGCAAAACCCTCGCCGTAGCGCAGCCGCATGATGTCCAGCGTCTGTTGTGTGGCCAGCACCGAGCGGTGGCCGGAACGGGCATGGTCGGAATGGCCGTGCGTGATCAGCGCCCGGTTGACCGGCCGCACTGGATCGATGAAGAAATCGCCGGGCGGGCAATAGAGGCCCTCGGGCCGCGGGTGAAGCAGGTCGCTGGCGCGCATGGCTCCAAGATAGTTGCTAATTCCGGCGCGGGAAGCCTGTTGCAAGTGACTGCTGACTCGGCATACAGGCAACTGCCGGCGGTCCACACGTGGCGGCGGCTGCGAAAAAGGCCGACTCGCATGCCCGAAAGGGCAGGACACCGACACGGAGGACGTTGCATGCGCTGGAACTTGGTCGTCTTGGCATCTTGCCTGGCAATAGCCGGCTGCGTCGGCACCTCGATTGCCGAGCGACAGGACGCGAATGTCCAGTCCTCGCTGCAATACGACAGTGTGCCTTGCAATCGATTGCTGGCGCAACGCAACGCGCTGGCGCAGCGATATCGCCTTCCGCAGGACGCCAAGCCGTCCTTCTCCGATCCGGGCGTGGGTCTCGGCCCGTTCACGCCGGACACCCGTTCCAAGGCCCAGCGCGACGTCGAACAGGCAAGCGGCCGGATCGACGCCATGAACCGGTCGATCGCCCGCCGCGAATGTGGCAAGCCGGGTTAATACCCCGCCTTGCGATCGACGACGTTCTCAAGCTTCTCGCCGCGCTCGAAGGCGGCCATCTGGCGCAGCATGATCGGCACCAGATGCACCGGATCGGAGGTCGCCGCCGCGTGCGGCGTCACGAACACCTTCGGGTGGCTCCACAGCCGGCTGGTCTTCGGCAGCGGCTCGACCTCGAACACGTCGAGGCTCGCTTCCTTGAGCGTGCCGTCCTCCAGCGCACGCAGAATGTCGGCGTCCTTCTGCAGGCGGCCGCGCCCGGCGTTGATCAGCACCGAGCCGCCGAGGCCGTTGCGTTTCCTCAACTCCTTCAGCACGCCGTAATTGATGACACCTTGCGTCTGCGGCGTAAGCGGCAACAGCACCACCAGGATGTCGGTGGCGTTGAGGAAGGGGATCAATCCGGCCTCGCCAGCATAGGTCGAAACGCTTTTCATCGGCCTGTCGCTGCGCGACCAGCCATTGACCGCAAAGCCGAGCGACAAAAGCACCGACGCCGCCGCGCGGCCAAGCGTGCCGAGCCCCATGATGCCGACGGAGATGTCGCCGGCCGGTCGCTGCGGCGGCTCGTGCCAGATCTTCTTTTGCTGCTGCTGCCGGTAGAGCAGGCCCTGGCGATGGTGATCGAGCACCCGCCAGACGACATATTCAGTCATGTATTGGGTCAAATTGTCGGCCACGACCTTCACGATCGGCACATCGGGCAAGGTGGGATCGGCGAAGATGTGGTCGACGCCGGCGCCGATCGAAAAGACAGCGCGCAGATTGGGCAGGGACGACAAAAGGTTCGGCCGCTGCTTCCAAACCACGGCATAGGTGATCGAAGGATCGCTGGCGCCGTCCGGCTCGAGCACCACCTCGCGTTCGGCCGACAAGAGTTCGCGCCAACGGCCTGGATGGATACCGGTGAGGGCAAGCAGGACACGGCCTTTTTCCATGGCGGATTCTTGTTCCTTATGCGGTACAGCCTACTCGCTGACGATGCCGACCGGCGCCGTTTCGATCTTGAATGCGGCCGAGATCAGCGCCTTGGTATAGTCGGTCTGCGGCCGTTCGAAAATCTGTTCGGACGGGCCGGCTTCGACGATCCTGCCATTGCGCATGACGATGACGTCGTTGGCAAGCGCACGGATGACCTTCAGATCGTGGCTGATGAATAGATAGGCGAGGTCGTGTTTCGCCTGCAGGCTGCGCAGAAGATCGACCACCTGCGCCTGCACGCTCATGTCGAGCGCCGAGGTCGGCTCGTCCAGCATGACGAAGCGCGGGTTGAGCACCATGGCGCGGGCGATCGCGATGCGCTGGCGCTGGCCGCCGGAAAACTCGTGCGGATAGCGATTGCGCGTGGCGGGATCGAGCCCGACTTCCCCGAGCACATCGACGATGCGCTTGTCGCGCTCATCGGGCGACAGCTTCGGCTCGTGGATCTTTAGCCCTTCCTCGATGATCTCGGAGACCGACATGCGCGGGCTCAACGACCCGAACGGATCCTGGAAAACGATCTGCAGCTCGCGCCGCAGCGGCCGCATGGCGTTGAATGACAGCTCGTTGATATCGCGCCCGTTGAACTGAATGATCCCGGTCGACGAGATCATGCGGGCCAGCGCCAGGCCGAGCGTTGTCTTGCCCGAGCCGGATTCGCCGACGACGCCGAGCGTCTGGCCGGCGCGCACGGTGACGTCGATGCCGTCGACTGCCTTCACATTGTCGACGGTGCGCCGGAAAAAGCCTTTCTTGATCGGAAACCAGACTTTTATGTCCTGGCCGGTCATCACCGGCTTGGCGGCTGCGTTGGCGGCGGGCGGCTTGCCCTTCGGTTCGGCGGCCAAAAGGTGCCGGGTATAGGTGTGCTGCGGGTTGGCGAAGATTTCTTTCGTCGGCCCGGTCTCGACGATCTTGCCCCTGGTCATCACGCAGACCCGGTCGGCGATCTTTCTGACGATGCCGAGATCGTGGGTGATGAACAGCATCGACATGCCTTTGCGGCTCTTCAACTCCGCGAGCAGTTCGAGGATCTGCGCCTGCACGGTAACGTCGAGTGCGGTCGTCGGCTCGTCGGCGATCAGCAGTTCCGGCTCGTTGGCCAGCGCCATGGCGATCATGACGCGCTGGCGCTGGCCGCCGGAAAGCTGGTGCGGATAAGCGTCAAGCCGCTTCTCCGGCTCGCGGATGCCGACCTCGTTGAGCAGCTCCAGGGTGCGCGCCTTGGCCTGGCGGTCACGCAGGCCCTGGTGCAGCGTCAGCACCTCGACGATCTGCTGCTCGATCGTGTGCAGCGGGTTGAGCGAGGTCATCGGCTCCTGGAAGATCATGGTGATCTTGTTGCCGCGCACGCGGCGCAATGCCTTCTCGTCGGCAGCGAGCAGATCGGCGCTCTGGAACAGGATCTTTCCCGACGGATGGCTGGCAGTCGGATAGGGCAGCAGCTTCAGCACCGAGAGCGCCGAGACCGACTTGCCGGAGCCGGATTCGCCGACCAGCGCCACCGTCTCGCCCTTGGCGATGTCGAAGGAGATGTGGTCGACGGCCATCGACTGGTTGCCGCCCTGCGTGAAGGCGACGCTGAGGTCGCGCACCGAGAGAAGAGGGGCTTCGCTCATCTGAACGTCTTGCGCGGATCGAAGGCGTCGCGGGTCGCCTCGCCGACGAAGACCAGCAGCGACAGCATCAGCGAGATGACGACGAAGCCGGAAATGCCCAGCCACGGCGCGTTGAGGTTGCGCTGCGCCTGCTTGAGAAGCTCGCCCAGCGAGGCCGAGCCGGGCGGCAGGCCGAAGCCAAGATAGTCGAGCGAGGTCAGCGTCGAGATCGAGCCGCTGAGCAGGAAGGGCAGGAAGGTCAGCGTCGCCACCATGGCGTTGGGCAACAGATGCCGGAACATGATTGTACCGTTGGGTACGCCGAGCGCGCGGGCCGCGTTGACATATTCGAAGTTGCGGGCGCGCAGGAACTCGGCCCGCACCACGCCGACCAGCGCCACCCAGGAGAACAGCAGCATCAGCCCCAGCAGGATGAAGAAGCCGGGCGGCAGGATGGCGGCGACGATGAGGAGCAGATAAAGCACCGGGATCGCCGACCAGATTTCGATGAAGCGCTGGAACAGAAGGTCGGTCCAGCCGCCGAAATAGCCTTGCAATGCGCCGGCCGTCACGCCGATCACCGCCGAGCCGGCGGTGAGGATCAGGCCGAACAGCACCGAGACCCTGAATCCGTAGATGACGCGCGCCAGCACGTCGCGGGCCTGGTCGTCGGTGCCCAGCCAGTTCCAGTTGCCGACAACGCAATTCGGGTCGGCCGCACCTTGCGGATACTGGTTGCAACGTGTCTTGACGTCATAGAGCCAGGACGGCTTGGTCGGCGCCGCCTCGGGGATGGCGTTGTTGACGGTCCGGTAGGAGTAGCGGACCGGCGGCCAGATCATCCAGCCATGGGCATTGATCTCGTCCTGGATGACCGGGTCGCGATAGTCGGTGACCGCATAAAAGCCGCCGAACTTCTCCTCGGGATAGGCGACCACGACCGGAAACAGGATCTCGCCCTTGTAGGAGACGAGGACCGGCTTGTCGTTAGCGATCCATTCGGAAAACAGCGACAGCACGAAAAGCACGAGGAAGATCCACAACGACCAGTACCCGCGCCGGTTGGCCCTGAAATTCTGCAGCCGCCGCTGGTTGAGCGGCGACAGCCAGGGCCGCGCAATCCGCTCCGGCGCCGTTTCGGCTGCGGCCCCGGCCATCAGACGTCTCTCCGCTCGAAGTCGATGCGCGGATCGACCCAGGTATAGATCAGGTCGGACAGCAGCCCGACGATCAGGCCAAGCAGCGAGAAGATGTAGAGATTGGCGAACACCACCGGGTAGTCGCGCTCGACCACCGACCTGAAACCGAGCAGGCCGAGGCCGTCGAGCGAAAAGATGTTCTCGATCAGCAGCGAGCCGGTGAAGAAGGCCGAGATGAAGGCGCCGGGAAAGCCGGCGACGACGATCAGCATGGCGTTGCGGAAGACGTGGCCGTAGAGAACCCGCCGTTCCGACAGGCCCTTGGCGCGCGCGGTCACCACATACTGCTTGCGGATTTCCTCTAGGAACGAATTCTTGGTCAGCAGCGTCGTAGTGGCGAAGGCCGACAGCACCAGCGCCGTCAGCGGCAAGGTCATGTGCCAGAGATAGTCGACGATCTTCGCCGGCCAGGACAGCTGGTCCCAATTGTCGGAGGTGATGCCGCGCAGCGGAAACCAGTCATAGAACGATCCGCCGGCAAACAGCACCATCAGCAGGATGCCGAACAGGAAGCCCGGAATGGCGTAGCCGACAATAACGACGCCGCTGGTCCATACGTCGAATGCCGAGCCGTCCTTGACTGCCTTGCGGATGCCGAGCGGGATCGAGATCAGGTAGGACAGCAGCGTGATCCACAGCCCGATCGAGATCGACACCGGCATCTTCTCCAGGATCAGATCGATCACCGAGATGTCGCGGAAATAGCTGTCGCCGAAATCGAACCGGATGTAGTTCCACAGCATCATGCCGAAGCGCTCGAGCGGTGGCTTGTCGAAGCCGAACTGCTTTTCCAGCTTGGCGATGAATTCTGGGTCGAGCCCTTGGGCGCCACGATATTTCGAACCGATGTCGCCGGCCGCGTCGAAATTGCTGGCGCCGGCGTCACCGCCGCCGCCGCCAAGGCGATCGCTGCCGCCCTGATTGGTCAGCCGGGCGATGACCTGCTCCACCGGCCCGCCCGGCGCGAACTGGATGACGGCGAAAGACACCGCCATGATGCCGAACAGGGTCGGGATCATCAGCAGGATGCGGCGCAGGATATAGGCGCCCATCAGACGTTGTCTTCCTTGAGGGAGACCACTGTGTCTGGAGATGCCGCCAAGGCAATCGCCTCAGGCCAATTTTCGACACTGGCGCCGCCCCTCATTGTCCTGCCGGACATTTCTCCCCGTATAGTGACGGGGAGAAAGGGGCTGGCCGCGATCTCGGCGCTTTTATTGCCACGCTTGTGGTTGGCGAAACCCTCGATGGAAGCGCCCCTCTCCCCGTCACTATACGGGGAGAGGATGCCGGCAGGCAGGTGATGGGCGGCGCCAACGCCCGCAAGAAATTTAGCCTTTGCCAATCTTTGCCGCCTTGTCCTTGTCGAACCACCACAGCGCTTCGACCGGAAAGCCGAAATCAGGCTTCTGCTCGGGAAAGCCGAACATGTCCCAATAGGCGACTCGGTGATTCGCGAGATAATATGTTGGAATCCAGTCTAGCCGCGCGCGCAAGACCCGGTCGAGCGCTTTGAGCGCCGTGACCAGTTCGACCCGGCTCTGCGCCTTGCCGGCTGCCTCGATCAGCGCGTCGACGGCTTTGCTTTCCGTGCCGGGGTAATTGCGCATTCCCGGCGTTTTCGCCATCCGCGAATCATAGAGTATCTCCAGGCCGTCGGCAGTCGGTGTCGCCCCGATCGACCACGCGAGCAGGGTGAAATCGAAGTCGAAATTGCTCTGCCGCTGTTCATATTGCGTCGAATCGACCTGCCGGATCGAAGCGTCGATGCCGATCGTTTTCATGTTCTCGGCCCACGGCGAGCAAAGCCGAACGATGCCATCGTCCTCGGCCAGCATTTCGACCCGCAGTCGCTCGCCCTTTTCATTGACGACGAAATTGCCCGCCCGCTTCCAGCCGGCTTCGGCAAGCAGTCTCGAAGCCGCGCGCAGCAGCTTACGGTCGTGGCCCGAACCGTCGGAGACAGGCTGCATCACCGCTTCGCCGAAGGTTTCCGGCGGCAACTCGCCTCGAAACGGCTCAAGCAGGGCCAATTCCTCGGGCGAGGGCGGGCCCTCGGCCTTGTAATCCGACCGTTCGAAGTTCGATTGCGAGCGCTCGTAGGCGCCGTAAAACAGAACCCGCTTGGTCCATTCGAAATCGAAGCAATTGGCGATGGCGCGTCTGACGCGCACATCGCGGAATTGCGCACGGCGCTGGTTCAGCGCGACAGCCTGCATGGATGGCGTTTTCTCGCCGGGAAATTCGCGTTTGACGACCCTGCCGTCCCTCAGCGCCGGAAAGTCGTAACCGGTGGCCCATACCCGCGAGGTAAATTCCTCGCGAAAATGCGTGTCCCCCTTCTTCAGGGCTTCAAACGCTGCCTGGCGATTGATGTAAAAGTCGATACGGATGCGGTCGAAATTGTAGAGGCCGCGGTTCACCGCCAGATCGCTGCCCCAATAGTCGGCGACGCGCTCATATTCGACGGTCTGCCCGGCCGCCACGCGCCCTATTTTGTATGGTCCGGAGCCGAGCGGCGGTGTCATCGTCGAGGCATCGAATTCGTTGACCGTATAGAAAGCCTTGGACACGATCGGCATGGCGACGACCGTAAGGATATTCTGCGCCGACTGTTTGCCGTTGAAGGTGAGGTCGACGGTAACCGGATCGACCGCGACCGCTTCCGTCATATGCCGCAACGCCTGGGAAAGGTTCGGGTGGCCCTTGTCCTTGTAAAGCTTCAATGCGAAGGCGACGTCCTCCGCGGTCAGTGGCGAGCCGTCGTGGAAGCGCGCTTGCGGTCGCAGGTCGAAGCGGAAGCCATTGCGGTCCGGCGATAAGGTAACGGTTGCGGCAAGCCGGCCATAGAGCGCATCCGGCTCATCGAGTGCGCTTGCCATCAGCGAATCGAAACAGAGTTCGGTGCGCGGCGGCGATTCCCCCCTCAACACCACCGAATTCAGGGTGTTGAACGTCAGGAAGCTCTGATTGAAGGTGGAGTTCGGCGGTGCGAAATTCATCTGGCCGCCCTTGGGCGCGTCCGGATTGACATACTCGAAATGACTGAAACCTGGTGAATATTTGAGATCGCCGAATGCCGACAGGCCGTGCAGCTTGACGCCGGTCGGGATGGCGGCGAAGGCCCGGCCGGGCAACAAAGCTGCCGCCGTGGCCGCCGCGCCCAGGGCCAGAAAGTCGCGGCGGGCCAGAGGGGCGCGGCGAGGCAGCGCCGCCATCAATTTCCACTCTTGTATTTTGCCGCCAGCGCCTTTTCCTGGTCCGGGTCGACCCACCAGGAATTCTGGTCGACGCCGCTATAGGCCGGTTGCTTTTGCGGGATGCCGAACTTGTTCCAGTAGGCTATCCAGACCACCGACCGATGGTGTTGCGGCACGACATAGTAATTCCAAAGCAGCACCCGGTCGAGCGCATGGGTGGCGGCAACCAGATCGTCGCGGTCGGTGGCAAAGATGACGCGATCGACCAGTGCATCGACGACCGGGTTCTTGATGCCGGCATAGTTGCGGGATCCGGGCGTGTCGGCGGCCTTGGAGCTCCAGAAGTCGCGCTGCTCGTTGCCAGGCGAATCCGACTGCCCCAACTGCGATATGGTGACGTCGAAGTCGAACTTGTTGATGCGGTTGATGTATTGGGTCTGGTCGATCAGCCGCAGCGTGGCGTCGACGCCGATCTTGCGCAGATTGGCGATGTAGGGACTGGAAAGGACCTGGTCGGTATCGTTCCAGCCGAGGATTTCGAACTTGAAAGGCTCGCCCGTCTTGGCATTGACCATCTTGCCGCCCTTGATCACCCAGCCCGCCTTGGCGAAGAGATCGACCGCAGTCTTAAGATACTTGCGTTCCGCCTGTGGCGAATCGTAGACCGGCAGCTTGAATTCCTGGGTGAAGACTTCGGGCGGCAGCTTGTCGCGATATTGCTCGAGGATTTCCAGCTCCTTGCCTTGCGGCAGGCCGCTCGATGCCAGTTCGGTGCCTTGGAAATAGCTGCTGGTACGGGTGTTGGAACCGAAGAACAAGGTACGATTCATGGTCTCGAAGTCGAGCGGGTAAATAAGCGCAGCGCGCACCAGACGATCCCCAAACAGCGGACGCCTTGTGTTGAGCATGAAGGCCTGCATCGGCTCGGGTGAGGCGGTCTTGAATTCCTGCTTGATGACGTCGCCGGCCTGGACTGCCGGGAAATTATAGGCCGTGTTCCAGCGCCTCGAACTGTTTTCCGGCCTGATGTCATGCAGTCCGCCCTTGGTGAAGGCTTGCCAGGCCGCATTGTCGTCGAGAAAGTAGCTGAAACGCTGCCTGTCGAAATTCTCTCGCCCGATCTTCACCGGCAGTTGGGCTGCCCAGTAGTCGGGCACGCGCTGCCAGACGATTTCGGTGCCCGGCTTGAAGCTGGTGATCTTGTAGGCGGCGGACCCCAGCGGCGGCTCCTGTGTCGGCCTGGTGATGTCGCGCTTCTTGCCGTTGGCGTCGGTGCCTTCCCACCAATGCTTCGGCAGCACAACGAGATCGCCGAGGATTTTCGGCAACTCCCGGTTGCCCTTCTGGTTGAAATTGAACTCGACTTCGCGATCGGAGATTGCAACCGCATCGGTGACGTTCTCGAAATAGCGGCTGTACATCGGGCTGTTGGCCTTCAGCACCTGAAACGACCAGATTACATCGTCGGTGGTGATCGGCTTGCCGTCATGCCACTTGGCCCGCGGATCAAGACGGTAGGTCGCCGACGAATAGTCGTCCGGATGTTTGTAGGCGTCGGCGATCAGAGGATGGCTGACGCTGCCTTCGTCGGTCGCCTGCTCCATCAGCGTGTCGTAGAGCAAGCCGCCGCCGAATTGTGCAAAACCGGCTGCCGGCGAACCCTGGACGATATACGGATTGAAGCTGTCGAACGTGCCGAGCACCGCCGAATTCAGCGTGCCGCCCTTCGGCGCGTCCGAATTGACGTAATCATAGTGCTGGAAGTTGTCGCCATATTTGGATTCGCCGATCAGCGACGAGGTGGTGCGCCATTCGTCCGCGAAGGCTGCCTGCAGGCCGCCGGCAAAAGCCGCCACAACCAGCATCGATCTGAGAAACGTTCGGCCAACCGTCATGCCTTCTCCTCTGTGCGATAGCTGTTAGCGGACAATCTAGATCATTTGACGCTCATGAAAACCGCGACAGGCCGGCTTTGTCGCCGCACATGCGCTTTTCCCATTGAAAAAGCCGGGCTGAACCCGGCTTTTTCAAGGAATGCTTCGATTACAATTGCGTTATTGCGCCGGTGCTGGTGCGGGAGCGGCAGGGGCCGGTGCCGGTGCCGGTGCGGGAGCAGCAGGGGCTGGTGCCGGAGGGGCGGCCGGTGCTTCGCCCTCTGCCGACTTGGCCGGCGCCGCGCCTTCGGCGGGTGCAGCCGCCGAAGCGCCCGGTGTCGGCAGCGGCTTCGGATTGTCCGACAGTGTGCGCAGATAGGCGATGACGTTGGCGCGGTCCTCGTCCTTCGGCAGGCCGGCGAAGCCCATCGCCGTGCCCTTCACCAGCTTCTTCGGCGAAAGCAGAAAATGGTTGAGGTGGTCGTAGGTCCATTTTTCGGCGCCGCCCTTGGAAAACTCTTTCATGCCGGCCGAATAAGCGAAGCCCCCATGCTCGGCGATGGGACGGTCGATGATGTCCCACAGATCGGGGCCGACCTTGTTCGGCCCGCCCTTCTCGCCGGAGTGGCAGGCCTGGCACTTCTTGAACACGGCCGCACCCGCCTCGACATTGGCGTTGGGCAGGAGGTCGGCGATCGGCTTGGCTTCTGCAGCGGGGGCCGCCGGGCCGCCCTCGGCAGGCTCCTCGGTCGCCTCGATGGCGTAGCCGGGCTTTTCCGGTGCGGGGGAGGCGAACAGCGCGTCGGATATGATGCCGACCGAGAAGACGACGAACACGGTTCCGAGCAGGCCGCCGATCAGCTTGTTGATTTCGAAAGAGTCCATACGCCCCAGGCTCCCTTTTCCGGCGGACCGATCTGTCCACTCCGTCCGTCGGTAATCGTGAACCACCCCGCGAGGCAGTCAAATCGGGCGGAAACTAGGTCTTTTGCTCTGGCGTTGCAACACCTATAAGGGCGCTTCCAGTGAGACCTTTTGCCACTTTTCCCTTCCTCTTTTTCGGATGCTTCATCACCCGATGTCCACGCTCATCCTCATCCCGGCCCGCATGGCCTCGACCCGCCTGCCGGGCAAGCCGCTGGCCGACATCGCCGGCGTTCCGATGATCGTCCATGTCGCTCGCCGCGCCGCCGAGGCCGGGCTCGGCCGGGTGGTGGTCGCCACCGATACTGACAGCGTGGCGGAGGCGGTGCGCACGCACGGTTTCGAGGCGGTGATGACGCGCGTCGACCACGAATCGGGCTCCGACCGCATTTTCGAGGCGCTGGCCACACTGGATCCCGGGCGCAAGGTCGAAACGATAGTAAACGTGCAGGGCGACCTGCCGACCATCGATCCCGACATCATCAAGGCTGCACTGAAGCCTTTCGAGGATGCGACGGTCGGCATCGCCACGCTCGGCATCGAGATCGTCCGCGACGAGGAAAAGACCAATCCGAATGTCGTCAAGATCGTCGGCTCGCCGCTGTCGGAGACACGGCTGCGGGCACTCTATTTCACCCGCGCCACGGCACCCTGGGGCGATGGGCCGCTCTATCATCACATCGGCCTCTATGCCTATCGCCGCTCGGCGCTCGAGCGCTTTGTCGCGCTGAAGCCGTCGCCGCTGGAACGGCGCGAGAAGCTCGAGCAGTTGCGGGCGCTGGAGGCCGGCATGCGCATCGATGCCGAGATCGTAAAGTCGGCGCCGTTCGGCGTCGACACGCCGGACGATCTCGAACGCGCCAGAACCGTCCTTTCAAGCTGAGACATCTGGTCAACCTGAGACATTTGGCATGCCTGAGAAAACCAACAGAATAGCCTTCCAGGGCGAGCCGGGCGCCAATTCCGACACCGCCTGCCGCAACATGTTCCCTGATATGGAGCCGTTGCCGTGCCCGACCTTCGAGGATGCTTTCAACGCAGTCGAGACTGGCAAGGCCGACCTCGCCATGATCCCGATCGAGAACACCATTGCCGGGCGCGTCGCCGACATACATCATCTTCTGCCGGAATCGAAGCTGCACATCGTCGGCGAATATTTCCTGCCGATCCATTTCCAGCTGATGGTTCTGCCGGGCGTCAGGCGCCACGAGATCAGAACCGTGCACAGCCACATCCATGCGCTCGGCCAGTGCCGCAGGTATATCCGCAAGAACGGCTGGAAGCCGGTGGTCGCCGGCGACACGGCGGGCGCCGCCAAGCTGGTCGCCGAGCTGAAGGACCACACCATGGCGGCGCTGGCGCCGGCTCTGGCCGCGACGCTCTACGGACTCGACATCATCGAGGAGAATGTCGAGGACACCGACAGCAACGTCACCCGCTTCGTCGTGCTGACCAGGAACAGGCAGTGGGCCGAACGTCCCTCGGCTGACGCCAGGATGATGACGACGTTCATCTTCCGCGTCCGCAACGTGCCGGCCGCGCTCTACAAGGCGATGGGCGGCTTCGCCACCAACGGCATCAACATGACCAAGCTCGAGAGCTACCAGCTCGGCGCATTCACCGCGACCCTGTTCTATGCCGATATCGAGGGCCATCCCGACGATCCGCTGGTCAAGCTGGCGCTCGACGAGTTGGCCTTCTTCTCGCGCGAAATGCGGATTCTGGGCGTCTACCCGGCCAGCCAGTCGCGCGAGCAATGGAAGGTAGCGGACTAGCTCAGCGCCTTGCCAGGTGACGAGCATCGGGCGACATTCCTGCGATGTGGCTTTTGAAACTGATGCTCGCGGTCGCTGGATTGTATGCGGTGATTGTCGCCGTCGTGTATGCGCTTCAATCCTGGCTGATTTTTCCGGCCGGCCTTGCGGCGTTCGGACCCGATCTGCCGGCCGGGGCCCGCCATGTCGAACTGGCGACGGAGGATGGCGAGCGCGTTGTCCTGGTCCGCCTGCCGGCAAGGCAGGCGCCGGCCGAGCCACGCCCGCTGCTGCTGGGCTTCGCCGGCAATGCCTGGAACGCCGACGCACTTGCCCTGATGCTGCACCAGCTATTTCCCGAACATGAGGTCGCTGCGCTGCACTACCGCGGCTATGCGCCGAGCAGCGGAAGCCCGTCGGCCGCCGCCCTGTTCGAGGACGCCCGACGCGCCCATGACAAGCTGGCCAGCGACGCCAAAGCCGGCATCGTCGCCATCGGCCTTAGCATCGGCGCTGCGGTTGCGGCCGATCTGGCGACGGCCCGGCCCCTGCGTGGCATCGTCATGGTGACGCCCTTCGATTCGCTGAAAGAACTCGCCGCTCACCACTATCCCTGGCTGCCGGTGCGGCTCTTGCTGCGGCACCGCATGGAAGCTGCAGGATCTCTGCGCGACCTCGATGTGCCGACGGCTGTCATCACCGCCGAGAACGACACCATCGTACCTGCGGCGCGTTCGGCGCCTCTGCGCGAGGCTGCCCGTGACCTGCGCAGCCACATCGCCATAGCGGCTGGCCACAACGACCTCTATGGCCATCCCGACTTCGCTGGCGCGCTACGCGCCTCCGTCGCGGCGGTCATGCGCGATTGAAAAGCAGTTCCCAGATGTCGGAATTCCGGCGCGACATTCGTCCTTTGCTTGCCACAGTCGAAGAAAGGACACGACGAGATGAGGCCTCCCAATGATCCCCACCATCACCGCCTTTGAACGGTCGCCCGATCGCGGCAGGGGACTGGCGCGCGACATGCGCGTTCGCTGGGCGCTTGAAGAAGCCGGCCAGCCGTACAAGGTCCGCCTTGTTTCGTTCAGTGGAATGAAGAAACCCGCGCATCGAGCGCTTCATCCTTTCGGGCAGATTCCGACCTATGAGGAAGGCGATCTCGCGCTGTTCGAGTCGGGGGCCATCGTGTTCCATATCGCCGAGCGCCATGCTGGCCTGCTGCCAGACGATGCGAATGCCCGGGCGCGCGCGATCTCATGGATGTTTGCCGCGCTCAACACCGTGGAGCCGCCGATCCTTGAACGCCAAACCGCCGTGCTCCTGGAGCGCGACGAGACCTGGCACGAACAGCGCCTGCCTATGGTCGAGGATCGCATCCGTGACCGGCTGGGCGAACTTTCCGGTCGGCTTGGCGATGCCGACTGGCTCGATGGTGCGTTCAGCGCCGGGGACCTGATGATGGTGCACGTGCTGCTAAGGTTGAGCGGGTCGGGTATACTGGACGAATATCCGAACCTCTCCGCCTATGTCGCCCGCGGCGAAGCCCGGCCCGCCTACAAGCGTGCTTTCGCCGCTCAATTGGCGGTTTTCACAGGCGAGTCACCAACCTAACTCAGCGGCGCGTAGTCGATCTCCAAAAACGCCGCTACCTCCGGAATCCAGCGGTCGCGGACGAAGGCGACGTGATCGGGATGGTCGTTATAGCGGGAATAGGCGGCCTGGTCGGCGAACTCCATCGAGAAGCCAAAACGATAATCGTTCTTCGGGCTGACCTGCCGCAACTGCTCGAAGTTCTCGACGCCCGGTATCGCCGCCAGTATTTTGGCGTCTGCCAGAAATTTTGCCTCCTCGGCCGAGCTCTCTTTGTGCTTCAGCCTGAACACCACTGTATGACGGATCATTTCGCTCCCCTATGAGTCTTGCGCGCTGTCGGCCCAGGCGCGGATGAGGTTGTAGGCGATCGCCCCCTTCGGCGGCGTGACCAGGCCGCCCGGATGCTCGCGAGCCAGCATTAAGAGCACCTCGTCGCGAAAGAACCAGCGGCAGTCCTCCAGCTCGTTGAGGTCGGCCTGGATGTCCTCGTTGAGCGGCTCGCCGAAGCAGCCGATCATCAGCGAATAGGGAAACGGCCAGGGTTGGCTGGCGTGATAGACGACGCGGCCAAGCCGGATGCCGGCCTCCTCCAGCGTTTCGCGGCGCACCGCCGCTTCGATCGTCTCGCCCGGTTCGATGAAGCCGGCAAGCGCCGAATACATGCCGGGCGCGAAATGCCGGCCGCGGCCGAGCAGGCATTTTTCACGAGTCGCCGTCAGCATGATCGCCACCGGGTCGGTGCGCGGAAAATGCTCGGTGGCGCAGGCCGGGCAAAGCCGCTTGTAGCCGCCGGCCCGCATCGCGGCTTCAGCGCCGCATTTGCTGCAGAAGCGGTGGCTGGCATGCCAGGCGAGCAGCGCTGCTCCTTGCGCCATCGCGCCGGCCGCCGCCTCGTCGATCAGCCCCTGCATATAGACCGAGCGATAGTCGATGGCCTTGATGGTTTCTGGCAGCTGTTCGGGGTCGCTGCCGGCCGGCACCGCGAGCACCGGGCCGCTGTCGGAAAAACCGAGCAGGACGCCACGGTCGAGCGACACCTTGAGCGGCTGGCTTTCCTCGGCGCTGAACCAGGGGTCGAAGCCGCCACCGCCGAGCTTGAGGTAGAGCCGCCCGCCATGCATCAGCAAAAGCCTGACCGAGGGGTCGGCGAGCGCCTTTTCGACGGAATCGTCGGCCCGGTTTTCCGATTGCCGGTCGATCCTATTGCCGGCGAAGCCGACGAACTGGCTCGGCTCGCGCAAGGGCGCGTCAAACAGGCGGAAGCTCATCGGAGACTCAAGGTTCAGGACTCAAGGTTCAGGATGGACACGGGACAGGCTTATAGCGCCGCCTTTATCTTCTGCGCAAACCGGCGCAGGTCCGAGCGCTCATAGGGCTCGCGCATGCCGTGCCCCCACACCGGGCCCGGCCAGCCGGGATCGCCTTCCGAGCGCGCGACGACATGGACATGCAACTGTCGCACGATGTTGCCAAGTGCGCCGCTGTTGATCTTGGTGCAGCCGGTCACGCTTTTCAGCGCCTGCGCCACCATGTTGGTCTCGAAGGTCAGCATCGCCTGGTCGAGCGGCGTCAAATCATGGATTTCCTCCGCGCCTGGCCGCTGCGGCACCAGAAGCAGCCACGGCCAGCGGCGGTCGTTCATCACCCGCAACTCGCACAGGCCGAGCCACATCAACTGCTCGCTGTCCGCCTCCAGACGAGCATCCAGCGTGAATCCGGCCTCGAGGCCCGGCGACATCGGCGTTTCCTTCACTTTTGTAGTATTTTTTACTTCATGGACGCTAGAGCGGCTGCCGTTAGCCCGCAAGAGGGCGGCACGCGAATCAAGTTCTATCGTGGCTCCGGCGAAGAACTCAGGGCATGGCCTGGCAGGAGCTGGGCTGGAATGAAGCCACCATCTCGCGCCGCCTCTGGTCTGCCGGCCATATCTTTCGTCCATTTGTTCTTGCTTTGTGCCGGCAGCTATGCTAGTGGTTTCGACATGGTGCTTATTCGCGCCAGCGATCCGCCCGCCTAGGCGGTTTTTTTATTTCTGGTTTCGCTGACCGTCACTGCGCTCTTGCATTTCATTGCCGGATTGCCGATATGAAAGCGGGAGGTTGGTGGTGGACGGTCCACTCGCCAACCGGGTCAGGTCCGGAAGGAAGCAGCCCTAACGAGCCCGGAACGGGTCATTGTTCCAGCCTCCCACCTCTTCGCCTTTCTCCCGCGACATTGACGGCGCCAAGCCCTGCGGGCGAAACTATGCGCAGGAATCGGCCGCCTTAAGCCGCGGCCCTTGGAGCTTTACGGGCGAATGAGCGAAGCCGGAAATTCGGGAACGGAAAAGGCCGCCGCCTATCGCGTTCTGGCGCGCAAATACCGTCCTGCCAATTTCTCCGAACTGATCGGCCAGGAGCCGATGGTCCGCACCCTCACCAACGCTTTCGCCACCGGCCGCATCGCCCAGGCCTGGATGCTGACCGGCGTGCGCGGTGTCGGCAAGACGACGACGGCGCGCATACTGGCGCGGGCCCTGAACTACAAAACATCGACCGTCGACCAGCCTTCGGTCGACCTTGCCGTGCCGGGCGAGCATTGCCAGGCGATCATGGAAGGCCGCCATGTCGACGTCATCGAGATGGACGCCGCCTCGCACACCGGCATCGACGACATCAGAGACATCATCGAGCGCGTGCGCTACGCCCCGGTGTCGGCGCGCTACAAGGTCTACATCATCGACGAAGTGCACATGCTCTCGACGCAGGCCTTCAACGGCCTGCTGAAGACGCTGGAAGAGCCGCCGCCGCATGTGAAGTTCATCTTCGCCACCACCGAAATCAGAAAAGTTCCGATCACCGTCCTGTCGCGCTGCCAGCGCTTCGATCTCAGGCGTATCGATGCCGGCACGTTGGTCGCGCACCTCTCCTCGATCGCCGGAAAAGAAGGCATCGCAGTCGATGACGACGCGCTGGCGATGATCGCCCGGGCGGCCGAGGGCTCGGCGCGCGATTCACTGTCCATTCTCGACCAGGCGATCGCCCATGGTAGCGGCGCAGTCAGCGCCGAAGCGGTGCGCGCCATGCTCGGGCTGGCCGACCGCGCCCGTATCGTCGACCTGTTCGAACATGTGATGAAGGGCGATGTGGCAGCCGCACTGGCCGAATTCCGCAACCAATACGACGCCGGCGCCGATCCGGCCGCGGTGCTGACCGATCTTGCCGAGTTCAATCACCTCGTCACCCGGCTGCGCTTCGTGCCGACAGCCCTCGATGACGCCTCGCTGTCCGAGGACGAGCGCCGGCGCGGCGCGGATTTCGCCAGGGCGCTGTCGGTCAGGGTGCTGTCGCGGACCTGGCAGATGCTGTTGAAAGGCATTCCCGAGGTGCAGTCCTCCAACCGGCCGGTCAGTGCCGCCGAAATGGTGCTGATCCGGCTGGCGCATGCCGCCGACCTGCCGACTCTGGACGAGGCGCTGAAATCGCTGGAGAGTGGAGCGTCGGTGTCGAATGGCGCGCCACGCTTGAATGCTGCGCCGGCAAGCCCCGGCCCAGCAAATTCTGGCCCAGCAAATACTGGCCCAGCAAGTTCCGGTAACGGCGGCGCCAGCGCCGTTGCGCAGACGCGGATACCGGCGGTCAATGGCGGCGCCCAGACCATGCGGCTGGTCGAACCCGAGCCGATGCCCGCGGCCTTCCTTCCGGCGCCGGCGCCGGAGCCGGTCGCCGATGCGCCGTCGGTGCCGGTGAAATCGCTGGCCGACATCGTCGCCTTGGCCGATGCCCAGCGCGACATGGCCTTCAAGGTGCTGGTCAAGCGCTGCGTGCGCCTGGTGCGCATCGAGCCGGGCCGCATCGACGTCAGCCTGACCGATGACGCGCCGAAGATGCTGCTCAACGATCTGACCGCCAAATTGCGCGCCTGGACCGGCCGCAGCTGGCTGGTCTCGCTGTCGAAGGAAGAGGGCGGCCAGACGCTGGCCGAGATGGAATCGACCAAGCGCGAAAACGCGCTCCTCGATGCCAAGAGCGATCCGACCGTCGCCGCCATCCTGGCGCGTTTTCCCGGCGCCAGGATCATCGACGTGCGCATTCCCGACGCACCGGAAGCCGATGCGGTGGAGGCCGAGGTTCCGATCGAGCCGCCCGCTGACGAAGACGAAACCTGATACCAACCGTAGAGGAACCGTGATGAAAGATCTTCTCGGCCTGATGGGCAAAGCAAAGGAAATGCAGGCCAAGTTCCAGGCCATGCAGGATGAGATCGCCACACTGGAAGCCACCGGACAGGCCGGCGGCGGCCTGGTCAGCGTGACGCTGACCGGCAAATTCGAGATGAAGGCGCTGAAGATCGATCCGTCGCTGTTCAAGGAGGACGAGGTCGAGATTCTGGAGGATCTGCTTCTCGCCGCCCACAATGACGCCAGGGCCAAGGTCGAGCAGATGATGCAGGAAAAGACCCAGGCACTGACCGCCGGACTGCCGATACCGCCGGGAATGAAGCTGCCGTTCTAAGGTGCTGTATGCCGGTCGACCGAGCCCATCGCATTGGCCCGGCAGGCCACGCTGCGAAGGCTGCGCCGCTCGAAGGTGACGCTACCAAGCCCCTTGCGGAAGTTGCGACGCTCGAAGGTCAAGCCGTTACAGTGGCCAAAGAGCGCAGCGATCAACGCCCACCCGCCGGCCAGCTGTGTCCATTCGGCAACTCCGCGCACTTAATAACGCTTTAGCCATCTTTTTGCCTGAAAGTGTCTCATTCTTGCCGCAACCAGAGGCGGGCTGGCGACTGAATGAGGGGATATCTTTGATCGCGACCCGATGGAAGACGCCGTTGCTGCTCGGCGTCATCACCTCTCCGCTGTTTTTGGCCGCCTGCAGTCAGACCACGCACGGCCTGTCCGTGGCCAGCCTGACCGATACGGTCAGGTCCCGACCCTACAGCCACACAGCCAAGGACAAAGAGTGCCTCCAGCGCGCGATGTTCTTCGAATCCAACCGGTCGAGCCGTGACGGCATGATTGCCGTCGGCACGGTGGTGATGAACCGGCTGCGCTCCGGCAAGCACGGCAACACCATCTGCCAGGTGGTCGGCGAACGCGGCCAGTTCGCGCCGGGCGTGATGACGCGGCCAATGAATTCGAAGGCGATGCCCGATGTCGAGGAAGCCGCCGAGGCGGTACTCAGGGGCGAGCGCAAGGCCAAGCTGAAGAACTCGATGTTCTTTCACACCGCCGGCCTGCGTTTCCCCTACAAGAACATGCACTACACCATGGTCGCCGGCGGCAACGCCTTTTACGAAAAGCGCGGCCGCAACTGGAAACCACTGCCGGACGAGCCCACGGTCGCGGTGGCGCAGGCGACGCCGCGGGGGTCGCGCGCCGCACCAGTGACGCTCATGGCCTCTGCGGCGCCGGCCGCCAAGGCAGAACTCGCCAAGGCAGCGCTCATCAAGGCAACCTATGTGACCGCGGTCGCATCGCAACCGGCAAAGGCCATTCCAGAGAAGGCGACGCCAGAGAAGGTGACCTTTGTGGCGATGCAGGAGCCGGACGCGGCCCGTTTCGGCGGCACCGCCGGTGCGCAACCGGTCACGTCATTCCCGGCGGCGCCGGCCGAGCCGACGATGTCGTTTGAACCGACGCCCGAGAACACCGATGCCATCGGCGCGATGATCGCCGGCCAGGGCAGGCCGCTGGAAGCCTACTGAGACGGTCGGATAGTCAACGTTGGCGCCGCCCCTCATTGCCCTGCCGGGCATTTCTCCCCGTTAACGGGGAGAAAGAAGCTGGCCGCAACCTTGGCACCCTTTCTGCAACGCCTGCGATTGGCGAAATCCTTTGCGAAGGCTCTTTCTCACCGTCACTATACGGGGAGAAATGCCCGGCAGGGCAATGAGGGGCAGCGCAAACCTCAGCGATTGTCTCGTAGCAGCGTCCTTGCACGGTGTTCCAAAACCCATCGAAAAATCCTAAACCGATGCGATGTCGAAGCGAATCGCCGGTCCCGAGATCGAACGCCTGATCCAGCTCCTGGCCAAGGTGCCGGGGCTTGGGCCGCGTTCGGCCAGGCGAGCAGCGCTTCACCTCATCAAGAAGAAGGAGCAGTTGCTGTCGCCGCTCGCCGCCGCCATGAGCGAGGCGGTCGACAAGGTGCGCATCTGCTCGACCTGCGGCAATGTCGATACGTCCGATCCCTGCATGATCTGCACCGATCCGCGCCGCGACGCCGGCACGCTGATCGTCGTCGAGGACGTGGCCGACCTATGGGCGCTGGAGCGGGCGGCCGCCATGAATGTCCGCTATCACGTGCTCGGCGGCTCGCTGTCGCCGCTCGACGGCATCGGCCCCGAACAGCTCAACATCGGCTCGCTGGTCGACCGTGTCGCCGGCGGCGAGGTCAAGGAGGTCATCCTTGCCGTCAACGCCACGGTCGAGGGCCAGACCACCGCGCATTATCTCACCGACCAATTGTCCGGCTTCGATATCAAGGTGACGCGGCTGGCGCATGGCGTGCCGGTCGGCGGCGAACTCGACTATCTCGACGAAGGCACGCTGGCCGCGGCGCTGCGCTCACGGACGGCGTTTTGAGGAAGGGGGGAGGTATTCTTGAGATGATTGCGTTCCGTCGCGCCCCCCTCCGTCCTGCCCTCTTTGCCAATACTTGGCATCTCCGCCACGAGGGGGGAGATTGGATGTCATCTCGGCTTTCGCCATTCTCCAACGTTGTTGAACAGGCGCAGCCCGCGAAGCTGCCAATCTCCCCCCTCGTGGGGGAGATGTCCGGCAGGACAGAGGGGGGCGCGACAGAACGCGGCCTTTGCAGGCTGGCCGCCGCTTTTTTCCTCGCCGCACTGACTGCCTTCCTCCTCGCCACCCCCGCCTCCGCCACAAAACTCGACGACCAGTTCCACGCCTGGCTCAACAACGACCTCTGGCCCGAGGCCAAGGCCAAGGGCATCTCCAGAAAAACCTTCGACGCCGCCTTCGACGGCATCAACCCGAACCTCAAACTGCCCGACCTGGTGATGCCGGGCAAAAAGGCGACGACGCCGCAGAAGCAGCATCAGGCGGAGTTCGGTTCGCCCGGAGCCTATTTCGCCGAAAAGACGGTTCGCGCCGTGACCGCTGGTGGCCGCACGCGCAAGGCGGCCAATGCCAGAACCGTCGCCGCGATCGAGAAGCGCTACGGCGTGCCGGGCGAGGTGCTGCTGGCGATCTGGGGTCGCGAGAGCGGCTTTGGCGCAGCGAAAATGCCCTACGACGCTTTCGAAGTGCTGGGCACCAAGGCCTTCATGGCGACCAGGAAGGATTTCTTCCGCAGCGAGCTTATGGCGGCGCTCGAGATCGTCGAGCGCGGGTTGGCCCCGGTCGGCGCGATGAAATCGTCCTGGGCCGGCGCACTCGGCCAGCCGCAGTTCATGCCGAGTTCGTTCCTCAGACATGCCGTCGACTTCGATGGCGACGGCAGGGTCGACATCTGGAACTCGGAGCCGGACACGCTGGCCTCGATCGCCAACTATCTCGTCCACTATGGCTGGGTAAAAGGCCGCGGCTGGGGTTTTGAGGTGACGGCGCCGGACGCGGTCTCCTGTTCGCTCGAAGGTCCGGACCAAGGCAAGAGGATTTCCCAGTGGGCTGATATGGGCATCAAGCGTGTCGCGGCAAGACCGTTTCCGGCGCGCGAATTGAAGACCGAAGGCTTTCTTCTTATGCCGGCCGGGCGCAGCGGTCCGGCCTTCATCGTCACGCCCAATTTCTACGTCTTGAAGCAATACAACACCAGCGATCTCTACGCCCTGTTCATCGGCCACGCCGCCGACCGCATCGCCAATGGCGACAGCAATTTTTCAGGGCGCTGGGGTGCGGTCGGCGGGCTCCACAGGTCCGATATCGCCGCCTTGCAGCGGGCGCTGGAGGCCGAGGGCCACGACGTCGGCAGCGCCGACGGCCTGCCCGGTTTCAAGACCCGCCGCTCGATCGGCAAGTGGCAGGCCAGGAACGGTCGCGCCGCCACCTGTTTTCCCGACGCCGACCTGGTGACCGCGTTGAAATAGCTGCACTCCTTGTGTCGCTTCCGGTGGTGGTGGCTGGCTGATCCTGGTCCAACAAACAGCTTTGCAAATGCTCGTTGCCGCGCCTGAAACCGCCGGATAAGGTGAGGCGGAACTGGATAAAAATCACCAGGACGACCGGTTCAGGGTCATAGTTCGATTAGGCAGGTGAATGCCAAACCCTGAGCTGGGAACTCAGGTCAACAAAAACAGGGAACAGTTAAAAATGATGATGGAAAAGTTTGCTCTACGCTCCCGCGTCCTGCTCGCCGGCGCAGCCATGTCCGCGCTGCTTCTGGCCGGCGCGCCTGCCTTGGCGGTCACGCCGGCCGACACGCTGGTCGAGGGTTTCGCCATCGACGACATCATCTCAATGGATCCGGGCGAGGCGTTCGAGCTGTCGACCGCCGAGGTCACCGGCAACACCTACGATCTTCTTGTCCGCCTCGATCTCAGTGATACGTCCAAGGTCAAGGGCGATCTCGCCGAAAGCTGGACTGTCTCCGACGACGGATTGACCTACACTTTCAAGCTCAAGCCCGGCCTGAAATTCGCCTCGGGCAATCCGATCACCGCGGCGGACGTCGCCTACTCCTTCGAGCGCGCCATCAAGCTCGACAAGAGCCCGGCCTTCATCATCGGCCAGTTCGGCATCACCGGCGACAACGTCACCGAGAGGGCCAAGGCCGTCGATGACACGACGTTCCAGTTCACCGTCGACAAGACCTATGCGCCGAGCTTCGTCCTGAACTGCCTGTCGGCAACCGTCGCGTCGGTCGTTGACGCCAAGCTGGTCAAGGAACATGTCGCCGCGGTGACGCCCAGCGCCGACTACAAATACGACAATGACTTCGGCAACGCCTGGCTGAAGACCGGCTATGCCGGCTCCGGCGCCTTCAAGCTGCGCGAATGGCGGGCCAACGAGGTCGTCGTCATGGAGCGCAACGACAATTATCACGGCGAAAAGGCCAGGCTTGCCCGCGTCATCTATCGCAACATGAAGGAAAGCTCGGGCCAGCGCCTGGCGCTGGAGGCCGGCGACATCGACGTTGCCCGCAATCTCGAGCCGAACGACCTCGACGCCATCGCCAAGAACGCCGATCTCACCACCACCAGCGCGCCGAAGGGCACGGTCTTCTACATCAGCCTCAACCAGAAGAACCCGAACCTCGCCAAACCCGAGGTTCGCCAGGCCTTCAAATATCTTGTCGACTATGATGCCCTGAGCTCGACCATCCTCAAAGGCATTGGCGAGATCCACCAGACCTTCCTGCCAAAAGGCGTGCTCGGTGAGCTGGACGAAAATCCGTTCAAATTCGACCTCGCCAAGGCCAAGGAACTGCTCGCCAAGGCCGGCTTGGCCGACGGCTTCAGCGTCACCATGGACGTCCGCAACACCCAGCCGGTGACCGGCATGGCGGAATCGTTCCAGCAGACGCTCGGCCAGGCCGGCGTCAAGCTGGAGATCATTCCCGGCGACGGCAAGCAGACGCTAACCAAATACCGCGCCCGCAATCACGACATCTATATCGGCCAGTGGGGCCAGGATTATTTCGATCCGAACTCCAACGCCCAGACCTTCGCCAGCAACCCCGACAATTCGGATGAAGGCAAGACCAAGACCCTGGCCTGGCGCAACGCCTGGGACATTCCGGAGTTGACCAAGCAGACCGAAGCGGCCCTGCTCGAGAAGGATCCGGCCAAGCGCGCCGCAATGTACCAGGATCTGCAGAGGAAGATTCTCGAAACCAGCCCTTTCATCATCGTTCACCAGCAGCTGGAAGTGGCCGGCCTGCGCAAGAACCTTAAGGGCTTCGCGCTCGGCCCGAGCTTCGACACCAATTTCGTCGGCCAGATCTCCAAGGAATGATGCCGGCGGACGCGCCGCATGAGTACTGTTGAAAGCGAAGAGACGGCGGGCCGCGGCAGCGCCCGCGCCGTCGCGTCGTCGATCGCCCGTTTCCTGGTCATCGCAATAACCACCTATCTCGGTCTTCTCGCGGTGACCTTCTTCATCGGCCGGGTGATCCCGATCGACCCGGTGCTGGCGGTGCTCGGCGACCGCGCGCCGGCCAATGTCGTCGAGCGCACGCGGCGCGAGATGGGGCTCGACCTGCCGCTGATCGAGCAGTTCTACATCTATGTGAAGAATGCCCTGAACGGCAATTTCGGCACCTCGGTGCTGACCACCAATCCGGTGATGACCGACATTCGCCGCGCCTTTCCGGCGACGATCGAGCTGGCGACGCTGGGAACGCTGATCGGCGCATTGCTTGGTGTGCCGCTCGGCGTGCTGGCGGCGGTCCGGCGCGGCAGCATCATCGACCAGATCGTGCGGATCATCGGCCTGGTCGGCTACTCCGTGCCGATCTTCTGGCTGGGACTGCTGGCGCTGGTGCTGTTCTACGCCAGGCTGCAATGGGTGGCTTTTCCCGGCCGCCTCGACATCGTCTATGAATATACCTTCACGCCGATCACCGGCCTTTATCTCCTGGATGCGCTGTGGCAGCGGCAGTGGGATGTGTTTCGCGATGCCTTCCGCCACATCATCCTGCCGGCCTCGCTGCTTGGCTATTTCTCGCTCGCGTATATCAGCCGGATGACCCGATCGTTCATGCTGAACGAGCTTGCCCAGGAATATATCGTGGCGGCGCGCGCCAAGGGCCTGTCGGAAACACGCATCATCTGGGGCCACGCGCTGCGCAACGCGGCGGTGCCGATGGTCACCGTGATCGCGCTTTCCTATGCCGGCCTGCTCGAAGGCTCGGTGCTCACCGAGACCGTGTTCTCATGGCCGGGCATCGGCCTCTACATCACCAATTCCCTGCAGAACGCCGACATGAACGCCGTGCTCGGCGGCACCATCATCATCGGCTCGGTGTTCATCGGCATCAACCTCCTGTCCGACCTGCTCTATCGGGTGCTTGATCCGAGGACCAAAGTGAGATGAGCGTTGAGGTGATACAAAGCCGTCGCGACTGGCTGCTCAGCGAGCGGCCGGCGTCGCGCATGCAAGCCAGGCTCGGTCGTGCCTATGTCGCGTGGCGGCGCTTTTCCGCCAACCGGCTGGCGTTTCTCGGCCTGCTAATCATCATCGCTTTGCTGGTGGTCGCCGCCTTTGCCGATGTGCTGGCGCCCTATTCGCCGACATTCGGCGACCTCAAGGGCTCGCGGCTGCTGGCGCCAAGTGCCGAGCACTGGTTCGGCACCGACGACCTCGGCCGCGACATCCTTTCGCGCGTCATCTTCGGCTCGCGATGGACGCTTTACGTCGTCATTCTCGTCGCAGTCATCGCCGCTCCTATCGGCCTGCTGGTCGGCACCGTCGCCGGTTATGCCGGCGGCTGGATCGATGCGATCCTGATGCGTATCACCGACATCTTTCTCGCCTTTCCGAAGCTGATCCTGGCGCTGGCCTTCGTCGCAGCACTCGGTCCCGGCATCGAGAATGCGGTGCTCGCCATCGCCATCACCTCATGGCCGCCCTACGCCCGTATTGCCCGTGCCGAAACGCTCACCGTGCGCAATTCGGATTACATCAAGGCCGTGCAATTGATGGGCGCCTCGCCGTTCCGCATCGTGCTGCGCCACATCATGCCGCTCTGCATCTCCTCGCTGATCGTCAGGGTGACGCTCGACATGGCCGGCATCATCCTGACCGCCGCCGGTCTCGGCTTCCTCGGCCTCGGCGCCCAACCGCCGCTGCCGGAATGGGGCGCGATGATAGCGTCGGGCCGCCGCTTCGTGCTCGACCAATGGTGGGTGGCCGGCGCACCAGGCTTTGCAATCCTCATCGTCAGCCTCGGCTTCAACCTGCTCGGCGACGGCCTACGCGACGCGCTGGATCCGCGCAGTGGTGATCAATGAGCACGCTTCTCGAGGTCGACAATCTGCGCGTCACCTTCCCGACGCGCACCGGCCGGATCGAGGCGGTGCGCGGCGTTTCCTTCTCGCTCGGCCGCGAACGGCTCGGCATCGTCGGCGAGAGCGGCTCCGGCAAGTCGCAGACCGGCCGCGCCATCATGGGCCTGACCCCGGCGCAGGCCGAGGTCACGGCTGGCAAACTTGCCTTCGACGGCATCGACCTGCTCGCGGCCTCGCCCCGCGACCGCCGGGCGCTGCGCGGCAAGCGCATCGCCATGATCCTCCAGGACCCGAAATATTCGCTCGATCCGGTGATGAGCATCGGCCGCCAGATCGTCGAAACGCTGCGCACGCATGAGAAGGTCGGCAAGGCCGAAGCCCGCGCGCGGGCGCTCGCCATGCTGGAGGCGGTGCAGATCCGCGATCCCGCCCGTGTCTTCGACCTGCATCCGCACGAGGTTTCGGGCGGCATGGGCCAGCGCGCCATGATCGCCATGATGCTGATCGCCGGGCCGGAGATGATGATCGCCGACGAGCCGACCTCCGCGCTCGACGTCACCGTGCAGCTCGAGGTGCTCGGCATCCTCGACCGGCTGGTCAGCGAGCGCGGCATGGGCCTGATCTTCATCTCGCACGATCTGCGCCTGGTCTCGTCCTTCTGCGACCGGGTGATCGTCATGTATGCCGGCAAGGTGGTCGAGCAGCTCAAGGCTTCGGAGCTCGGCCGCGCCCAGCACCCCTATACGCGCGGCCTGCTCAACTGCATGCCGAAGATCGGCGCCGACCGTCATCCTCTGCCGGTGCTCGACCGTAAGCCGGAGTGGGCGGCATGACGGCAGCGCTTTCCGTCGACAGGCTGGAGGTGGTCTTCGATCGCTTTCGCGCGCTCAAGGGTGTCAGCATCGAAGTGCAATCCGGCGAATCCTTTGGGCTGGTCGGCGAATCCGGCTCCGGCAAATCGACGCTGCTGCGCGCGATTGCCGGCCTCGCACCGGCCGCTTCGGGCAGCATCACCGTCAACGGCAAAAAGCTCGGCACGCGCCGCGACAAGGCCTTTTATCGCGAAGTGCAGATGGTCTTCCAGGACCCCTACGGCTCGCTGCATCCGCGCCAGACCGTCGACCGGCTGCTGCAGGAGCCGCTCGCCATCCACGGCTTTGCCGATGGCGAGAAGCGCATCCAGCGGGCGCTGAACGAGGTCGGGCTCGGTACCGGCTTCCGCTTCCGCTATTCGCATCAATTGTCGGGTGGCCAGCGCCAGCGCGTGGCGATCGCGCGGGCGCTCATCCTCGAGCCGTCGATCCTGCTGCTCGACGAGCCGACCTCGGCGCTCGACGCTTCCGTGCAGGCCGAGGTGCTCAACCTCTTGGAAGAGATCCGGCGGCGGCGCAAGCTGACCTTCCTGATGGTCAGCCACGACCTCGCCATCATCACCCATATGTGCGAGCGGCTGATGGTGATGCAGAACGGCGAGGCGGTGGAAAATCTGGCGGCGAGCGACCTTGTCAAGCGGCACGTGACCAAGGACTATACGCGCAACCTCTTGCGGGCCAGTGACGGGTTTGTGCGGACTGCGTGAGCGGCCCGCTTTCAATTCCCCGCGTCGTGTTCCTTCGCGCCCCCCTCTGGCCTGCCCTCTTTGCCAAAACTTGGCATCTCCCCCACAAGGAGGGAGATCGGCAGCTTCGTCGGCCGCGCTCCTTCTGCAACGTTCGCGATTGGCGAAACCATCAATGACAGCCAATCTCCCCACCCGTGAGATGGCCGGCAGGCCAGAGGGGGGCGCGAAGGAACACGACGCCAAAGGCGGCAGGCCCAATCGCCTGGCGGCGGTGCCAACTTGAGGAAAACGTGAAATAAGATCAGAACAATTCCCGGCAATCATCCAACCGAGAACAGGCGCCGGGCCGGCGAGGGACATCATGAAGAATTCAGCCATTTCCGAACGCAAGAACCAGTCGATCTCGCGCGGCGTCGGCATGACCACGCAGATCTATGCCGACCGCGCCGAGAACTCGGAAATCTGGGATGTCGAAGGCCGTCGCTACATCGATTTCTCGTCCGGCATCGCCGTCGTCAACACCGGCCACCGCCATCCCAAGGTGATCGAGGCGGTCAAGGCGCAGCTCGACCGCTTCACCCACACCTGCCATCAGGTGGTGCCCTATGAGAGCTATGTCAGGCTGGCCGAACGGCTGAACGGCATGCTGCCGGGCAAATTCGACAAGAAGACAATTTTCGTCACCACCGGTGCCGAAGCGGTGGAGAACGCCATCAAGATCGCCCGCAACGCCACCGGCCGGCCGGCGGTCATTGCCTTTGCCGGCGGCTTCCATGGCCGCACCTTCATGGGCATGGCGCTGACCGGCAAGGTCGTGCCCTATAAGGTCGGCTTCGGCGCCATGCCGGCCGATGTTTTCCACGCGCCGTTCCCAGTGGTGCTGCACGGAATCACGGTCGCCGATTCGCTGGCCGCGCTCGACCGGCTGTTCAAGGCCGATGTCGATCCGGCCCGCGTCGCCGCCATCATCGTCGAGCCGGTGCAGGGCGAGGGCGGCTTCTACGAGGCGCCGCGCGACTTCATGACGGCGCTACGCAAGGTCTGCGACCAGCACGGCATGCTGTTGATCGCCGACGAGGTGCAGACCGGCTTTGCCCGCACCGGAAAGATGTTCGCCATGGATCATCACGAGGTGGCGCCCGACATCACCACCATGGCCAAGAGCCTGGCCGGCGGCTTTCCGTTGGCGGCGGTCACCGGGCGTGCCGAAATCATGGATGCGCCGAACCCCGGCGGGCTCGGCGGCACCTATGGCGGCAGCCCGATCGGCGTCGCCGCGGCGCATGCCGTGCTCGACGTGATCGACGAGGAAAAGCTCTGCGACCGCGCCAACACGCTGGGCAACCGGCTGAAGCAGCGGCTGCAATCGATCCGCGACGACACGCCGGAGATCGTCGATATCAGAGGCCCGGGCTTCATGAACGCTGTCGAGTTCAACGATGTGAATAAGGGCCTGCCATCGGCCGAGATCGCCAATGCGGTCCGGCTGAAGGCGCTCGACAAAGGGCTGATTCTGCTCACCTGCGGCGTCTACGGCAACGTCATCCGTTTCCTCGCGCCAATCACCATCCAGGACGGCGTCATGAACGAAGCGCTCGACATCCTGGAAAGCTCGATCCGCGAAGTCCGCGCCGCCTGAGGTGATCTTTCCGGGCGTTGGCGCTGCCCCTCACCCTTACCCTCTCCCCGTGAAAAACGGGGACAGGGGGACGCCAGCGTTGCGATCAGCCCCTTCTCCCCGTTCTTCACGGGGAGAAGTGCCCGGCAGGGCGATGAGGGGCAGAGCCGAGATCGACAATTGGCGGTCGGCATCGGCGGGCGCAGGATATCGCCGCTCGCAACCCGGCATCACCTGAATATCAACATATCCTTATTCAGCGGCGCGGACAGGCTCTACCTGCTGGAAGGCGGCGAGCGCCGCCTTCAGTCCGTCCGGTCCCGTCGCAACCGTCTGCGGCGTCGGCGAGAAGCCGGCGCCGAGCATCTTGCGGCCAAGCATATGGTCGCCCGGCCGGTTGACCGACTCGATGCCGAGCAGACGATTTCCAGCATAATGGTAGATCGAAAATCTGTTCTCGTTGACGTCGCCCAGCACGACATGGCTGTCGCCGCCCGAAATCAGGCCGACCATCTGCAGCTTGATGTCGCCGATGTCGGACCAGAACCATGGCACCGCCGCAAAGGCGTCGGCGTGACCGAGGATGGTGCGCGCGGCGAGACGCGCCTGGTCGGTCGCATTCTGCACCGATTCCAGCCGCACATCGCCGCCGGTGAGCCAGTGCCGGTAGGAGGCGGCGTCGCCGATAGCGAGGATTTCGGGCATAGACGTGCGCATCTGCTGGTCGACGCGGATGCCGTTGGCGATCGTGATGCCGGCGGTCTGCGCCAGTTCGACATTAGGCACGACGCCGATGCCGATGATCACCATCTGCGCCGGCAGCCGCTCGCCGGATGCGGTGATTGCCGCCGAGACATAGCCGTTCTCGCCTTCGAGCCGCGCAATCGTGGTGCCGGTGAGGATGCGCACGTCGATCGCTTCCAGCCGCTGCCGCACGTGGCTCGCGATGATCGGCGCCACCGCCCGGCCGAGTAGCCGGTCGACCGCCTCGACCACGGTAACCTTGCGGCCGGCCGCTTTGAGCGTCGCGGCGATCTCCAGCCCGATGAAGCCGCCACCGAGGATGACGACATCCTCGCTCTGTGCGCTCAATTCGCGGATCAGGCGTGCGTCGGCGAGCGAGCGCAGCGACACCACGCCTGAAAAATCCGAACCCGGCAACGACAGCATGCGCGGCCGCGAACCGGTCGCCAGGATCAGCCGGTCGAACGGCAGTGTGCCGCCATCTGATAGCTCCAGCCCACGGCCGCCGGCATCGATGCGATCGATGCGGACGCCCTGCCGGTAGTCGATCGCGCTGCCGGTATAAAAAGCCTCGCCGCGCAGCGGCTGCGGTTTGGCCTCTTGATCCTTGATGAAGGTCTTCGACAGCGGCGGCTTGTGGTAGGGCAGTTCGTCCTCGTCACTGAGGAGGATCACGGGTCCGTCGTGGCCGTCCTCGCGCAGGCTGGCGGCCGCTTGCACGCCCGCATGACCCGCACCGACAATGACCACACCGTTTTTCATCGCAGACCCAATTCCTCATCTCTCCAACGCGTCATCGAAGTCTAGGACGTCTCGCCAAGTGGCGATTGTCTGACGCCGCCGCAAGACCACCTTTGCGGGTCGCACCCGGAATGGCGGTCTGTCAATCGTCTCGTCGACGGCGGCACGGCAAATGCAGCTAAAGTTGATACTTGCAGTTTAGAATAATTCTAAACTGTTGTTTCAATTGGCTTTTCTCTCTGAAATCGGTTGACTTCCGGCACCTTCATCGCTTTATGGAAGCTTGCGCGTCAAGCGCATCCCTTTGATGTCTGGGCCTTGAACCCTTTCGATTGGAGGCATTTCGATGTCTTTCTTCCGCAAACCGCGCTATGCCGCGGCCTGTATCACGCCCAATGGCATGGACCTGCCTTGGCGCCGATTGCCTGCCGACGCGCCTTTGGCGCCGGCATTTTCACTGAATTCCCGAGGGAGATGACAATCATGAGAGCGATGATCATGGCGCGATATGGCAGCAGGCTTGCAGCGATCGGCGCCACGGCGGCCTTGACGGCGGCGATATTCGTGCTGCCGGCCAAGGCGGAAACCGATGCCAAGGCGGTCATCGAGACCTATTCCGACATTGCGCTCGCCAAATATGAGGATTCGCTGACCTCGGCGCAGGCGCTCGACAAAGCCGTCGACGCGCTGCTCGCCAAGCCCTCGGTGGAAACGCTGGCTGCCGCCCGCGAGGCCTGGAAAGCGTCGCGCGTTCCCTATCAGCAGACCGAAGTCTATCGCTTCGGCAACGCCATCGTCGACGACTGGGAAGGCAAGGTGAATGCCTGGCCGCTGGACGAAGGCCTGATCGACTATATCGCCGAGAACTACGGCACCGAGTCGGACGCGAATGCGCTCTACACCGCCAATGTGATCGCCAACAAGTCGATCGAAATCGACGGCAAGAAGATCGACGCCACCAATCTTATTCCCGAGTTCCTCTCCGGCACGCTGCAGGAAGCCGGCGGCATCGAGGCCAATGTGGCGACTGGCTATCACGCCATCGAATTCCTGCTGTGGGGTCAGGATCTGCACGGCACCGGCCCGGGCGCCGGCGAACGGCCCTATACCGACTACGACCTCGCCAACTGCACCGGCGGCAATTGCGATCGTCGCGGGCAGTACCTGAAGTCGGCGAGCGAGCTTCTGGTTTCCGATCTGCAGGACATGGTCAACGACTGGAAGGAAGGCGGCGCCGCCCGCAAGAACCTTGTCGATGGCGAGCCGAAAGCCGGCATCTCGGCCATTCTCACCGGCATGGGCTCGATGTCCTACGGCGAACTCGCCGGCGAGCGCATGAAGCTTGGCCTGCTGCTGCACGATCCGGAAGAGGAGCATGACTGCTTCTCTGACAACACCTACGATTCCCATCTCTACGATGCCGTCGGCATTCGTGCCGCTTATAAGGGCAGCTACACGCGCCTCGACGGCACGGTCGTCGAAGGCCCTTCGGTGTCCGACATGGTCAAGGAGGCCGATCCAGCGATCGACAAGGAACTGTCCGAAAAGCTTGATGTCACTGTCGCCAAGATGGAAGCCATCAAGGCGCGGGCGCTTGGCGGCGAGGCCTATGACCAGCAGATCGGCGAAGGCAATACGCAAGGCAACGCCACCGTGCAGGCGGCGATCGACGCGCTGGTCGACCAGACCAAGTCGATCGAGCGCGCCGTCGGCGCCCTGAAACTCAATGCCATCGCCTTCGAGGGCTCGGACAGCCTCGATGCGCCAGACAAGGTGTTTCAGTAGGGCCTCGATGCCCGGAGCCCGAACCGAAAGTCCGCGTCGCGAAAGTTGAAATCGGTATCAGGCTCCACTTAAGAAAATAAGCCACACGGCGCCGAGCACGCGCTGTCAGCCACAGAGCAAATAATGCTGATCTGCCATTGCAACATCATCACCGAGAAGGAGATTGAGCAGACGATCGTCGGGCTGCTGGATCAGGATCCCTGGCAGCTTATCGTGCCGGCGAAAATCTATCATGCCATGCAGAAGCGTGGTCGCTGTTGCGGCTGCTTCCCAAATGTGGTCGAAACGATCATTCGGGTAACCGAAAATTACCACGCCCGCTCGGAGGCGAGCGGCGGGGATGTCGTTTCACACCTGGATCGCGTCAGAGGCCTGCGCGTCCAATACGGGAGCAGAACCCATGAAAGGCGAACAGCAGATCATAGAGCGGCTTAACGAGGCTCTGTTTCTGGAACTTGGAGCAGTCAATCAGTACTGGGTGCATTTCCGGCTGCTGGAGGACTGGGGCTACGCCAAGCTGGCGAAGAAGGAACGCGCGGAATCGATCGAGGAGATGCACCATGCCGACCGGCTCGTGGCCCGCATCATCTTCCTTGAAGGCCATCCGAACCTGCAGTCGGTAGCACCGCTGCGCATCGGACAGAATGTCAAGGAAGTGCTCGAATCGGATCTTGCCGGCGAATATGACGCGCGCTCTGCCTACAAGCGGTCGCGCGAGATTTGCGAAGAAGCAGGCGACTATGTGACGATGAAGCTGTTCGAGGATTTGTTGTCTGACGAGGAAGGTCACATCGACTTCCTCGAGACGCAACTCGACCTGCTCGCCTCGATCGGCGAGGAAAAATACGGCCAGCTCAACGCGGCATCGGCCGACGAGGCGGATTAGGGACATGCGGGAATGCGGCGCCCCTTAGATTTCTTGCGCCGCTTGCGGCGGGCCGAGGATTACGGCCTGCCGTCCCAGCACAACCCGCGATACGGCTGGGTTCGCGGGCTTTCGCTTGCCGTAGTGGTCGCGCTGACCGCCTCGGCGCTGGCCGGCGCGCCCGAACCGGCGAGTCTCGCCACCAGCCGTGCCGATCTGACGCCGAAGGATCTTGCGCGCGTCATTGCCATCACCGGGCCGACCAGGGATTTCTCCAAGCCCGAACAGTTCGAGCCGATGCAGGGCGGCGCCGGCACGTCACGGAAAGGCGCCAACAAGGACGCTTTCTCGCAATCCTCGACCAATATCACGTTCGAGGAAGAGGGCACCTTCAAGCTCGGCAATGCCCTTTTCCGCAAGAACTGGGTGTCGTCGCCCTCGTCGACGCAGGCATCGGACGGGCTTGGTCCGCTGTTCAACGAGCGGGCGTGCCAGAATTGCCATCTGAAGGACGGTCGCGGTCATCCGCCGGACGCCGACAGCGGTACCACTTCGATGTTCCTGCGGCTGGCGCGCCAGGCGAGCACCGAGGAGGAGAAAGCAGCGCTGGCCGCCCGCAAGGTGCTCAACTTCCCCGATCCGGTCTACGGCTCGCAATTGCAGGAACTGGCCGTTCCGGGTCTTCGGGGCGAAGGCAGGATGCGTGTCGTCTATCAGGAGCAAAAAGTCACGCTGCCGGACGGCACCGTGGTTTGGCTGCGCAAGCCGAGCTATTCGGTCGATGAACTTGCCAACGGGCCGCTCGATCCGCACACCACGCTTTCGCCGCGCTTGACGCCGCCGATGATCGGCCTCGGCCTGGTCGAGCAAATCGCGCCGGCCGACATTCTCGCCGATGCCGATCCGGACGATCGGGATGGTGACGGCATCTCCGGCAAGCCCAACATCGTGCGCGACGGCCAGAGCGGCGAGCCGACGCTCGGCCGCTTCGGCTGGAAGGCGCAGGCCCCTTCGATCCGCCAGCAAGCGGCGGACGCGTTCGCCGGCGACATCGGCATTTCGACGCCGGAAGTGCCGAACCACTGGGGGGATTGCACCGCGGCCGAAAAGACCTGCCTTGCCATGCCCAGCGGCGCCCAGGAGCGCCTCGGCCCGGTCGAGGCGCCGCCGCCGGTCATGGACCTCGTCACCTTCTATTCGCAAAACCTCGCCGTGCCGGCGCGGCGCGATCTCGACAAGCCCGATGTGCTGGCCGGCAAGAAACTGTTCTACGACATGGGCTGCATTTCCTGCCATACGCCGAAATTCGTCACCCGCCGCGGCACGCCCAACAAGGCACAGGCCTTCCAGCTGATCTGGCCCTATTCCGATTTTCTGCTGCACGACATGGGACCGGACCTCGCCGACGGGCAAGCGGTGGGCGATGCTACCGGGAGCGAATGGCGAACGCCGCCGCTGTGGGGCATCGGTCTTACCCAGACCGTCAACGGCAACAACTTCTTCCTGCATGACGGGCGGGCGCGCACGCTAACCGAGGCGATCCTGTGGCATGGCGGCGAGGGGCAGAAGGCGCGTGACCGTTTTGCCGCCGCCGCCGCGCCCGATCGCGCCGCACTGGTCAAATTCCTGGAGTCGTTGTGATGTCGAAGCGTCTGGCGGTTGTCCTGGCTCTCCCGCTGGTCCTCGCCTGCGCATTGTCGGCGTCCGCAGCGGTGAAGGCTTCCGACGTGATCCAGCGAGCAATCGACGGCTTTGTTCGCCCCGCCTATACGCGCCTGCATGACCATGCGGACAGCCTGAGCAACGCAGTGCGCACCCTGTGCGACGCGCCTTCGCAGGACCATCTTGATGCGGCGCGCGCCGAGTTCTCCGGCACCGTGGATGCCTGGTCGGTCGTCGAGATCATCCGCATCGGACCGATCACGCAGAACAACCGGCTGGAGCGCATGCTGTTCTGGCCGGACCGAAAGAGCATCGGCCTGAGGCAGGTGCAGGCGGCGCTGGCCAGTAAAGACCGGACCGCCGCCGATCCGGCCCAGCTGGCGACAAAGAGCGTCGCCATGCAAGGGCTCGGCGCGCTGGAATTCGTGCTTTACGGCGATGGCGCCGAGCGGCTCGCCGGCAAGGACGATCCCTATCGCTGCGCTTACGGCGCGGCCGTCGCCGGCAACATCGAAACGATTGCCGCCGAGGTCAGCGACGCCTGGAACAAGCCCGACGGCTTTGCAGCACTTTGGGCCAATCCGGGGCCGCAAAACGCACTCTACCGCGACGGCACGGAAGCGGTGACCGAACTGGTCGGCGTCTTCATCAACGAACTGGAGTTGGTCCGTGACGTGCGCCTGAAAGGTTTTCTGGGGAGTAGCCCGGAGGCCGACAAGCCGAAACAGGCGATCTACTGGCGTTCACAAAACACCACGCGTTCGCTGACCGGAAACCTTTCGGGCATGGACGCTCTGTTCCAGGCTTCGCAGCTTGGCGACGCGCTGTCGCCCGATGCGCGCTGGATGGCGGAATCGATCCACATCCAGCTCGTCAACGGCGCCGCCGACGCTACCGCCATCAGAGGCCCGATCGACAAGGCGCTCGCCGACCCGACGCTGCGCCAGAAGCTCGACCACTTTTCGCTGGTGACATCCAGCCTATCGACCCTGATCGGCACCAGGCTGACCGCCGAATTCGGCCTGACCGCCGGGTTCTCGTCGCTCGACGGAGACTGAGCATGATCTGGAAAAGTTGGAGACTTTTTGGACTAATTTCTGGCGCAGAAGGTTGACTGATCGGATGACGTGGATGGGATCGCATGCTCTCGAGATTGGCTGAAACGCCCTTCCCGTCGTCATCCTGGGGCGGAGCAAGGAGCGAAGCGACGCGGCGCAGACCCCAGGATCCATGCCGTGACTTCAAGGCGCTGCAACGGTGCGGAATTCTGCTCCGCTGCAAACTTCGACCAAGATTACGGCATGGATCCTTGGGTCTCCGCGACGGAGCTTCGCTCCTGCTCCGCCCAAGGATGACGAAGCTGGGGAGGCTTCGGCCAATCCCGAACGCCTGTGGTGATCCATTCAAACGATCGCTGGGTGCCTGGCGCCAGGAAGCCCTCCGATCTGTCAAGATCCCCGTGTCGAGGAAGGGGACCGTGCCCGAGAGGACGGTCTCTTGAAAACGCCGCTGATCGATCGTCGTGATTTTCTCAGGGCCGCAGGCGTTGGCTTTGTTGCCGCGATGGCGCCACCGGCATGGGCGAAGACGCTTGCCACCGACGCCGTCTTCGCCAGCGCTTTCGTCAAGCGCGACGGCAGCTATGGCGCGGCGATCCTGTCCGAGGCCGGCAAGGTGCTGCATGCCATCGACCTGCCCGCCCGCGGTCACGATGTCACCTTCGATCCGGTGTCAAAGCGCTCCGTGGTCTTTGCCAGGCAGCCCGGCACCTTCGCCGTGGTCTTCGACCACACCGGCCGCGACGAGCCGCTGACCATTGCCAGCGTCAGTGGACGGCATTTCTTCGGCCACGGCGTGTTTTCGACCGATGGTGCGCTGCTCTACGCCACCGAGAACGATTTCGACAATGCCGCCGGCGTGGTCGGCGTCTATGACGCGCGTGCGAAATTCAAGCGCGTTGGTGAGTTCCCGACCTATGGCACGGGTCCGCACGAGCTTCTGCTGCTCGGCGACGGCAGGACGATTGCCGTCGCCAATGGCGGCATCGAGACGCATCCGGATTATGGCCGCGCCGAGCTCAACATCGCGACGATGAAGCCATCTTATGTGCTGGTCGACCGCCTTACCGGCGACCTTGCCGAAAAGCACGAATTGCCGCCGGCGCTGCACCAGCTTTCGATCCGGCACATGGATACCGACAAATCCGGCACGGTCTGGTTCGGCTGCCAGTACAGGGGGCCGGGCAGCGATTGTCCGCTGCTGGTCGGCTGCGCCGCCCGCGGCAAGGAATTGCAACTGCTCGACATGCCGCAGGACGTGCTGTCCGGCTTGAGGAACTACATCGGCTCGGTCGCCGCCAACCCCGCTGCCGGCACCGTCGCCGTGTCCTCGCCGGAAGGCAACTCGCTTGCGGTGATCGATGCGACCAGCGGCCGGATCGTCGCCACCAACGCATTGGCCGAGGTCTGCGGCTTGGCGCCCGACGGGACGGGCTTCATGGCGACGACTGGCACGGGCGAAATCGTCGAAGCGGGCGGCGCGACACGGTCCGAGCCGGACTATGTCTGGGACAATCACATGCTGCGCATCGACCAGACCGCATAGTGCGGCACTGGTTCATTGAGGGTTGGGTTCGCTGAAAGTTGCCTCTTTTGGGCGAGGTCGAAGCGAAGCCGCCAAACGATTTATGCATTATCCCCTTGCAGGGATGAGCCATGGCAGGCACAGGGAAATTGTCTTTCGAACTCCCTGTACCCCAAGCGGGTGCTCCCAACCGGCCGCCTCATGAAGTTGCTTGCCATCGATTGTGCCGCCAATCTCTGCGCCGCCTGTGTCTACGACGCGGCGGCCGCGAAGGAACTCGGCCGCTCGGTGCTCGATCTCGGCAAGGGCCATGCCGAACATCTGATGGCTGTGATCGAAGAGGCGTTGACGACCGGCGGCGCCGACTATGCCGGCCTCGGCGCCATCGCTGTCTCCACCGGCCCGGGCTCCTTCACAGGACTGCGCGTTGGCGTCTCGGCGGCGCGGGGCCTGGCGCTGGCGCTGAAAATCCCGGCAATCGGGGTGACGACGCTGGAAGCGCTGGCGGCGCAAGCAAAAGCGACATTTCCCGGCCGCGCCGTCCTGGCCGCGCTCGACGCCGGCCGCGAGGAGATCCATGCAGCGCTTTACGACGAAGCATCCGTTTTGATTTACGGTCCCGCTGTGACCACGCTTTCGCAAGCCGCCGCCATGGCGGTTGACAGGTCTCCGGTTCTGGCCGGCACGGCGGCCACGCAAATCGCCGCGTCGGCCGGGCGCGCCTTCGACATCGGCCCGACAAGTGCCACTTCGGATATCGCCTTCTATGCCCGGCTGGCCGCTACCAAGGGTGAAGGCGAAAAGCCGAAACCGCTTTATTTGCGCGGGGCGGACGCCAAGCCGCAGGCCGGGTTTATCCTGTCCAGGAAGAAAGCCGGGAAGAAAAACTGATGCGCATTCCTTTCCTCCAGCCGCGCCGCAGGGACTTTGCGCTCGAGCCGCTGACGATTGCCGACAGTGCGGCCCTGTCGGTGCTGCATCGCGAGGATTTCGTCCGGCCGTGGAGCGACGACGAATTCGCCGCACTGCTCGAGCAGGACACGGTGTTCGGCTATGCCGCGCGCGAGAGCGGTCAGGGTGCCAAGCCGCCGGTCGGTTTCGTGCTGGCGCGCCTGGCAGCCGGCGAAGGCGAGATCCTGACTGTCGCGGTGGCGCGCTCCCATCGCCGCCAGGGGCTCGGCTGGCAATTGATGGACGCGGTGCTGCGTGAACTGCATGCGCAACGCGCAGAGGCGCTTTTCCTCGAGGTCGACGAGACCAACGTCGCCGCGATCGCGCTCTACCGGCGGCTGGGATTCCGCGAGGTCGGCAAACGTGCCAACTATTACAGATCGCCCGAGCACGGCCCGACCGGAGCGCTTGTCATGCGCCGCGATCTTCGCTAGCGCTGCGGCCCGCAAATCGGAACCGATTTTCGGAAAGCACGATGCGTAGGTCGAGATGCGCAGATTCAAAGCGCTAGAGCGTGCTTTGGGCGTCCAGTTGGACGCGTCGCTCTAGCCAGAACTCGGGATAGGGCCAAGAGCGGATGATCGGAAAAATCAGGATCTTCCTGGCGCTGAGCCTCGTTGTCGCAGGCTCGTTGATCCTCGTGCCGTTGCAGATCCTGTCGATGAAGACCGGCCTCTGGCGCGAGACTTTCATTCTGAAGATCTGGCACCGGCTCATCATCCGGGCGCTCGGCATGCGCATCCATGTCAGCGGGACCTTGTCCAATCAGCGCCCGTTATTGGTTGCGTCGAACCATATCTCCTGGACCGACATCATGGTGCTGGGATCGATGACCGACGTGACGTTCATCGCCAGGGCCGACATGGCCGGCTGGCCATTGATCGGCATGTTGTCGAAGCTGCAGCGCACCGTTTTCATCGAGCGCGAGCGCAAGCGTTCGTCAGGTGACCAGGCGAGCGAAATCGCCAGCCGCATGGCCAAGGGTGACGCCATGGTGCTGTTTGCCGAAGGTTCGACCTCCGACGGCAACATGATCCTGCCGTTCAAGAGCACGCTGTTCGGCGCCGCCTCGATGGCGATTTCGGAAGGGGCGGCCGAAAAAGTCTTCATCCAGCCGGTGGCGATCGTCTACACGCGCCTGCATGGCGTGCCGCTCGGCCGCAGGCACCGGCCGATTGCCGCCTGGATCGGCGACGAGGATTTGATGCCGCATCTCAGGGTCCTGATGGCGGAGGGCGGGCTCGATGTCGAAGTGCATTTCGGCGAGCCGGTCGCCTTCTCCAAGGGCTCCAGCCGCAAAGAAACGGCCAGGCTGATGGAAAGTCAGGTGCGTGATATGGTGCAAGCGGCGCTCGCCGATCCGCGCCCGAGCCGGTAAGCCGGAAAAGCTACAGCGCTTTGCGCGTCCACGGGAGGCGCGGCGCTGCAAAGCAGAATCGTCTGTTTTTTGTCGGGGAAAGGCGTTAGAAGCCGCCAGATGGAATTGAACACGATCGAACGGGACGACATCGATACTGCGACCGAAACTGCGGTCGCGCCGCCTGCCGCGAGCCGGAAGGTCTTCGTCAAGACCTATGGCTGCCAGATGAACGTCTACGATTCGCAGCGCATGACCGACGCGCTGGCCGCCGACGGCTACACTGCGACGGATGCGATCGGCGAGGCCGATCTGGTGCTGCTCAACACCTGCCATATCCGCGAGAAAGCCGCCGAAAAGGTCTATTCCGAACTCGGCCGCATTCGTGAGATGAAGGCCGAACGGGCTCGGGCCGGCCGCGAGATGCTGGTCGGCGTCGCCGGCTGCGTGGCGCAGGCCGAGGGCTCCGAGATCATCCGCCGCTCGCCTTCCGTTGATCTGGTCATCGGCCCGCAGACCTATCATCGGCTTCCGCATGTGCTGGCACGGGTGCGTGGCGGCGAAAAGATCGTCGAGACGGACTACGCCATCGAGGACAAGTTCGAGCATCTGCCGCAGCCGAAGCGCGCCGAGATCACCAGGCGCGGCGTCACCGCGTTCCTGACCGTGCAGGAAGGTTGTGACAAGTTCTGCACCTTCTGCGTCGTGCCCTATACCAGAGGCTCGGAAGTGTCGCGGCCGGTGGCGCAGATCGTCGCCGAGGCCGAGCGGCTGGCGCAAGCCGGCGTGCGCGAGGTGACGCTGCTTGGCCAGAACGTCAATGCCTGGCACGGCGAAGGCGAAAACGCCGAGGAATGGGGCCTTGGCCGCCTGCTGTTCCGGCTGGCCGAGATTCCCGGGCTGGCGCGGCTGCGCTACACCACCAGCCATCCGCGCGACATGGACGACGAATTGATCGCCGCTCACCGTGACTTGCCGGCACTGATGCCCTATCTGCATTTGCCTGTGCAATCCGGCTCCGACCGCATCCTCAAGGCGATGAACCGCAGGCATACGGCAAAAGACTATCTGACGCTGCTCGACCGGATCCGCGCCGCACGCAGCGATATCGCGCTTTCGGGCGATTTCATTGTCGGCTTTCCCGGCGAGACGGATGCGGATTTCGAGGCGACGATGGACCTTGTCCGCCAGGTGAACTATGCCTCGGCCTTCTCGTTCAAATATTCGCCGCGCCCCGGCACGCCGGGCGCGGAAATGGCCGATCATGTGCCGGAAGCGGTTAAGGACGAGCGCCTGCAGCGGCTGCAGGCGCTGCTGCTGACCCAGCAGCAGGATTTCGGCGCCAGCCTGATCGGCAGCACCATCGACACGCTGATCGAGAAGCCGGGCCGTCAGGCTGGCCAGAAGGTCGGCCGCTCGCCGTGGCTGCAGCCGGTTATTGTTGATGAAAAGTCCGGCGAAATCGGTGAGATTATCCAGGTACGAATCACGAAGACGGGTTACAACAGCCTGTTCGCCGAATTGGCCTGAAGGTCTCGGCAGATGAGGAGAGACGGTTGAGCGCTGCGGAAGTGAAGAACCTGCCCCAGAACCTACCATCGGGGGCTTCGGATATGGCGCACATCGTTCTGACTTTCGACAATAACAAGCTTGCCAGCGCCCTTTACGGCCAGTTCGACGAGAATCTGGCCAGGCTCGAGCAGAAGCTTGGCGTCGATATCCGCTCGCGCGGCAACCAGCTGACCATTAAGGGCTCCGCCTCGGCCGCCGAGCAGGCGCGCCGCGCCCTGGATAATCTCTACGGCATTCTCCAGAAAGGCGCTGACATCGGCCAGTCGGACGTCGACGGTGCCGTCCGCATGGCGATCGCCGCCGACGACCAACTGACACTGCCGACACTGGAGCGCAAGGGCAAGGTGTCCGCCGCCCAGATATCGACGCGCAAGAAGACGATCTATGCCCGCTCGCTCAACCAGGACGCCTATATGCGCGCGCTGGAGCGGTCCGAACTCGTCTTCGGCATCGGCCCGGCTGGCACGGGAAAAACCTTCCTGGCGGTGGCGCATGCGGCGATGCTGCTCGAACGCGGCATGGTCGAGCGCATCGTGCTGTCGCGGCCGGCCGTCGAGGCCGGCGAGCGGCTCGGCTTCCTGCCCGGCGACATGAAGGAGAAGGTCGATCCCTATCTGCGGCCGCTCTATGACGCGCTTTACGAGATGATGCCGGCCGACAAGGTCGAGCGGGCGATTGCCGCCGAGGTGATCGAGATCGCGCCGCTGGCCTTCATGCGCGGCCGCACGCTGGCGCACGCCGCCGTCATCCTCGACGAGGCGCAGAACACCACGCCGATGCAGATGAAGATGTTCCTGACCCGTCTCGGCGAGAATTCGCGCATGATTGTCACCGGCGATCCGACCCAGATCGACCTGCCGCAAAACACCAAATCCGGTCTGGTCGAGGCGCTCAGGATCCTCGACGGCGTCACCGGCATGGTGACGGTGCGCTTCAACGAAGGCGACGTCGTCAGGCATCCGCTGGTCGCCGAGATCGTCAAGGCCTACGACCGCGACGGCAAGCTGGCCCGGGGCCTGGGCGCCGAAGGCTAGAGCATCGGACCCAAAAGTGGGAACCGGTTTTGGGGAAATCCGATGCTCAAACAAGAAAACACGATGATGCGGCCTTATGGCTGAGGACAAAAAATCTGTAGGCGGGGATCTTCCGGTTCCCGTCGACATCGATATAGCAATCGAAGCGGGCGACTGGCCCGATGAGGCCGCGCTGACGCGGCTGGTCGATGACGCCGTTGCCGCCGCGTTTACCGAAGCCGGTGCGGCCGGCCGTTCCGAACTCAGCATCGTTTTTTCTGACGATGCCCGTATCCGCAGTCTCAATGCGGGGTGGCGCGGCAAGGACAAACCGACCAACGTCCTGTCTTTCCCGGCTTTTCCGCTCGCCAAGGGCGGTCCGCTGCCGCCCATGCTGGGCGACATTGTGCTGGCCGCCGAGACGGTTGCGCGGGAAGCCGCACTGGAAGACAAGCCTGTCGACAACCATATCACCCATCTCGTCATCCACGGCCTGCTGCATTTGCTGGGCTACGATCACGAGACCGACGCCGAGGCCGAAGAAATGGAAGCCGTCGAACGCGCAGCACTTGCAAGGCTTGCCATTCCCGATCCCTACGCGTAACTAAAAAGATCAAATGACCGGACGACGATGAACGACAAACCAGAGACTGCCGCCCGCCCAGACGCCGGCAGTGCGACCACGCCATCCGAACAGACGGAAGAGGACTCTAGTCCGAGTACCACGACCGGCAGCTTCGCCAGCGAGTCATCGCCTGCCGGTCCTTCCCTGTTCGATCGCGTGCTCGGCCTGTTCAGGCAACGCAACGGCACCAGCCTGCGCGAGGAGATCGCCGACGCGCTTGCCGAAACGGCGAGCGATGCCGGCGCCTTTTCGCCCGGCGAACGAGCCATGCTCAACAACATCCTGCGCCTGCGCGAGGTTCGCGTCGAGGATGTCATGGTGCCGCGCGCCGACATCGAGGCGGTCGAGATCACGACGAACCTGGGCGATCTTCTGGGACTGTTCGAGCAGTCCGGCCATTCCCGCATGCCGGTCTATTCGGAGACGCTCGACGACCCGCGCGGCATGGTCCACATCCGCGACGTGCTCGCTCACATCACCAAGATCGCCCGCGTCAGAAAGGGCAGGACGACCAGGAAGGCCGCCCCTGCCACGCTTCTCGATCTCGCCAAGGTCGATCTCACGCGCACCATCGGCGACCTGACCCTGATCCGCCCGGTGCTTTTCGTGCCGCCGTCGATGCTCGCCTCCGATCTGATGGGGCGGATGCAGGCGATGCGCACCCAGATGGCGCTGGTCATCGACGAATATGGCGGCACCGATGGTCTGGTCTCGCTCGAGGACATCGTCGAGATGGTGGTCGGCGACATCGAGGACGAGCACGACGAGGACGAGCCGATGATCACCCAGACCGGCGAGGGCGTGTTCGTCGTCGACGGCAAGGCCGAGATCGACGATGTCGCCAAGATGATCGGCGAGGATTTCGCCGCCGGCGAGCATGGCGAATATGTCGACACGATCGGCGGCATGATCTTCAACACGCTTGGCCGGGTCCCGGCCCGCGGCGAAGTGGTGCAGGCCATCCCTGGGTTCGAATTCCATGTGCTCGACGCCGATCCACGCCGCGTCAAGCGTGTGCGCATCGTGGAGACCCAGAAGGGCGAGCGCCGGCGGCGCGCCGTCCGCGCCGAGCAGGCTTGAAAGACGCCGCTCGCCCGATGACGGTCGACGATCCGTTCAAGCGCTCAACCTTGGGCTCAGGCATATTCTGCAAGGATCCGCGCGCCGCATTGATCTGGCTTGAAAATGCTTTCGGCTCGAGCCGAGCATGGTGGTCAGCGACGCTGACGGCAGGCTCGTCCATTCCGAGATGCGGTCGGTGACGCTCCGTTCCACGCGAGGAGGCTGAGCGGCTGGGCGATTTGCAGATCGAAGGCTGGCACCGATCACGTCTCGTCTGAGTTTCAGTAATGGATGGGGCCGGTGCTCTAGGAGAATATCTGATGTCGTGGAAACTCGATGAGACCGTGGAAACGTCTGCGGGCGCTGTGGCAGCGGGTCGATTTGGTAGGGGGCCTGCGCTCGTGCTGGCTCACGGCTGGCCGTGGTCTTCATTCTCATGGCATCGGATTATTCCAGACCTTGCAAGGCGGTATCGTGTCCATTGGTACGATATGCCCGGATACGGGCGATCCGCCAAAGCCGCGGAGCAGCGCACCTCACTCGATGTGCAAGGAGAAGTATTCGCCGAGATGCTTGCGCATTGGGACCTTGAGCAGCCTATGGTCGTTGCCCATGACTTTGGCGGAGCGACGACGCTACGGGCGCATTTGCTGCATGGCTGCGACTTCGAGCGGTATGTCCTGATGAATGTCGTCGCCATGCGCCCTTGGGGATCGGAGTTTCTTCGATCATGTCGGTCGCCATGTGGATGCCTTTCTGGGCCTGCCGCCGCATATCCACAGAGCGGTCGTGGAGGCATATATCAAAGGGGCGATCGCAAATGACATCGATTCCGGAGATTTCGAAAAACTTGTCGAGCCGTGGCTTGCCGAGGAAGCTTCTATCGGCAATTCGCGCAAGCCGACGAAAAATATACCGCCGAAGTCGAGCCGGCGTTCGGGGATATCAGGTGTCCGGTAAAGATAATCTGGGGCAAGGACGATCCATGGATCCCGCTGGAGCGAGGCGAAGCGCTTCATGCGCTGATCCCGCAGGCATCGTTCGAAACACTGCCTGGCGCCGGTCACTTACCGCAGCTCGAAGCCCCGGATCTCGTCCTGGAGCGGCTGAACGCATTTCTATCGCGCACATCCTAGTGATATACCGGCACGCGATGCCTGCGCGACAATTCACATGCGACGCTTGTCTTGCCGGCGTCAGTCGCCCCACCTATCCAGCAGACCTTAGAGAGTTGAAGCTTGAGTCGTTCGTTCATCTATCCAGACTGTGAGCCAAAAACGACCATTGTCGGACGTCCGCAAGGAGTCGATTGCCGAAATTCAATCCGGCACGGTGGCTGAAGCGGTGGCCGTTTGGAGCGTGGACCGTGGCCTGATAAATCTTCTGCCGTGATTCGCACGACTCGGAAGCATCGATGAAGCGCCTGGCCGGCCGGATAATTCTGCTCTGGGGCTGGCGCCGCGCACTTGTGGCGTTTCTCGCCGGTGCGCTGGCGGTTCTTGCCCAGGCGCCTTACGATTTCTTTGCCGTCTGTTTCGTTTCGTTTCCGCTGCTGGTCTGGCTCCTCGACGGCGCAACCGGCGAAGCCTCCGATGGCTGGTTCCGGCATTTGCGGCCCGCCTTTGCCGTCGGCTGGTGGTTCGGCTTCGGCTATTTTCTCGCCGGCCTGTGGTGGATCGGCTCGGCACTTCTGGTCGAGGCCGACAGTTTCGCCTGGGCGCTTCCCTTCGCAGTGGTCGGAATTCCGCTGGCGCTCGCCTTTTTCTATGGCTTCGCGACAGCGGTTGCCCGGCTGCTGTGGAGCAACGATATCGGCCGCATCGCCGCCCTTGCCTTCGGCTTCGGCCTGGCGGAATGGCTGCGCGACTTTCTGTTCACCGGCTTTCCCTGGAATGCCGTCGGCTACGCGGCGATGCCGGTGCCCTTGCTTATGCAGAGCGTGTCGGTGACCGGCATGGTCGGCATCAACGCGCTGGCGGTCTTTGTCTTTGCATTGCCGGCCCTGCTTGCGGCGCGCCGGCATGTCCGCCTGGGGGCTGCACTGGTTGCCGTTCTCGTCGCGGCCCATCTCGGCTTCGGCTATATCAGGCTTGCTGCCAAGGTCGAGCCCGAAACCCGCGCAATCGACGTCCGCATCGTGCAGCCGGCCGTCGACCTCAGCGAAAAGTGGGACGCTTCGGTGCCCGACCGGATCTTCGCTACGCTGATGGGGCTTTCGGCCAAGGCGCCAGAGGCCGGCCCAGAGACTGGCCCGGAGACTAGCCATGACAAGCCGCAATTGATCCTGTGGCCGGAAACCTCCGTGCCGTTTTTTTTCGCCGAGCGTCCCGATGCGCTGACCGCGCTGGGAGAGATGCTTGGCGACGGCCAGACGCTGATCGCCGGCGTCGTCCGGGAGGAGGGCGGGTCGGCGGAAGATGCCGACAGGCGGTACTACAATTCGGTAGTGGCAATCGACGACAAGGGACAAATCGCAGATGCAGTCGACAAGGTTCATCTGGTGCCCTTTGGCGAGTATCTGCCTTTTGCCGACCTGCTTGGCCGCTTGGGGCTCAAACAGCTCGTCGCCGGGCCGACAACCTACGCGGCGGGCAATGAGCGGCACCCGATCGCGCTGCCCGGCGGCATCCGCGTGCTTCCGTTCATTTGCTATGAAGTCATCTTTCCCGATCTGGTGGCGATTGACGCTACGTCAGCAGAGCTTATTGTGAATGTCACGAACGACGCGTGGTTCGGTGACACGCCGGGTCCGTACCAGCATTTCAGGCAGGCGCAGATTCGTGCGGTGGAGAACGGGGTGCCCTTGTTGCGCGCAGCCAATAACGGCATCTCCGCTGTCGTCGATCCGCGCGGACGCATCCTCGACGCGCTGGCGATCGACGCGCGCGGAGCCATCGATGTCCATGTTCCGATTTCCGATCAAGCCATCGTTTCTTCCCGCCAAAGACGCATTAACGGACTGATGATCATGGTGCTGTTCGCCTTGGCCGCTTTCACATTCAATGTAAGGCAACGGCTACGGGCGAATTGACAGTCGACACATTAGAAACTCATACTGTAACGGCCTGAAATTTCTCGAAGTCAGTACGTTGTTGTGTTGGGGCACTGGCCGCCGGCTTCGTTTGGGCAGAAAAAACACAAAAAGCCGGAAAAATTCGGCGAGGAAAAAATGGCAGAAGAAAACAAGAAGAAGCCGAATCCTATCGACATCCATGTCGGAAGTCGCATCAGGCTTCGTCGCAATATGTTGGGTATGAGTCAGGAAAAGCTGGGCGAGAACCTCGGCATAACGTTTCAGCAGATACAGAAATACGAAAAGGGGACCAATCGCGTTGGCGCTAGCCGTTTGCAGGCAATCGCGTCGATACTGGGCGTGCCTGTCGCTTTCTTTTTCGAGGACGCTCCGGGCCAGGAGGCGGTGGGCAACCGCGGATTTGCCGAGGATGCATCAATGGCTTCTGCCGTCGAATTCTGCGGCAGTCCTGAAGGTCTTCAACTCAACCGGGCCTTCGTCAAGATCGCCGACGTGAAGATACGCCGCAAGGTTATCGAGCTTGTGAAGGCGCTTTCCGCCGACGAAGTCGATTGATTTTGGCCGATTGACTTGGGCCGATTGATTTGGGCCGATTGATTTGGCGGCCGCTGAAGTCCGAAATGGCGAGGCCGTCATAGCGGGGCAGGAAAATTCTCGCGATCTCGCGCATCGTGGAATTGGCATCCCGCAGGCATGCCGAGAGCGGATCGATTTTGCTCGACACCCATGCTCAAAGTCTTTTTCATCAATGTGTTGAAGCTGAATACGCGTTGGAGCTGATGCATCTCGCGCAAAGGCATGGCCTCGGGCTTGAACCGAGGATGCGCAACGGTTTTGCGATGACGACATGCATAAAAACAAGAACTTAAGGCGCGTCGCATGGATCCGCTCAGCCACAACGCGCTTTAAGCACGCTACAAGGTCACAGTGGTACAAGATAATAGCGCGATTTTCATGCCAGAATGGCCGCACCGCTTGACGAGCGCCGCCCGGCACAGCTAACACGTGGCGCGCCAATCGGCAGCGTGCCGATATTTTTTCAAGAGGGGACACCCGTGACGCGGCAAAACTATCTATTCACCTCGGAATCCGTTGCCGAGGGTCATCCCGACAAGGTCTGCGACCGCATCTCCGACGAGATCGTCGATCTGGTCTATCGCGAGGCCAGAAAGACCGGCATGGACCCTTGGAAGGTCCGCGTCGCCTGCGAAACGCTGGCGACCACGAATCGCGTCGTCATCGCCGGCGAAGTGCGCGTCCCCGAGACCCTGCTCAAGAAGGACAAGGCCGGCAACATCCTGATGGATACCGCCGGTCATCCGCTTGTCAATCCGGCGAAGTTCAAGTCGGCCGCGCGCAAGGCGATCCGCGAAATCGGCTATGAACAGGCCGGGTTCCACTGGAAGACGGCAAAGATCGAGGTTCTGCTGCACGGGCAGTCGCCGGATATCGGCCAGGGCGTCGACAATGCCTCCGACCGGCAAGGCGAGGAAGGGGCCGGCGACCAGGGCATCATGTTCGGCTATGCCTGCCGCGAGACGCCGGATCTGATGCCGGCGCCGATCTACTACAGCCACAAGATCCTCGAATTGCTGGCCGCCGCGCGCCATGAGGGTAATGGCGATGCCGGCCGGCTCGGGCCGGACGCCAAGAGCCAGGTCACCGTCCGCTATGTCGACGGCAAGGCGGCGGAAGTGACGCAAATCGTGCTGTCCACCCAGCACCTCGACGCCAGCTGGGATTCGAAGAAGGTCCGCAACGTCGTCGAACCCTATATTCGCGAGGCGCTAGGCGACCTGAGGATCGCCGACAGCTGCAACTGGTACATCAACCCGACGGGCAAGTTCGTCATCGGCGGGCCCGACGGCGACGCCGGCCTGACCGGGCGCAAGATCATCGTCGACACTTACGGCGGTGCTGCGCCCCATGGCGGCGGTGCTTTTTCCGGCAAGGACACCACCAAGGTCGACCGTTCCGCAGCCTATGCGGCACGCTACCTCGCCAAGAACGTGGTGGCGGCCAAGCTCGCCGATCGCTGCACCATCCAGCTTTCCTATGCCATTGGCGTCGCCCAGCCGCTGTCGGTCTATGTCGACCTGCACGGCACCGGCAAGGTCGATGAGGCAAAGCTCGAGCATGCGCTGCGCACCGTGATGGACCTGTCGCCGTCCGGCATCCGCCGCCATCTCGATCTCAACAAGCCGATTTACGCCAAGACGTCGTCCTACGGCCATTTCGGCCGCAAGGCCGGCCGCGACGGGTCCTTCTCCTGGGAAAAGACCGACCTCGCCAAGGCGCTCAAGGACGCACTCACCGAAGCGCCCGCCGAAGCAGTCGCGGCCTAGCCGCGGCGTCCATAGATCCGGAAGACATGGATCCGAAAGACATGGATCCGAAAGTCATGGATCCGAAAGGCCGGCCAAGCCGTGCGACCGAAGCATTTTTCGGTCGCCGGCGCGGCAAGACCATCCGTCCGCAGCAGGCGGCGGCACTGGAAAGGGGCTTCAGCACCTACCGGCTCGATCTGACGGCTGGACCGCCGGCCGAATTGCGCAGCCTGTTCGAAGCCGATGTCCGCGCCATTCATCTCGAAATTGGTTTTGGTGGCGGCGAACACCTGCTGCATCGGGCGACGGCGGCTCCTGAGACCGGTTTTGTCGGCGTCGAGCCTTTCGTCAACGGCATGGCCAAGATGATGATGGCGGTCAGGGAACAGCCGCTTGCCAATCTTCGGGTCCATGACGACGACGCCACGCGCCTGCTCGACTGGCTCCCGCAAGCCTCGCTCGACGGCATCGACCTTCTCTATCCCGATCCCTGGCCGAAGAAGAAACACTGGAAGCGCCGCTTCGTCAGTCCGGTCAATCTCGACCGTTTCGCTCGCGTCCTGAAGTCAGGCGGAAAATTCCGCTTTACTTCCGATATCGATAGCTATGTGAACTGGACGCTGCTGCATTGCCGCGCACATGATGCGTTTGCGTGGCAGGCTGAAGAGGCAGCCGACTGGCATCGGCCCTATGAGGGTTGGCCGGGTACACGCTACGAGGCGAAAGCCGTTCGCGAAGGCCGTCGGCCGGCCTATCTTACCTTCGTCCGAAGATAGGCATACTTCGTTAAGCATCGCGCATCGCGCATCGCGCTTTGCCGTCGACGAGGACCAAAGATGTCCTCGCCCTGCGTCGCCGGTCTTAGAAGCGGCCGATCTTGTCGAAGGCGACCGGATCCATGCCAAGATTGCGCAGATCGCGCGCGCGCGGCTTGCGGCCGGTTTCGACGGCGTGTGAAGCGGCGACGGCGCTGCCGAACACGGTGAAGAAATCGCCGATGGCCGAGAAAACCTTGCGGTTGGTCATGATTATGCCCTTTCGCCTGCTGCGATGGCTGATTGAATTTGTGCAGCGCAACATAAATAGGCGCGTATTGCCTGATATCACAGGGCCGTTGCCGCATGGCCGCCATGCGCCCTGTGCAACGCTGCCGCCCCCGACACTTTCGCCATACCCTGCATCATACCCTGCATGCGGACTTGAAACGACGGCCGCGATCGTCTATATCAAGCTCAAATTCTTGGTCGGTATGGCGAAGAGTGGGTCCACCCGGTCCCGCTCTTTTTTGTTAGCTTCCGGCCGCCGTGAAGCGACAGGAATAGAATGACGGCAACCGTACCCCACAGCGACGATCGCATCATCCGCGAAAGCGGCATCGATGCGCGCATCGCGCTGATCGTGCAGCCGGTGCTGCGTGCCATCGGCTTCCGACTTGTCAGGGTGCATCTGACGGGCCAGAACGGGCTGACGCTGCAGATCATGGCCGAACGCGAGGATGGCACCATGACCGTCGAGGACTGCGAAGAGGTCAGCCGGGCGGTGTCGCCGGCGCTCGATGTCGATGATCCGATCGAAAAGGCGTATCATCTCGAAGTGTCGTCGCCGGGAATCGACCGGCCACTGGTCCGCAAGTCGGATTTCGCGACCTGGACGGGTCATCTGGTGAAGATGGAAACCTCGGTCCTCGTCGCCGACCGCAAGCGCTTCAAGGGCAAGATCGCCGAGAGCGACGCGGACGGCGTGCTGATCGAGCGCGACAAGGCCGCCTATGGCGAACAGCCGACGGTGCGCGTGCCCTACGATGCGATTGCCGAAGCACGGCTGATCCTGACCGACGACCTTATCCGCGACGCGTTGTCGAAGGACAACAGGGCGCGCAAGGAAGCCAAGAAGCGCCGCGACGAGCCCGAAGACGCGCCAGAGGGCGTAGAAGAGGGTGTAGAAGCGGGCGCGGAAGATGAAACCGAACAGAAAATGTGATTGGGCTGCCGGGCGCAAAGGCTCGGCAACAAGCTCGGGAGAAAAAAGATGGTTGTAAGCGCAAACAGGCTTGAACTGCTGCAGATCGCCGATGCGGTCGCGCGTGAGAAGTCGATCGACAAGTCAATCGTCATCGCGGCTATGGCCGATGCGATCCAGAAGGCGGCGCGCTCGCGCTATGGCCAAGAAACCAACATCCGTGCCGACATCAATCCGAATACCGGCGAGATGAAGCTGCAGCGGCTGATGGAAGTGGTCGAGAAGGTCGACGATTATGCGACGCAGATCGCCATTTCCTCGGCGCGTGAGCGCAATCCCGACGCTCAGCTCGGCGACTTCATTGCCGAACAGCTGCCGCCGATGGATTTCGGCCGCATCGCCGCCCAGTCGGCCAAGCAGGTCATCGTGCAGAAGGTGCGCGAGGCCGAGCGTGACCGCCAGTACGACGAGTACAAGGACCGTATCGGCGAGATCGTCAACGGCACTGTCAAACGTGTCGAATACGGCAACGTCATCGTCGATCTCGGCCGCGGCGAGGCGATCATCCGCCGCGACGAACTGATCCCGCGCGAAAACTACAAATATGGCGATCGCGTCCGCGCCTATGTCTATGATGTGCGCCGCGAGCAGCGCGGTCCGCAGATCTTCCTGTCTCGTACCCATCCGCAGTTCATGGCGAAGCTGTTCACCATGGAAGTGCCGGAAATCTACGACGGGATCATCGAGATCAAGTCGGTCGCCCGCGATCCCGGTTCGCGCGCCAAGATCGCCGTCATCTCGCGTGACAGTTCCATCGATCCGGTCGGCGCCTGCGTCGGCATGCGCGGCAGCCGCGTTCAGGCGGTGGTCGGCGAATTGCAGGGCGAGAAGATCGACATCATTCCGTGGTCGCCTTCGGCCGCTTCCTTCATCGTCAACGCACTGCAGCCGGCGGAAGTCGCCAAGGTCGTGCTCGACGAGGACGCCGAACGCATCGAGGTCGTGGTGCCGGACGACCAGCTGTCGCTGGCCATCGGCCGCCGCGGCCAGAACGTCCGCCTCGCCTCGCAGCTCACCGGCTGGGATATCGACATCCTGACCGAGCAGGAAGAGAGCGAGCGCCGCCAGAAGGAGTTCGTCGAACGCTCGGCGCTGTTCATGGATGCGCTCAACGTCGACGAGATGGTCGGCCAGGTGCTCGCCTCGGAAGGCTTCACCAGCGTCGAGGAAGTCGCCTATGTCGATGCCGACGAGATCGCGTCGATCGACGGCTTCGACGAGGACACCGCGTCGGAAATCCAGGCCCGCGCCCGCGAATATCTGGAGAAGATCGAAGCCGAGCATGACGAGAAACGCAAGGCGTTGGGCGTCAAGGACGAGTTGCGTGATATTCCAGGCGTGACCACCGCCATGATGGTGACGCTCGGCGAAGACGGCGTGAAGACGATCGAGGATTTCGCCGGCTATGCGGCCGATGACCTGACCGGCTGGAAGGAACGCAAGGACGGCGAGACGAAGGTATTCCCGGGTGTGCTCGCCAATCACGGCGTGTCGCGGGCCGATGCCGAGCAGATGGTTCTGGCTGCCCGCCTCAAGGCCGGCTGGATCACCGAAGACGAGCTTGCAGCCGAAGACGTGCCGGCTGACGAAGCCGTTGGTGCGTGAGGTGAAACCGCATCGCACACAAACCGCCCTTGGACGAGATGAACGATCGCACTTGCATCGTCACGCGCAGACAGGCCGAACCGGATGAACTGATCCGTTTCGTCGTCGGCCCGGATTCGGGCGTCGTTCCGGATATTAAGAAAAACCTGCCCGGCCGCGGTTGCTGGGTGACTGCCGACCGCCTACATATCGACAAGGCGGCAGCGAAAAACCTGTTCGCTCGCGCCTTCAAGGCGCAGGTGACCGTGCCGACCGATCTCGGCGGCATGGTCGACGGGCTGCTTTCCAGATACGCTCTGGGCATGCTCGGTCTTGCCCGCAAGGCAGGTGCGATCGCGCTCGGCGCCACTAAGGTCGAGAGCGCGGTGCGTGGTGGGCTGGCGCTTTTCGTGTTGCATGCGACCGAGGCGTCAGATGACGGCGTCCGCAAGATCAGCCAGGCGCGACGGGCAACCGTCCACCTCGGCGGCCCCGCCATCCCTGCCTACAAACTTTTCTCCAAGGCCGAGTTGAGCTTGGCATTGGGGGGTACAAATGTGATACATGCTGCCGTTCTCGCGGGAGACGCGGGCAGGGCGGTCCAGAAGCGCATGGTTGCGCTCGACCGGTATCGGGGCGGTTCCCCGGACGATCTGGCAATGCTTGCGGCCGTTGCTGACGAAGATGATGCCGCAGAGGATGTGGAATGAACGATACGAAATCGGGCGACGACAAGACGCTGAGTGTTACGCCGAAGAAGACCTTGACGCTGAAGCGCCCCGGTACGGAGCAGGGCACCGTGCGCCAGAGCTTCTCGCATGGCCGCACCAAGGCGGTCGTGGTTGAGACCAAGAAGCGCAAGTTCTCGCTGCCCGGCGACAAGCCGGAGCCGGCCGCTGCCCCTGTGTCCGTCTTCACTCCGAAGCCGCAGGTCGCGGCAGCGCCGGTTGTGCAGGAAGCGCCCAAGGCGCCGCCGCCTCCGCCGCCGGTCGAACGCGGCGGCATGGTGCTGAACGAATTGTCGCGCAATGAGATGGAGGCGCGCCGCCGGGCTCTTGAGGGTTCAAAGGTGCGCGATGTCGAAGATCGCCAGCGCGCCATCGAAGAGGCCAAGCGCCGCGCCGAGGATGAAGAGCGCCGCCGTCGCGAGCGCGAGGAATCCGCGCGCCGCCAGGCCGAGGAAGAAGCCCGGCTGCAGGCCGAGGCCGAGTCCCGCCGGCGTGCCGAGGAAGAGGCGCGCCGCCGCGCGCCGCTGGCCGCCGAACTGGCGACAGTCGACGACGAGGACGTCAAGCCGAAGCGGATCGGCGCCGGTGCCCCGGTGCGCCGTCCGGTCACGCCCGAAGTGGCGCGTCCAGCCAAGCCGACCAAGGGCGAGGAAGATCGCCGCCGCGGCAAGCTGACGCTGAATGCCGCACTTTCCGATGAGGATGCGCGTGCGCGTTCGCTGTCGTCGATGCGTCGGCGCCAGGAGAAATTCAAGCGCGCGCTGCATAATGAACCGCGCGAGAAAGTCATGCGCGAAGTGATACTGCCCGAAACCATCACCATCCAGGAACTGGCGCAGCGCATGTCCGAGCGCGCCGTCGATGTGGTCAAGTTCTTCATGAAACAAGGCCAGATCCTGAAGCCGGGCGACGTCATCGACGCCGACACGGCCGAGCTGGTCGCTACCGAATTCGGCCACACAGTTCGCCGCGTCGCCGAGTCCGACATCGAGGAAGGCCTGTTCAACATCGCCGATCGCCCCGAGGATCTCGAGCCGCGTCCGCCGGTGGTGACCATCATGGGCCATGTCGACCACGGCAAGACGTCGCTGCTCGACGCCATCCGCAATGCCAATGTCGTATCCGGCGAAGCCGGCGGCATCACCCAGCATATCGGCGCCTATCAGGTCGAGAAGAACGGTCACAAGATCACCTTCATCGACACGCCCGGCCACGCCGCCTTCACGGCGATGCGCGCCCGTGGCGCTCAGGCGACCGACATCGCCATCCTCGTCGTGGCGGCCGACGACAGCGTGATGCCGCAGACGATCGAATCGATCAGCCATGCCAAGGCGGCTGGCGTTCCGATCATTGTGGCGATCAACAAGATCGACAAGCATGACGCCGATCCGCAGAAGGTACGTTCTGAACTGCTGCGCCATGAAGTCTTCGTCGAATCGATGGGCGGCGAGGTGCTGGACGTCGAAGTCTCGGCGACCAAGGGCATTAATCTCGACAAGCTGCTCGAAGCGATCCTGCTGCAGGCCGAAATCCTCGACCTGAAGGCCAATCCGGACCGCACCGCCGAGGGCGTCGTCATCGAAGCCCAGCTCGACAAGGGCCGCGGCCCCGTCGCCACGGTGCTGGTCCAGACCGGCACGCTGATGCCTGGCGACATCCTCGTTGCCGGCAACGAATGGGGCCGGGTGCGCGCGCTGGTCAACGACCGCGGCGGGCAGATCAAGGAAGCGCCGCCGGCTATGCCGGTGGAAGTGCTCGGTTTGCAGGGAACCCCGCAGGCCGGCGACCGCTTCGCCGTCGTCAACAACGAGGCCCGCGCCCGCGAGATCACCGAATATCGCCAGCGTCTGGCGCGTGAGAAGGCGGTGGCCAAGCATGCCGGCCAGCGCGGCTCGCTCGAACAGATGATGTCGCAACTGCAGACGAGCGGCCTGAAGGAATTCCCGCTGGTCATCAAGGGCGACGTGCAGGGCTCGATCGAGGCAATCAGCGCGGCGCTGGACAAGCTCGGCACCGACGAGGTGCGTGCGCGCATCGTTCATGCCGGCGCCGGCGGCATCACCGAAAGCGATGTGTCGCTGGCGGAAACCTCGGGTGCCGCAATCATCGGCTTCAACGTTCGCGCCAATGTGCAGGCGCGTGCGGCGGCCGCGGCTGCAGGTATCGAGATCCGCTACTACTCGATCATCTACAACCTCGTGGATGACGTGAAGGCGGCGCTGTCCGGCCTGCTGTCGCCGGAGCGTCGCGAGACCTTCATCGGCAATGCCGAGATCCTCGAGATCTTCGACATCACCAAGGTCGGCAAGATCGCCGGCTGCCGTGTCACCGAAGGCAAGGTCGAGCGCGGTGCGGGCGTTCGCCTGATCCGCGACAACGTCGTCATCCACGAAGGCACGCTGAAGACGCTGAAGCGCTTCAAGGACGAAGTTGCGGAGGTTCCGGGTGGCCAGGAATGCGGCATGGCCTTCCAGAACTACGAAGACATGCGCGTCGGCGACGTCATCGAGTGCTTCCGCGTCGAGATGGTGACCAGGACGCTCTGAGTTCGAGTATTCCGGGCCAAACCGGGCGGTGGTCGAAAGGCCGCCGCCTAAACCATGATCCGAAAAGTGGAATCCGGTTTTCGGAGAAGATCATGGTCAATCAAAAAGATAGAGCCTGATCCATCCGATTCATATCGGATGGATCAGGCTCTAAAGCATATGAGACATGCGGCACGGTCCCATCCCGCGCCTCATGATTTCAGGATAGAGAAAAATGCCGCGTTCAACCACGTCAGGTCCATCCCAGCGCATGCTTCGCGTTGGCGAGCAGGTGCGTCATGCGCTGTCGGAAACCTTGCAGCGTGGCGAGATCCTCGATCCGTTGATCGAGAATTCGGTGGTTTCGGTCTCGGAAGTACGCATGTCGCCCGATCTGAAGATCGCCACCGCTTTCGTCTCGCCGCTTGGCGCCAGTGATGCCGATGGGGTGGTCGAGGCGCTCAACAAGCATGCGAAATTCGTGCGCGGCCGCGTTTCCGGCGCGCTCCGGCAGATGAAGTACATGCCGGAATTCCGCTTCCGGCTCGACACCAGCTACGACAATTTCCAGAAGATCAACGAATTGTTGCACTCGCCCGAAGTGGCGCGCGATCTCGGCCCCGACGCCCAGATCGGCGTCCAGAACAAAGACAACGACAAGGACGAAAAATAGTGGCGCGTCGCGGCAAGAAGAAGGGTCGGCCGATCTCCGGCTGGCTGGTGCTGGACAAACCCGTCGGCATGGGTTCGACCGAAGCCGTCTCCAAGATCAAATGGCTGTTCCAGGCGGAAAAGGCCGGCCATGCTGGCACGCTCGATCCGCTCGCTTCCGGCATGCTGCCGATCGCGCTCGGAGAAGCGACCAAGACCGTGCCCTATGTCCAGGATGGCGCCAAGGTCTACCGCTTCACCGTTGCCTGGGGTGAGGAGCGTTCGACCGATGACCTCGAAGGTCCGGTGACGAAAAGCTCCGACCAGCGTCCGGCTGAAGCCGATGTGCTTTTGCTGATGCCGAAATACACCGGCGTCATCATGCAGACGCCGCCGCAATTTTCGGCCATCAAGATCGCAGGCGAGCGCGCCTATGACCTTGCCCGCGACGGCGCGACGGTCGACATTCCGGCGCGGGAAGTCGAGATCGGCCGCATCGACCTGATCGAGCACAATGCTGACAGCAGCATTTTCGAGGTCGAATGCGGCAAGGGCACCTATGTCCGCTCGCTGGCCCGCGACTTGGGCCGCGATCTCGGCTGTTTCGGTCACATCGCCGAACTGCGCCGGATCGAGGTCGAGCCGTTCACGCAGGAAGACTTGGTCACCATCGCCGAGCTGGAAGCCGCCCGCTTCGGCGAACAGGGCGACGAAGGTTCGGATTCAGCGGGCGCGGTGGATTCGCCGGTCGACTTCGATGCCATCGACGCGTTTTTGGTCGACACATCAGCCGCGCTCGACTGCCTGCCGCAGATCGCGATCAGCGACGACGCGGCAACAAAGATCCGCCTCGGCAATCCGGTCATCATCCGTGGCCGCGACGCGCCGGTGGAAGCTGAGGAAGCCTGCGCTACGGCGCGCGGCAAGCTGGTCGCCATCGGCGCCATCGAGCAAGGCATGTTCAAGCCGAAGCGGGTCTTTGCCGGGTGAGTCCCGTCGTCTAATCTCGATCAGAGGTACATTCGAGGGGCACATGGCAAAGGCCGAGACGATCAAGAAGCGGGCGCCGGTGACAGCACGGCGGTCGCCGGTCGGCGCATCACCGGGGACACTGATCGCCGACCCTGCGGCGCGGCGCAGCGAACTGCGACGGACACTGATGTCGCCCGACAAATTCGAGACGATCGAAAATGCCAGCATCGACGACCTGAATGCTCATTGCAACGCATGGCCGGTCATCTGGCTCGATTGCACCGGTCTCGCCAACATCCCACTGATCGAGGAGATCGGCCGGATTTTCAGCCTGCATCCGCTGGCGCTGGAAGACGTCGTCAACACCGGCCAGCGGCCCAAGGTGGATTTCTTCGAGGACCATGCCTTCGTCGTCGTCAGGATGATCGACGACGTCACCGCGCATCGCTACGAGCAGATCGCGGTCTTCTTCGGCAGGAACTTTGTCGTCACCTTCCAGGAGCGCGAAGGCGATCCGTTCGATCCTGTGCGCAAGCGCATCGAAAGCTCGATGCCCAACCGGCTGCGCGCACGCGGCGCCGACTATCTCGCCTATGCGCTGATCGACGCCATTGTCGACAGCTATTTCCCGCCGATCGAGACTGCCGGCGAATTGGTCGACAGCATCGAGGACCAGATGCTGCGCGCGTCGGACAAGCACCAGATGCGGCGGCTTCACGAGTTGCGGCGCGACGCCAATGTGCTGAAGGGGGTGCTTTGGCCGATGCGCGACGCGCTGGCGACGCTGATCCGCAACGACGTGCCCTATGTGAAGCCCGAGACCAAGATCTTCCTGAACGACACGCTCGATCACTCGCTTCGGCTGATCGAGCTGGTCGAAACCCAGCGCGACATGCTGACCGGTCTGATCGAGATGCATCTGTCGCTGAGCCAGGCACGCACCAGCGACGTCATCAGCTATCCGACGATCGTCTCGGTGATCTTCATCCCGCTCACCTTTCTCGCTGGCGTGTGGGGCATGAATTTCGATCCCGAAGCCTCGCCATGGAACATGCCGGAGCTGAAGGCCCAATACGGGTATCCGGCAGCGCTCGTGTTCATGGCGCTTGCCGCGCTCGGGCTTGTCGCTTTCTTCAGATGGAAGAAGTGGCTTTAGCCGAAGCGAAATCTTTGTTTGTGCAGCAAAAAGCCAGCTTGTGAATTGGGCTGGTGTTTTTGCCTGAATTGCACTATATGCGCCGCAGCATCGTGCAATGCCACCTTGCTTGTACCGGCCCCTGCTGGACGACATCCCGGCCGAGGGCGTCCCGTTTCCTCAAACAGATAAGGAAAAACACGATGTCGATTACTGCCGAGCGCAAGAAGGAATTGATGGGTGAATTCGCAACCGCCAAGGGCGATACCGGGTCTCCGGAAGTCCAGGTGGCCATCCTTTCCGAGCGCATCAAGAACCTGACCGACCATTTCAAGGACCACAAGAAGGATAACCATTCCCGCCGTGGTCTGCTTGCGCTCGTCTCCCAACGCCGCAGCCTGCTTGATTATCTCAAGCGCAAGGATGACGCGCGCTACCAGACGCTGATCGAGAAGCTCGGTCTGCGCCGTTGACGAATTGACCGGCGGGTTCTTTCGAGAGCCCGCCGGTCGCGCATTGGAGCAGTCCATTGCTCTAATGAAGGAAGTAGAGCGCCGCGCATCGATCTGGACGCGCACATAGGACGCTCTGAAACTTTGAATTTGCGCAAGGCATTTCCGAGAGCCGCGGTTTTCGGGTCATGCGCAAGGCCAGTCGGATCGATTGGCCAGACCCGGTTTCGAGATAGCACAGGGCCTTTCGAAACCGCCCATGGACGGTCATGGGGCAGGATTGCAGGATGCTCGCGCGGCAAGCGCCGATAACCGAGCTTCCCGTTGTCTTGCCCGTGGCTGCCCGAGAAACGAACCCAAGGGAAAGGGGCATTCGCGCACGGTGAACGGCGCGGCCCTTTCCGCATATGAAGGACAAGACATGTTCAATCACCACAAAGTGGAAATCGAATGGGGCGGCCGTCCGCTCATCCTCGAAACCGGCAAGATCGCGCGCCAGGCTGACGGCGCGGTGCTCGCCACCTACGGCGAAACCAAGGTCCTCGCCACCGTCGTTTCGATGAAGGAACCGAAGCCCGGCCTTGATTTCTTCCCGCTGACCGTCAACTACCAGGAAAAGACCTATGCCGCCGGCAAGATCCCGGGCGGCTATTTCAAGCGCGAAGGTCGTCCGAGCGAAAAGGAAACGCTGGTTTCCCGCCTTATCGACCGTCCGATCCGCCCGCTCTTCGCTGACGGTTACAAGAACGACACGCAGATCGTTGTCACCGTCGTCCAGCATGATCTCGAAAACGACCCGGACATCCTGTCGATCGTCGCCACCTCGGCGGCTTTGACGCTGTCCGGCGTCCCTTTCATGGGCCCGATCGGCGGCGCCCGCGTCGGCTACATCAACGGCGAATATGTGCTCAATCCGCATGTCGACGAGATGCAGGAATCCAAGCTTGACCTGATCGTCGCCGGCACCTCTGACGCCGTGCTGATGGTCGAGTCCGAAGCCAAGGAACTCGGCGAGGATCTGATGCTCGGCGCCGTCATGTTCGGCCATCGCGGCTTCCAGCCGGTGATCGACGCCATCATCAAGCTGGCAGAAGTCGCCGCCAAGGACCCGCGTGACTTCACCGCGCCGGACTATTCGGCGCTTGAAGCCGAGATGCTGAAGATCGTTGAAGGCGAGCTTCGCGATGCCTACAAGATCACCGACAAGCAGAAGCGCTATGCCGCCGTCGACGCGGTCAAGGCGAAGGTCAAGGCTGCGTTCGCGCCCGCAGAAGGCGAGGAAGCCAAGTATACGTCCGAGCAGATCGGCACCGTGTTCAAGGAGCTCCAGGCCAAGGTCGTGCGCTGGAACATCCTCGACACCGGTTCGCGCATCGACGGCCGCGATCTGAAGACGGTCCGCAAGATCGTCTCCGAAGTCGGCGTCCTGCCGCGCACCCACGGCTCGGCGCTGTTCACCCGCGGCGAGACCCAGGCGCTGGTCGTTGCCACGCTCGGCACCGGCGAGGACGAGCAGTATGTCGATTCGCTGACCGGCATGTACAAGGAGAAGTTCCTCCTGCACTACAACTTCCCTCCCTATTCGGTCGGTGAAACCGGTCGCATGGGGTCGCCCGGCCGCCGCGAAATCGGCCACGGCAAGCTCGCGTGGCGCGCCATCCGCCCGATGCTGCCGACATCGGACCAGTTCCCCTACACGCTGCGCGTCGTTTCGGAGATCACCGAGTCCAACGGCTCGTCGTCGATGGCCACCGTCTGCGGCACCTCGCTGGCTTTGATGGATGCCGGTGTGCCGCTGGCCAAGCCGGTCGCCGGCATCGCCATGGGTCTGATCAAGGAAGGCGAGCGCTTCGCCGTACTCTCCGACATCCTCGGCGACGAGGATCATCTCGGCGATATGGACTTCAAGGTTGCCGGCACCGCCAACGGCATCACCTCGCTGCAGATGGACATCAAGATCGAGGGCATCACCGAGGAGATCATGAAGATCGCGCTGGACCAGGCCAAGGACGGCCGCCAGCATATCCTCGGCGAAATGGGCCATGCGCTGTCCGGCGCGCGCTCCGAACTCGGCGAATTCGCGCCGCGCATCGAGGTCATGCACATCCCGACCGACAAGATCCGCGACGTGATCGGCTCGGGCGGCAAGGTCATCCGCGAGATCGTCGAAAAGACCGGCGCCAAGATCAACATCGAGGACGACGGCACGGTCAAGATCGCTTCGTCCAACGCCAAGGAGATCGAAGCGGCGAAGAAGTGGATCCACACAATCGTCGCCGAGCCGGAAGTCGGCGAAATCTACGAGGGCACGGTCGTCAAGACCGCCGACTTCGGCGCTTTCGTCAACTTCTTCGGTCCGCGTGACGGCCTCGTCCACATCTCGCAGCTCGCCAATGATCGCGTCGCCAAGACCTCCGACGTCGTCAAGGAAGGCGACAAGGTCTGGGTCAAGCTGATGGGCTTCGATGAGCGCGGCAAAGTCCGCCTGTCGATGAAGGTCGTTGACCAGGCCACCGGCAAGGAAATCGCCCGCGACAAGAAGGCCGACGGCGAAGAAGACGCCGCCTGAGCGATTTAGAGCGACGTGCGTCCAATTGGACGCACGTCGAAGGCTTTGAATGTTCGCATCGTGCTTTCCGAAATCGATTGCTATTCGGGCCGATGCGAAGCGGTACAATCGGAACGGGCGCGCCTACAGGTCGCGCCCGTTTCAATTTTCAAAGCAATCCAGCTGCACTTCGAGATCGAAAAATGTCCGCCGAGCCGCTGAAGACACTGTTCCATCCGTTCGAGGCTGAGGCTGTTTCCTTGCCGCGTAAGGGCGAGCGTGTCCTCTTTCTGGGCGCTGAACCGGGCTTCCGCCTGCCCGAAGGCTTCGATGCAGCACTGCATCTGGTGCAAGGCTTCCGGCCGCATTTCCGCGCGCTGCAGGGTGCCGGTTTCACCGTCACGCCGCGCCTGGAGAGCGAAGGTTTCGATGTGGCACTAGTGCTTGCCGGCCGCCATCGCGGGCAAAACGAATTGCGCATCGCTGAGGCGATCGAGTGTGTGAGGCCGGGCGGATCGATTATCGTTGCCGGCGCCAAGGACGACGGCATTGCCAGCCTGCGCAAGCGCATCGACGAGCTTGTGCCGCTCGACGGCCATTTGCCGAAACATCACGGCATCGCCTTCTGGTTTCATCGACCGGCCGATGCCGCGGCCGCAGCGGCACTTCGCGCGGCCAATCCGGCCCTTCTGGTCGAGAACAAGTTCCGTACCGCGCCAGGCATGTTCTCTTTCGACAAGATCGATGCAGGTTCGAGATTGCTGGTCGACAATCTGCCCGGCGATCTGCGTGGCAGCGTTGCCGATTTCTGCGCCGGCTGGGGCTATGTGGCGGCCGAGGTCGCCGCCCGCTCACCTGGCATATCGGCGCTCGATCTCTACGAGGCCGAGTTCGATGCGCTGGAGGCGGCGAAAGGCAATATCGGCAACACAGCGGCGGAACCAGGTTTCTTCTGGATCGATCTTTTGGGCGAGCCGGTCGAGCGCCGCTATGACGCAATCGTCATGAACCCGCCCTTCCATCGCAGCCGGGCGACCGAACCGGAGATCGGCGCCGGCATGATCCGCACAGCAGTGAAGGCGCTGAAGCCGGGTGGACGGCTGTTCATGGTGGCGAACCGCCAGCTTCCCTACGAGCCGGTGCTGGCGGCCGCCTTCTCCAGCCATGCCGAGATCGCCCGCGATGGCATGTTCAAGATTTTCGCGGCGCGCCGCTGAGAGCGGGTTCATCGGGCCAAGGCATCTTCTGCGGCCGAACTAATCCCGTCCGCTGTCGGTCCGCTTCAGCTCGTCGAGCGCCGGCATCGAGACGATGTGGTAGCCGGAATCGACATAGTGGATTTCGCCGGTGACGCCCGACGAGAGATCGGACAGGAGATAGAGCGCGGAACCACCGACTTCATCGATGGTCACAGTGCGGCGCAGCGGCGAGTTGCGCTGCTGGTATGAAAACATGTGGCGTGCGTCGGAAATCCCGGCGCCGGCCAGTGTCCGCACCGGTCCGGCGGATATGCCGTTCACCCTGATGCCGCGCGGGCCGTAGTCGTTGGCGAGATAGCGGACGCTGGCTTCCAGCCCGGCCTTGGCGACGCCCATGACGTTGTAGTTCGGCATGACGCGGACCGAACCGGCATAGGTCAGCGTGATCATCGAGCCGCTGTCCTTCATCAACGCGGCCGCATGGCGGGCGACCTCGGTGAAGGAGTAGCAGGAGATGACCATGGTGCGGACGAAATTGTCGCGGCTGGTGTCGGCGTAAAGGCCTTTCAGCTCGTTCTTGTCGGAAAAGCCGATAGCGTGGACGACGAAGTCCAGCCCGCCCCAGGCCTCGCCCAAGGTCTCGAAGGTAGCGGCAACCGATGCGCTGTCCTCGACGTCGCACGGGATGACCAGCGACGAGCCGAGCTTGTCGGCGAGCGGCTTGACCCGGCGCCCGAAGGCTTCGCCCTGATAGGTGAAGGCGAGTTCCGCCCCATGCTCGGACAGTTTCCGGGCGATGCCCCAGGCGATCGAATGGTCGTTGGCCACACCCATGACAAGCCCGCGCTTGCCCTTCATCAATCCGTCCATGGTCGGCAGTCCTTATGCGGAATAGCGCTGGAAAATCAGCGTTGCGTTGGTGCCGCCGAAACCGAACGAGTTGGACAAGACGGTGTCGATCCTGGCATCGTCGATGCGCTCTCGCACGATGGGCATACCCTCGAATTCCGGATCGAGCTGCTCGATATGGGCGCTCTCGCCGATGAAGCCGCCTTGCATCATCAGGATCGAGTAGATCGATTCCTGCACGCCGGCTGCACCCAGCGAATGGCCGGTCAGTGATTTCGTTGAGGTGATGAACGGCATGTTTTCGCCGAACACCTCGCGGATCGCGCCCATTTCCCTGGAGTCGCCGACCGGCGTCGAGGTGCCGTGCGTGTTGATGTAGTCGACCGGCGAAGAGACGGTCGCCAGCGCCTGCCGCATGCAGCGCACCGCGCCTTCGCCCGAGGGCGCCACCATGTCGTAGCCGTCGGAGGTCGCGCCATAGCCGACGACCTCGGCGTAGATCTTTGCGCCGCGCGCCTTGGCGTGCTCGAGCTCTTCCAGGACCAGCACGCCGGCGCCGCCGGCAATGACGAAGCCGTCGCGATCGACGTCATAGGCGCGCGAGGCAGCCGACGCCCGGTCGTTGAACTTGGAGGACATGGCGCCCATCGCGTCGAACAGGTCCGACATCGTCCAGTCGAGATCCTCATGGCCGCCGGCGAAGACCATGTCCTGCTTGCCCCATTGGATCAGTTCATAGCCATTGCCGATGCAATGCGCCGAGGTCGAGCAGGCCGAAGAGATCGAATAATTGACGCCGTGGATCTTGAACCAGGTGGCGAGCGTCGCCGAAGCGGTCGACGACATCGCCTTCGGCACGGCGAACGGGCCGATGCGCTTGGGGCTGCCGTTCTTGAGCGTGGTTTCAGCGGCTTCGACGATGGTTCTGGTCGATGGTCCGCCCGATCCCATGACGATGCCGGTGCGCTCATTGGTGATGTCGTTCTCGTCAAGTCCAGCGTCGACGATCGCCTGGTCCATGGCGACATGGTTCCAGGCCGCACCTTGCGACAGGAAGCGCATGGCGCGACGATCGATCAGCGCCGAGGGGTCGAGGGTCGGCGCTCCCCAGACCTGGCAGCGGAAGCCGTGTTCGGCGAAGGAATCGGAGTGGCTGATGCCTGATCTGGCATCATGGAGCGAGGCCTGCACCTCGTTGGCATTGTTGCCGATCGACGACACGATGCCAAGGCCTGTCACTACGACCCGTCTCATTCGCAACTCCTTCCAGCGCATGAACCCGAAACCTGCCGGACAAGGATGCGCAAATTAAGTTCTACAGCTTCCTTTGCGCCTCCCGCGGACTCGCGGCGCTGCGCAAGCGCCGGTCAGGCGGCGGCAGATTGCTTGGACAGACCCACCTTGAGGTCCGTTGCTGCGTATATGGGTTCGCCATCCGCCTTCAGCCAGCCATCGGCGATACCAAGCACCAGCCGGCCGCGCATCACACGCTTGAAATCCACGCCATATTCTACCTTCTTGACCGACGGCGTCACCATGCCTTTGAATTTCACTTCGCCGGTCGAGAGCGCCATGCCCTTGCCCGGCTCGCCGAGCCAGCCGAGGTAGAATCCCGTCAATTGCCACATGGCGTCGAGGCCCAGGCACCCCGGCATGATCGGGTTGCCGATGAAGTGGCAGGCGAAAAACCACAGGTCCGGCTTGATGTCGAATTCTGCGCGGATGAAGCCCTTGTCGAAGGCACCGCCCGTCTCGCTGATTTCGGTGATGCGGTCGAACATCAGCATCGGCGGATAGGGGAGCTGGGCGTTTCCAGGTCCGAACAGCTCGCCGCGGGCGCAGGCAAGCAGTTCCTCGTAATCGTAGCTGGATTTCGAAACCGCCATCAATCTCGTCCCCGTAATCGTCCGGGCGGTAGCGCGCCCTTGTCGTTGGTTTCCTAACACAATCCATTTCCGGCCGGAAACCGGCGTTTGCGCTTAACCCGCCCGCCTGCCGGGGTCAATGCGCGCTATTGATCGTATTCGGCCGACAGAATATATGTCGGGGGATGTCCAGTTTCGGTCAAAGTTCGTTTTTGCCATTCTGGGCAGATATTGAGGCGAAACTTGAGCTTGGGCGGATAGATGGATCTGGGCTGCCGGAAGGAAAATGTCGCTGTGGACAAGCGGGTTCGCGAAGCTGGTCTGAGGCCGACGCGTCAGCGCATCGCGCTGGCCGATCTGCTTTTCGCCAAAGGCGACCGCCATCTGTCGGCCGAGGAACTGCACGAGGAGGCGGTCGCCGCCGGCGTGCCGGTATCGCTCGCCACCGTCTACAACGCCCTTCATCAATTCACCCAGGCGGGCCTTCTGCGCATCCTGGCCGTCGAGGGGTCGAAGACCTACTTCGACACCAACACCTCCGATCACCATCATTTCTACATTGAGGGCGAAAACAGGATCTTCGACATCGCCAGCGGTCCTGTCACGGTTTCCAACCTGCCGGAGCCGCCGGAGGGCATGGAGATCGCCAATGTCGATATCGTGGTGAGGCTGCGCCCCAAACGCTGCGAGTGATCGGCACTTCATGAGGCGGCGAGATACCGCCTCGCCTGATCGGCCTGGACCATTATCCCGAACCGGCAAGAAGAGGTCAGTTCTTGACCCGTTCGCCCGGATACGCGCCCCAGACCACCGATTGGGCGAGCCAGCCGGTGTGGCCATTGAAGGTCATTTCGCACCACTGGCCGTCACAGGACTTGATCGTGCCCATGGCGCCCGGCTCGATGATCGCGACGATGCTGGCGTCCTTTTCCGGGTCGTCGAGTAGGTTGATTCGGGCATCTTTGCCGCGCTGCCAGGGTGCTACGATCGCCGTGCGGCGACCCGAAAGCAGCGACTGGTTGATCCAGCCTTCCGAGCCGTCGGCATCGCGCACACGACGCCAGGTGTCGAATTCCTGGATGATCTCCATCGGCAGGCCGGGTTTCATATACATCCAGTCGACGGAATAGTTGACGCCTGGTCCGACGCGGGAGTTGACGCGGCCGGCTTTCAGGCTGACGAAGCGCGGCAGCGGCAGGCCGCTCGGCCCGAGCGTGACGCTCTGGGTTGGTGCTGCCGCATTCTGTGCCGCCACCTGCGGGGAATAAAGGAGAGCGCCGAGAAATGCTGCGCTGAGGGCCAGGCGGAGCGACGCGAAACCAGACACTTTCGTTCCTTTCGGCGCCGGCTCATCGGCCTCGGCGCCCCTTTTTCTTTGTCTTCGGCGGAACCTCTTGTTACATGGAGAACTGGCACCGCGACCGGCCTCCAGTTTCGCCTGTCTTGGTTAAAGAGGTCTCAACGAGGTCGGGTTCGAGGAAACAATGGTAGGCAGAAAAAGGCCCCTCGTCGTCATCACGCGCAAGCTGCCCGACCCGGTCGAGACCCGCATGCGTGAGCTGTTCGACGCCCGGCTGAATGTCGAAGACAGGCCGATGACGCAGCCGGAATTGGTCGCGGCGGTCAAGGAAGCCGACGTGCTGGTGCCGACCATAACCGATCATGTCGACGCAGCGCTGATCGCTCAGGCCGGCGACAACCTCAAGCTGATTGCCAATTTCGGCAACGGCGTCGATAAGATCGACGTGGCGGCAGCAGCGAAGAAGGGCATTACCGTCACCAACACGCCGAACGTGCTGACCGAAGATACGGCCGACATGACCATGGCGCTCATGCTGGCGGTGCCGCGGCGGCTGGCGGAAGGCGCCAATGTGCTGACCGGCGACAAGAAATGGGCCGGCTGGTCGCCGACCTGGATGCTTGGCCGGCGTATCTGGGGCAAACGCCTCGGCATTGTCGGCATGGGCCGCATCGGCACCGCCGTTGCCAGGCGGGCCAAGGCCTTTGGCCTGTCGATCCACTATCACAACCGCCATCGCGTGCTGCCGGCGGTCGAGGATGAACTGGAGGCGACCTACTGGGAAAGCCTCGACCAGATGCTTGCCCGCATGGACATCATCTCGGTCAATTGTCCATCGACGCCGGCGACCTTCCATCTGCTTTCGGCACGGCGGCTGGCGCTTCTGCAACCGTCCGCTTACATCGTCAACACGGCGCGCGGCGACATCATCGACGAGGACTCTCTGGTCAAGCTGATCCAGGACGGCAAGATCGCCGGCGCCGGCCTCGACGTCTACGAGCATGAGCCGGCGCTGAACAGCAAATTGCTGAAGCTCGCCGCCAAGGGCAAGGTCGTGCTGTTGCCGCATATGGGGTCGGCGACGCTCGAAGGCCGGATCGACATGGGCGAGAAGGTGATCATCAACATACGCGCCTTCTTCGATGGCCATCGGCCGCCGGATCGCGTGCTGCCACTGCGGACGTGACCGGCTGCCATTTTAAGTTAGCGCAGGCTTACGAAAGCACCTTGCGCATGGTGATCGAGGTCGGTCGGTCATAGCCACTGTGCGCCGTCCGTTCCGTTTCGCGTAAGCCAAGGCGGGCAAAGGCCGCGTGGTTCCCGGTCAGTTCGATCCGCGTCTGAAGCTCGATCGCAGGCTTGCCGCGGCTGCGGGCAAGGTCCTCGACAGCTTGCATCAGCCGCCTGGCAATGCCTTGTCCCTGAAAGTCCGGTTCGACCGCGAGCTTTCCGACATAGAAATCGTTGGCCCGCTCCAGGACAAAAACGCAGCCGACAATCCTGCCGTCCTTCAGCGCCGCAAAGCCCGTTTCTTGCCGGGCCTTGTCCCGGAGATTTTCGACCGTCAGCCGATGTGCCGAGGATGGCGGATCGATGACGCCGTCCATGGCAGCGAAGGCGCGCATGATCAGCGCCAGCACCTCGTCCCAACCGTCGAAATCGGCCGGAAGCTGCGCGACGGACACCAGGCTGCCCAAATCTAGCTGCTCTTGTAGCGGATCGTGTCGAAGCGCGCGGCCAACGCATCGTAAAGCAGCAGCCGGCCGACCAGCGGCTCGCCGATGCCGGCGATCAGCTTGATCGCCTCCATGGCCTGCAGCGTGCCGACGACGCCGGTCAGCACGCCGAGCACGCCGGCCACGGCGCAGGATGGCACCAGGCCCGCCGGCGGTGGTTCCGGAAAAAGATCGCGATAACTCGGATTCGGCCTGCCGTCGGTGCCGGTCTCGAACGGTTTCAGCACGGTCACCGAGCCGTCGAAGCGGCCCACGGCGGCATGGACCAACGGCCGCTTCTCCGCGGCGCAGGCGTCGGCCACCGCATAACGGGTTTCGAAATTGTCGGAGCCGTCGACGACGATGTCATAACGGGCGACAAGGGCAGGGGCGTTGTCCGCCGTCAGCCTGAGGTTGTGCAGTTCCACGGCGACGTTGGGGTTGATGCGGGCGATCGCCGCTTTGGCACTGTCGGTCTTGGCCATGCCGACAGCGCCGGTGCCGTGGATCACCTGTCTTTGCAGGTTCGACAGCGAGACGCTGTCGTCATCGACGATGCCGAGTGTGCCAACGCCGGCTGCGGCAAGATATTCAAGCACCGGCGCACCCAGCCCGCCGGCGCCGATGACCAGGACCCGAGCCCGCTTCAGTCGCTGCTGGCCGGCGCCACCGATCTCGGGCAGCACGATGTGGCGGGCGTAGCGTTCGAGTTCTTCGTCGGTGAGCGCGGTGGTGATCATCGCCCGACCATATAGCGGGATAAGAACCTTGTCAGGCGCCAATGCATGTGCCAAAGCCTGCCATCGAGCTTGGCCATCGGGTGCGCAGCAGTTGAATAGTGAATAGTGAATAGTAAATATTGAATAGTGAAATAAGGGTGCTCTCACTACTTTTCACTTTTCACTTTTCACTTTTCACTATTCACTACTCACTACTCACTACTCACTACTCACTACTCACTACTCACTACTCACTACTCACTACTCACTACTCACTACTCACTACTCACTACTCACTACTACTTTTGGGATGATATCCAGGAAGTCAAATGGTTGGCCCGACCGTGCCGTGGTCGACGGTCAGGAACTGCGCGCGTCCCTTGAGACTGGAAAACAGCGCCACATCGGTTCCGGTCATGAAAGCCTGGCAGTTCAGCTCTTCGAGGATCGAGAACAGCGCGGCGCGTCTGCCCGCGTCGAGATGGGCGGCGATCTCGTCGAGCAGCAGGATCGGCGTCATGCACGACATCTCGCCGGTCAGCCGGGCGTGCGACAGGACCATGCCGACCAGCAGCGCCTTCTGCTCGCCCGTCGAGCAGAGTTCGGCCGGCATCGCCTTTGGCCGGTGCCGCACCACGAGATCCGACCGGTGCGGGCCGTCGAGCGTGCGCCCGGCGGCGCGGTCGCGATCGCGAGCTTCGGCGAGAGCGCGGCGGAACCGCTCCTCGACATCGACAGCCGCGCTGGTTCCGATCTCGCTTTCCAGCCCGCCGGACAGGCCGATGTCGGCTTGCGGAAACGGACCGGAGCTTGGCAGCCTGTCGATCATGGCGGCGAGCAGGCGCACCAGTTCGGCACGCGCCGCGGCAATCGCCACACCGGTTTCGGCCATTTGCGTCTCGATCGCGTCGAACCAGGCGCCGTCGCGCGAGCCTTCGGCGAGCAGTCGATTGCGGCCCCGCATCGCTTTTTCGTAGTCGAGCGCGCGCTGGCCGTGGCCCGGATCGATCGCCAGCACCTGCCGGTCGAGAAAGCGCCGGCGATCTGCGGCCGGCCCAGTGAACAATGCATCCATCGCCGGTGTCAGCCAGACGACGCGCAGCCATTCCAGCATGTCCTCCGCCGAGCGCGCCGCCGCGCCGTTGATCCGCACCCGCCGGCCGCCTTCGGCGGCGTCGCCGCCTGTGATGCCGGTGCCGATCTCGACCGCGCCGTCCGGCCCATCGAGCCGGGCATGGATGGAAAAGCCGCCGTCGCCGCCTTCGCGCGCCACGTCGGCATAAGGCGCACGGCGCAGGCCGCGCCCCGGCGTCAGCAGGGAAATCGCCTCCAGCAGATTGGTTTTGCCGGCCCCGTTGTCACCGGAAAAAACCACCGCGCCGGGATCGAGGTCGATCGACAGTGTTGCGTAATTGCGGAAATTGGTAAGCGACAGCTTACTTATATGAGTCTGCTGGTCGCGCTCAGGCTGCTTCGCAACTCGGGTCATGACAGCAAGATGGCCTCGTTCGGGCCTAAAGCGCGCCGCGTTTGACCAGCCTCATGCGACGCGCTTTAGCCCGGGTTAGGTTGTTGTTTTATGCATGTCGTTATCGCAAATCCGCTGCACACCCTCGGTTCAAGCCCGAGGGCATGCTTTTGCGCGACATGCATCAGACCCGCATCGGCATCAGCACGTAGAGCGTGGTTTCGTCGGCCATGTCGTGGATCAGCGTTGGCGAGCCGGCATCCGCCAGCATGAATTTTGCCTCGGTGCCGGTCAACTGGGCGGCGACGTCGAGCAGATATTTGGCGTTGAAGCCGATTTCGATCGCGTCGGACGAATAATCCGCCGCCAATTCCTCGGTGGCGCTGCCCGAATCCGGATTGTTGACTGCAAGCGTGACCTGGCCTTCTCCAATCGAAAGCTTCACCGCCCGGCCGCGTTCGGACGAAATGGTCGAGACGCGGTCGACGGCGGCGGCGAAACTCTGGCGGTCGATGATCAGCTTCTTGTCGTTGCCGGTCGGGATCACCCGCTGATAGTCCGGGAAGGTGCCGTCGATCAGCTTCGAGGTCAAAACGACACTGCCGATAGTGAAGCGGATCTTGGTGTCGGACAATTCGGTGGTCACGGCGATATCAGGATCGTCGACAAGCTTTTGCAATTCGCTGACCGTCTTGCGCGGAATGATGATGCCCGGCATGCCTTCGGATCCTGCCGGCGCGTCGATCTCGGCGCGCGCCAGCCGATGGCCGTCGGTCGCTACCGAGCGCAGCTTCAGCTTGCCGTCGGCATCATGCGTGTGCAGGTAGATGCCGTTCAGGTAATAGCGCGTCTCTTCGGTGGAGATGGCGAATTGGGTCTTCTCGATCAGGCCCTTGAGCGCGACCGAATCGAGCCGGAAGATATGCGAGAACGATCCGGCCGAAAGTTCCGGGAAATCGGATTGTGGCAGGCATTGGAGGCGGAAGCTCGAGCGGCCCGAGGTCACTGCCATGGCGTTGCCGTCCTCGTCGGTCTTCAGCATGACCTCCGCGCCGTCGGCGAGCTTGCGCACGATGTCATAGAGCAGATGCGCCGGGACCGTCGTCGCGCCGCCGCGCTCGACCTTGGCGGGCGTGGCTTCGGTCACCTCCAGATCGAGGTCGGTCGCCTTCATTTCAAGGGTCGCGCCTTCGGCGCTCAGCAGCACGTTCGACAGGATCGGTATGGTGTTGCGACGCTCGACCACGCGATGAACATGGTTGAGCGACTTCAGGAGATTTGACCGTTCCAGGATAACACGCATGACGAAACAGGCTCACTTGAATGAATGAGCGGGTCTCCGGCAAGCGGCAACCCGCGAAAGGTCTGAACAGGCTCAGAATCTGCACAAACTGACAGGAAAAAACCCGTAAACGCAAGCCCGCGCTGCGGGTTCGGGCCGGTTACGCGAGCTTTCTTGGGATAAACCGGCGAAGCCCGCAAGCCAATGCTTGTCGCCCAAAAGCATGCCCTCGGGCCTGACCCGAGGTGCGCAGCGGTTTTGCGGCAACGACATGCATAAAAACAACAATTTCAAGCGCGTCGCAGCCGTCCGGGCCGGTCAGGCCTGATCGTTGATCAGTCTTCTCAGCAATTCGAGCTCCTGCGCCAGCGTGTTGTCAACGCCTGAAAGATCCTCGATCTTGCGCACGGCATGCAGCACCGTCGTGTGATCGCGGCCACCGAAACGCCGCCCGATTTCCGGCAAGGAGCGCGGTGTCATCACCTTCGACAGGTACATCGCGACCTGCCGCGGCTTGACGATGGTGCGGGTGCGCCGGTTGGACAGAAGTTCCGTCTTCGACACATTGTAGTGGCGCGCGACGATGCGCTGGATGTCCTCGATGCGCACCCGCTTCGGCTCGCCCGAACGATAGATGTGGCCGAGGATCTCGTCGATGCGGTCGATGGTGATCTGCGGTTCGAACGACTGGCGGAACAGAAGCTGGTTGAACGCACCTTCGAGTTCGCGCCCGCTGCCGGTCACCGTGCGAGCGACATGGTTGAGGATCTCCTCCGAGATGTCGAGCGATGCATCGTCGGCCATGGCGGTGGCAAGGCGCAGCTTGAGCATGCCGATCCGCATGGCGAAATCCGGTGCCGACATTTCGAGCGCGACGCCGCCGTTGAGGCGCGAGCGGACGCGGGGCTCCAGCGATTCCAGTTCCGACGGCGGCCGGTCGGCGGCGACCACCACCTGCTTGGCGCTGTCGAGCAGCATGTTGATCAGATGGCAGAATTCATGCTGGATCGACTTGCCTTGCAGGAACTGCATGTCGTCGATGATGAGGAGGTCGATGTCGCGCAATTGTTCCTTCAGCGTCAGCGCGTTGTTGTCGCGGATAGCGGTGGCAAACCGCCACATGAAATATTCGGCCGTGAGATAGACGACGCGGGACTTCGGATTCTGCTTCAGCGATTCCGCCGCGATCGCCTGCAGCAGGTGCGTCTTGCCCAGCCCCACCGTCGCGTGCAGAAACAGCGGATTGAAGCGCACAGCGCTCGACTGCGATTCCGCCACCGCCTTGGCGGCGGCGAAGGCCACCCGGTTCGACGGCCCCTCGATGAAGGAGCCGAACGTGTAGCGCGGGTCAAGCGGCGAACCAAGCACATTGTGCCGGAACTCGGTCTCGGCAGGCATTCCCGGGCGAGGTGCCGGTACTCGCTCCACCCTGCCGGGCCCCGCTGTTCCCGCGGCCAGCGCCGTTTGCGCTTGCCTGGTCATCTTGCGCGCCGGGGCCACTTCGGGTTCGACGCCGTTGCGCCCAGGACGGGTAGCGGTGCGCACGACGATCTCGATCTTGAGGATTTCAGGATCCTCGTGTTTCCACAGCTCGGCGATGAGGTCGAGGTAGTGGCCATTGATCCACGAGCGCAGGAAGGCGGTGGGCACCGAGATGCGGACAATGCCCCGGGACGCCTCGGCGACCTTCATGCGCCCGAACCAGCTCGAATAGACTTCGGTTCCCAGACGCGCCTTCAACTGGGCCTTGACCCGGTCGAACTTTTGTTCCGCGTCGATGGAAGCCGACATAGCGTCCCCTCCGGTTAAGGTCCCAGGGAATGGGAGGTCGCCCGTAAGCTCCCTTTCGATGCCGCTCTGCATGATCGAGTTCCTTGTCCTTTTGTACCTTTTTCCGCCGGGAATGCGCCTCCTGCATCCATGTTTCCGGCGACCGTGTCCTCGCAGCGACACCATCGCCGCCGCCGGCAGATGATGTCGTCCCATTGTCGGGGAACCGGCGCCGGCTCCTCGGAGCCAGCCCGCTTTGGTCATGTCAGGGCAATACAATTCCGCCCGGCGAAACGCCGGCGCGTCATTGATCTGCCATGTACAATTACGCCATTCCCCTACCGTATCGAAAAGGCAAACCAAACCCGTACGCGGAGATGATCCGCGTCATGAATTCTGCCACTTTTGTGCTGGCCGATTCAGGCTGGGTTAAGGGCCAACGGCCCGTCCCTCTCGATAGACAGAGCTTAGCGAAATCACTGTGGATAGGGCAAGGCCACGACTAACGGATTTTTAAGGAATGTGGTTAGCGCAAACGGGTTCGGAGCCTGCGTTGCACTGGCTGGTTTTGACAAACCCATTGTGATTCAAACCCTTTTCCGGCGAATGTGAAAAAGGCCGCGTCTCGCGAAATTTTATGAAATAATTTTCTTGACAGGCAATTGTCCCCCATCCCTCGCACCCGATGTGAACAAGCTGTGGATGACCGTCCGCAACCTTTTGAAAAATCAAGCTGATTTTCGACAGTCGATATTTTCGCCGTGAACGCTTTCAGCGGCTGCGCCTGTCAGCCGGCATGTATATGCCGGCAAAGCATTTCGAACTTCGAAATCGTGCGGAGTGTTGCTTGCGGGCTTTCTTTTTAAGTACTTGCCGGCAAACGAAAAAACCCGGCACGAGCGGCCGGGTCTGAAAACGACAAGTTTAATAAAGGTATATTAGGCCGACAACACCTTGAGTCGCTGGGCCAGGCGCGACACCTTGCGGGATGCCGTATTCTTGTGCACCACGCCCTTGCTCGCGGCGCGCATCAATTCCGGCTCAGCCACCTTGAAAGCAGCCTGCGCGGCAGCCTTGTCGCCCGAGGCGAGCGCCTCTTCGACCTGGCGGATGTAGGTCCGCACGCGCGAGCGGCGGTTCTTGTTGATCGCCGTGCGGCGGGCGATCTTGCGCGTTGCCTTTTTGGCCGAGGAGGTATTGGCCATGATGCCTCTCTTCTGATCTGGTGGGCGCACGCGGAATGCCGCAAGGCGCAAAAAACAAACGGGCAGCCACAGGGCCGCCTCGGTTGGTGCGGCTTATAGTTCAGCTTTTCCGGCGCGTCAACGCTGCTTCGCCTTCTTTTTGGCCGCTGCCGTGGCTCGCTTCCGGCCCGATGTCGTCACGACCTACCGGTTCGAGAAATTTGGCTTCCGCTTCTCGACAAAGGCCGCCATGCCTTCCTTCTGGTCATCGAGCGCAAACAGTGAGTGAAACAGCCGGCGCTCGAACCGCAGCCCCTCGGCCAGTGTCGTTTCATAGGCGCGGTTGACGGCCTCTTTCGCCATCATCACCGACGGCAGCGAAAAATCGGCTATCTTGGCCGCCGCCTTCAACGCCTCCTCGAGCAGCTCGCCGGCGGGCACGACACGCGACACCAGGCCGCAACGCTCGGCTTCCGCCGCATCCATCATCCGTCCGGTCAGGCACATGTCCATCGCCTTCGACTTGCCGACGAAACGCGTCAGGCGCTGCGATCCGCCCATGCCCGGCATGACGCCGAGCGTGATCTCGGGCTGGCCGAACTTGGCGTTGTCGGCGGCGATGATGAAATCGCACATCATCGCCAGTTCGCAGCCGCCGCCGAGCGCATAGCCGGCCACCGCCGCGATGACAGGCTTGCGCGCCCGGGTGAGTTCTTCCCAGCCGATAAAGAAATCCTGCACATAGGCGTCGACAAAGGAGATCGCCTGCATTTCCTTGATGTCCGCACCTGCCGCGAAGGCTTTTTCGGAGCCGGTGATGACCATCGCGCCGATGTCGGCATTCGCGCAGAAGCCGTTCACGGCCGCCACCAATTCCGCCAGGACCTGCGAGTTCAGCGCATTGAGCGCCTTCGGCCGGTTCAGCGTGATCAGCCCGACCTTGCCGCGGGTTTCGACGATAATCGTTTCATAGGCCATGACTGTATCTCCTCACTCGGTCATCTGACTTACATCAGGCGTCCAACTCACACCCGGCACCTGGCTCACACCCGCACCTAGGTCACAATTGACAGGTCCGGCAATAGAAGGTGGAACGCCCGCTTTGCACGATGCGCTCTATATGGCCGCCGCAGCCGTGTTTGGAGCAGGCGTCTCCCTCGCGATCATAGACCGCGAACGAATGCTGGAAATAGCCCAGAGACCCGTCGGTCTGCACATAGTCGCGCAACGACGATCCGCCGGCGGCGATCGCATCGGCGATCACCGCGCGGATTGCTTCGGCCAGGGCGTCGCGCTGCTGTTTGGCCTTCTTTCCAGGCTTTGCGATGGTGCCCGCCTCGCGTAACGGCGATAGGCCGGCGCGCCACAGCGCCTCCGACACATAGATATTGCCGAGCCCGGCGATCAGCCGCTGATCGACAAGTGCTGCCTTTAGCGGCGACTTCCGGCCTTTCAGCAGCGAGGCGAGCAACTCGCCGTCCAGCGCATTGCCTGTCGGCTCGACGCCAAGCCCCGCCAGCATCGGATGCGTGTCAGGCGTCCCTTCGGAAAACAGCATGAAGCCGAAACGGCGCGGATCGTTGAAGGTCACCCGGGACCGGGCGCCTTGGGGAGAGACGATATGGAAGACGACATGGTCGTGCACCGCGCTCTTCGGGCGCTCATGATAAAACGCGCCCAGCATTTCGCTGCTATCGGGTATTTCGCCGCCATCGGAGGTTTCGATGCGGAACGAGCCCGACATGCCGAGATGGCAGATCAGCACCGGACCGCCTTCGAGATGCATCGTCAGGTATTTGGCCCGGCGGCCGAGCGCCGTAATCGTCTTGCCGGTCAGCCTCTCCAAAAATTTCTCGGGAAACGGAAAGCGCAAATCGGGCCGGCGCGCCTCGACGCGGGCGATGCGGGCGCCTTCCAGAAGCGGCTGCAGGCCGCGCCGCACCGTTTCGACCTCAGGCAACTCAGGCATGGCCGCCTATCGCTGCGTAGAAGGAGGTGCCGTGACGGCCGCGTGCCAACCCAAGATGCTCAGCGACGGTTTCACCGATGTCGGCGAATGTCGTTCTAAGCCCGATGTCGCCGCCAAAGCCTGGTCCGGTGCCGATCACCGGAATGCGTTCGCGCGTATGATCGGTGCCGTGCCAGGTCGGATCGTTGCCGTGGTCAGCCGTGAAGATGAGAAGGTCGCCTGCCTTGAGCCGTGCAAGCGCCTCCGGCAGCCGCCGGTCGAAGGCCTCGAGCGCGGCGGCATAGCCGGCAACGTCGCGCCGATGACCGAACTCGGTGTCGAAATCGACGAAATTGGCGAAGACGAGATCGCCGTCGCCCGCGTCGTCCATCGCGCCGAGCGCTTTGTCGAGCATCGCCATATTGCCGGCGGCTTTGCGCACTTCCGAAATGCCGCGATGGGCGAAGATGTCGCCGATCTTGCCGACCGCGATGACCCGGCTGCCGCGCGCCGTCAGCCGGTCGAGCAGGGTCGGTTCGGGCGGCGGCACCGAATAGTCCCGACGGTTGTGCGTCCGTTCGAAGCTGGCGGCGGTTTCCCCAATGAAAGGCCGCGCGATCACCCGTCCGATGTTCAGCGGATCGACCAGCCTGCGCACCACCTTGCAGAATTCGTAGAGCCGTCCCAGGCCGAAGTGAACTTCATGCGCGGCGATCTGCAGGACGGAGTCGACCGAAGTGTAGCAGATCGGCTTGCCGGTGCGGACATGCTCCTCGCCGTAGCGCTCGATGATCTCGGTGCCCGGAGCATGGCAATTGCCGAGAATGCCCGGCACCTCTCCTTCGCGAATGATCGCTTCGGTCAGTTCGGCTGGAAAGGCGGGAACCGTGTCCGGGAAATAGCCCCAGTCGAAGCGGACCGGCAATGCGGCGATTTCCCAATGGCCTGACGGCGTGTCCTTGCCGCTCGAAACCTCCTGCGCCGCGCCGTGGAAGGCGGAGGCAAGCAGGGCCTTGCCGCCGCTGTCGAAGCAGAATCCTGTCGCGGTTTTCGCCGCCTGCGCCAGGCCGAGCGAGAGCATGTTGGGTACGAAAAGCGGGCCTTTGCGCAGCCCCTCGCGATCCGCCCGGCCTTCCGCGCAGGCTCCAGCGATGTGTCCGAACGTGTTGGAACCGGTGTCGCCATAGCGCTCCGCGTCGGCCGCGCCGCCGATGCCGAAGGAATCGAGAACAAAAAGGAAGGCGCGCGCCATTGCAGGGATTCATTTTTATCGTTTGTCTGTCTGCCCAGACATAGGGGCCCGCGCTACCATTGGCAATTCGGAACCAGACGGCTGTGTGCACGACCGGGCGCGATAGTTGGGCCGGCATCGTGGATCGACGAAAAACGAGCGGGAACTCATATGCGACATGCGTTGACGGCGTCCGCGGCCATCGTGCGGTGTCAGGCAAAGACAGAGGATCGGAGTCTTTCAGCAGGTGTCGCAGGTAATCGTCGGGCTCCTGCGGGGCCTGAGATAATAGATTTCGCCCATCGATATCGAGTTGAAAGCCGAACTGAAGCCAAGCCGCTTTTCACTGTCCGCCGACCAGGTGATGATCGGCTGGTATGCGAGATTGCTTTCGACGCGAATGAGAAACGTGCCCTTGACCCTAAGCTGCGGTGCAACCGTGGTGATGGATTTCTTGGCGGCGCCGGCGCTGAAGGCGCCGCCGACCATCTTGCGTGACCAAACCACCAGCACCTTCGGCGTCGTTTCGTTTGTGACCTCTATTGCGGTGATGATGATTTCCGGGGTCGATCGGTTGTACGGCTGAAGGGTGGAGTTGCCGATCTGCATGATCGCATCGAGTTCGGCTGGCGTGACGGTCTGCAACTGGGTGACGAGATCCGCCACCATGCTGCCGGTGCGACTGACCTTCTTGCTGGTCTCGATGGCTTGCGAGGCTTCCATGGTCAGGAAGTACATGATCAGCAGGACGGGTACGATGAAGGCAAACTCAACGGCCGCGACACCGCGACGGTCACGGCAGAACCGGATGGCTTTCGTGCAGATTCCAGCGATACCCATATGTGCCCCCGCACGCCCCATGCTATCGTCCTTTTCCCACGCAGCGGTTTGGTTTTCAGTCGTCGAACGGCTCGTTCTGCCAGGTGATCGATGCGAAATGCAGCGTGTTGCCGTCTTTCAGATTGGCCGTCGACTTGGCCATGAAATTGGTCATGATGGGCCATTTGTAAAAAACCCGCAGCATGTTTATCGATTCAGCCGGGCCCGGGGATACCGTAAAAGTCGCGGGATCCGTGCCGGTCAGCTCGATTTCGCCGTCCTGATTTATCTTGAAGCCGGCCTGCGCTGCGACGGCGAAGCTCGGATAGGCGCGCAGATCCACTTCCAATCCGGGGCAGTCCTTGGCGACCATGATCTCCAGCCGGCCGCAGATCATGGTCTTCAGCGTCGCCTCGGTTACGTTCGCCTGTCTTTCCTGGCCCGTCCGTAGCCGGCGCGCGACATCGGCGGTGATATTGGCCATCACCTCTTGCCCGCCAAATGAAATCAAGCTCTCCAGTATGGCAAAGACCAGGAGCGCAAACGGCACCGCAAGCATCGCGAACTCCAGAGCGGTGCTGCCGCGCCGGTCGCCAAGGAAGCGCGCGAAAAAGCCTGATCGTCCTGCTTTGCTCATGTCTCGTGCCTGCCAATCCCTTAGGGGTGTCGGGCAACATTAGCGCAAACCCATTGAAGTGCGGTTTGGATGATCGTTAAATTCGACGGGAAGGGTTTAACAGGCCGATAACCGAAGCGGCATTCTCGTCGAGACGAAACGGCCGGGTCGCTTACTGGCCGGCGCTCATCTCGGCTTCCGAGGCTTTCTCCGCCTCGCTTTTATACGAGCTTTCGCAATACGGCGTGCACGACATGGTCTGTATTTCGGCACGTCGATAGATGCGCACCGACGACGCGTCCTGTCGCACGACGGTGATCTGCTCGTCGACGATCGGACGGCCCTCCTGATCGAGGACGACGAGATTGGTGACGCCGAAGCCCTTGCCCGTCAGCACGATCGTCGAAGCATCCTGCACCGAGGCGTCGGCGATCGCCGGATTGCCGACGACGATCGTATCGGCGGCGCGCGACAGTTTGACGATCTTCGCCTGGTTCATCGTGACCTCGATGCCGGCGCCGGCCTTGGCCGGCACGACAAGAGCCGTGGCGGCAAGCAGCGCGGCAATCGGAAAGGACGATCTCGGCCCGGTCATTGAAGCGCTCCACGGCGGCAAATTGGTCAACGGAACATGAACGACATTGGTGAACCAACGGTTAAGCGGAGGGGAGCCGTGATGATGTCGGGCTCGGCACTTTGATCGCCTGGAGCGGGGATCGCCAGGAGCGGCCGCCCCTTTCCCAGGTCGCTAAATTGCGCCTTTCGCAGCCTGCCGTGCCTGTCGGGTCCATGGGCGTCGCTTAGTCTACGGTTAACCACGCAATGTCATCGAAGCCGGAAAGGAATCGGTAAGGCTGTTTATTAAGCCGATCGAAAGAGCTTCTCCATAGATTGGCAGTATCCGATCAGCCAACAGAGAAGTTGACGGAATTGCTGTAACACCTGGAGTAGGAGCTCTCGAATGTCTAATCTCATTGCACGTTTTGTGAAGGACGAATCCGGCGCGACCGCCATCGAATACGGTCTTATCGCCGCTCTCATCGCGCTCGCCATCATGGTCGGTGCCGGCCAGCTCGGCACCGCGCTGGACGAGAAGTTCAGCGATATTGCCGATACGCTCGATGGCGCCGGCGCCCCGCCGGCCGCCCCCCCCGCCGCTAACCCGTAATAGACAACGAGGTTCAGTTGTTTTCCAGATGAGGGCCGCCGCACTGGCGGCCCTTATCTGATCCTATCGGACGATTTGAATTTCGGCCTCATCAATCGTTAATCGAACATGCCTAGGCTAAGACCGGGCACAGTTCGACCACAGGCGCCACGCCCATGCTTGAAGCCCTGATCTTCGTTGTCTTTCCGTTCTGCATGCTTTTCGCCGCGATCTCCGACATGCTGTCGATGACGATCGCCAATCGCGTGCCGGTGCTGCTTGTGGCCGTTTTCGCCCTGGTCGCGCCGCTGACCGGCATGGACTGGGCAACCTATGGCTGGCATTTTGCCGCCGGCGGCCTGGTTCTCGCCGTGACCTTTGGGCTGTTCGCGCTCGGCGGCATGGGAGGCGGCGACGCCAAGCTGCTGGCCGCCAGCGCTGTCTGGATGGGGCTGAACATCCATCTCGTCGAATATCTCGTGACCTCGACATTCATCGGTGGCCTGCTGACGCTCGCCATCCTGGTCTATCGAAAATCGCCGCTTGCGGCCGTTACAAGCCATAGCCGGTTTTTACGCCATTTCGCCGACGAGACATCAGGCGTTCCCTACGGCATCGCGCTTGGCATTGGCGGCCTGCTCACCTTTCCGGGTTCGCCGTTGATGGCGTGGGCACTTGCCAGGCTGGCGGCCTAATTCTTCTTGTCGTCAGGCCAGCCTTCCACATTCGATCTGGCGTCGAAACAGGCGGCTTTGGCCGCCTTTTTTGCGGTCCGGACCAGATACCTCAAATTTATGTAAACCTTAAATTAATCACGATCGTAAGTATTAAATTAACCTTGTTTTGACGATTGCCGCTGCAAGGTCCGGCTTGGCCACGTGGTTTTGCCAAGGCGAGGTTCGGACAGATGCCAGCATCCCGACTGATCATTCTAGGCGTGGCGGTCGCCGCGGCGGGTGGCGCAGGATATGTCGCAAAAAACATGGTGGCGGTGCCGCCGCCTCAGATCGTCGATTCCGGCCCCGAGGCGCCGGCAATCGCGCTGCAGGACGTGCTTGTCCTTTCCGGCGACGTTCCGATGGGCAGTCCGCTCGACAACAACATCAGCTGGCAGTCCTGGCCGGCCAACGGCATCAACGCGAATTTCATCACCCGCGCCGCGGAGCCCGATGCGTTGGAGAAGCTGAAAGGCGGCGTCGCCCGTGTGGCGATGTATGCCGGTGAGCCGCTGCGGCGCTCCAAGCTGATCGGCGAGGGACAGAGCTTCATGTCGTCGATCCTGCCCTCCGGCATGCGGGCCGTAGCCACAGCCGTATCGGCCGACACGTCGGCCGGCGGCTTCATTCTTCCCAACGATTTCGTCGATGTCATCATGACCCGCAGAGCCGACGCGGCAGGCGGCGGCAGCGGCTTTACGACCGAGACCATCCTCAAGAACATTCGCGTCCTGGCAATCGACCAGACCATCCAGGAGGACGAGGAAGGCAAGCGCACCAGGGTCGGCCAGACCGCCACCCTGGAACTGACACCGCAGCAGGCGGAAATCATCACCGTCGCCCAGCAGATGGCGGATCGGCTGACGTTGGCGCTGCGGTCGATCACCGACACCCAGGAGAAGAACCTGGGTGAGGCCGACTATCTCGTTTCCGGCAATGGCCGGCGCGGAACAGTGCGCCTGATCAAGTCGGGCGAAGTGTCCGAAGTGGGAGCAAGGCAATGAGGTTAAACGCTCCGGTCACACTGGCTGCGGCAATCGGCCTGTTCCTCCTTGGATCGAGTGCACATGGCCCCATCGAGGCGAATGCGGCAGGCGCCGAGGTGTCGGCTTCGACCGCCACCCAGCGCGTCAAGCTCGGTCTCAACAAATCCGTTGTCATCGACCTGCCGAGCGATGCCTATGACATTCTCGTCGCTAACCCGGCGGTCGCCGATGCAGTGACCCGCACCGCAAGGCGCATCTATCTGTTCGGAAAGGCGGTCGGCGACACCAACATCTTCGTCTTCGGCCCCAATGGCGAACAGATCGCCAGCCTGGATCTGGCGGTCGAACGCGATGTTGCCGGACTGGAAGACTATATCAGGCGCTTCATACCGTCATCGAGCATCACGGTCGAATTGCTGAATGACAACGTCGTCCTGACCGGAACCGTGGACACTCCCCTGGATGCCAAGCGCGCGGAGGAGCTGGCTACCATCTTCGTGTCCGGCGGTGAAGCGACCACGGGACAGTATTCGCAGACCGCCTCAGGCGGCTCGGCCGAAGCCGGTGTCGACATCGACAATCCGGATTCCGAGCGTCGCGTCAGCCAGATCGTCAACCTGCTGCAGATCATCGGCGACGACCAGGTGACGCTGAAAGTGACGGTGGCCGAAGTCAGCCGCTCGGTGATGAAGCAGCTCGGCGTCAACCTGATCGGCAGCGGCAGCAGCAATGGCATCAGTTGGAGCGCGTTAAGCGACAATTTCACCGGCTTGGGCAAGTCGCTGTCGAACTCTGGCCTGGCTATCGGCACCTCGACGCTGGACGCTTACATCAACGCCATGGAGCAGTCGGGCGTCATGAAAACCCTGGCCGAGCCGACGTTGACCGCTGTATCCGGCGAGAAGGCGACTTTCAAAGTCGGCGGCGAATTTAATTTGGTGACCGGCGTTTCCCAAGCCGTATCCGACGACAATCAGACCGGTGTGAAGACGTATGAGGTCGAGAAGATCGAATACGGCATTGGCCTGGAATTCCAGCCGGTGGTGCTGTCTCCCGGCCGCATCAGCCTGAAGGTCAGGACGTCGGTTTCCGAGCCGACGACGGAGGGATCGGTATCCTTGTCCGAGGGTGTAACAAGCCCCGGCACGAACGTCCTGTCGCTCCGCAAACGCTTGGCCGACACGACGGTGGAGCTTCCTTCCGGCGGCTCGATGATGATCGCCGGCCTGGTACGGGATGACATCAGGCAGGCCGTCAACGGCCTGCCTGGGCTGACCAAGATTCCGGTGCTCGGCACGCTGTTCCGCAGCCGGGATTTCGTCCGCAACGAGACGGAGCTGGTCATCATCATCACGCCCTATTTGGTCAAGCCGGTGACGCGCAACGCCCTTGCCAAGCCGGACGACAATTTCAACGCTGCCAGCGACGGCGCCGGCATGTTCCTTGGCCGCGTCAATCGCGTCTACGGCACCATGCAGACCGACAAGCCCAACGGCCGTTATCACGGCGTTGTCGGCTTCATCTACAAGTAAGCGGGGAAGCGGACATGTCTCAGTCAGCGTTGAAGGCAAGGACGATCACCGCGGCGATGCGGTCCGCCCGTTCGCGGATCTGCCGGCCGGTCCTTCCGGTACTGGCGGTTGCGGTCGCGGCATTGTTGGCGGGCTGCGCCAACCGGGACAGCATCACGGTCGGTGCTGTTCCGGACGACTATCGCACCAACCATCCGATCGTCATTGCCGAGACAAACCAGAAGATCGACCTTCCGGTCGGCGCCGGCGATCGCGGCATGACCGGGTCGCAGCGCGACACGCTTCTCGGCTTCCTGGATGGCTATGACAAGAGCGCCGCTCCGACCCTGACGATCTCGATCCCGAGTGGTTCGGCCAACGAGATCGCCGCGACCGCGGCCGGTCGCGATTTCGCCAGGCTTGCGATTGCCAGCGGCATCAGCCGGAACCGGATCGTCATCACCACCTACCAGTCGGCTTCGGCTGAAGCGTCCGCGCCGATCCGCGTCGCCTATGTTTCGGTGAAGGCGCAGACCGACAGATGCGGACGCTGGCCCGAAGACCTGCTGCAGACCTCGGAAAACAAGCACCATGCCGATTTCGGCTGCTCGTATCAGAACAATCTTGCCGCCCAGATCGCAAATCCGACCGATCTGCTCGGGCCGCGCAAGCAATCCGATATCGACGCAAAAAATCGTAGCGGGGTGATCGACGTCTACCGCGAGCGAGGCATTTCGGACGAGTTCCTCGGCAATTCGGAAGTTGAGTATTGAGCTCGAGCCGCGCAAGTCACGGAAAGAAATGACGATGAGCAACCTTGCCTACGACACGGGGATAGATGGCGGCGACACCTCGCAGCAGGACATCGCCGCCATGCAGGCGTTGCGGCCTATCCCGCGCATCTCGATCCAGGCATTTTGCGAGACCGAGGGCGTTGCCAATCCGGTCGAGCGCGCCGGCGAAGATCGCCGGATGGCGAAGGCCCATCTGAAGGTCCATATGGGCGGCGTCGCCACTGCCATCGAATTCTATCAATCGGCGCCGACACCGAATCTGATCCTGCTGGAATCGCGCAGCGAGCCGAAGCAATTGCTCGAGCAACTCACGCAGCTCTCCGAATATTGCGATCCGACCTCAAAGGTCGTGGTCATCGGCCACTACAATGATGTCGGGCTCTATCGCGAGCTCATCCGCTCCGGCATTTCCGAATATGTCATCGCGCCGGTGTCGATGGCCGATATCGTCAGCGTGATATCGACGATTTTCGTCGATCCGGAGGCCGAGCCGATCGGCCGCTCGATCGCCTTCATCGGCGCCAAGGGTGGCGTCGGCTCCTCGACCATTGCCCACAATGTGGCCTGGGCGATGTCGTCGCTGTTCAAGTCCGAAGTGGTTGTCGCCGATCTCGACCTGGCTTTCGGAACCGCCAACATCAATTTCGATCAGGATCCGGCGCAAGGCATTGCCGAAGCCGTTTTCTCACCGGAGCGCCTCGACGAGGTCTATCTCGATCGGCTGCTTGCCCAGTGCGCCGAGCACCTGTCGCTGCTTGCAGCGCCTTCAACGCTCGATCGGGTCTACGATTTCGATCCAGAGGCTTTCACGCAGCTTATCGACACGGCCCAGCGCAGCGTGCCGCTTCTGGTGCTCGATGTTCCGCACGTCTGGACAGGCTGGACCAAGAACATACTGGTCAAAGCCGACGAGATCGTGATCACGGCGACGCCGGAGCTGGCCAATCTGCGCAACACCAAGAATCTGGCCGACATGTTCAAACGGCTTCGCCCGAACGATCCGCCGCCGAAGCTGATCATCAACCAGGCCGGCGTGCCGAAGCGCCCGGAGATTTCGTCATCCGACTTCGCCGACTCGCTCGGCCTGTCGCCGATGTCGGTCATTGCTTTCGAGCCGCTGTTGTTCGGAAACGCCGCCAACAACGGGCGCATGCTCGGCGAAATGGATGCCAGGAACCCGGTTGTCGGCACGATCAACGAGATTGCGCATGTGCTGACCGGGCGCAGCGAAATCAAGGCAAGAAAGAAAGCGGGCCTCGGCAATCTCCTTGGCAAGCTCTCGCGCGGCAAGAAGTGATGCTTCCGGAGCGGAATTGGTAATCGATCATGTTTGGTAAAAGAGGCAGCGACGACGGCAGCCGGTTCACCCCTGAATTACGTCAGCCGGCACCTGCGCCTGCCGCGCCGGCGGCAAACCCTGCGGAAACGGCAGTTCTTGCGAAACCCGCACCGCCGCCGCCATCCGGCACACCTGGCGCGTCTGCTGCGCCGCCGCCCGCACGCCGTGCTGTCGAGGCGCCGCCATTGGCGCCGGAGCCGAAAAAGCTCCAGCGCCAAAAGAGCGAAACCTATTATGACACCAAGAGCCAGGTCTTTGCCGCGCTCATCGACACCATCGACCTGTCGCAACTCGCCAAGCTCGATCCCGAAAGCGCACGCGAGGAAATCCGCGACATCGTCAACGATATCATCGCGATCAAGAATTTCGCGATGTCGATCGCCGAGCAGGAAGAGCTGCTTGAGGATATCTGTAATGACGTGCTCGGTTACGGCCCGCTTGAGCCGTTGCTCGCCCGCGACGACATCGCCGACATCATGGTCAACGGCTCCAAGGACGTCTATATCGAGGTCAACGGCAAGGTCGAGCAGACCGGCATTCGTTTCCGCGACAACCAGCAGCTCCTCAACATCTGTCAGCGCATCGTCAGCCAGGTTGGCCGCCGCGTCGATGAATCGAGCCCGATCTGCGACGCGCGCCTTCCCGATGGCTCCCGCGTCAACGTCATCGCGCCGCCGCTCGCCATCGACGGCGCCGCGCTCACCATCCGCAAGTTCAAGAAGGACAAGCTGACACTCGACCAGCTGGTCAAGTTCGGCGCCATTTCGCCGCACGGCGCCGAGATTCTCAAGATCATTGGCCGCGTCCGCTGCAACATCGTCATTTCGGGCGGTACCGGTTCGGGCAAGACGACGCTGCTCAATTGCCTGACCAACTATATCGACCGCGATGAGCGCGTCATCACCTGCGAGGACTCGGCCGAGCTGCAACTGCAGCAGCCGCATGTCGTGCGTCTGGAAACCCGCCCGCCCAACCTCGAGGGCGAGGGCGAGGTGACCATGCGCGATCTGGTCAAGAATTGCCTGCGCATGCGGCCCGAGCGCATCATCGTCGGCGAAGTGCGCGGACCAGAAGTGTTCGATCTTCTGCAGGCGATGAACACCGGCCATGACGGCTCGATGGGCACGATCCACTCGAACAGCCCGCGCGAATGCCTGAACCGTATCGAATCGATGATCGCGATGGGCGGTTACACGCTGCCGCAGAAAACCGTGCGTGAAATCGTGGTCGGTTCCGTGGACGTGATCATCCAGGCCGCACGCCTGCGCGACGGATCGCGGCGCATCACCCACATCACCGAGGTGATCGGAATGGAGGGCGACGTCATCATCACGCAGGACATCGTTCTCTACAACATCAAAGGCGAGGACGCGAACGGCAGACTGCTGGGCGAGCATGTTTCAACAGGCATCGGTCGTCCGCATTTCTGGGAGCGCGCCCGCTACTATGGCGAGGAACAGCGCCTCGCCAATGCGCTCGAGGCAATGGAGAAACGCGCTGACTGATGCATTTGGAGGCGTAGGAGCCAAGGCCGATGTTTGGAATTGACGGCACTGTGTTGGCATTCATCGTGCTCGCCGGCTTCAGCGCCGGCGCCGTCGCCTATGCTTTCCTGTTCAACCGGATCAGCGCCGAGAAGCAAGTCGGCAGGCGGCTTGAAACGATCAAGACCGCCGAGACGGATGGTGCCGTCGTCAAGGCTTCGCGCGATCGCGTGGCGGAAGCCGCCAAGCGGCGCAAATCGGTTCAGGATTCACTGAAGGACCTGGAACAGAAGCAAAAAACCAACCAGGGCAACGTCAAGAAGCCGCCACTGAAGGCCCAGATCCGTCAGGCGGGCATGAAGGTCTCGCTAGAGCGCTTCTACCTCTACTCGGCGGCTTGCGGCGCCGTCCTAACGTTTCTTGCCTATTTCTTCGGCGCGCCGTTGTTTGTCTTGCCGGGTGCGCTGCTGGTCGGTGGCCTCGGCCTGCCACGCTGGTTCGTCTCGTTTTGCCGCGCCCGCCGGGTCAAGGCGTTCCTCAACGAATTTCCGAACGCGCTCGACATCATCGTGCGTGCGGTCAAATCCGGCCTGCCGCTGAACGACGCCGTCCGCCTGATCGCCAATGAATCCCCCGAACCGGTCAAGACCGAGTTCCGCCGTATCATCGATTCGCAGCAGATGGGCCTGTCGATCCCCGACGCCAGCATGCGCATGGCCGAGACAATGCCGTGCACCGAGGCGAGCTTCTTCGGCATCGTCATCCAGATCCAGTCCCAGGCCGGCGGCAATCTTTCCGAGGCTCTGGGCAATCTTTCGCGCGTGCTTCGCGACCGCAAGAAGATGAAGGCCAAGGTCCAGGCGCTGTCCATGGAAGCGAAGGCTTCCGCGGTGATCATCGGCTCCTTGCCTTTCGTCGTCGCCTTTCTCGTCTACCTGACAAGCCCGAACTACATCATGCCATTGTTCACCACCAGCGTCGGCAATCTGATCCTCGGCTGCTCCGCGGTCTGGATGTCGATCGGCATCCTGGTGATGCGCAAGATGATGAACTTCGAGGTTTAGGATTGAGAGCGCATGACTGAAAACGTCGTCAAAACCCTTACCGATCCGGCATTTCTGATTGCCCTGCTGGTCGGCATTGCGGTGTTTGCGACCGTGTTCACGCTGCTGCCTGCCTTTGGCGGAAACCAACTCAAGGCGCGCATGAAATCGGTGGCGCTCGAGCGCGACGAACTGCGCGCCAAGCAGCGTGCGCGGCTTGCCCTCGATGCCGATCGCCGCCGCAAGGGCCTGCGCGAGGAACAGTCGATCGGCATGCGCAATATTGTCGACCGGCTGGACCTGAGGCGCGCCCTGGCCGATGAAGGCACCTTGCAGAAACTCAAGGTGGCTGGCTTCCGCGGGCAGAATCCGTTGACGCGTTTCCTCTTCTTCCGTCTGATCCTGCCCTTTGTCGGCTTTGCCCTGGCTGCGATCTATCTGTTCGTGCTCGGCGGGTTGCCGGAGCAGCCGCCTGTCATCAAATTGTTCGTCTGTGTCGTCGTCGCCTATGCGGGTTTTTACGCGCCGGTGCTCTATGTCAACAACCGCGCCACCAAGCGCAAGCAGTCGATCCAGATGGCGTGGCCAGACGCGCTCGATCTGATGCTTATCTGCGTCGAATCCGGCATGTCGGTGGAGGCGGCGTTTCGTAAGGTCGCCGACGAGATCGGCGCGCAGTCGGTGGCGCTTGCCGAAGAGTTCATCCTGACCAATGCCGAACTTTCCTACTTGCAGGAACGCAAGCAGGCTTACGAGAACCTTGCAAGCCGCACCGGCCTGGAATCGGTCAAGTCGGTGTCGCAGGCGCTGGTCCAGGCCGAGCGCTACGGCACGCCGGTGGCGCACGCGCTGCGCGTGCTTGCCGGCGAAAGCCGCGACATGCGCATGAACGCCGCCGAGAAGAAGGCCGCGGCCTTGCCGCCGAAGCTTACTGTGCCGATGATCCTGTTCTTCCTGCCGGTGCTGTTCGCCATCATTCTAGGCCCTGCCGGCATCCAGGTGAGCGAGCGCGGCATTTTCGGCGACCAGCCGACATCGAGCAGCCAATAGCCAGGCGGCAATGCAATAGGCCACCATGTCTTCGTCATCCTAGGGCGGAGCAAGGAGCGAAGCGACGTCGCGGAGACCCTGGGATCCATTCCGTGACGTCAGCCGAAGAATGCAGCGGCCAAGAATGGCGCTTGTATCCGCAACGGAGCCAGCTATCCCCCCACCATGATGCCTACATGACCGCGAGCCAGAAGCGGGGAACTATCTACATCGGCGTCACCAATGATCTCGGCCGCCGCATGCCAGAGCACAAATCCGGCCTGGGTTCTCGCTTCACCAGCCGCTACGGCGTGCAGCGTCTGTCTGGTACGAAGAACATTTCGACATTCGTGACGCCATCCAGCGCGAGAAGTCGCTGAAGCGCTGGCCGCGCCAATGGACGATCGCGTTGATCGAGAAGACCAATCCAGAATGGTTCGAGCTTTTTCGCGGGACCGGGTGGTAGGCGTTCGGTTCTGGGCCGCAGCATTGTTCGGCTGATGTCACGGAATGGATCCCAGGGTCTGCGCCGCGTCGCTTCGCTCCTTGCTTCGCCCTAGGATGACGAAGTGGAGGGGTGTCTCAGCGAATCTCCAAGGTTTGCGATTTGCCACTGACGCGAATTATCGACCTTCGCTGCCGATCGCCGATCTGTCAAAATCAATCTGTCGATGACCTAGTGCATGTCCGCGAAACCGCTGCGCAATTTTGCGCGCATCAGGACTGGCCGGTTCGGCGCCGGACGACGCGCGGTCAGTTGGTGGCGGGCTTTGTCTTGTCCTGATCCTTGAGCTGGCTCCAGGCGTTCTGCTGGGCGAGCATCTGGCGAAGGTAAGTCACGTTCGCCTGCGCCTGTTCGGGCGAGAGCTCCTGCGAGGCGATTTTCTCGGCCTCGTCGAAGCGGCCCTGCAGGCCGACGACCAGCGCCAGGTTCTGGCGGACGCGGCTGTCGGCATTCGGCTGCTGGGCGGCCGAGCGCATATAGGTTTCAGCGGTGCGTAGATCACCTTCCAGCACATAGGACATGCCGAGATTGGAAAGGATCGAAGGTTCGTTCGGCTTGAGGTCAAGCGCTTTGCGGTAATTCTGGCGCGCCTCGTCTCTCTGGCCAAGCTGGTCGAGAATAGCGGCTTCCGCCGACACCAGCTTCCAGTCGGGATATTCCGGTGTCTGCGCGCGGCGCACCGCGTCGAGCGCCGGCTCGAACTGCCCGTTGGCGGCAAGTGCCTTGCCATAGGCGGCGAGCACGTCGCGGTCTTTCGGCAGGACGATCGCCAGTTTGCGCATCACCGCGAGCGACTGGTCGGCGTCGCCATCCATTTGCAGCGCCGCGGCATAATTCGTCGCGATCCGCTTGTCGTTGGGGTTCTTGGCGTAGGATTGACCCAGCGCGATCGTCGCCTTGTGCAACTCGCCGGCCGACATGGTTTCCAAGGGTTTGCCGCTGGGGCGTCCGACCGAGCCGGTCGTCAACTTGCTGGTTCCACAGCCTGCAACGCTGGCCGCGAGCGCTATTATGAACGCCGTGGTGATCAGCCGCTTTCCCGTGGCGTTCGTCATGCGGTTGGTCGGCATCTGCACCAGACCTCCTTTCGTCAAATTGGTTTTACGTGGCCATCTTCCCTCCCGCAGAAATATTCTGTTAACCCTAACGGATAGTTAAAACGCGCCGACTCGCAAGCCGGAGACCATCGAATGCCAGTCGAATTCATCGAGGGAAAACTGAAGACCACACTGCCGGTTCATCTGGTGGCGAAGAACAGACTGGATGCAGCGGCGCTTGCCTCGTCTTCGCTCGCCTGGGCCATGGCCAACGGCTTTTCCGGTCAGGCCGGCAGGACGCTGATCCTGCCCGGCGAAAACGGCGCGCTTGCCGGAGCACTGTTCGGCACGGGCGACGGCGAAGGCGCGCTTGCCATCGGCGCGCTGGCGAGAGCCTTGCCCGAAGGCGACTGGCATTTCGCCTCCACACTGGCCGAGCCGGAAATCGCGGCCATCGCATTGGCGCTCGGCGGCTATGTCTTCACCCGCTACGGCAAAAAGCCTGGCAAGGCGCTGCGTTTTTCGCTGCCGCTCGGCGCTGAAGGGGCTTACGTTCGCCGCATCGTCGATGGCGTTTTCCTGACGCGCGACCTGGTCAACACGCCGACCAGCGACATGGGACCTGACGAGCTGGAGAAGGCAGTTCGGGCGCTGGCCGGGACGTACGACGCCGAAGTGTCGGTGACCAAGGGCGACGACCTGCTCAAGAAGAATTTCCCGATGATCCACGCGGTCGGCCGCGCTTCCGTCGGTGCACCGCGGCTGATCGACATGATTTGGGGACCGGAGAGCGCCCCGAAGGTGACGCTGGTCGGCAAGGGCGTCTGCTTCGACACCGGTGGTCTCGACATCAAGCCGTCCTCGGGCATGCTCTTGATGAAGAAGGACATGGGCGGCGCGGCCAACGTATTGGGCCTCGCCTCGATGATCATGGCCGCCGGACTGAAGGTCCGGCTACGTGTGCTGATCCCGGCGGTCGAAAATTCGATTGCCGGCAACGCCTTCCGGCCCGGCGACGTGCTGGTGAGCCGCAAGGGCATCACCGTCGAGATCGGCAACACCGACGCCGAAGGACGGCTGGTGCTGGCGGACGCCTTGGCACTGGCAGACGACGACGAGCCGCAGCTGCTGATCGACATGGCGACCTTGACCGGGGCTGCTCGCGTCGCGCTCGGTCCCGATCTGCCGCCGTTCTACACCGGCGATGAAGCGCTGGCCTCCGACCTCGCTGCGGCCTCCGTCGCAGTCGAGGATCCTCTGTGGCGCATGCCGCTGTGGAAACCCTATGCCGCAAAGTTGTCGTCGAAGATCGCCGACATCAACAATGTCACATCAGACAGTTTCGCCGGCTCGATTACCGCGGCGCTTTTCCTCAAGCGTTTCGTCGAGAAGACCGCCGCCTGGGCGCATTTCGACATCTTCGCCTGGAACCCGTCCGATCGTCCGCAGGGTCTGGCCGGCGGTGAGGCGCAAGGCATCCGAGCGCTGGAAAGGGTCATCTCGAAGCGCTACGCCTGACGCTGCGGTGCAGGAAATTCTCGTGACTGAAACGGAACCGAAACAATTTGCCGTCATTCTGGCCGGATGTCGATTTCGATGCGCCCGAGTCAGGCCTTGCGACTGTGGCAGCAGGTGATGCTGTACCAGGTGCGCGACGACGCCCCGGACCTCACCATGCGCCAGACGGCGATCCTGTTCACGATCTATCTCGATCCACCGCCGCATACGGTGCGCGGGCTCGCCGCTCGGCTCAATGTCACCAAGCCGGTGATCACCCGGGCGCTCGACACAATGGGCGCAATGAAGCTGGTTTCGCGCCATCGCGACGAACTCGACAAGCGCAACGTGCTGGTCAAGCGAACCGTAGAAGGTGCTCTCTTTGTCGAGCGCTTCGGCGATGTTATCATCGCCAGAGCCCAGGAACTGCCCATCTGACCGAACCGCCGAGTTGCCGATTTGACCGCCAGGGATGCCCGCCTTCACGCCTTCCGTTCCGATCTCGCCGATGCCAGGCTGGAGGGCGAGGTCGCCGCCGATCGCTTCGTCGCCGGGCGGCCAGCGCGGATTTCAGCCGCAGTGGCCGATATCCGCAAGGCGCCGCAGCCGGATGCCGGCGTCAACACGCAAGCCCTGTTCGGCGACGACGTCCTCGTCTTCGAAGACGTTGAGGGCTGGGCCTGGATCCAGTTGGAGCGCGACGGCTATGTCGGCTATGTCGCCGACACCGTGCTGGGCGGACGGGACCATATGCCAACCCATGTCGTCTCGGTGCCGCGAACCTTCCTCTATCCGGGACCTGATTTGCGGCTTCCGCTCAGCGGGCAACTGTCGATGGGATCGGCGGTGACGGTGGCGGGCGCGGCAGAAACGCGCGGCACGCATTACGCGCTGCTGCCGTCCGGCGACGCCGTCATATCAGGCCATCTCAGGCCTCTAGGAGAGACGGCTACAGATTATGTCGCGGTCGCGGAGGCTTTTCTCGGCACGCCCTATCTGTGGGGCGGCGCCTCCGGCTTCGGCATCGATTGCTCCGGCCTCGTGCAACTGGCGATGCACATGGCCGGCAGGCAAGTGCTGCGCGATTCCGACATGCAGGCGGCGACCATCGGCGAGCCGCTCGACCCAGGTCCGGACTTTGCCGGGTTGCGGCGCGGCGACCTGGTGTTCTGGAAAGGCCATGTCGCTGTTATGACCGACCCGGAAACGATGATCCACGCCAACGGCCACACCATGCTGGTCTCGCGTGAAGGGTTCAGAGAAGCCGTCGCCCGCATCGGCTATCTCTACGGCGGTCCGACAGGGTTCCGGCGGCCGTGATGTATGCGCTTGTCCTTCTCCCCTTGTGCGAGAAGGTGGCCGAGCGAAGCTCGGTCGGATGAGGGGTTTTCCAGCTTGGCATTGCCGCACTCCGTCCAGCACCCCTCATCCGTCTTGGCGCTAACGCGCCAATCCACCTTCCCCCCTTAGGGGGGGAAGGAAAAGCGCTCGATCACCTTTTGTTCCGATTCTTCTTGGCGATTGCGCGCCGCCGCGCTACCTCTGGCGGGTGACAGAGCAGCCACGCCTCGCCGAACAGAATGCCGCCGTGCACCTGCCCGAGCCATTCCTCAAATGGTTCGCGCAAAGAGGCTGGTCGCCGCGCGCCCATCAGATAGAATTGCTGGCGACTGCCCAGGCCGGGCAGTCGGTTCTGCTGATCGCGCCGACCGGCGCCGGCAAGACGCTGGCCGGGTTTCTGCCTTCACTGACCGAGCTGGCCGGGCGGCCAGGGAGAAGACCGGGGCAGGCGCGTCGCGGCATCCACACGCTCTACATCTCGCCGCTGAAAGCGCTGGCCGTCGACATCGAGCGCAATCTCGGCAAGCCGGTGGAAGAGATCGGTCTATCTGTCACCATCGAGACGCGCACCGGCGACACGCCCGCGCACAAGCGCCAGCGACAGAAGCTGGCGCCGCCCGACATCCTCCTGACCACGCCCGAGCAGCTGGCGCTGCTGATTGCTGCGCCCGATGCCAGGCGCTTGTTCGAGGATCTGCGCTATGTCGTGCTCGACGAACTGCATTCTTTGGTGACGTCGAAGCGCGGGCATCTCCTGTCGCTCGGGCTGGCCCGGCTGCGATCCTTTGTTCCCGGCTTGCAGACGATCGGCCTGTCGGCGACGGTCGCCGAGCCGGACGAATTGCGGCGCTGGCTGGTCAGCCAGAATCCACCCGGCGGCATGGCCGAATTGATCGTCGTCACCGGCGGCGCCAAGCCCGAGATCTCCATTCTCGATTCGGAGGAGCACGTGCCGTGGGCTGGACATTCGGCCCGCTACGCCACGCCGGAGATCTACAACGAGATCAAGCGACACAAGACGACCCTGCTGTTCGTCAACACGCGCAGCCAGGCCGAACTGCTGTTCCAGGAATTGTGGCGGGTCAATGACGACACCTTGCCGATCGCGCTGCACCACGGCTCGCTCGATGTCGCGCAGCGCCGGCGCGTCGAAAAAGCCATGGGTGAGAATGCCTTGCGCGCCATCGTCGCCACCTCGACGCTCGACCTCGGCATCGACTGGGGCGATGTCGACCTGGTCGTGCATGTCGGCGCTCCCAAGGGTGCGAGCCGGCTGGCGCAGCGCATCGGCCGCGCCAACCACCGCATGGATGAGCCATCGAAGGCGATCCTGATTCCGGCCAACCGCTTCGAGGTGCTGGAATGCCGGGCGGCGCTCGACGCCAATTATCTCGGCGCCCAGGACACGCCGCCGCTGGTCAATGGCGGGCTCGATGTGCTGGCGCAGCATGTGCTTGGCTGCGCCTGCGGCGCGCCGTTCCATGCCGATGCGCTGTTCGAGGAGGTGCGAACCGCCGCGCCCTATGCCGAACTCGACCGGCCGACGTTCGATCGTGTCGTCGACTTCGTCGCCACCGGCGGATATGCGCTGAAGAACTATGAGCGCTACGCCCGCATCCGCCTGAACAAGGACGGGCTGTGGCGCGTGTCCAATCCTCGGATCGCCCAGCAGTACCGGCTGAATGTCGGCACCATCATCGAGGTGCCGGCGCTCAACGTGCGTTATATCAAGGCCGGCAGCAAAGGCTCTGCCTCCCGCGGTGGGCGGGTTCTCGGCAAGATCGAGGAGGCGTTCCTCGAAACGCTGACGCATGGCGATACCTTCATGTTCGCCGGCAAGGTGCTGCGCTTCGAGGGCATCCGCGAGAATGAATGCTTCGTGTCGAATGCGCCCGGCAGTGACGCCAAGGTGCCTTATTATGGCGGCGGCAAATTCCCGCTTTCGACTTACCTCGCCGAACAGGTCCGCATCATGCTGGACGACCCGCAGCGCTGGAAGAAGCTGCCGGAGCAGGTCGCCGACTGGCTGCGCTTCCAGGCCGACAAATCGGTGCTCCCGAAACGCGACGACCTGCTGATCGAGACCTTTCCGCGCGGCAACCGCTACTATCTGGTGGCCTACCCGTTCGAGGGCAGGCTGGCGCACCAGACGCTTGGCATGCTGCTTACCCGCCGCCTCGACAGGGCGGGAGCCAGGCCGCTCGGCTTCGTCGCCACCGACTATGCACTTGCCATATGGTCGCTGGCCGATATGGGCAGGATGTTCCGGGCGAAGAAACCGTCGCTGGCCGCGCTTTTCGACCAGGACATGCTGGGCGACGATCTCGAAGCCTGGCTGGCCGACAGCTGGCTGTTGAAGCGTACCTTTCGCAATTGCGCGCTCATCTCAGGACTGATCGAAAAACGCCATCCGGGCCAGGAGAAGAGCGGCCGTCAGGTCACCGTCTCGACCGACCTCGTCTACGACGTTCTGCGCAGCCATGAGCCCGACCACATCCTGCTGCAGGCGACGCGTGCCGACGCTGCCACAGGCCTGCTGGATGTCAGCAGACTTGCCGAGATGCTCTCGCGCATCCAGGGCCGAATCGTGCATAAGCACCTCGGGCAGATTTCGCCGCTCGCTGTGCCGATCATGCTCGAGATCGGCAAGATGCCGGTGCATGGCGAGGCCGATGATACGCTGCTGATGGATGCGGCAACGCTGGTCGAGGAGGCCATGGGGACGAAATGACATTCGCACTCGCCATGACTGCGCTCCTGGCCGATCCTATCGACATCGCCGGCGAGCGTGCGATCTGCGACCGGCGCGGCGTGCTTTATTTTCCCGAGCTTCGGCTTGTGACCGTGTCCGACCTGCATCTGGAAAAGGGTTCGTCGCTGGCACGGCGCGGTACATTGATCCCACCTTATGATACCGGTGCGACGCTGCTGCGATTGCAGGCGGTGATTGCCGATTATCAGCCGGCGATCGTCATCAGCCTCGGCGACAGCTTTCATGACGGCGGCGGCGCCGCGCGCATGCATTCAAGCTTTCGCGAACGCCTGGAAGCGCTGATGGCCGGCCGCGACTGGTTCTGGGTTGCCGGCAATCATGACCCGGATGCGCCGGCCGACCTGCCCGGTGAGACGGTGCGCGAACTGGCCATAGGCTCTCTCGTATTCCGGCACGAGCCTTCGGCGGTGAGAGTGGAAGGCGAGATATCAGGTCATCTGCACCCTTGCGCCCGCATCGTGCAGCAGGGCCGCTCGGTGCGACGGCGCTGCTTTGCCGGCGACGGCGGCCGCATGATCATGCCGGCCTTTGGCGCCTATACCGGCTCCCTCAATGTGCTCGACCGCGCCTATGCCGGGCTGTTCCGTCGCGAAACGCTGATGGCCTATATGCTCGGCACGGAGCGCATTTTTGCGATTTCCCACGCAATGCTGCGACCAGGCTGAGCTGCTCTACCTGCCGTAGTAGAGGGTGACGGTGTGTTTCGCTTCGGCGAAGAACAGCCAGCGTTCGACCAGCATGCCGGCGAATTGGGCGATTGTGGCGAATGCCGAGAGCACCGCCGCATAGGGCCATGGCAAGGCGAGCGCGGCAATCAGCAGCGAGACGGGCAGAGCGAAGGCCAGCACTTGCGTGATCTGGCGCAGCCGCGCCTTGTGCTTGCGCGCGATGCGAAAGCCCATCTCCTTGAGCAGGTAGTTTTCTTCGGTGTGCGGCCATTCCAGCGACCGCACCGTACCGCCGGCAAGTCCGGTCGCGGTGTTGGCGTTGGTCGGGATTTCCAGCCTGTCATTGTATCGCCAGGTTGCCAGCTTCCAGCCCCAGCCGAAAAAGGTGAGGAGCAGCGAGAACGCCACCATAGTCTTCGAGCCAACGGCAAAGCCCTGCAGCAGCGCGTTCAAAATCACGCTGCCGCTCATCGCCGAAAAGATGAGATAGCCGGGCAAGGTGAAGCGGCTGTGCCACTGGGCGATCGGCTTCAGCGAGGCGTAGATCATGCCGGTGGTGCAGACGGTGGCGATCGCGCCGACGGCAGCCAGCAGCCCGGCGACGGCCACCCAGCCGTTTGTGCGGCCGAGGAACACCCAGCCGACGGCGAACAATCCCGCCGGCACGAAGGTCGCGACTGACGCAACGCCTTCGCGCGACAGCCACGAGCTGCGCCATTGCGAGAATGCTCTCCAGGCGCGTTCTGGTCGGCCGAGATGGCCTGCCGACGACAACAGGCCGGCCGAGATCAGGCCGAGCGCCAGCCCCATGCCGACGAGGCCGAACCAGAAGTCAGGCGGGACAAATCCTTGTCCGGCCAGCACGCCGAGCAGCGCGAGCAGGCCGTAACCGGCGCCCGTGGCGGTGGTGAAGAAGACGACGGAGAAGGCTGGATGCATGGATGCTGATCAATGCGAAAGCATGCGGTCGACCCAGCCAAGGAAACCGCCTTCGGCTCGCACTGGTTCGAGCGCCGGTGCCGGGACCGATGCGGCGCGCGGCGTCTGGGCGCGCGGCGGCAAATATTTGTTGGTTGGCTGATAGCCGAGTTCGGGCATCAGGTCGACACCGCCGCGCTCGGCCACCAGCTGCGAGATCGCCGACGCTGGATCGCCGAGGTCGCCGAAATGCCGCGCGCTGGTCGGGCAAGCGGCGACGCAGGCCGGCACGCGGTCTTCTTCGGCCAGATTGTCGTTGTAGATGCGGTCGACGCACAGCGTGCACTTCTTCATCACGCCGACATCGGTATCGAACTCACGCGCGCCATAGGGGCAGGCCCAGCTGCATAATTTGCAGCCGATGCACTTGTCTTCGTCGACCAGCACGATGCCGTCCGAGGCCCGCTTGTAGGAGGCGCCGGTCGGGCAAACAGTGACGCAGGCCGGTGTTTCGCAATGCAGGCAGGAGCGTGGGAAATTGACCGTGCGCCCACCCATCTCCGTCATGTGCTCATAGCTGTGCACGCGGTTGAACCAGACCCCGTCGACATCGCCGCCATAGGGATCGATGTCGGTCAGCGGCGCCATGTGACCGCCGGTGTTCCATTCCTTGCAGGCGGTAACGCAGGCCTGGCAGCCGACGCAGGTGTCGAGGTCGATGACCAGTCCGAGTTTTTTGTCGGTATGGGCGGGAAGGCAGGTCATTCGGCAGCTTCTCTTGCCCGACGGAACTCGGCGCCGAAATTGAGCTTGTCGGGCGAGGGTTCGAAGTGCGGCGGCTGCCGGAAGCGCTCGAACTGCGGCTCGGTGAAGCCGGCTTCTCCAGCCGCGCATTTGACGATGCGGACGCGCAAATCGAACCATGCCGCCTGGCCGGTGACCGGATCGGAATTCGAATAGCGCCTGCCATTGGCATCGGCGGAGGTCTGGTCGCCGATGATATGGTTGAGCAGGAAGCCGCGGTTGGATTCGGCCGCGTCGTCCTTTAGCCCCCAGCTGCCGCGCCGCTTGCCGATCGCGTTCCAGGTCCATACCGTGTCCACGTTGACGCCGTCGACCAGCTTGATCTGTCCCTTGACCTTGCCGTTGATGCTCTCGATCCACACCCAGTCGTCATCGACAAGCCCGAGGCCGGCGGCCGTCCGGTTATGCACGAACAGCCGGTTCTGGCTGGTGATCTGCCTGAGCCAGGCGTTTTGCGAGCCCCAGGAATGATACATGTGCATCGGCCGCTGCGTCAGCGCATGCAGCTTGTATTTCTCGAGGTCGACAGCCGCCTCCTCGAAGGGAGCGTACCAGAACGGCAATGGGTCCATATAGGTCTCGATGCGGCTGCGCTCCGCCTCCGGCGGCAGCACCCGCCCATGGCCGCGCGCCGCGAGGCGAAACCGCTGCATTGGCTCGGAATAGAGCTGGAACACGATTGGCTCGGCCTTCGGGATGAAGCCCATATACTCGGCAAACTCGAGATAGGAGCGGTTGGCCATCTTGTAATAGCGCTGGTCGCCCGCAAAATCGTGATGCCAGAAGCCGCCATTGTCGATGTAGCGCTGAAGCTGGTCGGGATTGGCCTCGCCCCTGCCGATCGAAGTTCCGTCCTTGCCGCGCCAGCCGGCGAGCGGGCCGACGCCCGGCGTGCGCTCATGATTGACGATGTAATCGGCATAGTCGCGGTATTTGGCCGAGCCGTCGTCGTCGACGAAGCCGGGCAGGCGGAGCCGCGCGCCGAGCTCTATCAGCACCGTCTGGAACGGCCTGACGTCGCGATCCGGCTCGACGACCGGATGACGGATGGCGTCGCCCGGTCCATCGGCATGGCTGATCGGCCGGTCGAGCAGGCTGATGCAGTCATGACGCTCGAGATAGGTGGTGTCCGGAAGCACGAGATCGGCGAACGGCACGGTCTCGGAATAATAGGCGTCGGAATAGATGATGAACGGGATCTTGTACTCGCCCGACGCATCCATATCGGTGAGCATCGCCATCGTCTCGACGGTGTTCATCGACGAGTTCCAGGCCATGTTGGACATATACATGAACAGCGTATCGATCCTGTAGGGATCGCCGGCCCAGGCGTTACGGATGACCGTGTGCATGAGCCCGTGTGCTGCCAGCGGCGCATCCCAGGAATAGGCCTTGTCGATACGGATCGGCGTGCCGGCGTCGTCGACCAGCAGATCGTCCGGCCCACAGACGAATCCAAGCGGCATGGCTTCGAGCGGCGTCATCGGCCTGACGTCCTTGCCCGCCGGCGTCGGCCCCGGCGGCGCCGACCGCGGATAGGGCGGCTTGAAGCGAAATCCGCCGGGCACGTCCACCGTACCCAGGAGTACTTGGAGCAGGTGGATGGCACGGCAGGTGTGAAAACCGTTCGAATGGGCCGAGATGCCGCGCATTGCGTGCATCGACACCGGCCGGCCCTTGATCGTCTCGTGCCGGCGGCCGGCCCAGTCGGTCCACGCCACCGGCAGTTCGATCGCCTGTTCGAAAGCGACATGCGCCAGTTCGGCGGCAATCCGGCGGATGGTGTCGGCGGCAATGCCACAGCGTTCGGCGACCGCATCGGGAGAATAGCTCTCCCGCAGATAGCGGTCGGCAACGAGCTGGAAGACCGGAACGCAGCGGCGGCCATCGACCTCGAAGTTGCCGGTCAGCGCCGGCTTTGTACCATTATCAGTGGCGCTGACGGAGACTTTAGCCAGCCTGTCCCAGGCCAGCGGATTGCCGCCACTGTCGCGCGCGAACAGTCCGTCATCGGCTGCACCCGGCTCCTGGATGACGAGGACATGGGCGTTGGTGTAGCGCAGCAGATAATCGAGATCGACGCGGCCGGCCTTCAGCAGTTCGTGGATGAGGGCAAACACGAATAGGCCGTCGGTGCCGGGTCGGATGCCGATCCAGTCATCGGCAATGGCGTTGTAGCCGGTGCGGCACGGATTGATCGAGACCACCTTGGCGCCGCGCGCCTTGAGCTTGCCGAGGCCGATCTTGATCGGATTAGAATCATGGTCTTCGGCGACGCCGAACAGCATGAAGTACTTGGTGTTGTCCCAGTCGGGCTCGCCGAACTCCCAGAACGAGCCGCCGATCGTATAAAGCCCGCCGGCCGCCATGTTGACCGAGCAGAAGCCGCCATGGGCGGCGAAATTCGGCGTGCCGAACTGGCTCGCCCACCAGCCGGTCAACGATTGCGACTGATCGCGCCCGGTGAAGAAGGCGAGTTTCTTCGGGTCGGTGCGGCGTATCCTTGAAAGCCGTTCCGTCGCGATGGAAAATGCTTCCTCCCACGCGATCTCGCGAAACTCTCCCGAGCCGCGCGGACCTGTGCGCAGCAATGGTTTCTTCAGCCGGGCCGGACTGTAGTGCTGCATGATGCCGGCGCTGCCTTTGCCGCACAGCACGCCGCGATTGACCGGATGGTCCTTGTTGCCGTTGATGTAGCGGACCTTGCCGTCCTTGATGTGGACGTCGATACCGCAGCGGCAGGCGCACATGTAGCAGGTGGTCTTGGCGATGCTGTCGGAGACATCAGGCGACGTATCGACGCCATCACCCTCGTCGGGCGCGCGCGTGTCGGCAAGCGACCGTTGGGACGGTGCGGAATTGGCGCCGCGCAACGGTCCGTGGTTCATGATCCGGCGCTTTTGCGGTCTACGAATTTGGCTCTCGTCTTCGGCCCGGGGCCGCGCATGTAGTGTTCTTCCGGATGATAGCGGTTGCCGGCAAGCCGACGCCGCAGACCGCGGTCTAATGGGCAAACAAGGATTTGAACCGCCCGATCACTTTTCTACCCCTTGCAGGTTAGCCGCGATTTTTTTTCCAACTCCGCCCGGAAAATTAGAACAAAGCCATCGATCCGTCTAACAAGTTGCTCTTGTAATTCCAATCGAATTTGTTTCTTAATACTCTCATGACCCTGGACCAACTGCGGATATTCGTTGCCGTCGCCGAACGGGGCCACATGACCAAGGCGGCCGAACTGCTGGGCATTTCCCAGTCGGCCGCCTCGGCCGCCATCCGCTCGCTCGAGCAGCAGCATGGCGTCCAGCTGTTCAACCGGGTCGGTCGCAACATCGAGCTGGCGCAGACCGGGCGCAGGTTTCTGCCCGAGGCCAAGGCCGTGCTCGAACGGGCGGCTGCCGCCCACGACGTGCTGGAGCACGTCTCGCAGACGATCACCGGCAGCCTTTCCATCGCCGCCAGCCAAACCATCGCCAGCTACTGGCTGCCGCGCCGGCTGGCCTCCTTCCACGAGGCCTATCCCGCGGTCAGGCTGAGCGTGACCATCGGCAACACCAGGCAGGTTGAGACCACTGTACTGGACGGTACGGCTGATTTTGGCCTGGTCGAGGGCCGCACTGAATCCGACATATTGCGGCGCGCCAAGGTCGATGTGGATCGCCTGATGCTGGTCGTGGCGCATTCGCATCCCGAGATCGCCGAAGTCTCGCGCGGGCATCCCGATATCAGGGAGCTCCGCTGGATCATCAGGGAAGGCGGATCAGGCACGCGCGAGGTGCTGGAAGATCTTGCCCGCCGCGAAGGGATCTCGTTCGCGGACCTGCGGATATTCCTGGTGCTGCCGAGCAACGAGGCGGTCCGTCAGGCGGTCGAGGCCGGCGCCGGCGCCACCATCATTTCGGAGCTCGTCGTCGAACGCGCGGTTGCCGAAGGCAGCTTGCGGCCCGTGTCGATCGATCTGCCGAAGCGCGATTTCGCCATGATCACGCATCGTGACCGGCAGGCAAGCCTGGCCCAGATGGCTCTCAAGGCACATCTCGGCGCGAAGGCCGGCGAGACCGCCCGCCGGTAAGCCGGGTCAACCGAATTTCCGCTGCGCATCGAGCGCCAGACCAAGCCCGACCGAGCCGAACATGTCACCTTCGATGACCGACGCCTGCGGCACCAAAGCCAATATCTGCTGCCTTGCCAGCGGGATGGCGGTCGATCCGCCGGTCAGGAACACCGCGGTTATGGCGGACGGTTTCACCTGCGCGTCGCGGATCGTCTCACCAACCGTCGCGGCCACCCGTTCGATATCCCTGGCGATCGTGTCGTCGAGCCCGGCGCGCGTAATTTCGGTCGCAAACTTCGCTCCCGTCAGCGCCACCATCACCTCGGCGGACGATTGCTCCGTCAGCGCGATTTTGGCGCTCTCGACCAAAGCCGCCAGCGCGTGCCCGTATCGATGCTCGACGATGTGAATGAAACGGTCGACCAGGTCGGCGCGTTCCGCCTCGTAGCGGATCTGGCGCAGATGCGTCATTGCGCGGGCGGTGTAGACCAGATTGATGCGCTGCCATGTCGCCAGGTCGATGAAGTAGCTGGCCGGCAAGTTGCGCTTGCCGTCCTTGGTCGGCGAGAGGTAGCCAAGTTGCGGCATCACATGGGCGATGCTCAACAGCCGGTCGAAGTCGGTGCCGCCAATGTGGATGCCTCGGCTGGCCAGGATGTCGTCCTTGCGATCGAGGGAGCGGGCGCGCTGCGGGGAGACCCGCACGACCGAGAAGTCGCACGTGCCGCCGCCCATGTCGACGATCAGCGCCAGTTCTTCGCGCGTCACCTTTTGCTCGTAGTCGAGCGCCGCCGCGATCGGCTCGAACTGGAAGGCGATATGCTTGAAGCCTTGGGTGCGGGCCGCGTTTTCGAGTTCACCTTCGGCCTTGGCGTCGGCCTCGGCATCGTCGTCGACGAACTGCACGGGACGACCGAGCACCACGCTCGCGACCACTTCGCCGGCATCCTCTTCCAGCCTTCCCTTGAGGTGACCTACGAACAGACCGATGATCTCGGTGAAGGCGATCGATCGGGCTTTGATGCGCGTCTTTTCATGGACCATCGTACCGCCGAGTACGCTCTTCAGCGAGCGCATCAGGCGACCTTCGATACCGTCGGTATAATTGGCGATTGCGCGGCGCCCGAAATAGGTGCGGTTGTCCTCGAAATTGAAGAACACTGCGCTCGGCAGCGTCACCTCGCCGTCTTCCAGCGCCACCAATCGCGGCCGCCAGTTCCTGATCACGCCGACGGTGGAATTCGAAGTGCCGAAGTCGATACCGCCGAATGCTGGTCGCATCGCAAAGTCCTGTATTTTTGATTTGGGGAGCGACAGCCGGTGTTCGGCCCGGGGTCGCGGTCTAACCCACGGGCGTAAAAAGGGGAACTGCCTTTTGAAGAGAGTTTAATCCTTCCGGAAGACGAGCCTTCCGAGCCAGCCTGTCAGCATGGCCAACGACACCGCGAAGACGCCGTACAGGAAAGAATAATCGTGGGCGACGCGGAAGATCGACTGTTCGAAACCGGATTTGCGGATTTCGAGCTGGGCGGAGCTTTCCTTGATGAACAGGCCGCTCTTGAACAGGAACGCGCGTGCCTTGTGGGTGCCGACCGGAACATTGGGGGCGAGCCTGACGGTGGCGCGGAACAGGTTCTGCGACAGGAACTGCACGCCGCCGACATTCACGCTGTAGAGGCCGGTCGCCGTCTTGCGCTCGCGCAGCGCCGCGGTGAATTCCTGGATGGTCGCCGGACTGTCGTCATCGTCGGCCGGCTGCATGTAGATGTTGGCGGCGCCGAGCGACAGTTGCTTGTAGCTGTTGGGGTCGGTGACGTCCTGCAGCGGCCGCGTCGTCGCCACCGAATAGGACACCGGCACATTCTTGAACGTCTCGGACTCCAGATTGATCCAGATGCCGACCACCCTATCCTTGCGGCGCACGACGACCTTCCGGGCCGGACCCTCAAGCACGACGACGATGTCGTAGCGCCCTTGGCGGGCGACACGCGGGTCGGCATTTTCCAATGAGCCGAAGATGGTAAGGTCGGCACCGGAAAACCCGGCGGTGATTGAGACATAGTCGGTGGACAGGCCGATCTGGATGTTTTCGGTAGCCGGCGTTTGCGCTCTTGCCGGTGACGAGGCGGCGAACAGCGACAGCAAAGCAGCGGCCAGGAACGGCTCAAAGCGCGCCATCAGGTCGGGTCCACGCCGGACAGGGAATACAGGCTGGGCGGTGTCACGAACAGATCGATGGCGAGCCGGAAGGCAACCGCCAGCACCAGCAGTGCGAGCAGCGCCCTGAGCTGCTCGCCGCGCAGCCTTTGGCCGGCCTTGGCGCCGTATTGCGCGCCGGCGACGCCGCCCGCCATCAACAGGAAGGCGAGCATGACGTCGACCGTCTGGTTGGTGGTGGCATGGACCAGCGTGGTGTAGGCCGAGGTGAAGATGATCTGGAATAGCGAGGTGCCGATGACGACGTTGGTCGGCACTTTCAAGAGATAGATCAGCGCCGGCACCATGATGAAGCCGCCGCCGACGCCCATGATCGACGACAGGAAGCCGATGCCGGCGCCGAGGCCGAGCACCGGGATGACGCTGACGAAAAGCTTCGAGGCCCTGAACCGCATTTTCAGCGGCAAGCGGTGGATCCAGTTGTGCTGGCCGGATTTCTTCAGCACCGGCGCCGCGCCGCTGCGGGTGGCGCGCAGCGCATTGACGCTCTCGACCAGCATCAGCCCGCCGACGGTGCCGAGCAGCACGACATAGAGCAGCGAGATGAACAGGTCGAGCTGGCCGAGCCGGCGCAGAAAACCAAAGACAAAGATGCCGCCGGTCGAGCCGACGATGCCGCCGGCCAAAAGCACACCGCCGAGCTTGAAGTCGAGCGTGCCGCGCTTCACGTGCGACAATGCGCCGGAGAAGGAGGAGGCGATGACCTGGTTGGCGCCGGTGGCGACCGCGATCGCCGGCGGTATGTTGTAGAAGATCAGCAGCGGCGTGATAAGAAAGCCGCCGCCCACTCCAAACATGCCCGAAAGGAAACCCACCGCCGCGCCCATGGCCAGCAGCACGAAGATGTTGACGGAAATTTCCGCGATCGGGAGATAGATGCCCACCCGTCAGTCTCGATCAGTTTGCCCGTCGGCGAATGCAACCGTTGCGGGCATTCGCGCCAAAAAGCCTATCTCGTTCTTGCGCCGGCCGGGCGACCAAGTCAAACCTCGCCGCGTCGCCGAAACAAAAAACAACTCAATCAGTTAACAGGCAAATGTGTGGCAAAGGCGTCGCGGAAACGACGCATCTGACGTTATTTGCGCGCGAGCAGCGCCTTGACCAGCTTTTCGTCGACCGCGCCGGTCGGCTTCAGGGCGTTGTCGGTCTGGAAAGCCATGATGGCATCCTTGGTTTTCTGGCCCATCACGCCGTCGTCATTGCCGGCCGCATAGCCGTTCTTGTTGAGAATGCGCTGGATGTTCTGAACGACCTTCTTCATATCGACGCTGGCGGTCGTCTGCGGCGTGCCGTCCTGCCACGATTCGGGAATATCGGCCGAATTGGCCGCAGGATCGAGCGGCTTTGCCTTCCACAGTTCCGTGGCGGCGCGTGCGCGTTCGAGCTGCTCGGGCCTGAGCGCCTTGGCGATCTCGTCGCGCTTTGCCGCCGCATCCTTGTCGCCGGTCTTGGCGACGAGCGCGAACCATTTGTAGGACTCTTCGAGGTTCTGCTTCATGCCGACGCCCTTCGCCGCCAGGATGCCGAGATTGAACTGGCTGTCCTTGACGCCGAGCTCGGCGGCCTCCTGGAACCAGTGCGCGGCCGATTCATTGTCGGTCACGCCGTCCGCAGCCATGGCGAAGAGCACGGCGAGATTGTGCATGGCGCTGGCGTTGCCCTGCTCGGCGGCGAGTTGGTACCAGGTCTTCGCCTTCTTGACGTCGCGCTCGACGCCGGTGCCCTTCTCGTATAAGTTGCCGATGCGGTATTCCGCCGGTGCGAAGCCGAGTTCGGCTGATTTCTCGTACCATTTGGCCGCCGCTGCCATGTCTTGCTTGACGCCGCGCGATTCGGCATAGCGCGAGCCGATCTCGAACAGTGCCTTGGCGTCGCCTCCGGCCGCTGCGTCACGCAAGGCAGCCGGGCCGGCATCGGCTGGAATGTCGATCTTGTCAGTGGCCGCCGCTGTCGAAGTATCCGCGGGCGTGACCGTGCCGGTCATGTCCCGGGTTGCGGGCGTGGCGGCCGGCGCCGTGGTAATTGGCTCGGCGTCCGCAGCCGTTGGGCCCGCAGTTGCCGACGCTGTCACATTCGCTGCCGCCGGATCGGGCGACGTCGTTGAAGCCCTTGGCGCAGGAACAGGCTCGGCCGCGGACCCTGAATCCATCGGCGTTTCGGCATCCGACGATATTTCGCCATATGACGGCGTGACGATGCCGGCCTGCGCCGGCATGTCATCCTCGGCTACCGATTCGGACGGCTCTGCCTGCCGGACGGCCTGTGCTGCAGTTTGTGCGTTCGTCTTCGGCTCATTGACGGTACCGATCGATGCGGTTTCCGCTGGCTGCGCGGCAGCCATCGGCGCCGCATCGTTGCTGGCCATTTCGACCGGGTCGGAGACAAAGGCCTTGCCTAATTGCAGGCCGGCGAGCGCCAGCATGACCGCGGCGGCCGCCATCAGAATCGGCTTGCGTCGTGCCTTGAGCAGATCGCCGATCCTGAGCGCCTTTACCGGCCCCCTCATCGTCGATTGCCGCTTGAGAGCGTCGGCCTCGGCAGCGGCCGCCTGCGCCGCGCGCCTGGCAGCGGCGATGAAGTCGGATTTCGATGCATCGGCATTGCCGGCCCTGACGGGCGGGCCGCGTTCGTCGCGCACGCGCTTCATGATGGCGTTGAGGTCAGGTGGGCCGGAGCCGGGCTCCAGCGGCCGGTTGGCAACCTTCGGGTCCAGCGGCTCGTCGAGATCGGCAATCGGTATCTCGACATCAGGCGCGGAGCCGGCAAGCGGTGGAACGATCGTCTCCTTCTTAGCCTTGAAGGCGCGCGCCAGTCCGCCGAGCATCGACTTCCGGCCGCCGGTCGGCTGGCTTTTTTCCGCCGTGCCCGAGCCAAGCGCCGCCATGGCCGCGGCCGCGGCGGCTTCGGCCGGCGTACGCGTGCCCGGGTCGCTACGCGTACCCGGTTCGCTACGCGAACCTTGCTCATTGCTCATCATGGCAGAGACATGGCTGTCGAGGTCGGCCATGTCTTCCGTCAGCGGCAATGGCTGGTCGATGTCCATGGACGGCGCGTCACGTACGGCCATCTTTGACGATCGCACGCCGCGCCAGCTGTCCGGCTCGGCCGGTTGCGTATTCAGAAGTTCGCTCACAGCGTCGGTCGGCTCGCCGGTTTCCAGTGAGCCCAGCCGGTCGACGATCTTGAGCAGCGTGTCGTGGATGGCTTCGAAGGTCCTCGAATTGCGCTCGTCGGAACGGCGCGTCAGTGCTTCGAGCGTCTTCAGATCCTGGGCGAGGCCAGAAACGGCCGCCGTGTTGGCATTGGAGTCGGCCAGCGAGCGGACGGCGCTCTCGGCTGCCTCGCGCGCCGCGCTGAGGATGGAATCACGGGTGCCGGCCAGCGACCTCTCGATTTCGTCGAGACGCGGGCTGATGTCCTCGAAGTCCGGCAGTGGCGTTTCGGGTTTCGAAAGGTGTGCCGACAGGCCTGCGACCTGCGCTTCCAGGCTGCGGATCAGGGCCGGGTCGATGCCGGCGACCTGCGCCGCCGATGAATCCAGCCGGCTTGAAATGTCTTCGAGCCGGCTTTCCAGGCCACGGATCGCCGCTTCGCCTGCGGAATCGGGAACACGCGCTTCCATGCGCTTGGCCAGCGCGCTGAAGCGGGCGTCGATGGCGTCCATGATGCCGGCCCCGTCGATCTGCTGCGGCATGCGCTGGTCCAGCCTGTCGGCGACCTCGTCCAGACGGCGCTCGAGATCGCGAAACAGCATGTTGCCCTGTTCGATCGCGTCGCCCTGGCGGCGCTCCATCATACCGGACAGCACGTCGAAACGCTGTTCCAGCCCCTGGAAGATATAGTCTGCGTCCGGCATGGCAGGCGCCCGGTCGATCTTGTCGGCAATAAGCGCGATCTGCTTGTCGAGACGCTCCAGCGCCTGCTCAGGCAAATTGGCCCGGTTGGCAAGATCGTCGACCCGGCTCGACAGCATGTTGAGGCGGTCGATGACCTCGCCGCTGGGGTGGACTTGCGTCACTTCCTCGATCTGTTCGGCAAGCGAGGCGATCCGCTTCTCGATACGCTCGAATGCTTCGGGGTCGAATGAATTGGCCTGCGCGGCGACGGTCGAGGCGACGATGGCGCGGGAAATCTCGTCCAGCCGCTCGTCGATCATTGCGAATGTGCTGCTGCCGAGATTGTCCTGCTGGCGGGCGAAATGATCGACTGCGCTGGCAAGCGTGCGGACCTTCTCTTCGAGCGAGCGCAGCGACAGCGATTCCGGCAGGTTGTTGACGGCATTGCTGATCTGTTCAAGCCGTTCGGTCAGCATCGAAAGCCCGGGTGCGTCCGACCGCTGTCGCTGATCGGCATCGACACGATCCTCGAACGCGGTCCAGCGGCGGTCGAACTCGTCCCAGCGGCGGCCGACCGCCTGCACGCTCTCCTCGCGCGCCAACGTGTCGAGCGCGGCCTTGACCTGCTCCAGATCGAGCCGGAGCATGTTGACGCTTCTGTCGTCGCTCTTTTCGGCCAGGGACTGGATGGCGCCGGAAAGCCGCTCGAACTCGACGCCGAGTTCGGCGCTGCCTTTGCCTCCCGCCGATAGGCCACCCGGCTGGGTGCTTGCTTGGAAAGCCTGCTCGATGTCCTTGCGCAGCGCTTCGAATTCGCGCTGCAGGCCGGCGGTCATCTGGTGGCGCAGTTCCTCGCGCAGGCCGCGCAATTCGCCGGCGATCTTGCCGACCGCGGCGACGCCGTCTTCCTGGCCGCGCACACGGTCGATGTCGCGGGCGATCGCCTGGTAATTCTGGTCAAAGGCAGCCGGCTCCGGGCTTTTCGGCGGCTGCCCGGGGCGCGGATCCTCATAGGGCCGGGCGCTGGCATAGCGCGGCTCCGCGCCCGGCCGGCGCGGATCGGGACGTTCGCTCAAGTCTTCGCGCGTCCGCTCCAGCCGCTGCTCCAGCGTTTCCAGAGAACGGTTGAGCTGCTCAAGCGTGGTGTACGGCCTGCGCTGCCGGCCGGCGTTGAGTGTATCGAGATAGGACCGCTTGCTGTTCATCGATGCGCCCGTTCAGTTTCACTGCTGGCTTTATGACCAGTTTTCCCAAAGTCCTGCCGGAAACGAAGGCGGCCGCGCTGCTTTGCTGCGGTGGAAGACCAGCTTCCCGGGTTTCACCCCGCTCCGAAAAACCGTGAAAAAATTCGCTACAGGATAAACACGGGTAACCGACATGCGCACATTTCGCCCAACGTGGTAAACAACGCGTTAACCAAGCTTAAGAAGTTGCAACGTTGTTGACGGGCGCCTGAAGCGCCGCCGGGCCATGCGCTGGCGGATGCGGCAAAAAATTCGTCCCGCACAAGGCCCTTGCTTCGTGAGGCGGCTATCGGTATAGAATTGACGTAAACGTAAGGGTGCAAAAGGCTGTGCCGTTTGCGATTGTTTGTTGAAACCACGAGTGGAAGCACGCCCCCGCTTCCACTCAGGCGACGCCCGGTCCGGGACCGCGGCGCCGCCAGATGGGGAAAGCCAGTGACCATGAAATTTGTTTCGCCCGGCGAAGCCGCGGCCAATACCAATGACATGTCTGATAAAGCCGGCGGGGATCTTGTCCGCATCGGCGAGATGGCCAAGAAATACGGAGTAACGCTGCGTACGCTGCGTTTCTACGAGGACAAGGGCCTTCTCAATCCGCAGCGCGACGGCTCGACCCGTCTCTACACGCGCCGCGACAAGGCGCGGCTGAAGCTGATCCTGCTCGGCCGCAAGGTCGGATTCTCGCTGCGCGACGTCAAGCAGATGATGGACCTCTACGACCCCACCGGTTCCAACACCAAGCAGTTGCGGCTGACGCTCGACAAGTCGGAGAAGCAGCTTGCCCGTCTGCAGAAGCAGCGGGCGCTGATCGACGATGCCATCAACGAGTTGAGCAACTCGATGGCGGCGGTGCGTCAGATGCTGACCGAACGCTCGGCGCCGCAGGCCAGCGTCGCCAGATAATTCTTCGCCGGCTTCCGGTGAACGGCCTTCTGGGAGAGAGCCGCGTGGGCCTTGCCTGCGGGGCTCTTTCCGCTGTCTTGCGGCTGCGTAGGGACGAATATTTTTCAATCTGTCCGGACGGGCTACGGCCAGCGCCGTTACGCTTATGAGCGACCGGCGGGGAAAATTGGTCGCATCAAAAAATTGACGTTTACGCAAACGTCAACTTTTGCTATTCCGACCTGAACATTGGTCCGCATGCCCCTGACTTCACATTGGGGGATTCGGGCGTCAAGGCCGCATGGTGGAGGAAACGCATGCCGATCTACAGGGCGCCGGTCCAGGACACGCTGTTTGTGCTGAACGAAGTGCTGGGCTACCAGCGCTATTCCAATCTTCCCGGATTTTCCGACGCGACGCCGGACGTGGTCGAGGCCATCCTCGCCGAGGGCGCCAAGCTCGCTGAAAATGTCATGCAGCCGCTGAACCGCGTCGGCGACATGGAAGGCTGCATGCGCCATGGCGACGGTTCGGTGACAACGCCGAAAGGCTTCAAGGAGGCCTTCGACCAATACCGCGAAGGCGGCTGGATGGGGCTGGCCGCACCCGTCGAATTTGGCGGCCAGGGCCTGCCTTACGCGGTGCATACCGCTGTTTCCGAATATATGATTTCGGCCAACATGTCGCTGATGATGTACCCTGGCCTGACACAAGGCGCGATCGCGGCGATCATTACCCATGGCACCGAGGAGCAGAAGGCGATCTGGTTGCCGAAGCTGGTCGAGGGCGTCTGGACCGGGACCATGAACCTGACCGAGCCGCATTGCGGCACCGATCTCGGCCTGCTGCGCACCAAGGCGGTTCCCAACGGCGACGGCACCTACAGGATTTCAGGCCAGAAGATATTCATATCGGCCGGCGAGCACGACATGTCGGACAACATCGTCCACCTGGTGCTGGCCCGCATCGAGGGCGCGCCGGAAGGCGTGAAGGGCATTTCGCTGTTCATCGTGCCGAAGCTCAAGCTCGATGCATCAGGCCATCCTGGCGAGAAGAACACCGTCTCCTGCGGCTCGATTGAGGAGAAGATGGGCATCCATGGCAATTCGACCTGCGTCATGAATTATGACGAGGCACAAGGCACGCTGCTTGGCGAGACGAATGGCGGGCTGAAAGCCATGTTCACGATGATGAATGAAGCGAGGCTTGGCGTCGGTCTGCAGGGGCTTTCTCTGTCGGAGGTCGCCTACCAGAACGCTGTGTCCTATGCCAAGGATCGCCTGCAGGGACGCTCGCTGTCTGGGCCGAAGGCGCCGGACAAGAAGGCCGACCCGATCATCGTCCACCCCGACATCCGCCGCAGCCTGATGACCATGAAGGCCTTCAACGAGGCCGGTCGCGCGCTGGCGCTGTGGACGGCGATCAAGTCGGACATCGCCCACCGCGCCAGCGACGACAACGACCGCCAGGCCGCCTACGACTACACCGGCCTGATGACGCCGGTGGTCAAGGGCGTGCTCACCGACAAGGGTTTCGACCACGCGGTGATGGCGCAGCAAGTGTTCGGCGGGCACGGCTATATCGAAGAGCACGGCATGAGCCAGTTCGTGCGCGATGCCCGCATCGCCATGATCTACGAGGGTGCCAACGGCATCCAGGCGCTTGACCTGGTCGGCCGCAAGCTGGCGTTGAATGGCGGCCGCGCCGTGCAGGCCTTCTTCAAGGAGGTCGGCGAATTCTGCGAGGAGAACCGCACTGACGAGAAGATGGCGCCCTTCACCAAGGCGCTGAAGAAGGGCCTCAACGATCTGCAGGCGGCGACGATGTGGCTGATGCAGAACGGCATGGCCAAGCCCGACAACGCCGGCGCCGCCTCGACCGACTACATGCATCTCTTCGGCCTGGTGGCGCTGGGCTATATGTGGGCGCAGATGGCCAAGGCAGCCGGGGCGAGATTGGCGAATGGCGCCAATGGTTCTTCGGCCTTCTATGACAGTAAGCTGGTGACGGCGCGCTTCTTCATCGAGCGGATCATGCCGGAGACGTCGGCGCACCTCGCCCGCATCTCCAGCGGCGCGGACACGCTAATGGCGCTGCCGGCGGAAGCGTTCTAAGCTCGACGTTCCCCTCCCCCTTGAGGGGAGGGTGGCCGCGAAGCGGCCGGGAGGGGTCC
>NZ_CAKXZS010000011.1:519911-528528 GCF_935822925.1 Mesorhizobium ventifaucium
GACCCCACCTTCCAACCTCGACGTTCCCCTCCCCTCGAGGGGGAGGGGAGCGTTGGGGCGGGAGAAATAGCATGACCAACCCCGCCGAAATTCTTGGCCTTCCCAAACCCGCTTGGGCGGCGGACGAGGTCGGCATGCTCTACGATATGGCGCACCGCTTCATGTCGGAAGAGATCGCGCCGCGCTATGACGAGTTTGAGAAGAACGAAATGGTCGACCGCGAGAGCTGGCTGAAGGCAGGTGCGGCCGGTCTGCTCTGTGCCTCGATGCCGGAGGAATATGGCGGTTCGGGCGGGACATTCGCGCATGAGAGCGCCATCATCGAGGCGATCGGCCATGTCGGCGTCGACGGTTTCGGCATCGGCCTGCACAATTCGATCGTCGCCCCTTACATCCTCCACTACGGCTCGGAGGAGCAGAAGAAGAAGTGGCTGCCGAAACTGGCGACCGGCGAGCTGATCGGCGCCATCGCCATGACCGAGCCCGGCGCCGGCTCCGACCTGCAAGGCGTCAAGACGCGCGCGGAGAAGGACGGCAACCAATACAAGGTCAACGGCTCGAAGACCTTCATCACCAACGGCCAACTCGCCAACTTCATCATAATCGTCACCAAGACCGACCCGGAGAAGGGCGCCAAGGGCACCTCGCTGATCGTCGTCGAGACCGACGAGGTGGAAGGGTTCGAGCGCGGCCGCAACCTCGACAAGATCGGGCTCAAGGCCAACGACACGTCGGAACTGTTCTTCAACGATATGCGCGTGCCGACTTCCAATCTGCTCGGCCACGAGGAAGGCCAGGGCTTCGTCCAGTTGATGCAGCAATTGCCGCAGGAGCGGCTGCAGATCGGCACTGGGGCCATCGCCATGGTCGAACGGGCGCTGGCGTTGACCATCGACTACGTCAAGGAGCGCAAGGCCTTCGGCAAGGCGATTATCGATTTCCAGAACACCCAGTTCAAGCTGGCCGAACTGAAGACCGAGGCGACAATCGGCCGGGTCTTTTACAATGATTGCGTCGCCCGCCATATCGATGGTGGTCTCGACCCGGTGACGGCCTCGATGGCCAAATACTGGCTGTCCGACCTGCAGGGAAAAGTCGTCGACGAATGCCTTCAATTGCATGGCGGCTATGGCTACATGAACGAGTATCCGATCGCCCGCATGTTCCGCGACGCCCGCGTCCAGCGCATCTACGGCGGCACCAACGAGATCATGAAATTGCTGATCGGGCGCTCTCTCTGAGAGACTTTCAGCAAACCAAGGAGCAGGAAAATGGCCGAAGCTTATGTCTATGACGCCGTGCGCACGCCGCGCGGCAGGGGCAAGAAGGATGGCTCGCTGCACGAGGTGCCAGCGGTGCGGCTCGGCGCCAAGGTGCTTGAGGCGATCCGTGACCGCAATGGGCTGGACACCGGCACCGTCGACGACATCATCTTCGGCTGCGTCGATCCCGTCGGCGAGGCGGGTTCTGTCATTCCGCGCGCCGCCGCCTTCGAGGCCGGTTACGACACGAAAGCGCCCGGCATGCAGATCTCGCGTTTCTGCGCCTCTGGCCTGGACGCCATCAATTTCGGCGCCGCCAAGATCGCGCAAGGCGCCGACGAGATCGTCATCGCCGGCGGCGTCGAATCGATGTCGCGCGTCGGCATGGGCGCATCCGGCGGCGCCTGGTTCATGGACCCCTCGGTCGGCCTGCCGGGCTGGTTTGTGCCGCAGGGCATCTCGGCCGATCTGATCGCCACGAAGTACGGCTTTTCGCGCGACGACGTCGACGCCTATGCCGTCGAAAGCCAGAAGCGCGCCGCCAACGCCTGGGGCGAAGGCCGATTCAAGAATTCGGTGATCTCGATCAAGGACCAGAACGGCCTGACCATCCTCGACCACGATGAGCACATGCGGCCTTCGACCGATATGCAATCGCTGGCGGCCCTCAACCCGTCTTTCGTCATGCCCGGCGAACTGGGCGGCTTCGATGCCGTCGCGGTGCAGAAGCATCCCGAGGTGGAGGAGGTCAATCACGTCCACCACGCCGGCAATTCGTCGGGCATCGTCGACGGCGCGGCGGCCGTTCTGCTCGGCTCGAAGAAGGCTGGAAAGTCGCTCGACCTGAAGCCGCGTGCTCGCATCCGTGCATTCGCCAATATCGGTTCGGAACCGGTGCTGATGCTGACCGGTCCGGTCGACGTGACCGAGAAGCTGCTGAAGCGCGCCAGGATGAAGCTGTCGGACATCGATCTGTTCGAGCTCAACGAGGCGTTCGCCTCGGTGGTGCTGCGCTACATGCAGGCTTTCGACATTTCGCACGACAGGATCAACGTCAATGGCGGCGCCATCGCCATGGGCCATCCGCTCGGCGCAACCGGTGCGATGATCTTCGGAACGGTGCTGGACGAACTGGAGCGCCGCGACCTGAACACCGCGCTGGTGACGCTCTGCATCGGCGCCGGCATGGGCACCGCAACGATCATCGAACGCGTCTGACGGGAGAGAGACCGATGAGCTACACCAATTTCACCCTTGACATCGACAACGATGGCGTCGCGCTGGTCACCTGGGACATGCCCGACCGCTCGATGAACGTCTTCACCGAAGAGGCGATGCTGGAGCTGAACGCCATCGTCGACAAGGTGGCGAGCGACGCGTCGATAAAGGGGGCGGTGATCACCTCCGGCAAGGACACGTTCTCCGGCGGTGCAGACATCACCATGCTGCAGAAGATGCTGTCGAAGTTCGCAGCCGATAAAGCCAAGGACCTGGACAAGGCGACCAAGGTATTGTTCGACAATGCCGGCTACATGACCGGCCTGTTCCGCAAGCTGGAGACCTCAGGCAAGCCGTGGGTATCGGCGATCAACGGCACCTGCATGGGCGGCGCGTTCGAGCTGTCGCTCGCTTGCCATGGCCGTGTCGCGGCCGATTCCGACAAGGTCAAGATGGCGCTCCCCGAAGTGAAGATCGGCATCTTCCCGGGTGCCGGCGGCACTCAGCGCGTGCCGCGGCTGACCGACCAGCAGCAGGCGCTGCAGATGCTGACTTCCGGTCAGACGCTGTCGCCACAGAAGGCCAAGTCGATGGGCCTGATCCATGAGATTGCCGAACCGACGAAGCTGGTCGAAACCGCCAAAGCCATGATCAAAAATGGCTTGAAGCCAGTGGCGCCGTGGGACGAGAAGGGCTTCAAGCTGCCCGGCGGCCCGGTCTATTCGGTGGCCGGCGCCAATCTGTGGCCACCGGCAATCGCCATCCTGCGTCGCGAGACCTATGGCAACTATCCGGCTGCCGCGGCCATCCTGAAATGCGTGTATGAAGGCCTGCTGGTGCCGTTCGACACCGGCTTGCGCATCGAGCAGCGTTATTTCACCGAGATCATGCAGACCAGGGAAGCGGCGGCGATGATCCGCTCGCTGTTCGTGTCGCTGCAGGAACTGAACAAGGGCGCGCGTCGTCCGGCCGGCGTGCCGGAAACCAAGTTCAAGAAGATCGGCGTGCTCGGCGCCGGCTTCATGGGCGCCGGCATCGCCTATGTCACGGCCAAGGCCGGCATTCCGGTGGTGCTGCTCGACCGCGACATGGACGCTGCCGCCAAGGGCAAGGCGCATTCGGACAGCCTGATCTCGGATCAGGTCAGGACGGGCCGCGCCAAGCCGGAGGACAAGGACAGGCTGCTGTCGCTGATCACGCCGACGGCGGACTATGCCGACCTCACAGGCTGCGACCTGGTGGTCGAGGCGGTATTCGAGGATTCGGACGTCAAGAAGGACGCCACCGAAAAGGCGGAGGCCGTGCTTAAGCCGACGGCGGTCTTTGCGTCGAACACGTCCACCATCCCGATCACCTCGCTGGCGAAGAATTCGGCGCGGCCGAAGAATTTCATCGGTATCCATTTCTTCTCGCCGGTCGACAAGATGATGCTGGTCGAAATCATTTTGGGCAAGAAGACGGGCGACAAGGCACTCGCCACCGCAATCGACTTCGTTCGCGCGATCAAGAAGACGCCGATCATCGTCAACGACACGCGCGGCTTCTACGTCAACCGCTGCGTGCTGCGCTATATGTCGGAAGCCTATAAGATGCTCATCGAGGGCGTTCCGGCGCCGATGATCGAGAATGCGGCGAAGGCCGCCGGCATGCCGGTCGGCCCCTTGGCGCTGACGGACGAAACGGCGATCGACCTCGCGCAGAAGATCATGAAGCAGACCATGCGCGATCTCGGCGACAAGGCTGTCGACCCGAAGCAGATGACGCTGATCAACACGCTGGTCGACACGCATGGCCGCTTCGGCCGCAAGAACGGCAAGGGTTTTTACGACTACCCGCAAAAGCCTGCCAAGAAGAAGTTGTGGCCGGGCCTGAAGGATCTCTATCCGCAGTTGGCGCCTGAACGGGTCGACTATGAGGAACTGAAGCGGCGGCTCCTGGTCACCATCGCGTTGGAGGCGGCCCGGGTGATGGAAGAGGGCATCGTCACCGATCCGCGCGAGGCCGATGTCGGCTCGATCCTCGCCTTCGGCTTCGCCCCCTTTACCGGCGGCGTGCTGTCCTACATCGACGGCATCGGCGCGAAGAAATTCGTCAAGATCGCCAAGGGTCTTCAGAAGAAGTACGGCGCCGAGTTCAAAGCGCCGAAGCTGCTGCTCGACATGGCAGAGAAGGGCGAGACTTTCTACCAACGCTTCGATCCCTATGCCAGGAGCGAGGCCAAGAAGGCGGCGTGACGCCGCCTTCGGTGGTGGACAAAATCACGTCGACCGGTTAGAACAGACAAGGTATTTTTTCCTGTTCTGAAGGAGAGCAATAGTGCTCTCGCATGACCGCGTATGGGCCGCAATCGATGCTCTCGCCGAGCGCTATTCGCTTTCGGCCTCGGGGCTGGCGAAACGCGCGGGCCTCGATTCGACCGCCTTCAACAAGTCGAAGCGGCTGTCCTCGGACGGGCGGCCGCGCTGGCCGTCGACCGAGTCGCTGGCCAAGATCATCGAGGCGACCGGCGCCTCGCTCGACGAATTCACCGGACTGGTCGAAGGCCGGGGCAAGACCGTTCCCGGATCTCTGCCGGCAAAGACATCTTCGGTTCCGTTGCTCGGCTTCGCGCAGGCCGGCGCCGGCGGCTTCTTCGACGATGCCGGCTTTCCCGCGGGGCAGGGCTGGGACCTGATCGAGCTTCCGGCACGGGCTACCGAAACCTCCTATGCGCTGCAGGTCCAGGGCGATTCCATGCTGCCGCTCTACCGCAATGGCGATGTGCTGATCGTCGAGCCGGGCGCTGCCACCCGCAAGGGCGACCGCGTCGTCGTCAAGACCAATGCCGGCGAGGTGATGGCCAAGGTGCTGGACCGTCAGACGGCGAAGTCGATCATACTGGTCTCGCTCAATCCCGAGCACCCGAACCGTGACATCCCGCTGCGCGATGTCGAATGGGTGGCACGGATTGTCTGGGCAAGCCAGTAAGGGCCGCCGGTGCGCCCGCTTCATGCAGCCGCTGCGGTGTTGACGATCCTGGCGATGGGGGCTGCGATTGCCGCAGGTGGCCGCGCCGTGCTGCATGGCGAAAACGGTCGCGTCGCAGCTCGGGCGGAGGCCGGCATTGCGGCGCAATCCGAAGCGCCCGCCACATCAGCGGTTCCGCAGCCCAAGATGGCACGGCCGGAGGTATATTCCAGGGCCATCAATCCCAAAATCGTCGCGCCGCCGCAGCTTCAGCCCGAAGAGCTTGAACGGGTCGAGCCGCGCGCGCCGCTGAGTGAGCTGGCGCTGGCCGGACCGCCCAAGCCGCCTAAAACGAAAATGCCCGACGACTGGAACGGGACAAAACTGTTCCAGCCGGTTGCATCGGCCGCCGGTGTGATCGAGGCCAAGGGCTACTCGGTCGCGATTTCCGGTGTCGACATCGTCAGGCAGGACGAAACTTGCACCGACGGCGGCAAGTCCTGGACGTGTGGCACCCGGGCGCGAACGGCGTTCCGTGCTTTCCTGCGCGGTCGGGCGGTGGTCTGCACGGTGCCACCCGAGGGCGGCCGCGACCTGATCACTGCCGAATGCCGCGTTGGCAACCAGGATGTCGGCCAGTGGTTGATCGAAAACGGCTGGGCGCGCGCCGCCAAAAGTGGCCCTTACGTCGGGGCCGGCGAGAAGGCCCGTATGGCGAGGAAGGGCATTTTCGGGCCGGCGCCCAATCTCTCCGGCCTGCCTCCGGCGCCAGCCCCTTTTGCGGCCACTGCGCCGCCGACGCAGCCGATTCTCGATCCGTCGGCGACGGCTACGCCGCCAACCGAGACGACGGCTACGCCGCCAGCTGACCAGCCAGCGCCTTCTGAATGAGCGCACGGGTTTCTGCAATACCGTAGAGCGCGGCGAAGGAACCGAAGCGCGGGCCGCGCTCCTGTCCGATTAAAACCTGGTAAATCATCTGGAAGAAGGCGACGGAGACGCCCGGCCCGCCCTCCGGGCTCTGCTTCGAATGGTCCTGATAACGTTCGATCTTGCGCGCGACGTTGAGGGCGGCATTCTGGATCACCTCGCCATCGGCATCTGGCGGCAATGCGGCGAGCGCTTCGGAAAGTTTCGTCAGCGCCTCGCGCTCGACCGGATCGGCGGCCCGGTACACCTTGGCCGGATTCACGAAATCGTCGAAATAGCGGATGGCATATTCGGCCAGCCGGTCGAGCTCGGGATGGGTCTTCGGCGTCACGCCTGACGTGTGGCGCAAAATGAACCCCCACAGCACGTCCTTGTTCTGGGCGTTCGAGGCGCTGACCAGATTGAGCAGCAGCGCGAACGACACCGGCAGGTCGACGACAGGCGGGTTACCGTCATGCATATGCCAGACGGGATTTCCCAGCCGCTCTTTCCACTCCTGTCGGCGATAGGCGGACAGAAAGGCATAATACTCGTCCACCGCCTTCGGAATGACGTCGAAATAGAGCTTCTTGGCCTGCCGCGGCCGCTGGTACATGTAAAGCTCGAGGCTTTCGGTCGGCGCGTAGGTCAGCCACTCGTCTATGGTCAGTCCGTTGCCCTTCGACTTCGAAATCTTCTGGCCGTTCTCGTCGAGGAACAGCTCATAGACGAAATGCTCGGGCGCGCGCCCGCCCAGTATATTGCAGATACGGTCGTAGATCACCGCATTCGTCTGGTGGTCTTTGCCGAACATTTCGAAATCGACGCCGAGCGCCGCCCAGCGCATGCCGAAATCCGGCTTCCACTGCAGCTTCACCCTGCCGCCGGTTATGGGCAGCGTGGTCTCGGTGCCGTCATCATCGAAGGTGATAGTGCCGGCCTTGGCGTCGACATGCTTCGTGGGGACGTAAAGCACGCGGCCACTTTTGGGGGAAATCGGCAAGAACGGGCTGTAGGTCGCCTGACGCTCCTCTCCGAGCGTCGGCAGCATCACGTCCATAATCTTATCGAAACGTTCGGCAGCGCGCAGCAGAACGTCGTCGAAACGGCCAGCCTTGTAGTATTCCGTCGCGCTGGCGAACTCGTAGTCGAAGCCGAACGTGTCCAGGAAGCGGCAAAGCATTGCGTTGTTGTGGTCTGCGAAGCTCGCATAGTCGCCGCCGAAAGGATTGGGGACGGACGAGAGCGGCTTGTGCAGGTGCGGCTCGAGTGCGGCGCGATCGGGGACGTTGTCCGGAATCTTGCGCATACCGTCCATGTCGTCGGAAAAGCACAAGATCTTGGTCTTGACCGTGTCCCGGGTGAGCACGCGGAAGGCGTGGCGCACCATCGAGGTGCGTGCGACCTCGCCGAAAGTACCGATATGCGGCAGCCCCGACGGACCGTAGCCGGTCTCAAACAGGACGGTCTCGGGAAAGTCAGTGCCTTTGTAGCGCTCGACGATCTTCCTGGCTTCCTCGAACGGCCACGCCTTGCTTTCAGCCGCTGCCGCAAGCACCTCGGGATTGAGATCGATGATGTTTGATCCCGCCATGTCACTGTTTTCCAAATTATTCGCCGGCATCGCCGCAAGAAGGGGCCGGATGATTTTTTCAACCGGTCTCTAGGCGTGCCTGCCGTGGGCGTCAACGATCGCGGCGCTTTTTCCTTGCGGCGTCGATGCCTCGTTCCTAACTTCGGAGCCAGTTTGAGGAGTTTGTAAATGCCATTGCCGCCGCATGAAGCCCTGATCTATCTTATGGTCATCACCTCAGCGTCCGATCGCGACATGACCAATGTCGAATTGGCGCGGATTGGCGACGTCGTCCGCTCATGGCCGGTGTTCGAGGATTTCGACCACGACCGGCTGGTCGGCGTCGCCCAGGACTGCCAGAAGTTGCTGCACGAAAAGGAAGGGCTGGAAGGCGTTTTGACGCGCGTCGCTGAGGCGCTGCCCGAACGCCTGCTTGACACCGCCTATGCCGCAGCCTTCGAGGTTGCGGCCGTCGACCTCGAAATGCGCCTGGAGGAGGTGAGGGTGCTGCAGCTTATCCGTCGCCAGCTCGATCTGGATACGCTCACCGTCGCCGCCATCGCCCGTGCTGCCAAGGCCCGCCTGCGCACGCTGACTTGATTAGACCCAACGGGTCAGAAGCTGACCGGGCCGGATCAAAAGAAACTGACCGGGCCGGATCAGAAAAAGCTGACCGGGCCGGATCAGAAAAAGCTGACCGGGCCGGATC